>CAVZFS010000038.1:0-305416 GCA_963774635.1 uncultured Acidimicrobiia bacterium
GCTCCAGAGCGACCATCGTGTCGGCGTGACGGTGGATGATCTTCCACTCGCCCCGCTCGAAGCGGAACAACATCGTGACGCGTAGCACCTGCTCCTGCAGCTCCGTGTGGCCCGCGTACAGCACGTCGGCGCGCTCGATGGCGACCGTGTAGGCGATCCGGCCTTGCACGTCCTTGACGAGGTACTCGAAGTCGACTTCCGCACCGCTCGGACGGAACGCGGTGGCGGCGAGCAGGTAGCGCTGGTTGACCTCCGCCACGCCGGCTTCCCCGAGGCCGCCGAAGCCGCCGAAGATCGACGCAGGATCGTCCTCGGCCGCGATCGACAGCCAGGGCCCGGGGTCTCCGTTGACGAAGGCGGAGTTGGCGGCCTCGTAGCGCTCGAGGAACCGGTCGAAGTCGCGGCGGGAATTGGCGCTGCCGGTCGTGGCGGCGGGCTTGGCGAACGCCGGCGAAGGCGTTGTTGCAACGTCACCGGCGCACGGCGGAACCGGTGGACGTCGCCAAGGACGTCGAAAAGGATCCGACGACGCCGGACAGGAGGAGCAGCGCGGAAACTGCAGCCATCGGACGCTTCATCAGGGATCCCCTTCGGTCGTCGGTCATGGGCGCAGAAGGCACCCATTCGAGCTTGCGGCCTCAACGGGGCCGCGAGCTCGAAGAAGTGATGGAGATCACCTGGAGATGTCGCCTCCATGCCAGGGGACGGCGTGGCAGGCTGAGTCGCCATGATCATGGTGGTGTTCGTCCGCCGCCTTCGGCCGGGCGTGACCTTCGAGGAGTTCAAGGCGGCCTGGCTCGCCGAACCGAACCATTTCGGTCGACCGGTCCTGGTGACCCACGGGCAGGACCTCGTGGACGACCGTCAGATCGTGTCGTACGCCTTGCTGGACGTTTCGAGGGAGGAGCTCGCGCGCGGCGGTGGGTGACCAGCAGCTGGTCCAGGGTGAGGCCGAACGCCACGACCGCATCGATGCCGTGATCGAGCACACGATCGTCAAGGGCTTCTACGAGATCATCGACGAGACCCAGCTGACTTGAACGACGTGTCGGCGCGAAAAGGACAGATGCGCCTCTTGGTCAGAGATCTGGTTGCACTGCGACCAAATCTCTGACCAAGCGTGGTCTCTGACCAACTGCGCCTGCGCAGCTACCGGGCGGCCGGAACTCAGCTCGAAAGCGCCGCGCAGAGGTCCGTGGCCTTGCCCCGCGCCTCCCTCAGCGTGAACACGCCGGTGGCGTTGTCGACGTCGAACACGACGCTGTCCGACGTACAGCGTCGTCGAGGGTCCGGCCGGAACATCACTCGGGAACATGATCAAGACGAGGTGACCCATCGTCGTGTACGTGCTCGTGCCGTCGGGACGATTGACGATGCGCCATGGAGCTCCGTTCGCCTGGAGCGCAAGGGTGGCGCCGGTGTCGTCGTTGGTCAGCGTGATTGCGCTCCCGCGACCTGTCAGTAACTGCACAGCGTTGCCGTTGGCATCGGTGAGCTCATGGAGGGTGCGCGTGTCCTCGCTGCCTACGAGGGTGAGCGGGAACTCACACGCCACCCCCGCATCAAAGTTGGTTGTGGTCGTTTGGGCGGCCGCCGCCTCGACCGTTCCCAGAACCGTTGCCGACGCAATGAGCGCGACGGCTACGACGCGTTTGATTGACCTTGTCCCCATGACTCTCCCTCAAACCGGGCGTGGAAGGCATCGGCACCGTCGGCGGCCACACCCAGCCCGCCGCAGGGCCGTGATCCCAGTATGAACTCGGCCCGTGACGCGCACCAGTGGCAACCGATGGCGGGCGGAGATCGTGGCTTCCACCTCCTGCTGGCGCCGCGCCCGGACGTTCCGCGCCGTGTCAGTACAGGGAACCGGGGAAATCTCCGTGAGCGTGGTCAACGAGGCCGGCGCCAGCGGCGCCCTCGCGGATGCGCACGGCTCGGAAAGAGACGTTGCCGGTGTGCTGCTGTAAGCCGATGAAGCCCGACGACGAGTCTTGGTCGGCGCTGATGCCTCGTGCCGGGTCAGGGTTGGCGTAGACGCTGGTGACGTGGTCGTTCAACCGGACTGCATAAGAGTCGCCCGACACCGTGATCTCGTAGTCGTTCCACGCCCCGGGCTGCAGGGCCGAGCCGCGCGAGTAGGTCTGCGTCGCTTGTTCGCCGGTGGTCGCGATGTCGTAGAGGGCGCCGGTTCGGCGGCAGTCCGCGCCGTCATCGCGAGCTAGGTCGTCGACTTGGACCTCGAACCCGGTGTGGACCGCGATCCATGCCGGGTTCGCTCTCAGCCGAGGATCGACAGCATCGGGCGGCGCCGAGCGTGGATCGTGGAAGCGCACGAACACGCCCGTGTTGTCGCTCTGGGCTTCAATGCGGAACTGCAGCCGGAGGACGAAGTCGGCAAAGCCGCGATCGCCGAAGTACCACAGGCCGATGTCACTGCCCGGTCGAGCAGTCATCAGCCGCTCGTCCTCATCGAGCAACATGCTGCCGGGGCCGGCCTGCAGCCAGTGGCCGAAACTGGAGGCGGTGCCGTCGAAGAGCCACTCGAAACCGTCCTCGAGGTCCGGCGGCGGCAGCGGAGCCACGAGGTGGTCGCCGAGACGCCGGGCGAGAGCGACACCGGACAGCATGGGACCGGGCGAACCGATGGTGGGCAGGAGGGCCGGGCCGAGGGCGTAGGCGTTGACGACGTTGTGGAAGCGCCCATCGGGCGTCGTCACAGATCGGGTGGGGTCGGTGCCCATCCACAGCGTCCCGGCCTCGTGGTGGGTCGTGCCCATGCCGTCGCGGTAGCGGCCGAGGTCTTCGCTCGTCGACGTCCCCACGATGAGCGCTCGCACGTCGTCGGCCAGCGCGTCCATGGCGTCCCACGTGACCCGGTCGTTGGTCGTCTGGATCGTCTCGCCGGGCTGCGCAGGTTCCCCGGGGTCGTCGAGGCTCACGAACGCTCGACGCATGCCGAACTCGTCGGCGTCCCCGGAGAGGGTCACGCGGTTGGCTGGGTTGTGGGGCTGGAGCTCGCCTACCCCTCGAAACGTGATGACGACGTGGTCGTCGTCGGCGGACCGGGAGTTGTCGAGGGTGTCGAGATCGGGGAGCTCCCGGCGCAGCTCGGCCTCGCAAGTGGTGCCCGGCCCCTTGCACCCAGCGGCGGTGACTTGGAGATGGAAGTGGCTCACGCTGCCGTCGGTGGCGTGATGGGTCGTGCGGCCCTTGATGAACAGCGCCGCTGTCTCCAGATCCGCGAGGTCGGCGGGGAGATTGGCCAGCGCTTCACGGGGGATGCGGAAGCTGTGGTTGGAGCGCGCGTGGGACATGAGGTTGGTGCCGATGAGCTCGTACCCGGCGGTTCCCGGAAACGACAGGAGGGCAAGGCGAGTGCTCTCGATCGTGCCCGAGGCCAGCACGACGACGCCGCGCTCGGGGACCGGGATGGAGGTGCCGCCACCGACGTGCACTGCGACGACCCGCCCGACACCCTCCTCCACCACGGTCTCGAGCCGCGTGACGTGGCAGTTGGGGACCACCATCACGCGCTTGCGCGAGTCGTTCCCGCCCGACTCCTTGTGGGCCTGACGGGCCGCTTCTGTGAGCAGTGGCATGGCGCTGAACCTGTCGATGGAGAAGGACCCGGAGCGGCGGGGACGACCCTGCACCGCGAGGGGGGCTTCCAGCTTGAGGAGGTCCTTGTCCACCACGTCGGGAACGGGGTCGACATGCAGGGGAATGTCGGCGAGCGGAACGGCATCCGGCGCCGCCCCCGCCTGGATGCCGTCGAAGATCTGCTGGCGGAGCGCCTCGTGCATGGCGCCGAACATGAAGTCATTGGTCTGGGTGACGCCCATCAGCTCGGCTGCTTGGCGGAAGTAGGGCTCGTCGCCTGGGACCGGGCTGTGAATCCGGAGGTCCCGGAGCACCCGATCAGGCCACACATCTGACGGTGTCTCGGCTTCGATCGGCTCCGCCGACCACCCTCCCCAGAACATCGAGCGACCGCCGAGGCAATAGGCGAGCCCGGTGAAGCCGATGGGCACGTTCGACTGCCACGGGAGTCCCCACACCTCGGCCCGGGCCACCCCGGGGTCGGCCATCACGGGCGGGGGAGGTTCCAGACCGAGGACAGGCAGGTTCTGGACGTGCTCGGGGAGGACGTAGGGCCCGGCGTCGAGGACCAGAATGCGGTGGTTGCGGAAGCGGTCGCGAGACAGCGTCTGGAGGGCGAGTACCGAGCCAAAGGAGCCACCTCCGATGATGACGATGTCGAACGGCCGACCATCGACTCCGGAGGTGCTGGCGATCGCCTCGTCCAGCCCGTTGCAGACGTAGCGGCCGAGCACGTCCTTGGTGAAGTCCGTGCGCTGGGCGGTGGGGCTCGTCACGCTCCATCTCCCGCTCTTGCGGTTGTGGACAGTTCCATCTTCACTCCTCGGATCGATCGCTCACCCCGATGTGCGCGATCAATGACGTCGGGCACCGTGACAGCGGGCCGTTAGCGGAGCGCTAGCGAGACGTCGCTCCCGAGCCTCGGACACTGGTTCTGGACGCTGTTGCACCCGTTCCATCGGGTGTCACGGACATGTCACGCCTGTTGGGCATGAACACACATGCGCTCCGGCGCGGCGCGGTTGCCATCGCGCTGGCCGGGTCGACACTTCTTGCCACGGTTCGACCTGCCGAAGCCGTCGTCGGCGGTGTCGCCGCCGCGCCCGCTGACTTCCCGTTCGCCGGGCGCTTCAGCCTCGCCGACTGCGGCGGAACGCTGGTCGCGCCGGACATCGTCCTGACGTCGGCGCGATGCGCCAGTCGGATCCTGCCGGGATTCGACTACTTCGTGCGGGCCGGTCAGTGGCACGGCCTGAAGACGTCGCAGGGGGCGAGGACCGTCCACCCGCTGTGGACCGGTCACCCCAGTGATGGCCACGACGTGGGATTGATCCAGCTCGCCTGGCCGGCGACGGGAGTGCCCACGGTGCAGGTCGGTGCGCCGTTCGACGCCGGCGCACTCCAGCCAGGAACGCCGGCGACGATCCTCAGTCGTGACAGCGCGGCCGGGCCGTCGTCCCGCGACCTGCTCCGCGTGGACACGCCGCTGCGCAGCGACGCCGAGATGGCTGCCGTCTACCCGCCGGAACCACTCGACCCGACCTGGGTGGCGCCATGGATGATCGGCGCCGGAACGGTCGGCGCGACGTCCTGTGCGGGTGACGACGGCGCGCCGCTGCTGGTGCAACGGGCCGGTCGATCGGTGCAGGTCGGTGTCTCCAGCTTCTCCGAGCCCAGTCCGCAGCCGTGCCTCGGGCCGGGCGGGTTCGCCGAGCTCTCGGGAGCGCAGCTGGCGTGGGTGGCGTCCCGCGTTACGTCGATCATGGCGACGTGGGGACCGTGCACCGCGCCATCCGGGCAGCCGGGTGTGCCGGCGGCCCGTTACCAGAACGGCGCATTCCCGGGTTCTTCGCCCGACGGTCCGTACGCGTGGCGCATCGGCTGCGACGAGGTCGCTCCACCCGAGCCCGAACCGGAGCCGGAGCCGGAGCCGGATCCGGAACCCGAGGATCCGCCGGTGTGCCGTCTCCCACCGTGGAAGTGCCCCGACTGACGCTCGCTGCTAGTCGAGGACGCGGTCCAGCGGGAGGCCGGGCGCGACGTGGCCGTCGCGGCCGGTGACGGTGTCGGCAACGAACAGCGCGTTGCAGACCGCCTCTTCCGTGGCGTCGACGGTTGCCTCGAAGACGGCGCCGATCGAGTCGTCCCCGAGCAGGTCGACCGAGATGACGCCCACTGCCTCACGGTCGCGACGGTTCGTCGTCGAGAAGGCGCAGAAGATCTCACCGGAGTGATGACCGGCGATGCTGCCCATCCTCGCCAGGCCGAGCCCGACACGGCGGGCGACACGCACGAGCTGCCGGGCGTCCAATGGGATGTCGGTGGCGACGACGCCGATGCAGCTGCCGGCGTCGCCCCGACCGTTCGATGTGTCGTCGGAGTCGGCGACGAGGCGGCGGCCCACGGGTGCGCCAGCGACGCGCAACTGGTCGGCGCGCCCGAAGTTGGCGAGCACGAGCACGCCAACGACGCCCAGGCCGTCGAGGGCCCGTGAGGACGTGCCGATGCCGGCCTTGTGCTCCATGGTGATCATCCCGGTGCCGGCGCCGACGACTCCCTCGGCGACGGGCCCGCCCACGGCACGATCAATGGCCGCGCTCGGGCATCGGCGAGCGTGACGTGTCGCCGGCGAGCCTCGTCGAGCCATGAGTCGTCGCACTCGCCGACGATCGGGACGGGGATCACCTCGTCGTCGACGTCGGCCGGCACGGCATCGAACGTGGCGTCGACGACGGCGTCGAAGACGCGGCCGATCGCGGTCGTGCTGGTCAGCATGATCGGCGAGTCGAGCGTGCCCCACTCGGCCATCGAGATCGACCCGGTCAGCTCGCCGCAGCCGTTGAGGAGCGCGGGACCGGCGGCCATCGGACGGAGGTAGAGCCGCGCCAGTTCGTCGGGCAGGATCGCCGTCACGCCCGTGCGCGCCACACCATCACCGTCGTCGGACCACCGGGTCACGTGACCGACGCGCACTCCCGGCACGTCGGTGATCGCGTTGTGCACGCCGGTCGGGAGCGAGCCGAACGTGAGGCCGTGCTCCCGCGCGCGGCGTCGCGGTGGCGGAGGAGGCATCGCGGACCTCCTAGCGGGCGGCCACGACGGCGATCTCGACTCGCCACTGCGGGCGGGCGAGGGCGGGCACCGTGACCAGCGTCGACGCCGCCAGTCGACCGCCCAGGAAGCGGTCGCGTGCGGCCATCACCGGAGCCAGATCCTCACCGGCGACGACGTAGGTCGTGACCGACACCACGTCAGTCGCCTCCATGCCAGCGGCGGCGAGGATGGCCCCGATGTTGGCCCAGACCACGTCCGCTTGCTCGCCGAGCGTCGACGGCACCGAGCCGTCCGGCGCGACCGGGACGACGCCAGCGGTGTGCAGGAGCTGCTCGGGGCGCTCGCTCAGCACGGCATGCGCGTAGGCAGCGGCCGGCGGCGCGATCGACTCGGCGAGTGATCACACGGTTCACGACATCCGAGTGTTTCAGTCCATCCGAGTGTTTGGCGAGGGGCCTCCCCACCCGTGGCACTCGGATGACGTCAAACACTCGGATGGATAGCGTTGCTTGGCATGGCGTTGACGGAGCCGCGCACGACTGATGTCCCGACGATCGACGGGGTGCCGCTGACGCCGAAGGCCGTGCAGCTCTCCGGGCCGCCGACGTTCGAGACGGTCGAGGACGAGCGGCTGCACCGCAAGCAGAAGCTGGCGGGCGCGCTGCGCATCTTCGGGCGCTTCGGGTTCGGCGAGGGCGTGGCCGGCCACATCACCGTGCGTGACCCCGAGTTCCCCGACCACTTCTGGGTCAACCCGTTCGGCCGCAGCTTCCGCCACATGCGCGTCAGCGACCTGATCCTCGTCAACCACTCCGGCGACGTCGTGTACGGCACCGAGCCGGTCAACCGGGCCGCATTCGTCATCCACAGCGCCATCCACTCCGCCCGCCCCGACGTCGTTGCCGCCGCCCACTCGCACTCGCCCTACGGCAAGTCGTTCTCATCGCTCGGCATCCCGCTGGCGCCGCTGACGCAGGACGCCTGCATCTTCTACGAGGACCACGTCGTGATCACGGAGCAGGGCGGTGCCGTCGTGCTCGAGGTCGACGCCGGCAAGGAGCTGGCCGCCGCCTTCCCGAGCGGCAAGGCCGCGATCCACCAGAACCACGGCCTGTTCACCGTCGGCCAGAGCGTCGACGAAGCCGTGTTCTGGTTCGTGTCCATGGAGCGCTCGTGCCAGGCTCAGCTGATGGCGATGGCCGCCGGCGAGCCGAAGCACATCCCGCACGAGTACGCCGCGTACACGGCGGCGCAGACCGGTTTCCCGCTGGCCGGGTGGTTCAGCTTCCAGCCGCTCTGGCAGGAGATCTGCCGCACCGACCCCGAGCTCTTCGATTGATGGCTCGCTTCGCTCGCTGGGTCGGACAAGGCCGACCTGACCATCCACGCGCGCTGCGGTCGGGGGCCGAAGCGCGCACGTCCTGAAGAAATGGCCGTCCGGGCTCCCGGCCGGCCCGGCAGCCGGCCCGTCACCCGGTTCCTGGACACCGCCTCGCCCGAGGCGCTGTTCGTCCTGTCGGCCGTCTTCCAGTACATCGGCGCGACCATCGCCGTGCTGCTGTTCGACGAGGTGGCGCCGCAGACCGTGGCGTGGCTGCGCATGGTCGGCGCAGCGATCGCCGTGCTCGCCGTTTCCGGTGCGGCATGGCGAGGCTGGACGCGCCGGGAGCTGGCGGCGGCGGCCGTGTTCGGGATCGCCACGGCGGCGATGAACACGTTCTTCTACCTGGCCATCGACCGCACCGACCTCGGCAAGAGCGTCGCCATCGAGTTCATCGGGCCGATCGCCGTCGCCGCCGTCATGACCCGGACACGGCGCAACGCCGCGGCGCTCGCGCTCGCCGCGGTGGGCGTCATCGTCCTCGGCGGCGTCGAGCTCGGCGACAACACCACCGGCCTGCTCTACCTCCTGGCGGCTTCGGCCTGTTGGGCCGCCTACATCGTCGTCGGTTCACGCATCGCTCAGCTCAATCGCGGCGTCTCCGGGCTCGGCATCGGGCTGGCGATCGGTGCGGTGGCGCTGACGCCCATCGGTGCGCCCGGCAGCGCAGCCGTCTGGACGACACCGTCGCTGCTCGGTGCCTGCCTCCTCGTCGGCGTGTTCTCCAACGCCCTCGGCTACGGCATCGACCAGCACGTCCTGCGCCGGATCCCGGTCCGGCGCTTCTCCGTGCTGCTGGCGTTGCTGCCGGTGACGGCGTTGGTGATCGGCTGGATCGCCCTCGACCAGCGGCCGTCCGGCCTCGACCTCGCCGGCATCGCGCTCGTCCTGGTCGGCGTCGGCCTCCAGGACCGCGACGAGCTGGCGGCCGAGATCGCGGCGCCCGACCCCTCCTAGCTCGGCCGGCGAGGCGAGCAGCTTGCCTGTGAGCCGAGCCCGAGAGTTAGATGTCTAGACATTCGTTCGGATCAGAGGAGGGTCGGCGTGACCAGTGGGCACCGTGTCGCCATGCTCGGCACCGGGCTTGATCGGCGACTTCTACACGATGACCCTGCACGGCCGGCGCAGCCGTGACCGGGTCGAGGTCGTCTACTCCCGCTCGGTCGAGCGCGGTGAGGCGTTCCGCACGCGCTGGGGCATCCCGCACGGCGACCACGAGCATCGAGGACGCGGTCAATCACCCCGACGTCGACGCCGTCGTCGTCGGGCTGCCCAACCACCTGCACGAGGAGGCGATCGCCATCGCCGCCGCGGCCGGCAAGCCGGTGCTGTGCACGAAGCCGCTCGCCCGTTCGGCCGAGGAGGCCAAGCGGATCCTCGACATCGTCGAGTCGGCCGGGGTCTTCGCCGGCTACCTCGAGGACCTCGTCTACACGCCGAAGACGATCAAGTCGCTGGCCGCCGTCGGCGGCGGTGCGATCGGCGACGTGATGTGGGTGCGCAGCCGGGAGACCCACCCCGGTCCGCACAGCGCGTGGTTCTGGGACGCCGAGCTGGCCGGCGGCGGGTGCATCGTCGACCTCGGCTGCCACTGCATCGAGATCATCCGCAGCTACGTCGGCAAGACGAACCGGCCCGTCGAGGTGATGTGCTGGAGCGACACGCTCGTCCACCCGATCGACGCCGAGGACAACGCCATCGCCCTGATCCGCTTCGAGAGCGGCGCGATCGGCCAGTTCGAGGTCAGCTGGACGTTCCGCGGCGGGATGGACCTGCGCGACGAGGTGGCCGGGACCGAGGGCACGATCTGGACCAACCACTTCCTGCGCACCGGCTTCGAGATGTTCTCGAGCGGCGAGGGCGGCTACGTCGCCGAGAAGGCCGAGACGGAGAGCGGCTGGCTGTTCCCGGTCGGCGACGAGGTCGGCGAGCTGGGCTACGTCGAGATGTTCACCGACATGTTCGACGCCATCGACCAGGGCCGCGAGCCGGTCGAGACGTTCTACGACGGGTACGTCGTCAACGCCGTGATGGACGCCTGCTTCCGCTCGGCCGCAGCCGCCAGTGGGAGCCGGTCGAGCTCGACTGGCGCTACGGTGGCACGGAGCGGATCATCCGGACGGCGCGGAACGAGGGCGAGCTGACGATCATCAAGGAGGAACACCTCCCCGACGGCCGCCGCAAGCTGATCCTCAAGGATCCGGCGACGGGCGAGTTCGTCGACCGTGTCGTCTGAAGCTGGGATCGGCGCGTCGCGTCGACGACGCTGGGCCGAGCGGGCCGCCGACGCCCTGCTCGAACGGCTGTCGGCACGCCCGGCGCTGCGCATGTGCCTGGCCACCGGGTCGACGCCGCTGCCCGTCTACGAGCGCGTGGCATCGGCGCCGCCGGCGCGTTCGCCGCGGCGGCGGTGCTGCTGCTGGACGAGTTCGGTGGGCTGCCGGCCGACGAGCCGGAACGCTGCGACGCCGTGCTGCGACGAGTGCTCGTCGACCACGTCGAACCGGCCGAGTACCGGACGATCGACGTGGATGCCGACGACCTCGACGCCGAGTGCGCGGCGATCGACGCAATGGATCGACCGGCCCGGCGGCGCTCGACCTCGCCGTGCTCGGGCTCGGCGTCAACGGCCACCTCGGCATGAACGAGCCCGGTCGCGACCCGGACGGTCGCACCGCGCGCGTCGAGCTGGCGGCGTCGACGATCGACGGCGCGCAGCGCTACTTCGCCGGGCGGCACCGCCCGACGTGGGGCGTGACGGTCGGGCTGGGCGATCTGCTGCTGCCGGCGAGGTCTGGGTGCTGGCCGCCGGGCCGACGAAGGCGGAGATCGTCGCCCGCAGCTTCGAGGGGCGGCGGGCGCCGACGTGCCGGCGTCGCTGCTGCAGGACCACCCGAACTGCACGTGGTGGCTGGACCCGCCGGCGGCGGCCGACTTGGAGATGTGAGACTGCCGGCGTGCAGCTCGTGTCGGACCGGCGCTACCGGTTCCCGTCGAGCCCCGCAGCGTTCTGGCGGGCGCTCGAGTCGACAGACCGCTACCAGCGGTGGTGGCCGTGGCTGCGCGAGTTCGAGGCGAACGGGCTGCTCCTCGGGGACCGCTGGCGGTGCGCCGTCCGGCCGCCCCTGCCGTACACGGTGCGGTTCACGATCGAGTTGATCGAGGTCGACCCGCCGACGACCGTCGCGGCAACGATCAGGGGCGACATCGCCGGCGCCGCGCGCATCGAAATCGCTCCCGACGGCGACGAGGGGGCGACCGTCGACCTCCGCTCGGAGCTGGCCCCCAACGGCCGGGCCTTCACCGTGTTCGCGACGGTGGCCCGGCCGTCGTGACGCGGGGCCACGACTGGGTCCTCGACACCGGCGCCGCCCAGTTCGGGCGGCCCGAGATTCACACGACGTAGGGCGCGACGGCGTTGCGGGCGATCAGGAAGCCAGCCTTGATCCTCTCGTCGCTGCCCTCGAACTGGCGGTCCTCGTGCTCGACGACGATGGCGTAGTCGTAGCCCGCCCGGTACAGCGCGGCGATGAAGCGGTCCCAGCGGACCTCACCGAGACCCGGCAGCCGCGGGACCTGCCAGCCGAGGCCGGCCGACATGACTCCCCGTTCGTAGAGCCCGTCGCGATCGATCTCCATGTCCTTGGCGTGGACGTGGTAGAGCCGGTCGCCGAACTCCCGCACGACCCGCTCGTAGTCGATCATCTGCCACACGAGGTGCGACGGATCGAGGTTCAGCCCGAGCGTGTCTCCCTCGAGGAACCCGAACACCTCCCGCCACGTCGCCGGCGCGTACATCAGGTTGTTGCCGCCCGGCCACTCGTCGTAGCTGAAGATCATCGGGCAGTTCTCGATACCGATCTTCACGCCGTGGTCTGCCGCCTTGGCGACGATCGGCGGCCACACCTTCTTGAACTCCTCGAAGTTCTCCGGCAGCGGCTTGTCCTTGTCGTTGCCGATGAACGTGTTGACCACCGGCACGCCCAGCTTGTCGGCTGCCTCGATCACGCGGCCGATGTGCGCGATCACCTCGGCGCGGTGGTCGAGATCGGGGTGCAGCGGGTTCGGGTAGTAACCGAGGCCGGAGATCTCGATGCCCCGCTGGCCGAGCTCCCCGACGAGGTCCTTGGCCTGATCATCGGAGAGGTCGGCGCAGTCGATGTGCGACACCCCGGCGTAGCGCCGGCTCGGGCCATCCGCCCGCGGCCAGCAGGCGACCTCCAGCATCGAGAAGCCGTTCGCCGACGCCCACTCTGCGACCTCGATCAACGGCGTGTCTGGGAAGGCGGCCGTGAGCAAGCCGAGTTTCATCTAGAGGCTCCTTCTGATGCGGCCGGCGAAGCGGCTGGAGCCGCCGCCGTGCCGACCGGATCTCTTTCTCGAACGACGCGGTCGGTTCCTTTCAGCTCCGTTCGACCTTGGTCCACGATGCCCGACCGCGCCGACGACGCGACGGCGTCACCCGACCAGCATCGCATCGTGGCCGTCGGCGAACGTCGGGTACGAAGGGTGCGTCGACGGCCCGCCGGCAGCGACGTCGCGGTACACGGCGGCGAACAACGCCCGGAACGTGTCGGGATATCCCTCGACGTGACCCGCCGGGTAGCCCGCCGCATCGATCCCGGCCGCCGTCATGAGCGCGGCGTCCTTCTCGATGATCTCGTTCGGTCGCCCGCGGTGGCCGATCCAGAGGCGCTCGGGATCCTCTGACGCCCACGCCAGCGCAGCTACGGATCCGTCGACCTCCCACTCCACGGTGTTCTTGCGCCCGGCCGAGACCTGGCTCACCGTGCACGCGCCGCGCAAGCCGTCCTCGTAGCGCAGCAGCACTCCCGCCGCGTCGTCACTCTCCATGTGCTCGTGCACTCGCTCGACGTCATCGGCCACAGGGGCCGCGCCGAACGTCTGCACCTCGCCGAGTGGATGGTTGCGCTCGGTGACGAACGTGTGCAGGTCGGCGAGCACCTCGACGACCGCCCGCCCGCTGACGAAGCGGGTCAGGTCGAACCAGTGGGACCCGATGTCGGCGACGGCCCGCAACCCGCCCTGGCGGGACGCGTCGAGCCGCCAGTTCCAGTCGGTGTCGAGCAGCAGCCAGTCCTGGTGGTACCGACCGGTCACGAACCGAGGCTCGCCGATCGCCCCGGCCGCGACGAATGCCGCGGCGTTCTGGTTCTGCGGGTAGTAGCGCAGGTTGAAGCAGACGGCGTTGACGACGCCGGCGTCCGCAGCCATCGCCACCAGTTCGCCCGTCTCGGTCGAGGACGTCCCGAGCGGCTTCTCGCACACGACGTGCTTCCCGGCGCGCAGCACCGCCCGCACGTGCTCGGCATGAACGTGGTTCGGACTCGTGACGTGGACGACCTGGACGGCCGGGTCGGACACGAGATCCTCCACCGTGTCGAACACCGGCGGCAGCGGGCTCGTCGCCGCCTTCGCCCGCGCCCGCTCCGGACTCGAGCCGACGATCCCGACGACTTCGATGTCCGAGGCGCCGCAGCGCCTCCGTGTGGGCGAGGCCCATGAACCCCGTACCGAACTCCTACGTTCACGGCGTTCCCCGGCCACGCAGGCCGCAGCTGGCCGCTCGCTCGCTGGCGCTCGCTCGCTGGCATCGAACCACACGACTCACCTTCACCCTCGCGGGACTTCTGGCCGGTGAGCCGGACGTACATCCAGGCCAGGGCGAGCACGATGCCGCCGTAGAGCATCTGGCGCACGGCCTCGCTCACGTCGATGCGCAGCAGCAGCCGGTTGAGCACCGTGAGGATCAGGGCGCCGAGGATCGTGCCGGCGTACCCGCCGGTGCCGCCGAGGATCGACGTGCCGCCGATGACGGTCGCGGCGACCGACGGCAGGAGGTAGCTGTTGGTCTGGTCGACGCCGACGGAGCCGGTGGCACCCGAGAACAGCAGGCCACCGACGGCGGCGAACAGCCCGGCGAGGACGTACACCGCCAGCAGGACCTGCCACACCCGCACGCCGGCCAGCCGGCAGGCGATCGGGTTGTCACCGACGGCGTAGATCATCCGACCGAGTCCCGACGATCGCAGCCCCCACAGCAGCAGCACGGACACCACGAGCCACACGATGAGGTTCGCCGGCAACGGGCCGAAGAGCGTCCCGGAGCCGACGTCGCGGACGAGGTCGAGGACGTTGGTCGAGCCGGACAGCCATCCGCGCAGCCCCACGGTGATGATGCCGAGCAAGACGCTGGCCATACCGAGCGTCATGATCAGCGGGTTGACCCTGAACACGCCGATCGCCACGCCGTTGACGAACCCCACGCCGACTCCGATACCGAGCGCCATGAGCAGCGCGAGCGCGGCGCCCTTCCCGCTCTGTGTGGCCGCCACGTACGCCGCCAGGTTGGCGGTCATGGCGATCGACAGGTCGATGCCGCCGGTCAGCATGCAAAGCGTCTGGCTGGCGGCGAACACAGCGAGCGGGCAGGCGAGGAGAAGGATCGATCGGATGCCTCCCGTCGTGAGGAGGCTGTCGTCCTTCCACACCGTGACCGCGTAGAGGACGGCGAACACGCCGACCAGCACGATGATCGGCTGCTCGACGAGACGGGTCCGCCAGCCCGGACGGGCGGCCTGCTGGACCTTCGTCGCGACGACGACTTCGGCCAGATCTTCGGCCTTGAGCTCGGGCTGGCTCGTCATATCGGGCGCTTCCGCGACTGCAGGAGCCCGGCGACGAGCACGACGAGGATGATGATGACGCCGCGCGCCGTCTCGGCGTTGCTCGGGTCCCAGCCGGCACCGAGCATGATCGCCGGGATCAGCGTCAGGCACAGCGCCGCCAGCACCGGCCCGACGAGCCCGCCGATGCCGCCTGTCAACGCCACCCCGCCGAGCACGGCGGCGGCCACGCTGTTGAGCGTGGCGTTCGCGCCGATCGTGGCGCGGGGTTCACCGCCGCCGGTCGACGCCGTGATGACGAGTCCGGCGAAGCCGGCGAGGAGCCCGCCGATCGAGTAGGCGAGGACGCGGGTCTTCGCGATCCCGACGCCGGACAGGAAGGCGGCCTTGCGGTTGCTCCCGACGGCGTAGATGGCGAGACCGAGGCGGCTGCGCCGCACCGGCACCCACACGAGCAGCAGCGCCCCGAGGGTCCAGAGGATCGAGGGCCACGGGTTGGACAGCCCGCCTGCGACGATCTCCTGGAAGTCCGGCGACGTGCCGCCCCCGGGACGGCCGATCACCCAGAGCGCCAACCCTGCGAGCACGAAGCTGGCGGCAAGCGTGACGATGATGTCCGGTACGCCGGAGGCCGTGATGATCAGCCCAGTCACCGTCGACAGGCCCACGGAAATCGCCAGCACGCCGATGGCGATCGCGAAGCAGGCGCCCAGGCTCTGGTCCTCCATCCACAAGGCGGACAGGCAGTTGGCGAGCACCATCATGGCGCCGATCGAGAGGTCGATCCCGCCCGAGATCACGATCACGGACTGGGCCATTGCGAGGAAGGCCAGCGACATCGTGCCGGCCGTGATCGTGCGGATCTCGAAGTTGCCGAACTGCGGCAGCTGCGACGCGCCACAGCAGCAGCACGACGAGCAGCAGCCCGACGCCGGCCGTCCACCCGTGACGCCGGGCGAGGCGCGACCATCGGCTCGATGGTTGCGGCAGAGCGTCGCACGTCGATCGCGCCGTCGAACTCGGGAACGACAGTCGTCATGCCGCACCCTCGTCGGCGATGCCGTGGGCCGCGCTGAGCAACACGTTCTCTCCGGCGTCCGCCGGCAGCTCGGCGACGATGCGGCCACCGTGCAGGACGGCAGCGCGGTCGCAGACGAGCGCAACCTCGCGCAGCTCGCTGGTGAACATCACGACGGCCGCGCCCTCGTCGGCGAGCGACCGCACGAGGTCGTACACCTGGTGCTTCGTCCCGACGTCGATGCCCCGCGTCGGGTCGAACAGCAGCATCACGCGCAACCCTTGGGCGAGCCAGCGGGCAATCGTGACCTTCTGCTGGTTCCCACCGGACAGTCGGCGCACCTGGCTCGCCGCACGCGTGTCGATGGACAACTGCGTGACGGCCTCATCGACGCGGCGTCGCTCGTCGCGGACGATTGATCGGACCCCATTTGGCGACGCGGTTGAACAGCGGGGCGGCGATGTTCTCGCGGATCGACCGCTGCGGCAGCAGCGCGTGCAGCCGTTCGGCGGGAACGAGCACGACACCCTTGCGGATCACGTCGAACGGGTGGTGTGGCTTGATGATCGCCCCGTCGATGCGCAGCTGACCGCGGTCCGCCTTGCGATCGCCAGCGAGGATGTCGAACAGCGTCTCCTGGCCCTGCCCCTCGAGGGCCACCAGACCGAGCACTTCACCTGGACGTACGGCGATGGAAACATCGTCGAGCTGACGACCGGCACCGACGTGCTCGGCTTCGAGCACCGGCTGCTCCCCATCACCGACGTCGCGGCACGAGCGCGTCTCCTCACGAACGAGCGTCGCCGCCTCGCCGAGCATCGACGCCACGATCTGTGCCTCGCCACCCACTCCCGGCACGAACGAAGCGACGTCACGTCCATCGCGCAGCACGGTGCACATGTCGCAGTGCTCGCGCACCTCGGCGAGCCGGTGGGAGATGAACAGCACGGACCGGTTGCGCGCCTTCCACCGCTGCATCACCGCGAAGACGCGTTCTGACAGATCCGGCGGAAGGGCAGCAGTGATCTCGTCCAGCATCAGCAGTTGCGGATCGAACGACAGCGCGCGGGCCAGGTCGAGCAGACGCAGGAACGGCAGCGGCACGTCGCGCACCTGCTCGCCCAAGTCGAGTCCTTCGAGATCCATCTCGGAGAGCTGCTGGCGAACGGCGCCCACGTCGGCACGCGTCAGGCGGAGGTTCTCGAGAACCGTCAGATCTGGGGCCAGCGCCGGTTCCTGGTACACGGGCGCCAGGCCACGCGCCAGTGCGTCGCTCGGCCGGCGGAACGTGACGTCCTTGCCGTGGACAGCGATCGTGCCGGCGTCGGGCCGGAGGACCCCGGTCAGGATCTTGACCAGCGTCGACTTGCCGGCGCCGTTCGCGCCGAGCAGGGCGTGGACCTCTCCAGGGCGCACCGCCAGATCGACGGCCCGCAGCGCGACGACAGTGCCGAACGCCTTGCCCACGGCAATGGTCTGCAGCAGTGATGGGGATTCAGTCATGCATCACGACCTGCGCTCCACCAGAGTTGGGAGCTCGAGGGGGGAAGGTCCTCCTTCCCCCCTCGAAACGTCACTCTCCCGGGCCCTTGCAGTCGAGGAGCTGCTGGGGCTCGTAGGTCGTGTAGCCCTCGATCGTGACGGCGGAGCTGAACGTGTCGTCACGGTCCGGGAAGTAGTTGGCCTCGAGCTCGGCCTGGTTGTTCTCGAGGTCCCAGACCGCCGGCGTCAACAGCGTCTCCTGCTCCGGCTCTTCGCCATTCAGCGCCTGCAGGGCGATCGCCGTGCCCACGCCGCCGATCACGGCGGGGTTGGTCACGAGGGCACCGGGCGTGCCGTCGATCAGCTGCTTGACGAAGCCGTTGTTGTCGGCCCCGATCACCGGCACGGGCTCCTTGCCCACGGTCTCGAATGCGTTGACGACCGTGTAGTCGATGCCCGAGGTCCAGATGCCGTCGTAGTCGGCGGCCGTCAGCTCCTGCACAGCGATGTCACCACCGACCGTGAAGTCCCAGTCGGTGAAGACCTCCTTGATCTCGATGTCCGGGTACTCGGCCATCACTTCCTGGAAGCCGGTGTCACGGTCCGTGTCGGCCGGGACGCCGTCGATGCCTCGCATGTAGAGCACGCTTCCCTCGCCGCCGATCGAATCGGCGAGCCACTGCACGCCGAGCCGGCCGTACTCGACCTGGTCGTTGGTGGCGACGTAGGCGCCCTCCGCCGTGACCGCCTGGTCGACAGCGACGACGACGATGCCCTGGGCGATCGCTTCCTCGATGACCGGGTTCAGCTGCTCACGGTCGGATGGGTTGACGATGATCGCGTTGACGCCCTGCGAGATCAGGTTCTGGAGGTCCTGGATCTGCTCGGTCGGGACCGCCGTTCTTCGAGATCACGATGACCTCGCTGACGTCCCCACTGGCCAGTGCCTGAGCCTTGACGGCGCAGATCATCTCCTCCCGCCATCCGTTGCCGGCGAGGGTGTTGCTGACGCCGATGACGTAGTCACCTTCGCCACCTCCGCCGCCGGCCGCTTCCGTGCCCGCAGGGGCTTCGGTGCCCGCAGGCGCTTCGGTGCCCGCGGCGCTTCGGTGCCCGCAGGCGCTTCGCTCCCTGCCGGAGCCTCCGAGCCAGCGGGCGCTTCAGTCCCCTCTGCGCCGCCACCGTCATCGTCATCGCCGCCACAGGCGGCTGCAAGCGTGAGCGCCGCGAGTGCGAACACGGCGACTCCCGTCCTCTTCCTCATCATGTGTGTCGGGTCTCCTTTATCGAGCCGGGGCAGGCCCCGGCCTTTCCTCCCCCTGGTTCCCCCAGGAGATCTCGGCGGGCGGTGGCTCCGACCCTACGACACTTCTGCCGCATGTCAAGCAGAAGCCACACTGGCACAGCAGAAGTCGGCTGTGTTTCACTTGCGGCTGTGGAAGGTGTCGGCACGTTGCTGCAATATTTGCGCGACGGCGTGCCACGGACTCGTCGCCAGCTCGCCGACGCCACCGGCCTCGGCCGCTCCACCGTCGCCCAGCGCGTCGATGCCCTCCTCGCCAGCGAGCTGGTCGGCGCAGCGGGCGAGGCGACGTCGTCGGGTGGGCGGCCGCCGACCCAGTTCGCGTTCAACCCCGCCGCTCGGGTCGTGCTGGCCGCCGATGTCGGCGCCACCCACGTCCGCCTCGCCTTGACCGACCTGGCGGCAACGGTGCTCGTCACCGAGGTCGTCGACCTCGACGTCGGCCTCGGTCCGGAAGCGGTGCTCGGCTGGATCGTGGAACACGGCCGGGCGTTGCTGGCGCGGGCCGGCCGGCAGGACGGCGACCTCGCCGGTGTCGGCATCGGGCTACCTGGCCCGGTGGAGCACGCCACCGGTCGCCCGACCAACCCGCCGATCATGCCCGGCTGGGACGGATTCGACGTCCCGGGCTTCGTGAGTGACGCGCTCGGCGTCGTCGTCACCGTCGACAACGACGTCAACGTGATGGCGCTCGGCGAGCACTCCATCGGCTTCCGCGACGTCGACCACCTCATGTTCGTCAAGGTCGCCACGGGAATCGGCAGCGGCATCATCAGCGACGGGGAGTTGCGCCGCGGCGCCCAGGGAGCCGCTGGCGACCTCGGCCACATCCAGGTCCCCCACGACGTCGATGCCGTGTGCCGCTGCGGCAACGTCGGTTGCCTGGAAGCCGTGGCCAGCGGCGCAGCGGTGGCTACCCGGCTGCGGACGATGGGGGTCGACGCCGGTTCGAGCCGCGAGGTCGTCGGCCTCGTCCGGGGCGGCTCCGTGCCGGCGACTCGCCTGGTACGCGAGGCCGGTCGCACGATCGGTGAAGTGCTGGCCAGCGCCGTGAGCCTGCTCAACCCGAGCGTCATCGTGATCGGAGGATCGTTGTCGCAGGCGGGCGACCCGCTGCTGGCTGGTGTGCGCGAGGTCGTGTACCGACGCTCACTACCGCTCGCCACGTCCCGACTCCAGATCGTTCAGGCCAGCACCGGCGATCGATCGGGCGTCGTCGGTGCCGCTGTCCTCGTCATCGACCACGTCCTGGCGCCGGCCGCGGTCGACCGTTTCGTCGGGCTCGCCGGCTGACAGCGCGTGCGCCAGCCGGCGGGCATGTTCGGCGTAGGCGGCATCGAAGAGGCGGGCCGACTCGGTTGCGCCGACGACCGACGCGCTGGTCAACACCGGCGGCATTGCGCCGCGATCGAGGAGGCGCTGCGCCGTCTGCACCTTGATCTCGTTGACGACGGCGATCGCCGCGATCGACGAGCCGGGACCTACCGGCGTCGTCAGCCCGTCGAGCGTCACGAGGGCGTCGGCCGGCGGTGTGCAGAGGTCGATCACGACATCGGCGTGGTCGTGCAGCCGAGTGCCGGATGAGTGGGTCGGCGTCACGGCGTCGGACTGTGCAAGCGACGTGACGGCGACGACCGGCAGGCCGCGGCGGCGGGCGCCAATCGCCATCTCGATCGGGTTTGCCGACAGGCCGCTGGCGCTGAAGACGATCATCACGTCGGGCGGTCCGAGTCGGAAGTTCGAGAGGATCACCTCGGCGAGGCCCTCGACGCGCTCGATGAACATCGCCTGGCGCTGGCCATTGGCGCCGACGACCTGCGTGTGGAACGTCGTCGAGAGCTCGACGATGGGATGGAAGCCGGGGTACGAGCCGTAGCGCGGGAACATCTCCTCGACGGGGATGCGGCTGTGACCGGTTCCGAACAGGTGGACCAGGCCGCCGGCGGCGATCGCTTCGCCACACAGGTCGGCCGCCTGCTCGATCGCCGGGCCCTGCGTCTGCGCCAGCGTCGTCAGGACGTCCATCGCCGCGTCCAGCCAGCGACCGGCAACCAGTTGTCTAGACAATCGTCGCAACGTACTGTCTGGTCGGTCGATGCGTCAACGCGCCCTGCGCCCTCCGCCCGCTACCGAGAGATCGAGCACTATCTGCGTGGGCTGATCGCCCGGGCCGAGGCCGGTAGCGCGTTGCCGAGCGAGGCGGAGCTGTGCGCCCGCTTCGGCGTCAGCCGGATGACCGTGCGCCAGGCGCTGCAGGAGCTGACGAACGCGGGGCTCGTCGATCGGCATCGTGGCAAGGGCACGTTCGTCGCCAGCCGGCCGATGCACCGTCGGGCCGGGGTGTTCCTGTCGTTCAGCGACGAGATGGAGTGGCGGGGCAAGGTCGCCAGCTCGCGCGTGGTCGCGGCGGGGATCGCGCCGCGCGCCCAGAGGAGATCGACGCGCTCGGGTTGGAGGCGGATGCGGAAGTCGTGCGCGTGGAGCGGATCCGCCTGGCTGACGGCGTGCCGATCGCCTTCGAAGATGCCGCCGTGCGGCGCGAACACGGCGCCGTGCTGGACGCCGACTTGACGACGGGTTCGCTCCACGCGGCGCTGGAGCGGCTTGGCGTGGTCGCCACGTCGGCGTCAGGCACGGTGACGGCGCGCCCTGCCAGGCGGGCCGAAGCGGAGTGGCTCGACATCCCGACTCGAGCAGCGCTGCTCGTCGAGCTGCGCCTCCTGTTCGATCAGCAGGGCCGCCCGTTCGAGCGCACCGAGACCCGCTACGTCGCCGACCGCTACGTCATCGACGTCATGCATTTCGCTTCGCAACCAGAGTTCGCTTCGCAACCGCCGATCATGGCGGGGGGTGCGGGGGGCGGAGGCTCCGCCGGAGCCCCCCGCCCGGCGATCGATCCGGCTTGACCGGTCGATCGCCTGCAAGCTGGGTGCCGCCGGAGGCGGCGCTTCGAGCTCGATTCGCAACCTCTGGTTGCGAATCGAAAGCCCAGAGGGCGGCGCCGATCGCGCCGGCGTAGGGGCCAAGCGCGGCGGGGACGATCTCGTACCAGTCGGGCGGCACGAGCACTGAGTGGCGGGCGACGGCGCGGCGGATCGGCTCCAGCAGATCCGCCCCAGCACCGGCGACGCCGCCGCCGATCACCACCCGTTCCGGGACGAGCATGGTGATGACGTTCGCGATGGCGACGCCCAGGTGATCGGCCACCGTCTCGATGGCGTCCGCCGCCCGCTGGTCACCGGTCGCCGCAGCACGGAAGACGTCCTCGATCGTTGGCTGCCCAGCCAGCGCGGCGAGCGCCCGCGAGGACGCGACGGCCTCGACGCAGCCCCGGTTCCCGCACCCACAGGGCGGCCCGTCGCGCACCACGATCTGGTGGGCCAGCTCGCCGGCCCGGCCGTGAGGGCCGAAGTGCAACCTGCCGTCGACGACCACGCCGCCGCCGATGCCGGTCCCGAGCACGAAGCACGCCGCCGTCGATGCGCCCGCGGCAGCACCGATCCGTGACTCGGCAAGCGTGAACGCCCTCGCGTCGTTGATGATCGACACCGGGAGGTCAAGGGCGACCCGCAGCGGCTCGACCATGGGCTGGCCTCGCCACGGTCCCGGAAGGTTGGGGAACAGCTCGATCGTCCCGGCATCGGAGTCGAAAGTGCCTGGCACACCGACGCCGCATCCGTCGACGGGTCCCCATCGGTCAATCGCCGCGTGCCCTGCGCTGGCCAGTCGCTCGACGACGGCTGCCGGGCCGTCGCGGCCGCCGGTCTCGGACGTGTCACATCCGACGACGACCGGCTCGCCGTCGGTCTGGACGACGACCGACTTGATGTTCGTTCCGCCGAGATCGAGACCGAGCCACCGCACGTCAGGACTGGCGGGCTCGCAGGTCGTCGATGATCGCCGCCGTAGCCGTCGCCCCGCACCGATCGATGCCGGCGTTGAGGCAGTCGATCAACGCCTCGAGCGTCCGGACACCGCCGGCCGCCTTGATCTTGACGGCAGGAGACACCGTCGCCCGCATGAGCCGGAGGTCGTCGAGCGTGGCGCCCGTCGGGGCATACCCCGTCGACGTCTTGACGTATGCCGCCCCTGCTTCCTCGACGAGCGTGCACCCGGTGACCTTCTGTTCGTCGGTCAGGAAGGCGTTCTCGAGGATCACCTTGACGATCGCGGCGTCGCCGGCGGCGTCGACCACGGCCGCGATGTCGTCACGGACGTACCCGAGCTCACCCGAGCGGAGCATGCCGATTGCGATCACCATGTCCAGCTCGACCGCACCCTCATCCATCGCCTGCCGGGCCTCGAACACCTTGGTCCCGTCAGGTTGGCGCCGTGCGGGAACCCAACGACGGTGCCAACCGCCACGTCGGTGCCGCGGAGCGAGTCATTGCAGCGCAGCACGTCGAGCGGCCGGCAGCACACGGACGCCACGTCGTAGCGGGCGGCCAGTTCGCACCCGCCCAACACTTCGGCGACCGTCAGCTCGGGCTTGAGCAGGGAGTGGTCGATCGTCTTGGCGATCTGCCTCACGGTGACCGTCTCGACCGAGTACTGATCAGTCAGCGACATGTGTCCCCTTTTCGTGGATCGTCAGTTGCTCGCCACATCGCAGCACGGTACGGCTGGCGGAGCGCCCGCGCCGTCGACTCGAACAGCTCGGGCGTCTCGGTGTTGAAGGCAAACATCTCGTAGTGCATCGGCACAACGAGCCGGGCGCCGAATGGCGCGGACGAAGCGCACCGCCTCATCGCCCCAGAAGTTGCCCGGCACGTGCCGCTCGGGCAACCGTCCGTTGATCGGCAGCAGCGCGACGTCGATCGTGCGGCCGCCGGCCAGCTCGAGCAGCCTCGACTCCATGCCGTCGTACGGGATGGCATCGCCGGAGTGGAACAGCGTGAACGGCCCGACGGCGACGAGGTAGCCGAGGTGCAGGGCGCGACCCTGGTCGTCCGCGTCGAGCTGCTCGTGGGCCACGGCGATGCCGGTCAGGTGGAACGGGCCGACGTCGAGGGACGAACCGTCCGTGACGCCGATCGGCCAGGCCGGGTCAGCGTGCAGTGGGTCGGCGACGAACTGACGGTTGGCCTCCGGGATCACCAACGTCATGCCGGGGTTCGCGGCGAGCAGCGGCCACAGCGTCTCGTGGTCGAGGTGGTCGGTGTGGTTGTGGCTCGACGTGACGACTTCGATCATGTCGAGGCGGCCGGGGTCGACGACACGGGCGGTCATCCGCACGTTGGGCTTGTCGGTAGCGGCGTACTTGGCGGTCAGGGAGTCGGACAGGTACGGGTCGAGCAGGAGGTGGTGGCCCCGCCACTGCACGAGGAAGCCGGACTGACCGAGCCACCACAGCCGCAGCGCCGCCGTCCGTGCGCGGCCCGAACCGCATTGATGTCCGCCAGAGCGCGTCGTCGTGCTGAACCGGCTGGATGAACGTCACGTCATCCGACCTCGTCGTGGACCCGCCGCACACCCGCGACGAGGTTCGCCAGCTTCTGGCGCGCCGCCCACCGCGCCGTCTGGGAGAGGCCGCAGTCGGGTGCGAAGCGACGAGGCGGTCGGCGGGCGCATACCTCAGCATTCACGCACGCGCTCGGCGATCAGCTCGGGCGGTTCGATGAAGTAGCTCTTCACGTCGACGATCCCGACGGCGACGTCGTGGTGCTCGGCGATGCCACCGATGAGATCGAGCTCCGACATCTCCCGGCTGGCCATCTCGACGTGCAGCTCGTCAACCGTCATGGCATGGAACGCCGGGAACATCGGCGTGTACCGCCGCAGGCGACGGCGTGGCCCTTGTAGTTCCCGAAGCACAGATGTGTCGACAGGCGGGTCCGGCCGACGACCGGGGCAACCGTGCGGTTGAAGATGTCGACGAAGCGGTCTGGATCCTCACGATGGGCGTAGCAGCTCATCGACGGCTCGTCGACGGTCACCTCGGCGCAGCCGGCGTCGGTCAACGCCACGAGCTCACGTTGCACGATCGGTAGCAGCGCCTCCGTGACGGCCCAACGGTCGGGCAGATCTCCGCCAGGGATCAGGCGCCCACTGAGCGTGTAGGGCCCCGGGACGCTCGCCTTGAGCACAGGCCCGGCTGGGGCAAGACGCCGCAGCCGGGCGTACTCGTCGACGACGCCGAGGCCGTCCGGTGCCTCGATCGGTCCGACGATCGATGGCGGCCCGCTGGTCATGAGCCGGTGGTCCGAACCGGCGCGGCGGCACGCCCTCCAGCTCGATGCCGGTGAGGAACCCGTAGAAGGAGAGGTTGAAGTCCAGGCGGGTCTGCTCACCGTCGGTGATCACGTCGAGGCCGGCGGTGACCTGATCGTGGACCGCCGCGATGACAGCATCGTCCTGCAGCTCGCGGCGGTCGTCCGGTCCGAACTCGTCGAGGTGGGCGCAGGCGAACTCCAGCCAGCCCGGGAGCGGGTAGCTGCCGATCACCGTCGTGCGCAGCCTCATCGGACGGTCCAACCGCCGTCGACGACCAACGTCTGGCCGGTCACCCGCCGGCTCTCCCGGCTGCACAGGTACACGGCGGCATCGGCGACGTCATCGGCGTCGAGCATGCCGTCCGAAACGGTTGCTTCGAACGCAAGGAGTCGACCGTCGCGGCGTCCCCCGCCGCCCGATCCGACATCGGCGTGGTGACGGTCGCAGGAGCGAGCAGGTTCACGCGGTGCCGCGCCGACGTAGTACGCCGCGGCGATCTTCGTCAGGCCGAGGATCGACGCCTTGGCGGCGGCATACGCCTGCGTCCCGAAGTGCTCCGGTGCAGGATCGAGGGCCGAGACGCTCGACATCAAGACGACCGAGCCGCGTAGGCCGTCCTCGTCGGGTTCCTGTTCGAGCATCCAGCGCACGGACTCACGGGCGGCCAGGAACGCCGGCGTGGCGTTGAGCGAGAACGTGGATCCCACGCGGCGAGGCTGACCTCGTGCAGGGGACCGTCGCCGAAGCGCCGGCCGCTGCCGCCGGCGACGGCGAAGGCGGCGTCGAGACGACCGAGCTGGTCGCGGGCGGCCGCGAAGGCAGCCTCAGCAGCGGCCTCGTCGGACAGCTCGGCCTGGAAATACGCGCCCCCATCCGTGCACGCGGTGGGCTCACGGGAGATCACCGCGACCGGGCGCCCTCGGCGGTGAACCGGCGCGCCGCAGCAGCCGCCATGCCGGTCGCTCCGGTGACCAGGCAGGTGCGACCCGCCAGCCGAAGTTGTCTAGACATTCGACGCGATCATGCCACAGCGGCAAGGATGCGGCGCCGGCACGAGGGAGGTTCAGATGGCGCAGTTCACGGTCAACGCGAACGGCAGGATCCGTACAAGAACTTCAAGTTCCGCGTCCGCTGGGACGGTCGCATCGTCGCCGGAGTGTCCAAGGTGTCGGCACTGAAGCGCACCACGGAGGTCGTCCAGTACCGCAGCGGCACTGATCCTCGGTGACGATGCGGGCGCCCGGGCAGACGCGGTTCGAGCCGATCACGCTCGAGCGCGGGCTGACCCACGACACCGAGTTCGAGCGGTGGGCCAACAAGATCTGGACCCGCGATCACGACGTCTCGCTCCGCGACTTCCGCAAGGACATCGTCATCGACGTGCTCAACGAGGCCGGCCAAGTCGTGCTGTCGTACCTCGTCTACCGGGCGTGGCCCTCGTCGTACACGGCGTGCTCGGACCTCGACGCGGACGCCAACGAGGTGGCCATCGAGACGCTGGTGCTCGAGCACGAGGGCTGGGAGCGCGACGAGGACGTCAAGGAGCCCCAGGAACCGTCCTTCGAAGACGACTGATCAGGTCGCGTCGTTCAGAGGTGAGCACCCGGTTCGGCACGGCGGGCGCTCCAGCGCCTTCGCCGGCCGCATCAATCCGCGTCGAGACCCGGCGCGCACAGCCCTTCGAGCTCGCGGATCTGGATGCGGTCGCGCATTGGCGGTGACGACCTCGTTGGCCGGGTCCGGCTTGAGGTTGAACGTGCGGAACGTCATGTCGGTCGTGTCGATCGTCAGGATGCGCCCGATCAACGGCTCGCCGAGGCCGAGCAGCAGCTTGATCGCCTCCAGCGCCTGGATCGAACCGACGATGCCCGGCAGCACGCCGAGGACACCGGCCTCGGCGCAGCTCGGCGCCAGCTCCGCAGGCGGCGGCTCGGGGACCATGTCGCGATACGTCGGGCCCTCCAGCGGGTGGAACACGCTGACCATGCCCTCGAAGCGGAAGATCGAGCCGTGGACCACCGGGATGCCGAGCTTCACGCTGGCGTCGTTGAGGAGGTAGCGGACCGGGAAGTTGTCCGCACCGTCGACGACGACGTCGTAGTCCTTGATGATGTCGAGGATGTTGTCGGCGGACAGTCGCGTGTCGTACGTGACGACGTTGACATCCGGGTTCAGCGCAACGAGCGTCTTCTTGGCCGAGTCGACCTTGCGATCGCCCACCCGATCGAGGTTGTGGAGGATCTGGCGCTGCAGGTTGGAGGCGTCGACCTCATCCATGTCGACGATGCCGATCGTGCCGACACCGGCGGCAGCGAGGTAGAGGGCGGCAGGCGAACCGAGGCCGCCGGCACCGAGCAGCAGGACCTTGGAGTCGAGGAGCTTGGCTTGGCCTTCGACGCCGACCTCCGGCAGCAGGAGGTGGCGCTGGTAGCGGTTGCGCTGGTCGGGGGTCAGGACCACCGGCTGCTTCCACGGCCGACCCTCGTCCTTCCAGCGGCCGAAGCCTCCGTCCATCGAGACGACGTCGGTGTAGCCGAGCTCCTGGAGGGTGCGGGCGGCGAAGGCCGAACGCACGCCGCCGGCGCAGTACACGACGACGGGTGCGGACTTGTCGCTCAGCCGGTTCTCGACCTGGGACTCGAGGTGGCCGCGCGGGATGTGGATGGCGCCCGGAAGCGCGCCCTGGTCGTACTCGTCGGGCTCGCGGACATCGAGGACGGTGGCCCCGGCGGCGATGCGGTCGGCGGCGCCGGTCGTGTCGACCTCGGTGATCTCGGCCTTCGCGGCCCCCAGCAAGTCCCGGAACGTGGCCATGAGCTAAAGGCTACCTGGCGGGTCGGGTTTCCTGGGTGAGTCCACGGAGTGGGACTCGATTTCCGGGCTCTAGCTCGGGGGGTCACTCGATGGGCCACCAGAGCCGGGAGGATCTCCCCGATCTGGCCTCTGAGCACGATGTCAGCGAGGCGATCCATGTCCGTCGGGCCGGCGTTGACGATGACCACGCGAGCGCCGGCGGACTTCGCCGCCGGCACGCAGTTGGCGGCCGGGTAGACGCTCAGTGTCGAGCCGACGGCCAAGAGGAGGTCACACTCCTCGCTGGCCCGCAGCGCCCGGTCGATGACCTCCGGCACCAGCGCCTGACCGAAGGAGATGGTGTCGCTCTTCAGGATGCCCCCGCACTCGAGGCACGGCGGATCCTCCTCACCTGCCCGGACCCGCTCGAGGGCGTCGGCCATCGGTCGCCGGTCGTCGCAACCCCAGCAACGCGTCCACCACATCGTGCCGTGGACCTCGACCACGAGCTCGACGTCCGTGCCGGCCCTCTGGTGCAGCCCGTCGACGTTTTGGGTGACGACCGCGTGCAGCTTGCCCCGACGTTGGAGCTCGACGATCGCGTCGTGCCCACGGTTCGGCTCAGCCTGCCAACCGGGATTGGCAGTGCGGTTGCGCCACGCCTGCCGGCGGACGTCGGGTTCGGCGAGGTAGTTCTGGAGCGTCGCCGTCTTCTCGGCGCCGGGGTTCTTGGTCCAGACACCCTGGGGGCCGCGGAAGTCGGGGATGCCCGAATCGGTGGAGATCCCTGCTCCGGTGAGGACCGTGATCCGATCGGACTCGTCGATCCACCCACGCACGGTGTCCAGGTCGGTGTCGGGCGGTCACGTCGCAAGTCTTGCGGCGGTTTTCCCTTTCGGGCGGTTCGAAACACCCATGGGGGCACCGACCTCCTCCACGCTCCGACCGATCCCACCAGGGAGGTCCCGTGACGATCCACGATCCGGCCCTCGTCGAGCCAACGCGCCCGGCGACCGACATCACCCCGCTGCCCACCTCCGTACGCGTCACGCCGTGGAACGACCCCGTCGTCGACCGGCGCGGGCACGACACCCGCTCGGCCTATGTCGAGCAGTTCTGGCTGTCGGTGCTGGGACCCACGGCGACCTGGCTGCTACGACGCCTGGCCGCCGGCTTCGACGACCAGCCCGAGGGGTACGACCTCGACGTCGACGCGATGGCCCGCAGTCTCGGATTGAGCGTCGCCAAAGGAATGGCGTCGCCGTTCGCCAAGGCGCTGCAGCGATGCGTGATGTTCGGCGTTGCCAACCGCCTGACCGATAGCTGGGTGGTGCGGCGTCGGGTCCCGTCCATCTCGCAGCGCCACCTGCTGCGGCTGCCGACGGCACTGCAGACCGCGCACGAACGGTGGACCCGCACCACGGTCCGGCTGGACGTGCTCGAGCGAGCGCACACGCTGGCGTCCGCGATGTTGGCGGCCGGCGACGATCGCGGCGTTCTCGAACCTCAGCTCGTCGCCGTCGGCGTCCCGCCGCCGACCGCCGCCGAGGCCTGCCAACTCGTCCTTCGCGCCGCCCCGACGAGACTAGGTCGCGATGAGCGATGAGTGCCGTCTGACCACTCATCGCTCATCGCGGTGGCCGCCAGCCCGGCACCAACGCCGGCGCGGGCTACAACTAGGACTCGAAGGAGGACGCCGTGGCTGCTCGAACGCCGATCCGCATCGGACTCATCGGGGCCGGCCGGATCGGCACGTTCCACGCATCGTCGATCGCGCAGCGAGTTGTCGGCGCGACGCTGGCGATGGTCGCCGACCCGGCACCGGGCGCCGCTCAACGGCTCGCTGAGCAGTACGGCGCTCGGTCGACCGATGACCCGGCTGGGCTCATCGGCGATCTCGACGTCGATGCCGTCGCCATCGCGGCGCCCGCAAGGTTCCACACCGACTTGATCGTCGGCGCGGCCAGCCGCCGGGAAGCCGGTGTGGTGCGAGAAGCCGATGGCGCTGACGCTGGCCGACGCCGACCGCGCAATCCACGCCGCCGCCGAGGCGGGGGTGCCGCTCCAGGTCGGCTTCAACCGGCGGTTCGATGCCGGCTTCGAGGCGGCACACGACGCGGTCGTCGCTGGCCACGTTGGGACGGTGCAGCTCATGCGGTCGCTCACCCGCGACCCCGGTTTGGCGAATCCGGCAGGCGTGCCGCCGTGGACGATCTACCTCGAGACGCTGATCCACGACTTCGACACGCTTGCCTGGCTGAATCCGGGATCCTCGCCGATCGAGGTCTTCGCCATGGCGGACGCACTCGTCGCACCGGACTTCAAGGACAACGGGCTCCTGGACACCTCCGTGGTGCTGATCCGCTGGGACAACGGGGCGATGTCCACGGCCGAAGCGAACTTCTCGGCGCACGTACGGCTATGACATCCGAGCAGAGGTGTTCGGTTCGAACGGCATGGTGACCGCCGGTGATCAGCGGAGCACGACGGCCCGCGGTGTTCGGACCCGAAGGAGTGCACGCCGACACAGCCCGGATGGACACCAAGCTGTTCATCGGCGCCTACGCCGCGGAGCTCCAGGCGTTCGTCGATGCGGTTCGCGATGGGACGCCTCTGCCGGTCACGGGCGACGACGCCAAAAGAGCCCTGGCGATCGCGCTGGCGGCGATCAAGTCGGTCGAGGAGCACCGCCCGGTCCGTGTCGACGAGATCACCTCGTGAGCAAACTGACCTGCACAGGCGGCGTCCGTGCACCTCCGCTGACCACTAGGTCGGCGCGGGGTGGGCGGAAGTCCATCGCCAGGTCGATGAGGAGGCGCGTGCCGAAGCCGGTGGCGCCCTTCGAGCGCCAGCTGTCATCTGCATCGACCTTCATCGGGCCGGCGATGTCCAGGTGCGCCCACGGCACGTTGCCGACGAACTCCGACAGGAACACCGCGGCGGTGATCGCCCCGCCGTACGGTCCGCCGACGTTCTTGACGTCCGCCACGTCGGAGTCGAGCAGCTTGCGGTACCGCTTCTGCTCGAGCGGCAGCTGCCACACCTGCTCGTCGGTCTGCCCCGACGCATCCAGCACCTGGTCGACCCAAGCCTGGTCGTTGCCGAAGACGCCCGCCATCGCCGGCCCGAGGGCGACCAGGCACGCCCCGGTCAGCGTGGCGATGTCGACGATCGCGTCGGGCTCCTGCTCTCTCGCCAACACGAGCCCGTCCGCCAACACCAGCCGGCCTTCGGCGTCGGTGTTGTGGACCTCGACCGTCGTGCCGCCGTGGATGTGGAGCACGTCACCGAGCTTCATGGCCGAGCCTGACGGCATGTTGTCGGTGCACATCAGGTAGCCGGTCACTTCCGTGCGGCATCCGAGGGCCGAAAGCGCCGACATCGAAGCCAGCACGGCGGCGGCACCGGACATGTCCATCTTCATCGCCGCGTGCATCGGATCGGTGGGCTTCAGGCTGATGCCGCCGGAGTCGTACATGACCCCCTTGCCGACCATCGCCAGGTGGCCACCCGCCCGTCGTCCCCGCGGCCGGTAGGTCAGGCGGATCATGCGCGCCGGCTCCTCGCTGCCGGCATTGACGCCGAGCAGCCCTCCGCACTCCATCTCCGCCAGCGCCGCCTCGTCGAACACGTCCGCCTCGAGCCCGCTCGAGGCGGCGACCTCGACGGCGATCTCGGCCATGCGGCGCGCCGTGAGATGTCCCGGCGGCGTGTTGGCGAGGTCGCGGGCGAGCTGCGCCGCACCCGCCACCACGCGCCCTCGCTCGGCACCGACGCCCACGCCCTTCGCCCGCGCCGCGCCGACGACGAGCGTCACCTCCTCGAGGTCAGCGCCGGGCGTCTCCTTCTTGAGCGCGCCATATCGGTAGCGCGACAGCAGCAGACCCTCCACGACCGCTCGCCCCGCCACCTCGGCGCGAACGCTGTCGGCGTCCGCCAGGGTGGTCACCAAACGGCCGTGCTTGCCCGTGGCCCGGCCGAATGCGGCAGCCGCGTCGCGCAGCGCGGCCGCATCCAACTTGGCAGGGTCACCGACGCCAACAGCGATCACGGACGCACCGCCGCGGCGCGGCATGCTCAGCGTCTGGCCGACCTTGCCCTCGAAGCCGGCTGCCGTCAACGTCGCCCGGTCGAGACCGAGCTGGCGCGCAACGGGGCCGTGTTCGCCGACGGGATAGCCGACGACGTCGGCGGCCGTCGGGACGGACCTCGCGACCGCAACGCGCACCGCGCTCGAGCGCTCGATGGAGGGCGTCGGGTTGAACGTGGCGGCCGTGGGCATGGAGGAGATTCTGCCGCGGTGGGACGAGAATGGCGGCGTGGCCGCAGCCGACCTCGCACGGGAGGCATTTGAACGGCGGTCGTGGCGCGAGGCGTACGAGCTGCTCGCCCCTGCGGACGGGTTGGACGTGGACGATCTCGAGCGCCTGGCGATCACCGCCTACCTCCTCGGACGCGACGAGGCCAGCGCCGACGCGTGGGAACGAGCACATCTCGCGTCACTCGCGGCGGACGACCGCGACCGTGCCGCCCGCTGCGCGTTCTGGCTCGCCTTCACGCTCCTCCTGCGCGGAGAGATGGCTCGCGCCGGCGGGTGGCGGGCCCGCGCCGAGCGCCTGGTCGAAGATGCCGAACCGGCCTGCGCATCACGCGGATTCCTACTCGTCGGCGACTTCCTGGAGCTGCTCGAGGGCGGCACCCTGACAACGGCGAGCGAATTGGCGGACCGAATCGTCGACATCGCTCGCCGGTGTGGTGATCGCGACCTCCTCGCGCTCGGCATGCTCGGCCGCGGTCAGGTCTCGCTGGCGCTCGGCGAGATCAGCCGCGGGGTACGGCTGCTCGACGAGGTCATGGTGTCGGTCACCACGGGTGAGGTCACACCGATCCCTGCGGGGATCGTGTACTGCGCGGTGATCGAGGCGTGCGTCGACGTTTTCGACCTGCGGCGCGCCACCGAATGGACCGAAGCCCTGCGGGCGTGGTGCAGCTCCGAGCCCGACCTCGTCCCCTACCGCGGGCAGTGCCTGGTCCACCGCTCGCAGGTGCTGCAGGCGCACGGGGACTGGCCCGCGGCGATCGCCGAGGCGGAATTGGCCCGCGCCCGCCTCTCGGACCCCTTCCACCCGGCGCTCGGTGTCGCCCGCTACCAGCAAGGGGAGCTGCATCGGCTGCGTGGCGAGTTCGCGGCGGCGGCCCGCGCCTACCACGACGCTGCGGAGCTCGGGCGGGACCCGGCACCGGGTGTCGCCCTGCTGCGGCTGGCGGAGGGAGACGTCGCCGCAGCCGGCGACGCCATCGACCGCATGCTCGCCGCCAACGATCCCCGCACGCGCCTCGCCGTGCTGGCCGCCGCCGTCGACATCCACCTCGCGGCCGGCGCCGTCGAACAGGCGCGGACGGCCAATGTGGAGCTGGCCCGCTTCGCCGATCTCATCGATGCACCGCTGCTGCACGCCATCGCCGACCGCGCCGCGGGCACCGTGCTGCTCGCCGAGGGCGACGCCAGGGGTGCGCTGATCGCGCTCCGCCGCGCCAGCGCGGGGTGGCGCACGCTCGGGATGCCCTACGAAGCCGCCCGTGGCCGGGTCGACATCGCGTGCGCCTGCCGAGCCGTGGGCGACCACGAGGGCGCCGACGTCGAGCTGCGCGCAGCGCAGGCCACGTTCGAACAGCTCGGCGCCAAACCCGATCTTGCCTCGCTCGAGTCGCTTCGCCCGACCACGCCCTCGCCGCTCACCGGCCGGGAGCTGGAGGTGCTCCGGCTCGTCGCCGCCGGTCGCACGAACCGGGAGATCGCCTCCAAGCTCGTGATCAGCCCGCACACCGTCTCGCGGCACGTGCAGAACATCTTCACGAAGCTCGACCTGTCGTCGCGAGTGGCGGCCACGGCATACGCCTACGAGCACGAGCTGCTGTAGGTCATGGTGCAAACACACCACGCGTGAGCGGTACAAATGGTGCATCGAGGCGATGCGCCGCCACCGTCGCTCTCCGTACGTTCGCTCCATGCTGAGCCGACACCATCGCACCACGACAGCCACCGTCGAGCGCCTGAGCTCCGGCTTCAACCGGTGCTTCGAGACGCTCGACGCCGGCGAGGACACTGTTCACCGAGGACGCCTTCTTCGACCTGCGACCGCCGTTCTGGCGGTTCCAGTTGCAGGGACCAGACGCCTTCGGCCGCCAGCTGCGGTCGATCGCTGAAGGGACGCCGTCGGCACGCATCCTGCCGCGTGCTGCCGACGTCGACCGGCTTCGTCATGGAGCACGAGGAGACGCAGCACGGCGAGCAGACGTTCGTCGCTCATCGCGTCTGGATGTGCGAGGTGCGCGACGGCCGCATCACCGAGGCGGTCGGGTACTGCAACGGCGGGTGGGACGACGCGCTGCGGGCCCGGCACGCCGCCGAGGCGCCGATGCTGCGACGCGAGGAGGAGCAGTCGTGACCATGGTGAACGAATCCGTGACGACGGCCCCCGACGTGCTGGCCGCCATCGAACAACTGGCGCCAACGATCGCCGGCCGGGCCAGCTGAGATCGAGGAGGCGCGGCGGCTGCCCGCCGACCTGCTCGACGAGCTCAAGGCGGCCGGCGCTTTCCGGCTGACCCGCCCCGCCAGCCACGGCGGTGTCGGTGCCGACCTGCCGAGCGCGATGCGCGTCTTCGAGGCGCTCGCCCGGGCAGACGCCTCGGTCGGCTGGACCGTGATGATCGGTGGCGCATCATGGCCCGATCTCGCCGGGCTGCCGAGACCGACGTTCGACAGCATCTTCGACGCCGGACCCGACGTCGTGATCGCCGGAGCGATCAACCCCACCGGCTCGGTCGAAGCGGTCGATGGTGGTTACCGCGTCACCGGCCGGTGGGCCTTCGTCAGTGGCTGCGAGCACGCCGACTGGCTGTACGGGGACTGCCTCGAGGGCATCGTCGACGGAGTCCCGCAGTTGCGCATCGCGTTGTTCACGCCGGACCAGGTCGTGATCGAGGACACGTGGACGGTCTCCGGGTTGCGTGGGACGGGGAGCCACCACATCCGGGTCGATGGTGTCGTCGTCGCGCCCGAGCGGACGTTGCTCGTCTTCGACGAGGCGCCGTGCGTCGACGAACCCGCGGTGCGCATCCCACCGCCATCGCTGTACTCGTGCTGCCTCGCCGTTCTCGCAGTCGGCATTGCGCAGGGTGCCCTCGACGACATCGTCGGGCTGGCCACGCACAAGGTGCCGCTCCTGGCCGGTGCGCCGCTCGCCACGAGCCCTTCGTTCCAGTTCGATCTCGCCACTGCGGACGCTGAGCTCCGGGCGGCACGGGCGCTGGCCTACGAGACCGCGGCGACGGTGTGGGCGAGGGGCGTGGAAGGCATCGAGCCGACACTCCTCGAGAGCGCCCGCGTCAGGGCGGCCGCGGTCTGGGCGACGGACGCCGCCGCCCGCGTCGTCGACACGGCCTACCGCAGCGGCGGCGGCAGCTCGGTGTACGCAACCTGCCCGCTGCAGCGTCGCCTCCGCGACATCCACGCCGTGACCCAGCACTTCCTCGTCCGCCGCGACACGATGACCACCGCCGGCGCCATCCTCGCCGGCAACGAGGTCGACGTGATGCTGTTCTGAACGTCGGGGGTTCGGCTCGCGACCACCCGCCAACCTCCCCCGCGCCGACGAAGGCGCGCCAGTAGCCTCGTGACTCCATGGCGCAGCAGCTCTACCTCGATGCCGTCGCCGAGCGAGTCGTCGTGTTCGACGGTGCCTTTGGCACGTACGTGCAGGGACTCGACCTCTCGGCCGACGACTTCGGCGGGCAGTCCCTCGAGGGCTGCAACGAGATGCTGTGCCTCACGCGGCCCGACGTCATCGCCGGCATGCATGCCGCGTTCTTCGACGTCGGCGTCGACGCCATCGAGACCGCCAGCTTCGGCAGCTTCGCGCCGGTCCTCGCCGAGTACGACATCGCCGATCGCGCTCACGACCTGAACGTGGCCGCCGCGCGGATCGCTCGCGAGGTGGCCGACGGCTACGCCGCCGACGGCCGGGCCCGATACGTCGGGGGCTCGATCGGACCCGGCACGAAACTGCCGAGCCTCGGCCACATCAACTTCAGCGAGCTCCGCGACGCCTACGAGGTGCAGGCCCGCGGTCTGCTGGCGGGTGGCGTCGATCTGTTCATCGTCGAGACGTGCATGGACCTGCTCCAGGTCAAAGCGGCGATCATCGCCTGCCGGCGGGCGATGCAGGCGGAGGGCCGCAAGGTCCCGCTGCAGGTCCAGGTGACGATGGAGACGACCGGCCGGATGCTGGTCGGCACGGAGATCGGCGCGGCCGTCGTGTCGGTGGCCGCGATGAGGCCCGACGTGCTCGGCATCAACTGCGCCACCGGACCGGCCGAGATGCAGGAGCACCTGCGCTACCTCCGCCAGCACTCGCCGCTGCCGATCAGCGTGCTGCCCAATGCCGGGCTGCCGAGTGTGGTCGACGGGCGGACCCACTACGACCTGACACCCGAGCAGCTCGCGCAGTTCCACGCCCGGCACGTATCCGAGCTCGGCGTCCATGTGGTCGGTGGTTGCTGCGGCACGACGCCCGAGCACTTGCGACAGGTCGTCGAGGCAGTGCGCGACCTCACGCCCGCGCACCGCGAGCCCACGAGCGAGCCGAGCGTGGCGTCGATCTACAGCCCGGTGACGATCGAGCAGGACCTGTCGTTCCTGATCATCGGCGAGCGGACGAATGCCAATGGGTCGAAGGCCTTCCGCGAGGCGATGCTCGCCAGCGACTGGGACAGCTGCACGAAGATGGCCAACGAGCAGGTTCGAGAAGGGGCCCACGTGCTCGACGTGTGCGTCGACTACGTCGGTCGAGACGGCGCCTTGGACATGGACGAGATCGCCAAGCGCTTCGCCACGCAGTCGAGCGTCCCTCTCGTCCTCGACTCGACCGAGACGCCCGTGTTGGAGGCCGGACTGCAGCACATCGGCGGTCGACCGATCCTCAACTCGGCAAACCTCGAGGATGGCGAGCTGCCCGACAGCCGCTTCGACCGCGTGATGTCGCTGGCCCGTGAGTACGGCGCGGCCGTCATCTGCCTGCTGATCGACGAGCGCGGCCAGGCCCGCGACGTCGAGTGGAAGATGGAGGTGGCGCACCGCATCCACGAGATCGCCACGGAGCGCTACGGCCTGACCTCGAGCGACTTGATCTTCGACGCCCTGACGTTCCCGCTGTCCACGGGCGACGACGACCTGCGCAGGGACGCCATCTACACGATCGAGGCGATCCGCCGCATCAAGGCCGAGATCCCCGGCGCCCACACGACGCTCGGCGTGTCCAACGTCAGCTTCGGGCTCAACCCCGCCGCCCGCCACGCCCTCAACAGCGTGTTCCTCCACGAGGCGGTGCAGGCCGGACTGGACTCGGCGATCGTGCACGCCGGCAAGATCGTCCCGCTCAACCGGCTGCCCGACGACCAGCGGGAGGTCTGCCTCGATCTGGTGTGGGACCGCCGGACCGACACGTACGACCCGCTGGCCCACCTCCTCGATGTGTTCGCCGACGTCAAGTCGACGAAGACCGAGAAGCCCGACCGCTCGGGGCTCCCGGTGCAGGAGCGACTCCACCACCGGATCATCGACGGCGACCGGGACGGCCTGACCGGCGATCTCGACGAAGCGATGGCAGGTGGCCTCGCTGCGCTCGACATCGTCAACGAGGTGCTGCTCGGCGGCATGAAGGTCGTCGGCGACCTGTTCGGCTCCGGCCAGATGCAGCTGCCGTTCGTTCTGCAGTCGGCAGAGACGATGAAGACCGCGGTGGCCTATCTCGAGCCGCACATGGAGAAGGTCGGCGACTCGGCGAGGAAGGGCAAGCTCGTCATCGCGACGGTCAAGGGCGACGTGCACGACATCGGCAAGAACCTCGTCGACATCATCTGCACGAACAACGGCTACGAGGTCCACAACCTCGGCATCAAGGTGCCGATCTCGGAGATGGTCGCCAAGGTCAAGGAAGTCGAGGCGGACACGCTCGGGATGAGTGGACTGCTCGTCAAGTCGACACTGATCATGCGCGACAACCTGGCCGAGCTCAACGAGCTCGGATTGACGGAGGTGCCCGTGCTGCTCGGCGGCGCGGCGCTGACACGGCGCTACGTCGAGCGCGATCTGCGCGAGCTGTACGAGGGTCGCCTGTTCTACGGGCGGGACGCGTTCGAAGGGCTGTCGACGCTGGAGTCGCTGATGGGGATGAAGCGGACCGGCGAGTGGGACCCGGACTTCGGGCGGGTGCCGACCGGCCGGGTGCTGCCCGAGCGCACCGGTGACGGCGCCACGGTCGTCGAGGTGCCGCGGCGATCACCGGACGTGGCGACCGACAACGAGGTGTTCCAACCGCCGTTCCTCGGCTCGCGCGTCGTCAAGGGCATCGGGCTCGACGAGATCGCCGAGTACGTGAACGAGACTGCCCTCTACCGCAACCAGTGGCAGTTCCGCCCGGAGAAGGACGACACCGGGAAACCGGAGAGCGACGTCGAGTTCAAGTCACGGATCCGCGCCGTCTTTCGCGAGCAGCTGGCGGCCGCGAAGGCCTCCGGGGTGCTCGTGCCGCAGGTCGTGTACGGCTACTACGCCGCCAACGGCGATGGCAACGACCTGGTCGTCTGGACCGACGAATCACGGTCGGCCGAGGCGGCGCGCTTCCCGTTCCCCCGCCAGCAAGTGGCACCCTTCCTGTGCATCGCCGACTTCTTCCGCCCGATCGACTCGGGCGAGGTCGACTACGCGGCGTTCCACATCGTCACGATGGGCCGTGCCGTGAGCGAGGCGGCGGCGAAGCTGTTCGCCGCCAACGAGTACCAGCAGTACCTGCTGCTGCACGGGCTCGGCGTCGAGATGGCCGAAGCGCTCGCCGAGTACTGGCACCGCCGCATCCGCGAGGAGTGGGGGTTCGTGGCGGAGGACGGCCCGACGATCGGCGGCCTGTTCCGCCAGCAGTACCGCGGCGGGCGGTACTCGTGGGGCTACCCGGCGTGCCCGGACCTCGAGGACAACGCCACGGTGGCTCGGCTGCTGGGCGCCGAGCGACTGGGCATCGAGGTCAGCGAGGAGACCGGCTGGCAGTACCAACCGGAGCAGACGACGTCTGCCCTGCTCTGCCACCACCCCCAGGCCAAGTACTTCGTCGCCCGCTAGCGATTCTGACGACAGTTGGTTGCGCTGAGCGCAACCAACTCTCCTCAGAATCCGATCAGGCGAGCCGCGCCACGGCCTCGAGGGCCGTCGTGATCGTCTCGTCGGCGGAGTCGGCGGGCGAGCGAGGCGACACGACGAGACGGTCGACGCCGAGCTGCGCGAAGGCCTCCGCCCGCTCCGATGTGAGCCGGCCACGAGGCGTCACCGAGATCTCGAGTCGACCGATCTCGGACGGCCGCTCGACCTCGTCGGCAGCCACCCGCAGGCCATCGAGGCACTCGGCCGTCTGCTCGGGCGTCAAGGCATAGCCGTACCAGCCGTGACCACGACGCACCGCCCGGCGGAAGGCCGGTGAGGAGTGTCCGCCGATGACCACCGGAACGGGCTGCTGGACCGGACGGGGATGCGCATCGACGCCGGCGAACTCGACGAAGCGGCCGTGGTACTCGGGATGCGCGTCGTACCAGAGGTGCTCCAGCGCATCGAGGAACTCGTCCGTCACGGCGCCGCGCTCGGGGAAGTTGGCACCGATCGCCCTGAACTCGGGCTCGAGGTAGCCGACCCCGACCCCGAGCGTGAGGCGGCCCCGACTCAGCACGTCGACGCTCGCCGTCTGCTTCGCCAGCACGACCGGATTGCGTTGCGGGAGGATCACGATGCCGGTGGCCAGGCGGATCGTCGACGTTGCCGCAGCGGCGAACGCCAGCGCCACCAACGGGTCGAGCGCCGGGTCCTGGGGCGCCATCGGCGACGGCGGAACCTGTGGATCCGGCAGCACGACGTGCTCGCCGGCCCACAGCGACTCGAAACCGGCCGCCTCGGCAGCTTGGGCGGTCGCCACGAGCTGATCGGGCTGGACACGCAGGCCCATGTTGATGTGGAAGAGGCCGAGATGCACCGAGCCAGTGTGGCAGCGTCCGCGGAGGACACACTGGGGGCGTGGCCAGCGACGACGTTCCCGTCTCGGCGGCGGTGACGATCCCTGCCAGCGAACTGCGCTGGCGCTTCTCGCGGTCCTCAGGCGCCGGTGGCCAGCACGTGAACACGTCCGACACGCGTGTGGAGCTGTCGTGGGATCTGCAGCGCTCCCCCGTGCTGTCGCCCGTCCAACGGCAGCGGGCCCACGAGCGTCTAGGGCGATCACTGGTCGACGGGGTGATCACCGTCGTGGCATCGGACCGCCGGTCTCAGCTGCGCAACCGTGAGCTGGCCCAGCAGCGCCTCGCCGAGCTCGTCGCCGGCGCGATCGCTCCCCCGCCGCCGGCCCGCCGCCCGACCCGACCCACGAAGGCGGGGCAGCGGCGCCGCCGCGAGGACAAGGAGCGGCGCAGCGAGATCAAACGCCAGCGGCGCCGGCCGGTCGAGTGAACGAGACCCGTCGAGACGGCGCGCGCTCCGCCCGCGTCGCGATCAGCGTCGTGTTCCTCGTCAATGGGGTGACCTTCGCGTCGTGGATGCCGCGGCTGCCAGAGATCCAGGACCGCCTGGGCATCTCGGACGCCGCCCTCGGCATCACGCTCGTCGGAGCCGGCGTGGGAGGCCTCGCCGCGAGCGGCTTCAGCGGCCGGCTCGTCGATCGCTTCGGAAGCCGCACGATGACGCTCGTGACGTCGGCCGGGCTGTCCATGGCGTTGCCGTTGATGGGTATCGCACCAACGGCGCTGCTCGTGTTCTGCTCGCTCATCGTCCTCGGTTCCCTCGACGGCCTCACCGACGTCGCGATGAACGCCCAGGCGGTCGAGCTCCAGCGGAGGGTCGGTCGATCGATCATCACCCGATTCCATGCCTTGTGGTCCGCCGGAGCCGTCACCGGCGGCATCATCGCCAGTCGCGCCGCTGCGGCTGGCATCAGCCTTCGCACCCAGCTGTTGATCACGGCGGCCGTCCTCGTCGCGACCACGCTCATCGCGGCCCGTTGGCTGTTGCCAGACCGCAGGGCGTTCGAGGATGCACACGAAGCCGCACCTCCGCCCGGCGTCGGCTCGCGGGCGATCATCGGGCGGCTGTTCCTCGTCGGCCTCGCCATCGCCCTCGCCGAGGCTCCCCCCAACGAGTGGGCCGCGCTGTTGATGACCGATCGGTTCGACCTCGGGCCGGGCGCCGCCGGGCTGGGCTTCGTCGCCGTGGCCAGCGGGATGCTCGTCGGGCGTGTCGTCGGTGACCACGTCACCGACCGCTACGGCCTGGAGCGGACCCGCCGCGGCGGTGCCGGCCTCGCCGCCGTCGGAGTGCTCATCGCGACACTCGTGCCGTCGTCGATCACCGCCGGCGTCGGACTGTTCATCACCGGCCTCGGTCTCTCGACACTGTTCCCGCTGCTCTTCCGCGCCGCCAGCGAGTTGACCCACGGGTCGCACTCGGGCATGGCGGCGTTCTCGTCCGGCGCACGGCTGGGTTTCCTCGTCGCCTCGCCCCTCATCGGTGTGCTGGCCAGCGGCACGTCGGTCGCCATCGCGGTGCTCGTCGTCTCGGGTGGCGCGGCGACGACCGTCGCCCTCGCCAGGCTGCCCCGAGCCGCCGTGGCGGAGCTCCAGCCAGATCCGCTGTGACACCCACTGCATAGGGTGACCGGCACCGACATCCTCCTGCATCCGCGAGGGCCGCTTGGCCCCGTTCGCCGGGAGGGACCGTGTCCCAGTTCTGTGAAGTGCACCGCACGCCACGCGGCGGCGTCGATCCTGTCGACAGCGCCGACGCCGCGTTGGCCGTGATCCGGCTGGCGATCAGTCGGCCGTTGCGGTCGGAGACCATTGCGCTGGTGTTGGAGGACGACCTGCGCGGTCGCACGATCGTGGTGGTCGACGGCACCGACGAGCCCGACTCGCTGCTCGACGTCGTCGAGCACCTCGTCGAGTCCATGGCGTGCTCGATGGCCGACGTCCCGACCGAGGGCTACCTCGTCCTGGCGACGGTGCGCCCGGGCGGCGGCCCCGAGCCGGGCGACGGCGATCGCTGGCTCGAAGCAAGCGATCTCGCCGAGCTCGCAGGTGTCGAGCTGCTCGAGTGGTTCGTCATCTCCACGGACACCGGGCCACCCACCGCGTGGTGCCCTCGCGACCTGCTCGGCGAGTCGCCTCGTTGGCCGTGAGCGCCGCCGCCGTCCTGGCCGACTCAGTGCGTCGATGGCTCCGGTTCTGGCTGCGGCTGCGGCTGCGTCGGCTTGCCGGCGATGAAGTCGCTCAGCCAGCCGGTGATCGGCCCGAAGCGGGCATCCCACTTGGCCGCCCGGCGCTCTGCCTTCGCCTGCTTCTTCGGCCTCCTCTCCCCGTAGCGCCGCTTGGCCCAGCGGGAGTCCGGACGGGCCAACCGGATGGCGCTGACGTAGACGATCAGCGGGACGAAGATCCCGAGCAGCGCCATCTTGTACTTGCCCTTCATCACCGTCACGACGATGCAGAACACATGGAGCGCGAGGGTTGCGCTCACAGCGGCGACGCGGGCACCGACCGACAGCGTGCCGTCGTCCTCCCCGAAGTCGAAGGGGCTGGCGCCGACGAGCACGAGGCCGAGACAGACGACGCACAGGCTGACCATCTCGACCGAGATACGGCCCTCCTTGCTCCAGTAGACGTCGTCGAGGTGCAGGATCAGCGCGAACTCGTCGAGGACGAGCGACGTGCCGATGCCGACGAGGATCGCGGCGGCCTCGGCCCAGGGGCTCTCCGAGCCGACCCACAGCGACAGGAACGCGCCGACGAGCAGGAGGATGAGCCCCGGCACGGCGTGGTGCACGTGCACGCCGCTCTCCGACACGTTGTTCTTGAAGGGACCCTTCCCGGCGCGAATCAGCCGCGTGATCACCCTGGTCGCGACGAACGTCACCAGAAAGGCGAGCAAGCAGAGGAACAGGGGAAGCTTCCCCTCATCGATGACCTCCCGCTGAAACCAACTGATCATCGTTGGTCCCCCTTTCGATGTCCCCCTCCAGCATCCTCCAGATCGCGGCTGGGAGCCAAGGGACCTGAGCCGCACTCGGCGCAGGACCTAGGCCCAGTCGCTCCAGTCAGCCGACTCGGGCACGGCGCTGGGCCGGCGTCAGGCGCAGACCCGCGGCGCGCAGCCGGCGCACCAGTTCCCGGCTCTCGACCTCGACCGCACCGGCAGCGACCGCCTCCGAGCGGTGCTCTTCCGGGACGTCGTAGTGGTCCCCCTGGAACGCTCGTCGTGGGATGCCCAGGCCTTCGGCGAAGGCGTGGAGCTCGTTCAGCGACTCGTCGCTCACGAGGTGGCACCACCGACGCCCGCGCCACCACCACCGAGGTTCGTCCACGAGCACCGTCATCGTCGTTCAGTCTGCCCGGCACACTGACGGCGTGACCGACGATGCCGAGCTGCGGGTTGCGTGGAGCGAGGCCGTGGGCACGTCGCCGGAGGCGTGGGAGGCGTTCGACGACGTCGTCGGTCGGCACCGTGCCCCACATCGCCAGTACCACGGGGTCCGCCACGTCACCTGGACTGTGCGTCACGTGCGCGAGCTGGCGGCGATCGTGCCCGTCAACGACGAAGCGTCCGTGATCGCCGCGGCGTTCTTCCACGACGCGGTGTACGACGTCGATGCCGACGACAACGAGGCGCGCAGTGCGGCGCTGGCCGAGCGGGTGCTCGGCGGGCTCGGGTGGTCGGCGGACCGCTGCTCACACGTCTCAGAGCTCGTGCGAGCGACGGCGGGCCACGAACCGACCGAGAATGCCGACGAGGCGGTCCTGCTCGATGCCGACCTTGCAGTGCTCGGCAGCGACCCTGCCGCCTACCAGGCGTACGTCACCGGCGTGCGGGCCGAGCACGGCGCGCTCGACGACGAGCAGTGGCGCACCGGACGGGGAGCTGTCCTGCGCCGGCTCCTCGATCGCCAGCCGATGTACAGCACCGAGGCGGGGCGATCTCGTTGGGAGCGGCGAGCGCGCGCCAACATGGCGGCGGAACTGGCGTCGTTGGAGCCTCGCGAGCAGCCAGGCCAGTGAAGCGCGTCAGCGGCGGCGGCGAGCCCGCACCCTGAGCGGGATCAGCTTCGGCGCCGGACGAGCGACCGCCGCGACAGCGGCCCCGACGGCCACGATGGCGCCGATCACGGTCGCAAACACGATAACGAGTGTACGGGTGTTCGTCCCAGGTGCCAAGTCGGGTCGCTGACATCACGCCGGGTGGTTGACTGGGGCCGTGGCTGAACCAGCGTTGGCTCCGCTGCGCACGAGACCGCAGCTCGACACGGACATCGAGGAGGTCGTCGAACCCGGCGAACCGGCTCACGCCCACATCGTGAAGGTGGAGCCCGGCGAGTCTGCGGCGGCCAAGGTCCTCGAGGCGCGCATCTACGGCATCCCCGTGGAGGCGCTCTGCGGTCACGTCTGGGTGCCGTCGCGCGACCCCAAACAGCTGCCGATCTGCGAGAAGTGCAAGTCGATCTACGAGATGTATCGGGCATTCAACGACGGGCTTCCCGACAAGCCGGACGACTGAGGGTGGTGGCCGACGAGCTGCGGATCCGATCGTCGGTCCGAGCTGTCCTCCTCGATCCGGACGACCGCGTCCTGCTGGTCCGCTTCGAGTTCCCCACCGTGACGGTGTGGGCGACGCCGGGCGGGGGCCAGGAGCCGGGCGAGGACGACGAGGCCACGCTGCGCCGCGAGCTGGACGAGGAGCTCGGCCTGGATGGCCTGCAGATCGGCCCGCACGTCTGGGATCGCCTGCACATCATCCCGTTCCTCGACGGGCAGTGGGACGGCCAGCGCGACCGCGTCTACCTCGTGCGCGCTCCGGCCTTCGAGCCGCGCCCTCGTCTCACGTGGGAGCAGCTGCGAGCCGAGCGGCTCCATGAGCTGCGCTGGTGGACGCTCGACGAACTGGCGGCAGCGCCCGAGGCCACGGTCTTCGCCCCGCGCCGACTGCCACAGCTGATCGCCCAGCTGGTGTCCGACGGCCCCCCGGCATCGCCGTTGGACGCCGGCGTGTGACCCACCCGTAGTGTCACCGTCGATGGACGACATCGAACGGCAGGTACGTGATGCCGTCGCCTCACTCCAGGACGTCGACGTGATCGAGTGCGACCCGGCACTCGCCGACACTGCGGAGTTCTGCGCTGCGTATGGCTACGCGATGGACGACTCAGCCAACGCGATCCTCGTGGTCGGTCGATCCGAGCCTCCTCGATACGCGGTGTGCGTCGTGCTGGCAACGACCCGACTGGACGTCAATCGGACGGTGCGCAAGCGGCTCGGTGTACGCAAGGCCTCCTTCGCGCCAGCCGACGTGACCGCCGAGGTGACCGGGATGGCCATCGGTGGCGTCACGCCCTTCGCCCTGCCGCCGGGACTGCCGTTGTGGATCGACCACAGGGTGATGGAGCGCGACCGGATCGTCGTCGGCGGAGGGAGTCGCAGCGCCAAGGTCGTCGGACCGCCGGTGATGCTGCTCGCTCTCGACGGCGGCGAGGTCGTCGACGACCTCGCCCAACCGTCAGGTCCGGCTTCCTAGGGCGGCATCGACCAGGAACACACGCGGACGTTCGACGAAGCGTCCGTCACGGCGCGGCCGGGCCGGGGATCAGCTCGAACGCCACGCCGGGCCGCCCGTCGAAGCGCTCGGCGACGGACGACGTCTGTGACGCGAGCGTCTCCCGGGCGAACGCCTCGGGGTCCTCGATGCCGAGCGCCCTCAGGTACTCGGCGTGGGCGGCGAGGGAGGCGACACCAACGTCGAGGACGTCGCTCACGTCGACGGCATGGGTGTTGCGTGGTGAGCCCGCGATTGCGATCCATTGCACCCCGCTCCACGGCTCGTTGGCGGCGAGCTCGGGGAAGATCCAGCGGTTGCCCGCATCGGAGATGGCGTCGACCGTGGCCCTCCCGACGGCGCGGTGGTCGGCGCTGTTCCAACCGGCGCCCGGATCGGAGCCCCAGCGTTCGTCGTGGTTCTGGGCGACGACGATCTCCGGGCGGTAACGGCGGATGGCGCCCGCCAGGTCTCGCCGCAACGCGAGGTTCTCCTCGACGCGACCGTCGGGATGGCCGAGGAACTCGACTTCCGCGACACCGACGATGGAGGCGCTGGCGTGTTCCTCGGCCTGCCGTGTCACGGTGGCGCCTTCGGGGTCCATCGTGTCGATGCCGGCCTCACCCGAGGTGACCAACACGTAGACGACCTCCTTGCCGGCCGCCGTCCACGCTGCCACGGCCGCTGCCGCAGCCCACTCGATGTCGTCGGGATGGGCGGCGATGACGAGGGCTCGCTCCCATCCAGCCGGGAACTCCGCCAGGGACTGGCTCATGGCAGAGGAACGTACAGGTCCCTCAGTCGGGTTCGTCTCGTGCCTCGATGTCGATGCCGAACGTCTCGAGATACCGGCACACGAGCATGTAGCAACCGATCGTGACGGTCAGCTCCTGGAGCGCACGGGGCGTCAGTCGCCGGCGCAGGGGTTCGAACGTCTCGTCCGACGCCCGCACGTTCATGACGACATCGTCCGTGAACCGCAGCACGAGCTGCTGCAGCTCGTCGAGCGCAGGATCGTCGGGGCCGACCCGAGCGGCGCCGATCAACGCCTCGCTCATGCCGAGCCGCCTGCTGACGTCCTCGTGCTGGTGCAGTTCGTACGCCGCCTCCGAGAGCACACCGACGCGCAGGATGACGAGCTCGCGCAGGACCGGGTCGAGCTCGGTCCGGTTCAGCAGGTGGTTGCCGAAGCGGCTGAACGCCGGCAGCAGTCCGTCAGCGCCGGCCAGCATCCGGAAGATGTTCAACGCGGGCAGCCGGCCCAAGAACTCGGTCGTCTCCTCGCTGAGCTCGGTGGGATCGGGATACGGGATGCGAGCCATGGCCGCGATCCTCGCCGACGGTGCTGGTCGGCCGCGTCGTCCGGCGGCGGAGACCCGGTTCGGCACGGCGGGCGCTCCAGCGCCTTCGCCGGCCGCATCAAGCGCAGGCGGCCGCGTCGTGCGGCGGCGGAGACCCGGTTCGGCACGGCGGGCGCTCCAGCGCCTTCGCCGGCCGCATCAGAGTCCGGTGAACGGACACGCGTGGGGCCGAACCTAGGGTCCGCAGCGATGACCGTCGCTGTGTCCGCCCGCAAGCCGATCCACGACACCCATGCCGTCGCGTTCGACGGAGCCGTCGACGCCGACGGCCACATCCTCGAGCCGCCCGACCTTTGGGAGACCTACATCGACCCGGCCTTCCGTGATCGGGCGCTGCGCATCGTGCTCGACGAGGACGGGCTGGAGGAGCTCGAGCTCGACGGTCGACGCTCGAAGATGAGCCGCCGCGGTTTCCCCGCCACGCTCGGAGCGATGGGAGCTCCCGACCTACCAGACATGATGCGGAACCCGGCGCGCACGTACCTGGGCGAGGCGCCGTTCGGCTCGATGCATCCGCAGGAGCGGGTTGCCCTGCTCGACGCAGAGCACATCGACACGGTGCTCCTCTACACGACGGTCGGCCTGCTGTGGGAGGCCGAGGTCGAAGACCCCGCGCTCTCCCAGGCCTACACGCGGGCGTACAACCGGTGGATCTGCGAGTTCTGCGCCGGGGAGCCGCGGCTGGTCCCGACCGCCCACCTCTCGCTCTCCGACCCGGCCGCGGCGGCGACCGAGCTCGAGCGCGCCGTGGGCGAGGGCGCCAAGGGCGGGTACGTGGCCCCGTTCACCCACGACGGCCGGCCGCTCGGTCACCCGGACAACCATGTGGTGTTCGCCGCCGCCCAAGACCTCGACGTGCCGCTGGCCATCCACCCGACGTTCGAGCCGCAGTGGACCAAGGGGACCCGCATGGGGACGTGGGAGAACGTCAAGCAGCTGCGCTTGCTCGCCTCCGTGCAGGCGTCCGACGGCGTGCGCCACCAGTTCACGACGCTGTTCGACTACGGCGTGTTCGATGCCTTTCCACGGCTCAGGGTGGTCGTGCTCGAGTCGGGCGGCGGCTGGATCGGCTACTGGCTCGATCGCATGGACGCGGTGTACGGCCACACGTTCATCGGCGAGCGCGTCCCGTTGCAGCACCGGCCGTCCGAGTACTTCCGTGAGCGCGTGTGGATCAGCTGTGATCCCGACGAGCGCACGATCCCCGCGCTCGCTGAGCGTTTCGGGGTGGAGCGGTTCCTCTGGGCATCGGACTTCCCGCATGCCGACCACACACCCGAGTACATCGAGGATCTGAACGAGCTCGTTGCCTCGTTCCCCGAGCAGGATCGTCCCAAGTTCGTCGGCGGCAACGTCCGCGAGCTGTTCAAGCTGTGAGGAGACGGATCAGGGCGACGTGAACGAGTGGTGCTCGTGGGCCACGACCCAGCGATCGGCCTCCTTGCGCAGTCCAATGGTCAGGCGCAGCCGCCTGTCCGGCTCCTGCTCCAGTTCCTGCGGCATCCCGCAACGCAGCAGGGCATGCGCGAAGGCGACGTCGTCGCCAGCGGTCACGGCCAGTTCGACGATCTCGAACGATGCGCCTTGTCGCTGCCATTCGAAGAATGGCGGCCACGTGGCGCGATAGGCATCGACGCCGCGTACCCCCTCCTGGGGAGGAGGTACGTCGAACATCACGATGTCGCGGGCGTGGTCCGCCAACACGACGTCGAGATCTCCGGCGTGCACCGCATCGGCCCACCGCTCGATCAGGGCGCGGATTTCCTTGTCATCGGTCATACCGGTCTGACGTCGGTCGACCTGCCGACTCATCGTCCGTGCCACACTTCGCGTCGTGAGCCGAGCCGGCCTCGTGGCGCTGCTCGTCGCCGGGGCCGCGTGCAGCGACGTGCGCGACGTCGCCGAGCGGCAGTTCGATTCCGGCACCCCGGGGACGCTCGTCGTCGCGGCCGAGGTGCCCGACCCAGGCTTCTGGGAAGGCGCCCTCGATGAGATCAACGGCGGCTTCGAGTACGGACTGGCGATGGCGCTGGCGGAAGAGTTCGACCTGCGTCTGGAAGTGGTCCAGGTGCCCTTCGACGACGTGATCGAAGGTCGGCTGGGCACGGCCGATCTCGCGCTGCAGGAGGTCAGCGTCACGCCGGCCCGTGAGGAGCACGTCGAGTTCTCCGTGCCATACCTCGAGACCTCACCGACGGTGGTGGCCCGCCGCGACGGAGGCGATGCCGCCGAGCTGACCGATCTGGCGACCGCTCAAGAACAGCGATGGGCGGTGCGCGAGGCGACGACCGAAGAGTCGTTCATCGAGGACGAGATCCGTCCCGAGGAGGCGCCCCTGGTGCTGCCGGACAACAACGAGGCGCTGCAGGCGGTCGTGGACGGACGTGCCGACGCCGCGCTGCTCGATCTCGCCGCGGCACTCGTCGCTGCCGATGACTCCGACGTGCTCGTCGCCGTCGCCCGGTTCGACAAGGTCGAGCCCATCGCCGCCGTGCTGCCGGCCGGTTCCGACAACTTGAGCGTGCTCGACCAGGCGATCCGCCGCCTGCTCACGGACGGGACGATCGCCGATCTGAGCGAACAGTGGCTCGAACCGCGGTTCGCGGAAGACCCCGATGACCTCACCGTGATCCTGACGAGCTGAGCCGAGAGAGGGCGCTGCGTGCAGTTCGTGAAGTTCGAGATCCCCGAAGGACCGGAGTGGGAGCTCCTGATCGCCGCCGTCGTGGTCCTGATCGGGCCGCTGATCGTCGAGCGACTGCGCATCCCTGGCCTCGTCGGCCTGCTGTTCGGCGGCATGGTGGTCGGTCCGAACGTGCTCGGGCTCACCGACCCACAGGGTGGGATCGTCTCTCTGCTCGGCGCGATCGGATTGCTGTACCTGATGTTCATGGCCGGGCTCGACCTCGATCTCAACGTGTTCGCCAAGGTCCGCAACCAAGCCATCGCGTTCGCCCTCATGACGTTCTTCGGTCCGTTCGCGTTGGGGTTCACGCTCGGCGCGACGATCGGCTACGAGATCGGCGCCGCCGCCCTCCTGGGGTCGGTGTTCGCGTCCCACACGCTCGTCACGTACCCGTTGATACGCAGCTACGGCCTGTCGACGAACCGGGCAGTCGCGATCACGGTCGGCGCGACGGTGATCACCGACACGCTGGCGCTGATCGTCCTGGCCGTCGTGTCGGGCCAGGCCTCTGGAGATGCCAGCGGGATCGAGCTCATCTCGCAGGTCGCGATCGGGCTCGCCATCCTGTCCGTGACGTGCTTCGTCGTGCTCCCGTGGATCGGTCGGCTCTACTTCGCCACGATCGGGCGGGGGCGCGTCGTCCGCTACACGTTCGCCGTCGCCGTGCTGCTCACCGGTTCGGCAGTCGCATCGGCAGTCGGCATCGAACCGATCGTCGGTGCCTTCTTCGCCGGCCTCGCCATCAACCGGCTGGTGCCGAACGAGAGCGAGATCATGGAGCACATCGAGTTCTTCGGCTCGGCGCTGTTGATCCCGATCTTCCTGGTGTCCGTGGGGACGGTCATCGACCCGGCGAAGCTCGTGTCACCGACCACGCTCGGCCTGGCCCTGATATTCATCGTCGGCGCGATCGGCGGGAAGACCATCGCCGTGTTGTTGGCCCGCCCGGCCTTCCACCTCACCTGGGACGAGCTCGGGGTCGTCTTCTCGCTCTCGGTCTCACAGGCCGCGGCGACACTGGCGGCGACGTTCGTCGGGCTGCGACTCGGACTGTTCGACTCGTCGGCGGTCAACGCGATCATGCTCGTGATCGTCGTCAGCCTGATCCTGTCGTCGTTCGCCGCGTCCCACTTCAGCCCGCGCGTCCCCCGTCCGCCGATCGAGGCGGAGCAGGTCGGCCGGTCTGTTCTCGTGCTGGTCGAGCGGGTTGCCGAGCGCGACGTGCTGCCGGCGATCGCGGCGCGCCTGGCACAGGCGGACGGTGGTGTCGTGCGCCCGGTGTTCGTGGTCACGCCCGACTCCGAGCCGCTCACGGCGCAACAGACGCAGGCCATCGAGCACGAGATCGCAGGTCACCGAGTCGATGCCAAGGTCGACGTGCGCTACGACCGGTCGCTGGAAGATGGCATCGCCCACGCCGCCGCCTCGTTCGAGAGCTCACTGATCCTCATGCGAAGCCCGGGGACGATCGAGAGCCTCGCCGGATCAACTGACGACCTCGTCCGCCGCGTCGAAGCACCCGTCGCCCTCGCCACGGCGTCAGGAGTGGCTCCGCAGCGCGTCGTCCTACCACTCGACCCGACCCACGCAAGCCGGCCCCGATCGGCGGTCCAAGCGGCGGTCGCCGTGACGACACGGCTGGTGCGCTCGGGGCTGCCGGGGGTCGTGGTGTGTGAGCACGACCTCGACGCGGACCTGCGCAACGTGCTCGACGGTGTCAGCGAGGTGCGCGCTTCCGTGGCGGGATGGCTGACCGACTCGGTCGGCCCGTCCGACATCGTCGTCGTGCCGGGTGGACGCGGCGGTGCCGCCACGAGCGCCCGCGCCGAACGCCGTGCCGAACATCGAGGTGCCACGGTCCTGATCGTCACCGACCGGGAGGCGCTGGACATGCGATCGGAGGGGTCGTCCATGACCGCGCCGCTGACGGCCGGTTGATCCGCGCCGGACCGACGTCGCCGCACTACGTTCACCGCGAACCGAGGGAGGTGAGCATGTCGAACACGTACGTCCGGCGGCGGCCAGTCCTGCTGTCGATCATCACGATCCTGATGATCATCGCCGGCACCTTGGCCGTCATCTCCGGAATCGCAGTCATCGGCCTTCGCAACAACGAGAATTTCGTCCGTCGACGTCAACGAGAGCTCCGGAACGATCACGTCGATTGGTATCGGGGCGATCATCAGTGGTGTGATCTCGATCCTCCTCGCCGTGGCGCTGCGCAATGGCAGCCGCATCGCCAGAGCGCTCGTCCTGATCTACGAGGTGCTCCACATCATCGTGGCGATCTACGCCATCGTGCGCCTCGACCACGGCACGTACCTCACCACCTCGATCGTCTCGATCGTGCTCGCCGTCGTAATCATCTTACTACCTGTACGGCACGAGAGGCGCGCAGGGAGTTCTTCGGCGCGTAAGCGGTCACACGGTCCGGCGACCCCAGACCGAGACGAGCGGCGGCGTGGCGACGTCGATCGCGCCCTCCGCGGCAGCCGCCAGGTAACCGTCGATCTCTTCGTCGCTGGCGACCTTGAGTCCGACCAGCCCCTCCCGCACCTGATCGACGTTGGAGCAATCGAGCGCCGCGGCGGCCGGCAGAGCAAGGGGGAAGTAGGCGTCGGCGGCGACGTCGACGAGTCCGTGCTGGCGCAACAGGCGGGGCAACTTGCGGCCGAGCTCCAGGTCGACACCCCGCTCCGCGAGCAGCGTGATGAAGCCGGCTCGGATGCGGTTGGCGAGGTACTGCTGCGGTGTGGAGGCGTCGGGCGTGGCGCACGGCTGGAAGTCCACATCGAAGTCCTCGACGACCAGCCAGCCGCCGGGCCGCAGGGCCGCGACCATGTTGGCGAGGGCGACATCGCGACCCGGCAAGTGGGTGAGGAGGAGGCGGGCGTGCACGAGATCGAACTGGCCAGGAGGCGGGGCGTCCGTCACGACATCGTGCTCCAGCACCCCGAACGCGGTGTCCGTGCCGAGCCACCGCACGTCGATGTCGGAGGCGATGACGCAGTCGGCGCCGACTCTCGACGCCAGCCATGACGGCACGGACGGACCGCCGGCGCCGACCTCCCAACATCGCCAGCCGTGCGCCAGGCCGACGGCGTCGAGATGACGGAACGTGACGGGATCGAACACGTCCGACAACGCCTCGAAGCGTCTCGCCGCCTGCTCATCCTGGTTGTCCAGCAAGTAGTTGCCCGCCATGGGCCCAAGTGGACCAGGAATCGCGCGCGATGTCGTGAAGAAGCGCTGCGTTTCTACTGGAGATCGCCACAGGCGCCGCTCACCCGCCAGGATGGCCCTGATGGAGCTCGACGTCATGACGGAACCCTCGTCGTGGGGTGCTGTCCAGCAGCTGGCTCGTGACGTGGAGTCGGCGCACTTCGCGGGTCTGGTCCTCACCGAGATGCGCCAGCCACCGTGGCTGTCGGTCGTTGCCGCACATCAGGCGGCGCCGACGCTGCAGCTGTCGACGGGGATCGCCGTCGCTTTCCCGCGCAGCCCGATGGTGATGGCACAGACCGCGTGGGAGCTGGCGGAGGCGACGGCTGGGCGGTTCCGGCTGGGGATCGGCAGCCAGGTGCGGGCGTCGATCGAACGCCGCTACGGGAGCGAGTTCGCGCCGCCGGTGGCACGGCTGCGCGACTACGTCGAGGCCGTGCGGGCGTGCTGGGCGGCGTTCCGCGGCGAGCAGCCACTCGCCCACGACGGCCCCTACTACAAGCTCAGCCTGCTCCCGCCGGTCGGTCGCCCTCGCCGCCACGAGCACGAGGACTTGCGCATCGACATCGCCGCCGTCAACCACGCCATGGTGCGGGCCGCCGGCGAGGTGGCCGACGGGATCCACGTGCACCCGCTCCACTCGGTTCACTACCTCCACCGCCGCCTCATGCCCGCGCTCGAGGAGGGCACGGCGCGGGCCGGCCGATCCGTCGCAGACGTCGACTTGATGATCCCGGTGGTCGTCGCACCGGGCGACACGCCGCAGGAGCGGGCGCCGCTGGTCGACCTCGCCGCGGGCAGATCGCGTTCTACGGGTCCACACGCAACTACGCCTTCCAGTTCGACGACCTCGGCTTCCCGGGCACGTCGGCCCGCCTCAACGAGCGGTTCAAGGCCGGTGACCTCGCCGGGATGTCCGCCGTGATCACCGACGAGATGCTCGAGCACTTCGCCATCGTCTGCCCGTGGGACGAAGTGGCCAGCCGGCTGCAGGCGCGCTACGCGGGCATCGCGACACGCCTCATCGCCTACACCGCCGCCGAGTCCATCCGCCGCGACCCCTCATCCCTGACCCGCTGGGCCGACGTCGCCCGGGACGTGAAGAACCGGTTTTGAATCCCGGTCAAGCTCGTTTTCGAGAGCAGATCTTCCAGAGAACCGCTGAACGGGCGTGCCGTCAGGCGGCGATGGCGTCGGTGCCGGGCAGCTCGCGCCGGTCGATGACGTGGTCGACGAGCCCATAGGCGACCGCATCGCTCCCGCGCACGGTGTAGTCGCGATCGATGTCGGCGGTGATCCGCTCGACGGTCTGACCCGTGGCGGCGGCGAGGATGTCGATCATCCGCCGGCGCATCTCGACGACCTCGGCGATCTGCAGCTCGAGGTCGGTCGACTGGCCCTGCGCCCCGCCGTGGGGCTGGTGGATCAGCACCCGCGAATTGGGCAGGACGTAGCGCTTGCCCTTGGCGCCGGCGGCCAGCAGCACGGCCGCCGCCGACGCCGCCTGCCCGACGCAGATCGTGGCGACGTCCGGCGCCACGTAGCGCATGGTGTCGTGGATCGCGAACAGCGCGGTCATCTCGCCACCCGGCGAGTTGATGTACAGCGAGATGTCCTTGCTCGTCGACTCCGACTCGAGGTGGAGGAGCTGGGCAACGACGAGGTTGGCACTCGTCTCCTCGATCGGCGTCCCGAGGAAGATGATCCGGTTGGCGAGGAGCCGGGAGTAGATGTCGTAAGCCCGCTCGCCGCGGTTGGTCGATTCGATGACGGTCGGGACGAGCACGGCGTTTCCTCCGAGACAAGCACGATGTGCAACTGATGAGTTGCACTTGAGCGTACTGAGCGAAATGATGTCGTGCAACCAGCAAGTTGCTCATTAGCCTGACGCCATGACGGAGATCACCAGGACCGTGGAGACCGAGCTGCCCGTCGAGCGGCTGTGGGAGCTCGTCGCCGACGGTGAGTCGTGGCCGGCCTGGATGGTCGACGAGGCCCAGGTCGACATCTCGCCTGGCGCCCAGGGAACCGTCATCGACGACGGTCACGAGCGACGCGGTGCACATCGGCGTGGTCGGCGACCAGCACGTGTCCTTCACCTGGTGGCCGGTCGGCGACGAACGCCTGGCGTCCACGGTCGAGCTCGTGGTGTTGCCACGCTCTGGCGGCAGTGCCCTCCACGTCACCGAGCGCTTCCCCGCAACGCTGACCGCATCGGCGGCGACCACGGCGGGGATGGCATGGGACATCAGGACCCTGCTACTGGTGCTGGCGGTCGCCCCGAGCCTCGTGTGACACCAGCCCGCCCACTCGACGAGCTCTTCACGGTGCTCGCCGATCCGACTCGGCGGGCGCTCCTCGAGCGCCTCGTCCACGACGGTCCACAGAGCGCAACCCAGCTGGCGTCACACTTCCCGACGACCCGCCAAGCTGTCGTCAAGCACCTGCGGGCGCTCGCCGACGCGGAGCTGGTGGCCCCCCAGCGTGTCGGCCGGGAGGTTCGCTACCGGGCCACGACCGAGCGCCTCGCCGATGTCGTTGCCTGGCTGCTCGACGCCAGTCGTGGCTGGGACCGCCGAGCCGATCGCCTGCGGGCGACCGAGGGTTTGCGTACCTGACGGGGCGCACGAAAGCCCCGGGCGCGCTGAAAACCTCGGATCAGGGCTGGCGGGAGCGGGCGAGCCAGGCCTGGCCGCGCGGCGACAGGCGGTAGCCGACGTCCAGGCTCTCGGTGAGCCCGAGCGCCTTCAGCTTGCGGACGTCGGCCTTGAAGGCGAGACGTTCCCGGCCGAGTTGATCCGCCAGGTCTCCGGCCCGCACGGCCGGTCGCTTCGCGATGAGCGCCAGCACCTCGGCCGTCCACGGGCCGTGCGTGCTGGCTCGATCGAGCCGACCCAGCCGCTCGCGCAGCACCGCTACGTCGTCGTCGGACAGGTCGTCGCGGGTCCGCTGCGCGATCCGAGGATCCGGGCCGGCGACATGCAGCTCGACCCGGTACAACTGCCGATCCACGTCGGGCGGACCAAGCTCGGAGAGCGCCTCCTCGCGACCCGCGTACCCGGCCCGTCGGGCGTCGGCGTCGGTGATCTCCTGCTCGTCGACGATCCGCACGTCGTCGATCGCCAGCACGCCGACCGGCGTCGTCAGCGTTCCGCCGGCACGCACGGTCGGGCGGCGCTGGCGACGGAAGGCCAGCGTGATCGAGCCGTCAGCGATCCGAGGGAGCGTGGCTGCCCGGAACAGCACGGGTCAGGCGGCGAGCAGCCAGACGGCGACCCAATGAGACATCGCCGCCGCCACGACCAGGGTGTGGAAGATCTCGTGGTAGCCGAACACGGCCGGCCAGGGGTTCGGCCACTTCAGGGCGTACACGACCGCCCCGACCGAGTACAGGCCGCCGCCCACGGCGAGCAGCGCCAGCTCGCCACCTGTCAGCGCAGCCTCGTACGCAGGGAAGTCGAGCATGATCTGCCACCCGGACACGAGGTAGACCGCGGTGATCAGCCCTGACGGTGCGTGCATCCAGCGCATGCGGATCAACACGCCGACGATGGCGAGTGCCCACGCCACCGACAGGAGGACCACCCGCGTGGTGCCGTCCAGGGCGAGGACGATCACCGCCGTGTAGGTGCCGGAGATGCAGACGAGGATCATCGAGTGGTCGAGCCGCCGGAGCACCCGCCGGTCGCGGTGAGCGAGGCGGGCGTGGTGGTAGAGGCCGCTCGTCGCCAGCATCGCCGTCAGGCCGAGCCCATAGACCAGGACCGCCGCCCGGTCTCCGGCGCCCGACGCGCGCGCGGTGAGCAGGGCGGTGAGTACGAGGGCGACGGGAACCGCCCAACGGTGCAGCGTGCCGCGCAAGGCGGGACGCAACATCGGAGGGGCCGCGACGTCGTCGATGTCGTCGGGCGATGACGCGAGGGTGTCATCGATCGCCATCCGCTCGGACATCGAAACAGTCAAGCAGCGATCTCCGAGCGACGCGCTCAGATGGATCGTGACGTCGCCTCGATCGGCGCCGCGTACGGCTGCCCGTTCACCGTCACGTCGAGCACACCGTTGACGGCGGCGACACTCTCGACGAGTGCCGGCAGCAGCGCCCAGCGCCGCTGGACCTGCAGGTCGACGACACCGTCCACCATCGTCACCCGCCGCAGCTGCTTGGCGTTGCGGAACCGGTCGTCAACAGCGACGGCAAAGAGCACCTTGGCGGTGCGCAGCGCGGCTGCCGGCTCGAGATCGCGCCGTGCCAGGTGCTCCCACATCGAGCGTCCCCATCGCAGCACCTCGTGGCGGTGGGTCCACAGGAACGTCATGATCGCCGTTCGCGTGAACGGATTCACGAGGTATCGACCGGTGAACCGCCGAATAGCACTGGGCACGATTGCAGCGCTCCCCGATCAGGCGGTCTACGAAACCGATGTGCCGTGGCGGCCTGCCCCGGACGAGAACCTCGCTGCTCCGGCCTGTGTCTCGCCGCTCTCGATCGTCGCCCGCCCGAGGACCACCTCGTTGCGCATCGCTTCGTCCTCGGTCAGGTCCCATTGCTCGATGGCCGACCGACGGTCGTTGCGCATGCAGACCTGCGGTAGCTCGGCCAGCTCGTGGGCCAGGGCGACGGCTGCCGTCAGGGCCTCACCCGGCGCGACGACGCGGTTGACGAGGCCCATCCGCTCCGCCTCGACCCCGTCGACGCCACGCCCCGTCAGGATCAGGTCGCTGGCCCGGCTGTGCCCGATGAGGCGCGGCAGGCGGATCGTCCCGAGGTCGACGAGCGGCACGCCGAAGCGCCGGCAGTACACGCCGAGCACGGCATTCGAGGCAGCGACCCGCAGGTCGCACCACAGGGCGAGCTCGAGCCCGCCGGCAACTGCGGGACCCTCGATCGCCGCAATGACGGGCTTGGTGAGGCGGAGCCGGCTCGGCCCCATCGGTCCGGGACCGTCTTCGGCCACCGGGCGACGGTCCCCTTCGGTCAGTGCCTTGAGGTCGGCGCCGGCACAGAACGCGCCGCCGGCCCCGGTCAGGACGGCAACCGAGACCGTTTCGTCCTCGTCGAAGGCCGTGAACGCCTCGAGCAGCTCGGCAGCAGTCGCGGCGTCGACAGCGTTGCGGCGCTGCGGGCGGTCGATCGTGACGATGCGGACCGGCCCGTCGTCACTGAGTTGGAGCGTCATGATCTCCTTGTAGTGCCGCTGACCTCGACAGATCGAGCGCAGCGAGCAGGAGGCCGATGACGCCCTCGCTCATCTGCCCTCCGCGCGCGTACTGTGGCTGGGTGGCCGACATCGCACCCCGGCCGGCGACCGAGCGCTCGACCATCGAGCACGTCGCGCTGGAAGCCGGCGTCTCTGTGGCCACGGTGAGCCGCGCCCTGCGCGGCCTGCCCAACGTCGCCGCTGGCACCAGGGACCGGGTGCAGGAGGTGGCCCGCCAGCTCAACTATCGAGCGGACCCAGCGGCTTCTCGACCCGCGACCGGTCGCACCCACACGGTGGCCGTCGTCGTGCCGATGATCAACTCCTGGTACTTCTCCAACGTCGTCGCCGGCGCCGAGGCGGTGTGCGCCGAGAGCGGCTACGACCTGCTCGTCGTCTCCGCCTCCACGACGGCGACGCGCTACGAGGCCATCGCGACGGTCGAGGCACTGCACCGTCGGGTCGACGGGGTGATCTTCGCCGAGGTCCCGCTCGCCGTGGAGGAGGTCGAGGACCTCCGTCACCGGCGACTGGGCGTCGTGACCATCGGACAGGAGACGCGCATCTATCCCGCCGTGCGCATCGACAACGGACGCATCGGGGAGATGGCAGTCGAGCATCTGCTCGACCTCGGGCACCGGCACATCGGGATCCTGGGTGGGCAGGCCGAGGATCCCGCCCACTCCGACGTACCGGGAAGGCGCATCGACGGTGCGCGCGCCGCCCTCGCCGCGGCGGGCGTGCAGCTCGATCCGACGCTGGTCGCCAGCGGCGAGTTCACCGTCGATGGCGGCCGGCATGCCACGCTCGAGCTGCTCTCGCGATCGGACCCGCCGACGGCGATCTTCGCACTGTCCGACGAGATGGCGTTCGGAGCGGTGCTCGCGGCGCGAGAGCTTGGCGTCGACGTTCCGCGCGAGCTCTCGCTCATCGGGATCGACGATCACGAGGTCGCCCAGGTCATCGGCCTGACGACGATCCGCCAGCGCGTCGCCGAGCACGGCGCGGTCGCCGCACGCGCGCTGCTACGACGGCTCAGCGGCGAGGAGGGCAGTCTCGAGCCCTTGCCCCCGGAGCCCGAGCTGATCGTGCGCACGTCGACCCTCCGCTATCGAGCGGTCGACATCAGAAGCGCCTGACTCAGCCCAGATCACCACGTCTGTCGATGTCACGCCCGCGTGATCCAATGCTCTACCCTGCACGTCGGTAGGCGCTTCACGTAGCTAGGGGGAGGTGCAGATGGCCGAGATTGTCCTGGACGATGTCTGGAAGGTGTTTCCAGACGGCACCCAGGCGGTCCGGGCGCTCGACCTCGACATCGCCGACGGCGAGTTCGTCGTCTTCGTCGGCCCGTCCGGCTGCGGCAAGACGACGGCGTTGCGCATGGTCGCCGGCCTCGAGCCGATCAGCAAGGGGACGGTCCGCATCGGGACGCGGGTCGTCAATCAGGTGCCGCCGAAGGAACGGGACATCGCCATGGTGTTCCAGAACTACGCCCTGTATCCGCACATGAGCGTGTTCGACAACATGGCGTTCGGCCTGAAGCTGGCCAAGATGCCCAAGGGCGAGATCGACCGACGGGTGCGTGACGCGGCACGGATCCTCGGCCTCGACGAGTTGCTCAACCGAAAGCCCAAGGCGCTCTCGGGCGGGCAGCGCCAGCGCGTCGCCATGGGCCGGGCAATCGTCCGCCATCCACAGGCGTTTCTGATGGACGAGCCGCTCTCCAACCTCGACGCCAAGCTGCGCGTCCAGACCCGCACGGAGATCTCGAAGCTCCAGCACGATCTCGGCGTCACGACGATCTACGTCACCCACGACCAGGTCGAGGCGATGACGATGGGTGACCGCGTGGCAGTGATCCGCAAGGGTTTGCTCCAGCAGGTTGACACGCCGCAGACGCTCTACGAGCATCCGCTCAACCTGTTCGTCGCCGGCTTCATCGGTTCGCCGGCGATGAACCTCGTCGACGCCACGCTGCACCGGACGAACGGGACCATGGAGGTCGAGGTCGGTGGCTTCCACCTGCCACTTCCCGACGACGTCGTCGGCTCCCGTCGGGATCTCGAGAAGTTCGTCGAGCGCACAGTCGTCCTCGGCATCCGTCCCGAGGACATGGAGGATGCCTCGCTCGTGACCGACGCGCCGGCGGAGCGACGTATCGCCTCCACGGTCGAACTCCGCGAGGCGCTCGGATCCGACGTCGTCGTGCACTTCCCCATCGACGCCCCGCAGGCGATCACCGACGACGTGCGTGAACTGGCTGAGGACGTCGGCGTAGAGGCGGTCGAGCAGGTCGAGGCACACGCCGCCGGTGGGAAGGCGGTCATGATGGCCCGCCTCAACCCGCGCACCCGCGCGAGAGTGGGCGAACGTGTCGAGCTCGTCGTCGACACGCACCGCCTCCATTTCTTCGACCCGGACAGCGGAGCAGCCATCTACGGCGGAGAGGAGGCCTGAACTCGGCACCTCACGGCGCACAACGCGCAACACGAACGAACCGTTTACACAGGGGGAATCTCATGAGATCTCGAGTACTGGCGGTCTCAGCGGCACTGCTGCTGATCGCCACCGCCGCAGCTTGCGGCGGCGATGACGACGACGGGGGCGCCGCAGAGGGCACCACCGCCGAGGGCACCGATCTGGCGCCCGCGACGACGTCCGGAGGCACCGAAGCCGAAGGGACAGAACCGGAAGGGGAAGGCGAAGGCACGGAACCGGAAGGGACCGAAGGCGGTGGCGAGACCGGCGGCCCGGTCACGGCCGGAGCCGTCGAGGGCGACGAGGAGGACACCGGCAGCGTGAATGTCCTCAGCGCCCTCCAGCCCGAGGAGGCAGTGGTCCTCAACAACATCATCGACGAGCTCATCGAGCCGAACGTCGACTACACCGTCGAGGTCGAGGCCTCGGCCGACTTCGAGGAGCAGCTGCAGATCCGCGCCGAGGGTGGCACGCTGGACATCATCCTCCTGCCCCAGCCCGGTGCCGTGGCGGCGCAGGCGGCAACCGGCAACGCCGTCTCGTTCCAGGACATGGGTTTCGACCTGGCCCAGATCGAGGAGACGTTCGGCGAGTACCTGACCGGCCTCGGCGAGTACGAGGGTGAGAACTACGGCATCCCGACCAACGTCAACCTGAAGAGCATGGTCTGGTACCCGAAGGACGACTTCGACGCCGCCGGGTACGAGGTGCCCGAGACGTTTGACGACCTGATCGCCCTGAGCGACCAGATCGTCGCCGATGGCGGCACGCCGTGGTGCGTGGGCTTCGAAGAGCGGTGGGGCGACCGGCTGGCCGGCGACCGACTGGATGGAAGACCTCATGCTGGCCACCGCCGGTCAGGACACGTCTACACGCAGTGGGTCAACCACGAGATCCCGTTCACCGATCCCGCAGTCGTGAACGCGGGTGAGATGTTCGGGCAGGTCATGTTCGGCGATGGCTACGTGCTCGGCGGTGCCGAGCAGACGCCGGCGATCGCCTTCGGTGACGCACCGGCGCCGATGTTCGAGGATCCGCCCGGATGCTGGCTGCATCGCCAGGCCAGCTTCATCACCGCCTTCTTCCCCGAGGATGCCGAGGCCGGTGTCGACTACGACTGGTTCCCGTTCCCGGCCGTTGACCAGCAGGGCACGCTGTTCGCCGGCGAGCTGGCGGTCGTGTTCCGCAACGCTCCCGAGGTGCGTGACTTCGTCACCCGGTTCATGGCGGAGGATGTCCAATGTGCGATGGGCACCGAACCGGGCAGCTCCCGGATCTCGCCGAACATCAACGTCGGCCCGGACTGCTATCCCAACCCGATCCTCGCGGATGCCGTCGGAGATTCTCACCGCCGCGCTCGGCGGTGAGGGAGAAGCCGGGTTCGATGCCTCCGACCAGATGCCACCGGAGGTCGGGTCGGGCAGCTTCTGGGCCGGGATGATGCAGTACATGCAGGAAGGCCCCGACTCCTTGACACAGGTCCTCGAGGAGATCGACGCGAGCTGGCCGAGCTGAGCTGAGCCGGTTCAACTGACCGGGGCGGTCCCAGTGGCCGCCCCGGTCGACGCATGGAGGAAGGTGACGCCATGGCGTCAGTGACCGACGAACCGACCGGTCCCGAGCTGGACGAGGAGGCACCGCCCCCTGAGACCGAGGCTGCGCCGACACGGGGGGCCAGAAGCTCGGCATGATGCTGCTGCGGATCGTCGGCGCACTGGCGATCCCGATCGCCATGTTCGCCCTCCTGTGGTGGACGTTCGATTTCCTGCGCGACGCCGACGCCAACCGGCTCCTCGTCGTCGCCGTCGCCATCGTCGTCGGCGTCGGCGGGGTCTTTTCCTGTACTGGGGAGCGAACCGCATCGTCGACCTGCTTCCGCAGAGCCTTCGCGAAGGCGTCCGCCCGTACATCTTCGTCGGGCCGGCGCTCGTGATCCTCGCCGTATTCCTCGTCTATCCGGTGCTCAACACCATTTTGATCAGCTTCAAGGACGCCCGCTCACAGGACTTCGTCGGCCTCGACAACTATGAGTTCGTGTTCACCGACGACAGCATGTTGCGCTCGATCCGCAACACGATCGGCTGGATCATCGTCGTGCCGCTGCTCGGAGTGAGTGTGGGCTTGTTCTTCGCCACGCTCGCCGACCGGCTGAGCCGAGGGGAGGCCCTCGCCAAGTCGATGATCTTCCTGCCGATGGCCATCTCGTTCACCGGCGCGGCGGTCACGTTCCGGCTCATCTACAGCTTCCGCCCCCAAGGGTTCGGATCGAACATCGGGCTGCTCAACGCCATCAAGGAGGCATTCGGCCAGGACCCGGTGCCGTGGCTGTCGAACGACGCCGTGGAACAACTTTCTCCTGATGCTGATCATGGTCTGGATGCAGACCGGGTTCGCCATGGTCGTCCTCTCGGCGGCGATCAAGTCGATACCCGGACGAGATCATCGAGGCGGCGCGCATCGACGGCGCTTCTGAGTTCCAGGTCTTCCGGCGGATCATCGTCCCCAGCATCCTGCCGACGATCGTCGTCGTGACGACGTACATGGTGATCAACGCGTTGAAGGTGTTCGACATCGTCTTCGTCATGGGCAGCCCCGAGGTCAACAAGACCGAGGTCATCGCCGAGCGAATGATCGACTGGTTCTTCCTCAGCAACAACGACGGACGAGGGGCGGCGATCGCCGTGGTGCTCTTCGTGGCCGTGATCCCGATCATGATCTGGAACGTCAGACGCTTCCGGGCCGAGGAGGCGATCCGATGACCAGTGCCTTGGTCACACCGATCGAGGAGCCCCTCGAGGAGCAGGCGCCGGAACCGACGCCGGAGCGTCGTCGTGGCGGCTGGTTCGTCAGGATCACGATCCTCATCGTCGTCGCTCATCTGGTTGTTGCCGACGGTGGGCGTTCTCGTCACGTCGTTCCGTCCTGAGGAGCTGGCCGATACCACCGGATGGTGGACCGCGCTTCGCCCACCTGTTCGATCCCGCCCAATGGACCTTCGAGAACTACCGCGCCGCGCTCGATGCGGGAGGGTTCCAGAACGCCTTCCTCAACTCGCTCGCCGTGACCATCCCATCGACCGTCATCCCGATCACGATCGCCGCGTTCGCCGCCTACGCGTTCTCGTGGATGGACTTCCGCGGCCGCTACGTGATGTTCGTGTCGGTGGTCGCGTTGCTCGTCGTGCCGCTGCAGATGGCGCTGATCCCGATCCTGCGGCTCTACAACGGAGGGGCGAGCGTCGGCGGAGTCACGATCTTCCCCGACCTCGAGCTCGTCGGAACGTTCCTCGGCGTCTGGCTGGCCCACACCGCGTTCGGCCTCCCGCTCGCCATCTACCTGTTGCGCAACTACATCGGCTCGCTGCCCTCGTCGATCATCGAGTCGGCCAAGATCGACGGCGCCGACCACTTCACGATCTTCCTGCGACTGGTCGTGCCGCTCTCGGTGCCGGCGCTGGCGGCATTCGCCATCTTCCAGTTCCTGTGGGTGTGGAACGACCTGCTCATCGCATACGTGTTCCTCGGTGGGACCGCGGAGAACCGCGTGTTGACCGTCACCCTGGCCAACCTCGTCGGGTCGCGCGGCGAGAACTGGCACCTGCTGACGGCGGCGGCGTTCATCTCGATGCTCCTTCCCCTTCTCGTGTTCTTCGGCCTGCAGCGCTACTTCGTGCGCGGTCTGACGGCCGGTTCGGTCAAGGGCTGACGGAACCGTGACCACCACGCGAGCGTCGCTCCGACGGCAGCAGTCGGGAGGCGTCGAGCCGCTGTCACCCCAGCGCAAGTGGCGGGCGATCCTGCTCGCCACTTGGTGCTCGTCGTCGCCTACTGGGCGCTGCTCGTCGGTCTCGTGATGTTCGCCTCCGACGATCCGGGTGACGGACCGCAAGCCGCCGCCGCCCTCACGTTCGGGTTGGCGCTGATCCCGTTCGTCTTCATCGTTCTCGCCTTCGCCTCCGGGCATCCGCGCGCCCGGGCGCCGTGCTGAAGGCGATGGGACTCGCCTTGCTCGTCGGCATCCCGGTGTCCGCGCTGGCCGGCCGATGCGGTGACAGGCATCGTCGCCGGAGTGGGCGCCGGCGGGATCGTGGCACTGCGCGCCGACGACGATCACAACTGGCGGGCGCGAGCCATCGCCGTCGTCGCCGCGTCGGCGTACACGTTCGTCCTCGTCCGCACGCTCGGGGAGGTGGCGCTCCTGCCGGCGCCGATCTTCCCGTTCACCGGGATCGGCATCGCCGACCACCTCTCCGAACGCAGGCGCGAACGCGAGCGGGAGGCGCCGGCGGCCCGATAGCTCTCGATCAGCAGGTCAGGTGGTCGCCCCCGCCTCCGCCGGCGTCTTGAGCGTGAGGTTGTCGCCCGTCGCGGGATCGAACAGCAGCATCCGCGGCGTGTCGATCCAGAACTCGGTGTCCTCGCCCTCCCGCACTCGACCCATCGGGTCCAGCGACACGACGAGCTGCGTCCGCATCGAGTCGCTGTCGAGCTCGCGGGCGAGGTCCTTCAGCTGGATCGCGATGGCCTCGGGCGCTTCGAACGGGATGTAGGCGTACTGCTCGTTGCCGAGCCACTCGATGACGTCGACGACGGCGGTGAACGTCGTACCCGACGGACGCCGCGACTCGTCGACGAGCTCGGCGGTCTCGAAGTACTCGGGCCGGATGCCGGCCAGCACGAGGTCCTTGCCGGCAACGGCGGCCGCCTGATCCGGGTTCAGGTTGACCGTCACGAACGGGAACTCCAAGGTGTCGCCCTTCACGCGTCCGGGGATGAAGTTCATCGGAGGTGATCCGATGAACCCGGCGACGAAGAGGTTGACCGGCTGCTGGTACAGCTCGCGAGGCGTCGCGCACTGCTGGAGCAGACCCTTGCGCAGCACGGCGACGCGATCCCCGAGCGTCATCGCTTCCGTCTGGTCGTGGGTCACGTAGACGGTTGTGATGCCCATTCGCCGCTGCATGCGGGCGATCTCGGCGCGCATCTGACCGCGCAGCTTGGCATCGAGGTTGGACAGCGGCTCGTCGAAGAGGAACGCCTGGGCATCGCGAACGATCGCCCGTCCCATGGCGACGCGCTGACGCTGGCCGCCGGAGAGGTTGGCCGGCTTGCGATCGAGGTGCTCGGTGAGCTCGAGCGTCGCCGCCGCCTCGCGCACCTTGCTGTCGATCGTCTTGTCGTCGAACTTCTTGGACAAGCGCAGCGGGAAGGCGATGTTCTCGTACACCGTGAGGTGCGGGTAGAGCGCATAGTTCTGGAAGACCATCGACAGGTTGCGCTCACGAGGCACCTTGTCGTTGACCCGCTCGCCGCCGATGAGCATGTCGCCCGACGTGATGTCCTCGAGGCCGACGATCATCCGCAGCAGCGTCGACTTGCCGCATCCGGACGGCCCGACGAGGATCATGAACTCGCCGTCGTCGATGTCGAGACTGACGTCTTGCACGGCCTGGAAACCATCGCCGTACTGCTTGACGATGTTGTTCATGGTGATCTCTGCCACGGAAGACTCCTTTCAGCCCTTCACAGCACCGGACGTGAGGCCGGAGACGATCCTGCGTTGGAACACCAGCACGATGATGATGATCGGGATCGTCACCACCACGGCTGCCGCAGACAGAGTCGACACCGGCGGGTTGAACTGATCGGGCCCGACGAAGAACGCCAGGGCAGCAGGAACCGGCCTCGCCTTGTCGGTGGACGTGAGCGAGATACCGAACACGAAGTCGTTCCAGGCGAAGAAGAACGTCAGGATGGCCGCCGTGAACACGCCGGGTGCGGCGAGCGGGACGATCACCTTGCGGAAGGCCTGCCACGGCGTCGCGCCGTCCACTTGGGCGGCCTGCTCCATCTCCCACGGGATCTCACGGAAGAAGGCCGAAAGCGTCCAGATGGCGAGCGGCAGCGTGAAGGACATGTACGGGATGATCAGCCCGGGCCACGTGTTGTACAGCCCGAACGTCGTCCACAAGTCGAACAGCGGGCCGACGAGTGAAACAACCGGGAACATGGCGATCGCCAGGGCGAGCGACAGCACCAACCGCTTGCCCTTGAAATTGAGTCGGGCGATGGCGTAGGCGGCCAACGTGGCGAGGATCACGCTGAGCGTTGTGGCGATCAAGGAGATGCCGAACGAGTTGATCAACGCTCTCCGGAACAGATCGTCGTTCCAGACCGTCGTGAAGTTGTCCCACGTCCATTCCTGGGGGAAGAACTGCGGGCTGCCGGCGGCCGTCTCGGTCGCTGGTTTGAACGACAGCATGATGATCCACACGACCGGCAGGAGACACCAGACGAGGATGACGAGCGATCCGATGATCGTCGTTGGGCCGATCCTCTGCCTCATCACCGCTCCCCTCGGGCCGCGGCGAGGTCGACTTTGAACAGTTTCACCAGCAAGAATGCGATCAGCAGGACGCTGAGGAACAGCAGGACCGACAACGCCGATCCGACACCCAGCTCGAACTGCTCGATCACCTGCCGATACGTCAGGAACGACACCGACTCGGTGTTCTGCGCGCCTCTGGTCATGATGTAGATGTTGTCGAAGATGCGGTAGGCGTCGAGCGCTCGGAAGAGCACGGCGACCAGGATCGCCGCCCGCATGTTCGGCAGGATCACCTTCCACAGTCGCTGCCACCAGGTGGCGCCGTCGACCTTTGCTGCCTCGATCGTGTCCTCAGGGATCTGCGCCAACCCCGCCAGCAAGAGCAACGACATGAACGGGGTCGTCTTCCAGATCTCCGACACGCAGATGGCGAACATCGCCGGCCAGAAGCTGCCGAACCAGTTGTAGTCATCGGGGACGAACGGCAGCCACCCATTGACGAAGCCGTTGTTGAGGCTGAAGGCGAACTGCCAGGCGAACGCCGAGACGACCGTGATGATGCCGTACGGGATGAGGATCGACGTCCGGATGATGCCCTCTCGCGAAGATGATCCGGTGCATCACCATCGCGAACGCGAACCCGATCACCAGCTCGACGAGCACGGTCACCACCATGATGAAGACCGTGTTGGCCACGGCCCTCCACCACAGCGGGTCGGTCAGGACGTTGAGGTAGTTCTGCACGCCGACGAACTCGCGGGCGTCGGGAGCGGTCATCCGGTAGCGGAACAGCGACAGCCAGATCGCCCGGATCATCGGCCACGCCGTGACGAGCAGCATCATGATGACGGCCGGAGCGACGAGCTTCCATCCGAGGCGGTTCTCGGCACGGGTCCGGTCCGATGCGCGGGCCGCGACGGCGCCCGTGGTGGGGGGTGCAGGAGGTGCTGTTGCGGTTGAGATGGTCACAGGTCTTCTCTCCTCCCTAGGTCAGGGCTTCCCCGTTGAGGACGTCCTGGACGAAGTCGCTGGATTCCGCCGGAGTTGCATCGGTGACCCCGTCGGCGGGGTGCCATTCGGCGAGGATGGCGTTGACGATCGTGCTCCAGAACGGGGACGGCGGGCGAGGTCCGGCAGACTCGATGCTCTCCTGGAAGAGGGCGAGCAGATCGGCGGGGAACTGCTCGGTCAGCCCCGGATCTTCGTACGCACCCGACTTGGCCGGCATGTTCGCCGTGTCGACGGCGTAGATGATCTGCTGTTCCTCGGACGTGATGCACTCCACCGCGGCGAGGGCCTCCTCGGTGTGCGAGCTGAACGCACCGACGCCCACGTTGATGCCCCCGATGGGTGGCCGTGAATCCTCTCCTTCGATCGTCTGGGGGTAGCGCGCCCAGCCGATGTCGTCGAAGATCGGGTCCTCGCGGAAGTTGTTGTAGACGAACGTCCAGTTGACGATGAACGCGCCCGGATCGTCGCCGAACGGTCCGAGCACCGTGCCCTCGTTGGAGACGGAGAGGTCGGCCTGTGCGGCGGGTGAGTGGGCGAGCTCGCTCGATGATGCCGGCCGCATCCCTGCCCGCATCGGAGTCGAGCTCCACCTCGGCGTCTTCGCCTTGGCCGACGAGGATGTGGCCACCGGCGCTCTCGATCAAGGCGTTGATCCACACCACGTAGCCCTCGTACTTGTTGGCCTGCACGCCGACGGTCGCGCCGACCTCCGACATCCCCTGGATGATCTGGTCCCAGGTGACCGGCTGGGTCATGTCCAGACCGGCCGCTTCGGCGAGTGACTTGCGGTACCAGAGGACCTGCGTGTTGGCCCAGAGCGGGGCGACCACCAGCTGACCGTCCCACGTCGCGCCGTCGATGGCCCCTTGGAGCGTGCCCTCCGACATACGTTCTTGCAAGTCGGCGGGGAGTGGTTCGAGGAACTCCGCTTCTGCGAACTCCGCCGTGAACACGGGGTCGAGGCTCATCAGATCGATCGACGAGTCCTCGGCGGCCAATCGGCGGGCCAGCTGGATGCGCTGCTCGCTGGCGCTGCCCGGCAGCAGCTCGGTCTCGATCTTGTACTGGTCCGTGCTGCAGCGCTCGGCGATCCCCGCCTGCCCGAACGCGCCCTCGAAGTCCGCCGGCGGGTTGGGGTCGGGGTTGATCCACCATGTCAGCGTGGGAACGCCACCCTCGTCGCCCCCGCACGCAGTGGCCGCCACAACCATGACGACCACGGCGGACGCTGCTCGCCATCTCGCCCGGCGGACGCGGACACCCTTCTGGCCCCGTGATCGCTGCTGCACGATGGCACCTCCCCACGTCATGAGGACCCCTATGGCTGCGCTCGTCCGCAGTTGTCGTCGGTGCTGCCGGCGAGTTGCGGATGACCATAGTCCGCCCGCCGCGGCGCTGAACGGATCCTCTCCAGGGGTCGATCAGCGTCGAGGCGTAGAGTGACCGGCCGCCGATCGACGACGAGGGGAAGGCGTGGCGAGCGTTGACTTCGAGAACGTCAACAAGGTCTATGGCAACGGCGCGCACGCCATCCACGACCTCAATCTGTCGATCGTCGATGGGGAGTTCATCGTCATGGTCGGCCCCTCGGGATGGGGAAATCAACGGCTTTGCGGATGGTCGCCGGGCTGGAGACGATCACCAGCGGTCAGCTGAAGTTCGGGGACCGCATCGTCAACGACGCCGATCCCAAGGATCGGGACATCGCCATGGTTTCCAGAACTACGCGCTGTACCCGCACATGTCGGTGTTCGAGAAGATCGGTTTGCGCTCAAGCTGTGAGGGCGCTATCCGCCCTCAACGCTCACCGCGTCGGACATCATCGGTGCCGGGAACACAGAAGGGCATGCTGGGTGGCCCGATCTCGTTTCCGCGGGCGGCGCGCAGCGTGAACGTGCACTGCTGCGGAGGGTCGCTCACGGTGAACACGATCGTGCAGTCGTCGTCGTTTCCGCAGGATGACGACCAGGCGCCCGGCGGCCCTTCGACGATGTAGCGGTTGGCGCCCTCGACGATGGTGTGCTCGACGCGGACGATGCACGCCGAGGGGGTGACCCGGCACCTGCTGACGCTGGTGACCACTGGCGCACCAAGCGTCGGCGGTGGCTTGGTCGTGGTCGTGGAGGTGGTGGTGCTCGGACGTCGGTGCGTCGATGTCGACGTGTGGACGTCGTGGACGTCGTGGTGCTCGTGGTCGACGTCGTGGTGCTGACGTCGTCGTGCTCGACGTTGTGCTCGGGGTCGACGTGGTCGTGCTGGTCGACGTGGTCGACGTTGAGGGGGTCGATGGTCGACGTGGTCGATGTCGAGCTCGTCGTCGACGTGGTCGAGGCGGGTCGACGTCGACGTGCTCGACGTCGACGTGGTCGGGCGCGTCGTCGAGGTGGTCGGGATGACGTCGACGTGTCGGGATGACGTCGACGTGGACGGGGTGACGTTGACGATGACGACGTTGGCGACGTCGGCGATGTGCGACGTGGGCGACGTCGGGGCGGTCGTCGGTGCCGTGGTGGATCGTCGTCGGCGTCGACGATGTCGTCGGGCGTGGTCGTGCTGTCGTCTGGCTCGGAGCGGCCGCCGGCGGCGGGCTCGTGGTCGGACTCCCGTCGTGGGCCCCGGACCGGGCGACGTTCGGGGAGTCGGCGCCAGCGGCGGGAGCGGGCCGGGGATCGTGACCCGCGGGACCGACGTCGTGCTCGACGAGCTCGTCGTGGACGACGTGGACGACGTGGATGACGTCGGTGGCACGGGCGGACCGCTCGTGGGCAGCGGTGCCAGGACCTGCCCGTCGTCGTCCCCGCCACGTCCGCTCGTCACAGCCGGCGCGGTCCGTTGCTCCTGCGTCGCGTCGTCCCCGCCGGTCGCCACGTACAGAACGGCCATGGTGAGCGCCGCCGCGGCGGCGAGGGCGGCGGCGGCTACGGCGAGCGGGTTCTGCGTGAGCAGGCGCAACCGCGGGCGTGGGGTCAGGGCGAGGGCAGCGCAGCGGCGGCAACGGCTGCAGCGACCCGCTGGCGCAACAAGGGCGGTGCGGCGATGGCGTTGACGGTGCTGAGCGCTGCGACCACGTCCGGCGCCTCGATGCGCGAGCGGATCGCCGCCGCCAGCCCCGCTGGAGGCACCGCGCCTGCGACCGCATTGTCGAACAGGCCGGCCACCTGCGACTCGAACGGCGAACGGCCAAACGGCTGATCGGTCACGGCCCCGCCCGCCTTCGCTCGCCGCTCACGACCGCCCGCTCGCAGGCGATGAGCGGTGAGCGATGAGTGGCCATGCGGTGCACATCGCTCATCACGACGCACCTGCATGCTCATCGAGCAGCGTGCGCAGGCGCTGGAGTCCGACGGACACCTGGGCCTTCGCCGTGCCGACGCTGACGTCCATCGTCCGGGCGATCTGCTCGTACGAAAGATCCTCGTAGTAGCGCAGGACGACGGCCGTGCGTTGGCGAGGAGGAAGCTGTTCGAGCACCTCGAACGCAGTCGTCGCGTCGATGATCGTGTCCTCGACGGGCCGCGTGCCACGGAGGTCGCCCGATTGCTGACTGACGTATCGGGTGGCGACCTGCTCGTTGCGGTACTGCCCCATGACGTGATTGACCAGCGCTCGGCGGGCGTATGGGAAGAAGTGCTCGACCCCGCCCTGCGCCCAGGCCTTGTGCACCTTGATGAACGTCTCCGCTACGGCATCCTCGGCGGCGGGCCGGGACCCATGACACAACAGCAGCGCCACCCGAAAGAGGCGCTCGTGGTGCTCGTCATACAGCGGGGCGAACTGCTCCCAGCCGTACTCCTCGGGCGCCGTTGACGACGCGGCCGTCGTCTCAGCCACGGGACAAGAGTGTAGAGCCCACCGAGGAGGGCGGTCGTGACGGCGTGACAGAGCGGTCGCCCGAAAATTTCTGCGACGGCACTCAACCTTTCGGGCGCGGTGCGCGTCTCTTATTCGTACAGCGGGAACCTCCGGACCGATCGCACCCCCCTTGGAGCGGTCGGTCCGAACCTTATGGCGGGCGGGATAGGGCTTCGTGGCGGCGAGGCCCTATCACTGCGCCCGTCGCGACGGCGCTGAGCTGTGCCCCGGTCGTGATCGGACGGCGCCGATATCGTCACGGCGCGTGAACCAGATGAGAACGCGGCTGCAGTCCCTCGGCCTGCTCGATCGCGCCCTCCGGGCGACCACCGACGAGGAGCTCGAGGCGGTGGTCGAAGGTCTGGACGACGATCACCGGGAGGCCCTGGAACGCCTGGCGGGCGACTCGACGACGCCGAGCGCGATCCGCGAGGCGGCAGCCAAGGGTCGCATCGACGGGGCGATGGAGAGCCTTGCCCTCGTCATCACGGATACCGCGCTCGCCGACTGCATCAAGGAGCTCGGTGACCATTCCGACAACCCGACAACGGAGCAGCTGCGCGCCGTTCTGCCGGGGATCGTGGAGCGCCACGGGGTCGGCGTGACTCGACTGATGCTCGCTTCGACCGTGGCCGGCGAAGCGAACGCCGCCGTCGTGATCCGCGATCTTCTGAAGCGCGACGAGCTCGTCGCGCTGCCGCCGATCGAGACGGCGCGGCCGAGCCCCATCGTGCGTGCTCCCAAGGTGTCCGACGTCGAACGAGATGCGATCAAGGCGAGGCGCCAGGAGCAGCGCCGCAAGAAGCAGGAAGACGCCCGCACGCGTCGCGAGCAGTCCGCTCGCGCTCGCGGCCGGACCTGATCATTCGGGCAGGCCGGCCGCGATCCAGACGTGATGGAGGGCGTAGGACCTCCACGGGCGCCATCGTTCGGCGTGGCCCGCGTCGATGCCGAGCCGACGCAGCCCGATCTTCACCCCGAGATCGGTCGGCAGGAACACATCGGGATCACCCAAGCCACGCATGCGGACGTAGCCGACGGTCCACGGTCCGATTCCCGGGACGGCGAGCAGCGCAGCGGCCGCCACGTCCCGATCGGCACCGGGTCGCAGATCGATCCGACCATCGGCGACCTGCGCGGCCAGCTCGACGATCGTGCGCCGACGGCTCGCTGGCATCGGTAGAAGTGCGGGGTCGATGGCGGCGAGGGCGGCCGGACTCGGAAAGAGGTGGGTCACGGGTCCACCGGGGATCCTGATCGGCTCACCGGCGCTCGCGACGATCCGTCCCGCCACCGTTCGGGCACCGGCGACGGAGATCTGCTGACCGATCACCGCCCGGATGGCTGTCTCGAACGGCTCGACGCTCCCGGCCAGCCGAAGTCCCGGCGTCATGACGATCAGCGGCGCCAACGTCGGATCGGCTCCCAGCGCGGTGTCGATGACTGCCGACGAGGCGTCGAGGTCGAGCAACCGTCGCACACGGGCAATGGCCGCCTCGTCATCGCGATCGCTCTCCACTTCGAGGCGGACGCGCACCGGTCGTCCGTCGGCAATCCGAACCCGGGCTACGCCATGACCGTGCGGGAGACGCAAAGCTCGGTGGAACATCTCGCCATCCCATGCCTCCACGCCCGGCACGGCGCGAGCGGCGAGGAAGTCCGCCAGATGTCGCGCCGCGAAGGGCGCCGCCGTCGACAGTTCGACTTCGAGCTCGACGACGCTCAATCGCCGGCGACAGGAACGTAGATCGGCACCGGTCCGGCGGGTTCGTCGCGCACTTCGACAACCGGCGCCACACGGGCGCGCAGCAGCCACAGCCCGACGCCGCAGACGAGCACGCAGGCGGCGAACGCAGCGCGCTTGGACGTGAGCTCGGCGACCGTGCCGAGGGCGAGGCCGCCGGCGACGGTGCCGATCTCGAAGAACATCGTGAAGGAGCTGATGGCGGCCGGACGCTCGCCCTCGGGAACGCGATTGACCGTGAGTGCCATCAGCGACGGATACATGAACGCCATGCCGACGCCAATCACCACCGCTGAAGCCCACAGCGCCCACACGTGGGGGAACAAGGCAAGTCCCGTGAACGCCAGGGCGACGGTGACGAATGCGATGGACACCGACCGGCGGGCGCCGAGGCGCTCGGGCAGGCGGGCTCCCGTGACGCGCAGCACGAGGCAGACCACGCTGTAGGCAGCGAACAAGCCACCCGATCCAGCCAGGCCCACCGCGCGGGCATGGTCGGGAAGGAACGCCGAGAACACCGAGAACGCGGCGATGCCGCTGGCCAGCACGAGTCCCGGACCGACCGCTGCAGGGTGGAAGTAGCGGGCCAGACCGGATCGCTCGAGACGCGGCGGGCCGACTGGTGCGGTGCGATCCTCGGCGACGGCCAGCGACATGACAGCTGCCAGCACGGCGAACCCGGCGGCGACGGCGAATCCCAAGTGGTAGCGGTCGTCTCCGAGCACCAGCTCGCCCAGGACCGGCCCGATCCCGAGCCCGCCGAACACGGCGACTGAGAAGTAGCTCGCCGCTTCGGCTCGCCGATCCGGGGGCGCGAGGTCCGAGATCAACGTGGCGGCGCCGACGAACAGCGCGGCCTCACCGATTCCGGCCAGTCCACGCATGGCGAGCAGCGGCCCGAGGGAATCGACGGTGGCCGTGAGCAGCCCACCGAGAGCGGCGATCAGCGCGCCGCCGATCATGACGGTCCGGCGCCCATGCGCCTCGATGAGGCGGGCGATGACCGGCCGGACCAGGATGGCGGCCAGGGCGAACATGGCGATGCTGAGACCGATGCCGAGCTCGCCGGCGCCGAGCTCGTCCTCGATGAACCGCGGCAGGAGCGGAACGAACATCCCGATGTAGATGAAGAACGCGCCCGTCGCCAGAGTGACCGCGACGAACTCCTTCGTCACGAGGCGGGCGCGGTTCACGGAAGACATGTTGGAGGTTGCAACGTTGTGACCGACGACTCGAATCCGTCATGCGACCGAATTCACAGCGCGCACATCCTCCTCGTCGAGCACGAAGATGGTCTGGGTCGACTTCACGAGCGGCATCCCGTGCAGCTCGACGAGGATCACGTCGCGCAGTGCGTGGAGGTCGGCCATGCGTACGAGCAGCACGGCGTCGAACGTGCCGCTCGTCAGGAAGAGGTGTTGCAGTCCAGGCAGCCGTCGCAACTCGTCGCGCGCCCTCGACCACGAATGCTGTTCCAGGTTGACGAAGATCAGGGCGGCGACGGGATGACCCGCCTTGGCATGGTCGATGAGCGCGGTGAACCCGGTGATGACGCCGTTGGCCTGCAGCCGCTCCAATCGTGTGTACGCAGTGGTGCGGGCGACACCGGCCCGCGAAGCCAGCTCGTTGATCGACATCCGGCCGTCGGCGGTCAGCAGCTCGACCATCCGGTGGTCGATCTCGTCGAACTTCTCGACCATCACTCACCTGCACTTTCTGTCGTAATCATCCCTCCATGACGACAATACGTCCTGTGTTGAGGTCGCAACGTTGACGAACTCCCCGTGCGACGCCACCATGGCCGACATGGACGACTCGTCGGCCCTGCTCGAGCTGCCGGCTGATCACCCCGGCGTCAGCGACCCCGCGTACCGAGCGCGCCGTGCCGCGATCGCCGCCGTCGGCGAGGCGTATCGCCGTGGCGCGCCGATCCCCGACGTCGAGTACTCCCCTGAGGAAGACGCCGTCTGGAACACCGTGTCGACCGAGCTCGCCGCGAAGCACCGGCGCTACGCCTGCGCGGAGTACCTGGCGGGAGCGGCCCGGTTGCGCCTACCAGCCGATCGCGTGCCGCAGCTGCGCGAGGTCGACGCGCGGGTGGCCGCGCTGACCGGCTTCCGGATCGAGCCCGTTCCCGGACTGGTACCGACGCGGACGTTCTACGGCGCGCTGGCCGAGCGGCGGTTCCTCTCGACGCAGTACATCCGCCACCACTCGGTGCCCTTCTACACACCGGAGCCCGACATCATCCATGAGATCGTCGGGCACGCCAACATGCTCGCCTCGCCGGTCCTCGCCGATCTCTACGAGGCGGCGGGCAAGGCGTCGGTGCGAGCCACCGATGACGCCGCGCACGAGTTCTTCTCCCGCGTCTTCTGGTTCACGCTCGAGTTCGGCGTCGTGTGGGAGGGCAGCGAGCTGCGCACCTACGGCGCCGGGCTGCTGTCGTCGTACGGTGAGATCGAGGCCTTCCGGGCCGCCGAGATCCGCGACTGGGACCTCACGGCGATGGGGACGCTCCCGTACGACATCACGCAGTACCAACCCGTGCTGTTCGCCGCAAGGTCCTTCGAGCAGATGGTCGATGACCTCGGTGCGTTCTTCGACGGCTTCGACGACGAGGCCCACCTGCGGCTGACAGCCGCCTCCGTCTCGACGTGAGAGGTGAGCGGTGAGGGCCGATACCGCGCTCACCGCTCACCACACCGCTTCCGACGCGCGAAGCTGCGCGCTCAGCGGGCGGCAGGAAGACAGGAGGCCAGCCGATGTCCGACACCGCCCTCACCCGCCGCCGCCTCATCGCCGGCGGCACCGGCCTCGCCGCAGGATCAGCAGTCGTCCTGGCCGTCCCCGCGACTGCCGGCGCGGCGCCCGTCTCACGACTCTCCGCTGACGACCTGCGCGAGATCCTCAACCTGAAAGCGAACTACGCCTACGGCAGCGACGCGCTGGCCGCAGACGACGAAACGATGGGGCGGGCGCTGTACGAGGCGGTGTTCACGGAGGATGCCCACGTCACGTCCGACGAGACCGTGATCAACGTCCGCGGGCCAGTGGCACTTGCCGATCGGGTCCTCGAACTCGTCGGCGGAGCAGCGGCGACACAACACCTCCTCGGCACGATCCGGGTCGAGCCGCTGGAGCGTGACGGCCGGCCGAGCCAGCAACGCGCGGCGATCAGGGCGTACGTGCAGGCGACCGTGATCGCCGAGGATGGCGGGCTGACGCGAGTGCTCGCCACGTACGAAGACCTGGCGGTCGAGACCCGGGATGGCTGGCGGCTCGCCGAGAGCCATGCCACGACGCTCCACGCCGAGGTCGTTCCGGCCTGAGGGCCGCGGGAGAGCCTGAGACCTAGCGCGGCTCCCTGGGCAGGCCGAGGACCCGCTCGCCGACGATGTTGCGCTGGATCTGGCTCGTCCCACCCCAGATCGTCTCGGAGCGCGAGAAGAAGAAGGCCGACATCATCGGGCTCACTGGGTAGCCCTCGCGTCGGCGATCACGCAGCGCGCCCGGCCACGAGCCCGTGGCCGGGCCGGCATCGATCAGCATCGCCTCGGGACCGAAGATGTCGAGGGCGAGCTCCATCGCTCGCTGGTGCATCTCGGACCAGAACATCTTGTTCGTCGCTCCGAGCGCCAGCACGCCCGGGTCCTTGACCCCGGAGACCGCAGCGCTCAACGACCGCAACCCGTTGACGCGCAGGATCTGCACCTTCGTGTAGTACTCCGCGAGCCGCCGCCGGATCTGGGGCTCGTCGAGGAGCTCGCGCTGGCGAGCCGCCTCGATCAGCAACCGAAGTTCCTCCTCGAAACGCCGGTACCCGGTCGTCGCTGACTGCCCGCGCTCGAACGCCAACGTCGAGTTGGCGACCTTCCATCCGTTGTTGACACCGCCGACCACGTTCTCCCGAGGGCATCGAGCATCGCTGAAGAAGACCTCGCAGAACTCGGCCGTGCCGTCGGGCTGCGTGATGTTGCGCACTTCCACGCCCGACTGGCGCATCGGGACGAGGAGGTACGAGATGCCCTTGTGCTTCGGGGCGTCCGGATCAGTGCGGGTGAGGAGGAAGCAGTAGTCGGCGTGGTGGCCGCCGGTGGTCCACACCTTCTGGCCGTTGATCACCCACTCGTCACCGTCGAGCACCGCCGACGTCTTCAGGCTGGCGAGGTCGGAGCCGGAGTCCGGCTCGCTGAACCCCTGGCACCAGCGCACCTGGCCGCGCAGGATCTTGGGGAGGAACTCCCGCTTCTGCTCCTCGGTGCCCCACTGCAGGATCGTCGGGCCCACCAGCGTGTCGCCGAAGAAGTCGGCCCGCATCGGTGCTCGCGCTCGGGCGAACTCCTCGGCGAGGACGACTCCCTCCATCGTCGACAGGCCTTTCCCGCCGTACTCCGTCGGCCACGTGGCACAGATCCATCCGCCGGCGTACAGCTGCTCGGGCCATTCCTCGTTGAACCTCGCCCGGTCCTCGTCGGACATCTCGAAGCCGGGCTCGAACCAGCCGTCCGGGAGGTGCTCCTCCAGCCAGGCCCTGATCTCCTTGCGGAACGCCTCGGCTTCGGGCGGATAGGTGAGATCCATGCCCTCATCCTGATCGGTGGCCGGGACCCGGACAAGCAACGCCGGTCCACCCGTCATCGCCTGCGAGTGAGCGAGCGCCAGCGAGCGAGCGGCCACACTCGGCCTGCGTGGCCGGGGAACGCAATGAACGACAATGATCCGGTGTGACTGATCCACGCGCCGGCCAACCCGCCGAGACCCGCGATCTCGTCGACGTCCCACACCTCGTGACCGCCTATTTCACCGAGCACCCTGATCCCTCGCTCGCCGACCAGCGCGTGGCGTTCGGCACGTCGGGTCACCGGGGTTCGAGCCTCAGCTGCTCGTTCAACGAGGACCACATCGCCGCCACGACGCAGGCGATCTGCGAGTACCGCCGCCAGCAGGGCACGGACGGACCGCTGTTCCTCGGCCGTGACACCCATGCGCTGTCAGAGCCGGCTTGGGCGACAGCACTCGAGGTGCTGGTCGCCAACGACATCACCGTGCTCGTCGACGCCGCCGATCGCTACACGCCGACGCCTGCCGTGTCGCACGCCATCCTGTCTGCCAACCGGGGACGGTCGAGCGGCCTCGCCGACGGGATCGTCGTCACGCCGTCGCACAACCCGCCGCGCGACGGCGGTTTCAAGTACAACCCGCCCGAGGGCGGCCCTGCCGACACCGACGCCACCGGATGGATCGCCGATCGCGCCAACGAGCTGCTCCAGGACGGCTTGGCCGCCGTTCGCCGACGGCCGCTGTCGGCCGCGCGCGCTGCCGCCGAGCCGTACGACTACGTGGCGACGTACGTCGACGATTTGCCCACCGTCGTCGACCTCGACGCCGTGCGTGATGCCGGCATCCACATCGGAGCCGACCCGCTGGGCGGCGCCAGCGTCGACTACTGGGCCGCCATCGCCGAGCGCCATCGGCTCGACCTGACGGTCGTCAATCCCCTCGTCGACCCGACATGGCGGTTCATGACGCTCGACTGGGACGGCAAGATCCGCATGGACTGCTCGTCGCCGTTCGCCATGGCATCACTGATCCATCGCCGGAACGAGTTCCAGATCGCCACCGGCAACGACGCCGATGCCGACCGCCATGGCGTCGTCACCCCCGATGGCGGGCTGCTGAACCCCAACCACTTCCTGGCCGTCGCCATCTCCTACCTCTTCGATGCGCGCCGCGGTTGGCCAGCAGGCGCGCAGGTGGGCAAGACACTGGTGTCGTCATCGATGATCGACCGCGTCGCTGAGCAGCTCGGTCGCAAGTTGCTCGAGGTGCCCGTCGGGTTCAAGTGGTTCGTGGACGGACTGCTCGACGGGTCAGTGGGGTTCGGCGGTGAAGAGTCGGCTGGCGCGTCGTTCCTGCGGCGCGACGGGTCCGTGTGGACGACGGACAAGGACGGCATCCTTCTGGCCCTGCTCGCGTCCGAGATCCAGGCGGTGACCGGTCGATCGCCCTCGGAGCACTACCGGGAGTTGACGACGCGCTTCGGTGATCCGGCGTACGCACGGGTCGACGCGCCGGCGACGCGTGAGGAGAAGGCGGCGCTGGGCAAGCTGTCACCCGACGATGTCAAGGCCACGGAGCTGGCCGGAGAGCCGATTCTCGCCACGCTGACAGCGGCACCTGGCAACGGGGCGCCGATCGGCGGACTCAAGGTCGTCACCGAATCGGCGTGGTTCGCGGCGCGTCCGTCCGGGACCGAGGACGTCTACAAGATCTATGCCGAGTCCTTCCGCGGGCCGGATCACCTCGCCGAGGTCCAGGCCGCCGCCCGCGAGGTCGTCGCCGGCGCCCTGCACTGACCGCGCCCGGCCTCGATAGGTTGCGGTCATGACGGTCACCGAGGCCACGCCTCCTCGTGCTGAGCGGTGGACGGCGCAGTGGAAAGAGTTGTACGCCGAGGTCATCACGACGGGGTTGTGTACGGGGTGTGCGGGGTGTGTGGTGACGTGTCCGCATGATGTGATCGGCTATGAGCATGCCGAGGGCAAGTACGTGCCGTTCCATTTGGAGGACGAGCTCGGCCCGGCGGACTGCATTCATGGGGTGAAGGGCTGCACGACGTGTACGCGGGCGTGTCCACGGTTCCGGTCGTGGGAACCAGCGGCGGATCTGCATCTGTTCGGGCGGGTCCGCGAGCCTGATGAGCTGTCGGGGATCTGGCGCCAGTTGTTGTTGACCAGGGCGGCTGATGACACCCAGCATGAGCGGGGCCAAGACGGCGGGTTCGTGTCGGCGATGCTGTGTTGGTTGTTGGACCACGACTACATCGACGCCGCCTTGGTGTCAGGTGTCGAACCCGATGACGCCTGGAAGGCGAAACCGGCGCTGGTGCGCACCCGCGAGGAGGTGTTGGCGACGGCCGGGTCCCGCTACACCTACTGCGCCAACCCGTTGGGGTTACGCGAGGCCAAAGCGGCCGGGTTGTCGCGTCTGGCGTTGGTCGGGATGGGCTGCCAAACGTCGTCGCCGCCGGTGATGTGGGACCGCAAGGCCGGCAAGGTGTCCAAACCGTTCCTGTTCAACATCGGGCTGTTGTGTTCCAAGACGTTCGACGACTCGATCTTCCCGGAACTGTTCGAAGCCAAGTACGGCCTGGCCAAAGCCGACATGGTGAAGATGAACATCAAAGGCGTCTTCCAGATCTGGATGCGTGACGGCTCCTACCACGAGATCGACCTCAAGGAATGCCACGCCTGGACCCGCACCGGCTGCAAATCCTGCCCCGACTTCGCCGCCGAACACGCCGACATCTCCACCGGCGGCATCGGCGACGACAACGACTGGACCCTCACCATCGTGCGCAGCGAACTGGGCGAAGAAGTGATCACCCGCATGATCACCGACGGCACCATCATCAGCCGCCCCGCCCAAGAAGACGAGAAAGCGATGAAACTCCTGCGCACCCTCTCCATCGTCTCCCGCCGCCGCTGGCCCACCACCGCCGACCCCGCCCCCACCATCGGCGTCCCCCCACCCAAAAAGAAAGCCGCCGCCCCGTCAGCCCCCGCTTGAGCCGGACTCCATGCAGGTGTTGAGGTCGGCGACGAAGTCCTGGAAGGGCTGCGTCGCCGTCTCGAGATCGAAGTCCGGGCCGTAGTCGAGCTCTTCGTTGCCTGCGGCGATGGCGGTCAGCTCGTCGTTGCTGTACCCGTCGAGCTTCTGCTGCAGGCACTGCTGCTCGCTGGCGGTGACGTCGCCTTCTTCGGTGAGGCCGTCGACCACGTCCTGGGCGACGGTCTTCGGGCCCGGGTTGCTGGTGCACGCCGCGAGCCCGAGCACGGCGACGGCCGCGACGACGGACGAGCGGAGAAGGAGCTTCACGGCTTCACGACGCTACCGGCGACTCGTCCACGGTTGGTCTCGTCGTTCAGAGGTGGATGGCCCGGTTCGGCACGGCGGGCGCCGTGATGCTGGCCTCGCTCATCGCTCGGCGCCGGCTCGTCGCTGGCGCTTCCCTCGCCGGCAGGCGCCTTCGCCGGCCGCATCGCAGGCTGACAGAGTGACGGACCATGCCGCTGCATCGCCAGACTGCCGACCTGCTCGCGCTGGTGGAGTCCCTCGGGCTGCCGGCGGTCGAGGACACCACGCCAGAGCAGGCGCGGGCGCAGCGAGCGGCGATGCTGCGCCCGAGCCCGGAGCCGATCGCCGAAGTGCGCGACCTCGATGCCGATGGCGTCCCGGCCAGGTTCTATCGCCCGGCCGTGACCCGGACGGCTGGCCTGCTGGTCTGGTTCCACGGCGGCGGGTGGGTGCTCGGCGACCTCGACAGCCACGACGACCCGTGCCGCTCGATGGCCAACCGCGGCGGGTTCTGCGTGCTCAGCGTCGGCTACCGCTTGGCGCCGGAGCACCGGTTTCCCGCCGCCGTCGACGATGCGGTCACGGCGACGAGGTGGGCGAGTGAGCATGCCGGTGAACTGGGTTGCGCGGCGATCGCCGTGGGCGGGGACTCGGCCGGCGGCAACCTGGCCGCGGTGGTCGCCAACGATCCCCCGGCCCCGATCTGCTTCCAGCTCCTCGTCTATCCGGCCACGGACGCGCGCATGGTGCACCCGAGTCACGACGAGAACGCCGAGGGCTACTTCCTGACGGCCGCTGGCATCCGCTGGTTCCTCGGCCACTACCTCGCAGGCGACGAGCGGGCGCTCGAGGATCCCCGGATGTCGCCGCTGCTCGCTGATCCGGCGCGTCTCGCTGCCGCTCCGGCGGCGTTGGTCATCACCGCCGAGTACGACCCGCTGCGCGACGAGGGTGAGGCCTACGCCAACGCGTTGGCCGCCGCCGGCGTGCCGACCAGCCACGTTCGCTTCGACGGCCAGATCCATGGTTTCTTCTCGATGTTCGGGCTGATCGACGATGCCCGGTCGGCGCAGGCATTGGCCGCCGAGGCCGTGCACAGCGCCTTCGCCAGTCGAGTGAGCGCAATGAACGAGGCCATCAGCGCGGCCTCAGGCGTCTGAGAGGGCGACCGCTCGCTCGAACACGGCATCGAGCATCGCCGCGGTGAGCCGCCCCGTGAACGTGTTCTGCTGGCTCGGGTGGTAGGAGCACAGCACGGTCGGTCCGCCCGTGACGCTGACCTCGACGCCATGGCCGAACTTCGGCCGCGGCCGCAGGCGGTAGTGCCCGGCGACCGCGGCGTACCCGAAGCCGCCGAGGCACACGATCACCGCTGGGCGGAGCGTGTCCAGCTCGCGGGCGAGGAACGGGGCGCACGCATCGCGCTCGGCTGGTGTCGGTGCGTTGTCCGGAGGAGCGCACTTCACCGGCGCCGTGATCCAGGCGTTGCGCAACTCCAGGCCGTCGCCGACGTCAACGGATGTCGGTTGGTTGGCCAGGCCGGCGCGGAACATCGCGCCGATCAGCCAGTCACCGCTGCGGTCGCCCGTGAAGACGCGGCCGGTTCGATTGCCGCCGTGCGCCGCTGGTGCCAGCCCGACAACGGCGATGCCGGCGGACGGGTCGCCGAAACCGGGGACGGGGCGACCCCAGTACTGCTCGTCCCGGTACGCCGCCCGCTTCTCCTTCGCCACGTGCTCCCGCCAGTTCACGAGCCGAGGACAGGTGCGGCACGCGATCACCTCGTCGTGTATGCGCGCCAGGGTGCCGGGCCGATCCACGCAGGCCGACGTTAGGTTGAGCGGCCAGACCATGGTGAAGACCCCCGCCCCACCGCCAACCACCATCTTCCTGGTGCGCCACGGCCAGACGGCGACGACCGGCAAGGTCCTGCCCGGCCGGGCTCGCGGCCTGCATCTCGCCGATGTCGGGCGGGATCAAGCCGAGCGGGCCGCCGATCGGATCGCGCAGGTGCCGAACGTGGACGCCGTCTACACCTCACCGCTGGAGCGGGCGCGCGAGACCGCGGCGCCGATCGGTCGGGCCGCCGGGCACAAGCCGCAGGTCGACCGCGGGCTCCTCGAATGCGACTTCGGCGAGTGGACGGGAGCAAGTCTGCGTCGACTGATGCGCAAGCAGGAGTGGGCGACGGTGCAGCGTGCACCATCGTCGTTCCGCTTCCCAGGAGGCGAGAGCTTCACCGAGATGCAGATGCGGATCGTGACCGCCCTCGAGCGGCTGCGCGCCGCCCATCCCGGCGGGAGGATCGTGTGCGTGTCTCACGCCGATCCGATCAAGGCCGCCGTCGCCCACGCCCTGGGCACCCACCTCGACCTGTTCCAGCGCATCGTCATCAGCCCCTGCTCGATCAGCACGATCGCCTGGTCGAACGGTGGTCCTGTTGTCCTCGGAGTGAACTCGACGGACCGGCCCCTGTCCGAGTTCGTGGGCACACCGTGAGGAGCGATGGGTAGGGCCGAAGCGTGACCGTCTTCTTCGAGTTCGAGGAGGTTGACGCCTTCGCCGCCGCTGCGATCGGTGAACCCGGCTCCCGGGTCTTCTACCTCTACGCCCGCGCCGGTGAACAGCGGGTCAGCGTGAAGTGCGAGAAGCAGCAGGTCTCGGCGATCTCGCACTACCTGCGCCGCGTGCTGTCCGATCTGCCGCCACCCGACGATCGTCCGATGCAGTCCGCCGTGGACCCTGGACCAGGCGGCGACGAATCATTCGTGCTCGGTCCGATCGGACTCGGCTACGACCGCGGCAACGACCGCCTGCTCGTGCAGCTCGAGGAGCTGATCCAGAGCGACGAGGACGAGTCCACGGAGGAAGGTGACGACGACGACGACGATGACGCCGATCGCAGCCACATCCGGTTGTACGTGACACGTGGCCAGGCCGCCGCGTTCTGCGATCAGGCCGACGAGATCGTGGCCGCCGGACGCCCGTCGTGCATGTGGTGTGGCAACCCGATCGATCCTGACGGTCACCCATGTCCACGGATGAACTGACGCCGGCGGTCGTCCCACCCGACGCCTCGGAGCTGCTCGCCACCGAGGAAGTCGTACTCGAGGGCCGCATGCCGTGGGCCAGCAACGCCACGTTCCTCGTCGGCGTCGGCGACCACCAGGGCATCTACAAGCCGGTGCGGGGTGAGCGCCCGTTGTGGGACTTCGAACCCGGCTTGCACAAGCGGGAGGTGGCGGCGTACCGCCTCAGCCAGGCCATGGGCATCGGTGCCGTTCCGCCGACCGTGCTGCGTGACGACGCGCCGCTCGGCGAAGGCTCGATCCAGTGGTTCGTCGACGCCGACCACCGCGAGCACTACTTCACGATCGAGGAGCAGCGCCCAGACCTTCACGAGCAGCTGCGGGCGATCGCCGTGCTCGACGTCGTCGCCAACAACACCGACCGCAAGAGCGGCCACTGCCTCCTCGCACCGGGATGGTGGGACGATCGAACGTCCCACCGCGTGTGGGCCATCGACAACGGGCTGTGCTTCGCGCCGAACTTCAAGCTGCGCACGGTCATCTGGGAGTTCGCCGGCGACCCCCTCCCGGAGCCGCTCGTCGCCGCCTGCTGCGCCCTCGTCGAGGCGGTACCGGCGGACATCGCCGAGCTGCTCGATGACGTCGAGGTGACGGCGATGCAGCGCCGGGCGGCATGGCTGGCCGAGCACCGCACCCTGCCCGCTGACGACAGCGGCCACCGATACCCCTGGCCCCTCGTCTAGACATGAGGTGGCCACGAGGGTCTGGCCTCGCGCGGCGCTCACTGCTCGCTGTCATGACCAGGACGACGTCCTCGACACGCTGATCCATCGCGCCGATCTCGACGGGCTCGTGCGTCTGGTCGACGACATCACGGCCGCTGGTGACTGGGCACGGCTGCGCCGCCTGCGGGACGCTGCTCGGCACGCCCTCGGGACCGGGCGCCAGCTCTGGCCGGCAGCGACGCTCGCCGAGTACCGCCTCGCGCTCCTGGCTCCGCCCGAGTGGGCCGCCGGCGTCCTCGACGAGTCGTCGGGCCGCTTCAGCATCGGTCCCCTCACCGAGGTCGTCGCCCAACACCACACCTGGGCCGAGCTGGCACCGCTGCTCGAGCGAGGGCCACGAGCGGCGTTCGTCGCACACGAGCGAGTGCTGCGCGGTGAGTCGATCGAGGCTTCGACAGTTGCCGAACTGCCGAACACGTTGGACCTGCCGTACCAGCTGGAGCCGTGGGAGCCGCGCTACGTGCTCGCCGACTACCGGGCGGACGGAGCGGAGTTCGCGGCGCCCGATCTGCCGACTGGATTGGTGGAGCTCGTGCTGCCCACCGACGTCAACGGGGCGCTCCTCGATGACGACCTGGTCGAGCTCGCCGTGCGCCAACTGGTCGAGCCGTGGACGACGAGCTCCGACGGCCGCGCCGAGGTCGTCGCCGTCGAAGGCGACGCGGCGACGGCGGTGAGGGCGCTCGGCATCACGACTGCCCGTGCCGTGGAGCTCGCTCCGGTCGATGCGTTGGCGTGGCTGGCGTGGGCCGGCGCCAGCGGCGGCGCCTACGGGCGGCGCCGTGGTGCTGCAGCGGGACGTTTCGGTGCGCTCTGGCTGGTCGCCGCGTTCGGCGACGCCCTCGACGACTGGCCTCCCGACGATCTCGGTGACGTCGTCGCGAGCATGCGTTGGTGGTGGTGGGACGCCCACGAGCCCGTCACCGGCTGGCAGCTCCAGCTCACGGTGGAAGATCCGACCGAAGGCGTGGCCTGGGCGATCAGCGCCCGCGACGCCGCCTGACGAGCGCGCTCAGGTCTCACTCACCGCCGTCGTCGGTGCTGGCGCTGCGGCCATGCTTCCAATAGCCCCGAACGGTCGCTCGCGAGCGGGTCAGGCCGACCACCGTGAACAAGTGGCGCCGGATGCGCTGCATGGCGGCCGCCTCTCCGGCCGCCCACACGCGGGTGTCCGCCGTGACGTCGGAGGCAAGTACCGCCGGCACGAGTGCCGCGCCCGGCTCCGACCCTGCCGGGAGGTCGACCCACTGCACGTCGACGTTCGCGTGATCGGCGAAGGTGACCCGCGCGTCGGGGTGAGCGACTTCCACGAGGACGGTCGTCCGTGCGGTGGCCGGGAGTGCGTCCACGAGCTGCCCGATCGCAGGGATCGCCGACTCGTCGCCGGCGACCACGAACGTCGTCGCCTCACGGTCGACGGAGTATCCGCGACCTGGCCCGGACAGGGCCGCCGGATCACCCGGCTGGGCGGCGACAGCCCACTCCGACAACGGTGCCGCGCCGTGGAGGACGACATCGACGTCGAGCTCAGCGGCAGCGGCGTCGTGACGCAGCGGCGTGAGGGTGCGGACCACTGGCCGCCGACCGTCGCGGTGGAAGAAGGCGTTGCCGTTCCACACGGGGATCACGAGCTCGGCCCCGAGCTCGTCCGGGATGAGCAACCGGACGCTCCCCGCCGGGTCCGGCGGCTCGAACGTGCTCAGCTCTGCTCCGCGGAGCGTCACGCGCACGAGATGAGGGGTGCGTCGCGCCGTTCCGGCGACCGTGAGCTGGCGGAACGCCGGCGGTTCGCGCCGCATTCGCGGCGGGGGCTCGGCGGACATCGCGAGCACGGTACTGACGCTCGCTTCGGGACGCGCTCGTTCAGCCCGTGTGTTCGACGACTTCACGGATGACGACATCCCACAGCTGTGGCGGTGGCACCTCGTGGCCCATGCCGGCCAACCGCACGAAACGTGCTCCAGGGATCTCCGCGGCGAGCGCCTCGCCGTGCGCGATCGGGAACAGCGGGTCGTCCGTTCCGTGGAGCACGAGCGTGGGGACCGCGATGTCGGACATGCGGAACTGGTCCGCCGGATCCTGGTCGACGAGCCAGTGGTTCGCCACGCTGGCCGCCATGTCGGTCGTGCGGGCCACCGCAGCGGTCGCCTTGGCACGAGCACGCTCCGCGTCGAACCCGAGCGTTCCTGCGTACGGTCGTTCGCGCTCGACCAGGTAGTCGACGACAGCCTGGCGATCGTTCCATGGCGGCTCTGGCGCAGGGTCCTCGAACGTCGTCGCGACTCGTGGTTCCGACCGTGGCAGCTGCTCCGTGCTGCTCCGCTCGCCGTCGGGTGACGTTGCGATCAGTGTGACGGTCTGTACCCGCTCGGGATGGCGAGCGGCGAGCAGCTGGGCGATGGCGCCGCCCATCGAGACGCCGACCAGGTGGGCGTGTGTCACGTCGCAGGCGGCGAGCACACGCAGCGGGTCCGTGGCCAGGTCATGCCCGGTGTAGGACGGGTGGCCGGCAGGGCTGCTGGCGGACTCGCCGGTATCGCGGTGGTCGTAGCGGATGACCTGTCGTCCCTGGTCGGCCAGCCGAAAGCAGAGCTCGTCGTCCCACCAGTCCATCGAGGCCGAGAGGCCGCTGATCAGGAGGATGGTCGGGTCTCCCGGGTCACCGAACGTCTCGACACACAGCTCGACGCCGTCGGTTCGCACGAGGCGCTTGACCACGTGAGCTTCGACTGACCTGCGCCGTCAGACTCATCGCCTGACGTCCGGGGGCGCTCAAGCTCGCTGCAGCTCGGCGCGCAGGTGGTGGGTGAGCGGGACGTCGACGGCCGCCATGGCGATGGCGTACCGCAGCGTGTCGCCGTCGAGCTCGTAGCGGCGTTGGACCTCATCGATCTGCTTGGCCGATGCCGTGCCGAGCAGGCCGCTGCTGTCGAGCATGAGCAGACGACCGTCGAACGATCCGGCCGCCGTCTCGACGATGCCGAAGCCGTGCGCGACGACGAGCTCCAGACCCTCGGGCGTGGCCCGTAGGAACCCACTCTCGGCGTGGCGCGGTTCGTTCGATGCGGCATCTCGCGTCGTGCTGCGCCAGTGCGCGAGAGGACGACCGGGTACCGGCATCACGACGAGCTCCTCGGTGTACTGGAACGGCGCGATCGTCGGGTACTCGCCGGCGCCGCCTCCTCGCCACGTCCCGGCGAGAGCGGACAGCGGATGATCGTCGGCCATGTCGGGAGGCTACGTAGGACGGGCCGTGTCGGCGAGCCGGGCGCACTTCACGGTGTGGGGCGTGGGCGGCCGGCGAGCGTGACGACGACGGCTCCCACCACAGCGACGATCCCCGAACCGCGGATCAGCCACTCAACGGCGGTTTGGAGGTTCGGGCCGCCGTGGGTCTCGATGATCGAGGCGCCCACCGCCACAGCAAGGCCACCCACGCCGACCAGCAGGGTGAGCACGACTCCGGATGCTGCGCCTGCCTTGGCCGGTGGCACGATTGCCTGCGTGGCGACTGACGTGAACGCCCACGCCAACCCGAGCCCGAAGCCCGTCACCGCGAAGCACGGCACGTAGTACCACCAGTCGTGGGCTGAGCTGAGGGCCACGGTGGCCAGCCCACCGATCACCATCGCCACCACCATGACGAGCCACGACGGGAACCGCTCGACACGTCCGGAGACCTGCCCTGCGATCGACGCGCCGATCGAAAGCGCGAGGAACACGAGGCCGGCCTCGATCGGCGAGAGCGCGCGCACCTGCTGCAAGTAGACGATCGACGCGAAGATGATCAGCGTGTACACGGCATTGGCGACCGTGCCGGCGGAGATCATCACGTCGAACACTCGGATGCGGAACAGGCTCAGATCGAGCAGGGGGTAGCGAACTCGCGCCTCGACGACGGTGAACACGACGAGCAGGACCAATCCGCCGACGATCAGCCCGAGCGTCGCGACGGACGTCCAACCCCACTCGGACGCCTTGTCGAAGGCAAACGAGATCGAGGCCACGCCGGCGACGATGAGCAGCAGACCGGTCACGTCGAGGTGGCGAGGGACCGACTCGTCACGTGACTCGTCGACTGATGTGGCGACGAGCCACACGACGACGACGGCGATGGGGACGTTCACCCAGAACACGAAGCGCCATGACAACGTCTCGGTGAGCACGCCCCCGAGGAACGGCCCGGCAGCGGTTCCGACCACAGCGGTGCCGAACACGATGCCGATGGCCCGTTGGACCCGCTCCGGCGGGAACGCGTTCGTGACGATCGCCAGGCTGACCGGAAAGGCGATCGCCGCGCCGACACCCTGGGCGACACGGAACACGATGACCATCGTGGGATCGTTCCCGAATCCCGCGATGGCGGACGTGGTGGCGAAGGCCACCACGCCGATGATCAGCAGCCGCTTGCGTCCGAAGATGTCGCCGATCCGGCCGCCGGCGACAAAGCAGGCGCCGAGGGCGATGAGGTAGCCGCTGACCACCCACTGCAACCCCGTGATCGTCGTGCCGAGGTCGCGCGCCATCTCCGGCAGCGCCATGCTCATGGCAAAGAAGTCGAAGTTGATGGCGCCTTGCGTGACGGCAGCGGCGATGATCACCCGCCGCAACTTGTGTTCGTCGGCGGCCGAGGCGACCGAAGCGACAGCCATGGGTGGATGATCTAGTCGTTCTGAGGAGTGTTCGGTGTCATCTGTGAGCCCGGAGCTTCCTCAGAACTGGTCGGCGGCTGTCGGAGCGGCGCAGCTCGTCGGTCTCGCTGTAGACCGTTGTCGTGTCGGTACGCGAGCTCGTGGTGCTGGGGACGGCGAGCCAGGCGCCGACGCGGCATCGCAACCACAACGGCTACCTGCTGCGATGGGATGGCGAGGGCATCCTGTTCGATCCGGGCGAGGGCACGCAGCGCCAGTTCACGTTCGCTGGGGTCTCTCCGGCCGAGGTCACTCGGATCTGCATCACCCACTTCCACGGCGACCACTGCCTGGGCCTTCCCGGCATGATCATGCGGCTGGCGCTCGACGAGGGCCGACTGCCGGTGCCGGTCCACTATCCGGCCAGCGGTGAGGAGTACTTCCGCCGGTTGCGGCTGGCGTCAGCGGGCCAGGAGCACGTTCCGGTCGACGGTCACCCAGCGTCGGGACGTCAGTTGGTCCATCGCGACGGACGCTTCACCTTGCGCTGCGTCCCGCTCGAACATCGCATCGAAACGCTCGGGTGGCGGCTCGAGGAGCCCGACGGGCGCCGGATGCTGCCGGATCGTCTTGCCGCGCTCGGCGTCGTCGGCCCGGACATCGGCCGCTTGCAAGCGGCCGGTCGTCTCGAGATCGGTGACCGAGTCGTCAGTCTCGAGGAGGTCAGCGAGCCACGCCCGGGCCAAACGGTCGCCGTCGTGATGGACACAGCGTGGTGCGACGGCGCACTGGAGCTCGCCGACCGGGCCGACCTCCTGGTCTGCGAGGCGACGTTCCTGTCGACGGAAGAGCACCTCGCGCGGGAGTACGGACATCTCACGGCGCGGCAGGCCGGCCGGCTCGCCGCTGCAGCCGGCGCCCGCCGGCTCGTCCTCACCCACTTCTCGCGGCGTTACAGCGACCTCGCGCCGTTCGCCGCCGAAGCGCGCGAATCGTTCGACGACGTGGTTCTGGCCCGCGACCTGGACCGCATCGGCGTTCCCGCCCGCCGGATCCCATGACGTACGGCGACCGGAATGCGGCGACTCTTACCAAGTCGCCAAAGAGCCTGTTTGCTTCGTCGGAGCGGTGTAGGTTGCAGCAGAGTTCGATGATGTCGCTCTGGACCTTGGCGACGCTTCCTGAGGGAGGCCCAATGCCATCCGCCGCGATCCAGTCCCTTGATCTACAGACAGGTGACGTCGTCGACTGCGGCGGACACCTGCACAGGGTGACCCACGTCGATTGCCGCGTCGGGTGGATGTGGCCGATCGCGTTCGATGACGCTGGCTGGGCGATGGCGCTCGGCCCCGACCTCGTCGTCGTCCAACGTGCCAGCGCGCAGCTACCGCTCCAATCAGGGGGCGGCTGACACCCGACGTCATTGCGTCGGCGGTCAGTCGGCGAAGACGTCGCGTGAGAGTTGGATGAAGAAGGTGTGGTCGTGGCCCGAGCTGGTGTCCTCGGCGTTGTATGACGTTCACGCGACGCCGTCTGGAACTCGCTCCTCTGAGTAGATCGCACCGACGGGGCACACGTCTGGCTGGTAGCAGGCTGTGCATGACGTGCATTCGTCGGTGTTGACATAGAGCAGACCGTCGCCGAAGATCCCGATGGCGTCGGGGTTCGGGACGTGGGTGTTCTCGATCCCACCGCCGGCTTCGACCTCGGAGAACAACACGTTGCTGACCGGGTCGAACTCGTAGATGCACTGAACCGGGCACACGTCCACACACGCCCGGTCCTTGGTGCCGATGCATGCCTCGGTGATGATCGCGATGCCACTCACGGGACCTCCCAATTGGCCCGCATCGGGCTACGTCGCCCGCCGTGGTGGGCGCCGGACCCTCAATGTTCTCGTCGGCTTCGACGGCGGTCATCGCCGTTCATCGATGCGATATCGGTCACGTGCGAAGAGCCGTTGCATCCGACCTCGTCGCCCGGCTCATCGGCGAAGTCGCCGTCACGCAGATGGTCGATCACGTCGAGTAGGGCTTCGACAAATCCTTCGTTGAACCGGCTGCGCTTGGCGTCGTTGGTGATGCGAGCGATCCACCCTTCGATGAACTTGGCGATCGCGAGATGATTTCGATACGTGGTCGGGTGCTGTGCGAGCAGAGCACGGGCGCGATCGATGTCGAACTCCAACGCTTCGTTGTTGAAGTTGAGCAGAGCGTCGTCCGATCGGTCGATCCGAGCCCAGTACGTGGGGCCGGTGCTTCGCATGCTGCTGGCGTCGCGGGGTCGCGCCTGGCTCTCGCGAGGATCGCGTGGTTTCGTTTCGGTCGTCAACAGGACTGTCATGGCCACATCCCCGGGTCACCTGAACGGTTGATGTCACCGGGGTCTGGAGTGGCGACTGAACGAGTGAGGACGATAACAGCGGTCGTGGTCCCTCGTGGAGGCCAGCACGTGCCGGACGCCGGCGGCCGCGGCGGCTCCAGCCGCGGGTCCGGCTGTCAGCGCGGGAGGGCGAGGACCATCAGCGTCGACCACGTCAGGTGGGTCAGCATCGGGGCGAGGACCCCCCGCGTCGACAGGCGCTCAACGCTGAACACGACGCCCATCACGGCGGCGGCGATGACGAGGGCGACGTTGCCGGTCGCCGCGGTGACGACGACGTACACGATGGTCCCGGCGATGGCAGGACGGTGCGGCTCGAGCGCGGCGTGGAGCGCGCCGCGGAAGAACAGCTCCTCGCCAGCGCCGTTGAGGAGCGCGACGAGCAACACGAGAGCAGTCGGCCCGGCATCGGCGGTCGCCAGCACGCCGTCGAGGGCCGAGCCGATGAGCGGCAGGTGGCGAGCGACGAGGTAGGCCGCGAGGAACGCGCCAAACGCGGCAACGCCGCAGACGACGGGGTCGAGGAAGGTCCGCCACGACACATCACGATCGGGCTGGAGCGGGATCGGTCCGGAGACGAACGATCCGACCGTCCATGTGGCCGCCACCAGCAGGCCCAGGACGGTGAACCACGCCGAACCGTCGGACACGCGCAACGTGGCCGCCAGCAACGCCGTCCCGACCACGATCGTGACGGCCGTGACGACACGTCTTCGCCGGCGCGCCCCTGGCGCATCGACCGTCGCTGGCTCTGTGGAAGGGACCAGCAAGTCAGGAAGGCGCACGGACCTCGGCGGCCGCCCGACGCCTCACTCTCACCGCCAGGGCCTTCGAAGCAGCCTCGGCGAACATCATCGGCGTGTGGCCCAGCAGCTCGTCGAGCCGGTGGTCGCGGACGACGACCTCATTCGTCAATGAGTCGACCAGAGCCCGAGCAGTGGTGAGGTCGACGTCGGTGATCAGCCGCAACCAGTGCGACGACAGCCGCGGCGACAACAGCGGCACGGCGACGATGACCCGGTGACGCTCCATGACCCGGCTGGCGATCACCATCATGTCGAGGTACGTGAGGACCTCAGGTCCGCCGATGTCGTAGACCTCGCCGATCGTCTCGGGTCGACCGAGGACTCCCACAAGGTCGACCACGGCATCGTCGAGGGCGATCGGCTGGGTCTTGGTCTGCACCCAGCGCGGCGTGACCATGACCGGGAGCCGCTCGACGAGCTGGCGCAGAATCTCCCAGCTGATGCTCCCGTCGCCGATGACGATGCCGGCCCGCAGGGCGGTCGTGGGGACCCGATCGCGGAGGATCGACTCCACCTCGCGCCGACTGCGAAGGTGCTCGGAGAGCTCATCCCGATCGTCACCGAGACCGCCGAGATAGACAACCTGGCTCAACCCGGCACCCGCCGCGGCGGAGGCGAAGGCAATCGCACCCTCCCGGTCCTTGACGGCGAAGTCCTCGCGGGCCAGGGAGTGCACGAGGTAGTAAGCGGCCTCCTGGCCGTCCAGGGCATGGCGCAGGCTCTCCGCATCGCCGATGTCGGCGTGCACCGCTCGCCCGGCGCCGCGGTAGTCGTCCGGATGGCGTGTCAGCGCCGTCACGTCGTGGCCTTGGTCGATCAGCGCGTTGGCGATGGCGCCGCCGATGAACCCAGTCGCCCCTGTTACTGCGACCCTCATCGTGCGCGCACGCAGCCGGGTCTCAGCAGACGACGTCTGAACATGATGCGCGACGTACCCCGCGGGCGGCGACCGGAACCCCGCCGGGAAGTGACAGGCGCCGATGCCACGCTGCGGCGCCCGGGAATCGGCCCATCTACGTTGTCGACGATGAGCGCCGATGCGGGGACCTCAACCGATATCGAGGTCATCGAGAACGTCTACGCGGCGATGGCCGCCGTCGACATCCCACGCCTCCTCGAGCTCGTCGACGAAGGTTTCGTGATCACGCAGGATCCGCGCCTGCCATGGGGCGGCGAGTACGTGGGCCACGACGGGCTGGCCACGTTCGCCACGCGGCTCCGCGGAGCCATCACGTCGAAGGTGACGACCGACGCCATGTTCGCCGCCGATGGTGACGTCATCCAGGTCGGCCGAACAGCCGGCACGACCGTGGAGACGGGAACGCCGTTCGACATCGCCGAGGTCCATCGGTGGACCGTCCGCGACGGGCGCGCCGTGGCAGCCCATTTCTCCATCGACACACCCGCCATGCTCGCTGCACTGTCGGAGCCCAGGACCGACATCGAGTGACGCTTCGGCAGCTCGAGGAAGGACAGAACGGCCGGTCGAGAGGGTGCCAGGACCTTCCCCGACCGACCATCTACCCTCTTCGCCAAATGTCTCGTTTCGCCGCCATCGCCGTCGCCACCCTCGTCATCGGCCTCGGCACGACAGTCCTCGGCCGGACTGTCACGGCGGCTGAGGAGGCGGCACCACCGACCACGGTGCCTGCAACGGCAGCTGCCACCGTCGCACCGACCACTGCCGTTCCGGCGGTGACGACCCCGCTCCCAGCCCGCGCCGGCACGGAGACGGTCGACGTCACCAAGGACGACGACGAGGTGTGGAGCCCCCGCCGCATCGGCATCACCGTCGGGCTCGTCGTCGTGGGCCTGGCCGCCGCCGGCTTCGTCTACGGCCGCATCCGCAGCTCACCCCGCCGGTCGTCGTCCTCCGCCCTGGTGGCGAGCTCGGACTAGACGATCCCGCCAGTTGTCCGTAGGAACGTGATCACAACGATCGATTCCTACGGACAGAAGGAACGTCAGCGGCTCTGCAGCGCCTCGATCAGCTTGGGCAGGACCTTGTGCACGTCGCCCACGATGCCGAGGTCGGCAACGCCGAAGATCGGCGCTTCCTTGTCCTTGTTGACGGCGATGATGTTCTTCGAGCCCTTCATGCCCACCATGTGCTGGGTCGCGCCCGAGATGCCGGCGGCGATGTAGACCGTCGGCTTGACGACCTTGCCGGTCTGCCCGACCTGGTAGCTGTAGGGCACCCAGCCGGCGTCGACGATCGCTCGCGAGGCTCCTGGCGCTCCCTTCAGCGCCTTGGCCAAGGTCTCGATCATCTCGTACTTCGACGCCTCGCCGAGCCCGCGGCCGCCGGAAACGACGATCTCGGCTTCGTCGAGCTTCGGGCCCGAGTGCTCCTCGACGTGCACTGCCTCGATCCTGGCCGCGCCTGCCGCGCCGAGGTCCGGAACCGGCGCGGAGGCCACATCCGGTGCGCTGCCACCGGCCGACTCTGCAGCGAAGCTCTTCGGTCGGAAGGCGACGAGGTAGGGGCCGTCACCACTGAAGGTCGTCGTGACGAGCTGGGTTCCACCGAACACGGGCGTCGTGACCTTGACCTTGCCGTCGGCGACCTCGATGTCGGTGTTGTTCGTCAGCACCGGCTTGTCGAGCTTCACCGAGAGGCGAGAGAGGACGTCCCGACCCTCGTAGTCCTGTGGGAAGAAGATGATGTCGGGCACGTCACCGCCATCGATCACGGCCTTCATCGCCGCGGCGACCGCAGGACCAGGCAGCCGACCCTCGAGGTCGCCGGTCTCGTAGACCTTCGTCGCGCCGTACTCACCGAGCGTTGCGACGAGGTCATCGACCGCGCCCTCCATGAACGCAGTGACCGTGCCACCGTCGGCCAGCGTGCGCGCCTTCGTCAGCAGCTCGAGCGTGGCAGTGGTCGGGGCGCCGTCGGCCCCCTGTGTGTAGACCCAGATGTTGGAACTCATGTCTCGTTCTCCCGTCCGCCGCTCAGATGACCTTCAACTTGTCGAGGAACTCGACGATGCGCATGTGGCCGTCACCGTCGTCCTCGATCACCTCGCCGGCCTCCCGCTCAGGCGCCGTCGCGACCTCGACGATCTCCTGTCCGGCTCCTGCCCAGCCGACGGGCGAGATGCCGAGATCGGCGGCGGTGACCGTGTCGACCGGCTTGGACTTGGCGGCCATGATGCCCTTGAAGCTCGGGTAGCGGGGCTCGACGACGCCAGCGGTGACGCTGATGACCGCCGGCATCGGGCTGGTCACCTCGTCGTAGCCGGATTCGGTCTGACGGTTCACCTTGAGCACGTCACCGGACACTTCGACGTGCTTGGCGAACGTCACCGATGGGAGGCCGAGGAGCTCGGCGATCTGCTCCGGCACCGTGCCCGTGTACCCGTCGGTCGACTCCGTCGCAGCGATGATGAGGTCGGCGTCTCCGAGGCGCTTCGACGCCGCGGCGAGGATCTTGGCCGTGGTCAACGCATCCGATCCCGCCAGCTCCGGATCGGAGACGAGCACCGCCTTGGCGGCACCCATCGCCAACGCTGTGCGGAGCCCCGACACCTCGCCGTTGGGTGCCATCGATACGAGGCTGACCTCGCCGTCGCCTGCTGCGCCGACGAGCTGCAACGCCATCTCGACGCCGTAGCTGTCGGACTCGTCCAGGATCAACTTGCCGTCGCGCCGCAGGGTGTTGTCGGCCGGATCCAGCGCGCCCGGCTGCGCCGGATCAGGGATCTGCTTGACGCAGACGATCACGTTCATGGCCAGCATCTTTATCTGGCCGTAACCCACCACCCAACCGTTCACGATGCGGCCGCCGAAGCGCCTGGAGGCGCCGGCGTGCCGAACCGGGCCATCCACCTCTGAACAACGCGGCCGCCGAAGCGCCTGGAGGCGCCGGCGTGCCGAACCGGGCCATCCACCTCTCACAACGCGGCCGCCGAAGCGCCTGGAGGCGCCGGCGTGCCGAACCGGGCCATCCAACTCTGAACGACGCGGCCGCCGAAGCGCCTGGAGGCGCCGGCGTGCCGAACCGGGCCATCCACCGTCTCAACGACGCGGCCGCCGAAGCGCCTGGAGGCGCCGGCGTGCCGAACCGGGCCATCCAACTCTGAACGACGCGATCCTGGGCTGGCCGTCCCGGTACTGTCAGCGGCTTGCGGATCCTCCTGGTCGTGAACTCGTTCGCCTCCTCGGTGACCGCCCGCAACACCGTCGTCATCCATCGCCGGCTCAGCCGCACGAACGACGTCGAGCTCGTGGAGACCAACCGCAGGGGTCACGCCACGCGCTTCGCCCACGATGCTGCCCGCCGCGGCATCGATGTCGTCGTCAGCTTCGGTGGCGACGGCACGGTCAACGAGGTGGCCACCGGCATCGCCGGCACGGACACGGCACTCGGGGCGCTCCCCGGTGGCTCGACCAACGTGTTCGCCCGCACCATCGGACTCCCCAATGACCCGGTCGAGGCCGTCGACCGGCTGGCCAACGGCATCGACGCCGGTGACCTGCGGCCGATCGGGCTGGGCCGAGTCAACGGCCGCTACTTCTGCTTCCACACCGGCGTGGGCTACGACGCCGCCGTCGTCGCCGCCGTCGAGCGTCATGCCTCGCTGAAGCGGTGGCTGGGCCATCCGATGTTCATCACGGCCGCCGTGCTGACGTGGGCTCGCGGCTACGACCGCGGCGAGCCGCACTTCCGGGTCGTCACCGACGCGGGAGTCGTCGACGACGGCTACTACTCGATCGTCCTCAACACGAACCCGTACACCTACCTCGGGAACCGGCCGCTCGACCTGTCGCACGCAGCGACCTTCGACCGCGGCCTCGTGGCCGTCACGTTCCGCACGATGGGCGCCACGGCGATCGTGCGCTCGTTGATCGAGGCGCTGCGTGGCGGCGGCGTCAAGCCCGAAGCGTGGCTGGACGAGCAGATCGACCTCCAACACCTGGTGATCGAGCACGAGCGCCCGTTCCCGTATCAGCTCGACGGTGACTACCTCGGTGAGGTGACGCGCCTGACCTTCCAGCACGAGCCCGACGCGCTACGTCTGGTGGTGCCGAGCGCGGCCGACGCTCACTAGCGTCCGAGCGCCTCCAGGATGATGTCCGGCACGTCGGTCACGATGCCGTCGACATCCCAGCCGTCGAGCTCGATCGCCCGCGCCGGATCGTCACACGTCCACACGTTCACGGCGAGTCCGGCGTCGTGACAGCGCTCGACCATGGCCGCCGTCACGGACAGCTCCCAGGGGTGCACGGCGGCATGGCCGTGCTCAGCCGATGTGGTCACCACCGCCTCGTCGAGCTGCATCACCAGCCATGCCGTCGGCACTTCCGGGGCCAGCGCCCGGCACCGGTCGACGGTGGCGAGGCGGAAGCACGAGATGATCCACGGGCCGGCGTCTGGGCCCCGCTCGGCCAGCTCTGCGAGCACTTCGATGGCGACGTGGTCGTCGGGGTCGAAGTCCGGCTCCACGTCGCTGTTCTTGATCTCGATGTTCACCGCGGCGCCAGAGCAGGCGTCCAGCGCCGCGCCGAGGGTCGGGACGTGGCTCGGTAGGTCACGGAGCGCTGTCTCGACGATCGGCCGACCGTCGGCGAGGAACGGGTCATGGTGGACGACGACAACGCCTTCTCGCGTCCGCCGGGCGTCCAGCTCGATGCCGTCGGAGCCCAGCTCAACGGCCCACCGGAACGCCTCCACGGTGTTCTCTCGCGCCCGCCTGGATGCCCCTCGATGGGCGATCACGTCCGCCACACGCGCACGGTACCCCCTTGTCACTTCGCAGAAGGTCGCCTAGTTTTCGGCCGTCGGGCGCGAACTCACGCGACCGATGTTCGTCGCGGTCAAGAACTGGCCGCCGGAGGAGGAGATCGGTGTCTATCCCTGCGGCAAGTCTCGCGCTCGGTGCGGCCGAACAGCGGTGGCGTGACCGGGCGTTGTGCCGGGAGACCGATCCGGAGCTGTTCTTCCCCGTCGGCACGACAGGAACGGCGCTGAACCAGATCGCCCAGGCCAAGCTGGTGTGTCAGCAGTGCACGGTGCGCATCGACTGCCTGGAGTTCGCGCTCGACACGAACCAGGATTCCGGCATCTGGGGCGGCCTCTCGGAGGAGGAGCGGCGATCGATCCGCCGTGACCGTTCCACTCGCCTGCGCACGCGCGACGTCAGCTGACGCACTGACGCCAGCCGCGGCAAGCGAGGCCAGATCGCGTCGTTCAGAGGTGAGGACCCGGTTCGGCACGCCGGCGCCTCCAGGCGCCTCGGCGGCCGCATCGAGCGAGGCAGATCGCGTCGTTCAGAGGTGGGGACCCGGTTCGGCACGCCGGCGCCTCCAGGCGCCTCGGCGGCCGCATCGAGCGAGGCCAGATCGCGTCGTTCAGAGGTGGGGACCCGGTTCGGCACGCCGGCGCCTCCAGGCGCCTCGGCGGCCGCATCGATCACGACCTCCCGCGCAGCACCCGCTCGGCCCGCTCGACCAGCACCGAGCGCTCGCGGTCGTCCAGCGGCCGTGATGTGCGCACGGCCACGTCGATGTCGCCGTCGTTCGTGCGCCGGGCCGCGAGATCGCCCACGAACACGACGTCGGTGAGCTGCTCGGTGCCGGCGAGGTTGCGGACGGCGTTCTCCGCCGAGCGCTCGGTGTCCTGATCGGCGGCGTCGGGCACCCGCAGGCGGACCGTCGCTGCCGCGGCCTCCTGGCTGAGGTTGCGGACGACGACCATCTGTGCGTTCGGCACGTGCAGCGTGCTGTGCTCGTCGCGAAGGCGCGTGGTGACGAGACCCACGTGATCGACGACGGCGTGCAGCGGATCGCGACCGGGCACTTCGACGACCAGCTCATCGCCGACGCCGTAGCGATCCTCGGTGAGGACGGAGAGACCGGTCAGGTAGTCGTTCACCTTGTGCTGGCCGCCGATGGCCAGCGCCGCACCGATGAACCCGGCACCGGAGAGGAAGAACGCGGCGTCGATCGAGAAGAGGTGGAAGACGGCGATGACCACGCCGATCCAGACCGCCACCGAGACCAGGTGGTTGAGCATCCGTGCCGCGGCGTCGGCACGTTGACGGCGCCGTTGTTCCCGCGTCTCGGTGGTTTCGACGCCGACGCGCGAGGCACCGGCGCGCCACCACTTGGTCCGCAGGTCGTCGCCGCGCCGATCCGACAGCTGGCGCACGACGCGACGCATCACGAGGCCCGACAGGCGCGTGAAGATCACCGCGCCGATCACGATCGCGATGACGACGACTCCAGCAGGCACCCACCCAGTATGGGAGGGGTGTCCCAGCGGGCGAACCTCACGTGACCGTGTTCACGAGCCATTCACGCGAAGCCTGTTCTGTCCGTAGAGATCGGTCCGATTCGATCGATCGCTACGGACAGTTCGGGGTTTCAGGTCCCGACTTCGCGGAGCGGGACGACGAGGCGGACCACCGTTCCGTGATCTCCGCCGTGCTCGGCGAGCCCGACCTGTCGCAGGTCGTCCGCCGTGGCCGGGCGCATCGAGATCTGTCCGTTCAACTCCGTCGTCACGAGCGTGCGCACGATCGACAGTCCGAGACTGGTCGCCGAGTCGACATCGAAGCCGGGCTCGAGCCCGCGGCCGTCGTCGACGACCTCGATCTGCAGCCGCTCGCCGTCGTTGTCCAAGGCGACGACGACCTTGCCGCCACCGCTGCCCTCGGGGAACCCGTGGTCGACGGCGTTCTGGAGCAGCTCGGTCAGGACGACCGACAGCGGCGTGGCCACCCGGGCCGGGATCCGTCCTCCATCGCCGACGAGCGTGAACTGCACGGGGCGATCCGGCGACTGCAGGCTCTCCTCGGCCAGGCGCAGCAGCGGCCGGACGATCTCGATGAACGTGACGTCGTCGCCCGGCTCCCGCGACAGCGACTCGTGCACGAGGGCGATCGTGCGGATGCGGCGCACCGATTCCGAGACCGCCGCCTTGGCCTCCGGGTTCTCCAGCCGCCTCGCCTGCAGGCGCAGGAGCGACGAGATGGTCTGGAGGTTGTTCTTCACCCGGTGGTGGATCTCGCGGATCGTGGCGTCCTTGCTGATCAGCAGGCGATCGCGCTTGCGTAGGTCGGTGACGTCGCGGACGAGGAGCACACCGCCCGTGACCTTGTCGCCCGACAGCGTCGGCAGGCAGCGGCACAGCAGGGCCACGTCGCCGGCCTCGAACTCCTCGACGACCGGCACCTGCTGCTCGTAGGCCTTGCGCACCATCTCATCGTGGAAGCCGAGCTCGGCCAGTCGCATGCCGACGGCGTTGGTGTGGATGCCGGCACGGTGCAGTGCCGAGTTGGCGTTCGGCGAGAGGTAGGTGACCCGCCCCTCGCCGTCGAGGCTCATCACGCCGTCGCCCACCCTGGGGGCCGCCGCGGCGTCACCAACGCGGGTCGAGTACGGGAACGAGCCTTCGGCGATCATCTGGGCGAACGTGTCGAAGATCGACAGGTACGTGCGCTCCAGCTCGCCCTGCTGGCGACCGGCGCGCTGCACCCACTCCCGGGTCATCACAGCAACGGGCCGTCCGCCGGAGCGGACCGGCACGGCCAGCATCCGGGCCGTGTCGCCCAGATCCTCGATCTTGACGTCGCCCTCCGTGATCTCCTCCGACGAGAACGCGGCGGCGAGCACCGACTGCTCGCTGACGTTGGCGAACGTGCCGACCCAGTCGGTGTGGTACACGGTCTGGCTCGTCGCCGGACGTACCTGGCCGACGATCAGCCACCGGTCATCCTTCGTCGGGACGTAGAGCAGGAGATCGGCGAAGCAGAAGTCCGCCAGCATGCCCCACTCCGACGTCAAGCGGTTGAGGTGCGAGACCTGGTCGCGATCCAACGTCGTGTTGTCGCGGACGAGGGCGGCGAGGTGGGCCATCGGGGTCGAGTCTGCCCCATCCCCGTCAGCCGCGAAGCGCACTTACGAGCGCCATCAAGCCGCGCAGATCATTGATGTCCGACCCGAACGACGGGATGTCGAGGACCTCGGGTGCGAGCTCGGCCAGCTCGGCACGACGCTCGGCCTCGCGAGTCGCGACGAGGGCGACGTCGTGGAACCGCGTCCCCACCTCGCGCATCACACTGGCCACGAGGCGGCGGTCGATCGGCCCGTCGTCGAGATCGCCTTCCAGCGCGGAGAGCGATTTGACGACCGAATCGACGACCTCGGGGTCATCGGCAGCTTCCGCCAACCGCCTGGCGCTCGTCGCTGCGCCACGACGTGTCAGTGCCGGAGGCAGCACCCGGTTGGTGATGATCGCGCCGAGGTGATAGCGGCGAGCTGCCACGGCACGGGCCAGGAACGCCGCTTCGTGGGCGGGAGCCGCCTCCAGCGTCGTGATGACGAGGAACGTCGTGCGCGGATCGCCCAGCAGCCGTTCCACCTCGCGGGCTCGCTTGACGAACGCCTTCTCCATTGCCTGGAAGAGGACGAAGAAGTCGGCGATGTCACGCAGGAATCGGGACCCCAGCACGCGATCGGCGACCTGGTAGAAGGGCTTGGACGCCGCCGTGAACAGGCGCGAGCGGTACGGGACGGTGAGCCACTTGAGCAGCCGGCTGCCGAAGAACTCGATCATCCTCGACGGCGCATCGAGCACCGAGAGCGCGTTCCGCGACGGCGGCGTGTCGACGACGACGAGGTCGTACTCGCCCGAGGCGTGGAGGTCGTGGAGCTGCTCCATGGCGAGGTAGTCGTGGCTGTGCACGAAGTGGCTGGTGATGTTCTGGTACAGCGGGTTGCCGAGCACGGCGTCACGCGTGGCCGCGTCGGGCGCACTACGGCGGATCAGCTCGTCCCAGCCGGCCTTCGTGTCGAGCATCGCCGCCCACAGCTCGCCCCGGGTCTCGATGCCCGCTGCGGCGAACGCCGCGTCGGGCACGCGCGTCGCACGGTTCCCGAGGGCACCGACCCCGAGCGCATCGGCGAGCCGGCGCGCCGGGTCGACGGTCAGCACCAACACCTTGCCGCCCTGGTGAACGGCAGCTGACAGCCCGAGGGCAGCCGCGATGGTCGTCTTGCCGACGCCACCCGACCCGAGGACGAGCACCATCTCCTTGGCCGCGAGCAGCGCGTCCAATCCGACCGGATCACGCCGTGGCAACGTCGAGCTCCTCGGAGAGGGCGCGGGCGATCAACGCCACGACGCGGCGGCCCGTGGCCCGCGTGAACATCTCGGGCACGTAGAGCACCGGCAGATCGGCAGGCACGCCGAGCGCGCAACCGCTCGAGATGGCGTCCGCCAACGCGTCGCCGGGCCTCCGTCACCGTCGCCGCGGCGAGGACCTGGCGGACACCGGGTCCGGCGACGTCGACGAGCACCGGCTCGACCTCGTCCAGCCGATCGACGACCGCTGCCTGGCGGCGGTCGAACAGCGCCGGCAGAACCCGGTTGGCGACCACCGCCGCCGCGGCGACTCCGGTATCACGGTCGAGCCGATCGAGCAGGTCCAGCGCCTCGGTCACCGGCATCTCCTCGGGCGTGGTGACGACCACGACGCCGGTCCGCACGGGGTCCTCGAGGATGTCGGTCATCCATTGCGTCTGCTCTCGCACCATGCCCAGCTGCACCAGCTCGCTGATGACACGCGGGGCGCCGATCTGGGCGACGATGTGACCACTCGCCTCCGCGTCGACGACGACGAGGTCGTAGTGCTGCTCTCGCACCTCGTAGGTCAGCTTGCCGACGGCAAGGATCTCCTTGACGCCGGGCGCCGCGTCGGCGACGAAGTCGAACGTGCGCGCCAGCGGACCGATGCGCCCGACCAGCGGCAGCTTCACGAAGAGCCGCAGGTACTCGCGCAGCGAATCCTCGGTGTTCATCGCCATCGCGGAGAGTCCGGGCTCGAGCAGCGCGGCGCGAAATCGAGCACCGACGCATCGAACGCAGTGGCGAGATCACCCTTGGCGTCCATCTCGCACACCAGGACATTGCGTCCTGACTTCGCCGCGAGGTCGGCGAGCGAGGCAGCGATCGACGTCTTACCGACGCCTCCCTTGCCAGTGACGAAGAGGAGGTTTCGGTCGAGGAGCTCACCACTCACGGTTACCCCTGATGGACGTCAACCTCCGAACCCGATGCGGCGGTCACCGTCGTTCGTGCCGACCTCGACGTACGCCAGCTTGACGGCGGGCACGCCGACCCTGCGACCGCGCTTGTCGGTGAGCCAGAGCACGTCGACGGCGCCGGCCAGGGCAGCCTCGACAAGGGCGACCGTCTCGTCACGCTCCTCATCCGGCATCTCGACGGTCAGCTCACGAGGGGCCTGCGTGATGCCGATGCGAACGTCCACGCCGGGCACGGTAACGGCTGGTCGTCCGCAACCACCCCACGCGCGTGGACCTCGTGCCCGACGTCTCGCTGAGGTTGGTTTCGTCAGAGGTGCGGTGGCATGGTCAGCTCCGGGAAATCGCTGACAAGGAGCCGACCTGATGACAGCCGAGCCGAACATCATCGCCATCCCGTGGTTCCCGGGGTACACAGCGCTCGACGGCATCGGGCCGTACGAGGTGCTCAGCCGCATCCCCGGCTACCAGGTCACGTTCGTCGGACACGAGCCGGGTGTCGTCCGCTCGGACAACGGGATCCTCGGGATCGAGATCGACTCCACGTTCGAGGACGTGCCATCGCCGGACATCGTCGTGTTCCCGGGCGGCTCTGGGACGCGGGTGCTGGTCGACGACGAGCGCGTCCTGCAGTGGGTACGGCGGGCCCACGAGACGACGACGTACACGACGTCGGTGTGCACTGGCTCGCTGATCCTCGCCGCGGCGGGGTTGCTGGACGGGTTGACGGCGACGACGCACTGGGGCGCTCGTGACCTCCTCACGAAGTACGGCGCCGTGGTCAGCGAGGAGCGGGTGGTGGAGCACCTCGACCGGCGCATCATCATGGCGGCCGGCGTGTCCAGCGGCATCGACATGGCGCTGCGGCTGGTCGAGCTGCTCGTCGACCGCACGGCGGCCGAGGCGATCCAGCTGATGATCGAGTACGACCCGCAGCCCCCGTTCGACACCGGCGCCCTCCACAAGGCCGGTGAGCACGTCGTCACGCGCGCCGGCGAGTACTCCGCGGCGCGCCGCTGACGGTTCCATCCGCAGTGTTCGACGGCGATCAGAGGTGCCGGACCCGGTTCGGCACGGTGGGCGCTCCAGCGCCTTCGACGGCCGAAACACTCAGAATGGTTACACAGCAGTCGCGCAGATCGTGTCGCCCCGGGCCTTGCTGGCCTCGGATGCGACGACGAGATCGCCTTCGTCGCCGTAGAGCGTGCTGAGCATCCCGCGGACCATCCCGCGGTCGACGGCGCAGATCACCGGGTGATCCGTGGCGACCGCGCCGAACGGGCAGTGCTCGTTGATGATGCGCAGACCGTTGGCGTGGGCACCCGAGGTCATGTGCGCAGCGAACCCGTGAGCCGTGAGCGCGTCGGCCACCGCCTGCATCGCCGAGCGCAACGAGCGCTGCCCGGCGCTGAATGCGTCGCCGGTCAGTCCGGTCGCCAGCGCCCGGCCGTACGTCGCCCCGACCTCCTCGGCCATCGCCTCTGCTTCATCACGGGGCAGCCGATCGAGTGCCCGACCGAGCAGCGCCAGCACGAGGTCGTCGCTGCGCACCGGCAGATCGAGCGTGGTCTCGCGCGCCGCGACGTAGCGCTTGGAGGGTCGTCCCGCGCGGCGACCCGGATCGCCCGATGCCGCGGTGCGTCGGGCGACCTCGACGTATCCACCGGCGGCCAGCTTGTCGAGGTGGTGGCGGGCGACGTTCGGGTGCACGCCGACCTCGGACGCGACCTCGGCGACGGTCACGCCGTCGTCGCCGGCGACGTCGCGGGTGTACAGGTAGATGCGGCGCCGGGTGGGGTCGCCGAAGGCGTCGGTGATCGCCGAGACGGCGGCGGTGAACGCCGGCCCGGTCGCTTCGGCGCTCCCGCGGACCATGCCGGTATTCTACCTATGGCCGTAGTGCAAATTCATGGTCGGCGGCACCTGCCCGCCGGCTCCAGAGGAACCCCATGCCTGTCACCGTTGACCAGCTGATCGACGCTCTCCGCCCGGTCCAGGACCCCGAGCTGCACCGCTCGATCGTGGACCTCGGGATGGTCCGCGACGTCGAGCCGGCACCGGACGGCACGGTCTCCCTACGGGTGGCGTTGACCGTCGCCGGGTGCCCGTTGCGCAACGAGATCCAGAATCGTGTGAACAGTGCGCTGCTCGCCGTCGACGGCGTCACCGGGGTGTCGTTGGACTTCACGGTGATGACCGACGAGGAGCGTGAGGACCTGCGGCGACAGCTGCAAGGCAACGGCCACGCCCATGGACACGTCCACGGCCAGCCACAGGGCCACGCCGAGGGGCGCCCCGTCCCGTTCGCCCAGCCGGGGTCGCGCACCCGCCCGCTGCTGATCTCCTCGGGCAAGGGAGGTGTCGGCAAGTCGAGCGTCACGACGAACCTTGCCGTTGCCCTCGCCGCTCGCGGCCACTCCGTCGGTGTCGTCGACGCCGACATCTACGGCTTCTCGATCCCACGGATGCTCGGCGCCGATCGCGATCCGGTCGTCATCGACGAGATGCTGCTGCCCACCGAAGCATGGGGCGTGCGGTGCATCTCGATCGGCTACTTCGTGCCCGACGGCCAGGCCGTGATCTGGCGAGGTCCGATGCTGCACAAGGCGCTCGAGCAGTTCCTGACGGACGTCTACTGGGACGATCCGGACTTCCTCCTCGTCGACATGCCGCCAGGCACGGGGGACATCGCCATCTCGCTCAGTCAGTACCTGCCACGTGGCGAGGTCTTCGTGGTCACGACCCCGCAGCCGGCCGCCCAGAAGGTGGCTCGCTTGTCGGCGGCCATGGCCGGCAAGGTCAACCTGACGGTGCGCGGCGTCATCGAGAACATGTCGTGGTTCACCGGAGACGACGGGAAGCGCTACGAGCTGTTCGGGGCTGGGGGCGGCGCTGCGCTCGCCGCCGAGCTCGACGTCCCGTTGCTCGCTCAGCTGCCGCTCGTGCCGGCGCTGCGCCAGGGTGCCGACGAGGGTCGCCCGATCGCCGCCGTCGATCCCGACAGCGAGACGGGACGCGCCTTCCACGACTTGGCGTCGCGCATCGCCGTCGACATGCGCCCGAAGAAGATCTTCAGCTCCGAGCTGAAGGTCGTCTGAGCAGCGGCGCAATCAGGAGGCAGAGCTCTCGCGTGAGGGATGTGTAGCTTGCTCTTTGTGAGCGACGCCGGCTCGACGCCCCCACCGCCACCGCCGCCCAACCTGACGCCGCCTCCTGGATATGCCGGCTACGAGCCCACGCTCGCCGGCGCAATGACGTTGAAGCGGGTCCATGGTCTGCGCACGGCGATCCTGATCCTGCTCGGCGTGTACGCCATCGGCGCCCTGATCTCCGTCGCCGTCACCCCGGCAGCGGTCGACGCAGCCGAGGAGTACCTCGACAGCGCCCGGGGAAGCAGCGACGAGGACGAGCTCCTCGAGAGCGTCGCTGTCACCGGAATCGCCGGGTTCCTCACAGTCGCCGCGACGATCGCCATCGTCGTCCTGTCGATCATCTGGCTGTACCGGGTCGTCGGCAACCACCGGGCGATCGGCCGCAACACGTCGTGGAGCTCCGGCTGGGCGATCGGCGGCTGGTTCGTGCCCCCACTCGTCGTCTACGCCGTCCCGATGCTCGTGCTCCGGGAGTCCTGGAAGGCTTCCGACCCGGCCGTGGAGCCCGGCGACGAACGCTGGCGCCAGAGTCCCGTCAACCCGATCGTGTACGTGTGGTGGGTCCTGTACGGGCTGGCGCCGATCGTCTTCATCGTCGCCGGCGTGACGTTCGAGACGAGCGGTTTCGGCCAGGACGCCGACGAGCTCGCCGAGAGCCTCCGCGACGGCCAGGGCTTCACGATGGCGCAAGGCGTTGTCGGCTTCCTCTCCGCTGTCGCCTGGGCGTTGCTCGTCCGCGGCCTCAGCGCCCGCCACGTCGGCCTCACCGGCGAGACACGGACCCGTTGACACGCCCGATGCGGTGAGCACGTACCTCGTCCGCCACGCCAAGGCTGGCAGCCGCCACCGCTGGGACGGCGAGGACTTCGATCGGCCCATGTCGGTGAACGGTCGCAAACAAGCCGATGGCATGGCTGCCCGACTCGTCGACGCCGGCGTGACCAGCCTCTGGTCGAGTCCGTACGTGCGCTGCATCGAGACGTTGGAGCCTCTCGCCGAGCTCGTCGGCCTACCGATCCACACCGACGAACGGCTGTCCGAGGGTGCCCGCTTCGAGGACACGCTGCAGATGCTCGAGGAGTCAAGAGACGGGGCGGTGCTCTGTACGCACGGCGACGTGCTGCAGGAAGTCGCGGCCGCACTGATCAGGCGCGGCACTCGCATCGTCGGCGAGCCCGACTGGAGGAAGGGCACGATCTGGGTCCTCGAGCGCGACGGCGATGAGTTCGCCACCGCCCGCCCGGAGCCGCCGCCCGCCTGACGGCCTCAACCCGAACGTTCAGGTCGTCGGCGTGCTCTCCAGTTCGCTGGCGAACTGCTCGACCAGCGCTCGGACCTGCGCAGGTGGATCGAGCGCGAGGCACTGGTCGAACTCCGTTCCGGCCGCCGCCGGGTCCTCGTCGTAATTGGCGGCGATCACGCCGAGGAAGCAGTGCGGGTCCGGGTACGTCGGGTCGAGTTCGGTCGCTCGTATCAGCTGGTCGCGAGCCGTCGCCACGGCGGCGCCGCGCAGCTCCTGGTTCGCGCCGGCAGAGCCGATGAAGAGCAGCCAGGCGCTGTAAGTCACTGCCTCCGGATGGTCAGGGCGCTCCTCCAGCACTCGCTGGTAGCGCTCCTGGGCCGCCGCGATGTCCGTGCCGAGGAGCGTCCGAGCCTCGGCGAGGAGGACGGCGACATCGTCGGTGGCTCCGCCGGTGATCTCCTGCCCGGGCTGGCGCTGGCCTGCCGACCTCGCGACGAGCCAACCTGCCACGCCGGCAAGGGCGAGCACGACGGCGGCGACGGCGACGCGCCGACCCCATGTCGACTGCCGGCGCGCCGGCAGCTGGGCGCGTCCAGCATCGATCTCACGCAGCACATCGGCCGCCCGCTTGGTGTAGCCGTCGCGCAGCGTCGTGTAGTCGTCGACGTCGACGTCGCCGGCCTCCAGCTCGGCGTCGAGATCACGCAGCGAGCGCAGGAGGAAGCGTCGCTCGTCCTCCAGCTCGGCCAGACGATCGGCGTCCGTCACGCTCACGGGTCTTCATCGGCCAGTGCGGCAGCCACCATGGCGCGGTCCTCGACCGTCGGGTCGACGGCCGCTGCGGCATCACGGCGCCACTTGCGGAACGTCATCGCCAGCCCAGCGACGGCACAGACAAGCGCGGCAACTGGCAGCGCCCACACGAGCGCGTCGAACCCCGTCGCCTTCGGCACGAGCAGGATGCGCCCGCCGAAACTGGCCTCGATGTCGGCGATGATCTCGTCGTCGCTGGCCCGTCCATCGTCGACGAGTTGGGTGATCCGATTGCGGATGTTGACCGACGCCGTGTTCCTCGACTCGAACACGCTCTCTCCGTCACACACGGGGCAGGCCACACGCTGGGCGATGGAGTCAGCCCGCTCCTCCGGTGTGCGGGCGCCATCGTCGCGGGTCGCCCCGACGGCGAGGAAGGCCACGACGACGAACACCAGCAGCACCCACGCCGGCCATTTCTTGAGCGCCCTCACGACAGCTGCTCCCGGAGCAGTTGCAGCTGGGTGCCGAGGAAGTCGGCGGTCACCCGCGAGATGACGCGACCACGCACGATCCCGTTCGGATCGATGATCCACGTCTCCGGGACCTTGGCGACACCGAACCCGACGGCGATCGAGCCGTCCTCGTCGTACACGACGGGCCAGTCGCCGCCCTCCTCGGCGAAGAACGCCTCGACGGCCGGCCGCTCGTCGTCGTAGACGACCGTGTAGAACTTCGCACCGTCGGGACCCAGCGCACGCTGCTCGTCGACGAAGCGCACGAGGTCGCCGTGCTCCTGCTGGCACGGCACGCAGCTCGACTGGAAGAAGTTGAGGACGACCCAGTCGCCCTTACGGCGGGCAAGATCGAACATCGTGCCGTCGGCGAGCTCGCCAACAGCTTCGGGTGCCGGGCGATCGAGCAGGGGCGTGTCGGCGGTCTCGTCGGTGGACGCGTCAGCGCCGGCCAGGACGACGAAGAGACCGGCCAGCAGCAGGGCGACGGCAAGAGCGACGAACGGGGCGACTCGTCGGCGCCGTGTCGCCACGGCAACCGGTTCGTCAGACACGTCAGACACGTCAGACACGTTCCAGCTCCGGCTCATCGGTGTCCACGACGATCGGTGCCGACACGGGATCGGTCGGGCGCCGCCGCCGCCGGCCGGGGAACGCCGCCAGCAGCGTGCCGATCGCCATCACCGCCCCGCCGATCCACAGCCACAGGATCAGCGGCTTGGTGAAGACCCGGATCGTCGCCTGCTCGGCGCCGGGCACGGCACCTCGCTCGAGCGTCAGGTAGACGTCTCTCGTGACGCCCGTACTCACGCTGGGAGTGCCGATGTCGATGCCCTGACGGAGGTACTTGGTGAGCCGCGGCGTGTACACCTCGCCGTCGAGGCGGACGTCGGCGATCACCATCCGGACACGATCATCGACCTCCTCGCGCACGCCCTCCAGGGCGAAGCGATGCCCGCCCCACTCCTCGACGGCGCCTACGCGGAGGTCGAGCGTCGCCGAGCGCGTGTAGGCGTTCGATGCGACGAGCGCGACGGCGATCATGATCACGCCGAGGTGGACGACCATGCCACCGTTGGCGCGGCCGACGAGCCCCCGCCATCCCTGCCGACGGGTCGCCAGCACCAGTTGGCGCAGCGCCGAGCCGGCGGCGGCACCGGCGAGTGCGAAGGCAACCAGCGATGCCCAGCCCGTCGCCCCGAGGAGGACGGCGACGACGAGGGCGATGGCACCGCACCACGCCGGCCAGAACAGCCGGTCCCGCAGCAGCTCCAGGCTGGCCTTGCGCCACGGCAACACGGGAGCGATCGCCATCAGGAACAGCAGCGCCAGCCCGATCGGGGTGGAGAGACGGTCGAAGTACGGTGCCCCGACCACCGTCTGGCGATCCTGCAGCGCCTCGACGAGCAACGGGAAGACCGTGCCGAGCAGGACGACGAAGGCGAACACGGTGAAGAGGACGTTGTTGGCGAGGAACGCTCCCTCGCGAGAGAGCGGCGAGTCGATGGCACCCGGCGAGCGCAGCCGGTCGCCGCGCCAGGCGATGAGGGCCAGTGACACCGTGACGACGAGGCCGAAGAACACGAGCAGGTACGTCCCGATCGGACCGTCGCCGAAGGCGTGGACGCTCGACAGCACGCCGGATCGGGTCAGGAACGTGCCCAGGATGGTCAGGGCGAACGTTGCCACCAGCAGGCTGAGGTTCCAGACACGCAGCATGCCCCTGCGCTCCTGCACCAGCACGGAGTGCAGGTAGGCAGTGGCCGTGAGCCAGGGCAGGAGGCTGGCGTTCTCGACGGGATCCCAGGCCCACACCCCGCTCCACCCGAGCACCTCGTAACTCCACCAGCCGCCGAGCAGGATGCCGATCGTCAGGAACGCCCATGCGAACAGCGCCCAGCGGCGGGTCTCGAGCAGCCAGCCCTCGCCAACTCGTCCGGTGACGAGGGCCGCGATGGCGAACGCGAACGGCACGGTGATCCCGACGTAGCCGAGGTAGAGGATCGGCGGGTGGAACAGGACGAGCACGTGGTTCTGCAGCAGCGGGTTGGGACCGGGGCCGTCGAAGCCGGGCGGTACGGCCGGGCCGTCGGCGAACGGGTCGGCCGGCCCGAAGCTGAGGAGCGCGAAGAACGCCATCACGATGAACATCACCGCCATCGCCCAGCCGACGAGCGGGTCCTCGGTCCGGCGTCGGAAGCGCCAGCCGACGGCTGCCGTGAAGCCGGCCAAGATGACGACCCACAGCAGGATCGAGCCCTCGAGCGCCGACCACATCGCGGCGACGTTGTAGAGCGCCGGAGTCGTGTGCGAGCCGACCTGCTGGACGTAGGCCAGTGAGAAGTCGCGGGTGATGAGCGCCCGCTGCATCATCAGCACGGCGAAGACGGCTCCGCCCAGGCACAGCCAGGCGTAGACCGGCGCCATGCGCAGGATGCGCGGCTGGTGCTGCCGCACGCCGTAGATCGTCGCCAGCGCGCCGAACGTCGCCGCCGCCAGCGCGAGCATCAGCCCGGCTCGGCCGAGCGCGCCGTTCATTGCGTTCCCCGGCCACGCAGGCCGTCATTGCGTTCCCCGGCCACGCAGGCCGCGATTGCCGCTTCCTCGCTGGCGCTCGATCGCTCGCACCCGCGGTGAACCTGGCGCTCGCTCGCTCGCTCGCGATCACGGGTTCAAGTGTGCAGCTCAAGCTGGCGGCGAGCACGACGTGGACTCCGCTGGCGCCGCGTCGAGGCGTTCGGAGTTGTCCGCCTCGTACTCGTTGGAGTGCTTGACCTCGATGCGATCACCCTCGAACGTGCCGTTCGCCAGCTCTCCGTGGACGACCACCGGCTGGCATTCCTCGAAGATCCCGCCCGGCTGGCCGTCATAGCGCACGGGCAACGACGCCCCGCCGAAGGAGATCGTGAACGTCGTGACCCCGCCGTCGGTCACGACGGTGCCGCGGTCGACCGTGCCCTGCACGCGCAGGCGCCGACCGGCCTCGCAGCCGGAGCGTTCCCCGATCTCGTCGACGTTGCAGTAGTAGTCGACGGCCGATCGCAGGAACTGGGTGACGATGACTCCGCCGGCGATGAGGACCAGGGCGAGGACGACAAGCGGCGCCCACCGCCGCTTGCTCGGCCCGCCGGTCGGCGGCTTCTGGCACCGGGGTGAGAGGTCCAGCTCGGTCATGAGGCGAGCGTCCGCGCCGCTAGGCGCAGCGAGCCACGCGAGGGAGCGAGTTTCGAGCGACCGATGTCCCTACAACCAGGGTTTTGCTTCATCCGGAAGTTGGGAGGTCGTGCGACGGGCGCGGCGCAACACGGCAAATGCGTAGATGGCGATCGCGCCGAACGTGATCACGTAGCTGCCGATGATGAAGCCGGCGTCTTCCACTACTCCGAGACCTCCATCGACGCGGCCGCCGAAGCGCCACGCGGCCCTGGCATCTCCTCCCGGCGTTCGGCAATGGCCTGATCGAGACCAGCCGTTTCCAATGCGTCCTCGGCGGTGAGCGTGCGTTGACGGTGGATGACCAGCCACGCGTAGAGCAACGTGAAGGCGATGATGCCGACGAACAGGGAGAACAGCATCAGCCCGTCCATCTTGACGTCGCCGTCGGGCCGCAGGACGGTGGCTTCCTGGTGCAGGCTGCGCCACAACCGCACGCTCCAGTGCACCAGCGGGATCTCGAGCACCGCCAAGAGGGCGAGGATGGCGCTGCGCCTGGCCCGCTGCTCGTGCGATCCGCCGAGGCGGCGCACGGCGAGGTAGCCGACGTACGTCACGAAGAGGAACGCCGTGGTCGTCAGCCGGGCGTCCCATTCCCAGAACACACCCCAGGTGAGCCGCCCCCAGATCATTCCGGTGACCAAGGTGATGCCCATGAACAGGACACCGACTTCGGCGCTGGCACCGGCCAGGCGATCCCAGCCGAGCGAGTGGCGCTTGGAGAACAGGTAGATCGCCGACGAGATGGCCGTCACGACGAATGCCAGGTAGGCGAGCCATGCCGACGGCACGTGGACGTACAGGATGCGCACCGACTCGGCCTGGTCCCGGTCGGCGGGCGAGAAGCCGAGGCCGAAGGCGAGCAGCCAGGCGACGCCGACGATCGCCGCGGCGCCGAGGAGGCGGGTGCCGCGTGTCGAAGTCCCAGCGGGGCGGGGGCGCTGGACGGCGGATTCGGCGGTGGAATCCGCAGTCAGGGAGGCCACGTCGTCTTCTACTCCTCGATCAGCGGACCGAAGGCCAGCGTTCCCCCGGCGCCGAAGGCCACGGCGAACACGGCGACGACGCCCACCCAGGGCCAGCCATCCGTGACCGCCGTCCCGACGGTGCCGAGCGCTGCTTCGACCGCACGTGTTGCTCCGATCAGAACGGGCGCCACCACCGGGAGCAGCAGCAACGGGAGGAGCGTCTCCCGCCCCCGTGCTCCGGCAGCGAGGCCGCCGTAGAGCGTACCGACCGCAGCCAGACCACCGGTGGCGGCGATCCACGTGACGAGCAGCAAACCCACCCCGGCGAGGCGAACGTCGGTGCCGTAGAGCAGCACCGCTGTACCCAGGAGCAGCGCCTCCAGAACGGCGAGCTGCGCAGCCAGCGCCAGCGTCTTGCCCCAGAACAGCCCAGCCGGGTCGACACCGGCGGCGCGCAGTGCGTCGAGCGCTCCGTCTTCGGACTCCACGGAGAACGTGCGTTGCACGAGCAGGAGCAGGCTGAACAGCGCCGCCAACCAGACGAGCCCCGGAGCGACGGACTCGAGGAGCGGTTCCCCGTCGCTCGGCAAGCGGTCGAGGGCGAAGGCGAACATCACCATGACGATGGCGGCGAACGGAAGGACCTGGTTGAGGGCGACCCGACTGCGCCACTCGACCAGCAGGTCCTTGCGGGCCACCAGCACTGCCGTTCGCCAGATGCTCATGTCTCGGCTCGCTGTCGCTCGCCGATGGGCGGCATGCGCATCACGCGGCTACCTGGCCGGCGAGGACCTCGACGGTCCGGGTGGCCAGGGAGCCGGCCCGCTCGAGCTCGTGGCTGGCGACGATGACCGTCGCACCGGACGCGGCGGCGGCTCGCAGCGTGGCATCCAGCTCGTCACGCCCGGCCGCGTCGAGACCGGCGTGCGGCTCGTCGAGCAGCCACAGCCGGGCTCGCCGGGCGACGAGGCAGGCGAGCGCCGTGCGCCGCTGCTGGCCGGCCGACATTCGTCGCACGGGAGAGCCGGCCAGACGTCCAGTGATCCCGAGGCGGTCCATCGCCGCGTCCACCTCCGTACGGCTGGCGTCGATGGTCGCGCCCCAGAAGCGGACGTTCTCCGCGGCGGTGAGGTCCAGGTAGAGCCCGTTGCGGTGCCCGATCAGACCAACCTCGCGCCGCAGCGCCGCTCGCGCCGACGTCAGGTCGTGGCCGAGCACGACGCCGCGGCCCCTGGCCAGCGGCAGCAGCCCCGCGCACACTCGCAGCAACGTCGTCTTGCCTGCTCCGTTAGGTCCGCGCAGCAGCACGATCTCGCCCTCGTTGATCGTCAATGTTGCGCCGGCCAGTGCGGGAAAGCCGCCGAGCACGGCGACAGCGCCGTCGAGCTCGACGACCGGGCGATCCATCGCCGGGCGACGCTACCGATACCGTGACCGCTCGTGTCCAGCAAGGCGGGTCCGGCACGTCGGCGCCGGTCGCGCTGGGATCAACCGCCGCCGCCGCACGACTGGCGCTGGATCATCAGCACGGTCGGCAAGGTCCTGATCGCCACGGGCATCTTGATGTTCGGCTTCGTCGGCTACCAGCTGTGGGGCACGGGGCTGGAGTACGCCCAGGCCCAGGACGAGCTCGACGACGAGTTCGAGGAGCTCCTGGCCCGGGCAACCACGGTGCCGGCGACGACCGCGGTGCCGGCGACCACGACGACTGATTCACCGAGCGCTCCTCCGACGACGTCTCCTCCCACGATCCCCCCGACGACTGCGCCGCCGATCCAGCCGGTCGTGTACGCCAACGGCGACGCCGTCGCCCGTATCGAGATCCCATCGATCGGGCTCGACAGCAAGGTTGTGCAGGGCGTCACGCCGGAGGACCTCAAGAAAGGTCCCGGCCACTACCCGGACACGCCAATGCCAGGCGAGCTCGGCAACGCCGCCATCGCCGGTCACCGCACCACCTACGGCGAGCCGTTCTCGAACCTGGATGGCGTGGAGCCGGGTGCCGAGATCATCCTGACCACTGTCAACGGCCGGTACGTCTACCGGGCGACCGGAAGCGAGGTCGTGCCGCCGACGGCATCGGATGTGGTCGCCACGACAGATCCGTCCGTGGCGAGGCTCACGTTGACGACGTGCCACCCTCGGTGGACTGCGCGCGAACGGCTCATCGTCTTCGCCGACCTCGACGTGGCTGCGTCGACGGCACCACCGGTGGCGGCACCGGTCGTGCCAGCGCCCGTCGAAGAGGCGCCCGTCGAACAGCCTCCGGCCACGCTGCCCGGTGACCAGATCCCGGCCACGACGCCGGCGAACGAGAACGCCGCAGCGGCAGCAACCACCGTGCCAGCAGCCCCGGGGGGAGGCGATGCCAGCCAGGCGACCGACGACAGCGGCGAGCTGACGGACACCACGGCGGATGCCTTCTCCCACGGGTGGTTCAGCGATGACGGGGCGTGGGCGCAGGTTGCGCTGTGGGGCACGCTGCTCACCGCCATCTCGATCGGCGCCTACCTGCTGAGCCGCGCCACCCGCCGGAACTGGATCGGAGCGCTGGCAGGAATCGTCCCGTTCGTCATCGTCCTCTACTTCTTCTTCCAGAACGTCAACCGCCTCCTCCCTGCCGCGCTGTGAGCGGTGCGGCCGAGGATCCCGGTCCGTCGCCGGCGGGCCCAGGTGGCGCGCTGGACGTTGCTCGCCAATCGCGTCGGCTACGTGCTGCTCGCCGTGGCCGTCGCGCTCTTCTTCGCCGCGCTCATCACGGGTTTCACCTCGACCATGGCGGTGCTCGTCATCGTCGCGTTGGTGGCGGCGTGCGCGCTGCTCGCACCGTCGATCGTGCTCGGCTACGCCGTCAAGGCTGCGGAACGAGAGGACCGAGTACGCGGCCTTTGAGTTACCCTACGGTAACCATGGCTTCCCGCCTGACCGCCACGGCTCGACGCGAGCAGCTCCTCGACGTCGCGCTCGGCGTGTTCGCCCAGTCGGGCTACCACGGCACGTCGATGAACGACGTCGCCGACGCAGCAGGCGTCACCAAGCCGGTGCTGTACCAGCACTTCCAGTCCAAGCGAGAGCTGTACCAGGCGTTGCTCGACGAGGTCGGCAACCGCATGCTGGCGGCGATCAGGATGGCCACCGCGGGTGTCACCGATGGGAAGAGCCAGACCGAGCTCGGGTTCCGCGCCTTCTTCCGCTGGGTCGCCGACGATCACGCCGCGTTCATGCTGCTGTACGACAGTGGCACCGGCCTCGACGAGGAGTTCAGCAGGGTGCGCCGTGGGGTCACGGCCGCGATGGTGCGGGCGGTCGCGCCACTGATCGCCGCCGACATCGACGACGAGCACCGTCTGACCGTCGCCCACGCGCTGGTCGGGCTGGCCGAGGGCGCCAGTCGCCGCCTCGTCGAGCAGGGCTTGGACTTCGATCCTGACCTGGTGGCACGACAGGTCAGCGACCTGGCGTGGGCCGGATTGCGCTCGGTGCATCGCAGATCCTGACGCCCGCGGAGCTGCGTTTCGTGGAAGATCGCGAGCTGCTCGATCCAGTCGAGCACCGGAGAAGCTACTCCCTCAGAACCGCGTGCCAGGAAGGCGAGCACTGTCAGATCGGTGTCGATGTCGCCACTCGCAGGCGTCGTGTTGTCCAGGTACTCCTCAGCCATGGTGCCGGCCTACCCAGTGCCGGGCCCGCCGCATCACCGGGCGGCGAACGTCAGCCCTCGATAGCCATCCGTGTACCCAGCGCTCTTCGCCGCCTCCGTGATGGTGGGAGCGAGCGACGCGGTCGCCAGCGGCTCGCCGTCGACCTTGCGCACCTCGATCCGGCGGACCCTTCCGCGCCGGGCCTCGTCGGCCAGCGCTTCGGCCCACGAGTGGTCCTCGCCGGTGCGCGGGAACGTCACGAGGTGCGAGGACCGGCGGTCGTACCAGGCGAGCGGGACACCGTCGCGCAGGACCACCACGGCCGCCGCAGTGCGCGCCGGTCGCCCAGGTGACTCCGGCCAGGGCAACGTGGCGCCGTAGGGCTGGGCCGGATCCGTGGCGGCGAGCACCAGTGCCGGGCTTTGCGCAACACCCATCGAGTCGTCGGCGCTCTGGCGGGCCTGGCGCAACCGATCGACGGCTCCCGGCACGGCGAACTGGGCGGCCCCGAGCCCGCTGACGAAGTAGCCACGCCGCACCTGACCTCGCTCCTCCAGGACCTTCAGGATCCCGTAGACCGCGGCGTAGCCACCGACGACGCCCTCGGCCAGCACGGCCTCGCGGGTCACCACCCCGTGCCGTTCGACGAGCTGACGGGCCATCGCATGCGCCGCTTCGGTGGGCGTCGGAGCGGGCTGCAACAACGGCTCGACCAGGGACCAGCGGCCTGCCCCGGCGGGCGGCCCCACACGGTTCAGCCGGCCCGGGCGGGGACGGCCTCGCCCGGCCCCGCGAACAGTGCGGCCGCCACCTCGTCCCGTGAAGGACCGCAGCGGCGCGACAGAGTCGTTCGTCACCTCACCCGCCCAGACGAGGTCCCACAGGGCAGCGAGCAGCTCGTCGTCGGCGGTGCCGGGCGCAGCCGCCCGGAGCTGCGTCCAGAAGCTCGCTCCTCGTTCGGCCAGCACCGTGCGCAGCGCGTCGTGCAGCGCACCCGCCGGTCGCTCCTGGACCTCCCATCCGGGAGCGAGCAGTGGAAGCTGATCGGCGAAGCACAGTCGAACGCGTCCATCCGCCGAGCCGATGGCGCCTGCACCGACCCAGAGGACGTCACCCGCCGTGCACAGCTCATCGAGCTGTGCCGACCGATAGTCGAGGACCCGCGACGAGAGGACGTCGGACTCGAGCGTCGACGCCACGATCGGTGCACCTGCCAACAGACCGAGCGCCTCCACGACGGCGTCGGTGCCCCGCCGCTCGGCGGGGATGCCGTGCCAGGCCGGCAGGAAGCGGGCCAGCGCTGCCGGCTCGACCGGTTCGACCTCCCGGCGCAGCGTCGCCAGCGAGCGACGCCGCAGCTGGCGCAGCACCTCGGCGTCGCACCACTCCCGCCGGACGCCCGTCGGGCGGAACTCGCCGCGCACGACACGCCCGTCGGCCTCGAGCGCGGCGAGGGCGCCGAGCACGCGCGCCTCGGCGATCGCCAGGCGTCCGCCGACCTCGTGCTCGGTGAACGGGCCGTGGGCTCGCCCGTAGCGACCGACGAGCTCCTCGAGGGGCCGCGGCACGGGCTCTGTGAACGCGGCAGGAAGGCCGAGCGGCAGCGCGCAGCCGAGGGCGTCCCGGTAACGCGCCGCATCCTCGGCGGCGGCGACGCGCGTCTCCCCACCGATGGCGATCTCGATCGCCCGTTTCTCGGCGATCAGCTCGTCGATCCACTGCCGGCCCGGTTGCTCGCAGCGCAGATCGATCTCCGTGGCGGTGAGATCGCCGACCCGGCGCAGGACGTCGTGGAGCTCGTCGGCGCTGCGGGCTCGGCGCCCGTCGGACAGGTGCTGCAGGTCGAGCTCGACATCCGCCAGGACTCCGGGGTCGAGCAGCTCCCGCAACTCCTCGGCGCCGAGCAGGTCGCGTAGCAGGTCGCGGTCGAGCGCCAGCGCGGCGGCCCGCCGCTCGGCCAGCGGCGCGTCGCCCTCGTACATGTACGCGGCGATCCAGTTGAAGAGCAGGCTCTGTGCCATCGGGCTGGGTCGCGTGGTGTCGACGCTGACGACCCGCACGGCCCGGCTGCGCAGCTGGCCGAGGACGTCGCGCAGCGCCGGGACGTCGAACACGTCCTGCAAGCACTCCCGCGACGCCTCGAGGAGGATGGGGAACGTCGGGTACTTGGCGGCGACGGCCAGGAGGTCGGCGGCCTTCTGGCGCTGCTGCCACAGCGGCGTGCGCTGGTCCGGGCGCCGCCTCGGCAGCAGCAAGGCCCGGCCGGCGCACTCACGGAAGCGTGAGGAGAACAGCGCCGTCTGCGGCAGCGTCGCGACGACGAGCTCCTCGATGTCCTCGGGCTCGATGAGCACCGCTTCGAGCGGGAGCTCGTCGGCGGCCTCCGGAAGGCGCAACACGATGCCGTCGTCGCCCCACATGGACTCGACCGGCAGGTCGTACTGGTCACTCAAGCGACGCTCGATGGCCATCGCCCACGGTGCGTGCACCGGTGTGCCGAACGGGCTGAGCAGGCAGATCCGCCAGTCGCCGATCTCGTCACGGAAGCGTTCGATGACCACGGTGCGATCGTCGGGGACGACGCCGGTGGCCTCGGCTTGCTCGTTGACGTACTGCAGCAGGTTCGCCGCGGCCAGCTCGTCGAGTGCGTAGTCCTGACGGAGGCGGGCCGTCGCTTCCGTAAGCGGGGAGCTCACGCAGCTCGCGCACGAAGGCGCCGAGGGCCCGGCCGAGCTCGAGCGGCCGGCCCGGGCGGTCGCCGTGCCAGAACGGCATCTTGCCCGGCTCGCCAGGAGCAGGGGTGACCGTGACGCGCTCGAACGTGATGTCCTCGATGCGCCACGTCGAGGCGCCGAGCAGGAACGTCTCCCCCGGCCGGCTCTCGTACACCATCTCCTCGTCGAGCTCCCCCACCCGCGTGCCATCGGGCAGGAAGACTCCGAACAGTCCACGATCCGGGATCGTCCCGCCGGACGTGACGGCCAGCCGCTTGGCGCCATCTCGAGGGCGGACCATGTCGGTGGCGCGGTTCCACACGACGCGGGGACGCAGCTCGGAGAACTCCTCGCTCGGGTAGCGGCCGGCCAGCAGGTCGAGGGTGTTGGCCAGCTGCTCGTCGGACAGCTCGGCGAAGTTGGCCGTCCTCCGGACCAGCGCGGCGAGGTCGGCGACCGGTGTCTCGCCGCGGGCGGCGGTGTGGGCGACGATCTGCTGCGCGAGGACGTCGAGCGGGTTGCGGAGGTACCGGGTCGACTCGATCTCGCCGTCGAGCATGCGACGGGTGACCACGGCGGCTTCCAACAGGTCGCCTCGATGCTTGGGGTAGATCGAGCCCTTGCTCGGCTCGCCGACCTGGTGGCCGGCCCGGCCGATGCGCTGCAGGCCACGGCTCACTGCACCGGGGGACTCGACCTGGATCACGAGGTCGACGGCGCCCATGTCGATGCCGAGCTCGAGGCTGCTCGTGGCCACGATGGCGCGGAGGTCGCCGCGCTTGAGCTGGTCCTCGACGACGATCCGCTGCTCACGGGCCAGCGACCCGTGGTGTGCCTTGACGAGGTCCTCGCGTCGTCTGCCGGTCTCGGGATCGACCCCGATGCCGCGCTCCTCGGCCAGCTCGTTGAGCTTGGCGGCGAGTCGCTCGGCCAGCCGGCGGGCGTTGCAGAAGATGATCGTCGAGCGGTGCTCGAGCACCTGGTCGAGGATGCGGGGGTACACGCTCGGCCAGATCGAGGAGTTGCGGGCGGAGCCGGTCCCTGCGTATCCCCCGGCCGCCGGATCGTCTGTCGGAGACGTCGGCGCTCCCACCGAGAGATCGCCCATGTCCTCGACGGGGATGATCACCTGGACGTCGAGCGGCTTGCCGATGCCGGCGTCCACGATCGTCACGGGTCGCGGCTGGTTCGGGGCGGTGTAGCCGCCGAGGAACCGAGCCACTTCCTCGAGCGGGCGCTGCGTTGCCGACAAGCCGATGCGCTGCGGCGGGCGCTCGGTCAACTCCTCGAGGCGTTCCAGCGACAGCGCGAGGTGCGCGCCGCGCTTGGTTGGTGCGAGCGCGTGGATCTCGTCGACGATGACGGTCTCGACGCCCGCCAGGGTCTCCGCCGCCGACGAGGTGAGCATCAAGTAGAGGCTCTCCGGCGTCGTGATGAGCAGGTCCGGAGGTCGCCGGATCAGCTGTTGGCGCTGACGCGATGGCGTGTCGCCGGTGCGCATCGCCACCTCGGGCATCACGGCGGCCAGCTCGAGGCGCTCGGCCGCCAGGCCGATGCCCGCCAGCGGTGCCCGCAGGTTCTTCTCGACGTCGAAGGCCAGGGCCCGCAGCGGCGAGATGTACAGGACGCGGGTGCGGCGGGTGCGATCCTCCGGGGGAGGTGACGTGACGAGCGAGTCGATCGCCGACAGGAAGGCAGCGAGGGTCTTGCCGCTGCCCGTCGGTGCGCAGATCAGCGTGTGCTGGCCGGCGACGATCGGCGGCCAGCCGCCGACCTGGGCGGCCGTGGGCTCGGGAAATGACGCGCCGAACCAGGCCCGCACGGCGGGTGAGAACGCCTCGAGCACCTCATGATCAGCGATGGTTCGAGGCTAACGACGAGGGTGTAACACTTCGCATCGCAACCATCGGTGCGACGCGTTGCTCGGCGTGCCTCGTGTCCGGCGGCACAATCGCTCGGCCGGTACCGACATGCGTGCGGATCGGCCGAGCGTCTGCCTCCGGACAGAACGCCGGTGGTGTCAGCGCAAACCGAGCTGGCGGGAGCAGGTCGGCCAGGCGCCCCAGCCGGCGTCGTCGAGCACGCGCTCGGCGACGATGATCTGCTGCTCGCGGCTGGCCTGGTAGGCGAGCGGGGCGAACTCCTCACCGCCGTACGCCCTCCACGTGCTGTGCGAGAACTGCACCCCACCGGAGTAGCCATTGCCGGTGTTGATGCTCCAGTCGCCGCCGGACTCGCATTCGGCCACACGGTCCCAGACGCCCAGCGGCACCTCGGGGACTGCCGCGGCCTGCGCCTGCGTCGCGGCCTGAGCCGCCCGCAAACCGGGAACGTTCCGGTACGCGAACTCGAGAGCCGGTTCGGGGTCGTCCGCGAACCATTGCTGCCAGAGCTGGACTTCTTGGGGTGTACAGGCGGTCATCGCGAGCGCGGCGAGCGCGCCTCCGACCAGCGCGAGTCGTCGTCGCATGTCGTCCTCCGTTGCGTAGGGGTCACGGAACCGTAACGAAACCGTCATCGACATCCAACGCGGGAGGTGTGACGGGTGTCAGCGCGCCGTGCGGCCGGCGTTGAGCCGCTCGACCGTGCCGCCGATGCGCCTGGCGCGCGTTTCGGCTCGCTTCGCCTCGTCGATCCACTCGACGTACTCGCGCTGGTGCGAGTACGACAGGTCGCGGAACGCCGCCGCGGCCCCGCTGTCAGCGGCGAGTGCCGCAGCGAGGTCGTCGGGGATCGAGACCACGCGTGGTTCCTCGTCCAGCTCGATCGTGACGTCGACGGCGTCACCCGCAGCCACGCCGGCGGCCTTGCGGTTCGCCGCGTTCAACGGCAGGTAGAAGTCGTCGCCGTACACGGCGACGGTGCTGCGGAATGTGTGGTGACTGACGGTGACGCGGACGGGTGGGCGCTTGCGCGTGCCCGAGCTCCGCCACGACCCCAGGCGGCACACGCAGGAACGTCCCGGTGCCCTCCTGCTCGACCGTCGCGCGGAACGCCGGCACGCCGCTACGACCCGACGGCGCGGCGGGCCACGAGCTCCGGTGTCAGATCGGCGACCGTGCTCGCGCCGATGAGCGCCATCGTGCGGCGGACGTCGCCATCGAGCAGCCCGAGGGCGTGGTCGACGCCGCGCTCACCTGCAGCGCCGAGCCCGTAGGCATAGGCCCGACCGGCCATGCACACGGTCGCACCGAGCGCGACGGCCTTGACGATGTCGCTGCCGCGCCGCACCCCGCCGTCGCAGATGATCTCGATGCGTCCGCCGAGCGCCTGGGCGACGGGCGCCACGAGATCGATCGGCGCCGGGGCCGAGTCGAGTTGGCGGCCGCCGTGGTTCGACAGCGCGACGGCGTCGACTCCGTGGTCCGCGGCCAGAACCGCATCGGCCACGCACTGGACACCCTTGATCACGATCGGTCCCGACCACACCGATCGCAGCCACTCGACGTCGGACCACGAGAGGTCGGGATCGAACTGGCTGTTGACGTACGCCGACAGCGAAACGGGGTCGCGGCCATCGCCTGGCCCGTCGCCGCGTCCCGCCACGTTGGCGAAGCGGATCGGATCTGCCCGTACGAACGACCACGTCCACCCCGGATGCACCGCGCCGTCGAGCAGCGTGCCGATGCCGAGCTTGGGTGGCATCTCGAATCCCCGCCGCACGTCGCGCTCTCGCCGACCGAGGACGGCCGTGTCGACGGTCAGCACCAGCGCCTCATAGCCGGCGTCGGCGCTGCGGTCGATCATCTCCTTGACGAGGCCGCGATCACGCCAGGCGTACACCTGGAACCACCGGCGTCCGTCGCTGACGGCAGCGACCTCCTCGATGGATCGGGTGGCGAGCGTCGACAACGTGTACGGCAGGCCGGCACGAGCTGCGGCCCGCGCCACTGCGAGCTCTCCCTGCGGGTCGGCGACGCGGGTGAACCCGACGGGCGCCAGCACGAGCGGGATCGGGACGGGCCGGCCGAGCACGGTGGTCGACGGATCGACCTGCCCGACCGAACGCAGGATGCGTGGGCGGAACTCGAGGCGAGCGAAGGCTGCGCTGTTGTTGACGAGCGACCGCTCGTCCTCGGCCCCGCCATCGATGTAGTCGAACACGCCGCGCGGCAGCCGTCGCTTGGCGATCCGCCGCAGGTCGGCCACCGACGCCGCCGTCGCCAGGCGGCGAGTGGTCGGATCCAGCTCGATGCGCCGGAAGCGCATGACCGACCGCAGCGCGTCGAACACGGCTGCATTCTGTCGCGCCGACGGAACTGGGTGGGCCGAGTCTCGTATTCGAGACTGTCGCCACCCAGATCGAGGGTTGAGACTGTCGCCACCCAGATCGGAGGGGGCGCCCCATCAGACCGTTGTGTCCCGGGCGATGCGGCCGGCGACCAGCTCGATGGTTCGGGTGAGGCGGACGCGTTCGAGGAGCGAGCGGTCGTGGGTGACGAGGAACACCGTGCCGTCGAACCCGTCGAGCGCCGCCTCGAGCTGCTCGATCGCTGGTAGATCGAGATGGTTGGTCGGCTCGTCGAGCACGAGCACGTTGGCGCCGTTGGCCATCAAGACCGCAAGCGACGCTCTCGTGCGCTCACCCGGCGACAGCGTCGACGTCGCTCGCGTCACGTGGTCGGCGACGAGCCCGAACTTGGCCAGCAACGTGCGGGCCTCGGAGGCATCCAGCGCGGTGGCGTCCTGGAACGCGCGCAGCAACGGCGTCGGCCCGGTCAGATGGTCCCGCGCCTGCTCGACCTCGCCGATCACGACGCTCGGACCGAGGGCGACGGTGCCAGCGGCCAACTCGGCGCGTCCGAGCACGGCGTCGAGCAGCGTCGTCTTGCCTGCTCCGTTCGCGCCGACCAGGGCGATCCGCTCACCGGCACCGACGACCAGATCGATCGGTCCGAGACGGAAGCCGCCGTGCTCCACCTCGACGCCGTCGAGGCGGGCCACGACGTCACCGCTACGCCCGGGTGAGGCCACCGACAAGCGCAGCTGCCAGGGCTCTCGCGGCTTGTCGACCACCTCCAGCCGCTCCATCGCCCGCTCCGTCCGGGCTGCCCGCCCGGCGAGCTGCTCGGTCTGATTGATGCGGAAGGCGCGGATGTTCTTGTCGGGCTCATCGCTCTTGCGGACCTTCGACAACCCCTGGCTCGCCCACTCCCGCTCGCGCTGCGCCCGCCGGGCAAGGTCGCGGCGCTGCGTGTCGTAGCCCTCGAACCGCTCCCACGCCGCCCGCCGGGCCGCCTCTCGCTCGTCCAGGTACGCCTGCCAGCCGCCGCCGTACGGGGTCGCCCGGTGGGTGAACTCGTCCAGCTCGACGACGTCGGTCACCGTGCGGGCGAGGAACGTGCGGTCGTGACTGACGAGCACCACGGGCGCCGGCAGCCCATCGATCCAGCGCTCCAGGCGGTCCAGACCAGCGAGGTCGAGGTCGTTCGTCGGCTCATCGAGCAGGAACACGTCGAACCGGGCCAGCAACAGCGCGGCGAGGCCGGCCCTGGCCGCCTCGCCACCCGACAGCGATCCCGTCGGCTGGTCGAGCAGGACGTGGTCGAGGCCCAGCTCCGCCCAGACCTGGCCGACTCTGGCGTCGTGGTCGACGCCGCCCAACGCCATCCAGCGCTCGAGCGCGTGGGAGTAGCGGTCATCGGCGCCGGCCGCCCCGGCGGCGAGGGCGTGCGTCGCCGACTCCATCTCGCCAGCTGCCGCTGCCACGCCAGTCCGGCGCCCGAGGTACGCCCGGACCGTTTCGCTGTCGGACCGACTGGCTTCCTGTGGGAGATAACCCACGGTCGCCGTCGGAGGCGTGCGATCGACACGGCCGCGGTCGGGCGGCACCAGGCCCGCCAGCGCCTGCAACAGCGTGGACTTGCCCACCCCGTTCGGGCCGACGACACCGATGCGCTGACCGACGCCCACGACGAGGCTCACGTCGTCGAGCACGGTCAGCGGGCCGCGTACGACCGTCACGTGGCGGGCACGGAGAGGAGCAGCGGTGGGCATGAGACGTCCGATCAGGTCGAGCGAGTGAGCGCCAGTCGGCACACGGCGTGCGAGCGACCGAGCGCCAGCGAGGGAGCGGCCACATGCGGCCTGCGTGGCCGGGGAACGCAGTGGACGTCTCAGAGGCGCATCGCATCATTCTGGTGGGAAGCCTCGTCGAGTCGGCGCTCACTTTCCCGCAGGATGCGGCTCGACCGGTCGTAGGTCACGTAGTTCCACGCCCAGTTGATCAGCACGTTGAGCCGGTTGCGGAAGCCGATCAGGTAGAGGAGGTGCAGGCCGAGCCACGCCAACCATCCGATCGGCCCGCTGAACCGCCATCCGTTGGCCAGCTCGGCCACGGCGTCGTGGCGGCCGATCGTCGCCATCTGTCCCTTGTCGCGGTACACGAACCGCTCGGGTGGCGCGCCGTCGAGGCGCCGCCGCAGCTGCCGCGCCACGTGCTTGCCACCTTGGATCGCCGGCTGCGCAACCTGTGGAAGCGGCTTCCCATCACCATCGAGCGTGAGGGCGATGTCTCCGATGGCGAAGATCTCCGCGTGGCCGGGGATCGTCAGGTCGGGCTCGACGACGAGCCGTCCACCGCGGCCCGTCGGGCTGCCGATCGTGCGGGCCACCGGGTCGGCGGTCACGCCGGTGGCCCAGATCGTCGTGTGGGCGTGGATGATCGTCCCATCGCTCAGGTGGACGCGATCGGACTCGACCTTGGACACGCCGACGCCGAGACGCACGTCGACGCCCCGCCGTCGAAGCGTCTCCAGCGCCCGCTGCGACGACTGTGGCGTGAACGGTGTGAGCAGACGGTCGGCCATCTCGACCAACGTGATGCGCGCCGCCGCCACCGGGAGCTCAGGGAAGTCTCGGGCCAGCACCGTCGTGTAGAGCTCCCGGAGCCCACCGGACATCTCGACGCCCGTCGGGCCACCTCCGCAGACGACCACATCGATGCCACCCTCGGCGACCAGCGACGGATCGGCAGCTGCCGCGCTCGAACCGATCGAGCACGTGGGTGCGGATGGCGAGGGCATCGTCGAGCTGTTTCAGCCCGAAGGCGTGCTCGACGACGCCGGGGACGTCGAAGTGGTGCGTCAGCGCACCCGCGGAGACGACGAGCACGTCGTACGGGATGACGTCGCCGTCGTCGAGCACGACGCTGCGGCCGGCGGCGTGCACGGCAACGACGCGGCCCATTCGCACGCGGATGTTGCCTCGGCGCTTGCGCGGCCGCACGATCCCCCGTATCGGTTGGGCGATCTCGTCGGCGTCCAGACCGGCCGTAGCCACCTGGTACAGCAACGGCTGGAACGTGTGGAAGTTGTTGGCGTCGATCAGCAGCACGTCGAACGGCTGATCACGCAGCCCCCGGGCGACGGCCAAGCCGCCGAACCCACCTCCGATGATCACGACCTTCGACGGTCGGTCGACACTCACACCCCCACAGTAGGATGAGGCGCATGGCCGTCGTCGGGGAACATCATCCCGCGTTCGAGGAGTACTGCGAGTGCATCTTCGAGCTGGCCGAGGACGACGTCGACGTCATCCAGGCCCGCATCGCTGATCGTCTGGCCGTCAGCCGGCCTGCCGTCAGCGAGATGATGCGGCGGCTCGACACCGAGGGCCTGATCACGACGTCCGACGGCATCAACCTGACCGAGCGCGGTCAGGAGCTGGCGACCAAGGTCGTGCGGCGTCATCGGTTGGCCGAGCGGTTCCTGACCGACGTGCTCGACCTGTCATGGGCCGAGGCCCATCACGAGGCCGGCAGGTGGGAGCACGTGATGAGCGAGGCCGTCGAGAAGGCGATGAACCGCGTTCTTGGGAATCCGACGACGTGCCCGCACGGCAATCCGATCCCCGGCTCCAACTACATCGACGAGGGAGGCGCCCGTCCGCTCTCCGCCGTCGCGGTCGGCACGCAATTCACGATCCGCCGGATCCCGGAAGAGCTCGAGTTCACGCCGGGCCTGCTCGAGTTCCTCGAGGCCAGCTCCCTGCAACCGGGACACGGCGGCACGATCACGGCGGCCTCGCCGGACGGCACGATGACGGTGGAGATCGACGGTCGTCACGTCGGCATCGGCGCGTTTGCAAGCGCCCGCATCCTGGTCACCGCGTGATCTCTCGGGCCCTGGGCCCGCTCATCCTCGTTCTCCTCCTCGGCTGTGCCGAGACGACGTTCGAGCCGAGCGCGACGTCGTCGGCAACCGCGTCGAGCACGACGGTGTTCGTTCCGGCGGGGAGCCGGGCTGAGCTGCTCGACCAGTTCGACGCTGAGCTCAGTGCGCTGAGCGAGCGGATCATCGACAACGAGGGCCAGGCGGCCGCGCTCGCCCGCATCGAGGCGATCTGGCAGGCGTTGCGAGCGGACCTCGGGCAAGATCGCGAGCAGCTCGTGCGGGGCTTCGAGGCCGTCGTCGAGCTCGCCCAGAGCGCCGTCGAGCGCCGCCGCCCCGCCGACGCCGACAAGGCCCGTCTCAACGCCACGGTCCTCCTCGCCGCCGCCGAGACGTGACCCTCCGTCGCGTCAGCGACGACGTCGTGCGGCGGCGAGCAGGCGATTGGCTGCCGCGGTCGGGGTCGTCGTGCCGGCCGACAGTTCGTGCTCCACCTCCGGGACGAGCTGGCGCACTCCGGGGTGCGCCTGGAGGTCGGCGCGCAGGCGATCTTCGACGAGTTGCCACATCCAGCGCACCTGCTGCGCCGCCCGCTTGGCCTCGAACTGCCCCGTCCGCTGCAAGGTGGCGCGATGCGCCTCGATGCGCTCCCACACCTCCGCCAGGCCGGTGCCCTCGACGGCGCTGCACGTCAGCACCGGCGGCGACCATCCTTGCGTCGCCGACTCCAGCAGGTGCAGCGCGCCGGCCAGCTCGACGGCTGCCTGCTCGGCGTCCTGACGATGGGTGCCGTCGGCCTTGTTGACGGCCAGCACGTCGGCCAGCTCCAGCACACCCTTCTTGATTCCCTGCAACGAATCCCCGCTGCGGGCCAACAGCAGGACGAGGAACGTGTCGACCATCTCGGCCACGGCGACTTCAGACTGACCGACCCCCACCGTCTCCACGAGCACGACGTCGAAGCCCGCCGCCTCCACCACGACGATCGCCTCTCGGGTGGCCCGCGTCACGCCGCCGAGCGTGCCCGCCGTGGGTGACGGGCGGACGTACGCATCCGGATCCTGGGCCAGACGCGCCATGCGCGTCTTGTCGCCGAGGATGCTTCCGCCGGTCCTCGTCGAGGACGGGTCAACGGCAAGGACGGCAACGCGGTGTCCCCGCCCGGTCAGCATCGTTCCGACGGCGTCGATGAACGTGGACTTGCCGACGCCAGGCACACCCGTGATGCCGACGCGCTGCGAGGCGCCGGCATGGGGCGCCAGCTCGACGAGCATCTCCTCGGCCCGCGCCCGGTGGTCCGCACGCGTCGACTCGACCAGCGTGATGGCACGCGCGATCGCCGTCCGGTCGCCCGCGCGGACGCCGTCGACGTACGCGTCCGTCGATGTCATCACCGAGCGTCGAGCTCGGCCAGCAGGTCGATCGCTGCGTCGGCGATCACCGTGCCCGGCGGAAACACCGCGGCGGCGCCGGCGGCCCGCAGCGCCTCGATGTCATCGGGCGGGATCACACCACCGACGACGATCATCACGTCGCCGCGTCCCAGCTCGACGAGCGCGTCACGCAGCTGCGGCACCAAGGTCAGGTGGCCGGCCGCCAACGAGGAGACACCGACGATGTGCACGTCGGCGTCAGCAGCCTGGCGGGCCACCTCCGCCGGCGTCTGGAAGAGCGCGCCGACGTCGACGTCGAATCCGAGATCGGCGAACGCCGTGGCGATCACCTTCTGGCCCCGATCGTGACCGTCCTGACCCATCTTGGCGACGAGGATGCGGGGCCGCCGGCCGTGGCGGTCAGCGAAGTCGTTGGTGAGGTTGCGCACCTTGGTGACGTTCGACGATTCGCCGAGCTCGTTGCGGTACACGCCACTGATGGTACGGACCGGTGCCGTGTGACGACCGAACACCGTCTCGAGCGCGCCGCTCATCTCCCCCACCGTCGCCCGCGCCCGCGCCGCGTCGAGCGTGAGTGCCAGCAGGTTCTGCTCCAGGCCCGGACCACGGGTCCCGTCCTGCGCGGCGCGCGCTCCAGCGGTCAACCGGTCGAGCGCGGCGCGGCATGCCTCGTCGTCGCGCTCGTCACGGAGGCGCTGCAGCTTGGCCAACTGCTGGGTCCGCACCGCCGAGTTGTCGACCTTCAGCACGTCGATCGTGTCGGGCACGTCGGGGCGGTACGCGTTGACGCCGATCACCGGCTGGCGACCGGAGTCGATGCGGGCCTGCGTGCGCGCCGCGGCCTCCTCGATGCGCATCTTGGGGATGCCCGCCTCGATGGCCCGGGTCATGCCGCCCGCCCGCTCGACCTCGTCGATGTGCTCCCACGCGGCGGCAGCGAGGTCGTGGGTGAGGCGCTCGATGTAGTACGAGCCGCCCCACGGATCGATGACGCGATCCGTTCCCGACTCCTGCTGCAGGAACAGCTGGGTGTTGCGGGCGATGCGGGCGCTGAAGTCCGTCGGGAGCGCGAGTGCCTCGTCGAGGGCGTTGGTGTGCAGCGACTGGGTGTGGCCCTGCGTCGCCGCCATCGCCTCCACGCACGTGCGGATGACGTTGTTGGCGACGTCCTGCGCGGTCAGCGACCAGCCCGAGGTCTGGCAGTGCGTGCGCAGCGAGAGGGAGCGATCGTCGCTCGGCGCGAACTGCTTCATCAGCCTCGCCCACAGCAACCGACCGGCCCGCAGCTTGGCGATCTCCATCGCCACGTTCATGCCGATCGCCCAGAAGAACGACAGCCGCGGCGCGAACGCGTCGATGCCCAGCCCGGCGTCGAGACCCGCTCGCACGTACTCGACGCCATCGGCCAGCGTGTACGCCAGCTCGAGGTCGGCGGTCGCGCCCGCCTCCTGCATGTGGTAGCCGGAGATCGAGATCGAGTTGAAGCGGGGCATCTCCGCCGACGTGAAGGCGAAGATGTCCGAGATGATCCGTATCGACGGGCCCGGCGGGTAGATGTACGTGTTGCGGACCATGAACTCCTTGAGGACGTCGTTCTGGATCGTCCCCGTGAGCTCCGCCGGCGGAACACCCTGCTCCTCTGCGGCCAGGATGTAGAGCGCCAGCACCGGTAGCACGGCGCCGTTCATGGTCATCGACACGCTCATCTCGCCGAGCGGGATCCCTGCGAACAGCTGACGCATGTCGAGGATCGAGTCGATGGCCACGCCGGCCATACCGACGTCACCGGCGACGCGAGGGTGATCGCTGTCGTAGCCGCGGTGGGTTGCCAGGTCGAAGGCCACGGACAGACCCTTCTGGCCGGCGGCCAGGTTGCGTCGGTAGAACGCGTTGGAGTCCTCGGCCGTCGAGAAACCGGCGTACTGGCGGATGGTCCACGGCTGCGTCACGTACATCGTCGGGTAAGGACCCCGCACGAACGGTGGCGTGCCCGGATACGTGTCGAGGAAGTCGAGTCCGGCCACGTCGCTCGCCATGTAGACCGCGGCGACGTCGATGCCCTCCGGCGTCCGCCACGGGGAGGCATCGCCGGCATCGGTGGCCAGTGCCCGCCATGCGGCCTCGTCGGCGGCTGCCGCTTCGCCGAGCTCGACGTCCGTGAAGTCCGGGATCATCACGCCTCCAGCCGATCGAGGGCACCGGTCATCGTGGCCAGCGCGTCGCCTCCGGCGGTGAGCAGCTCATCCACCCCGGCCGCCTGCAAGGCGTCGGCCAGACCCTCAGGGCGGCCCGCCAAGAACAGCCGTCGAGGACCCTCGGCCGCAACGGCCGTCGCGACATCGACGGCAAGGTCGGCGTAGACGCGATCGCTCGAGCAGATGCACGCCAGCGCCGCACCGCTCGCGCGGAACGCGGCAGCGGCCTCCGTGGCGTCGGCCGCGCCGGCGGTCGTGACAGCGCGGATGCCGGCAGCCTCGAAGAGGTTCTTGGCGAACGACGCCCGCGTCGTGTGGACGGCCGGGGCACCGAGCGTGACGAGGCACACCTCCGGTCGCCGACCTGTGCGCTCGGCGATGCGGTCGGCCCTGCCGCGCTGCTGTTCGAACGGCTCGGCGTAGCGGATCGCCCGCAGCGGATCGAATGCCGCGCCATCGACCTTCTCCTCATCGGGAGGCAGCGCAGGCGGCGGCACCTCGTCGATGTTCGGGAACTCGGTCACGCCGGTCAGCGGGTGCCGTCGGTGGGCGACGGCGTCGGCCCGGGCATCGCGGACGCGGGCCACGCCCTCCTGCACCAACCCGGCGCGCAACGCCTCGACGATGCCGCCGGCCCGTTCCAGCTCCTGGAAACGGGTCCACGCCGCCCTTGCCAGCTGGTCAGTGAGGTGCTCGAGGTACCAGGCACCGCCGGCGGGGTCGACGACTCGGGCGAGGTTGGACTCCTCGATGAGCACGAGCTGCGTATTCCTGGCGAGGCGGCGACCGGTCGGCGATCCGCCGGCATCGACGAGCTCGTCATGCGGCCGGACGGTCACGGCATCGGCGCCCCCGACTCCGGCGGCGAAGCAGGCAACCGTGTTGCGCAGGACGTTGACCCACGTGTCGTAGCGCGAGGTGGCGGCGCGTGAGGTGACAGCGTGCTGGCGTTGCCGGGTGTCGGCGACACCGCTGACGGTGGCAACACGGTGCCACGTCCGGCGAGCCGCCCGCAGCTTCGCCATCGTGAGGAACTGGTCGGGCGAGGCGGCGAAGCGGAACTCGAGCTGTCGAGCCGCGGCAGCGACGTCGAGCCCGCTCCCGGTGAGCGTCCGGAGGTGGTGCACCCCGAGCGCCAAGGCGAACGCCAGCTCGTCGACCTCACCGCCACCCGCCTCGTGCACTCGCGACGCATCGACCGTGATGGTGACGACGTGAGGGTGTCGATCAGCAGCTGCCCGTGCCCAGCGCACCGTGTCCTCCGTCAGCGCGGCGAGGTCGAGCCCTCCCCCACTCGCGGCCCACTCACCGACGGGGTCGGCGCCGAGCACAGCCGCCGCTGCATCGGGAGCGAGGCCGCGAGCCGACCACACCCCCGCCAGCGTGTCGGCAGCCGCCGCCCAAGCCGGTCCGGCGTCGAGCACGAGCGTCAACAGCTCGAGGTGAACGCCGTCGAGCGCACCATCCATCAAAGGGTTCGTGCGCACGTCGAGGACGATGGAGGTGGCTCCGCGCTCCAGCTCGTCGCGGACCTGCATCGCCGTCGCAGCTGCATCGTCACCGGCCACGACGCGTTGACGGATGTCCCAGCCGCGCGCGCGGTGGCCGAGCGGCGTCGATCCCCTCGTGTACGGCGCGAGCCCGGGCAGGCCCGAGTCCGGCGATGGTGCGGGGATCGTCGCCGTGTAGAGCGGCTCGATGCGCAGCCCGTCCTCCGTCGTCGTGACGAGGCGATCGAACCGAGAGCTCGCGTCGCCGTGCGCACCGCGGCGCGTCAGGACCCGGTCGACCAGCTCCCGCCACTCGCGCTCGGTGACGGCCGGGAAGTCGGCCCCGAGCGTCAGCTCGTCCATCGCCGCGATGCTTGCATCTCATTGCGTTCCCCGGCCACGCAGACGCAATTGCGTTCCCCGGCCACGCAGGCCGCGAGCAACCGCTCCCTTGCTGGCGCTCGGTCGCTCGCAGGTCGCGCCCGCATTGGCGCTCGCTCGCTCGCACGTGCCGACATGGTCACCTCATCGCAAGCGGCAGGTCTTCGGCGTGGACGACGACGAGGCGCTGCGTGGGCCGAGTGAGAGCGACGTACAGGGCCCGCAGGCCACCGCGACCGTCGCCGTCGGCGATGCGGGCCGGTTCCACGACGACAACGCCGTCGAGCTCGAGTCCCTTGGCGACGCTGACCGGCACCACCGTGACGTTGTCGTCGAGCCCGGTCCGCGCCGCCCGACCGTGCTCGATGCCGGCGGCGTCGAGGGCGGCCGAGATCTCCGCGGCTTGCTCGTCGTCCACGATGACGGCGACATTGCCCTCGGGGAGCTCGGCGATCATCTTGGCCGTGGCTTCGGCGACGGCGACGGGAAGCTGGCGGCCGGGCTCGGTGGCCACGATGACCGGCGGGGTGTCGCCGATGCGCACGGCCCGCGGCGGATGCAGCTGTGGTGCGGCCGCCCGGAGGACGCGATCGGCCAGCGCCATGATCTGCGCCGGGATGCGGTAGCCGACCGACAGGCCGACGACACGGGCCGGTTTGCGGTCCGGCAGGTGGATGAGGACGTCATCCCAGCTGCTGGGCGCCAGCGGGCCTGTCGCCTGCGCGAGGTCGCCGACGACGGTCATCGAGCCGTTGAGCGAGCGGCGCGTCGCCATCTTCAGCTGCATCGGCGTCAGGTCCTGTACCTCGTCGACGACGATGTGCCCGTAGGTGCGGATCTCGTCGGCGTCGTCGGACTTACCGCTGCGGCCGATCCGTGGGCCGAGCACCTCACGCGCGTCGTCGAGCAGGGCCACGTCCGCCGCAGTCCATCGGACGTCGTCGACGTGTTCGGCCCGCCGCCGGTGGAGCGCGGCAAGCTCGTCGTCGCTCAAGACGCCACCGCCGGCCAACCGCAGCAGCGCCTCGGAGCCGAACAGGTCGTGGAGCAGCTGGGCCGGTGTGAGGATCGGCCACATCCGGTCGAGCGCAGCCCGGATGTCAGGGTGAGTCCTGAGCGTGGAGCGGACATCGCCGGAGGTCGCCGTCGGCTCACCGCGCCACGACGACGCCAGCGCGGCGAAGACCTCGGCCTCGACGAACCGCCGTCCCGCGTTGTGACGCCGGAAGCGCCGGCGCGCCGCCCTCACGATGCGAGCCGAGTCACCCGCCGAGAGCCGGACGTACCCGGTGCGGAACGGCACGCGGAATTCCTGTCGCAGGGGCCGCTGGCGATCATGGACGGCCTTGTCGATGACGTCGGACATGCGGGCGTCGCCCTTGACACGCGCGGCGAGCGCGGTGTCAGCGGGATCGCCAGGCCCGGCCCAGCGCACATCCGGCACGAGGTCGGCCAGGATCACCTGCTCCACGCCCGCCTCGCCGAGCGACGGCAGAACGCGCTCGATGTAACGCAGGAAGATGCGGTTCGGCCCGATCACGAGCACACCCTGGTCCTCCAACGGGAACCGATAGGTGTAGAGGAGGTAGGCGGCACGGTGCAGGGCGACGACCGTCTTGCCCGTCCCCGGCCCGCCTTGCACGACGAGCACCCCGGCCTGCGGGGACCGGATGATCTCGTCCTGCTCCGCCTGGATCGTGGCGACGATGTCGCCCAACGTGCCGGTACGCCCCCGCTCGAGGGCCGTCAGCAGCGTCGAGTAGCCCCGCAGCGTCGGGCGCCCGTCGTCCTCGACGGACTCGGCGTCCTCCGCATCGACGAGTCCTTCGTCGTGGCCGACGCCGAGGTGCCCGCCGCCGAACAGCTCGTCTTCGATGCCCAGCACGTGGCGGCCCTCGACGGCGAAGTGGCGGCGCCGTAGCAGACCCATCGGCTCGCGACCGGTGGCCCGATAGAAGGGCTCAGCGACGGGGGCCCGCCAGTCGACGACGATCGGCTCGGACTGGTCGTCGGCCACGGCCAGGCGCCCGATGTGGAAGCTCTCGGTGGTCTGTGGGCTCTCGGCGTAACGGTCGATGCGGCCGAACACGAGGGCGGCGTCACCGAGATCCAGGTCGGTAAGGCGCTTGAGCAGGGCCTCGTCGAACGCGTTGCGCTCGAATCGCGCCTGGAACGTGCCTCCGAGATCCGCCTCGTTGAGGTCCCGCAGCCGCCATGCCGACTGGCGGGTGCGCTCCAGGCACTCGTAGGCGTAATCGACGTAGGCCTGTTCGGCGGGGAGTTCTGGGTGCTGCTGCGTCATTCGTCCCGTGGCGAAAAGGGGGCTGTGAGATCCTATCGGGCCGCGCATTCCCACGGCGGCACCTCGTTCTGTCCGTGTTGATGGCCTCGTTCGCTCGAAACTCGCTCACTCGGCTGCGGCACGTACGCTGGCGCTTCCCTCGCCGCCACCTCCCGATACCGTTTCCGCCGTGCCTGCCGCCGCCGTGGGGCCATTCCTGGCCGCCGCCAGCGGCCGGCGCAGCGTCCACACGCCCGTGTGGTTCATGCGCCAGGCGGGACGCAGCCTGCCGGAATACCGGGCGGTGCGCGGCGACGGGTCGATTCTCGACGCCCTCAAGCAGCCGGACCTGGCCGCCGAGATCACCCTCCAGCCGGTGCGCCGCTACGGCGTCGATGCCGCTGTGCTGTACAGCGACATCGTGGTGCCGCCGCACGCCGTCGGCTTCGGCATCGACGTCACACCCGGCACCGGCCCCGTCGCCGTGGAACCGCTGCGCACGCGCCAGGACCTCACCAGGCTGCGGGCCCTCGAGCCCGACGACGTGGCGTACGTCGCCGAGACGGTCAAGCTCGCCGCCGCCGAGCTCCCAACGACGGTGCCCCTCCTGGGTTTCGCCGGCGCCCCGTTCACCGTCGCCAGCTATCTGATCGAGGGCCGGCCGAGCCGGACGTACGAGCACACCAAGGCGTTGATGCGAACCGACGAGCGACTCTGGCACGACGTCATGGACCGGCTGGCCGCGATGGCGGTGACGTTCATCGACGTGCAGCTGTCCCACGGCGCCCAGGCCTTCCAGCTGTTCGACTCGTGGGCCGGCACGCTGTCACGGCCCGACTACGAGCGCTTCGTGCTCCCGCACTCCCGCCGCGTGTTCGCCGAGCTGGCCGCTCGCCACCCGGCGGTGGCCGGCATCCACTTCGGCATCGGCTGTGACCACCTCCTCGAGTCGATGTGGGCGGCCGGACCTCGCGTCATCGGGCTCGACTGGCGCACGTCGATCAGCGATGCCAGGCGCCGTCTCGGGCCTGATGTCGTCGTGCAGGGCAACCTCGACCCTGTGCTCGTCCTCGCCGGCATCGAACCCGCCACAGAGGCGGCCCGGCGGGTGCTCGCCGACAACGGCGGTCATCCCGGCCACGTCTTCAACCTCGGCCACGGCGTGCAGCCCGACTCGGACCCGGGCGTGCTGGCGGCGATCGTCGAGCTGGTCCACGTCGAGACCGCGACGTGAGGACCGGCGTGGTGCTGATGGCCTACGGCACGCCGCGTGCGCCGGAGGAGATCGAGGCCTACTACACCGACATCCGGCGCGGCCGCCCCCCGACGATGGAGCAACTGGCCGATCTGACTCGCCGCTACGAGGCGATCGGCGGAACATCACCGCTGGCGGCGCGGACGGAAGCCCAGCGCGACGCCTTGCAGCGTGCTCTCGACGACGCGCAGCCCGACCGGTTCGTCGTGCGGATCGGGCTCAAGCACGCCGATCCGAAGATCGAGACCACCGTCGCCGAACTGGCTCGAGAAGGAGCGGAGCGCCTGGTCGGTCTCGTGCTGGCGCCCCACTACTCCATGCTGTCGGTCGGCGAGTACCTCGGGCGGGCCGGCGCAGCGGCCGCCGCGGCAGGGCTGCCGTTCGCCGGCATCGAGAGTTGGGCCACAGAGCCCGCCTACGTGGAGTTCCTGGCCGAGGACGTTCGGCGGCGGCTCGCCGACATGCCGGCGAACTCCAAGGTCGTGTTCACGGCCCACTCCCTGCCGCGCCGGATCCTCGATACCGGCGACCCGTATCCCGACGAGCTCAGGGCGACTGCGACGGCAGTGGCCGGCGTCCTCGCCCTCGACCCGTGGTCCACGTGGTCGATCGGCTGGCAGTCGGCCGGGCGGACGCCGGAACCATGGATCGGTCCGGACCTCCTGACCGTGATCGACGAGCTTGCGGCATCGGAGAACGCCGACGGGCTGCTCGTGTGCCCGTGCGGGTTCGTGTCCGATCACCTCGAGGTGTTGTACGACCTCGACATCGAGGCGCGCCAGCGGGCGCAGGCCCACGGGTTGGTCTTCGACCGCACGGCATCGATGAACGACGACGAGGCAGTCATCGCCGCACTCGCCGCACGTGTCGTCGAACGCGATCGGGCGATGAGCGATGAACGGCGACGGGTCGTCGTCGTCGGAGGTGGGATCACCGGGTTGTCGACCGCCCTGTACCTGGCAGGCCAGACCGATCCGGACGACGTCGAGATCGTCGTTCGGGAGGCCGATGATCGGCTGGGCGGGAAGCTGCGCACGACTGCATTCGGCGGCCTGCCCGCCGTCGACGAAGGCGCCGACTCGTTCCTCGCCCGAGTCCCGGAAGCGAGGCAGCTGGCGGATGACGTCGGCCTGTCCAACGAACTGACGTCGCCGACGGACGCCAAGCCGGCAGTCTGGTTCAACGAACTCCATCCGATCCCCGAGGGCCTCGCCCTCGGCGTGCCCGGCGACGTCCGGCACCTGGCTTCGAGCGGTCTGCTCTCGATCAGGGGCAAGCTGCGTGCAGCCCTCGAGCCCCTGCTGCCGCGGCGGGCGGACGCCGGCGACAGCATCGGTCGACTGATCCGCAGCCGGTTCGGCGACGAGGTGCAGGACCGCCTGGTCGACGCCCTGATCGGCAGCATCTACGCCGCCGACACCGACCGCTTCAGCCTCGCCAGCGTGCCGCAATTGGCCACGCTGAGCGGCAGCCGAAGCCTGCTCCTCGCGGCCCGTCGGACCCGCGCCGCCGCTCCCGCTGTCGCCGGCCCGATCTTCCTCGCGCCGACCGAGGGGATGGCCGCATTGGTCGACGCCGTGGCCGGCGAGGCTCGAGCAGGAGGGGTCGCGATCCAACGCCGCGCCCCCGTGGCCGAGATCGCTGCCGACGGCGCCGGCTGGCGAGTCGACGAGGAACCCGCCCACGACGTCGTGTTGGCGACACCAGCCGCCTCGACGGCACCGCTGCTGCGACAGGGCGCCCCGGAAGCGGCGCGCCTCCTGGCGGCCATGGAGCACGCCGGCGTCGCCATCGTGACGCTCCGCCTCGCCGACTGGCCCGCTCCGCTCCACCACCGCAGCGGCTACCTCGTGCCGAAGCCCGTGCAACGCACCGTCACGGCGGTGTCGTTCGCCTCGCAGAAATGGGCGCACTGGAGGACCGCCGATGACTCCGAGATCCTTCGGATCTCGCTCGGCCGCGACGGTCTGCCGATCGATCAACTCGACGACGACCAACTGGTCGAACGGGCGGTCGACGAGGTCGGTCGTCATCTGGCTCACGACCTGCGTCCGACTGCTACGCGAGTGAGTCGTTGGCCAGCGGCATTCCCGCAGTACCGCCCGTTCCACCAGGACTGGGTGGCACGCGTCGAGGCCGCGCTGCCAGCCGGTCTGCACGTCACCGGAGCCAGCTACCGCGGCATCGGCGTGGCGGCGTGCATCGCACAGGCGGGTCGGACGGCCGCCGTCGTCGCCGCCAGAGTCGACCGCCGGCCTGCCACACTGGAGCGGTGAACCGCCTCGGCGCCGCGCTCCTCGTCAGCCTGACGGTGCTGACGGGCGCCGCCTGCGGCGACGACAGCGCGTCGCCTCGGCCGACGCTCGACACTCCCATGCTGCTCGCCGGGAGCACCACGACGAGCACCACGATCACTGCACCGGTGCAGGCAGCCGTCGCCCCGGCACCTGCCCCAACAACGATGGCGACGGTCGCCCCGACGACGGCAGCTCCACCGCCACCTCCGACGACGCCTGCTCCGACGCCACCACCGACCGCCGCCCCGCCGCTGCCCGTGCCGATCGCACCGCCACCGGAGGACGGCAACGTCGACTCCCAGGAGGAGCTGGGCTCCATCGAGATCCCCCGCATCGACCTCCAGCGAACGATGTACGAGGGGATCCGCCTGAGCACCCTTGATCGCGGCCCCGGCCACTGGCCCGGTACCGCGATGCCGGGCGACCTCGGCAACGTCGTCGTCGCCGGGCACCGGGTCAGTCACAACGAAGACTTCCGGAACCTCGACCAGCTCGAGCCGGGCGACGAAGTGATCTTCAACACAGCGTCGGGTCGTCACACGTACCACGTCCTGAGCACCGAAGTCGTCGGGCCGGAGGCGATCTGGATCGTCGACCAGACTCCTGCCGCCACCGGGACCCTGTTCGCGTGCCATCCTCCGGGATCGACTCGCCAGCGCATCGTCGTGCACCTCGAACTCGCAGCCTGAGTCGATTCGCGCTCGCTCTCGGCAGCGGGTTCCTCGTCGCACTTTCGCTCCCGCCGTGGGGATGGTGGCCGCTCGCATTCGTCGGCGTCGCGCTGTTCGAGGTCAGCCTCGGCCAGAGACACCGGGCGCCTGATGCGCTTCGGCCTCGGCATGACGTTCGGCTTCGCTTGGATGTCCATGGGCATGGGGTGGATGTGGCACCTCACCGTGCCCGGCTACCTCATCGCCAGCTGCCTCTTCGGCGCCTACCACGGTCTCGCCGAGCTCGCCGCACCCACGGGCCGGTGGCGCATCATCGGGCGGCCGGCGGCACACACGCTGGTCGAGGCAGTGCGCTTCTCGTTTCCTGCTGGCGGGGTTCCGCTCGCCAGCCTCGGCATCTCGCAGGCCGCCGGACCGCTGGCTGAGCTCGCCCGAGTGGGGGGCGTGATCCTCATCACGTGGGTCGTCTTCCAGGTCGGGTTCACGTTGGGCGCTCTCCTGGAACGAGACGCCCGCTCGCTCGTCCCGGCACTCGGCGGGCTCGTCACGGCCGTGGTCGTGCTCGCCGTGTCGTTCGTCGCGCCATCAGGTCGTGACACGGGCGCCGATCTCGATGTGGCCGCCGTGCAGGGTGGCGGTGAGCAGGGCACGAGCGCCCTCGACGAGCCGTCCGAGGTGGTGACGGCTCGTCACCTCGAAGCGACCAAGACCATCGAGGCCGGCGACGGACTCGACGGTCTTGACCTTGTGCTGTGGCCGGAGAACGTCATCGACACCGTCGACTTCGCCACCAGCACCGAACGGGCCGAAGTGGCGGCCGAAGCGCGGCGCCTCGGCGTGCCGTTCGCCGTCGGCGTGACCGAGGACGTCGCTGGACAGCCGGGCAGGTTCTTCAATGCGCAGGTCATCGTCCGCCCCGACGGCGCCGTGACGAGCCGGTACGACAAGGTCCGGCGCGTCCCGTTCGGGGAGTACGTCCCCCTGCGCGGCCTCCTCGAGGCACTCGGGGCGCCGATCGAGGAGGTGCCGAGCGACGCCGTCGCCGGCACGGGACCGGCCGTGCTCGACCTGCCCGACGGCACCCGACTGGCCGTCGCCATCTCGTGGGAGGTGTTCTTCGGCGGGCGGGTTCGCGAGGGTGTCGAGGCCGGCGGACAGGCGATCCTCAACCCGACGAACGGTGCCAGCTACACCGGCACGATCCTCCAGACCCAGCAGGTCGCGTCCAGCCGCCTCCGGGCGATCGAGACGGGTCGGTGGCTGGTGCAGGTCTCACCGACGGGGTTCTCCGAGTTCGTCACGCCGGATGGCGACGTGTTGCAACGCACCGGCGTCAGCGAGCAGAAGGTGATCCGTCAGCGGATCATGCTGCGCACCGGTGAGACGTGGTACGTCGGGCTCGGCGACCGGCCGTGGATCGCTGCGCTGGTCGTGGTGCTCGGCGGCTCGTGGGTCCTCACCGTGCTCGACCGGCCACGTCGACGATCACGGTGACCGGCCCGTCGTTGACGAGGGCGACACGCATCTCGGCGCGGAAGCGCCCCGTCTCCACGGCAGCGCCGAGACGGCGTAGCTCGTCGACGACGGCACCGACCAGCGGTTCCGCCTGCTCCGGGCGCGCCGCCGCGATCCAGCTCGGCCGTCGACCGCCCGACGTGTCGCCGTACAGCGTGAACTGGCTGACGACGAGCAGCTCTCCGCCGGCATCGGCCACCGAGCGGTTCATCACGCCGTGGTCGTCGTCGAGGATCCGGAGGTGGACGAGCTTGTCGGCCATCCGCCGGGCGACGTCGTCATCGTCGTCGTGGGTGACGCCAACGAGCACGCACAGGCCGGGGCCGATGCGGGCGATCTCGGTGTCATCGACGACGACGGCCGCCTCCGACACACGCTGCACGACCGCCCGCACGGTCCCATCATCGCGGGAGGGCTCCCTCGAGCAGGCCTTCGGCTGGATCGTGGCATGATGCGGCGATGGCGGGGGTCCAGGTCGGTTGCATCCTGCGGCCGCTGCAGCCGATGGACGGTTCCCAGCACAGGGAGCTGATCGAACGCGTCGACGACGCCGGGCTGGATCACCTCGCGATCGGTGATCACGTCGGGTTCTTCAACGGCTCGGGCGCCGACGGCCTGCTCGCCGCCGCCGGCATTCTGACGGTCTCCGCCCGGCTGTCGGTCAACACCGGCGTGTACCTACTGCCGCTGCGCCACCCCGTCGTCGTCGCCCGACAGCTCGCCGACCTCGCTTCGCTGGCACCGGGTCGGTTCGTGTTCGGCGTCGGAGTCGGCGGCGAGGATCGGAACGAAGTGCAGAACTGCGGCGTCGATCCAGCGACGCGCGGTGCTCGAATGGACGAGGCCATCCACATCGTCCGTGCGCTGCTCAGCGGGCGTCCGCTCGACTTCGACGGGGTGCACTTCAGCCTGCAGCAGGCGCAGATCACACCACCACCCCTGGAGCCGATCCCCATCGTCGTCGGTGGGCGGTCCGACGCCGCGATCCGGCGGGCCGGTCGGCTCGGCGACGGGTGGTTCGGCATCTGGGTGTCCCCATCTCGCTATGCCGCCTCGCTCGACACGATGAAGCTGGCCGCGGCCGACAGTGGCCGCGCCGAGCCGGCGTGGCTGAACGCGTTGAACGTGTGGATCGGGGTCGACGACGATGCGGAGTCGGCGCGTGCCCACGTGGCGCCGGCGATGGAATCGTTCTACGGGATGCCCTTCGACCGGTTCGCGCGGTGGAGCCCGACCGGTTCGCCACAGACGATCGCCGACTTCCTCGTGCCGTACGTCGAGGCAGGGTGCAACGTGTTCAACCTGATCATGAACGGGCGCAGCGTGGAGCACGAGATCGAGGCAGCGGCGGAGATTCGCCAGCTCGTCGGCGCCGCACACTGACGCGTTCGAGCGATCGTTCCACCGCGTGTCACGGCGGCGTCACGCCTTCCCCTTACCAGCAACCAACAGCAGGGAGGGACGAACATGTCGAAACAATGGTGGCGTCGCGGCGCGGTCGGATTGGCGGCGCTCGCGGGCACGGTCGGGAGCCTGTGCGGGCTTGGGAGCGGGACGGCACAGGCGGCAGATTCGTCCGCTTACCTCACGATCTATCCGTACGCCTACAAGACCGACTGCTTCTACATGAGCGGTGTCATCCCAATGAGCCAGTACGACGCCCAGGGGTACCTGAACAACGGGGCCTACATGTACGCCGAGATGTGGGGCGACGACCCGATCTATGACGACCACATCGTCAGTTCGCAGGTCGTGTACCAGAACACGAACCTCGATCCCGCCTTCTACGCCACGGCGAACGGGATCGAGTTCTACTGGTACGGCTGCCTGTCGCACAGCAAGCTGAACGAGGACTGGGGCGGCGACGAGCTGTTCGTCACGGTGGTCGTGATCGACGGCGCCGGACACACGCTCGCCGACTACCTCGAGACGAACAGAGTTCACAAGAACTACTGAGCCCCGTGCTCCCCCTTGGGGCGGATGCGGTAGTGCAGCACGAGGAACGGCAGCCCGAAGACCGTGAAGGCGTGCTCGGCGCGCAGCTCGGCGTCATCGACGTACACGTCCAGCTGCTCGCCGAACCCGGGGACGGCGAGGGTGGTCAACTCGCCGGATTCCGGATCGATGTAGGACAGGTAGTGGCCGGCATGTCCACTGCCGTGACTGGTCAGCGTGAGGCCGCCGCCGTCACGCGCCGGGGCACGAGCGTGGCGGTGAAGCTGCCGTGAGGAACCGGGAATCCGACGCTCACGTAGCCACGCTCGTCGTGGCGGTACGTCGTGTAGATGCCGACGTAGATCGGCGCGTCCGTGTCGGCGAAGGAACGGATCCAACCGCGCACGGCGATCGTTCCATCGGGCGCTCCATCGCCTGGGACGGTGATCGTGTCGATGCGACTCCGGACGCCGCGCAACGTCTCGCGCTGGTTCATCGGCACGTTGGCCTGGCCGAGCGGGCGGGCAACGAGCGTCCGGTACAGCAGGTAGCCGGGCCGTACCCACATCCGCCACTGCGGAACGATGTCGAGCATGAACCGCGTGGTGTGCTCGTAGAACTGCCGCACCAGCGGGTCGACGGTGGCGGGGTCGAAGTCGGGCCCGGCGAGCTCGTCCAACGACGCGACGATGCCGACGTCGCGGGCTGCTTCCGTGTAGGTGCCGCCCATTGTTGCGGCCAGCTCGCGCACGTAGCCGGTCCCGACGTAGCTCGTGCGGGCGGCCAGCGGAACGACGAAGGGCAGCTCCTCCGCCCGCACCCGCTCGGCGAGCAGGGTCACCTGGGCGTCGCGGAAGACCGCTGCCGACAACGTCCGGTAGATCACCACCGTCGCCGCGGCAACCGCAGCCGACGATGGTCGCGGCCGCCATCCCTTGACAACGGCGCCAACGGTGAAGCCCACCGCCGGGCCCAACGCCACCTTCACCGGCCGCAGCCCCATCGCCCCCGACACGGTGCCCGCCGCCGTGCCGACGGCGAGCGGACCGGCGCCGGTCAGCCGGGCGCCGAGCAAGCCAAGTGGGGCGGCGAGGGCGCCGCTGGTGAGGATGCGCTGGGGCAGCGCGGGGATCTCACCGGGGCGCTGGCGGGCTCGGGCGAGCGCTTCACCTGCCGCCAGCACCGTTGCGCCCGTGAGCACACCGGCGGCGACCCAGCGGACACCCCGACGAGCCGCCAGGCTGGCACCCGCAACGGCGCCGATCGAGGCGGCGAACCCAACTGCACTGATCCGTCCGGGGCGTCGGTCGGACGGCATCCCGTGACGCTATGGCATCAGCACACCGTGCAGCCGAGCTGCTGCTGGATGGCGGCGAGATCGCACCAGACGTTCTCGCGGGTGATCTTGCCGTCGCGGATGTCGAACACGTGGAGCATCCGGAAGCTGACGTCGCCGCTCTTGCCGTCGCACAGGAACGGGCGACCGTCGGCGACGTGGCCATGCCAGATCACCTCGTCGACGACGAAGTCCTCGCCGTAGAGCCGGCGCACCGGTGTCACGCCCTCGCCCTTGAGGTCCGAGAAGAGCATCTCGTAGAAGGCCCTGACGTCATCGCGATCGTGCAGGATCCCGACCGGCGAGGGCACGACGTGGTGCTCGACGTCGTCGGCCAGGCTGGACATCACTCCGTCGACGTCATCGGTGGCTTCGTACATGAAGTGCTCGTTGATGAGCTGATCGAACTGCTCGGTGGTGAACGTGATGGACATCGCCCGCTCGTTTCCTTTCATTGGACTTGATTCTCGTGATGAGACAGTCGTATCATGAAGAAATGCCAGTCTCACGTCAAGGGGATCTTCGTGCCAACCAGAAGGCACGCACGCGGCAGCCCTCGTTGACGCCGCGGCCGCCCTGCTGCGAGAGGGCCCGGCGCCGACGGTGGCCGAAGCCGCCGAGCGGGCGCAGGTGTCGCGAGCGACGGCGTATCGGTACTTCCCGACACAGGAGGCGATGCTCGTCGAGGTCGTCGAGGTGCAGCCGATCGCCGCGCCGCTCGAGACCTTGCTCGCCGACCTGACCGACGACGGTGACGTCGAGCACCGGCTCGTGCGGTTGGTCGACACGTTGAACCCGCTGATGATCGCCGATGAGGCACGCATGCGGGCGGCACTGCGCGTGTACCTCGACACGTGGCTCGACGGGCGGCGCAACGGCGACGACGCGCCACCCGTACGGGAGGGGCGCCGGATGCGCTGGCTCGACGAGGTGCTCGAGCCGGTGCGCGCGGACCTGCCGGCTGAGCAGTGGCGCCGCCTGCGTGCCGCCCTCGCCCTGACCCTCGGCATCGACGCCGTGGTGGTGATGAAGGACGTCTGCCACCTCGACAACGACGAATTCCCCGACGTGCTTCGCTGGGCCGCCACCGCGCTCCTACGCGCTGGCCTCGAGGACGCTGCTACCGGAAGATCGCCAGTGACGCCGTGAACCCGTGGAGCGCGTTGCGCCCGCCGACGGGGCCGAGCTCACCGGCACAGAACATGCCGGCCAGGGTCGACGTACCGAGGAAGTCGCTGATCACCGCGGCGTCGTGATCCGGCGTGCCGAAGAGCCGTTGACCCCGCCCGTTGCACGTGAACACGAGCGCCCCGCGACCGGCCCGGCCGGCGAGCAGCTCGCGCAGGTCCTCGTCGGCGCTCGCTGCATCTCGCACCTGGAACTGCACCGTTGCACCGACGCTGACGACATCGCCGATGGCAACGGCGCCCGACTCCCGATCGGCCCCCAGTACGCCACGAATGAGGAAGTCGCCGCGCTCGAACTCCTCCTTGCGCTCGTCGATCACGACGCCACAGTGCAGACCTTGCTCGGCGAGTCGGTTGTCGGCTGGTGAGAGATGTCCAAGCGTGGAGAGCAGCCGTTCGAAAGCCGGCTTGCCGCCGAGCTCGTAGATGAGCTGCCCGTCGGCGCGGGTCACGATGTAGGGCCGGCCGATCGGCCGGCAACCCTGCGAGACGACGGATTGCGGCGACACATCCTCGGCCAGCAGCACCCCGACCGCTCCGTCGGGATACGAGGAGTCGTCGAGCACGAGCCGGTTCTCGCCCGGACGGACGGCAGCCGACGCCATTCCTCCGACGACCGCCAGGCCTGGCTCGTCGCGACGAAGTCGTTGCAACAGTGCGTCGACGGGAAACGTGAATGGATCGGCGAGGAGCAGCATCGACCGGAAGCCGACGACATCGGCGGGCATCCCGCTGATGATCCAGCCTTCATCGCCGGACTCGGCGTGCAGGCGGATGGGCCGCGCGGCTGAGCCCGAGCGGGCAGCGAACAGCGAGACGGCTGGTTCCTGCTCGATCTCTCGCCTGCCACCGAGCACGGCCACCGCGGTGGCGCCAAGGAGCGTCTGCGGTTGGAGCACCGCGCGGATGGCCTCGACGACATCGACGACGGCATCGCGGTGCGGTGGCGTCACGAAGACGACGGCCAGGTCGGGCGACGGACCGATTCGCTGCCGGACCTCGTTGGCAACATCGCTCGCAGCCTGCGCCGAGTCGGCGTGCTCCGACAGCGCCGACGCGTAGCGAGTGTCGCCCGGCGCGCCTTCCATCACGTGAAATGATCGCCCGGATCGGACCGCCACGCCAGACCGTCGTCATCGCCCACCGCACGTGCCCGCGCGACGCACCAGAGAACAGCCTGGACGGCATCCGCACGGCGGCCTCCCTCGGCGCCGACTACGTCGAGATCGACATCCGACGAACCTTGGACGGCGTGCCGGTCCTGATGCACGACCCGCTGCTGCGCCGCACGACCGACTCGTGGTGGCCGGTGTGGACAGTGACGTCTCGTCGGCTGCGCAACGTGCGGTTGCGGGAGGACGGCGGGCCGGTACCGCTGCTCGCTGACGTGTTGGGGCAGCTCCCCGACAGCCTCGGCCTGGCGATCGACATCAAGGACGCCACCGCGGCGGCCGCGGTCCTTGCGGAGGTCCGTCGATGTGACGCGCTCGATCGAGTGCTCTTCTGGTCCCAGAAGGGGCGTGCCGTGCGCCACCTCACGAGCGCCCAGGGCGGCATCGAGGTCGCCCTGCTGCGGGACACCCACACGCCGAAGGCGGACGAGCGCCTGATCCGAGATGCCGTGCGCTGGGGAGCGTCCGCCATCTCGATCCACGAGGAGGCGGTGAAGCGCCCGCTGTTGGATCGAGCCAAGCAGCGTGGGCTGCGCGTGTACGCGTGGCTCCAGGACGAGCCGGCGCGATACGACGTCGTCGACGGACGTCTCGACGGCGTCGTCACAGACTGGGTCGCCGAGACTCGCCGCGCACTGGCGCGCGCCTAGCGCTCCACGCCTGGTCGGGGAGCTTGAGCAGCACCGTTATGGCGACGTAAACGACCACCACGGAGCACACCAAGGCAACCACCGCCGCCACGGGCTCGGGATGGGACAGCCGGGCTTGGGGGATCCAGCTCGGCCCACCCCACGTGAAGTCCCACTCGAAGTCCTCGATGACGTGGGCCCACGACGTCCAGGCGATGAGCCGGCACGTCGCGTAGATGAACCACGACCGGTACAGGGTCACCAGGGCTCGCTCCGGCAGGCGCCGGCCGAGCCATCCCCACGCCCGTGGATCGGCCGCCACGACGTTCGTCTTCCAATAGGTGTGGGTGAGACAGCGCCACGCGGTGAGGGCGATGACGAACCACAGCGCGTCCATCACGAAGCCCCAGCTGCTGTAGTACGCCGCAGCGTCGAGGTACTTGCCGCCGTCGCTCGTCGCCGCATACGCCCACGCGCCGTAGGAGAACGTCTGCGTATTGAACGGGAAGGCGAGCATCGTCCCGACGCTGTCGCTGATGTCGGTGATCGCGTGGGCGGCGGCGCCGAGCCCGACGCCGAGAGTCCACGCCCGGTTGCGCGTCAGGAGGTAGGTGATGCCACCGGCGACGAAGGCCCACAGCAGCGAGTGCGTCATTCCGAGCCCCGGCCAGCCGCGGTGCCACTGCGACGGCTCTTCGGGTCCGTAGTGCGTGCCGCCGATCTCGAAGCCGTACGACCAGACCTTGCCGACGAGGTCACACGTCTGATCGCCGACCACGATGCCGAGGAAGCTGACCTTCCCCAGCCACCGCCGCGGGAGGTGGCCCTGAATCGCGTAGTACTCGAACTGGTGGGCCGCCCAGCTCACGGCAGCGGCGCCTTCCAGCCCGTCACACGGCGCACGACGGTCGGTCCCCACCACATGAACGCGACCGGCCACAGCGGCCCAACGATCCAGTTCAGCAGGACCTTGGCGTGCATCGAGATGAGCGTGTAGCTGGTCCCGGCGACGATGTAGATGACGGCGTACTCGTGGCGGACGTACGCCCGCTCGAGGCGGCCCGCGGCGCCTTGTGACTTCGTGATGCTCTGCATGACCGCCCTCCCTGCGGGGGATCGTGCGCAGTCCTGGGCATCCGGGCGGAAGGGAGCGAGGCCATGACGTGCGCTTGGGACACCGCCCGGGTCTGTTCGTGGGCGGGCGCTCCAGGCGCCTCCCCGGTGTCGTTCAGAGGCGAGGACCCGGTTCGGCACGCCGGCGCCTCCAGGCGCTTCGGCGGCCGCATCATTCAGGGTGAACACCCGGTTCGGCACGCCGGCGCCTCCAGGCGCTTCGGCGGCCGCTAGTCAGGGGCGCCGTGGTTCAGGGGTGAACACCCGGTTCGGCACGCCGGCGCCTCCAGGCGCTTCGGCGGCCGCATCAGTCAGGGGCGGCCGCGTGGTTCAGGGGTGAACACCCGGTTCGGCACGCCGGCGCCTCCAGGCGCTTCGGCGGCCGCATCATTCAGGGCCGCATTCAATATGACGATCAGGTGGCAACCCGGCTCACCTACCGGCCGGTAAGTCGACCTGGGTAGCCTCACGGGTCATGTCCGCCGCGGTGCCCCCGGATCCCGGCGCGCCGCTGCGCATCGCCTACCTCACCTATCGGGGCAAGCCGCACGTCGGCGGCCAGGGCGTGTACACCCGGCATCTGACGAAGGCGCTGGCCGACCTCGGCCATCACGTCGAGGTCTTCTCCGGCCAGCCGTACCCCGTGCTCGACGAGCGGGTGGAGCTCACCGAGCTTCCGAGCCTCGACACGTTCAACGACCACTACCCCGGGCGTTTCCCGGCGTTCTGGGAGTTCAAGACGCGTGAGGACCTGCTGGAGATGGCGCAGTTCTGCACGGGCACGTTCCCCGAGCCGTTGGCGTTCAGCTACCGGGCGCTGCGGGCGCTGACACCACGTGTCCGCGAGTTCGATCTCGTCCACGACAACCAGTGCCTCGGCTACGGGATCCTGGCGCTGGAGAAGCGCATCCCGACGATCGTCACGTTGCACCACCCGATCACGAAGGACCGCCAGCTGGAGATGGAGCACGCGCCGAACTGGCGCAAGCGCTGGTCGGTCGGACGGTGGTACTCGTTCGTCAAGATGCAGGGGCGTGTCGCGTCCCGGATGCCTCGCATCGTCGTGGTCAGCGAGAGCTCGATTCGTGACATCCACGACGACATGGGTGTCGCCTACGAACGGATGCGGCTGGTCCCGGTCGGAGTCGATCCGGAGCTGTTCCGTCCACGACCGGATGTCGCCCGGATCCCGGGGCGGCTGATCACCACGGCGTCCGCCGACGTCGCGCTCAAGGGCCTGTCCTACCTGCTCGAGGCCCTGGCCAAGCTGCGCACCGAGCGCGACGTGTCCTTGACCGTGATCGGCAAGCCGCGAGCGGGCCACAGCATGGACCTGATCCGCACGCTCGGCCTCGAGTCGTGCGTGGAGTTCGTATCGGGCGTGACCGACGAGCAGATCGTCGAGCTCTATTCGGCGGCCGAGCTGGCCGTCGTTCCCAGCCTGTACGAGGGGTTCAGCCTGCCGGCGATCGAGGCGATGGCGACAGGAACTGCTCTCGTCGCCACCGACGGCGGCGCGCTGCCCGAGGTGACTGGCCGCGACGGCGAGACCGTGCTCCAGTGCTGTGCTGGCGATGCCGATGCGCTGGCGGCGACGATCGCGAGGGGGCTCGACGACCCGGACCTGCGGGCCCGCGTCGGCGCCGCAGGGCGCCAACGCGTGCTCGAACGCTGGACCTGGCGCCGGTGCGCCGAGCTGACCGTCGAGCAGTACCGCGAGGTGCTGGCGATGCCGGCCAACCTCGAGAAGTCACGGCAGCACTGATGCTGACCATCCGGATGGATCGCTTGCACGCGCTCGGGCTGCGTCCTGGCGATCGCGTGCTCGACGCTGGGTCCGGGTTCGGCCGCCACGCCTTCGAGCTGGCCCGCCAGGGCTACCGCGTCGCCGCCCTCGACGTCGCCGCACCGGAGCTGAAGTCGACCCGCGACACGTTCGCGGCGATGGTCGAGTCCGGCGAGATCGCAGAGGACCGAGTCCTCGGTGTCGTGTGCGGAGACGCCACCCAGCTGCCGTTCGCCGACGGCGCGTTCGACGGCGTCGTCGCATCCGAGGTCCTCGAGCACGTGCCGGATGACGTCGGCGCGCTGGCCGAGCTGGTGCGTGTGCTGCGGCCGGGCGGAGCCCTCGCCGTCACCGTGCCGAGCTGGCTGCCCGAGAAGGTCAACTGGATGCTCTCGGACGACTACCACGCGCCAGCGGCCGTCGGCGGCCACGTCCGCATCTACTCCGCGACGGAGCTGAAGGCCAAGCTGCGCGCAGCCGGGCTTCAGGTGGCGGGCAGCCACCACACGCACGCCCTGCACTCGCCGTACTGGTGGCTGCGCTGCGCCGTCGGCGTCAACGACGACGGTCACCCGCTCGTGCGCCGGTATCGGCAGTTCCTCGAGTGGGACATCGTGCGCCGCCCGCGCTCGGTCGCCGCCGTCGAGCGGCTTCTGTCGCCGGTTCTGGGCAAGAGCCTCGTGGTGTATGCCTCGTGATTCCTGACGTACCTGGCGTGCTGAGCGCCGAAGAGGCCCACACGACGGCCGAGCACCTTGCCGAGCTGCAGCAACCGTCTGGGTTGATCCCGTGGTTCCCCGGCGGCCACTGCGACCCGTGGAACCACGTCGAGTCGGCGATGGCGCTCGATGTCGCCGGCATGCACGGGCCGGCAGAGGCGGCCTACGAGTGGCTGGCCGACGCGCAACGACCCGATGGCAGCTGGCACAACTACTACTGGTCCGACGGCACCGTCGAGGAGGACAAGCTCGACACGAACGTGTGCGCCTACGTGGCCACCGGCGTGTGGCACCACTGGCGCTGCACATGGGATCGCGCCTTCCTCGACCACCTGTGGCCGACCGTCGAGCGAGCGCTCGAATGGGTGCTGTCGCTCAGGCGACGGGATGGCCTCGTGCTGTGGGCGGTCGAGGCCGACGGCACGCGCCGGTGGGACTACGCGCTGCTCACCGGCACGTCGAGCATCCAGCACGCCTTGCGCTGTGGAGTTGCCCTCGCCGACATCGTCAGTGAGCCGCACCCGGAGTGGGAGCGGGCGGCGGACCTCATGGTCGATGCGATCGCGGATCGACCCGATGCGTTCGAGCCCAAGACGCGCTGGGCGATGGACTGGTACTACCCGGTCCTGACCGGTGCGCTGACCGGTGAGGCAGCCAAGGCCCGCCTCGCCGAGGGTTGGGATGTGTTCGCGATGGAGGGGCGCGGCATCCGCTGCGTGAGCGACGAGCCGTGGATCACGGCGTCGGAGACGGCGGAGTGCGCGCTGGCCTACGCGGCCATCGGCGACCGCACCACGGCGACGGAGCTGCTGTCATGGACGAGGCCGCACCGCCGGGACGACGGCTCGTACTGGACCGGTCTCGTGTACGGATCCGACGGCCGCCAGGGCATCCGCTTCCCCTTCGAAGAGCACACGTCGTACACCGCCGCTGCGGTCGTCCTCGCCGCCGACGCCATCACCGGTGCCTCTCCCGCCGCAGCGCTCTTCACCCCGCGCCCACTCCTGGACTGACCTGAGACATCCGGTTTTGAATCCCGGTCAAGCTCGTTATCGAGCGTGAATCTTCCAGAGAACCGGCGCGGAGCCCCTCAGTCGACGCGACTGAGGATTCGAAGCGAACCCGTGGCGGACACGAGGCGGAAGCGGCCGCTCTCGAGGGCCGGCCGGTAGATCTCCTCGTACGGGGGGCGGCCGCCGTCGGCGGGATCCGGGAAGACGTCGTGGATTGCCAGCGTCCCGCCGATCGCCACGTGCGGCGCCCAGCCGGCGTAGTCGGCGCGAGCCGGCTCGACGCCGTGCCCGCCGTCGATGAACACCAGGGCCGCCGGCATCGCCCAGTAGCGGGCGATCACCGGCGACTGCCCGACCATCGCGATGACCCGGTCCTCGACACCGGCTGCGCGGATCGTGTCACGGAACGTCGGCAGCGTGTCCATCTGCCCGGTGCGGGCGTCGACGAGCGACGAGTCGTGGTGCTCCCAGCCGGCCTGGTTCTCCTCGGAGCCGCGATGGTGGTCGACGGCGAACACGACGGTGCCCGCCTCACGAGCGGCCGCAGCCAGCCAGATCGTGGAGCGGCCGCAGTACGACCCGATCTCGACGAACGGCGCGCTCGGCACCGCCGCCGCAGCCGCCACTGCCGCGTCGTGCAGCGCGTCGCCCTCCTCGACGGGCATGAAGCCCTTCGCCGCCAGGGCGTGCTCGCGCCAGTCCACCCGGTCGAGGCTACGACGGGGTCCGGTTCCACCAGAATGTCCCGATGCAAGCGGCGCTCGATGACCTCGTGACACTGCTCGCCCTCGAGCCCATTGAGGTCAACATCTTCCGCGGACGCTCCCCCGACGAGAGCCGTCAGCGTGTCTTCGGCGGGCAGGTCGCTGGGCAGGCCCTCGTCGCTGCCGCCCGCACGGTCGACGACGCGATCCGCCTCGTCCACTCACTGCACGCCTACTTCCTGCTGCCCGGTGATCCAACGGTGCCGATCCTCTACGAGGTCGACCGGTTGCGCGATGGGCGCAGTTTCAGCACCCGGCGCGTCGTCGCGATCCAGCACGGCCGGGCGATCTTCAACCTGCAGGCCAGCTTCCACGCCGTCGAGGAGGGTCCCGACCACCAACTGCCGATGCCGCAGGGGATGCCGGATCCCGACACGCTCCCCGACTGGCACGAGCGCATGGAGCCGTACAAGGACCAGCTCGGTGAGCAGTACGACCGGGCCCGCCCGATCGATGTGCGCTACGTCGACGGCGACCCCCTGACCCGCAAGGGCACGCCGTCGGACAGCCAGCGCGTGTGGCTCCGCGCCGACGGCACGCTGCCGGAGGATCCGGTCGTCCACGCCTGCCTCGTGACGTACGCCAGCGACATGACCCTGCTCGATACGACGGTGCTGCCGTTCGGGCTCGCTTGGGACAGCCCCGGCATGCAGATGGCCAGCCTCGACCACGCCATGTGGTTCCACCGCCCCTTCCGCGCCGACGAGTGGATGCTCTACGACCAGCGGGCCATCTCGACGAGCACGGCGCGGGGGCTGGCCGGCGGGGCCATCTTCTCCCGTGACGGACGGCTGGTCGTCAGCGTCGTGCAAGAGGGCCTGGCGCGAGTGGGGGTCCCGTGAGGCGGGCCTCGGCCGCGTTGGCCGTCGGCGCACTGCTCGTGCTCGCCGCCGCGTGCAGCGGCGACGACGACGCCGAGACGGATGCCGATGCGAGCGTCGCCCCGCCTGCAACGGCCACGACCTCCGCACCAACCGACAGCGCGGCGACACAGCCCACGGACTCGGCGCCGGCTGCATCGACGTCGGCGTCGTCCGACGGGACAGCCGGCGGGACAACCGCCGACCCGGAAGTGACGATCACCGAGGTCGGAATCGCCGAGGCGCCCGTCGACCTGGCGTGGCGTGAGGGCGACGCCGGCCTGTACATCGTCGAGCAGGGTGGACGGATCCTGCGGTTGGCGGACGGAGCGCTGTCCACCGTGCTCGACGCCACCGAACTCACCGACGCCGACGGTGAACGTGGCCTCCTCGGCCTGGCGTTCGCTCCCAGCGGCGATCTCGCCTACACGAACTACACCGACCTCAATGGCGACACGACCATCCTCGAGTACCCGGTCGAGGACGACGGCACGTTCCTTTCTGGCGACAACGCACGGTCGATCTTCGTGATCGAGCAGCCGTACCCGAACCACAACGGCGGCGACCTCACGTTCGGTCCGGACGGCCTGCTCTACATCGGCATGGGCGACGGCGGTTCCGGCGGCGACCCGGAGCGCCGAGCGACGGACCTGTCGACACCGCTCGGCAAGCTGCTGCGCATCGATCCGACCCCGTCGGCCGGCGACCCGTACACGGTTCCCGAAGACAACCCGTTCGTCGGTCAGCAAGGTGCCGACACGCGGGTCTGGTCGAGCGGGCTGCGCAATCCGTGGCGGTTCTCCTTCGATCGAGCCACGGGTGATCTCTGGATCGCCGACGTCGGCCAGAACGCATTCGAGGAGATCGACGTCGCGCCGGCGACGAATGGTGTCGACGCCGGCAAGGGCCTCAGCTTCGGGTGGAGCGCCTTCGAAGGCGACGAGCGCTTCAACGACGACGTCCCGGCGGAAGGGCACACGCCGCCGTTCGCCACCTACCCTCACGGCGAGGCTGGCTGCACCGTCTCAGGCGGCGTGCGGGTGCGCGACGGGTCGTCGCTGGACAGCTGGTACGTGTACGCCGACTACTGCTCGGGACGGATCGTCGCCCAAGAGGTGCTCGGTGAGGGCCCGGACCTCCAGGCCGGGCGGACTGTCGACCTCGGCACCGTGGAGGACCCGACGGCCGTCGTCGACGGCCCAGGCGGCGAGGTCTACGTCCTGTCCCTGTCCGGACCGATCTACCGCCTCGATCCAGCTTGACCCATCGTCCCGGGCGTCGTCCCGGCCGCCGAGAGGCGTCCCGGGTCGCGTTCAGAGCTCGAGGACCCGGTTCGGCACGGCGGGCGCTCCAGCGCCCTCGCCGGCCGCATCGAGATCAGCCGATGCGGTGGAACTCGACGGTGCGGCGGTCCACGTCGGCGGTGACGAGGCGGACCCGGACCGCGTCGCCGGGAGCGACGTGGTGGGCCGTCACATGGGCGAGGACGGCAGGGTCGACGAGCTGGATGAGCGTGCCCCGGTGGTCCTCGTCGACGACGACGGCGTCGAACACCTCGTCCTCACGCCCCGCGAGCAGCACTGCCTCGGCCAGCTCGATGACGGCGTTCTCGGCGCGATGGGCCAGCGACTCAGCCCGCGCCATCACCTTCGGCAACAAACCGAACGCGGCGCGCGCATGCTCGGGGACCGCCTCCCCGGCCGCAACCGCCACCGTTGCGTCGACCACGTAGCGATCGGCCAGCCGGCGCAGCGGCGCCGTCGCGTGGACGTACGCCGCAGCGATCGCCGAGTGCCACGGACGATCCTCACTGTCATCGTCGAGCTCCACGTAGGAAGCTCCGCCGCCTGCGCGGCGCACGGCGATCAGGAACGCGTCGGCACCTGGATCGCCGCGGCGGAGCGTGCGACGGAAGTCGGCCAGAGATTGGTCCTGCGGCCACCGCAGCCCGAAGGCCGTGGCACTGTGCCGCAGCCGCTCGACCTCGCGAGCGGTCGGCTCGGCCATCACTCGGAACAGCCCGGTCCCGGCTTCCAGCAGTGCGTCGGCGACGGCCATGTTCGTGGCCAGCGACAGCGCGGCGTTGTGGTCCTCGGACTCTCGCCGCGGCTCGATCCGCAGCACCCAGCTCCCGTCGACGAGCTCCAGCTCCTGGTCGGGGAACTCGACCCGCGGTGCGCCGCGCCGATCTTCGGCGGCCTCGATGCGCGCCGCCAGGTCGGAGAACCCGTCGGGCAGATCGCCTGGCCCGACCGTGTCGTAGGCCAGCTTGGCGCGGCTGCGCACCAACGCCCGCTCGGCGCCTTCGAGGCGCACGTCGCCGCCACCGTCGACGCGTGTCGTGAACACGACGGCCGGCCGTGGGCCGTCGGGCAGCAGGCTGGCCGCTCCCTCCGACAGCGCCGCCGGGTACAAGCGGGCCTTCTGGCCCGGGAGGTACACCGTCACCCCGCGCCGCCAGGCCTCCTCGTCGAGCGGCGAGCCGGGCTCGACGAACCACCCGACGTCGGCGATGGCGTAGTGCAGGATCAGGTCGCCACCGGATCGCTCGATGGCGAAGGCCTGGTCGAGGTCGACGGCGTCGGGCGGGTCGAGCGTGATGAACGAGCGGTCCGTGCGGTCGACGTGGTCGGCGCCTGGCTCCGTCCTCGCCGCGACGACGGCCTCCATCGCCGCCGCCGCCGGGAATCCGGTCGGCACGCCGAGCTCGGCGCGGATGCGGCGGATCCCGTCCTCGAGCGCGGCGTCGACTCGAAGACTCATGTTCGGGCTCGGCGCTCGCCAACGGCAGAGTCACGCTCGACCTCAGCGGCCCGTCAACGGCCGGGCGCCCATGAACATGCCCTTCAACGCCTCGTAGTGCTCGATCACGTGGCCCGCCCCGAGCACGACGGCCTCCAGCGGCACGTTGGACAGCTTCACCGGCACCCTCGTCTCGCGCTCGATGCGCTGGGCCAGCCCGCGCAGCAGCCCGCCGCCGCCGACCAGGTACATCCCCCGCGCCAGGAAGTCCTGCGACAGCTCGGGCGGCGCCTTGGCGAGGCAGCGGATCACCGACGCGATCAGCGACGAGACCACATCCTCGATGGCGAAGCGGACCTCTTCGGGTGTCAGCAGCACCGTCTTGGGCAGCCCGGACATCATGTCCCGGCCCCGCACCTCGGCCTGGTTCTCCTCCTCCGTCGGGTCCGCCGATCCGATGGCGACCTTGATCTCCTCGGCCGTGCGCTCCCCGATGGCGATGCCGTGCTCCCGCCGCACGTAGTTCTGGATCGCCGCGTCGATGTCGAACGAGCCGACGCGCACCGCCTCGAGCGCGACGATGCCCCCGAGGCTGATCACCGCCGTCTCGGTCGTACCGCCTCCGATGTCGATGACCATGTTGCCGACCGGCTCATCGATCGGCAGGTCGGCCCCGATGGCCGCCGCCATGGGCTGCTCGATGAGGTTGGCGTCAGCAGCGCCGGCGCGCCGAGCAGCGTCCGTCACCGCTCGGCGCTCGACCTCGGTGATCGCCGATGGCACGCAGATCACGACCTTGGGGCGGGTGAAGCGGCTGACACCGACGCGCTGCAGCAGCAGGCGGATCATCCGCTCGGTGACCACGAAGTCGGTGATCGCCCCACCACGCAGTGGGCGAACGGCGACGATGTACCCGGGCGTGCGGCCGATCATCTGCCACGCTTCAGTCCCCGTCGCCAGCACCTCGCCGGTTTGGCGGTTGAGGGCGATCACCGACGGCTCGTTCAGGACGATGCCACGGTTCTTCATGTAGACGAGCGTGTTCGCCGTCCCCAGATCTATTGCGAGATCGCGGGCCATCTACTGGGGACCCGCTCCCTCGTCGTCGTCCGGCCGGTCAACGGGCTTCGGCTGCTCGGCATCGCCCTCGAGCTGCTGCACCTGATCGACGACGGGCCGTCGCGCCTCGGGCGAGAGGGCGTCGATGTGCCGCTGGAAGGCGGCAACGCCGTCCGGTCGACGCCGCCGGCTCACCATCATCACACCGACGCCGACGACCACGACCACAGCGATCACGACGATGACGATGATCAGCGCTGTCACGACACGGCCCCGGCACCGCGGATCGGCGTGGCGCCCGTGCCCCACGCAGTGCCCTCGCGCCAGGTCTCGTGCTTCCAGATCGGTACCGACGCCTTCAGGGCGTCGATGGCGTAGCGGGCCGCCTCGAATGCTTCCGGGCGGTGTGGCGAGGAGACCACGACCAGCACCGACGACTCGCCGACGGTGAGGCGGCCGATGCGGTGGAGCAGCGCGACCCGCCCGATGCTCGGCCACCGGTGCCTGGCCTCTGCGGCGATGGCCGCCAATCGCGGCTGCACCGCCTCTTCGTAGGCCTCGTACTCCAGCTGCTCCACGCCCTCGCGCCCTTCAGCGTGATCGCGAACGGTGCCGCTGAAGACCACGACGGCGCCGCAATCTGCCGCGCTGCGCCCAGTCGTACGCCTCGGCGATCGACAACTCGTCGGCGGTGAGGGCAAACCAGTCGTCACCGCGCCGAGGAGCCTGCACGAGCCGCATCGTAGCCGTGAGCGTCCGTCGGCCGACCTCCCTCACGACGGGTCAACGCGGGGCCAGACGGTGTCGTTCGGAGGTGAGGCCCGGTTCGGCACGCCGGCGCACGCCTGCGCCTCCAGGCGCCTCGGCGGCCGCATCAGGAGTGCCGGCCGCGTGACTCAGGGTTAAGACCCGGTTCGGCACGGCGGGCGCTCCAGCGCCTTCGCCGGCCGCATCATTAGGTCCAACCCGACCTCCGCCAGGGCAGCGTCATGGCTAACTTCTCGCCCGTGGACGACGGACCCCTGCCTCCACACGAGCGTTCCTGGAGGCATCCGTCCGAACTGGGGCCGCCTCCACCCGAGCCGACGACGACGGGCGGTCGCGTGCTCATCGTCTCGACGGCGACGCTCGGCCTGCTGCTCGTCGGTGTGCTGGTGCTGACGATGACCCCGAGGCAGTCCGCTTCCCCGGTCGCCGCCAGCTCCACCGTTTCGGCACTGCGCTCGGCCCCGACGCCACCGCCAGAGCCACCGGCACTGCCGCTCGTGACGCCCGTCGGCGACGGTTGGGGCGTGACGACGGCGGACGCGGTGCCCGGCACCGACGGCGAGCGCGTGGAGGTCCGCCTCGTGTCGGGCGACATCGTCGACGCCGAGGTCGTCGGCACCGATCCAGCCGGTGACGTGACGCTCGTCTCGCTGCCAGCAGATCCCGATGCCGAGCACCTGGAGTTCGCGGCGACGCAGCCCGGTCCGACCGACACGGTGCTCGTGCGCTCGGCCGATCCGATCGTCGTCACGATGGATGAGCTGGCGACGCTCGAAGTCGATGAGGCGACGCCGGTGATGGACGGGCGTGGTCGCCTCGTCGGACTGTGCACCGGATCGCCCGACGATCTCCGCGTGGCACCTGTCGACGCCGTGCGGACGCCGCCCCCCACGACGACGACGGCGGCTCCGACGACGACCGATGCGCCGACGACGGTGCGCCCACCGACCACCGTGGCGACCACGCCACCGACGAGCGTGCGGCCGACGACCACCACCGGACCATCGACGAGCTCGACGTCTTCGTCGACGACGGTGCCGCCGACGTCGACGCTCAGCGCCGACCGCGACGCCAGCGGCGAAGGAGGGTGACGACGACGGTGACGGCGCCGAGCACGGCGACCGCCATCGCGCCGAGTGAGAGCTCCTGGCGACGCCGCGGCGTCACCATCGTCCACCACCGAGCTTCGGTCCCTTCGACGTAGGCCTGCTCATTGGTGACGGTCGGACGCCAGCCGTGGGACTTCAGGCGGTCGTTCGCAACGAGAAACGGCTCGAGCGTGTAGCTGCGCAAGCCCGGCGGGATGGGGCCCCGTTGGAACCGCCAGCGCAGCGCGCTCGACGACCTCGGAGACGCGGTCGGGCAGTTTCACGCGGGGGCCCCGCCCGGTCAACGCCCGCACGCGCTCACCGGCCACCCAGCCATCGGGCGCCACGTTGAACACACCATCGAGGCGTTGCTCGGCGGCGAGCGCCACCGCCGAAGCCAGATCGTCGAGGTGGAGGAATTGGGCAGGAGGGTCGTCCTCGTTGATGCGCTGCCCGAGTCCCGCCGCGAACGCAGCGGCGAGTGATGAGGTTCCGTCGGCGGCCATCGCCACCACCGGCCGGAGGACGGTGACCGTCCGCCCGGGCGCGGCCCGTCGCCACCGGTCGACCATGGCTTCGACGGTCGCCAGTTGGCGGGCGTACACGAACTCGACGTCCGGCCGCAGGATGGCGTCCTCGGTGAGGGGAATCGGGTTGTTGGCGTACGCCCCGTAGACCATCGCCGATGACACGAACACGACGTGCGAGGCCTGTCCCACCGTGGCGTCGTCGAGCATCGCCGCGGCGCCTTCTGTCACGCTCTCGCGCCGCCGCGCCCGCAAGTCGTGGTCGCCTGCGCCGAGGTGAACGACGACGTCACATGCTGTGGCGGACCCCTCGGTGACGGCCGGCGAGTCAGCCAGCAGCGCGAGCACCCGTGTGCCGAGGTTCGCTTCGGCACCGGTCACGTGGACCCGCAGCGGCGCCGGCACCGGTGCGATCGCCATGGGGGTGGACGTTAGACGGGCCACCGCTCCTAGCATCGATGGCATGGCAGACGACCCGCTCGAACGGCGTGACGACGACGATCCGAGCGACCCGTTCAAAGCGTTTGCGTCCATGCCGATGTTCGGCGACCTGGCCAGGGCGCTGGCCGGACAGGGCCCGCTGAACTGGGACGCGGCGCGCCAGTTCGCTCAGCTCGGCGCGACCGGTGGCGCGCCGGAACCGAACGTCGACCCGGCGTTGCGCCTTGCCCTTTCCGATCTGGCGCGGATCGCCTGGTTCCACGTCAGTGACGTGGTCACCACGGGCGAGGCGGCGCCGGAACCGCAGGTCGTCACGCGTAGCCAGTGGGCCAGCGGAACCCTGGACGCCTATCGCCACCTGTTCACCGAGATGGCCACCGCCCTCGGAACTCCACCGGACCTGCAGGAACTGGGCGACGATCCGGCGATGGCCGACCCGATGATGTCGATGATGGCCGGACTGTCCAAGATGATGGCCCCGGCGATGCTCGGCATGGCCGTCGGCTCGATGGTCGGGCGCCTGGCGACGCGCGCGTTCGGCGTGCACGACCTGCCGATCCCCCGCCAGCCGGCGACGGTCACGCTGGTGCCGTCGAACATCGACGAGTTCGCCGCGGCGTGGGAGATCCCGACCGACGAGATGCGGCTGTGGGTCCTGGCCCACGAATTGGCGGGGCACGTGATCCTCTCGGCCCCCCACGTGCGTGACACGTTGAGCGACCTCGTCCGTCAGCACGTCGGCGGCTTCCGTCCGGACCCGAATGCGGTGGCGGATCGCCTCGGTCAGATCGACAGCGGCACCGGCGATCCGATGGCTGCGCTGCAGCAGGCCCTCGGCGACCCCGAGGTGTTGCTCGGCGCCGTCACCTCGTCGGATCAGCAGGCGTTGCGGCCGCGCCTCGACGCCCTGGTCGCCGTCGTCGTCGGGTACACCGACTGGATCGTCGACGCCGTGTCCGTGCGCATCGTCGGCGGCAACGCCCTGCGGATCGCCGAAGCGGTCCGGCGCCGGCGCGTCGAGACCAGCGCCAACGACACGTTCGTCGAGCAGCTGCTCGGCATCCGCCTCGGCGAGGACCAGGTGGCACGCGGCAAGGCGTTCGTGCAAGGGGTCGTCGACCGCGCCGGCGAATCGGGTCTCGCCCCCTTGTTGAGCCGTAGCGATGCGTTGCCCACAGTCAGCGAGGTCGGTGCGCCAGGACTGTGGTTGGCGCGTCTCGAGCACTAGGTCACGCGTTCTGTCCGTAGACATCGATCGTTGTGATGCGATTCCTACGGACAGAACGGCTAGAGCGGGCGGAACCAGTCGACGACGATCTGGCGGAACTCGGCTCGCCAGTCGTCGCGTCCGAGGTCGTGGGTCGCGCCGGCGATCACGCGATGGTGCCCGTGCGTAAGTGCGTCCAGGTAGCGCTCGACGATGGGGTGAGGGATGGTCTCGTCGCGCTCGGACTCCACGACAAGGGTCTCGTGATCGAAGCGACCGATGGCGCCGAGGAAGTCGTCGGCTTCCGGCATGCGGCGCGACGGGCGCAGCTGTCGCAGCTGTAGATCGAGCACGCCGTCGTCGTACAGCGCGGGCGCGCGGAGCAGCAGGCGGGCGACCGGGCGTATGGAGACGAGGTGCCCGGACAGGTAGGCGCCGTAGCTCGCGCCGCAAACTCCGATGCGATCCGCTTCCACCGACGGTTGCGCCGCCAGCGTCTCGTACGCCGTTCCCACGTCGCCCAGATGGTCCCGGAAGAACAGCTCGGAGAGGTCGCCCTCGCTGGCGCCGTGCCCGCTGAGGTCGAACGTGAGGCACGTGCACCCGAGCTCTCGAGTCGCCGCCCCGGCCCGCTCGAGGTAGCCGCGTTGACTACTGCCGAAACCATGGACGAACAACAACCCGGCGCCCGACGTGACCCCTTCGGGCGCCACGAGGTTGGCGGCGAGACGCCGCCCGCCGGAGGTCAAGGCCAACTCGGTCATCGCGGCGGTGACGGCGGCGGGAGCGGTGCCGGCCGGCCGACCCGGCGACCGCGGCGCACGGTCATCGACCGCTGCCCGACGATGTAGTTGACGAGTGCCGCTGCGCAGATCAGGCCGACGATCAGGAAGCCGATCGGTCCGGGGATCGTGATCAGCACGGGCACCACGCCGGCCACAGCCCAGGCCAGTTGGAAGTGCGTCTCGAACCGGGCGAACGCCCGCCCTCGGTTGGCCTCAGGAGCGTCGCGCTGGACGATGCTCTCGAACGCCAGCCGCGCGATCGCGCCGGAGAAGTTGAGGACGGCCGCCAGGAAGACACCCGCAGCCGGCCCGCCGGCCACGGCGGCGGCTACCCCGGCCAGCGCTGACAAGGCCAGCGCGCCGACCATCATGATCTCCTCGCTCAAGCGGCGACGGAGGCCGGGGGCGATGCTGTTGCCGGCCATCGTGCTGAGCGCCGACATGCCGATGGCGGCGCCGAACCAGAACGTCCCGCCGGACTGCGTACGCAGCCAGAACGCGAGGAGGAAGAACAGGAACCCGGTTCCTGCTCGCAGCAGGAGCATCGCGGCCGCCGCAAGCTGCAAGCGCCGGGAGTGCAGCTGATGGCGCTCGACCGGCTGCTCCGGACGCGCCGCGACGACGTCGGCCGACAGACGCGACGCACTGGCGAGCGCGACCGCGAACAGCAGGCCCGAATAGATCAGCGTTCCCGTGCCGTCCAGCGGAGTGATCTGGATCAGCGCAGCCGGAAGGATCGCCACGAAGCCGGTGAGCCCGGCGATCAAGCCGAGCTTGGAGTTGGCCTCGACGAGCTCGGCCTCGGTCCGTACGACGGATGGCACCAACGCCTGCTTCGAGACCAGGTACGTCTTCTGCAGAACGAGCGAGGCGAAGACGAGCGGGAACAGCGCCACGTTGCCGATGAAGCGCGCCATGAGCACGGCCAGGACGATGCGCACGCCGGCGACGAGTTGGATGACAGTGCGCCGCCCACCTGCGGCACGATCGATCACCGGGCCGATCAGCGGCGCGATCACGAGGAACGGGGCGAAGCTGATGACCAGGAAGAGCAGCACCCGCCCTCGCGCCGCGCTCGGGTCGATGGAGAGGAACAACGAGTCGGCGAGCGCGACGAGCATCGCCGCGTCGCCGCCCATCATGGCGGCGTGGGTGATCGCCAGCCGGCGGAACTTCGACATGGGTGCGGCCATCACCACTTCCGCAGCGGCGATGGCGGGAATGCATGCATCTCGCAGCGACTACTACCACGATGCAGCCGATCACCACCCCCTGGCCGGCCGCCGCAGCTCACGCCAGGTCGGCGACCCTCCCAGATCCGCGCTCGTACTTGTAGCCGAGACCGCGGATCGTCACGATGTGCGTCGGGTTCGACGGATCCGGTTCGACCTTCGAGCGCAGCCGCTTGACGTGAACGTCCAGCGTCTTGGTGTCGCCGACGTAGTCACTGCCCCAGACGCGATCGATCAGCGTGTCACGCGGCAGCACCCGCCCAGCGTTGGCCAGGAGCACATGCAGCAGCTCGAACTCCTTGAGTGGCAGCGCGACCTGTTCACCGCCGATCGTGACGGTGTGCTCTTCCGGATCGAGCGAGACGTCACCCACAGCTGATCGCCGCCGGACCCAGCTCGCCGGCCTGGTCGAGCCGCGGGCGGCGCATCACGGCCCGCATCCGGGCCACGAGCTCGCGGAGGCGGTACGGCTTGGTGACGTAGTCGTCGGCACCCACCTCCAGGCCGACGACGGTGTCGATCTCGCCGCTCTTCGCGGTGACCATGATGATCGGGACCTGGCTGCGCTTGCGCAATTGCCGGCAGACGTCGATTCCGCTGATGCGCGGCAGCATGACGTCCAGCAACACGAGATCGGGTTTCACGATGTCGAAGCGCTCGAGCGCCTCGAACCCGTCCATTGCGATCTCGACGTGGAACCCCTCGCGCCGCAGCCCGATGGAGAGCGCTTCGACGAAACTGGCCTCGTCTTCGACGACGAGGACCGTGGGAGTGCTCACGCGTCCCGCTCAGCAGGGGAACTGTCCGTAGGAATCGGCGCGATCCGATCGGTTTCTACGGACAGAACGGGGATGCGCAGCACGAACGTCGAACCTTCCCCCTCCTGGGAGGAGACCTGCACGTCGCCGCGATGGTTGGTGGCGACGTGGCGGACGATCGCCAGACCGAGCCCGGTGCCACCCGTGTCGCGGCTGCGTGCCTTGTCGACGCGGTAGAAGCGCTCGAAGATGCGACGGTGGTCGGCGGCCGGGATGCCGATGCCGTGGTCGGCGACCATCAGTTCCACCCAGTTCCCCTCCACGCGAGCCCGCACCTGCACGCTGGAGCCCGGCTCGCTGTACTTGACGGCGTTCTCGACGAGGTTGCCGAGCGCGGACACGAGCTGGCGGCGGTCGCCGTTGATGCGCACGCCGGCGGGCACCCCCAAGGCTGACACCTCGATGCGCCGGTCCTCGGCGAGCTGACGCGTGCGGGTGAGCGCCTCCTCGACGATGTGCACGACGTCGACGACCTCCCGCCGCGGCTCCTCGCCGAGCTCGATGCGGGAGAGCTCGAGCAGGTCGTCGATGGTCCGCGTCACGCGCATCGCCTCATCGACCATGCGGTTGGCGACGCGATGGACCACATCGAGGTCGTTCTCATCGGCGAGCGCCTCGGCCAGCACGGCCAAGGCGCCGACCGGCGTCCGCAGCTCGTGGCTGATGTTGGCGACGAAATCCGTCCGCACCGCGTCGACACGGCGGCGCTCACTGACGTCCTCGATCACAGCGACGGCACCGCCGCCCTCGAGCGGCGCCGCGGTGACCACCATCGCGCTGCGCGGAGGGCCGTACAGCTCGAGGTTCTGGCGGGACGACTCACCGGCAAGGGCGCGCTTGAGCAGCCGTTCGACCGTGTCGTCGACGAGCAATCCCATGTGTGTCCCGGCGAAAGCGTCGGCGGCGCGGTTGCGGTGGTGGATGCGCCCGCTCGGACCGGCCACGACCACCCCGATGCTGAGCTGTTCGATGACGTCGGACCACCGCGGCCCGTGCGTCGCAGGGGCAGCCGCAGCCGGCTCGCGTACCGGTCGACGTGCCACGACCCACGCCACGGCGGCCCCGGCGATGGCGCTCACGACGGCGATGATCACCGTCAGCACCGGTCGAGCACCTCGTCAGTCCAGGTCGCTGGCGGCTGCCCGTTGGGCGAAGCGGGCGGCGCCATCGTGCTCGGGCATCCACCCCGTGACGAGGAACCGCACCCGTTCTCCGATGTTCACGGCGTGGTCGCCGATGCGCTCGTAGAACCGTGCCACGACGGCCAGCTGGACCGCCACCTGCAGTTCCAGCTGTTCACCAGAATGGCTCTCGAAGATGGCGGCGACGAACTGCCGTTGCAGGTCGTCGAGGTAACTGTCCATGTCCCACAGCGCCGCCGCTCGCACCGCGTCGCTCGACATGTACGACTCCGTCGCCTCGCGGAACAGCTGCTGGGCCTGGTCGCCCATCTTCTGGATGATGCCCCGCAGCCGCGGGTCGAGGCGGTGCCCGTAGATCCGCCGCGCCGCCTTGCAGATGTTGACGGCGAGGTCGGCGGAGCGCTCGATCTCGGCGATGATGCGCAGCGCGGCCACGACCTTGCGCAGGTCGCTGGCCACCGGCGATTGCAGCGCCAGCACGTTGTAGCACCGCTCCTCCAGCTGCACCGACCGTGCGTCGACCTCGTCGTCGGCACGGATCATGTACTCGGCGCCCTCCAGGTCTTGCCCGAGCAAGATCTCGGTCGCCCGAGGAATGCTCTCGGTCACTGCGGCGGCCAGCCGAGCCAGTTCCTCACGGATCTCGTCGAGCTCCCGGTGGAACTCCGAGCGGAGGTCACCGTGGGGGTCCGGTTCCTGGACGACGGCGTCGGCGGAGTCGGTCGTCATGGCTGTCCTTTACCCAAATCGGCCGGTGACGTACTGCTCGGTGCGCTCGTCGTCGGGGTTGGAGAAGATCTTGCTCGTCGGGTTGTACTCGACCAGCCGGCCCGTGCGGCGGTCGCTCTCCGGGTTGACCTCGGTGGTGAAGAACGCCGTGCGGTCACTGACGCGGGCCGCCTGCTGCATGTTGTGGGTGACGATGACGATCGTGTACTTCGCCTTGATCTCCTGCATCAGCTCCTCGATGCGGGCCGTGGCGATGGGGTCGAGCGCCGAACACGGCTCGTCCATCAGGATCACCTCGGGCTCGACGGCGATCGCTCTGGCGATGCACAGCCGCTGCTGCTGTCCTCCGGAGAGCCCGAGCCCGGAGTGCTTCAGGCGGTCCTTGACCTCGTCCCAGAGCGCGGCGCTGCGCAGAGAGCGCTCGACGACGACATCCAGCTCGCCCTTCTTCTTCATCCCTCCCAGGCGCGGGCCGTAGGCGACGTTGTCGTAGATGCTCTTGGGGAACGGGTTCGGCTTCTGGAACACCATCCCGATCCGCCGCCGCACCTCGGTGGCGTTGACGCCGCTGTCGTACAGGTTGACGCCGTGGTAGGTGATCGTGCCCTCGACCTTGGCCGTCTCGATGAAGTCGTTCATCCGGTTGAAGCAGCGAATAACCGTCGTCTTGCCGCAACCCGACGGGCCGATGAAGGCCGTGATCTCGTGCTGGTGCACGTCGATCGTCACGTCCTGTACCGCGCGGAAGTCGCCATAGAGGACACTGAGGTCGTCGACATCGAAGACGATGCTCTCCGTCCCCCCGGCGACCGGGTGGTGCGCAGCAGGCTCGGACAGGTTGAGCGGCGATGCGTCGTCGACGGCCATGATCCTCGGAGCGGTGGTCTGGTCGGTCACGGTAGTCAGCCCTCGGTGGTTGTCGGGTCAGGTCCCGATGCGCTTCTTCTCGAAGCGGTTGCGGAGCAGGATTGCTGCGGCGTTGAAGAACAGCACGACGGCGAGTAGGACGAGGCCGGCCGCAGCCGCCGCATTGGACCAGCTGATCTCCGCGCCCGGGGAGTTCGGCCTCCCTGCCCAGTTGAAGATGAGCATCGGCAAGGCCGTGAAGTTCTCGGTGAGGCCGGTCCGTGGCAGGAGGCCGGTGATGGCACCGATCAGGATCAGCGGCGCTGCCTCACCCAGTGCCCTGGCGATCGCCAGCACCGTACCGGTCAGGATTCCTGGGGCCGCGTACGGCAGGACGTGGTCCCTCGTCACCTCCCAGCGTGAGGCACCGACCCCGTAGCCGGCATCACGCAGCCCTTGGGGCACGGCGCGGATGGCTTCCATCGACGTGATGATGATGATCGGCAGCACGAGGATGGCCATCGTGAGCCCGGCCGTGATGACCGTCTCACCGGAGGTCACGGGCTCCAGCCACTCGACGAAGATGATCAGGCCGAGGACCCCGAAGATCACTGCCGGCACCCCGGCGAGGTTGCGGATGTTGACCATGATCATCCGGGTCAAGCGGTTGCGCGACGACGCATATTCCTCGAGGTAGATCGCCGCCGACAGACCGAGTGGGATCGCGATGATCACCACGCCGACGCCGATGAAGATCGATCCGAACAGGCCGGGCCAGATCCCCTGCGACGCCGGATCGGAGCCGATCGTCCCCGTCAGGAAGCCGAATCCCTGCTCCTGGAAGACGGGGACAGCCTCGATCACGATCTGGGTCAGCAGCACGAACAGGATGAGCATCGTCGTGAGGGCGGCGACGAGCAGGAGGACGACCAGCACGAGTCCCTTGACGTCGCGGTCGCGGCGGGTCAACGTCGAGGCGACGACGTCGTGGGCGGTCGCGCCGGCGGCGGCGGGGGTGATGAGCGCCATGTCGACGGCCTCAGTACACCTGGCGGACGCGCTGCACGAAGCGGTCGCCGATGAGGTTGAGCCCGAGGGTGATCACGAACAGCAGGAACCCGACGAGGAACAGCACTTCGAAGGCGGCCCCGCCCTGCGTCTGGTCGGTCCCACCGGCGGCGTTCGTCATCGCGCCGGTCATCGACAACCCGCCGTTCAACGGGCTGAGCCCGTTGTAGGGACCGGAGCCGTCGTAGCCCGCCGCCATCGTGGCGACCATCGTCTCGCCGATCGCGCGAGACACGGCGATGATCGACGCGGCCACGATGCCGGAGACGGCGGCGGGAAGGACGACCGAGAGCACGGTGTTGAACTTGCGGGCACCACAGCCGTAGCTGGCCTCTCGCAGGGCGTTGGGCACTGCGCTGAGGGCGTCCTCCGACACCGTTGCCATGATCGGGATGACGAGGATCCCGATGCCGATGCCGGCAGCGAGCATGGTCTTCGCACCCTCGGGCTCAGAGAAGATCTTGTTGACGAGCTCGGGAGCAACGAGGTTGAGGACGAAGAACCCGACGATGACCGACGGGATCCCGGCCAGGACCTCGATGACCGGCTTGACGACCTTGCGCACGCGTCGGGGCGCATACTCCGACAGGTAGACGGCGGTGCCGAGGCCGAACGGCACCGCCACGAGCATCGCGACGAAGCCCATCACCACGCTGCCGACGACAATCGTCCGTACGTCGAAGCGCTCCCGTCGGGGGAACCAACCCGTGTCGCTGAGCAGGCCGAAGTCCCAATCGATCGCCCGCATGAAGTTGATCGCTCCGCGCAGGAGGACGAACAGGATCAGCAGGCTGATCAGGATCGACACAACGGTGGCGGCCTGGAAGACGACGCGCATCGTCCGTTCGCGCCTGCGTTGCTTGGCGTTACCACGCAAGTCCTGCACGGTCAGCAACACGTGCTCGATCCCTTCAGCCGACCCGGGACGACCTTACCGAAGCCCTCAGCGGCCTGCCCAAGCGTCCATCGATGCCTGGACCCGATCCTCCGGCAAGTCGACGTAGCCCGCATCGGCGACGGACGCCAAGCCCTCAGGGGAGAGGTACAGGTCGACGTACGAGGCCACAGCCGGGTTCGACTCGGCATTGGCCGTGTTGACGTAGATGTAGAGCGTGCGGGAGAAGGGGTACGAGGCATCGGCGATCGTCTCGGGCGTCGGGGCGACGCAGCCGTCCCCAGCGTCGATCTCGAGTGCCTTCATGCGGTCCTGCTCGGCCGCGTAGTAGGCGAACCCGACCCAACCCAGCGACGATTCCGACGCCTCGATGCCTTCGACGATGAGGTTGTCGTTGGGGCTGGAGGAGTAGTCGGCACGGGTGGCCTCGTCCTGCCCCCGCTCCTCGGCGAGGTCGGCGATGGCGAACTCCACGAACGTGTCGTACGTTCCGCTCTCCTCTCCCGGACCGCTGATGTCGAGCGGAGCCTCAGGGAAGTCGGCGGCGTACGCCGAGCTGACTTCGGTCGCCAACTCCGTGGCATCGCTCCAGTTGGCGAATCCCTCGGACTCCGGTCCGATCAGGGCATAGAGGGCCGGCACGTCGAGGCACGTGATGGCCTCGTTGGCGGGGCTGGTCGCCACGGTCAACCCGTCGATGGCGACCTCGAGCTCGACGTACTCGACGCCGTTCTCCTCGCACTGGGCGATCTCTTCGTCGTTGATCGGCCGGGAGGCGTCGGCGATGTCCGCGCCTCCCGTGCAGAACGTGGCGAAGCCGTCGCCGGTCCCAGGACCTTCGACGGTCACCGCCAGGCCGCCGCCTGACATCTCATTGGCGAGCTCACCGACGCGGATGCTGATCGGCTCGACCGTCGAGGAGCCCGTCACGAACACGTCCCCCTCGGCAAGCTCGACGTCGCCGCCGGCCGGGGCCTCGCTACCCGGCTCGGTCCCCTCGGCCGTCGTCTCGGCTGTTGTCGTCTCGGATCCGCCGGCGGCGGTCGTCTCGGCGCCGCCAGCGGCCGGTGGTCTCGGCCGCGCCGGCCTCCGTCGAGGCAGTGTCTGTCGTCATCGTCACCACCACATGCGGCGAGGATCAGGGCGGCGAGCCCTGCCGGCGGGCGCCGGACGGAAAGGTCCCGATGACGGTTTCGTGTCGAAGCGATGTTCGCGCCGGCGACCGTAGGAGCCGCAGGTGACGGCGCCCTTGGTGGCGAGATGAACGGACGGATGAACGAAGCCCGACGAGCCGGCGAACGGATCCGGCCTCAGATGGGGCTGGGCGGTCAGCGCTTGGCGGTGGCCTGGCGTTCGACCGCCCAGCGGTAGAGCCGCTCTTGCGGGTGTGGCTCGAACGCGTCGAGGGGGCCGCAGCGCGACCACGTGTCGTCGGGCTCCAGCTCCCAGCGAACGATGTCGTCGGCGAGCTGGAGCTCGAAGACCTTGTCCAGCCACTCGCGGTGTTTCGGGTGCTCGACTCGGCACCAGGACCTCGACACGCCGGTCGAGGTTGCGCGGCATCAAGTCGGCCGAGCCGATGAGGTACAGCGACTGGTCGTCGACATCGCCGTGGGCGAACCGGTAGATCCGGCTGTGCTCGAGGTAGCGCCCGAGGATGCAGCGGACGCGGATGTTCTCCGACAGGCCGGGCACGCCGGCGCGCAAGCACGTGATGCCGCGGATGATCATGTCGATCTGCACGCCTGCGTCACTGGCGGCATACAGCGCCTCGATCATCTCCTCGTCACCGACGGAGTTGGCCTTGACGGCGATCCGGCCGTCCTCACCGAAGCGGGACTCCCGCTCGATGAGGTCGAGCAGCCGTGGGCGGAGATCACGCGGAGCCACGACCAGCTCCTGGTACCGGTCGCCACGGCTATAGCCCGTGAGGTGGTTGAAGAGCCGCGCGACGTCAGCGCCGACGTCGCTGTCGCACGTCAGGACGCCGAAGTCCTCATACAGGCGGGCGGTCTTGCTGTTGTAGTTGCCCGTCCCGATGTGGCAGTAGCGCCGCAGCTGGTCGCCATCGTCACGGACGACGAGCACGCACTTGGAGTGGGTCTTCAGCCCAGCCATCCCGTAGACGACGTGAACGCCGGCCCGCTCGAGCTGCTTGGCCCAGTTGACGTTCGTGGCCTCGTCGAACCGGGCCTTCAGCTCGACCAGTGCGGCGACCTGCACGCCGCGCTCGGCGGCGCGGATCAGGCTGCGGATGATCGGGCTGTCGCCGCCCGCCCTGTACAGCGTCATCTTGATCGTCTGCACGCGAGGGTCGTCGGCGGCCTGACCGATGAAGGCCTCCGTGCTCGTCGTGAAGCTCTCGTAGGGGTGGTGGACCATGATCGCCCGATCCCGCATCACGGCGAACAGCGGTCGGTCGGACTCCTCGGCGACGGCGATCCGCCCCGCCGTGATGGGTGGCCACGGCCGGTCCTTGAGGTCGGGGCGGTCGAGCGCGTGGAGCTGCCAGAGGAAGCCCATGTCGATCGGTCCGCGGTTGCGGAACACATCGGCCGGATGCAGATCGAGCTCGCGCACCAGAAGCTCGAGCAGCTCGTCGCTCATCGTCTCGGACAGCTCGAGGCGCACCGCCCGGTTGAAGCGCCGCCGGCGCAGCTCCATCTCGACGGCCTCCAGGAGGTCGTCGGCCTCCTCCTCCTCGACGATCAGGTCGGCGTTGCGGGTGACGCGGAAGGCTGCTGCCTCCTCGATGACCATGCCGGCGAACAACGTGTGGAGCTGGGCGATGATGAGGTCTTCGACGGGCAGGAAGCGGGTTTCGTCGACTTCCAGGAGGCGGGGGAAGACCGTCGGCACCTTGACGCGAGCAAAGCGACGATCCTCGCCTGACGGATCGGCGACCATCGCGGCGATGCTGAGGGCGAGGTTGGAGATGTACGGGAACGGGTGGCTCGGATCGACGGCAAGCGGTGTGAGCACGGGGAAGATGCGCTGCTCGTACATCTCGACCAGGCGCTTCTGATCCTCGTCGTCGAGGTCGGACCAGCTGACGATGCCGAGGCCCGCCGCGGCGAGAGCGGGCACGAGCTCGGTCAGGTAGACATCGTCCTGGCGGGCGACAAGCGCCGCCGTGCGTTCGGTGATCGCCGCCAGCTGCTGCGTGGCGGTCATCCCGTCGGCGGTCGGCTCCTCGATGCCGGCGGCGACCTGGTCCTTGAGGGCGGCGACACGAACCTGGAAGAACTCATCGAGGTTGGTCGTCGTGATGGCGCAGAACTTGGCCCGTTCGAGCAGCGGGATCCCCTGTTCGCTCGCCAACTGCAGGACCCGCTCGTTGAAGGCGAGCCAGGTCAGCTCCCGGTTGATGAACCGATGTTCCACTCCCTCAATGTTCGCGGATCCCCGACCATCCGGCACCATCCACTGCGTTCCCCGGCCACGCAGGCCGCAGCTGGACGCTCATTCGCTAGCGCTCGCTCGCTCGCACCATTCACTGCGTTCCCCGGCCACGCAGGCCGCAGCTGGACGCTCACTCGCTGGCGCTCGCTCGCTCGCACCATTCACTGCGTTCCCCGGCCACGCAGGCCGCAGCTGGACGCTCAGGGTGCCACCAGGTAGCGGACGAGTCGCACGCCGAGCCACGGCTTGCGGCCCCACGCGACGAGCCGGCCGGTGAGGATCGGCACCCATTGCGAGCGGCGGCCGTATGCGACCAGCAACAGGGCGACCGGATCGGCGCTCACGTGGCAGTCCACCGACTCGCCGTCCCCGCGCACGGCCAGTGCACCATCGTCGATCGTCACGGAGACGCGCGTGCCGCCGCGCACCCTCAGGTCGTAGCTGGCATGGACACCCGCAGTCGTGACTGGATTGACGAGCAGATGGAGCATGGGCAGCTCAGCGGCCAGCACCAACCGGGCGTCGGCGGGTCGGATCCTCCACGGGCGCGACAGCGCCCTGGCGATGTCACGGCCGTGGAGCAGGTACTCGGCAAGACCGATCCCGAGCATGTTGGCGAGGGCGACGGGCTGGCCATGCCAGACGACCATCTCGTCGCCACTGCGGCCGGCGGTCTGTTCCAGCAAGGTCGTCGAGGCCGTCCGCAGCCGTCGAGCCAGCGTCGGAACGTCGCGTTCCGGCTCCTCGCGCAAGCGCGTCGCGCTCGTGCGAGCCAGCGTGCCGCCGGCGATGTCGCTGACGTCGAGGAACGGTTCGGTCCGGCCAGACACGTAGTCGACGTACGACTCGGTCCCGAGCGCAATGTGCACGGCGACGTCTCCGATGTTCCACTCCGAGTGCGGGATCGTCACGCCGGGGCTCGGGGCCGACTCGAGGAGCGCGCACAGCTCCGCTGCGACGCGCCCGAGTGCCGACCGCACGGCCGACATCTCCACTGCGGTCTCGGACACGCCCACGGCTAGGAGCATGAGCGCCGGAATCGGTGCCGTGCAAGCGGCGTGACGAAACCTCCGCGGCCCTAGCCGGCCGCGCGTGGTTCACTCGTCGTCATGAGTGCCGCGCTCCACGCGTCGCCAGTGAGTGCCACGGTTGCGGTGTGCCAGCCGTGGTCCGCCGACGATTGGCTGGACGCGGCCGCCCTGCTGCACGACTACGTCGAATGGATTCGCGCGGCGACCGGGTTCGAACCACTGGACGCCCAACCCGAGCTCGTCGTCGAGCTCGCCGACGTGCAGACCCGCTACTCGCGTGGCGACACGATGCTGTTCCTCGCTCGCCGCGACGAGACCGCCGTTGGCACGATCGCCGTCCGGTTCCACCGGGACGGCACCGCTGAGCTGAAGCGCATGTTCGTCCGCGACGACGCGCGGGGTCGCGGTATCGCCGACGACCTCGTGCGCACGGTCCTGTGCGTGGCCGGCGCGACGGGTCGACGGTTGGTGTGGCTCGACGCGCACCAGGGCTCGATGGAGCGCGCGATCGCCGTCTACCGCCGGCACGGGTTCGTCGAGACCGACGATCCGCCGGCCGGTTCCGGCGTCGACGGATTCGTCGTCATGGAGCGCCAGCTCACCGACGACGAGTGCGACGCCCGCTGGACCCCGTGCTGACCCATCGCCTGGCCACCAACGACGACGTTCCGGCACTGACGGCACTCATGACGGCCGCCATCGACGTCCTGCAGAATGACGTGCTCGAGCCGGCGCAGGTCGCGGCCAGCCACGCCCTCATGGGCCTCGACACGACGCTCATCGACGACGGCACGTATTACGTGATCGAGGCCGATGGGCAGCTCGCCGGATGCGGAGGATGGAGCCGGCGGGCAACGCTGTACGGGGGCAACCACACGGCGGGCCGGAGTGATGCGGCGCTCGATCCACGTGTGGATGCGGCGCGGGTGCGAGCGATGTACACGCAGCCCGGGTTCACCCGCCGGGGCGTCGGCCGCTTGATCCTGACCTTGTGCGAAGAGGCCGCTCGATCCGAGGGGTTCCGCCGGCTCGAGCTGATGGCCACGCTGGCCGGACGGCCGCTCTACGCGTCGTACGGGTTCCAGGAGGTCGAGGAGCTCGTCGACACCACGACGGGGACGGCGATCCCCCTCGTACGAATGGCCAAGGCCGTCAGCTAGCGATCGACCTACTCGTCGTCGGGACGGCCGAGATCCCACTCCAGGGAGATCAGCTCGCGCTCGGCATCACGCACGACGCGCTCGCGGTTGCGCCGGAACTGCGGGTCGTCGCGAGGCAACAGCACGAGGCGGGCCAGCACCCGGGCGCGGAACTCGTCGAGGACCGTGCGTTCCCCCCAGTCGCCGTAGACCTCCCAGTGCGGCGACACCGGCCCGAGGTACACGATGCGGGCATGAGCCCGCGGTGGCTGGTCCAGGACGACGTCACTCACAGGCAACGATGCTACCGGCGCCCCCTCCGCCGCCCGGCCGGCCGCGTCGTCGCGGCCGGTCGTCGTCGCCGGCCGCGTTCATCGCCGGCCGCGTCGTTCAGGTCGCCGGTTCTGCACGCCGGCCGCTCGCGTCGCCGGCCGCGTCGTTCAGAGGTGAACACCCGGTTCGGCACGGCGGGCGCTCCAGCGCCTTCGCCGGCCGCATCGTTGAGCGTTGAACACCCGGTTCGGCACGGCGGGCGCTCCAGCGCCTTCGCCGGCCGCATATGTTACAGTTGTGTGAAGCTGAGGGACGATTCAGCTGGATCTTGCCTACGTCTTACCAAGATCGGGAACCGTGCGACTACGGCGGGCGTCGGACGTAGCAACAGGACCGGCGGCGTTCGACTCGAACAAGGAAGCAGCAGCGATGGACGTGGACCCAGCGGCGTCAGCAGATGACACTGCAACAGCGTGGATGGCGGCAGGCAACTGCCGGCTGTATCCCCCGGCGACGTTCTTTCCCAGCGACGGAGTGGGCGTCGACAAGGCTCGGAAGATCTGCGCCGGCTGCCCGGTGACGACCCAATGCCTTGAATACGCCCTCGAGCACCGCATCGACCACGGCGTGTGGGGTGGATGCAGCGAACGAGAGCGCCGGCGCATCCTCAAGCGTCGTCGCTTGGAGATCGCCGCGAGCTGACCGTCAGCACCGCCTCGGCGGTGCTCAGGTATCTGTGCGGGTCTCGGTGCGGGTGGCGGGCGGAACCGGAGGCTCGACCTCGGCAGCTTGCTGGGCCGCGGCCTCCTTCTCCCCCTCCGAGAGCCCGTCCTTGAACTCCTTCTGCGCCTTGCCGAGGTTGCGGGCCAGCTTCGGGAGCTGGGAACCCCCGAAGATCACCAGCACCACGACGAGGACGATGATCCACTCTGGGCCACTGGGCATGAGCGCAGCCTAACGATCCACGGCGCACGCCGAGTCGCGAGGCAGGAAGTTCCCGGTGAGTTCACAGGTGCCACTGAGCTGTCGCCCAGCCGCCTCGCCGGCGCCAGTCAGGCGCCGACGATGCTGCGGGCGGCCTGCGCCCGCTGGCGCCTGATCCGGCGGCGCTCGCGCTCGGACAGTCCGCCCCAGATCCCGAACTTCTCGCCGTTGCGCAGCGCGAACTCCAAGCACTCCTCACGCACAACGCATCCGCGGCAGACCTCTTTCGCTTCCCGGGTCGATGCACCTCGCTCCGGGAAGAAGAGGTCGGGGTCGACCCCGAGGCAGTTGGCTTGGTCTTGCCAACCGTGATCTCCGGGATCAGACGCAGATTCGGACGAGTCGAACATCGTGGAGGACCCCCTGCCGTACGGTCCCGTGGGCGGTAGACGGCTACAGCGCCGTAATTACATCGATGTGATTGTCGCATACCACATCACATAGGCGCAAGTGCGGATCTCGCGACCTTCCGAACAGGTAGAACCGCGCGATGGCAGCGGCACCCGACATGACGGCAAGGTGGTGCTCATCACGGGTGCCACATCGGGCATCGGCCTCGCCGCGGCTCGAGCGCTGGCGGGTGCCGGGGCAACCGTCGCCATGGTCGGCCGGAGTCCCGGACGGGCAGAGGAGGCGCAACGTGAGGTGATGGCTGCGGCGGTCAGCCCTGAGCGAGTCGAGCTGTTCACCGCTGACTGTCGTCGCTCGGTGACAAGCATCGGCTGGCGGCCGAGTGATCGTCGATGACTGACGTGTAACAACGCCGTCGTACGACGTCGACCTCGCCGCGCCGACTGTGGGAAGCGACGGAAACGCTGCTGGCGGGCGGCTCGCCCTAGCCGGCGCGCCGGACCCGTCCCTGCTGACGCTTGTGCTCGATGAAGTCGACGAGCACGTAGTCCCCCAGGTCCTCGGGCGTCGTGAAGAAGGCACGGCCGCGATTGATCTCGGTGAGGCGCTCGACGAAGGCGGTGAGGTAGCTGGTGGCGTCGAGCATGAACGTGTTGATGAGGATGCCCTCACGAGTGCAGCGAAGGACTTCCCGCAGGGTTGCCTCGACGGTCTCGGTCACCGGCGGGTAGTTGAAGAAGACGTCACCGCTGGGCGTCACGTGCGCCGTCGGCTCACCGTCGGTGATCATGATGATCTGCTTGGTGCCGGACTGCCGCGCCAGCAGCTGCCGAGCGAGCGTGAAGCCGTGCTGCATGTTCGTGCCATAGACGAAGTCCCAGCTGACTTCCGGTAGCTGCTCGGGCCGCAGGATCCGCGCCGTCTCGCTGAACCCGACAAGGCCCAGGTAGTCGCGAGGGAACTGCGTCGAGATCAGCGAGTGCAGTGCCATCGCCACCTTCTTGGCGGGCAGGAAGTTGTCGCGCATCGGCATCGACAGCGAGAGGTCGAGCATCAGCACCGTGCTCGAGCGGGTGAGGTGCTCGGTGCGTTCGATCTCGAAGTCGTCTGGCTCCAACTCGACTGGCGTGCCAACCACACCACGGCCGCGCCTCGCCAGCGCGTTGCGGATCGTCCGCTGCAGGTCGAGCTGGAACGGGTCGCCGTACTCGTACGGCTTCGTGTCGTACGTGCGCTCGTGGCCGTGGCCGGTCTGGTGGACCTGGTGCTGACCGACCTGGTCCTTGGTCAGCTTCGAGAACAGGTCGCGCAGGGCGTTCGAGCCGATCGCCCGCAGACCCTTCGGTGTCAGTTCCAGCCGCCCTTCGCGCTGCTCGATGAGACCCGCCTCGGTGAGCATGCGCGTCAGTTCGGCGAGGCGCTCGAGCGAACGGGCGGCGTCGTCGCCGAGCAGGTCACGGACACGGTCCATGTCCGCCTCGGCCAGCGCGCCCGGGTTGGAGGCGTTGCGCAGCAGGTGCTCCAGCTGATCGAGGTCGCCGAGGTCCTGCATCGTCTGCATGGCCTGGCCGAACCCCAGTGGGTCCTGCCCGGAGAAGTCGTAGGACTGCTGCCAGCCCATCTGCGGGAACAGCTGGCGAAGGTGCCCACCGAGTTGATCCATCTGCCACCGCAGGTCCATGTCGCCGAGCAGTTGGTCCGAGAGCTCTTGCAGCTGAGCCCGCTGCTCGGGCGTCATCGAGTTGAGCATCGCCTGCATCGCCGCCATGCGTTGAGCAAGTTGCTCGAGCAGTTCGTCGAGTGACTGCGGGTTCTCCGGGAAGAAGTCCCCGTACTCCTCCATGAACTCCTCGAAGCGCGGATCCTCACCGCGCTCGCGCCGCTCGAGCATCTCGTTGAGCGCCGCCATCATGTCCTTCATCCGCGTGAGGTCCTGCGGTGTGAGCTGCTGCATCGCACCGCTCATCTGCTCGAACAGCTGGTTGGCCAGCTGCTGGCGCAGCCGGTCGAGCAGGGCCTCGAAGCGGCGGGCCGCCTCGGCCGATTCGAAGTCGTACTGCTGCAGTTCGCGGACCTTGCCGGCGAGATCGTTGGGCAGGAAGTCGAGGCGCATGTTGCGCTCGGCGGCGGTGTCCCGAGCGGTCTCTGCGCGCCGCTCGTCGCCGGTGCGGGCAGCCAGTCGCTCGGCCTCGCGCTTGGCGTTGTCGATGGCGTGGCGCTCCTCGTCGACGATGTCGTCGAGCTCGCGGGCGATCTCGTCGTACACCCCACCGAGGTCGAAGCGGTCGAGCCGCTCCTGACGTTCGCGCCGCAGCTTGTCGAGCAGCTCGCGGACACCGGAGAGGCGCTCCCCGTTCCGGTCGCGCAGCCCCTGGTGCATCATCCGGCGCAGCGCCGCGTTGACGTCGCCGTGGTACAGCAACTCGTCGGTGAGCTCCTCGAACAGTGCGTCGCCGTCGAGCTCGAACCCCTGCTGCGTGCCGTCCCACCGGGAGTAGGTGAAACGAGACGCCATCGCGTCAGAGGCTACCGAGTGGGACCCATCCGAGTGTTTGCGGCGATCGGAGTGCCACGACTCGGGATGCCCCGACTGTGACACTCGGATCATGTGATCGCGTGCACAAGCTTGGCCGGTTACGTATCCTTGGAGGAATGCGGGTGCCGCGCACCTTCGCGTTCGTCGACCTCTCGGGTTTCACGAACTACACCGCGGCGTTCGGCGATGATGCCGCCGGACGCCTGCTCAGCGCGTTCCGGACCATGGTCCGCCAGGTCGCATCCGACCGCGGCGTGCGGGTCGCCAAGTGGCTCGGCGACGGCTTCATGGTCGTCGCCGTCGACCAGGCCGACGCCATCGCCTTCGTCCTCGACCTCGAAGACCGTTGCGCCGAGGTGACGTCGCCGCTGACGCTGCGGGCGGGCATCGCCACCGGCTACGCCCTGCTGTTCGAGGGCGACGACTACATCGGCTCGGCGGTCAACATGGCCGCTCGCCTGTGTGACATCGCCGGGAAGTACGAGGTGCTGATCCCCACGATGGGGTTGGAGCGACTGCCGGAAGGTGTCGTCGCCACGCCGCACGGCGCCGTCGTGCTGGCCGGGTTCCCGGGCGAGATCGAAGTGTTCGAGCTGACCGGCGTCCCCAAGCCCGCCGACCGCAACGACACCGGCGAGCTCTGGACCCGCACACCGTTCATCTGACCCACGTTCTGTCCGCGACGCTGGGCCCGTGACCGGCGAGCACGAGCAGGACCACGGCGGCGAGCGGCCTCCGGGAAACGACGTCGCCCGCTGGGACGAGCGCTACGCCGAGCGCGGCCGGCTGTGGTCCGTTGAGCCGAACGTGACGGTCGCGGAGGTCGTGGCACCGATGACCCCGGGGCGGGCACTCGATCTGGGTGCCGGCGAAGGGCGCCACGCGCTCTGGCTGGCTCGACGCGGATGGCAGGTCACCGCGGTCGACTTCTCGGCGGTCGGCATCGATCGGGCTCGCGAGCAGCCGGGAGGCGATGGCGTGGAGTGGATCGTCGACGACGTCCGCACGTGGCATCCCGCTCCAGGCCGGACGTACGACCTCGTGCTGGTCGCCTATCTGCACTTGGCCGACGAGGGATTCCACAGGGCGACCAGCTGGCTCGCCCCGGGCGGTGCGCTGGTGGTCGTCGGCCACGCGCTGCGCAACATCCGCGACGGTGTCGGCGGGCCCCGGGATCCTCGCCTGCTCTACACCGAGGAGCGGCTTCGGGCGGCGGCGACCGGGTTGCACATCGAGCGGTTGGGAGAGGTGCACCGCGACACCCGGGACGGCATCGCCATCGACCTGCAGCTGGTCGCGCGATGTCGAGCCGAACGGACCGCACCGTGACGGACGCACGGCTAACGTTCCGCCGGCGTCCGGAGGGCGGAATCACCTCTGGGTCATCGCGGGCCCCGACATCGATGTGGAGGTCTCGAGGACATGACATGGCAGGTCCATGACGAGCGCACGCTGCACGAAACCGAGTGGGTACGCCTCGCGCTGAGTGACGTCGAGTCACCCACTGGTGACCGATCCGACCACCACGTCGTGCGCGTTCCCGCGGCCGCCGCGGGTGTCGTGATCGATGACGCATGAACGAGGCGTCCTGCTGCTCTGGCGCCATCGCTTCACGACCGACACGGTCGGCTGGGAGATCCCCGCCGGCCGGCTGGCCGACGGCGAATCACCGGACCAGGCGGCCGAGCGAGAGGCGGTGGAAGAGACCGGTTGGCGACCCGGAGAGCTCCGCCATCTGACGACGTTCTTCCCGCACAACGGGCTGTCGGACGCGACGTTCCATCTCTTCCTGACCGACCGTGCCGACCAAGTCGGCGAGCGCCAAGATCACACAGCGGCACAGCGCATCGAGTGGGTGTCGTGGGACAACGTGGCCGCAGCGATCCGGTCTGGCGAGGTTCACGACGGGCTCTCGCTGACAGCGCTGCTGTGGGTTCTGGCGTTCGAGCACCAGCAAGGCGTCTGAGCGGCTCCCGTCAGCTGCGGCCGCGGTACGTCGCTCTGGCTCCGCTGCTGTCCTTGTTCAGCCGCTTCGACAGGTGCAGGCCCTCCAGCACGAACGCCACGGCAGCAGCCACGGCGGCCGGTGACTCGTCGCCGCCGGTGAGCTCGACGACGGGGGGCCGCAGCTCCGGGATCCGCTCGACCAGCGAGGCAAGATCGCTCGACGACACGTCTTCACCGGTGTGGGCGACGGCGCCGTCCTCGAAGGCGGTGATGACTTCACGGGTCCGGTCGGGCGTGACCCGCGCCTTGAACACCGTGAGCACGGCGCCCTTGACGAGGTTCTCGAAGATCGCCCCTTCGCGCCCCTCGTCGAGGGACTCGATCTCGATCTTGCCGCTCGAGCTGGCGCTCAGCGCATCCAGATCGTCGACCCGCGGCACCACGACGCGCTCCCCTGCCCGCAGTCCACGCCGCAGGGCGTTCGCCGCCACGACTTCGTAGTTGGTCACCGAGAGCCGCACGCTGACGCCGCTGCGCTGGTTGACATGCGTGCTCGCCCTGGCGAGGTGGCTGATCGTGGCGATGACCTCAGCGAGGTAATCGGGGACGCGCACGTCGATGCCGCCGACCGACGGGGACCTGGCCTCCTGGAGCACGATGGCCATCTCGGTCTCGAGCTCGAGCGGGTAGTGGGTGCGGATCTGGCTGCCGAAGCGGTCCTTGAGCGGCGTGATGATGCGGCCGCGGTTGGTGTAGTCCTCCGGGTTGGCGGACGCGACCAGCATGACGTCGAGGGGCAGGCGGATCTTGTAGCCGCGGACCTGGATGTCCCGTTCCTCGAGGACGTTGAGCAACCCGACCTGGATCCGCTCGGCGAGGTCCGGAAGCTCGTTGATGGCGAAGATTCCGCGGTTCGTGCGCGGCACGAGCCCGTAGTGGAGCGTCAGCTCATCGGAGAGGTAACGACCTTCGGCGACCTTGATCGGGTCCACCTCGCCGATGAGGTCGGCGATCGAGGTGTCCGGCGTGGCGAGCTTCTCCCCGAACCGGTCGTGGCGATGGACCCAGGTGATCGGCGTGTCCTCACCGTGCTCGGCGACGAGATCGTGGGCGTGGCGCGAGACCGGGGTGTACGGATCGTCGTTGATCTCGCTGCCGGCGATGATCGGCATCCACTCGTCGAGCAAACCGGTCAGGGACCGGATCATGCGGGTCTTCGCCTGACCGCGCTCACCGAGGAAGATCACGTCGTGGCCGGCGAGGAGGGCGTTCTCCAGCTGCGGCAGAACCGTCTGGTCATAGCCGAGCACGCCGTCGAAGAGCGGCTCGCCCGCGGCGACGCGCGTCACCGCATTCGCTCGGATCTCCTCTTTGACCGGACGCGACACCCACCCGGCGTCACGCAGCTGGCCGATCGTTGCGGGACGGGTGGACATGCCTCGAACCTACCTGCCGATCACGCCAGCCGCCCGGCGGGATCACCGTGTCGTCGGTCCAGGTGGCCGCCGCTCACGAAGTGGCGTCAGCCAGCTTCATGATGACGTTCGCCGGGACACTCCCGCGGCGCAGGTCCGAGCGCCAGGCGAACGTCGCCGCGTCGGCAGGCGAATGTGCGACGCCGTCGGCGCGAATACGGCGACGGGACCGACATGCCTTCCACGCTCGCGCCGCCGTCGGGGGTGCGACTCGACCAGGGCCAGACCCGCCGGTCGTGCGACCGCAAAACGACCCGGTTCGGGAGCGAGCGGAGCCGGCTGGATCGAGTGACTCGGCCCACCCGTCGAGGCGGGCACCCAGTTATCGCCGCCGTCGTGCTGCGGAGGAGGCGCTCGCCGTCCGCCAGCAACCAGTAGATGCCGTCGGCGCGAGTGCGATCACCGGCGCGCCACTTCGACCGTTTGCTGCGACCCGTGATCAGGACCCGTCGAGCGAGCGGAACACGCCGCGGTCGGTGCCCAGGAGAGACCCGCCCTCCGAGCACCGCCAGGTCGCCCGGAATGGTGCCAGCGGGAAGCGGGGCGTGGCAGCGCCTCCCACGTGCGGATAGGCCGGCGTCCAGCGGTAGAGCGTCGCTCCGGATCGGCCACCGCGAAGAGTGCGATCCCTGATGCGTTCGAGTCGTAGATGCCGAGCGAGCGCACACCGGCGAGGTTCCCGAGCTCGACGAGGTGTGCTCGGCTATCGGCAGCCTCGAAGACACCGTCAACGCTGGCAACCCAGAACCGGTCACGGACTGCCGGATGCTGCTGGACGCGGACGAGCGGCACAACCGGGATCCGCCACCGCGATGGCAGCTCGGTCCAGCTCTGGCCGGCGTCCATGGTCGTGAACAGCTTCGCGCCGACGCTGGCAACGAGGAGATCGTCCTCACCCATACGCCGAGCGGCGCAGCGCACGCCAGCCCGGCGATCGCCGACTTCCACTTCGCGACGGGCACCGGTGTGCTCGTGGCGGATGAGTTCGTCGTCGTCGTGGGTGCAACCGTCGTCGTTGTGGTGTCGGCGACGGTCGTGGTCGTGTCGGCGACTGTCGTCGTTGTCGACGTCGTGGTGGTGTTGCGCGCCGCGTTCGAGCCGCTGCCGGCCCTCGAACCGTTGGACGACGAGTTCCCCGGTCGCGTCGGCCGGGGACTCGATGCACTCCGCGGGAGCGTGTTCGACGTGAAGCCGTCGTTGAAGTCGTTGAAGTCTTCGAAGTCCTCGAACGAATCGAACGTGTTGATGGTGATGTCTTCCTCACCCATCGCCAGCTCGTCGTCGTACGGATAGGCCTCGACGTCCTCGTCCTCGAGCCACGACGGCACGCGGTACCTCTGATCGTCGTCTACGTCCTCGGCCTCGTCCTCATCGTCCGCTGTCGTCAGCTCCGGCCCCGAGAAGTCGGTCGTGCGCAGCGCAACTGCTGTCGGCACCGCCTCACCAGCCCGCGAGATGAAGATCGCACTGGCCAGCACCACGGCGGCTGCCATCGCGGCGTGCCTGCGGTTGACACTCGCCAGCGGCGCCGGCGACCGCGGCTCTTCCCCGACCGGAACCAGCTCGACCTCGGTCGCGTCGGGACGACCTCCCTCGCCAGGGTCAAGGCCATCAAGGCCGTCAAGACCGTCGGACGGATCCACCACGCACGAGCGTAGGCGCGCCCTCAGCGGAGCCGCACCTCACCTGACATCCACGACAGCGATGAGAGGGTCCGTGACTAGCCTGCGGCGCCGTGGAGCTCTCGGGGTCGTGGCGAGCGATCGCCGCCGACGACGAGATCCGAAGAGGTGGTACCGGCCTCGATGTCGACGACGACACGTGGCCGGAGCTGACCGTCCCAGGCCACTGGCAGAGCCATCCGACGTTCGCCAAGAGCGACGGCCCGATCCTGTATCGCCGCCGGTTCGAACTGGCTCCACCTCCCGACGGACGGCGTCGCTGGGTGACCCTCGACGGCGTCTTCTACCAGGCTGACGTCTGGCTCGACGGCGCATACCTCGGCGATCCGCAGGGCTACTTCTTCCCGCACAGCTTCGACGTCACGGCGCTCTCCCGTCTCGGCGGACGAGCACGTCCTGGCCATCGAGGTGACGTGCAACCCGGAGCGGGGCATCAGCGGACGGCGCAACATCACCGGCATCTTCCAGCACTCCGAGGCCGTCGATCGGGCATGGAACCCTGGTGGCCTCTGGCGCCCCGTCCTCGTCTACGACACCGGTCCGGCCAAGCTCGACCGACTGCGCGTCCTGTGCCGTGACGCCGACGAGACTCGTGCTCACCTCCGGCTCTACGTCTGCCTCGACAGCGACGAGGCCAGGACGGTCCGCGTGCGCACGACGGCGGCGGGCGTGCTCGTCAGCGAGACCGAACATCCTGTCGCCGCCGGCAACAACGAGATCGAGTGGGCGCTCGACATCGATCGTCCGCAGCTGTGGTGGCCGAGGGCGCTCGGCGATCAGCCGTTGACGGACGTCGACGTCGAGCTGCTCGTCGACGGCGAGGTCAGCGATCGCCGTTCCCGCCGCACTGGCCTGCGCGAGGTGGCGTGGAACGACTGGGTCTGCTCGATCAACGGAGAGCGGCTGTTCCTCAAGGCGGCCAACATCGTGCCGACCCGCCCGGGCCTCGCCGACGCGACGCCGGAGGAGGTGCGCCGTGACGTCGAGCTGGCCGTCGAGGCCGGATTGGACGCCGTGCGCGTGCAGGCCCACATCGCCCATCCCGAGCTGTACCACGCCGCCGACGAGCTCGGCGTGCTGGTGCTGCAGGACTTCCCGCTGCAGTGGGGATACGCCCACCAGATCCGCCGCGAGGCCGTCCGGCAAGTGCGCGAGGCGGTCAACACCCTCGGGCACCATCCGTCGATCGTGCAGTGGTGCGCCCACGACGAACCGGTGGCCGACGCCCCGCAGGTGGAGCACGAGAGCACTGGACGATGGCTCCGGCGCCTCGTCTCCAAGCAGCTGCCGACCTGGAACAAGTCGGTCCTCGACCGCTGGCTCAAGCGGGCGTTCGAGCACGCTGACCCGACGCGGCCCGCCGTCGCCCACAGCGGTGTCAGGCCCTACCTGCCCCGCCTGGACGGCACGGACACCCATCTGTGGCTCGGGTGGCACCGCGGCGACCTGGGGGATCTCGCCGAGCGAGCCCGCTTGATGCCGCGCGTGGTGCGCTTCGTCAGCGAGTTCGGTGCCCAGTCGGTCCCGGACTCGGCCGCCGCGTACATCGATCCCTCACGCTGGCCGCAGCTCGACTGGGAGTCGTTGCGCGAGCACCACGGCCTCGAGGTCGAGGTCATGCAGCAGCGCGTGCCTCCCGACGACCAACCGACCTACGACTCCTGGCGCAGCGCCACCCAGCGCTACCAGGTCATCGTGCTGCGCCACCACATCGAGACGTTGCGACGCCTCAAGTACCGGCCGACGGGCGGGTTCGCCTTCTCGTGGCTGGCCGATCCAGCGCCGATGATCTCGGCGGCCGTCCTCGACCACGATCGCGTCCCCAAGCTCGCGTGGTCGACGATCGTCGAGACTTGCCGCCCCGTCATCGTCGTCACCGATCCCCTGCCACCTGAGCTCGTCGCCGGCGACGAGCTGTCCCTCGACGTCCACGTGGTCAGCGACCTGCGGGTCGCGGTGATCGACGCGACCGTCTCGGTGACGTGCACGTGGCGGGGCGGTCGCCGGCAGTGGGCGTTCCGCGGCGACATCGCCGCCGACTCCGTGCAACTCGTCGGGCGCCTGGAGCTCGCCGTGCCCGACCAGCCAGGCGAGCTGCTCCTCGGCATCGCGCTCAGCGGGCACGACGAGCTGTCCCGTCCGGTCAGTGCGACTCGCCGCGCCGGCGCACGAGTGGTGCGAGCGTGAGAACTCAAGCTCTTGCGCCCGTCCTCACGTGCGAGCGAGTGAGCGCCAGCGAACGAGCGGCCGTCCCCGGCCTGCGTGGCCGGGGAACGCAGTGAACGTCAGCGCCGCGACAGCGAGCGGCGATTCTTGAACATCGCCTTGAGGTAGTCGGCGTTCATCAACGCGATCACGTCGATCGAGATCTCCTTCGGGCACGCCGCCTCGCACTCACCGTGGTTCGTGCACGAACCGAAATGGGCTTCCATCTCCCGGACCATGGCGTCGACGCGCCGGTAACGCTCGGCCTGCCCCTGTGGCAGGAGGTTGAGGTGGGCCACCTTGGCGCCGGTGAACAGGTTGGCGGCACCGTTCGGGCACGCCGCCACGCAGGCGCCGCAGCCGATGCACAACGACGCTCGCTCGGCGGCGTCGGCGACGGGCTTGGGAACCGGGATGAGGTTGGCGTCCGGGGCTCCACCTGTCTCTGCCGTGATGAACCCGCCGGTCTCGATGATGCGATCGAGCACTTGGCGGTCGCACATCAGGTCCTTGATGATCGGAAAGGCCGCCGCCCGCCAAGGCTCGACGACGATCTCGGCGCCGTCGGGGAACTTGCGCATGTGGAGCTGGCACGTCGCCGTCCCGCGCTGCGGCCCGTGCGCCTGACCGTTGATCATGAGTGCACACGACCCGCAGATGCCCTCCCGGCAATCGTGCTCGAACGTGATGGCGTCCTTGCCCTCGGCGATCAGTCGCTCGTTGAGGACGTCGAGCAGCTCGAGGAACGAAGCATCCTCGCTGATCTCGTCGATGTGGTGCTCCTCGAAGCGCCCAGCGGTGTGCGGACCGTCCTGGCGCCACACCTTGAGCGTCAGGTTGCGCACGCGGTCCCGATGACCGTTCATTGCCTTCCCCGGAGTCACTTGTAGCTCCGCGTCTGGAAGTGCAGCTCCTCGTACACCAGCTCCTCGCGATGACGCGTTGCGTCCGCCGGGTCGCCGGTCCATTGCCACGCTGCGACGTGGGCGAAGCGCTCGTCGTCCCGTAGCGCCTCCCCCTCCTCGGTCTGGTACTCGGCGCGGAAGTGACCGCCGCAGCTCTCTTCGCGCTCCAGCGCGTCGCGGCACATCAGCATCCCGAGCTCGAAGAAGTCGTCGACCCGGCCGGCCTTCTCCAACGTCTGGTTGATCGTGTCGCCGGCGCCGGTCACGCGGAGATCCTTCTTGAACTCATCGTGCAGCGCGGGGATCTCCGACAGCGCCTTCTGCAGCCCCTCCTCGGTGCGCTCCATGCCGCAGTAATCCCAGACGATGCGGCCGAGCTCGCGGTGGAAGTCGTCCGGCGAGCGGGTCCCTCCGATCGCGAGGTAGCCGTCGAAGCGGGCGCGGACCGCCGACTCGGCAGCGGCGAACGCCGGATGATCCGTCCCGGGGATCGGCTTGTTGAGCAGCGGGGCGAGGTAGTTGCTCATCGTCGCCGGTAGGACGAAGTACCCGTCGGCGAGGCCCTGCATCAGTGCCGACGCACCGAGGCGGTTCGCTCCGTGGTCCGAGAAGTTGGCCTCACCAGCTGCGTACAGGCCGGGCACGTTGGTCATCAGCTCGTAGTCGACCCACAGCCCGCCCATGGTGTAGTGCGACGCCGGGTAGATCCGCATCGGCACCACGTACGGATCCTCACCGGTGATCCGCTCGTACATCTCGAAGAGGTTCCCGTAGCGCTCGCTCACGACGTGGCGCCCGAGCCGGCCGATGGCGTCGGCGAAGTCGAGGTACACACCGTTGCGCTTGGGGCCGACGCCGCGTCCGGAGTCGACCGCCCGCTTGGCAGCACGCGACGCGATGTCGCGGGGCGCGAGGTTGCCGAAGCTCGGATAGAGCCGCTCGAGGTAGTAGTCCCGCTCGCCCTCCGGGATCTGCGCCGCCGGCCGCTCGTCACCGACCTCCTTGGGCACCCAGACCCGGCCGTCGTTGCGCAGCGACTCCGACATCAACGTGAGCTTCGACTGGAACTCGTCGGACTGCGGGATGCACGTCGGATGGATCTGTGTGTAGGACGGGTTGGCGAACAGCGCGCCGCGCCGATGGGCACGCCACGCCGCCGTGACGTTGCAGGCCATCGCGTTGGTGGACAGGAAGAACACGTTGCCGTAGCCGCCGGTTGCCAGGATCACGGCGTGGGCGCTGTGGGAGCGGATCTCCCCGGTCAGGAGATCGCGTGTGACGATCCCTGAGCAGCGCCCGTCGACGACGACGATGTCGACGAGCTCCGTGCGCGTCCACAGCTTGACGTTGCCGAGCCCGACCTGGCGGGACATCTGCTGGTAGGCACCAAGCAGCAGCTGCTGACCGGTCTGCCCGCCGACGTAGAACGTGCGGCTGACCTGGGCGCCACCGAAGCTGCGGTTGTCGAGGAGGCCGCCGTACTCGCGAGCGAACGGGACGCCCTGCGCGACAGCCTGATCGATGATGTTCACCGAGACTTGGGCGAGTCGATAGACGTTCGCCTCGCGGGCGCGGAAGTCGCCGCCCTTGATCGTGTCGTAGAAGAGGCGGTAGATGCTGTCGCCGTCGCCGCGGTAGTTCTTGGCGGCGTTGATCCCGCCCTGGGCGGCGATCGAGTGGGCGCGGCGGGCGGAGTCGTGGAACGTGAAGGCCTCGACCTGGTACCCGAGCTCGGCCAGCGTTGCCGCGGCCGACGCGCCGGCAAGTCCGGTCCCGACGACGATGATCTTGAACTTGCGCTTGTTGTTCGGGTTGACCAGCTTCGAGTTGGCGATGAAGTTCTGCCACTTCTCGGTGAGCGGACCGTCGGGGATCTTGGCGTCGAGGACGACCGGCGTGGTCGTGGGTCGCTCGAGGGTGTCCGTCATGACCGTGGGTCCTCCTCAGACTCCGACGATGCCGGCCTGCACGGCAATCGGGAACGACACATTGCCGACGACGATGACCGTGGCGACGGCGGTGGCGAGACCTCGCCGCCAGGCGTTGAAGCGGGGGTTGTTCCAACCCATCGACTGGAAGAGGCTCCACGTGCCGTGGAAGAGGTGGATGCCGAGGGCGATGTTGGCGACGATGTAGAGGATCGCCACCGGGATCCTGGACAGGCTGGCGTCGAGGTTCCGGTAGACCTCGCCGCGGACGAAGTCCGGGTTGAACCAGCCCCACGTCAGGTCGGCGAGGTGGAAGAAGAGGAACAGCAGGACGATCACGCCGGTCCAGCGCATCGTGCGGCTGGCGAAGTTGGCGACGACGTAGTCGCGGTGGGACTGGTAGCGCATCGGCCGGGCCCGTCGGTTCATCACGGTCAGCGAGTAGGCCGCATGCACGTGCAGGACGAGGGCCACGATCAGCACGATGCGCAAGAGCCACAAGGCGACTGTGCGAGGGAGGATCGGTACGAGCAGCTCTCGCAGGAACTCGCCATAGACGTCGATGTCGTAGACGCGCTGCCCGTCCTCGGTGATGAGGCCGAGGTACACCTTCAGGTTCCCGACCATGTGGAAGATCACGAAGCCGATCCCGATGATCCCCGTGATCGCCATCACGTACTTCTTCCCGACGGCGGTCGAGTAGAAGTCGATCAAGAAAGGCTTGCGCCTCCGGCCTTCGACCGGCGTCGCCGTTCCGGACACCGGTCCACGAGTCACGGCTTGCGCCATGGGATGAACGCTATCCCGGCCCAGCACACGCCCCCGAAAACGCTCATGAATGCGGCCGCCGAAGCGCCTGGAGGCGCCGGCGTGCCGAATCCGGTCTTCACCTCTGAACGACGCGACCTGGCGCACGGCCTCACGCGCCGAGCGCGCGCCAGCCGTCCGGCGTCAACACCCAGTCCGCGACCGAGCCGTCCGGGAAGGCGAACGGTGCACGGACGCCGGTGTGCGCGTAGGCGCTCGGCAGGCCGAGCGGCCCGAGCCGGTCACCCCAGCGCCTCCACCGCTGCGCCGGGATCTCCTCGAGCCGGAGTGGCGCGCCGGGAAGCTCGACGACTCCGTGCACCACGCCGAGCTGTGTGAACCCGTCGTCGATGGCCGCCGGTTGCTCGGTGGCGTACCACTCGAGGTCGAATGCCAGCGCGCTCGGGGACCCCGTACGCGCGCCCCAGCGCCTCGGCAGGGTCCTCCAGCGCCACGGCGTAGGTCTCGTTCGCCACCGTCCACTGCTGCATCGGCACCTCGCACACGTGCTCGGCCCAGAGGCCATGGGCCTTCACCAGCAACGGGTCGGTCCGTGGCGGGACGTCCCACTCCGTCACGTGCAGCAGTGGCTGCCCGGCGCGGGCCAATGCCGCCCAGTACCAACCCGGCCCACCGGTCCGGCGCCGGTACCCGGTGACCAGCCCGAGGTCGTCGCGCGGCGACCACCCGGCGAAGCACCACTCCTCGACGGCTGCGCCGGCGTGGACCAGGTCGTCGGAGTCGGCGAGCCCCGCAGGTAGCCGTGCGGTCACGGTCGAGCACACTGCCACGGCAGACTGGGATCGTGTCCGCCGGCACCGTGCGCTACCTGAGTCTCGACTGGCTGGACGAGCTCGGGCGCGTGGTCGAGGCCGACGACGAGCTGCGCGAGTTGGCTGGCGAACACGAGATCGGCATCACCCAGGTCGTGCGCGAAGGCCCGGAGGGTGACGTCACGTACCACCTCCAGGTCGCCGCCGGTGCGGCGCGGTTCGGGCCGGGGGCCGCCGAGCCCGAACACGTCCGCATGGAGCAGTCGTGGGACACCGCGGTCGCCGTCGCCACGGGCGAGCTCAACGCCCAGGATGCGTTCGTCAACGGGCACATCCGCCTGTTCGGTGACCAGCAGCGGCTCCTCGCATCGCAACCCGTGTTCCGCGCCCTCGACGCAGTGTTCAGCGACGTCCGCGGGCGAACCGAGTACCGCTGAGGCCCCGTGCCCGAGCTGCCCGAAGTCCAGGCCCATGCCGAGCGGTTGACCGCGGACTACGCCGGCCGGCAACTGTCGAAGTTCGTCCCGCTGACGTTCACCGCGCTGAAGACGGTGGTGCCCGCGCCCGACGAGGCGTACGGCCGCCCGCTCGAGGAGGTTGGTCGACGTGGCAAGTACCTCCTCGCTCGCTTCGAGCCGATCACGTTCGTGATCCACCTCATGCAGGGAGGCCGGCTGTCGGTCGACGTGAAGCAGGCGGCCAAGCCGCGCGGCGGGCAGGCCCGCTTCATCTTCGACAGCGAGATCCCGCCCTGGCTGCTGACCGAGCAGGGCACCGAGCGCCGCGCCGGGGTCTGGTGCGTACCGAGCGACGACGTCCTCGGCTCCCCGCCTCTCGACAGGCTCGGTCCCGAGGCCGACCGCATCGAGCCGGAGGAGCTGGCCGAGCGGTTCCGGGCCAAGTCCATGCGCCTGCACGGGTTCCTGCGCGATCAACGGTGCCTCGCCGGCATCGGCCGCCGTCTGGCCAACGAGGTCTGCCACCGGGCCCGGCTCTCCCCGTTCGCCATGACGGGCAAGCTGGGTCTGGACGAAGCGACCACTGTCGTGACCGCCATCCGCGAGGCCGTCGCCGAAGGGCTGGAGTACGAGCGCAGCCGCGACGACATGAGCTCCTCCAAGGAGCGCCCCGGCCGGGTCCATCACCGCGCCGGTGAGCCGTGCCCGGTGTGCGGCGACACGGTCCGAGCGGTCGAGTACTCCGGCTACACGGTGAACTACTGCGCGACGTGTCAGACGGGAGGCAAGGTCCTGGCCGACAACGTCACGAGCAGGTTCCTCAAATGAGCCCGAGCTCTCGCACGGCGTCGCGCTCCTCGACGAGCTCGGCGGCCGTGGCATCGATCCGCTCCCTGCTGAAATCGTCGATCTCGAGACCCTGGACGATCGAGTAGTCACGGTTGGCGCACGTCACCGGGTAACTGAAGAACAGACCGGGTGGCACGTCGTAGCTGCCATCGCTGACCACCGCCATCGAGGTCCATTCGCCCGGGGGCGTGCCGAGCACCCATGAGTTGATGTGGTCGACGGCTGCGCTCGCCGCCGACGCCGCCGAGGACGCCCCGCGAGCTTCGATGATCGCCGCGCCGCGCTTGGCGACCGTCGGGATGAACGTCTGCTCGACCCACTCGTGGTCGTCGACCGCCTCGTAGGCGTTGCGCCCGCCGACCTCGGCGTGGAAGAGGTTCGGGTACTGCGTCGTCGAGTGGTTGCCCCAGATCGCCAGCTTCTTGACCTCGGTCACGGGCACGCCGAGCCGCTGGGCCAGCTGGCTGACCGCCCGGTTGTGGTCGAGCCGGGTCATCGCGGCGAAGCACCTCGGGTCGAGGTCCTTGGCATTCGCCTGGGCGATGAGGGCGTTCGTGTTCGCCGGGTTGCCGACCACGAGCACACGGACGTCCTTCTTGGCGCTGCGTGACAGGGCTTCACCCTGGGGCTGGAAGATGCCGCCGTTGGCGGCCAGCAGGTCGGCGCGCTCCATCCCCGCCTTGCGTGGCATCGCACCCACCAGCAGGGCGACCTCGGCGTCGCCGAAGGCGACGTCCGGATCGTCCGTCACCACGACCTCGTGGAGCAGCGGGAACGCCGAGTCGTGCAGCTCCATCCGGACGCCCTCGAGCGCACCGAGGGCCGGCGTGATCTCGAGCAACTGCAGGATGATTGGCGTGTCAGGGCCGAGCATCGAGCCGGAGGCGATGCGGAAGAGCAAGCTGTAGCCGATCTGGCCAGCGGCGCCGGTGACGGCGACTCGAGTCGGTGAGGTCATGGGCCGAGCGTAGGCCAACCAGATTCTGAGGAGACTTGGTTGCGCTGAGCGCAACCAAGTGTCGTCAGAATCGGATGCTGTCAGGATCAGATGCCGAGGGCGTCGAAGATCAGCTGGGAGTAGTAGTTCTGGCCGTTCTGGTTGATGTGGATGCCGTCGTCGTAGAAGCAGTCGCCCGGGCACTGCCCAGCGAGGTTGGCCCAGTCGACGACGACCACGTTGGGGAACCTCGTCGGCACCTGGTACAGCAGGTCGTTGGTCGGCGGGATCCAGCTGCGGTCGGCATGAGCCGTGAGCATGACGACCTTCGGCACGCCGGCCAGTGCGCCGAAGAACGCGTCCAGCGTCTCCGTGCTGACCGGGCCATTCGTGCCGAGGTGGACGACGACGGCGTTGCCGAGCTGCCCGGCGTCGCGCAGCGCTACGACGTCGGCGATCGTCGTGTTCATCTGCCGGCTCTCGAGCGCGCTGACGACGAGGCCTCGCGCCTCCAGCTCGCCGGCGGCGCCGAGCATCACCGAGTCGCCGATGGCGATCGTCGGCGGCCCCGGTGGTGGCGGCGGAGCAGTCGTCGGTGGGACGGTCGGTGGAACGGTCGGCGGCACCGTCGGCGCCACCGTTGTCACGGGCACCACGCCGGGGACCCCCGCCGTCGTTGGCGGGGGTTTCGTCGACTCCGTCGCCTGCGTTGTGGACGCCGTCGACGGCGACGTACTCGGGACCGTCGTGGACTCGATCAGGTCGGCCAGGTCCACGCTGGAGTCGCGCTCCGCCTGCAGCGACTGCTCGATCTCGTTCGGGCGCAGTTCGGCGGTCGCCAGGTTGGCAGCGGCAAACACGGAGACGGCGACGAGGGCGGCCGCCGTGGTAGCGACGAGTCGCCGCGGAAGCGGGTCACTCCCGGATTGCAGCTTGCGCCACCAGCGGCCGACGTGGCCCTTGCGGACCGGCGTCTCGATGAGCCGGTACGACAGCTCGGTCACGACACAGGCGATCGCCGTGCCGATCAGGAACTGCGACAGGCTGAGCGGCCTTCCCGCTACCCGCCGCATCATCTGGTAGATCGGCCAGTGGTACAGGTACAGCCCGTACGAGCGGGTGCCGATCCACAGGAACACGGCGTTTCCCAGCAGCGGCCCCGCCACCGAACGTTGGTGGGTCACGGCGGCGATCATCATCAGCGTGAAGATCCCGCAGACGAAGAAGCCACCGCGGAACAGCCACGGATCCGCGCCCGACGGATTGATGATGTAGAGGTACCAGCACAGCGCCCCGAAGCCGACCAAGCCGACGAGCGCGAGCACGTCGAGCGAGCGCGCCTTCGTCCGCATCGGGCTGCGCATGATGGCGACGGGCCGCCACACCATGGCGAACGCGGCGCCGAGCAGCAGGCCACCGGACCGCGTCAGCGTGCTCAGGTAGAGCGTGTCCGTCTTGGAGATGCAGCGGCCGGCGACCTGCCAGTACGCATCCGGCGTGATGTCACACGTCGCGATCGGACCCGGGTAGTACAGCAACGCCATCAGCACCGTCACGAGCAAGGCAGCGAGGAAGAGGTACCGGCTGAGGTCCGGCAGTCGACGCCGTCCCAGCCGGATCAAGGCGACCATGACCAGCGGCCACAACAGGTAGAACTGCTCCTCCACGGCGAGGCTCCAGAGGTGCCGCAACGGAGCGAAGTCGCCAGTGGCGGTGTACCCCTGGCCGACGAAGATCTGGTACCAGTTCGTCGTGTACGTGAGCGCAGCGATCACGTCGCCGCGCAGCTGGCCGAGCGCATCCCGGCGGAACAGGGTCGTGTACAGGGTGACGAGGATCAGCAGCGTGTACAGCGCGGGCAGCAGCCGTCGTGCTCGCCGCATGTAGAAGTGGCGCAGGCTGACCGAACCGGTGCGCTCGTGCTCACCGATCAGCAGCAGCGTGATCAGGTAGCCGCTGATCACGAAGAAGACCTCGACGCCGAGGAAACCACCGGGCAGCCAGGCGTTGTTGGCGTGGTACACCATCACGACCGCCACGGCGATCGCCCGCATGCCGTCGAGCCCTGGCAGGTACGGCACGGCGCTGATCGCCGCCCGGGGTGGGTGCCACTCGAGGGGCCGGGTGATGGAGGTCGTCATCCGCCGTGCTGCGCTGCTTCAAGCCCGAGGTTGGCGTAGATCTCCCGGGTCGCCGTGCTGCGATTGAGCGTGTAGAAGTGCAGCCCGGGCGCTCCAGCATCGAGCAGCTGGCGACACAGGGACGACGCGACCTCGACGCCGATCCGTCGCACCTCCGTCGGATCCTCGACGCCGTCCAACCGGTCCACCAGCCAGGCCGGGATCTCGGCCCCACTCATCGCCGCCATGCGCGCCACCTGGCCGGCGTTCGTCACGGGCATGATGCCCGGCAGCACGGGCTTGTCGACGCCGAGCGCGGCGAGCTCGTCGACGAGGCGGAGATAGGGCTCGATCTCGAAGAAGAACTGCGTGATCGCGAAGTCGGCGTGCAGCAACTTGGTGGCCAGGTGCCGGCGGTCCGAATCGCGATCCGGGGATCGTGGGTGGATCTCCGGGTGCGCGGCGACACCGATCGAGAAGTCACCCGGGGCGATGTCCTCGACGAGCTCGACGGCGTACGCGTAATCGCTCGGCCGATGGTCAGCGGGATCGGTCGGTGGGTCGCCGCCGAGAGCAAGCACGTTCTCGATCCCGGCGGCGCGGTAGTCCTCGAGGATCATGGCGACCTCGTCGCGGGTGTGGCCCTGGCACGTCAGGTGGGCCATCGGCGTGATGGTCGTCTCGCGACGAACCCACGTGACGACGTCCCGGGTCCGCTGTCGGGTGCTGCCACCGGCGCCGTAGGTCACCGAGACGAAGCTCGGCTGCAACGGTTCGAGCTCGGCGATGGTGCGCCCGAGGGACAGCTGAGCACCGTCGGTCTTCGGCGGGAAGAACTCGAACGAGAACGTTCGTCCCGCGGCGAGGAGGTCGGACACCCGGGCCATACGCAGCCAGCCACGCTACCCGCCGATGTGTCACCAGGACCGGCACGCCGTCCGGGAGCAGAGGTCGTTCTGTCCGTAGAAAACGATCGTTGTGATGCGATTTCTACGGACAGAAGCGTGGGTCAGTGCCGGAAGTGGCGTTCCCCCGTGAAGACCATCGTGATGCCGTGCTCGTCGGCAGCCTCGATCACCTCGGCGTCACGCACGCTGCCGCCGGGCTGGATGACGGCCGTGACGCCGGCCGCCGCCACCACGTCCAGCCCGTCGCGGAACGGGAAGAAAGCATCGCTGGCGCATGCCCCGCCGACGGCACGATCACCGGCCCGATCGATGGCGATGCGGGCCGAGTCCACACGGTTCTGCTGACCGGCCCCGACACCGACTGCCTGGAGATCACGCGCCAGCAGGATCGCGTTCGACGACACGGCGGCACACACGCGCCACGCGAACTCCAGGTCCTCCCACTGCTCGGCGGTCGGCTCACGGGACGTCACGACCCACCACGCGCTGCGATCCACGGCGACCGGGTCCGGTTGCTGCACGAGCAGTCCGCCGTCAACGGGCCGGACGTCGAGCACCGGCGTCCCCGGCGACGGCGCCGTCAGCACGCGCAGGTTCGCCTTGGCGGTCAGCACCTCGAGCGCTGCCTCGTCGTAGCCGGGAGCGACGACGACCTCGGTGAAGATCAGGGCGAGGCTGCGCGCCAGCTCCTCCGTGACCTCCCGGTTGAGGGCCACGATCCCTCCGAATGCGCTGATCGGGTCGCAGGCGTGGGCCCGCTCGTAGGCCGTCGTGATGCCGTTGACGTCATCGACCATGGCGACGCCGCACGGGTTGGCGTGCTTCACGATGACGCAGGCCGGCCGGTCGAAGCGGTGCACCAGTCGCCACGCCGCCTCGGTGTCGAACAGGTTGAGGTAGCTCAGCGCCTTGCCGCCGTGCTGAACGGCCTTGTCCCACCATCCCGACGTCCCGCGGAGCCGGTAGCGGGCCGCCACCTGGTGCGGGTTCTCCCCGTACCGCAGGTCCTGGGCCCGCTCCAGGTCGAGTCGTAGATGCGCCGGGAGGAGCAGCTCCTTCGGTGGCGTCTCGGTCGGTTCGTCGGCGTCGGACCGGTTGAGCCACTCGACGATCTCTGCGTCGTAGGCGGCGGTGACCTCGAAGGCCCGCCGCGCCAACCGACGCCGGGTGCCCGCCGAGAGCCGGCCGCCGCTCCGCAGCTCCTCGAGTACCGGCTCGTAGTCGCTCGGATCGAGGAGGACCCCGACGTGGGCGTAGTTCTTGGCTGCGGCCCGCACCATCGCCGGTCCGCCGATGTCGATGAGCTCGACGCCCGGGTCGACGTGGAACGGGTACAGCCCGGCGACGACCAGGGAGATCGGTTCGATCCCGTGCTCCTCCAGATCCCGCTGATGATCGGGGTCGTCGGGGTCGGCGAGGATGCCGCCGTGGACCAGCGGGTGAAGTGTCACCACTCGATGGCCGAGGATCGCAGGGAAGCCGGTGAGCTCGGCCACGTCGGTGACCGGAACACCTGCCTCCCCGATGGCCCGCGCCGTCCCACCACTCGAGACCAGCCGCCATCCGAGCTCGTGCAGACCCTCGGCCAGCTCGGCGATGCCCCGCTTGTCGTACACGGACAACAGGGCGGTCGGCACGGGGCGGAGGGTAACGAACCGACGGGAACGCAGTGGCGCCGTCTCGACGACCTGCGCAGATAGCCTGGTCGATCGCAGCGAACGCTGTGGCGGCGAGAGAGGGAACTGTCGTGGACGAGGGAGCGGACGGAAAGTTCGGGACGGACGACGTCCTGAAGGTGGTAGGTGGTGGCGTGTTCTTCATCGCCGGCCTGCTCACCTGGTGGACACTCGATGTCAACGGGCTGGAGGTCAGGGCCACGGCGTTCGACTACACGCTGACGGGCATCGTCCCCTACGTCATCTTCGTGGTCATCGCCATCCTCACGGTGCTGGACCGAACGGATTCGCTTCGACTTCCCACGGTCATCGTCGAGCCGGTGGTGCAACTGGGGGCAGCGGCGATTGCCACGCTGCTCGTCGGGTGGCGGTTCGTGTTCAGCGACATCGACGGCGGCGGGGAAGCTTCGGTCGGGCGTGGCATCGGCCTGTACCTGGCACTGATCGGCGCGATCGTGGCGCTGGTCGGCTGCATCATGACGTTCCGCGAGGTCGGCCTCCTGGACGAGGACGAGGACGAGGAGTGGGACACGGCGGCGGATCAGACGCCGCCACGGACAGCTCCTCCGTTGCCGTGATGCACGGCTCCGTGCCGCACTGACCGGCGCGAGCTACGGTCCGCGTGTGGACCTGAGCAAGCTCAAGACGTCCGACTGGCTGCTCACGGGCGGCGGCCTCGGCTTCCTGATCTTCGGGTTGCTGAAGTGGTTCACCATCTCGACGCCGATCGGATCGTTGAGTGAGAACGCGTTCGACTACTTCTTCACCGGCACGCTGCCGTGGATCCTGATCGTCGGGAGTGGCGTCGTCACGCTGCTGATCGCCGGTGGCGCACTCCGGACGAGCGCCGCCCCGTGGCCGATCGTTCTGCTCGGCGCGACCGGGCTCGGGACGTTGCTGGTCTTCCTGCGCGTGGTCTTCGGGCGGGAGATCGGGGATGTCGAGCTGAGCCGCGCCTATGGCATCTGGTTGAGCCTCGCCGCAGGGATCGTCGCCACTGCCGGAGCCGTCATGAAGTTCACCGAGTCCGGCGGTGCCTTCCGCGACCTGACCGACGTCGACAGGTTGCGCGGCGCGTTCGATCGCTCGGACCGCGAGGATGCGCCGCCACCGCCGCCACCACCGCCGGCCGCACCTCCGCCGCCGCCACCTCCGGCGGGCGGTGCCGAGCCCCCGCTACCGCCGCCGCCCGGGGTGTAGCGAGCTCAGGGCGAGCGGCCGAACGCCCTAGCCGGTCTTCTTCAGCAACCCGGCCATCAGTTCGCCGGCTTCGGTCGGGTTGAGGCCGACGTGAACACCGGCCGCGGCGAGGGCGTCCATCTTTCCCTGGGCGGTGCCCTTGCCGCCCGAGACGATCGCGCCGGCATGTCCCATCTTGCGTCCGGGTGGCGCCGTGACCCCGGCGATGTACGCGGTCATCGGCTTGGTCACGGTGGCGGTGATGAACTCGGCCGCCTCCTCCTCGGCCGACCCGCCGATCTCGCCGAACATGATCATGGCGTGCGTCTCGGAGTCCTTCTGGAACTCGGCGAGGCAGTCCACGAAGCTCGTGCCAGGCACTGGGTCGCCGCCGATGCCGACGCACGTGGAGACGCCGATGCCGTTCTGCTTCAGCTCGTACAACGCCTGGTAGGTGAGCGTTCCGGACCGGCTGACGATGCCGACGTTCGGCCCATCGGGCGTCGGGAGCTCGGCGATGTCACTCGGCGTGATCCCGATGTTGCACTTGCCCGGGCTGATGATGCCCGGACAGTTCGGACCGAGCAGCCGCGTCGCCGGGAAGTCACGAACGAGCGTGTTGTACACGCGGGCCTCGTCCTGGGCCGGGATGCCTTCGGTGATGCAGACGACGAACCCGATGCCGGCGCCGGCGGCCTCGAGGATGGCCGCCGGGGCGGCCTTGGGCGGCACCGCCACGAACGACGCGGTGGCGCCGGTCTCGCTGACCGCCTCGGCGACCGTGTCGAACACGGGAATGCCCTCGACGTCCTGGCCGCCCTTGCCCGGCGTGACGCCGGCGACGACCTTGGTGCCGTAGTCCCGGTTGCGCAGGCCGTGGAACTTGCCTTGGCCGCCGGTCAACCCCTGCACGACCACCTTCGTGTTCTCGTCGACGAAGATCGACATCTCACGCGACCCCCCTCGCCCCGTTGGCGATGCGGACCGCCTCCCTGGCGGCCTCCAACATCGTCGGCTTGCTGATCAACTTCGATGCCGGGATGCCGGCGTCGAGGATGATCTGCCGGCCCTCCTCCGCGTTCGTGCCGTCCAGACGAATGACGATCGGGGCCCGCAACTCAACGCGGCGCAGTCCTTCGACCACGCCCTTGGCCACCTCCTCGCCGCGAGTGATGCCACCGAAGATGTTGACGAAGATCGAGCGCACGTTCTCGTCGTGGTTGATCACCGTGAGGGCCGCCGCCATGACGTCGGCGTTGGCACCGCCGCCGATGTCGAGGAAGTTGGCCGCCTCTCCGCCGACCTGGTTGACGACGTCGAGCGTGCTCATCGCCAGACCAGCTCCGTTGGCGATGATCCCGACCGACCCGTCGAGGCCGATGTACTGCAGGTCATGCTCCTTCGCCAGTTGCTCCCGGTCGTCGAGCACCTCGGTCTTGTCGTACTCCTCCCACTCCGGATGGCGGAAGGCGGCGTTCCCGTCGAGGCTCACCTTGGCGTCGAGGGCGTGCACCGCGCCGTCGGGCTTGAGGATCAGCGGGTTGATCTCCGCCAAGTCGCAGTCGCCGTCGACGAAGCAGCGGTACAGCTTCATGAGGATGTCGGCGACGCCGTCGACGGCTCGCTCCGGGATCCGCGCATCGACGGCCGCCTGGCGCGCCGTCTCCCGTGACAGCCCGTCCACGGGATCGATGTGCAGCCTGACGATGGCGTCCGGGTCCTTCGCCGCCACCTCCTCGATTTCGACGCCGCCCTGGGCCGAGAGCATCAGTAGGTGCTGCTTGGCAGCCCGGTCGAGGGTGAAGCTGGCGTAGTACTCCTCGTCGATGTCCGAGGCCTGCTCGACCCACACTCGGTCGACGCGGTGGCCCTTGATGTCCATGCCGAGGATGTTCCCAGCGTGCTGGCGGACCTCGTCGGCGTCGTTGGCGAGCTTGATCCCGCCCGCCTTGCCGCGGCCTCCGACCTGGACCTGCGCCTTCACGACAACCGGGTACCCGGCGGCCTCGGCCTGCGCGACCGCCTCGTCGACGGTCTCGGCGACGCCGCCGGGGCTGACCGGGATCCCGAAGCGGCCGAAGTACTGCTTGCCCTGGTATTCGAACAGGTCCATTCGTTCGTCCTTTGACGTGGGCTGGGCGGGCGTGGGCGGGCCGCACCCTACGCGGTCGCCGTGGGGGCGATGCAATGGTCCACCAGAATGGGAGGATGGCTGCGCCGCCACTCACCCGCGAGCCCGCCGCCGGGCGCGCCGCGGGCCCGGCGCGGCTGCGTTCGCCGTTCGCGCGAGCCGTTGTTCCGGTGCTCGGCGGCGTGATCGTCCTGGGCTTGATCTTCCTCGCAACATGGCTGATCGCCGTCCTCGTCTCCGGTGGCGACGACGCCACGGAACGGCTCGCACCGACCGAGTTCCGTGTCGGACGGGTGGAGCAGGTGGCCGAGGAGATCGAGGAGAGCGGTCCGATCGTCTTCCCCGATCTGGACACGACGAGCGGCACGCGCACACTGGTCCTCGACCATGAGGGGACGGATCCCACTCGCGGCTGGATCATCTACTGGGGCTTCCGCGCCGGCGGCGACCCGCTGTGCCACGTGACGCAGGTCGAGAGGACGAGCACGTTCGTCGACTGCACCGGCGCCCGCTTCGAGGTCACAGAGCTGGCACCGCCGGAGGGCGTGCGGCCGCGGGTCGACGACCGAACCACGCTCATGATCGACTTGCAGGCGGACACCACGGGCTAGTGTCCCGGCCCATGCCGGGAGCTGGTGGGGGCCGCATCACGTCGATCGCGCAACGTCATCGGCGTGGAGTGTTGGCCGTGGTCGTTGGACTCTCCGTCGTCGTACCGGGCGTCAGCGCCCACGCCGCGACGACACCGACACCACCGACGCCGCCAACGCCTCCCAGCGCCACGAACGAGAACGATCCGACGACCACGTCGGTGGCGGAGACGACGACGCCGGCGACCGAGACATCGCCCGATCCGGCGGCTCGAGCGACCGAGAGCCTTTCCGCGACTGCTGTTGCGCCGGACACCACGCCTGGCGAGGAAGGAGCGCCGGCGGCCGACGCCGACGCCGTCGCGGAGGCGCCACCGCCGCCGACGACTGCCCCGCTGCCCATGCCGACGGCCTGCGTGATCTCGTCACCGGTGAACTACGACGCCCGGGGCGCCGACGCGCTCTGTGTCGAGTGGCGACTCGTGTCGCTCGGCTACCACCTGATCGGCCCCGACGACTGGTTCGGCGTCTCCAGCGTGCACGCCGTCAGGGCCTTCCAGCGCGACAGCGGCCTGGCGCAGGACGGGATCGTCGGCCGGACAACGGGCCGCCGGCTCGGCATCTGGGTCGATGGTGCGGTGTCCGGTGGGTCACCGTCGGGCGGTGTCCCCGGCGACGCCGGGCTTCCCGCCAACTCGGGAACCGGCCGTCGCGTGGTGTACGACCGCGGCCAGCAGCGGGTGTGGGCCGTCGAGGAGGACGGCACGGTCGTCAAGACGCACGCTGTCTCCGGGCGGCTCCACGAGCCGTACGCCGGCACCTACAGCGTGTACTCCCGCTCGATGTACACGTACTCGACCGACAACCCGGACGTGAAGTGGCGCTACATGGTGCGCTTCGCGTATGGGCCAAACGGCGGGCGGATCGGGTTCCACGAGATCCCGTCGAAGTTCGGCGTGCCGCTGCAGAGCGAGAGCCAGCTGGGCCAGCCGCTGTCCGGCGGCTGCGTGCGGCAATCGACGCCTGATGCCCAGTGGATGTGGGACTGGGCGCAGGTCGGTACGAAGGTGGTCGTCCTCTAGCGACGCGCGGGCCCGGTGAGGCTCACACCGTCGGCGACGTCGCGGCGACCAGGCGGCTGGCGAACTCCTCGCTGTGCGCCTCGAGCTTGGAGCGGCTGAGGGCGAGCCCTCCGACAACCGTGGCGCCGGTCGCCTCGACGGCACCGGTCAGCTTGTCGAGGCTGCGCCCGGGGTTGAGGGCGAACGTGCAGAAGACGGCGGCCTGCTTGCCGCGCATCGCCGGCAGGTTGGAGATCGCGGCCAGCGCCCACGGTGTCTGACCGACGACGAACAGCCCGTGGACCCACGTGCCGACGAGCACGATGTCGGCGTCCTGGATCGCCGCGTAATCCGGCTGTCGAAGCTTGGTGAGGCCGGTGATCGTCCAGCCCTCCTGCTCGAGATCGGTCCCGATCAGCTCACCGGCGCGCCACGTGTTGCCGGTCAGGCTCTCGATGAGGAGGGCCGCCTTCATGGCCCGCGATTCAAGCACCTGCGCGCCACCGAGAGTTCGCTCCGCGTTCAGCCCCTGGCGGAAATCGACCCGGGGCCCGTCGCCTACCCTCGGCGGTCGATGCACGCTGCCTTCCGCCGCCCGCTCGTCCTCAGTGCTCTGGCCGCCGTCGTGGTGGCATCGGTCGCCGCCTCCGCTCCGGCGGGCGCCGTCGTCGACCCGTCGAGCACGGTGTTCATCAACGAGCTCCACTACGACAACACCGGCACGGATGCCGGCGAGGCGGTGGAGCTCGCGGCGCCGGCCGGGACCGACCTCACCGGGTGGACGGTGGTGCTCTACAACGGCAACGGCGGCACGGTGTACGACACCGACGCCCTGAGCGGTGTCGTCGCCGGTCAAGCCGGAGGCTTCGGCACGGTCGTGCTCACGTACCCAACCAACGGGATCCAGAACGGAGCGCCGGACGGGCTCGCTCTCGTCGATCCGTTGGGTGCGGTGGAGCAGTTCCTCAGCTACGAGGGCACGTTCGCGGCGGTGGGCGGTCCTGCCAATGGCTTGACGTCGACCGACATCGGCGTTGCCCAAGCCGGTACGGAGCCCGTTGGTTCGTCGCTGGCGCTGACCGGCACCGGCGGCACGTACGGCTCGTTCACCTGGACGGCGACGGGGGACGACAGCTTCGGGTCGGTCAATCCCGGCCAGACGTTCTCGACGTCGGGCCCGGCAGAGCCGGTGGCGACGTGCCCCGCCGCGTTGACCACGCCTCAGGGCACGGCGGCCTCCGCCGACGTGTCGGCGACCGACTCCGACAGCACGATCGAGTCGATCGCCATCACCTCCGCGGAGGTGGAAGGCATCACGTTGACCGATCACGGCGACGGGACAGCCACGCTCGACGTGGCGGCAACCACCCCGCCCACATCCTTCGCCGTCGAGATCACGTTCACCACCGACGACGAGCAGACCGCGACGTGCACGGTCATGGTGTCGGTCCTCGAGATCACGCCGATCTCCGAGGTCCAGGGCAATGAGGCGGCGAGCCCACGAGCCGGGGAAGACGTCCTCGTGAGAGCCGTGGTCACGTCGTTGTTCACGCGGCAGGACATGCTCGACGGCTTCTTCGTCCAGGAGGAGGACGCCGACGCCGACCTCGACCCGAACACGTCCGAAGGCGTCTTCGTGTTGTGCGGCGCGAACTGCCCCGCCGATCTGGAAGCGGGCGACCTCGTGGAGGTCAGCGGGACCGTCAACGAGTCATTCGAGATGACGCAGATCGGCGCCCCGGCGTCCCCTGCGAGTGTCACGATCCTCTCGAGCGGCAATGACCTGCCCGCGGCGGCCGAGGTCACGCTCCCGGCGGCTGGCTCGACGCGTAGTGCTGCGACGTTCGAGGCGATCGAAGGCATGGTCGCAACATTCGAGGGCCGCCTCGAGTTGAGCGAGTACTTCCAGCTGGCGCAGTTCGGTCAGCTCGTGCTGACCGCCGAGGACGTGCCGTACCAGTTCACCCACGACAACCCACCGAGCTCGAAGGGTTCACCGCGTTCCTCGCCGATCTGAACACGCGTCGCATCTTCCTCGACGACGACAACAACGACCAGAACGATGCCATCACGAACGCGACCGGCCAGCCCGACGAGCCGTATCCGTACCCGACAGGCGGGCTTGCTCTCGACAATCGCTTCCGCGTCGGCGACAGCATCGAGGGGCTGACCGGGGTCATGGAATGGTCGTTCAGCGCGTGGCGCATCCGACCGATCCCCGAAGTCGACTACTCGTTCGCCGCCGACAATCCCGCGCCGCCCAAGCCGGAGGACGTCGGCGGGACGTTGAAGGTGGCGACGTTCAACGTCCTCAACTTCTTCACGACGATCGACCAGACGTCCTCGAACAGCACCGGCTCGTGCGGTCCCTCGGGCACGCTCGACTGCCGTGGTGCCGACTCGGACGCCGAGCTGGAACGCCAGCAGGCGAAGATCGTCGCAGCGATGGCCGAGATGGACGCCGACGTCGTCGGGTTGATCGAGATCCAGAACGACGCGGGCGCCTCGACGCAGGCGCTGGTCGACGCGCTGAACGCAGCAGGCGAGGGTCCGTACGCGGCGATCCAGACCGGGACCATCGGCACCGACGCCATCAAGGTGGCGCTGATCTACCGACCCGCCGTCGTCACCCCGGTCGGGTCGTTCAAGGTGCTGACGTCGGCGATCGATCCGCGGTTCATCGACAACCGCAACCGGCCGGCGCTGATCCAGACGTTCGAAGAGGTCGGCACAGGTGAGCGCTTGACCGTCGCCGTCAACCACTTGAAGTCGAAGGGCTCGGCGTGCACGACCACCAATCCCAACGAGTTCAACGACCCGGACAAGGGCGACGGGCAGGGCAACTGCTCCGGGACTCGCACGTTGGCGGCGCAGGCGCTGGCCGACTACCTCGCCACGGACCCGACCGGAAGCGGCGACCCTGATTACCTGATCCTCGGCGACCTCAACTCGTATCGCCGGGAGACGCCGATCACCACGCTGACCGGCAAGGGCTACACGGACCTCATCGAAGAGCACATCGGTGACGGCGCGTACAGCTTCCTGTTCGACGGTCAGCTCGGCTACCTCGATCACGCTTTGGCGACGTCCACGCTGGCGGACCAGGTCACCGGCGTCGCCGAGTGGGCGATCAACGCCGACGAGTCGCCGTTGTTCGACTACAACGACACCGTCCAGGACCTTGGCGAAGACACACGGGGCTTCGAGCGCGAGTCCGACGCGAGGCCGCTGTACGAGCCGGATCCGTTGCGGTCGTCCGACCACAACCCGCTCGTCGTCGGGCTCAACCTCACGCCGAACACACTGACCGTCGACGGCGCGTTGATCGGGCTGCGGCCGGGCGGCGGCGGGACCCTCGTGCTGTCCGGGCGCGTCGCCGGAGAGCCATTCACGACCTGTCCGACGATCGCTCTGGCGGTCGAAGGGCTGCAGGCGATCAGCACGCCCACCAGCCAGGTGGGTCAGTCGACGGTGTGCGCCAGCGCGACCAGCGCCGGGGTCGTGACGTTCGACCGAGCGACCGGTGCAGTCACCGCGGTGGTGACGTTGCCCCGCTCGTTCATCCTCAAGGGCAACACCGTGCGCTTCACGTTCACGATCGACGGCGACGTGTTCACAACGGAGGTGACCGGCCGTCGCTTCGGGTTGCTCTGGATCTACGGCTGAGCGAAGCGAGGCGGCGAGCGCCAGCGAGCCGGAGTTAGCGCTTGCGGAGGGGCGCGAAGGACAGGTCGAGGTGCTTCATGCCTGCGCCGGGGAAGTTGACGGTCGCCTCAATCGTCTCGCCCACGCGGCGCAAGTCGATGATCACGCCCTCCCCGAAAGCAGGGTGCTCGACGTCGTCGCCGATGTTGAGACCGAGGTGAATGGACCCACCGGCTTCCGAGGCCCGCTGCCCGGCCGCCATGGCGGCCTCGACGACGCGTTCGCGATGGGCATCAGTCCGTCGCCCGTCGCCGAGGTCGCGTCCGTCGCCACGGCGGCGGCGATATTCGGGCGGTGATCGCCAGTCCGCGCGTGGCCGCAGGCTCTGGCGGCCGTAGCCGGTGCGGCCCGAGATGTTGCCCTGCGACTCGATGAGTTCAGGGGGGATCTCTTCGATGAACCGTGACGGCGGGTTGTACTGCGTCGAGCCGAACAGGCTGCGGCTCCAGGCGTGCGTGATGAAGAGTCGCTCTCTCGCCCGCGTGATCCCCACGTAGGCGAGGCGCCGCTCCTCTTCCAGCTCGTCGGGTTGTTCGAGCGTGCGGACGTTGGGGAAGATCCCGTCCTCGGCCCCGACGAGGAAGACGACCGGGAACTCCAGGCCCTTGGCCGAGTGGAGGGTCATGAGCACGACCTGATCGTCCTCCGTGAGCTCGTCGGTGTCCGCGACCAGGGAGACCTGTTCCAGGAACTCGTCGACGTGCGTGAACTCGCGAGCCGAACCAACGAGCTCGGCGAGGTTCTCCAGCCGCCCGGCCGATTCGACGGTGTCCTCGGCCTCCAGCTCAGCCAGGTACCCAGAGCCGTCGAGAGCGGCCTGGAGGACGTCGCCGGGACCGCGGCCGGATTCGGAGGTTGCGTCACCGTCGCCCGCCAGCGCACCGAGCTCGTCGACGAGGGCGACGAACGCCTCGATGCCACGAACTGCCGGTCCGGTGACGCCGGCTTCGTCCGCCCGGCGCAATGCGTCGAGGAAGCCGATCCCCTCGGCGGCCGCCAGAGCGTCGAGCTTGGCGATGCTGGCGTCGCCGACACCTCGTTTGGGCACGTTGAGCACGCGCTTGACGCTGACCTCGTCGGCCGGGTTGACCACGGCCCGCAGGTAGGCCATGGCGTCCTTGACCTCCCGGCGGTCGTAGAAGCGGGTGCCGCCCACGACCTTGTAGGGGACGCCGAGGCGCATCATCGCCTCTTCGACGACGCGGCTCTGGGCGTTCGTGCGGTACAGCACGGCGAGCTCCCGCCAGTTCATCGTCTCGTCGTCGTGCAGGCGGCGGGCCATCGAGGCGACGTACGTGGCCTCATCCCCTTCGTCCTCGGCGTGGTAGCGGACGATCCGGTCGCCGCGACCTGCGTCGGTCCACAGGTTCTTCGGCTTGCGGGCGGCGTTGTTGGCGATGACCGCGTTGGCGGCGTCGAGGATGGTCTGGGTGCTGCGGTAGTTCTGGTCGAGGACGACCGTGGTGACCTCGGGGAACGCCTCCTCGAACTGCAGGATGTTGCGGAAGTCGGCGCCCCGGAAGCCGTACACGCTCTGGTCCGTATCACCCACGACGGTCACGTTGTGGTGACCGCCGGCGAGCATGAGGACGATCTCGTTCTGCGCCTGGTTCGTGTCCTGGTACTCGTCGACGAGGATGTACTCGAAGCGCTCCCGGTAGTGCTCCAGCACGTCAGGGTGCTCGCGGAGCAGGCGCACGGTGTTGATGAGCAGGTCGTCGAAGTCCATCGCCCCTGCCTTCTGGAGCCGGGCCTGGTACTCGCGGTAGACGTCTGCCTGCTTGCGCTCGAAGACGTGCGTGGCCGCGCTCGCCGCTTCGATCGGGTCGACCAGCTCGTTCTTCCACAGGCTGATCCGGGCGTGCACGCCGCGTGGGGTGAACCGCTTGGCGTCGAGGTGCAGGTCACGGACCACGTACCCCGTGAGGCGCACGGAGTCGGCCTGGTCGTAGATCGAGAACTGCCGCGGGTACCCGAGCCGGTCGGCGTTGGCCCGGAGGATCCGCACGCACGCCGAGTGGAACGTGCTCACCCACATGCCGCGGATCACCGGGCCCACGAGCGCGCCGACGCGCTGGCGCATCTCGTCGGCGGCCTTGTTGGTGAACGTGATGGCGAGGATTCGGGACGGATGCACCCCCTCGTGGATCAGGTGGGCGATGCGGTGGGTCAGGACACGGGTCTTGCCGGACCCGGCGCCCGCCACGACGAGCAACGGCCCATCGGCGTGGACGACGGCGTCGAGCTGGTCCGGGTTCAGCCCGTCGGTCGGGAGATCGGCCGACGCAGGGTCGGCGAAGGGCGCGTCGGGCATCTCGCCACCCATCCTACGAAGGGGGTGCGCGAGCGGGCCGGCCGCCCTGCCCCGCCCATCTGGGTGGTCTCGGTCTCATCCGGGCATCTGGGTGGCCACGGTCTCGGATCCGGGACCCACACCACCCAGATGGCGTCAGATGTGGGCGAGCACGCCGTCGAGCGGGCGGGGCACGTGTTCGAGATCGAGAGCGTCGACCAACACCGGTGCGTAGTGGATCTTGCGGCCGCCCTTGGAGCCCATGAAGCGCCGGAGCTGCGCCTGGACGCTCCTGCCCTGCTGTGCGGGCTGACGCTGGAGCGTGCGGAACGACCGCAGCTCGCCCTGCTCAGCGACGACCTGTTCGACGCCGGCGACGCCGATCGCCCGGATCAGCTCATCCTCCAGGTCCTCGTCGCACACGAAGAACCCCAGCGTTTCCATGTCGGCGCGCGTCAGGTCGGCGCCGAGCCCCGCCCGTTCGAGCGCCCGCTGGAAGGCCCGCTCCTCGCCGGCGTCGCAGAGGCCGGCCAAGCGCACGTCGAAGCCGCGTGGCCCGAAGAGCTCGACGAAGCGCCCGATCGTCGTGGCGCCGCCGATCGGTACGAGCGTGGCACCCTCGGCTTCCAGGTCACGGCCCCGACGCGCCGCCAACCGTTCGAGAGCTCGCTGATCGCTGACGCCCTCGACGAGCACGACCGTTCGCGTGCCGAGCATTTCGCCCACGGCCCCAGCTTCCCAGTTGGCCGCGGTCGGATCCCTCTGGATTCCCGCCGTCGGCGTGCTGATCCATCATGGAGCCCATGAGCGGTGATCAGCTGCGGCCGTTCGCCCATCGGCTCCAAGCCCGACCGAGCTTGACCGCGGAGGCCGTGACGATGGCTCGCGCCGTCGAGCACCTCAAGCCCGCCGCCGAGCGTGTCGTCGACGATCCGTGGGCGCAGTACTTCTTGTCGAGCGCCGCTCGACGAACGCTCGCCATGTGGTCCGACTCGGTGACCGGACGCGTGTTGCGTCGGCTCGGTCCGACCGGCACGACGTACGTGCCGTTGCGCCACCGCTTCATCGACGAGCACCTCACCGAGGCGCTCGATGCCGGTGTCACCCAGGTCGTGCTGCTCGGCGCCGGGTACGACACACGCGCCTACCGCTTCGCTGACCAACTCGACGGGCGCCCCGTGTTCGAGGTCGACCTCGCGCCGATCAGCCGGGCGAAGGCAGCCACGATTGCCAAGCACGGAGACGAGTTCCCCGATGCCAACGTGGTGCGCGTCGAGATCGACTTCGAATCCCAGGCGCTCACCGACGTCCTCTCCGACGCCGGCTGCGCCGTCGGTGACGCGACGTTCTTCGTCTGGGAGGGCGTGCCGATGTACCTGACGCGAGCCGCGGTGAAGGCGACACTCGACGCAGTGCACCAACTGGGCGGAGCCGGTTCCCAGATCGCCCATGACATGTGGTACCTGGTCGACGACCCAGGACCGCTGGGGACAGCGCGCCGCACGGCACCGGGCGCGCTCAGCCTGATCGGCGAACCGGTCACGTTCGGAGTGCATCCAGAGGACTACCAGGACTTCATGCGGCGCCACGGCTTCCAGATCGTCGACCTCGCCCTCGCGTCGGAGCTCCAAGCTCGCTACGCGCCCGATGCTCGAGCGATGGTCGACGACTCGCTGTACGTGCTGTGCGCCGAGCGGTTGCGACTACGGGCTCGGTAGTGATCGCGGGAGCCCGAACCATGGCAGCACGCTGTTCTCGAAGCGGGTCATGGCGCAGATCCGGTCGCCGGCGAGCGTGAGGACGATGAGACCAACCCCGTGGCGGACGTCCGTGAGACCGCGCAGGTACGCACCGAACGCCGGCTGCCCGTTCGCTCTGGTCGGCACGAGGTCAAACCTCCTGCCGGCGCGGAACAGGTTGGCGAAGAAGCCCGCCACCACGTCTCGGCCCTCGTACTCGAACGGCATCGGTGGCATCGAGATGAAGACGTCGTCAGTCAGCAGGGCCACCACCGCGTCGAGGTCGGCGGACTCATAGGCCCGGACGAACGACGCGACGACGGCGTGCTCCGAAGCCGAGGCAGCGACCGGTGGCAGTTCGCGGTCGACGGTCGATGATCGGTGACGCTGCAGGCCGGCACGCGCCCGTTTGAGCGCGCTGTTGGCCGAGTCGACGGTCGAATCGAGCATTTCGGCCACTTCATCGGCGTGGAACCCGAGGACATCGCGCAGGACGAGGACCGCGAGCTGGCGCGGAGGCAGGAGCTGCAGCGCCGTCACGAACGCCAGCGAGATGGACTCGATCGTCTCGTACCGGGCTTCGGGGCCGACCGGCACGTCGACAGCTGCTTCGAACAGCGCATCGGGACACGGCTCCAGCCACACGACTTCGCCGAGGCGGGTTGGTTCCGGCGGTTCGACCCCGGGCACGTCCCACTCCTTGGCCGGGCGCCGGCTGGCCGCGCGGCGGGCGTTGAGGCACCGGTTCGTGGCGATCCGGTAGAGCCACGTGCGGAGCGACGAGCGACCCTCGAACCCGCTGAACCCTTGCCACGCGGCCAGCAACGTGTCTTGGACGGCGTCCTCGGCGTCCTGGAAGGATCCGAGCATCCGGTAGCAGTGCACCTGGAGCTCGCGGCGGTGCGGTTCGGTCAGCTGCCGGAACGCGTCCCCGTCGCCGCCCTTCGCCCTCGCGATCAGGTCGGCCGTCACGGCGCCCACTTTCCCGACGGCGCGGTGTCTGCATCGTCAACGAACGTCGACGAGAGGAACCAGCGATGCTGCTGAAGGACAAGGTTGCGGTGATCTACGGCGCCGGCGGCGCGATCGGAGGCGCTGTGGCACGCACGTTTGCGTCGGAGGGAGCACGGCTCTTCGTCACCGGTCGCGACCTGGCGCCGGTCGAAGTCGTCACCAAGGACGTCGTCGCCAGAGGCGGATCCGCCGAGGCGGCTGAGGTGGACGCTCTGGACGAGCACGCTGTGAACGGTCATCTGCAGTCGGTCATCGACACGGCGGGCCGCGTCGACATCTCGTTCAACTCGGTCGGGATCTCCGACACGGAGATCCTCGGCGTGCCGTTGGTCGAGCTGGATGTCGAGCGATTCTCCCGGCCGATTGCGGCATACACGAGGTCGTACTTCCTGACGGCGCGGTGCGCGGCAAGGCACATGATCCCCAATCGGTCCGGAGTGATCATGAGGGTCACGTCGCTCCTCTCTCGCTCGGGCGTCCCCCTCGTCGGAGGGTACGGCCCGGCGATGGCCGCCTTGGAGGCACTCACTCGAGATCTCTCCGCCGAGCTCGCGCCGCACGGGATTCGCGTCGTCGGCCTGCGACCGCAGGCCATGCCGGAGACCGACACGATCAAGGAAGCCTTCGAGCCGCGCGCCACGGCATTGGGAATGACGTGGGAACAGTGGCAGGAGGTCCTCGCCAGCAGGACGCACGCGCGACGTCTCATGACGCTCGCCGAGATGGCCGAGGTGGCGGCGTTCACGGCTTCCGACAAGGCGAGTGGGATGACGGGAACCATCGTCAACCTGACCATGGGCAGCCTCGATGACTAGCGCGCCCGGTTCGGGTCGGCAGTGGACGGTCGACTAGAGCTACGACGTGATGCAGCTCGATCTCACATTGGTACGGCGCCTGGCCGCCGCTGATCACGGCCTCGCCGTGATCGCCCTGACGAGGCGTGACGGGTCGGTCCAAGCCTCGGTGGTCAACGCTGGCGTCCTCGAGGACCCGATCTTCAACCGTCCGGTCGTCGGGCTCGTCGCCGGGGGATCGACCGTCAAGCTCCGCCTGCTACGTCGCACGGGTCGTGCCACGATCGTGTTCCGCGCCGGATGGGAGTGGGCGGCCGTCGAGGGTCCGGTCCACCTGATCGGCCCGGACGATCTGCCCGAGGACTTCGCGCTCGAACGTGTGCCGCAGCTGCTCCGCGACGTGTTCACCGCCGCCGGTGGTACCCATGACGACTGGGACGAGTACGACCGGGTGATGGCCGCGCAGCGTCGCACCGCCGTGTTGGTCGAGCCGGAACGAGTCACATCGAACCCGTGACCGTCTCTGCGGGCGTGCTCGTCTGAGACAATGCACCGTGGCGGTCGGACGACACCTGCGACGGGCGCTGTTCGCCGGCGCGAGGCGGAGCCGTCCGACTCCGGCCGAGGCGGCGCAACTGGACGCCGTTGGGATCCCCGACGCACTCATGCAGGGCTACGTCACGTGGCGGCGCAGCCTGCTCCTCGTCGCCATCCCGTTCTCGATCGTGTCGAGCATCCTGGCGATCCGCGACCTGGCCGAGCGCGATCTGGACGGATACTCGGTGTTCGGCGTGGTCGCGGTGTACCTCGTCTCCCTGGCCGTCCCCGTCCTGACCCTCACGCTGGTCGTGGCGGCGGTGACCTGGCGCCAGCTGCGCCTGTCCGGCCGCCTGCTCCTTGCCGGCTGGGCGATCTCGATGCTCGCGCCGTTGGTCGTCGCCGTGCTCCCGCTCGAGTGGCTGCTCGCCAGCTCGTTCGAGGAGGTCGTCGGGCTCGATGAGAACACAGCCCGCATCGTCATCAGCGTCCAGTACGCCATCCTCCTGCTCCCGTCGCTGCTCAGCTTGCCGAGCGGGCTGGTGCGCGGCGCCACTCGCGTCAAGACGATGCTGCCGGCGAGCACGATCGCCGGGTGGGTGCTCGTCATCATGGCGCCCGTCTACGCCGTGTTCTTCGTGCTCGCGCTGATCCTCGTCGAACACCTCGCCGGCAGCGTCGCGCTGCTGATCGGTGTCACGCTCCTGGCGCTCAGCCCGTTCGTGCACCTCGTCAGCGCCAGGCTCTATGTCATGCCGCTCACGCGCCGAGCGGGACGTGCGCCGCCTCGACTGGGTGCAGCGATGGGCCGGCCTCGTGGGGCTGGCCGGTCTGACGATGATCGTGATCTGGGCGCTCACGGCGACGATCGGCGACCGGCCGATCGTCGGGGGCGCGGGCGACGCATTGCTGGACCACCTCGGCGCCGTGCTGTCGGCCCTCGAGCTCGTCGCCCGGGTGCTCGTCACCAGCGCCGTCTTCAGCTATGTGCTGCTGGTTGTCACCGAGTCGGCGTGGCGTCACGACCGTGGATACACGGATCCAGGGGCGTACGCGCGCCACGAGCTGCAGATGGCCGAGATCGAACGCGCTGCTGCGCGGCACCGCGACGGATGGACCCAGGAAAGGTTGACCCGTGGGCAAGCTCATCGTGACGGAGTTCATGACACTGGACGGCGTGGCACAGGCACCTGGCGCGGCCCGACGAGGACCGCGACAGCGGCTTCACACACGGTGGATGGCAGGCGCCGCTCTTCGACCAGTCCTCCGGCGACGCCATGTTCGAGCAGGCGAGCCATATGGATGCCCTGCTGCTCGGCCGCAAGACGTACGAGATCTTCGCCGACTACTGGCCCCACGCTCCCGAGGAGGTGCCGTTCACCGCGCTGCTCAACGCAGTGCCGAAGTACGTCGCCAGCCGCACGCTGAGCGAGCCCCTGGCCTGGCAGGGTTCGACGCTGCTCGCCGGCGAGCTGACCGAGACCATCACGGGCCTGAAGGACCGCCACGAGGAGATCCACGTGATCGGCAGCCTGGACCTCGTGCAGTCACTGCTCCAGTCGGGCCTCGTCGACCGACTGAGCCTCTGGGTGTACCCGCTGCTCCTCGGCACCGGCAAGCAGGTCTTCGGTGGTGGAACGGTGCCGACGGCGCTGCGCCTCGCCGAGTCGGTCAGCTACCCCAGCGGCGCCGTCCAGCTCAGGTACGACAAGGCCGGTGAGCCGACCTACGGGAACATGGCCGTCGGCGAGGAGGACGTGCAGCGCCCGTCCGGGAGCTGAGGTGGACCGCTCGCGGACCTAAGGTCCGCGTCATGAGCGAGGCTGCTGAGAGAGCGTTCGAGTTGTTCAAGTCCGACGTCGGCACGGACGAGGGCGTCGGCGAGTGGTTCGAGGTGACCCAGGACCGGATCAACCAGTTCGCTGACGTCACCCAGGACCATCAGTTCATCCACGTCGATCCCGAGCGGGCAAAGGACACTCCGTTCGGTCGGACGATCGCCCATGGCTTCCTGACCCTGTCGATGCTGACGCACCTGTCCGCCGGGGCCAGCGCGACGATCCCTGATCCGGTGCGGTTCGAGGGGATGCTGATGGGCATCAACTACGGGTTCAACAAGGTGCGCTTCGTCAATCCGGTCACGGTCGGCTCCAGGATCCGCGCCCGCGGCGTCACCACCAACGTCGAGCTCAAGGGCAACTCTCTCGAGGTCACTCGCAGTTACACCGTCGAGATCGACGGCGTGGAGAAGCCGGCTCTCGTCGCCGAATGGGTGACACGGGTCGTCTACGGCTAGCGAGCCCTCTCACTCGCGTTCGATGCGGCGGACCGGACCACCAGGGCGCCACGTCTCGACCCGCAGGCGGTCGCCCGCTTCGTTCAGGCTCGTCAGCACCACCTCGTCCACGTCGGCCCGAAAGAGCTGACCGCCTGGATCCTCGAGGTCACCGACGAGCAGGGCGCGCCCGGCGATCTTGGCCTCGCCGACCCAACCCGCCGGGTCCGCTTCCGGAGGATCGACCGAGGGGCTGTGCAGCGCGAATCGAGGGTCGCGCGCCAGATCGGCTCCCTTGCGCGATCCGGTCATCGAGCCGAACGTGAGCTCATCGTCAGTGAACTCCGCCTCGATGCCGGAGATCCGCGGCGAGCCGTCGGAGCGAAGCGTCGCGATCGTCTTGTGCTTGTGGGCGTCGAACAGCGCCCGCACCTTCGCGGCGAATGCCGGCTCCTCGCTCACCACGTCCTTCCAAGCGACCATGGATCACAGCATGGCCGATCGTCGTCTCAGAACGTTTCGAGGAACGTCGCGTCGAATCTCGGAAGCACGGTCGTGTGGGCGTTGGTGCTGATCGGCGCATCGAGCTGTTGCTTGACCGACTCCGGTAGGGCGGCCCCGACGTCCAGGTGATCGAGCTGCCCCGGCTGCCCTCGCGCGAAGCGCTGCCAGAGCGCGTCGATGAGACAGGCGGCAAGGCAGCCGACCGGCACGAGGAGCTTGTCGTACAGCACCAGAGGATCGGCCGGCAGGTTGCCGCCCGTGTCGGCGACGTTGATCGACGGTGAGACGGCGACGACGCCGCCGGCGTCGACCGCTTCTGTCACGTGGTGGATGGTCCAGGGCGTGCTCGTCAGGCCACGTGCAGCGAGACCCTCGGCTGGCGTGGGCCCGGCACCGATGCCGTGGGCCAGATCGGAGGGATGGAAGTTGTAGATGCCGTACGGCGGCCGATCGATGATCGCTCGGTCGATGATCTGGCCGAACACGCAGCTGACGATCGCGTCGGGCCGCCAGTCGTCGAGCAGCTCGCGAAAGCCGTCGGTCTTGATCTCCCCCGTGAAGACGGGGCAGCCGGCAACGAGTGCCGCTTCAACAACTGCCGTCTCGATCGCGACGATCTCCTCCCGACCGAAAAGTCGCCACACCCGCTTCTTGCGGCTGATGCGCGCCTCGGGGTTCATCGGGTCGTCGGTCGCCAAGCCCACGAGCTGGGCGCGCCCGGGAAACCGGCGGGCATAGGCCTTCGTGGCTTCGATCGCCAGGTATCCGAACTCCCAGCTGGCGAACAGGACGACCCGCAGTCCGCCGTCGTCGGCCTCCGGTGGTTCATCCGGAGCGGGCAGGATCAGTTCCCCCCAGCGCGAGTCGGCGACCGGGAGGAACCGCCGACCACGACGGTCGAGCCTGACGCGATGGTTGAGCTCCGCTTCGCGGATGAGCGGATCGACGTCCATCTCGCTACGCCGCTCGCACATTGCGCTGACCGACCGCGCCGCGGAGGCCGACACACCCGACACACCCGATGCAGTCCGTGCAGTCGATGCACCCCACGCACGCGATGCAGCGCCGGCAGCGGATGCAGGCAACCGTCGCCACGCAGTTGCGGATGCCGATCCCGAAGATCGTGAGGATGCTGCCGAGCACACCGACGCTGGCCGCTGTCGCCGCGCTGCCGGCAACGGCGACGCTGCCGGCGGTCGAGACGCTGCCGACCACGGCGACGCTTCCGGCCACCGCCGCGCTACCCGCGACGGCAACGCTGCCGGCGACGCTGGCGCTCCCAGCCACCGCCACGCTCCCCGCCACGCCGCTGCTGCCGGCGACGGCGACGGCGGCCGAGTCGGGTGCTGCGCACGGTGTGGGATCAGTGGGCGCTCGGTGGCGGACATGACGGCAGTCTCCCACCGGTTCGCCGACCGGGGCATGCTCCGATCGGGCACGGACCAGGCCGCGTCGTTCAGAGGCGAACGACCCGGTTCGGCACGGCGGGCGCTCCAGCGCCTTCGCCGGCCGCATCAGGCACGGACCAGGCCGCGTCGTTCAGAGTGCGAAGACCCGGTTCGGCACGGCGGGCGCTCCAGCGCCTTCGCCGGCCGCATCAGGCACGGACCAGGCCGCGTCGTTCAGAGGCGAAGACCCGGTTCGGCACGGCGGGCGCTCCAGCGCCTTCGCCGGCCGCATCAGGCACGGACCAGGCCGCGTCGTTCAGAGGCGAAGACCCGGTTCGGCACGGCGGGCGCTCCAGCGCCTTCGCCGGCCGCATCAGGCACGGACCAGGCCGCGTCGTTCAGAGGCGAAGACCCGGTTCGGCACGGCGGGCGCTCCAGCGCCTTCGCCGGCCGCATCAGGCACGGACCAGGCCGCGTCGTTCAGAGGCGAAGACCCGGTTCGGCACGGCGGGCGCTCCAGCGCCTTCGCCGGCCGCATCAGGCACGGATCGGCCACTTCGTCTTGTCCGGGAGGCCGGCGCGGATCGTGATCGCTTCCCCGGACTGCTGAGCGTCGCGCCACAACTTGGCCTCGTCGAGTCCCGTCACGGCGCCGTCCTCGACGACCACACGGCCGTCGACCAACACGGTGTGCACGCCTCGACCGTCGGCCGACCACACGAGTTGATTGACGACGTTGAGCAGCGGTCGCCACTCCGGCCGGTCGGTGTCGTGCAGCACAACGTCTGCCCGCTTGCCCGGCTCGAGTGACCCGATCGCCGACTGCATGCCCAGTGATCGGGCGCCGCCGAGCGTGCCCATCTCCAGCACGGCTTCCGCAGGGAACAGCTGAGGGTCCCTCCGGGCGTCCTTGAACAGCCCGGCAACGAGGTACATCGCGCGCATGAGGTCGGAGTAGTTGGAGGCGTTGTTGCCGTCGGTGCCGATGGACACGTTGATGCCGCGCTGGACCATCTCCGGCATCCGTCCGATCTGTGTCACGCCATAGCTCACCTTCAGCGCGGTCGTGGGGCAATGCGCCACGCTCGATCCGGTCCTCGCCATGACCTCGAGCTCGCGGTCGTCGACGTGCACGCAGTGGGTGATGCAGACGTCGTCAGCGAGCACGCCGAGCTCATCCAGGTGGACCATCGGCCGCTGTCCGAACTCGGCGGCGAAGCCGTCCGGATCGAGGCGCGCCGGTGACATGTGGAAGCTCATCCCGACACCGTGCTCATCGGCCAACTCCCGGGCCGCCCGCCACAGCGGGTCGGAGCACGTCGTGTGGCCGATCACCGTCGACCATGCGCCGAGCCGCCCGTCGGCCACGCTGCGATATGACTCGAGCTGGGCTTGGAGGTGACCGATCGCCTCGTCGGTGCGCTGCCGGTAGACGTCGGGATCGGGTGGGAGATCCCAGACCCAGCGGGACAACCGTCCGCGGATGCCGGTCGCCGTGAGGCCCTCGAACACCTCGTCGAGGAACCGGATCGTTCCGGCCTCCAGGAACGTCGTCGTACCGGTGCGCAGCATCTCGGTGGCTGCCAGCTGCGCGGAGATCCGCTCGTCCTCCGGTCCGTGCGCGGCGTAGAGGGGGCACAACCAGACGAACACGTTCTCCTCGAACGGCGTGTCGTCCGGGACGTAGCCGCGCGTCAGCGGCTCACCGGTGATGTGGATGTGCGAGTTGACCAGTCCGGGAGTGACGACGAACCGTTCACCACCGAGCCGACGATCGGCCACGTATCGCGTGCCGATCTCAGCGGTCGGCCCGACGGCGACGATCACGCCGTCGCGCAGGGCCACCGAGCCGTAGTGGATGATGTCCCGGCTCGGATTCATCGTCACCACGTACCAGCCGTCGACGATCGTGTCGACGCGTTCGAGTGCCTCGTCATTGATCCACGGGGGCTGCGCCCCCGAACCCCATCGCCGTCCAGACATAGCTGGCGCTCGCTCGGCCGGCATGCGCTCGCTTCGCTCGCTCATTTCCACTCCTCATCTGCCGGCCGGCGACCGACGAGCACCCGCTGGAAGCCGATCGGCTCGATCAGGCGAATGTTGTGCAGTCCGCCAGCGCGCATCCAGCCGGCGTACTCGTCTGCCGTGCGGCACCGGCCCTCGCGGGTGCTCGCCGCGATCGTCACGTTCATCATCGCAGCGTGCGGTTCGAGCTCGACCTGACGATCGAGGAAGTAGTCCGTCAGCAGCATCCGGCCCCCTGGTCGCAGCGCGGCCGCGGCTCGCTCCACCAGCTCGCGGCCCAATCGATCCGGCTCGGCTCGACAGACGTGACCGAGCACGGCGAGGTCGTAGTGGTCGGGTTCCAGCGAGATGTCATGGAGATCGCCTGGCCTGAGCTCGACCCGATCGGTGAGGAGGTGGTCGGCCAGCAGCGGCTCGGCAGCGGCGAGGATCTCGGGGAGATCGTTGATGACGGCGGTCGCACCAGGGTTCGACGTGAGCACGGCGATCGACCACGGGGCGAGCCCGGCGGCGATGTCCAGGACGCGAGGCTCGCTGAGGGTCGAGTACGACAGCTGGCGGTCGGCGCGCTGGGCGCAGCGCAGGATCGTGGCGAACGTTCCCCTGACGAGCGGGGCGTAGAACGCCACGGGGTCGTCCTCGATCGGGCGCGCCGGCCGCCCTCGTCGAACGGTCTCGGTCAGGTTCGACCAGTTGACGAGCGGTCCTGGCGCAACGGGGACGAGCGCTGCCATGGTCGCCGCGCCGGAGCTCGTCAGGTAGCGGCGAGACGTGTCATTGAGGTCGTAGCGCTCACCGCAATGCTCGACGAACCCCATCCCGGCGAGGGCCTGGACGAGGGCCTGGAGATGGCGCACTGACGCCCCCAAGCGCGTCGCCAGAGCCTCCACCGTCACGGCGCCCGTCGTCTCCAACGCATCGAAGACACCCAGTTCGATCGCGCTGACGAGCACGTGGAAGCGGCCGAGTCCCTCGATCACGTCCCAGATCGGAGCAGCCGGCGGTGGCTTGCGATCCGTCCAAGGACGGCCGGTCCGCGCCATCGTGTGGGTCGCTTTCGGCTCTGGGTACGGCGCGTCACGACCAGACCACGTCATGGCCGGACCAGGATCTTGCCGATGACATCGTTGTGCTGCAGCCGCTCCTGCGCATCACCGACTTCTCCAAGTGGCTCGATGCTGTCCACGACGGTGTCGAAGTGCCCGGCGCAGAAACGTTCCCACGCCGGTCGGAACTCGTGGGGCTCGTAGGGCCCGGAACCCAGGATCGAGATGGCGTGATGGAACACGAAGCCGAGCGAAGGGATGGTCGCGACGTCACCGGATGTGTTGCCGCAGGTCACGAGCCGACCATGCGTGGCCAACGCGAACAACGACGGCTCGAACAATGCCGTCCCGACGTGATCGAAGACCATGTCGACACCTCGACCATCCGTGACCTCCCGCGCCCATTCGACCACGCTGTCGGTCCGGTTGTTCAGTACGTGTGCCGCACCGAGCGCCGCCGCCCGCTCGAGCTTGGCGGTCGTGCCGGCCGTGGCGAGAACCGTGGCGCCGGCACGCACGGCGAGCTGAATCGCCGCAACGGAGACGCCGCTCGCGGCGGCATGAACGAGCACCGTCTCACCCGCCGCAAGTCGGCCCACGTCGAACAGCCCGTGCGAGGCGGTGAGATGGCACGTCGGGAACGTCGCGGCGTCCTCCAGCGAGACGTGTTCCGGTACGTGGAAGACGTGTGACGCCGGCACGAGGCACAACTCGGCATAGCCGCCGTCCACCGTCGCGCCGATGACTCCCAGCTCGCCGTACAAGTCACCCCGGCCGGCCAGCTTGGAGCCCGGCGACACACCCGCCAGCGACGGGTCGACGACGACCCGATCCCCCGGTGCCACGGCGCCAACGTCATCTCCAATCAGGGCGATCGTCCCGGCAACATCCATCCCAGCGATGTGGGGAAGCGTGAAGCCCGGCAGCGTGTACCAGCCGTTGCGCTGCACGACGTCCAGCCGATTGAGCGCCGTGAACTCGACGGCGACGACGACATCGAGCGGACCTGGCGTCGGATCGGCGACCTCCTCGATGGCGAGCACGTCTGGTCCGCCATGGTGGCGATAGATGGCGGCCCGCATGTCAGAAGTTCCCTCGGCAGTGACGCGTCAGGGCGTGACGACCAGCTTGCCGATCGCCGTGCGGTCCATGAGAGCGCGCAGCGCCTCGCCGGCCCGTTCCAGCGGGTAGCGACCCGAGACGTGCGGCTGGAGCTGACGGTTGGCCACGAGGTCGAGCAGTTCGTCACCGATCGACCTGTTCAGCTCGGGATCGCGCATCGTCATCGCCCCGTAGAACACGCCGACGATCTGGCAGCTCTTCAGCAACGTCAGGTTGAGCGGGATCGACGGGATGCCGGCGGTGAACCCGATGACGAGGAAGCGGCCGTCCCAGGCGATCGCCCGCAACGCTTGCTCTGATCGATCGCCGCCGACGCAGTCGTAGACCACGTCGACGCCCTTCCCGTCGGTGAGCTCCTTGGCCCGGTTCTTGAGGTCCTCGGTCGAGTAGTTGATCGTGTCGTCGGCGCCGCGCTCACGGCACAGATCGAGCTTCGCTGCGCTGGACGCGGCGGCGATCACCCTCGCCCCGAGCAGCCGGCCGAGCTCTACCGCCGACAGCCCGACGGCGCCGCCAGCGCCGAGCACGAGCAGCGTCTCCCCGGGCTGCAACGAGGCGCGATGGCGAAGGGCGTACAGGCTGGTGCCGTAGGCGTAGTTCAGCCCGGCGACGGCCGCGAAGTCGACCGACTCGGGCACACGTCGCGCCGTTGCCGTGGGAACGATCGCCAGCTCGGCGTAGCCACCGATCGTGCCGGGCCCACCAGCGACACGGTCGCCCGCGGCCCATCCATCCACCCCGTTCCCGACTGCCGCGACGACGCCGACGATCTCGCCACCGGGGATGTACGGCGGGGTCGCCTTGAACTGGTACTTGTTCTCGATCATCAGGGCGTCGGGGAACGTCACCGCCGACGCAGCAACTTCGACGAGGAGCTGTCCGTCCTGCGGACGCGGATCCTCGACCTCTTCGACCACGAGGCCTTCGGGTGGCCCGAACTCGCGACACACGACCGCTCTCATCTCGGCGACAGTAGGCGCGGCTCGTCGCGGCGCCTCTGTTCAGGCGGGCGGAGCGTGGGGTGGTTGGCCGCCCGTGCGGGCGTCGGTCTGCTTCACCCGGTCGACCGCTCGCCGCCTGGCGACGTAGCTGGCCACCGCGGGCACCACGATGATGATGGCGAGGATCAGCAGCAGCGCCCACCAGCGGTCGCGCATCCACGGCACGAGGTGCTCCGTCACCCAGCCCTCATCAGTGCCATCGTCCGTGCCGAACAGGAATCGTCGCGTCGAGGGGATGGCCAGCGCGAACACGGCGACGACGAGCGTGAGCGCGAGCAGGGCACCGAAGATCCGTGGCGACGTGCTCCAGACGCCGAACGCGATGAGGTACAGGCCTGCCAACACGAGCACGACGCCCGTGAGGCCGAGGAACGCGCTTCCCTGCGCTCCGAGGAGGACACCGAATGCGGCGATGATTGCGCCAGCCGCCATGACCCGTCGCGGCCAGAACCCGACGACGTCCGCCGCCCGGTAGCCGGTCAGCGTCGTCGTCCGGGCGGTCCGGAAGACGACGTTGATCGTTGCGGGCGCCTTCTTCACGGCGGTTGCCGCCGCTGTCGTCACGGCCGTGGCCTTGGTGACGGTGCGGGTGAAGAGTGGCTCGCCGCGCTCCTGACTGAGCCTCTCCTGCGGAACCGGGCATGACTGGAGCAGCGCGCCGAGTGATGCCATCGACTCGTCCAGCAGCGGCTGCGTCGGCGGCGCCGCCGGCGGTGACGTCGGCGGCGCGGAGATGGGCACCGCGGGCGCGGCGCCGGCATGGCGTTTCTCCCTCCTCGGCGAGCGTCCAGTCGCCACGAACGCTGTGGCCTGGCGCGATGCGGCTTCGGCCAGTTCCGCCTGCCCTGCCTGACGCAGTGCGCCCACCGCCCAGGCCTGGTCGCGCCGAGTGGGCGTAGCCAGCGCTTCCCGGGCGACGACCGGGAGCTCGTTGGCCACGATGGGGCGCTGCCAGGACTGAGCGAGCCACAGGGCGGTCGCCGGCAGGCTGAGGGGTGGGTCGTCGGGAGCGCCCGATTGGTCCAGGAAGCCGAGCTCCGCCAACGCGTCGCGGGCCGCCTGCGAGGTCGCGTCGACGGCCGGCCCGGCCAGCGCGGCGAGCCTCTTCATGAACGCGCTCGCCCGCTGGCCGGGTGGGTACTCGGTGGGATCGGCGTCGGCGATGGTGAGGATGCGCCGGGGATCGAGCAGGACGTGCACGAGCCACCCGGCACCGTCGAGGCGCCCCCACATCCAGTCATTGGCCCGCCACGAAGCCTTGTAGAACGCTCCGAAGTGGTTGAACTGCATGCCGGTGAGCTTCGCCGTCGGCGTGGTGCGCTCCGGGTCGAGCAGTGTCCGGGTGGTGGCACTCGCTTGCACGAGCTGCACCTTCTGGTCGACGTCGGCGCCGACCGGGAGCATCGAGCGGTCCATCACGTGGAGACCGACGAGACGGGAGCGCCACCGGTCGGGATCATCGCCGAGGAAGGCGACGTAGGTGGCCAGCTTGTCCACGGACGAGGTCGCCGTCGGGCTGGCGGTCGTCGGCACCGCGGTTGCGATGGCGGCCAGTTCTGGCATGAGGTCCTCGAGGACGCCCTGGAGCAACTCCCATGCGGCGGGCAGTCCCGCCGGCGCACGTGGCGCTGGGGCCCCGAGGGGCTCGTTCGTTCCTGCATCGAGCTCGGCGACCCAGTGCGTCGCGAGCTGCGTGGTCAGCTCGACCAGGGTCGGCCCGTTCGGATCGTTTGCGGCGTGATCGACGGAGGCCGTGATCATCGTCTGGGGCAGTTCGCCGTCAGCCGGCCGGAACGCGGCGTGCAGCCGCTGTCCCAGCGCGGCCAAACGTTCCCTCCGCTCGGCGACCGGGTTCGCCGCATAGGCGAGCTGGAAGAGCGAGACCAAGATCGCCTTGACCCCGTCGTACGCCGACCGACCCAGTGTGGCGAGCTCATCGGGACTGGAGGTCGGTGACGGTCGGGTCCACGCCGCGGTGACGTGCCTGCTCGCTTCACGACAGCACGTGAGCTCGATCGCCTGGCCCATCGCGACCTCGGCGCGCCAGCGCTCTGGCATCGCGCCGACCGGCATCGTCGACAGGGACTGCATGATCGACCGCATCACGGGCCGGACCAGCCACTCGCCCTGCCGGCTGACGTAGTCGGCCCATGCGCCGGCGGTTGGGAAGATGTCCGCACCGAGGCTGGCCGCCTCCGACGGGTCCACCTGTGGCGCCACCGTCGCCATGCTCACGCCCAGCTCGGCCAGCCGCAGGCGGCTGTCACGCATGGCATCGACCCGCTCGTTGTGCTGCTGGATGTCGGTCAGCTCGGCAGCGACGCTCTGGGACAGCGCTGACCCCACGTCGCCGAGCAGCGCCCTCGCCAGCGTCAGCGGCTGGTCGATCTGAGCCGTGTGCACCGGATCGTCCTCGGGACGCGGCGTGCCTCCGGCATCCGGCACGACGTACAGCAGGACGCGGCGCACCTGGCGGGCCTGGGCCGGCTGCTCGAAGATGGAGTCCAGGATCGGCCGGATCGGCTGGTTGGCGAGGATGCCGCCGTCGGCCGCCCAATGCGAGCGGGTGATGCTGAGGTACCGCTCCACGGCTGGCCGCTCGCTCGGCCCTGGGTCGTTGCCGACCGCCCTGACGTCCTGCCCGTACGGGAGGAAGGCAGGCTCGAAGGCACCCGGAAAGCTGGCACTCGAGCGAGCGGCGAGCGCCAACGCGCGCCTGCCGGTCTCTTGGCGCAGGTCCGGTGTCGTGAACTGGAACACGCCGAGGTGGTTGACGTCCGGAACGAGCGTCCCGTAGCTGTCGGTGAACCGGCTCGTCTCGCCTTCGAGCAACGTCGTGGTGATGTGCACGGTGGTGGGCCGGACCTCATCCACCATCGGGGTCGTCCGCTTGAGGTTCTCGTCGAGCTGTGCGAGCAGCACGCCGTCACCTCGCAGCAGCGAAGGAGGATCCTTGCTCGCCGGATCACGCAGCAACAGCCCGAGGTCACCGGCCGTGAGCCAGACGTCGCGAAGCCATCCGAGATCCCACCCGGTGGCGTGGCACGTGCCGAGCAGCGCCGCGTTGATGCCACCGGCACTGGTTCCCGACAGCACGTCGATCCGCACCACGACATCGAGCAGGTCGAGCAGGGCGAGGTAGCGGCTGCGGACCTGCTGGTCGGCCGGCGACAGCTGCTCGATCGGGACGGTCGCCACGCCCTCGCGCTGGCGGCCCGCCTGGTCGAGCAAGTTCAGCTCCCGCGCCACGCCGCCCATCCAGATCGCCAGGCTCACACCACCGGTCCAAACGGTGGCGAATCGCACCTCCTGGGTCGCCGCCGTGACGGCGGTCTGCTGCGACGCTCCCATCTCAACCCCCTCGCGACGGCTGCCGAACAGTACGCGTCCGCGCTCAGGGCGCAGCGTTCATCGCGCAGCCGCGATGATGAGCCGGTCGAGCTCGGCGAGCGCCGACGCCACGTCGCTGCCTCGGTCCCGCTGACAGGTCCCGACGGCATAGGACTCGACGATGGCGTCGAACACCCCGAGATCAAACGATCGTCGCGGCCCGTTTGACAACTTGGTCGGATTCGAGGACGCCAAATTTCGGTAGCGAAATCTGCTGTCGAATTTCTGGTTATTGTGATCGCTCATCGCGCTCGGATCTGAACCGAGCGGCAGAGCTGGAGGGAGGCTCTTTATGGGGAATCGCGTTCGCAGGTTTTTGACCTGTCTGTCGGTGGCGGCCTTGGCTGTACTGCCCGCTATGTGGATTGGTGGTCAGGCCGCCGCTGAGGCGAACGACACCAGGTCCGAGGAATCGCATGCGACCGAGTCAGCTGCGCTAGCACTCGGCTGGTCTTCGATCGGTGGCCCCTACCTCGCCGCGACACCGCAGGTGCTCCCGCCCGAGGATCTCCTCTTCCTGCTCGGACTCGACGCGTCGGCGTACGCACAGGTGCCCGAGAACGGGATGTGGTCGGATCCGATCTCGTTGGGCGGGTTTTCAATTCAGCCGTCGTACCGGCCCTCGCTCTGAACCCGCTGCCGTTCGTCGAAGCGTTCGGCGTCGGCTTGGACGACGCAATGTGGTACGGGACGGAGGCAACCGGCTGGCAATCCCTCGGAGGTCTGTTCATCTTCGACCCGGTGGCGGTCACGGTCCAGGGTGTGACGTACGTCTTCGGGGTCGGACAGGACCATGCCCTGTGGTATCGCTCGGTTACCTCGGGCTGGATATCGCTGGGCGGCTTCCTCGACTCAACTCCCGAGGCAACCACCGATGGCACGAACCTGTACATCAGCGGTGTGGGAGGTGACGGCGCGCTCTGGACGAGGCAGCTGTCTCCCAGCCTGACGTGGTCGCCATGGCAGTCGCATGGCGGCTTCGTCGTCTCGTACGCCGCCTCTGCCTTCCTCAACAATGCCGGATACCTGTTCGCAATCGGTGGCGACGACGCCGTGTGGTACCTACGGGTCAGCGGCGGAACGTGGAGCGGCTGGCAGTCACTCGGCGGGATCGCTTTTACCGCGCCGGCCGCGACAGCCGACTTCAACGGTGGTGTCGACGTATTCGTCATCGGTCAGGACTCGGCCATGTACCAGCAACGCCTGACCAGCAGCGGTTGGTCAGGATGGCAGCACCTCGGTGGTCAGTTCATCTCAGCGCCCTCCGCCAGCTATTCGGAGGTTTTCGGCATCGGTCTCGACTCGAACTTGTGGGCGGCGGGCTACCTGTAGGCGCTGAGTTCGACATCGCTCGACGAGCAGGTTCAGCTCGGCCGAGCCATGGGTGTCCGCGCGCTGCGTGGCGTTCGACGACGGGGCCTGCTTGCTCCGTCACCCGTTCAGCGATCCGGTCGACCGTCCGATCAAGTCTCTGACGCAGAGGCCGCGATGAGACGGTCGAGCTCGGCAAGCGCCGACGCCACGTCCGTGACGTGGATCGTCCGCCAGCCCAGTGCGTGGGCGGGCGCGAGGTTCTGGTGGAAGTCGTCGAGGTAGACGATCTCCTGGTGCTCGACACCGAGGGCGGTCGCCATCGCCTCGTAGATGCCAGGCTCTGGCTTGCGGGCCCCGACGGCGTATGACTCGACGACGGCGTCGAACAAGCCGAAATCGAGATCACGCTCCATCGTCGGGCGGAACTCGGCGAACGTGTTCGTCAGCAAGCCGGTCCGGATGCCCTCGTCACGGAGCGTCTGGATGCGGGCGACGACGGCGTGATTGATCGTGTAGCCCGGAACCAGCAGCACGTCGATCTCGTCGCCGGACAGCTCGACCCCGGCCTCCGCCGCGTACGCCGCCAGACCACCCTGGATCTCGGCCACCGTGAGCTCTCCACGCTCCGCCCGGTGCCACGGGTGATCACCTGTCTCGTCCGGTCCGATCAGCACCTCCAGCATCGCCCGAGGATCCGCACCGATTCGCTCGGCGAGGGCGGTGATGCCCTGCGTGATTGGCGTGATGATCACGCCGCCGAAGTCGAAGACCACCGCCCGCACCGCGTTCGATTCGGGCGAGGTCGCCGCTGGTTGATCGCGTCGTTCAGAAGTGACGCGCCTGTTCGGCACGGCGGGCGCTCCAGCGCCTTCGCCGGCCGCATCATCGGGGGATCCTGACCTGAGAGCCGACATGACGTGCACTGTACGGTGAGTCGTTCACCGATGGAGGGGGAGTGATGGAGCCAGGTGAGTTCACGGGAATCGCCGGCCGCACGCTCGAGGAGTCGACGGCGTCGTGGCCTCCCCTGCCACGGGCCCCCGAGGCCGCCCCCAACGTCGTCATCGTGTTGCTCGACGACGTGGGCTATGCGCAGCTCGGCTGCTTCGGCTCAGACATCGCCACACCGACGTTCGACGGCCTCGCCGACGGCGGCCTGCGCTACAGCAACTTCCACACCACGGCGCTGTGCTCGCCGACTCGAGCCTGCCTTCTCACCGGTCGCAACCACCACCGCAGCGGGATGGGTCGGATCGTCGAGTTCGCCTCAGGGTTCCCGGGCTACGACGCCACGATGCCGAAATCGAACGGGTTCCTCTCGGAAGTGCTCGTCAACCACGGCTACGCAACCTTCGCCGTCGGGAAGTGGCACCTGGCGCCGGCAACCGAGATGGCGATGGGTGCGCCTCGCGGGCGGTGGCCTCTCGGGCGAGGGTTCGACCGGTTCTACGGCTTCCTCGGCGGCGAGACGGATCAGTACCACCCCGATCTCGTGCACGACAACCATCAAGTCGACCCGCCGCGCTCGGCGGACGAGGGGTACCACCTGTCGGAGGATCTGGCCGACCGGGCCGTCGGCTACCTCGCCGACCTGCGCGCCTTCTCACCGGACCGACCGTTCTTCCTCTACTTCGCCTTGGGCGCCTGCCACGCGCCGCACCACGTTCCCCCGCCGTACCGGGACCGCTATCGCGGCCGCTTCGACCAGGGATGGGACCAGTGGCGGGAGGAGGTCTTCGCCCGCCAGCAGGCCAGCGGTCTGTTGCCGCCGGGAACGCAGCTGAGCGAGCGGCCGGAGTGGGTGCCGGCGTGGGACTCGCTCGGCGACGACGAGCGTCGGTTGTACGCCCGCATGATGGAGGTCTTCGCGGGGTTCCTCGAACACACCGACGCCCAGGTCGGCCGGGTGCTCGACTTCATCGAGTCACTCGGCGAGCTCGACAACACCATCGTGATGTTGATGAGCGACAACGGCGCCAGCGCCGAGGGCGGGCCGAGGGGATCGTTCAACGAGAACTACTTCTTCAATCTGGTTCCCGAGAGCCTCGAGGAGAACCTGCGGCGGATCGACGACCTCGGCGGGCCGGACGCCCACAACCACTATCCCTGGGGTTGGGCGTGGGCCGGCAACACACCGTTGAAGCGCTGGAAGCGGGAGACCCACGAGGGTGGTGTCACCGACCCACTCGTCGTGTGGTGGCCACGAGGTCTCGGACGCCCGGGTGAGGTTCGCCACCAGTACGTGCACGCCATCGACGTGATGCCCACGTTGTTGGACCTCATCGGGATCGAACCTCCCGCGCAGCTCGCCGGCGTGGAGCAGCAGCCGCTCGACGGCGCCAGCTTCCGCGGCACGTTCGCCGACGCCGCCGCCCCGAGCCCTCGCTCGACGCAGTACTACGAGATGCTGGGCTGCCGAGCCATCTACGACGACGGTTGGAAGGCCGTCACGTTCCATCCGATGCTCGGCTTCAACTACGACGGCAGCGATCCCCTGCTGGCCTTCGATGACGACGTCTGGGAGCTGTACCACGTCGCCGAGGACTTCTCCGAGTCGCTCGATCTGGCCAGCGCCGAGCCAGATCGGTTACGCCGCATGATCGACCTGTGGTGGTCGGAGGCGGAACGCAACCAGGTGCTCCCGCTCAACAACCAGCCCGGCCGCCATCCCGATCGCCGCCATCGGCGGGAGCGCTACGAGTACCACGCCGGGATCGGCGTGCTGCCCGCGGCCATCGCACCCAACCTGCGCAACCGTGGCTTTCGCATCACGGCCGAGTTGGACCTCCCCGATGGAGTTGCCGACGGCGTGATCGTCTCGCACGGCGGCGGAGCAGGTGGCTACGCCCTGTTCCTGCAAGACCGCCGCCTGCATTGGACCTACAACTGGCTCGGGGCGCGGCTCACGACGGTGTCCGGTGAAGAGCCGCTCCCAGCCGGCCGCGTCGAGGTCGAGGTGACCTTCACACCGACGGGCCGCTTCCAGGGCGACGTCGTCCTCGCTCGAGAGGGAGTGCCGATCGGCAAGGGCCATGTACCGACGACCACGCCAGTGACGTACGGGCTCGTCGGGTTCACCGTCGGCTACCAGCGCGGCACCGCGGTGTCGCCGACATACGCTCCCCCGTTCGCACTGCCCAAGGGCGTGCTGCGCAAGGTCGTGATCGAGCCCGACGGACTCGAGTTCCGCGACCCGCCCGCCGAGGAACGGGCGGGCGTGGCGATGCAATGACGTGACGACGAAACCTGTCGATTTGGACGATCGCGTTCGTTGCAGAGGCGAGCCCAAGATCATCTGAGGAGGAAATGATGAGGAAGATCGTCGCCGGACTGTTCATCTCGCTCGACGGTGTGGTCGAGGCGCCCGACCAGTGGCACTTCCCGTACTTCAACGACGAGATGGGCGAGGCTGTCGGTGCCAGCCTCGGCACCGCCGACACCATGCTGTTCGGCCGCACGACCTACGACAGCTTCGCCGGAGCGTGGCCGGAGCGAGAGGCGGCCGGCGGCGAGGACGCGGCGTTCGCCAAGCTGCTCGGCGACCAGCGCAAGATCGTCGTGTCGAACCAGCGCCTGGAGTTCAGCTGGCGCAACACCGAACAACTGGAGGGTGACCTCGTCGAGGCGGTGACCGCCCTCAAGAACGAGCCGGGCGGGACCATTGCCTTGAGCGGCTCGGTGTCCGTGGTCCGCCAGCTGCTGGCTGCCGGGTTGCTCGATGAGCTGCACCTCCTGCTGCACCCGATCGCCGTCCGCAAGGGCATGCGGTTGTTCGACGAGGGGAACGCCTCGATCCCGCTGCGCCTGATCTCATCGCAGACGTTCGAGACCGGCGTGCTCAACCTCGTCTACACACCCGCCCCGGCGACCGAGGCCACCTACGACGACGCCAAGCAGCACCTGTCGTCCTAGCGGGCGGGGCACGTGACGTGCGCATCGTGCTCGAGACGGACAGGCCGGTTGCCGAGCGCGTGCTCGAGATCCAGCGCGCGGCGTACGCGGTCGAGGCCCGGCTCGTCGGCTACGACGCCATCCCGCCCCTGCACGAGACCCTGGTCGAGCTGCAATCACAGCCACTGACCTTCCTCGGCGTGAGCTGCGATCACGTGCTCGCTGGCGTGCTCGGCTACCGACGTGAAGGCGACACCGTCGAGATCGACCGGCTGGCTGTCGATCCGAGCTTCTTCCGCCGGGGACTGGCGACCAAGCTGCTGCGCGAGCTGTTCGTCCGCGAGCGCGATGCGACGCGGTTCACGGTGTCGACGGGGGTCGGCAACCAGCCGGCCGTCAGCTTGTACGAGCGCTTCGATTCGGCCAAGTCGGCTTCGGTGAGCCGACCCGGGCGTGCGAATCGTGCTCTTGGAGCGCGGCCGCGGGAGATCCGTGACGGCGTAGAGGCAGGTGGGTGAGACGCCGAAGCGGAGCGGAGGCGGCGAGCTCGGCAGGCGAGGCGAGCAACTTGCTTGCGAGCCGAGCCCGAATGCTCAGTGGACGACGTCGAGGAGGCAGGTGGGTGAGACGCCGAAGCGGAGCGGAGGCGGCGAGCTCGGCAGGCGAGGCGAGCAACTTGCTTGCGAGCCGAGCCCGAATGCTCAGTGGACGACGTCGAGGAGGCAGGTGGGTGAGACGCCGAAGCGGAGCGGAGGCGGCGAGCTCGGCAGGCGAGGCGAGCAACTTGCTTGCGAGCCGAGCCCGAATGTTCAGTGGACGACGGCGACCGGGCAGTGCGCGTGCGCGGTGACGTCGAGGCCTGTCGATCCGGTGACCAGCTCGACAAGCCCGCGGCGGCCGCGCGTGCCGATGACGACCAGGTCGGCCTCGAGCGAGGCCTCGATGAGGGCGAAGGCGCCAGTGCCCGCGGCGACGACCGGCACGATCGCCGCACCGCTCGGGGCGACACCCGTGCCGTCCGTGGCCTGGCTGATCGTCGCCCGCAGCGCCGCGTCGTCCTCGGTGGTCTCCTCGTCCGACTCGACACCTGGTTCGCGCACCGGTCCGGCGGCGACGCCCGGCACGAAGTCGGCGTGGGCGACCTGCACCTCCTCGACGCCGGGCAGCGTGAACGCCCAGCGAAGAGCGGCCAGCGAAGGTGCGTCTGGCTCGTGACGGCGACCCTCGTCGACGCCGACCACGACGCGACGAACGGGCAGCCGGGCGTTGCCGCGCACCACGACGACTGGTCTGCGCGTGTGGTGGATCACGTAGTGCGCCGTCGAGCCGAACAGCAACGACGCCTTGCTCGAGCCGCCGTGACCCACGACGATCGTCACCGGCTCACCCACCTCCTCGGCGAGGTCGACCAGTGTGCGGCCGGGGTGGCCGGTGACGAGGCGGCCGGTGATGCGGGAATCGCCGCTGCTCGACACGGCCTCGTCGAGGAACTCGCCGGCGATCCGCTCGACATCGAGCGCGTCCACCGGGGCGACGGCCTCGTAGCCCGTGACGATCGGAACCTCCCACGAGTGGGCGACGACGATCTCCTCGTCAGCCCCGGCGACACCGCGGGCCCATTCGAGCCCCGCCTTCGCGTGCTCGGACCCGTCCAATCCCACGACATAGCTCGTCACTGCTTCAAGACCCTGGCACATCGGGCGCATTGGGCGCCACCGGCGGTCCGGCGCCATACATGGTGAACCCGACGGACACCCCGCCGCCCGGACGCTCCGCCACGAGCACGGTGCCGCCGTTGCGCTCGGCGACCTCGCGAACGATGGACAGCCCGAGCCCGGAACCGGGAAGCGACCGCGCGCCCTCCGCCCGGTAGAAGCGGTCGAACACGCGCTCGCGGTCTTCGGCGGCGATGCCGGGTCCGCGGTCGTGCACCACCACTGACCGATCGGCGACGACGACGTCGATGGGGCCGCCGCTGCGGTCGAACTTGGCGGCGTTGTCGACCAGGTTGGAGATCGCCCGCTCGACCGCCGGTGCCGACGCCTCGACCATCGAGCGGTCCGCCGTCACGTTGACGGGCCGCCCGTGGCGGCGCTGGGCGCGGGCGGCCACAGTCCGGGCCACCTCACCGAGCTCGAAACTGGTCGCCGGCGTCTCGTCGATCGCTCCCCTGGCGAGCGCGACGACCTCTTCCACCAACGCGACGAGCTCCTCGGTCTCGGTCTCGAGATCCTCGAGCACGCGGCGACGCATCTCGGGATCGAGGTCGGGATGGCGGCGCAGCACCGCCAGGTTCGTCCGCACGCTGGTCAACGGCGTGCGGAGCTCGTGGCCGGCGTCCTCGACGAGGCGTTGCTGGGCCTCGCGCGAGCTGGCCAGCGTGCCGAGCATCCCGTTGAACGCCGTGCCGAGCTGACCGACCTCGTCCTGGCCCGAGACCGGCACCTCGACGTCCAGCCGCCCCGACCGCTCGACGTCCGTGGCGGCGCGCGTCAGGCGCTTCAGGGGCGCGGTCACCGTGCGGGCGGTCAACCAGCCGAGGAGCGCCGCGGCGGCCGTCACGAGGACGACGACGAGCACTGTCCGCCACTTCAGGTCGTCGAGCACCCGCTCGTTCTCTTGAAGGGGTCGCCCGACCTGGTAGGCCCCGCCGCGGACGCCGAACGTGAACATCCGAAGCTTGTCGTCGCCAGCGCTGATCGTCTCGACGTTCTGGTCACCAGGACTGTCCACCACCTGCTCGGCTTCGCCGTGGAGCGGGATCGGTTGCCCGGCGAGGTTGCTCCCTGTGATCCGGCCATTCGGTCCGACGGTCTGCACGACGAACAGCTCGAGCACGCCTCTGCTGGCGAGGGCGATCTGCGGGTCACGCACGATCGTGACCATCGCCTGACGAATCGAGCGATCGACCTCCTCCATGAGTCGATCGCTCGTCGCCCGGTACGAGATCATGCCGACGGAGATCGTCGCCAGTGCCGCCACCGCGGCGAGGGCCGCGGCGACCCGCCACTGCAGGCTCACGTCGTCTCGCGGGCGGCGTACCCGACCCCGCGCACGGTCTGGATCAAGCGGGGCTCGCCCTCGGCCTCGGTCTTGCGTCGCAGGTATCCGATGTACACGGCGAGGTTCTTCGAGTCGGGGCCGAAGTCGTAGTGCCAGATGCGGTCGTAGATCGTCGAGTGGTCGAGCACGACACCCTGGTTGCGCACGAGCAACTCGAGGAGGTCGAACTCGGTCTTGGAGAGATCGAGCTCACGGGCACCCCGCCAGGCCCGCCGGGCCGCTGGGTCGACGCGCAGATCGGCCAGTTGGACGACCTCGTTCCCGGCATCCGCCGGCTGCATGCGGCGCAACAGCGCCCGCAGGCGGGCCAGCAGCTCGTCCAGCTCGAACGGCTTCGGGAGATAGTCGTCGGCGCCCGCATCGAGCCCGGCCACCCGGTCTCGGGTCTCCGTCCGCGCGGTGAGCATCAGGATCGGGACCTTGTTGCCGTCGGCGCGCAGCACCTTGCACACCGTCAAGCCATCGACGATGGGCATCGAGACGTCCAGCACGACGACCTCGGGCGTCGCCCGTCCCACTGCCTCGATCGCCTCGGCACCGTTGCCGACGGCGACGACGTCGTAGCCCTCGAGGCCGAGCGCACGCACGAGCGACTCACGTACGGCACGGTCGTCCTCCGCCAGCAGCAGCGTGTGCGCGCTCATCGGGCGCCCAGTGTGTCAAGTGGCGGTAAGAGCGACGTGTGCACTCGGCCCGACCGCGTCGTTCAGAGGTGGAGACCTGATTCGGCACGGCGGGCGCTCCAGCGCCTTCGCCGGCCGCATCAAGCAGGTCCTCACGAACTCTCCGCCGCACGTTCACATCGCCTCCACATTCGGCATGGACGCTCGAACCAACCCCTGAATGGAAGGAGCATCTCCATGAATCGCAAGTGGTTGACACGCATCGGTGTCGCCCTGCTCGTGCTCGCCGGACTGGTCGCCGTCGGTGGACTGGCGTTCCGGGCCGGGCAGCATCACGACGAGGTCCGGGATCACGTCGTCGGAGACGAAGGCGTACGCACTGTCGTCGTGAGTGGCTGGCGCCACGTCGGGCCCGGCTTCGGCTTCGGGTTCGGGTTCCTGTTCTTCCCGCTGCTCATCGTCGGTTTGATCCTGCTCTTCAACAGCCGCCGCGGCGGGTGGGGTGGCCCGTGGCGTGGGCGCGACGAGGAGCTGCGACAGTGGCACCAGCGAGCGCACGCCGAGGAGCAGGCCCAGGTGATGCAGCAGGCCCAGCCGACGCAGCCACCGCAGCCTCCGCAGCCGCCCCAGCCGCCGGTGCCGCCATCCGAGGCATGATCGAGCGATGACGTTCATTGCGTTCCCCGGCCACGCAGGCCGCAGAGGGCCGCTCCCTCGCTGGCGCTCGGTCGCTCGCACCGGATCGACGCCTCGATGACCCTGACTGCGTTCCCCGGCCACGCAGGCCGCAGAGGGCCGCTCCCTCGCTGGCGCTCGGTCGCTCGCACCGGATCGACGCATCGATGACCCTGATTGCGTTCCCCGGCCACGCAGGCCGCAGGCCGCTCCCTCGCTGGCGCTCGGTCGCTCGCACCGGATCGACGCCATGACCCGATCCCCGGCCACCAGCCGCGGGCGTCGCTGGCGCTCGGTCGCTCGCACCGGATCGACGCATCGATGACCCACGTGCTCGTCGTCGATGACGAGCCGGCCATCGTGGAGATCGTGCGTGACTACCTCGTCGACGCCGGGTTCCGGGTGTCGTCGGCTCGATCGGGCGAGGAGGCGCTGCGGCTGGTCCGCTCCGTCGTCCCCGACCTGATCGTGCTCGACCTCGGATTGCCCGGCGTCGACGGGCTCACGGTGGCCCGCACGATCCGCCAGACCTCCGCCGTCCCGATCATCGTGCTGACGGCTCGCGGCGACGAGGCAGATCGGGTCGTCGGACTCGAGCTCGGCGCCGACGACTACGTCGTCAAGCCCTTCAGCCCCCGCGAGCTGCTGGCCCGCATCCGGGCGGTGCTGCGGCGAGTCGGCAACCCTGTCGATGACGAGCGGCCGATCGTCGTCGGCAGTCTCGTCGTCGACCCTGTCCAGCGCTCGGTGCAGGTCGACGGCCGGCCCGTCGAGCTGACCGCAACGGAGTTCGATCTCCTGGCGCACATGGCCGCAGCACCAGGGCGGGTGTTCACTCGCGGCCAGCTCCTCGAGACGATCCACGGCATCGCCGTCGACGCCGGCGAACGGGCCATCGACGCCCACGTCAAGAACCTGCGGCGCAAGATCGAACCCGAGCCGCATCGCCCGTCGCGACTGCTCACCGTCCACGGCGTCGGCTACCGCGCTGGTGGCGCATGGCTGAGGATGCCCGCTGGTGGCGTCGACGCTTCCTGCGCGTCGCCCTCGTGGTCTCGGCGATCTGGATTGCCAGCGGGCTGGCCTTCGGGCTGCATGGGCGGTTATCGCGACTGGTGATGACGGTCGCGATAGCCGGGGTGGGCCGCCCGCTGCGCTCTTCGCGGTGGTGGGCGCGGCGGTCGTGGCGACGTTCATCGCTTATCGCCGACTCGCCCGACCGGCCAGCGAACTGCTCGAGAGCGCCGAGCGCATCGGCGCCGGCGACTACACGGCGCGCGTGCAGCCGTCGGGCCCGCGCTCCATGCGCACGCTCGGCGCCGCGTTCAACGGCATGGCCGAACGCCTTGACGCATCGGAATCGGCCCGCCGCCGGTTCCTCGCCGACGTCACCCACGAGCTGCGCACGCCGCTCACCGTGCTGCAGGCCGAGGTGGAGGCGCAGCTCGACGGCATCCACCCTCGCGACGATGCCCACCTCCAGCTGCTTCGCGATCAGTCCCGCACGCTCGACCGACTCGTCGAGGACCTCCGCACGCTGGCGCTCGGCGAGGCCGGACGGCTGACCCTGCACCGCGAAGCCGTGCCCGTGGGTGTCCTCGTCGAGGACGCCGTTGCCGCCATCTCCTCCGTCGCTGTCGCGCGTGACGTGGCGCTCGTCGTCGAGGGCGCAGGTGACGTCGAGCTCGAGGTCGATCGGGTGCGCATCGGGCAAGTCCTCGCCAACCTGCTGAGCAACGCCCTGCGCCACACGCCTGCTGGTGGGACGGTCCGCCGTCGGTACGAGCGCCAACGAACGGGTCGTCGACATCGAGGTCACCGACACTGGTCCAGGTATCGTCCAGCCGCCGGAGCGTGTCTTCGAGCGGTTCCACCGCGCCGCCGACTCCGGCGGCACCGGCCTCGGGCTGACGATCGCCCGCCAGCTCGTCGAGGCGCACGGCGGGACGCTGACGGCCGCCAACGTTCCCAGCGGAGGCGCCCGCTTCACGGTGCGCCTCCCGCGAGCGTGAACCTCAGAGAATGCGCACGGGCAGCTCGCGGGGGCCGCGGATCTGCCCGACGCTCCAGCGCACGTCACCGGCCAGCTCGAAGTCCGGGAAGCGCCCGATGAACTCCTCGACCGCCACGCGCACCTCGAGCCGGGCCAGGTTCGACCCCAGGCAGCGGTGGATGCCGAGGCCGAAGGCGGCGTGACGGTTCTCGGCCCGATCGAGCACGACCTCGTCGGCCTGCTCGAACAGCTCGGGATCGCGGTTGGCGGCCGGGAAGGGCAGCAGGACCCACTCCCGCTCCTTCATCGGGCAGCCGTGGAAGTCGTTGTCCTTGGCCACCATGCGGGCCATGGTCACGGGCGCGTAGGCCCGCAGCAGCTCCTCGATGGCGGTCGGCATGAGCTCGGGCTCGATGGCGAGACGCCGCCGGTCGTCGGCGTGCGTGGCGAGGTGCCAGATGCTGGATCCGATCGCGCTCCACGTCGTGTCGATGCCGGCGATCAACAGCAGCACGATCGACCCGCGCACGTGCTCGTGGGAGAGCTTCTGGCCGTCCAGCTCGACGTCGAGGAGGTAGGAGATCAGGTCGTCACGCGGTTCGACGCGGTGGCGCTCGATGTGTTCGTCGAGGTACTGCTCCATGCGCTCGAAGCCCTGCTTGCGCTCCTCCGGAGACCGGTTGACGCCTTCCAGCGCGTCGTGCACGAACCCGCGGAACCGGTCGTCGTCCTCCACCGGTAGCCCGAGCATGCGGGCGATGACGTTGACGGGGATGTGTTGGGCGTACTGCTCGGCGGCGTCGACCACCGTCTCGCCCGGCACGATCTCGCCCATGTCGTCGAGGCGCTGGCGGCACAGCTTGCGGACCTCCGGCTCCCACGGCTCGATCTGCTTCGGCGCGAACGGCGGGAGCAACAGCCGGCGGGCCAGACCATGGAAGGGCGGATCGCTGGTGATCGGTGGGGCGCCGCCGATGCCCCGCGGCGTCTCGATGCGCGATGTGCTGACAACCACCGAGTGGCTGGTGAACCGCTCGGTGTCGTAGGCGACCTCGCGCACGAGCTCGGCGGTCAGCGGTGCCCACATCCCGCCATAGCGGTCGCTGTGGGCGATCGGGCAGCCCGCCTCACGCAGCTCAGTCCAGATCTCCGGCGCCCGCGGGTTGTAGCCCGGGTCGGCATGATCGAGGTCGGTCGCCCAGTCGTCGACGGGTCCGTAGATGCCCGTCGGGGCTCCGTATCCGTCGTGGATGGTCTCGGTCACGTCAGTCCTTTGTCTCATCCAGTGAGATGGCGTACTCGGGGCAATTGGCCACCGCTAGGCGGGCCTTCTCCTCGAGGTCCGGAGGCACCTCGCCGTCGCCGATGACCACGGCTTGGCCGTAGTCGTCGACGTCGAACAGCTCCGGTGCCAAGGCGTAGCAGCGGTTGTGGCCCTGGCACTTGTCGGCGTCGACGCGCACCCGCATGTATCGAGCGTACGTGCATCGTCGTCGCATACAGCAGCGGAGCGCGGTGACGCCTTCCCTATCGTGCGCTCGTGGTCACGTTCCTCCCGATCGCCACGGACCGTCTCGTGCTCCGACGCTTCCGCGGCGACGACGCGGAGGTGCTCGCCGCCTACCGATCGGACCCGGACGTCGCGCGGTACCAGAGCTGGACCGCACCGTATGGGGTCGGCGCGGCGAGAACGCTGATCGACGCCCAGTCGCTGCTCGACGGGCCGACACGCGGTGAGTGGATCCAGATCGCCATCGAGCGCGACGGCGAGCTCGTCGGCGATGTCGCGGTTGGGTTGAGCGACGACGGCCTCACCGCGACGATCGGGTACACGGTCGCGCCGGCGCATCAAGGCGGTGGGCTGGCGACCGAGGCGGTGGGAGCCGTCGTGGACCGGCTGTTCCACGAGCTCGCGGTACATCGCGTGCAGGCGTCAATCGACCCGCGCAACGACGCCTCAGCGCGTGTCGTCGAGCGGCTCGGTTTCGTGCACGAGGGCACCGCGTTGGCCTCGGTGCTGCACCACGGCGACTGGGCCGACGACGCCCGGTACGCGCTGACGGCCGACGGTCATCAGGCGTGGCGGTCGCGGCCGACCGGGCCGCCGGTCGACGTGCGATTGGTGGAGGTCTCCGCGACAAACGTGCACGACGTGCTGCAGCTCTCGACCCACCCGACGCAGCGCCACTTCGTCGCCCCGATGGCCGCTTCGTTCGCCGACGCGTTCGCTCCCGAGTGGATCGACGGTGCACCGGTCGTTCCGTGGGCGCGAGCCATCGAAGCCGACGGCGAGTTGGTCGGTTTCATGATGCTGGCCGCGCGCACCGAGGCACATCCCGAGGCGTTCCTGTGGCGGCTGCTCATCGATCGGCGCCATCAACGGCGCGGCATCGGAACGAGCGCACTGAAGTTGCTGTTCGAGCAGCTGCGGGCGGATGGCCATCAGACCCTGCTGGTCAGCTGGCACCCGGGCGTCGGTGGACCGGGCCCCCTCTATGAGCGCCTCGGGTTCGTACCGACCGGCGAGCTCGACAACGACGAAGTCGTGGCCCGGCTGCAGCTCAACGGCGTCTGACCTCGTTCTGTCCGTTGGAACCGCATCACAACGATCGATTCCTACGGACAGAAGCGGTCAGTTGGTGCCGTCGAGACCGACTCGGGCGAACAGCGCCTCCGCGGCCGGGTCCGGGCTCCACACGAGCAGTCGCCGCTGGTCGACCAACGGCCCGAGGTCAAGGGCCAGCGTGACCGGATCGGGAAGAGAGCCGTCGAGCACGGCTTGGAGGTATGACGCGGCGTTCGCCGGATCGAGCGCCAGGTCCGACGCCGACGGATGCTCGACACCGGCCTGATCGAGGAGGTGGACGAGCACCTCGGGATCGATGGCGATCGCGCCGTCGACGCGACGACCTGTCGCCGCGGCGTAGGCCTCCGTGGTGAGCTCGGCCACTCCCCGGAAGTCCGTCGGCGCCCCCGCGTCCAGTTCCACCGCTGCGCCAGACGGGTTGAGCGTCAGCACACCGTCGTCAGCGGTCAGCTCGGCGGAGCCGGCGACGGAGCCCCCGAACCCTTCGGCCGCTGAGAACGGCGTGAACAGCACGAGGTACAGCTGCGGTCGCTCGACACCGAGCAACCGGGGAGCGAGGTCCAGCGCGTCGATCGCCTCGTCGAGGCTCGGCAGGTGCTCGGCGACGCTTCCTTGGAAATCGCGCAGTGCGTACTCGGCTCGTCCGATCAGCCATGGTGATCGCAGCGAGCGGGTCGCCGCGTCGGCCACCTGCACCATTGCCCGATGAGTGCGTTCGAACGGTGCACGCAGTCGCGCCAACGCCTCCAGGTCGATGCGCCCATCGATGAGACGCAACGACTCCAGATCGAGTTCGCCGAGTGCCTCGGCGGCGACTTCAGCGCCGCTCCCGCCCACTCCGCTCATCTCGATCGCTGCCTCGCGGTGCTGCGCCAGGACGGGAATCAGGGCGGCCGGCGCACTGAGCGGGCCTGACAGGTGCTCGTGGGCCTCGGCAAGCTCGTCGGCGGCCAAGGCGAACGAGGCCGCCGCAGCGTCGAGGTCGCCGCCCTCCATCTGCGTCACGGCCTGCTCGGCCCATCGGACGCCGGCGGACAGCTCGTTGCGGACCCGCAGGACGGTCACCCCGAACCCGACAACCGCCGCCGTGGCCGCGAGGGCGACCACGCCGAGCACGACAAGCGTCACCCGCCGCGTGGCGCGCGGCTGGCGCCGCAGCCCGGAGACGAACACCACCGCAGCCATCGTGATGGAAATCAGCGCGGAGAACCCGAGGAAGCCACCGAGCTCGCCGCGGGCGAGCACGTTCAAGCTGATCCCGATCGAGACGGCGAAGAGCTCCGGTCGGTGACGTGTGCTCCGGTTGCCCCAGAGCGCGATGCCCAACGCGACGGCCGCCAGGGCCAGCAGGCCCGGCGCGATCGCGATGACGAGAGCCGCGACGGCGAGCGCAACGACAGACCAGGGGCGAGCGAGGGCACCGATGAGCACGACGGCCCCGACGGCGATCCCGACGAGCGCGCCGTCGACGCCCGGGCTACCCGTCGGCGCGGCCGGGCTGAGGGCGGCGACCATCCCGGCCCCGATGGCGACGAGGAGGACTGGGAGGTTGAGACGGCCAAGACGGGGCGCGGCCGGCGTCGGGCGCGGATGGGACGCGTCGGCGGCGGCGTGGCCGTCTGCAGGACCGGTGGACATGGTCACGCCCTGTGGGTGCCGTCCGCCCATTCCGCCAGTCCTTCCTGCCGCCCTGCCATGCCTCCGCAGGCCAGCCAGGCGAGAGCCGTCGATGCTACCTACCTTCGAGCCAGCAATGCGCCGGTCAGATACGCGAGCGGACGTGTGGCGGTGCCTGTGGCGTCTCTAGATCGCCGGCTTGGTGGTCCAGGCCGAGACGATGGCCGAGAAGGCGACGGTCGACCCGCTGGCCGCGGCCGCCGTGCGCAAACGGTCTTCGAGCGTGTCGATGTCGAGCTCGTCGGCGGTGGCGACGCCATAGTTCTCGATCATCGGTTCGATGCTGCGGATCACGCCCGCGAGGTAGCGGTAGCCGGCGTATCCCGCACCGCCGCCGCTCAGCCGCTCGGCACGGAGCTCGCGGTGACGGCAAGCCAGCCGACTCGTACGCCTGCCGCAACCGCAGGCCAGCATGGACGTTGGTGCCGGCACGGCGGAAGGTCTCCACGAGGCACTCCCACGTCTGGGTCCACAGCGGCACCGGCGGTTCGGCGATGTAGGGATCGCTGCCGTGCCACTCCTGGAACCCCACGGTCCCACCTGGGCGAACATGCCGAGCGACCGAGGCGATCGCGTCCGCGGCGTCGGCGAGGTACATCAGAACGAAGCGTCCGATGGCCGCGTCGAACGGTCCACCGGGATCGACGTCGCGAAGGTCGCCGGCCAGGAACGACACGTTGCTGAACCCCAGGTTCTCGGCACGTTGGGTGGCCTCGACAACGGCGGCCTGCTCGCGATCGACACCCACGACGGCGCCGTCGGGCCCGACGAGGTCGGCAGTGAGCAGGGCAACGTCGCCGAAGCCGGACCCGATGTCGAGGACGCGCATCCCCGGCTGGAGGCCGGCATCGAGCAGGAAGCGCCGGGTGAGCGGCTCCATGAACTCGGCCTGCTCCGACAAGCGCTGCCGTTCGACGTCGCTGTGACCGAGGATGTATTGAGCGTCCGCTGTGTCCGAGCCGGGATCGCCGCGCTGCATCTCCACAGTCGATCGGATTTCCCCAGACCAAGTCATGCAGACGCCACGACGATGTCGTGGAGGACTCTCAGGCGCCGCGGAGCCCGAAGCTCCGGGGTGAGCTCAGCCGAAGATCGTGTTCCAGAGCTGGCGGGGGGCGTCGAGGACCCGGCTGGCGACGACGACCGGCATCGACGGCTCGTCGGCCTTTCCCGATTCCAAGCCGAGCGTGAAGGCCACCTGCTCCAGCGTCGGCGGCCCGATCGACAAGTTCTCGACGAGCGCGCCCGCTGTGCTGTTCTCGCCCGTCCACACCTGGTAGGCGGCCGACATGCTCCCCGTGCGCCCGACGCCGGCCTGGCAGTGGATGAACACGCGGCCTTCGCTGTTCTGGACGATGTCGACGAGCTCCTGCACCAACTCGCCGCTCGGGGTCTGGCCGTCGTGTACCGGCAGGTGGAACACCTCGAAGCCGAACTGCCGTGGGGCCTCGAGCTCGGCTGGAGTGGCGGCCGCTCGCAGGTCGACGATCGTCGTCACGCCGTTGGCGGCCAACGTCTCATAACCCTCGGGCGTCGGCGCGCCGCCGCGCCACAGGCGCTCGTCCACCTCACGAAAGTGGTCGATGCCAGCGGCGCTGGCCGGCCGCTCACCTTCAGGCCCCGCGACCTGCAGGGCGAACGACGTGCCGAGCAGGAGCAGGTTGCCGACGAGCAGGTATCCACCGAGGCCGAGACCGATGCGCTTGCACCAGCGGCCCGCGCACGCACCCCGACCGCTCCCTCCTGGTTCCACTCCCGCGCCTCCTCGGCGCCCGGATCGAGCTACCGGTGCTCGATACGGGTCACGTTGCCCAGGATACGAGGCACGGTGACGTCTTCAAGGCAGCCGACCAGGCGTGCCTCGGCGTGGTGTCCGAGCGCGGGCTCGATGCGCAGAGCGAAGTCGCCGTCGGTCTGCTCGTTGACGTCCACCAGCTCGTGCTCGTCGACGACTGAGGCACACGCCGCCCACAGGCCCGTGGCGGCGGCATCGAGCGAGAGACGACTCCCGTTCGTCCGCACGTCGAGCTCGACCGTGGTGCCGTCCTCCGCACGGGGCGGATCCGGACGGTTCATGGTCGCCTGGCGCAGGGCGGCGATGCCGACAACGACGAGCACGGCAATGATCGCCCAGCGCAGGACGTGCCGCTTCGGCGCGACGCCGGCGCGGTGGTAGGCGGGACTCATGCTCGCCGCCTTGGAGCCATCAGGGGGATGAGCGCCGGATGCTCCGGCTGGGCCGCCCGCGGGGCGAGAGGACCTGGCACCGGGAGGGCACGGTGGAGGCGACGAGCCAACCGGCGATCGGCCGAACCGCCGGCCGTGCGGCCGGCGATCCGCTCGACCAACCAGGCGAGGCCCGACAACAGGACGCCGGCACCCATCAGCAGCGGGATGAAGACGTTGGTCCGCGCCGGATCACGCAGCCACGCGAAGTGGTCGCGGACGACGGGGGTCGACTGCAGTTGCTCGGTGAAGCGGTCCTCACGTCCAGGAGCCGCAGCCGGAGCCTTGGCGATCCTGTCGAGGATCATCGACGTAGCGAGGGCCACCTCGGCGATCAGCGCGAAGATGCCGGCGACGACGGCGCGGTGCCATTCCCATGTCTGCAGCTCGCGGATCATCGTGATGCCGGCGCCGAGCAGTGTGATCAGCGCGATGGCGCGGGCGACGGTGCGCACGCTCATGATTCCCCTCCTTGCGTGACAGGTGCGGCCTCGAGCACGGACACGTCTCCGGTCCCGCCGTCGACGCTGACGATCGTGCCGACCGCGAACTGGTTGACGGCGTCGTGCAGGCCGACCACGACCGGGACGCCCGACTCACGGGCGAGGATCGCCAGGTGCGAGAGCACGCTGCCCGATTCGGCGACGAGGCCGTGCAGCCTCGGCAGCAACGGCGCCAGCTCCGGCGAGAGCGTGCGAACGACGAGGACCGCGCCGACCGGCGGATCGTCGCCATGGTGGACCGGACCAGCCCCGCGCCCGCCACCGGCGCCGCGGGCTCCGTCGCCGCGATCCTTCGTGGCGACGGGGACGACGTCGCCGTCGGCGCTCAGGCGGAACCGGGCTGGCAGTGCGGCGACCGGCGCATCGTCCGCGAGTTCGCGGTCCGCCGCCGTCGCACCCGCGACGACCGCATCGAGCTCGTCCACCGTGAGGCCGCGCACGGCAGCCGGTGACGGCAGGCGGCCAGCAGCGGCGAGGCGCTCACCGAGCTCCCAGGCGACACGCGCCGTGAGCTCCTGGACCCAGCGGGCACGCAGGCGCAGCGCTTCTCGCGCTTCCAGCACGGGGTGACCACTCTCGGGCACGTTCGGCAGCGACGTCGGCAGCGAAGGCAGGACCGGCGCCGGACCGACGCGCGGGGGCAGCAGCGACAGGACGACTGGCATCGCCGCCACGATCTCGTCGTCGCTGAGGCCGCGGCGACGACCGTCGGCGAGCGCGTGCAGGGCAGCCATCGCGCCCGTCGGGCCTCCGGTCGCCTTGGAGGGCGCCAGCATCCCGGCCAAGACCTCGAACGTGTGCAGGTTGACGAGATGCGCAGGCGCCGCCCGCAGCACGGCGACCAGTTCGCCATCGGTGAGCTCGGCGAGCGGCGGCACGTCGAGCAGGGCCTCGTCGGTGCTGTGCACGAGGTCGTCGGCCAGCGACGGCAGCGAAGCCTGGAGCCGACCGACGCGCCAGGACGCGCTGAGCCGGCGTGCGCCTGGGCGCGGATCGAGCTTGCGGAAGAACCCGCGCTTGCGGTGGACGCCGAGCAGCTCGAGGTCGGCGACGACCTGGCCGTCGACGATCGTGACGATCGGCGACCGCTCGATCGTCCGCCGGGAGGCAGCAGCGGTCAGCTGCAGCGCGGCCTCGATGGCGTCGCGCAACGGTGTCACCCAAAGGCTGGCCTCGAGGGCCGCCACGGTGCCCGGCAGCGTCTCGGCGACCGGCCCAGGGCCGAGCACCGGGCCGACGCCGACCGCCGGCGGCTCCAGTGTCGTGATCGGGCGGCTCTGCAACAGCACGACGGCGTCGCCGTCGATGGCCCACTCGATGTCCTGCGGGCCGCCGAAGACCTCGGCCGCACGGCGAGCCAGAGCGGCCAATGCGGCGAACTGCGCCTTGCCGAGTCCCGGAAGGCTGTCCCCCTTGCCGACCCGCTTGCCGGCCGTGGTCAGGCCGAGTTGGATGCCGTCGACCTCGCCGGAGACGAGCTGGTGCGGGCCACCTTCGACGGCGGTCAGCAACAGGCGGTCGGTGCGGCCCGTCATCGGGTCGGCACCGAACAGGACGCCACCGAGGCGCGGGCGGAGCATGGGCTGGACGAGCACGGCCATCGGTGCGGCGTTGCCGTCCTCGAGGATGGCGGAATCGATCACCTCGTCGACCGCCTCCACGAAGGCGTCCCAGCCGGTGACATCGAGCACGGACTCGAAGCGCCCGGCCATGGAGGACGAGGCGCCGTCCTCGATCGTCGACGACGAGCGCACGACGAGCGCCCGCTCGACGCCGGCCGAAGCGGTCCATGCCTTGAGGAGGATGCACAGCGCCTGCTGGCGCTTGTCGTCGTCGGTGAGGGCCGCGGTGCCCTCCGTCGAGATCACGAATCCCGGCAGCGCCGGCATCCCGGCATTCGTGGCGCGAGCCAAGGCGGCCGCCTTGGCGCCCACTCGGTCGGCGTTCTGCGCCGCCGGTTCGTCGAGCCTGACCACCCAGTCCACATCGGTCACAGCCGGTGCGCCGTGGGGGGTCGGCGTCTGCTTCCTCGGTGTCATTTCCAACATGGCTCGCCTACTTCCGGTCGACCACCTTCCTGCAACCGGTATTGACACCCGGTTGTTCGAGAAGGTGACGTGGCATCGAACACAAGCGTGAACGGTGGGGTGTGTGATCGCCATGAGGACGGCGTGAAGTTCCGTGATTCATTCGTGCCATCCGTCTCATGCTCCATGGCCTCTAACGTCGTGTCGTGGGTCACCGGTACCTCTGGTCACCGTTGGCGCTCGGGCCGGTCACGACGCGCAACCGCATCGTGTTCTCGGCGCACCTCACGAACTACGCGCAAGACGGCCGGCCCACCGAGCAGCACGCCGCGTACTACGAGGCGCGGGCCGCCGGCGGCACCGGGCTCATCATCACCGAGGAGCACTCGACGCACCCGACGGACTGGCCGTACGAGAAGCTGATCCACGGCTTCCATCGCGACGTGATCCCTGGATACCGGCGCATCACGGACGCCGTCCATCGGCATCGCGTGCCGATCTTCGCCCAGATCAACCACAACGGCGGTCAGGCGTCGTCGATGTACACGCGGCTGCCGGTGTGGGCACCGTCGCCAGTCGCCGACCCGCTGTTCCGTGAGGTGCCGAAAGCCGTCACGCAGGCCGAGATCGAGGAGATCGTGGCCGGGTACTCCGTCGTGGCCGAGCACTGCGCCGAGGGGGGGTTCGACGGCATCGAGCTGCAGTGCAGCCACTCATCGATCGTGCGCGGTTTCCTCTCCCCCGCCACGAATCGCCGGACCGACGGGTACGGCGGCGGCCTCGAGAACCGGGCTCGGCTCCTGCGCGAGATCGTGGCTGCCGTGCGCCAGGTGATCGGCAACCGGCTCGCCCTCGGCGTGCGGCTGTGCGGCGACGAGCTGATCGACGGCGGCACGACGATCGACGAGGCCGTTGACGTCGCCCGCATGGTCGAAGCGGACGGGCAGGTCGACTACATCAACACGTCCATCGGTGTGGCGACCGCCACACTGTTCATGATCGAGGCGTCCATGCACGTGCCGCCGGGCTACGCGCTGTTCATCCCGTCGGCGATCCGCAAGGCCGTGGAGCTACCGGTGGTCGGCGTGGGGCGGTTCAAGGATCCGCTCCAGGCCGAGCGAGCCCTCGCCGAGGGGCACTGCGACCTCGTCGGCGTGGTGCGCGGCCAGATCGCCGATGCCGAGTTCGCGGCCAAGGCACGAGCCGGGGCGAGCGACGACATCCGGCTGTGTCTGTCCTGCAACCAGGAATGCGTGGGCCGGATGGGGCTGAACCGCTGGCTGGGCTGCATCGAGAACCCGCTCACCGGCCGGGAGGCGCGTTCTGTCCGTAGAGATCGCATCACAACGAACGATTCCGACGGACAGAAGCGTGTGCTCGTTGTTGGAGGCGGCCCGGCTGGGTTGCAGGCTGGCATCTCGGCGGCGAAGCGCGGAGCTGTCGGGTCGACCTCTGGGAGCGGGATGCGGAGCCGGGTGGGCAGGTGCGCCTGGCGGCGACGGTGCCGAACCGCGCCGAGCTCGGCGACATGATCCGCAACCAGGTCGCCGAGTGTCGCCGGCTCGGTGTGTCGATCGAGTGCGGCGTCGACGCAGGGGTGACCGATGTCATCGCGCACGGTGCCGATCACGTCGTCGTCGCCACGGGAGCGGATGGCGCTCGCCCGTGGTGGATCGGACCGGACGTGACGAATGTCGCCGACATCCGAGACGTGCTGCGAGGAGACGCCGCGCCGACCGGGACGGTGATCGTCATCGACGAGATCGGCTTCCACCACGCGACGTCGGTGGCGGAGCTACTCGCCGACCGGGGCTGCGCCGTCGAGGTCGTAACGCCAGGAATGGTCGTCGGCCAGGACCTCGGCATCACCCTCGACATGGAGCAATGGTGGATGCGGGCGACGGCCAAGGGCATCGTGCAATCGACGGACCTCGTGCCGATGGGCTTCGACGGCACCACGCTGACGCTGCTGCACCACCCGACCGGCGCGATGCAATCACGCATTCCGGACTGGGTCGTGCTCGCCGTGCCTGCCGTGCCGGCCGACGGGCTGTACCACGAGCTGCAGGCCGCCGGCGTCGCCGTGCACCGCGTCGGTGACTGCGTGGCGCCGCGACGCGCCCACGCTGCCGTCGTCGAAGGCGACGCCGTCGGCGCGCTGATGTCGCGTCGGTAGCCTCCGCGCCGCAATGGTCCTCGCCAACGCCATCAGCGACTTCATCTCGAACCTGACCGTATGGCTCGAGGACGTCTCCGGCCAATGGTGGTTCCTGCTGATCATCTTCGGCATCGCCCTGCTCGACTCCGTCATCCCGCTCGTGCCGAGCGAGACGACCGTCATCCTCGGTGGCGTCGCGGCGGGCGCGGGGACTCAGAACCTGGTGCTGGTCATCCTCGCCGGGGCAGCCGGCGCCTTCTGCGGCGACAACATGGCCTACTTCATCGGCCGGCGCTTCTCGCCGTGGATCAACCGGCGGGCGGAGGCGCGGGAGAAGACGAGAAAGCGGCTCGATTGGGCGACCGACCAGATCCGCAAGCGCGGCGGCCTGCTGCTGATCACGGCCCGGTTCGTGCCGGGCGGGCGCACCGCGCTGACCATCACGTGCGGGCTCACGCACCAGCCGCACGCGTGGTTTGCCGCCTGGATCGCGGTTGCCGCCGTGATCTGGGCGACGTACGCCGCCGTGCTCGGCTACGTCTTCGGGAGCACGTTCCAGGACAACCACACGCTGGCGTTCATCCTCGCCTTCGGTGCCGCCCTCTCGGTCACAATCGTCCTCGAGGTCGTCCGGCACCAGCGTGTGAAGGCATCGAAGAAGACCAAGGAACCGGATCGCGCCGTTCAGAAGTGAACGTCGTTCAGAAGTGAGCGCCCGGTTCGGCACCACTACCGTGAACCCATGCTGGCGATGGTCCCCGTGCGCGACGGGGAGCTGCCGGCCGGCGGAGCCGAGGCGGTCGCCGAATGCGGCGGACGGGCGCTCGTCGCTGGGTCGTCGCCGCAGGCCGACGGGTTGGCCGGGATCGCGACAGAGGTCACGCTCGTCGAGCTCGGGACGTTCGCGCCGGGGCGGTGGGCCGACGCTCTCGCGCCGCTGCTCGAGGACGAATCGCTCGTCGTGGTGCCGGCATCACCGGACGGTCGCGACCTCGCACCTCGCCTCGCCCACGTGCTCGGCCGCCGCCTGCTGGCCGGCGCGATCCGCGTCGCGCCCGACCACGCCCGCCTGGTGAGAGGCGGCGGCATGGAGCTGCACGACGTCTCGATCACCGACCCGGTCATCGTCACTCTGCAGCCGGGCCACCGCGGAGTGTCGCCCGGCGGGACATCCGAGTGTTCCGTGCGGGGCATCCCCAGGCCTGACACTCGGATGGACGGAAACACTCGGATGGATCCGACGGTGGTGGCCGTGTTGCCGCCGGACGTGACGACGATGGACCTGGCCGAAGCAGACAGGATCTGCGCTGGGGGTGCCGGCCTCGACGGCGCGTCGCGGTTCGCGCAACTGCGCGCCGTGGCGGCCGCCCTCGGGGCGTCGATGGGTGCAACACGCGTCATCACCGACCGAGGATGGGTCGAGCATCAGCGCCAGATCGGCACGACGGGCGTCGTCGTCGACCCCCGGGTGTACGTCGCCTTCGGCATCAGCGGAGCCGTGCAGCACACCGCCGGACTGGGTGCGCCGGACCACATCGTGAGTGTCAACACCGATGCTCACTGCCCGATGATGCAGCTCGCCGACCTGGCCGTGGTGGCTGACGCCAATGCCGTCCTCGACGAGCTCGAACGCCTGGTGCTCGACGGTGGCTGACGGCGAGCAGGACTGGGACTTCGAGGCGATCGTCGTCGGCGCCGGGCCAGCCGGATCGTGCGCGGCGACCGTGCTCGCTCGCGCCGGCCGACGGGTGCTGCTGCTGGAGCGAGGACCGTTCGCCGGCAGCAAGAACATGTACGGCGGCGTCGTGTACCCCCGCATCCTCGACGGGCTGCACCCGCAGTGGTGGGAGGAGGCGCCGGTCCAGCGGTGGGTCACCCGCCGCTCGACGATGGTCCTCACGGAGTCACAGGCGCTGACCGTCGACTTCCGAACCGCGGCGTGGGGTCGCCCGCCGTACAACGGCGCCACGGCCTACCGGCCGGACTTCGACTTCTGGCTGGCCGGGAAGGCCGAGGCAGCCGGCGCAACGCTGCTGTGCTCGACGACGGTGGTGGGCCTGCTGCGTGATGCCGCCGGCGCGGTGGTCGGCGTGCGAACGGATCGGCCCGACGGTGACCTCCGTGCGCCGATCGTCATCGCCTGCGATGGCGTCAACAGCTTCCTCGCCAAGGAGGCCGGCCTCCACGAACGCGTGGACGCAGAGCACTACACGCTCGGTGTCAAGGAGACCCTGGCGCTGCCCAAGGAGGTGATCGACGAGCGCTTCAACGTGCGCGGGCGCGACGGCGTCGACATCGAGATCATCGGCGGCACCGGATCGGTCAACGGCGGGGCGTTCGTCTACACGAACCTCGACACGGTCGCCGTCGGAGCCGTGCTCAAGCTGCCGGCGCTGGCCGCCCAGCAGCATCGCCCCGAGCAGATCATCGGGCACCTCAAGGCGCACCCGGCCATCGCTCCGCTGGTCGAGGGCGGCGAGGTCAAGGAGTACTCGGCGCACCTGATCCCAGAAGCCGGGTTGGCCATGATGCCACTCCTGTCGGGCGATGGACTGCTCGTCGCCGGCGACGCCGCGGCGTTGTGCCTCGCCGCCGGCATCTGGCTCGAGGGCGTCAACTTCGCCATGGCCAGCGGCATCGCCGCAGGTGAGGCGACGATCGAAGCGCTGGCGGCCCAGGACACGACCCGCCGCGGGCTGGAGGGATACGAGCGACGCCTCGCCGCAACGTTCGTCCTACGCGATCACCGCAAACTGCGCCGTGCTCCGGAGCTCGTCCTGTCCGATCGGGTGCAGCACCTGTACCCACAGCTCGTCGCGTCCTCGGCCGAGCGGATGTTCCGCGTCGACAACCCGCGGCCGAAGCCAGGGCTGCGGCGGATCCTGGCCAGCGAGCGCAAGAGGCTCGGGATCCGCCGACGCGATCTGCTCCGGGACGCCATCGCCGGCTGGAGGACGTTCGGATGAGATCAGCATGGACGCGTCGCGACGTGCGAGCGAGCGAGCGCCAGCGAGCGAGCGGCGAACCCCGGCCTGCGTGGCCGGGGAACGCAGTGAACGACTACGACGTCGACTTCGACGACGTCATGGCGACGACGCGCTTCGACGTGCACGAGCGCGCCCACATCGTCGTCGACACAGCGGTCTGCCGCGACTGCAGCACGCGCGCGTGTGTCGTCGCCTGCCCGGCGCGCCTGTTCGTGACGACGGCCGACGGAGGCATCCTCTTCAACTACGAGCAGTGCTTCGAATGCGGCACGTGCTACCTCGTGTGCAACGAGGAGGGGGCGATCAGCTGGTCGTACCCCGAGGGCGGCTTCGGCGTGGTGTTCCGCCAATCGTGATCGTCGTCGCCTGGAAGTGGATTGGTTCCGGTGACGAGCGCGGGTATGGAACGTCGGACGCCGATCGGGCCGCGCTCGAAGTCGGGCTACGCCTCGCGGAGCAGACGTCCGACGCCGTCGACGTGGTGACCGTCGGACCGCCCGGCTCGGAGAGCCCGCTGCGCGAGGCCGTCGCCGCGGGTGCGACCCGGGCGGTGCGCATCGACGCCCCGCCGGAGTTGGCGAGTGACGCCGTAGCCGCCGCATTGGCCGCCGTCGCGAGCACCGCTACGTGGGTCGTGTGCGGCGATGTCTCGGCGGATCGGGGCACCGGCGCGGTGCCGGCGTTCCTCGCCGCGCACCTCGGTGTCGCGCAGGCTCTTGGTCTCATCGAGGTCGAGTCCGGCGCAGGCCGTGTACATGCCGTGCGAAGGCTCGACGGCGGTCGCCGCGAGGTTCTGGAGGTCGAGCCGCCGGCGGTCCTCTCGGTCGAAGGATCGGTGGCCCGCTTGCGTCGCTCCGGGTTGCGGGCAGAGCTGGCGGCCCGCGCGGCGACTGTCGACCGGCTCACGGGGCCGAGCGGGCCGGTCGAGGAACCGAGCGCGACCGCGCCGTACCGCCCACGCGCCCGGTTCGTGACGATGCCCCATGGCGACGCGCTGGCCAGGGTCCGCCAGCTCACGGACGTCGGCGGCGAGCCCTCCGGTCACGGTGAGGTGCTGGTGCTCGACCCGCCGGCGGCGGCAGCGCGGATCCTCGCCGCCGTGCGCGAGTGGTCCTAGCCGTCGGCGCGTTCGAGCGACGGCCAGTGGATGGCCAGCGTGCCGCCATCCGGGATGGCGTCCCACAGCTGGGCGAGCCGGTCGAAGGTCGGCGCGACCGGCGTCGGTTCACCGCGGGCCCACGCGAAGTGGTGCTCGTTGCCGATCGCCTCGGCGGCGTTCAGTGCTTCCCGGTTCTCTCGGATCAACTGCCGTCCGGGCTTGGTCCGCCGCTGCCGCGTGCCGTGGTCGAACGTTGCACCGCGGGCGAGCAGACCCCAGAACCCGTCGGTGATACCGAGGTGGGCCTCGGTGGCCATGTGCCCGAGATCGTGCGGGATGCGGCCCCGACCGATCGGCATGTAGCCGCCTGTCACGCGCCCGCGCGTCTTGCGGACCGCCTCCCACCACGCGTGCGGAGAGGGCCCGTCGACCTTGTGGAACGTCACCCACAGGCTCGGCTCGGTCCGGCGATTCACGGCTCCAGTCTCTCCCGCGCACGTGCCGGTTACGACAGCGATTTGGTGCAGCGGCGAGCCAGCTTGCTGACCGAACTCGGTCTGCAGACCGCGTCCCTACACTCCGCGCCATGGGGACTGCGGTTCGGGCATCCGACGACGGCGCGGTGCGCCGCCTCACGTTGTGCCGGCCCGAGCAGTACAACACGATCACGCCGACGCTGCGCGACGAGCTCGGGCACGAGCTCGACGTCGCCCAGCACGACCGGGACGTGCGCGTCATCCTGCTGGATGCCGAGGGCCCGGCCTTCTGCGCCGGCTACGAGCTGGCCGGCGCGACGACCGCCCAGGCCCGTGCAGCAGACGCCGGACGGGTGTGGGACAGCGCCGCCGACCAGCACCTCATCGGCCCGTTCGCGGCAACGTGGGCCAAGCTGCACGACTCCGTCAAACCGACCGTGGCGGCCGTCCAGGGCTGGTGCATCGCGGGTGGCACGAACATCGTGTTCAACGCGCACCTGATCGTCGCCGCACGCTCGGCCCGATTCGGCTATCCGCCATCGCGGGTGTGGGGCGTTCCAGAGGCTCCATGGACCTGGGTCGCCCGCATGGGCATGCAACAGGCCCGCCGCTACATGCTCACGGGCGACGAGTTCGACGCCGAGGCTGCCAAAGCCATGGGCGTCGTGCTCGACGTCGTGCCCGACGAGGAGCTACCGGCCGCGGCCATGGCGCTGGCCCAGCGGATCGCCCTCGTGCCCGCCAACCAACTCGAGCTCATCACGATGGCGCTCAACGCCGTCGCCGACCGCCAGTACGACCCGGCCTCCTCTCGTCGCCTGGGCACACTCTTCGACGGGATCGCCCGGCACACACAAGAAGGCCTCGACTTCGTCGCCCAGGCGCAGGACGTCGGGTTCCGCGAAGCGGTCCGCCGGCGTGATCGCCCGTTCGCCGACTATGGCGAACGGCCGAATCGATGACCGCCCGAGCAGAGGCAGGTGGGTGAGACGCCGAAGCGGAGCGGAGGCGGCGAACTCGGGAGGTGAGGCGAGCAACTTGTTTGCGAGCCGAACCCGAATAATCAGTAGCTGCGGGCGGCTCGCCCGCTGTCCCGTCGCCGACTCCAGTCGTTGAGACCGAAGACGCCGTACAGGATGACGTTCACCAACCAGATCACGATCGTGCCGAGGACGGCGTCCCAGAACGTCGCGATGTCGAAGCCGTCCATCACCCATGAGGTGATGTAGAGCATCAGCAGGTTGACGAAGAACAGGGCGATGCCGAGCGTCAGGACGATCACCGGCAGGGCGAGGAGCGTCACGATCGGCTTGACGAGCCAGTTCACGACGCCGAAGATCGCACCGGCGACGATGACACGCCATTGGTCGTCGAAGTTGATCCCGTCGATCAGCCAGGCCGCGGCAAGGATGGCGACGGTGTTCGACGCCCAGACAAGGATGATGCGAACGATCAATGGCATGACGGTTGACGAGCCGAGGCGGAGCCGCTCGAGACACAACCTAGTCGTGGGCATGGTCGTCGAGGGGGATGGCGGACGGCGTGCCAACTACCGTCTGATCGATGCGGCTCGACGAGCAGGCGTGGCCCGACGTCGACCGGATGCACCCAGTCCTGTGCGTGCCAGTCGGCTCGTGCGAGCAGCACGGACCACACCTGCCACTCGGGACGGACACGACCATCGCGGTCGCGCTGGCGAACGAGCTGGCAGCCCGACGGCCCGACGTACTGATCGCACCCGCGCTGACGACAACGGCCAGCGGTGAACACGCCGGCTTCGCCGGAACGTTGTCGATCGGCACGGATGTCACGGCGGCGACGATCGTCGAGCTGGCCCGTTCAGCCGACTGGGCGGATGGGCTGGTGCTCGTGAACGGCCACGGCGGAAACCATGAGGCCATCGACCGGGCTGTCACGACGTTGCACGCCGAGGGCCGCGACGTGCTGGCGTGGTGGCCGGCGACGGGGCTGTTCGACGCGTTCGACGCGCACGCCGGCCGCGCCGAGACGTCGATGATGCTCGCCCTCCGGCCAGACCTCGTACGCGTCGAACGAGCCGCCGCCGGCGAGGCGGCACCCGTGGCGGCGCTGATGGGCCGGCTGCGGGCCGGCGGCGTCGTGGCCGTGAGCCCGAACGGCGTGCTCGGCGACCCCGCAGGCGCCACGGCGACCGAGGGCGCGTCCCTGCTGCGCGACCTGGCGGACGATCTCGCTCACGCCTTCGAGAGCTGGCGCCGGGCGCGCGTCGGGCGATGACCACGTACTCGCTCGACCGCTCGGTCCGACGTCCGTCTGCTGGCATCGTGATCGGCGGTTCGCCGTTGCGGCTGTTCCGCCTGACGCCTGCCGGCGCTGATGTCTTCGATCGGATCACCGCCGGCGCCGACGTGCCGACCGACGGCGACGGCACGCCGCGCACCCATCAGCTGCTCGAGCGCCTCGTCGACGCAGGCGTCGTCCATCCTCATCCCGACCGGTCGGCGGCGCCGTACGAACTCGCCGACGTCACCGTGATCGTGCCCGCCCTCGTCTTCGGTCATGCCGCGCTGGCGGAGATCGTGCGCTGCTGCCGTGGGGTGGCGGACGTGATCGCCGTCGACGACGGCTCGGATCCACCCGTCGCCGCGGCGGACGGCGCTCGCGTGTTGCGCCTGCGCAACAACGCGGGACCAGCCGTCGCCCGCAATGCAGGCCTCGGCGCCCTGTCGACGCCGCTCGTGGCGTTCGTGGACACCGACGTCCGCCTCGAGCCGGGTTGGATCGAGCCGCTGTTGGGACACTTCGCCGACGACCGAGTAGCGCTCGTGGCGCCACGCGTCGCCAGCGCGCCCGGTGCCGGACCGGTCGCCCGCTACGAGCAAGGGCACTCGCCGCTCGACCTCGGCCCTGAAGGTGGCCGCATCGCGCCGGGTACCCGTCTGAGCTACGTGCCAGCAGCGGCGATCGTGGTGCGCGCCGAGGCGCTGCGGGCGATCGGCGGCTTCGATCGGTCCCTCCGCTTCGGCGAGGACGTCGACGCCGTATGGCGCCTCGTCGAAGCCGGCTGGCGGTGCCGCTACGAGCCAGCGGTGACCGTGCACCACCGGCCGCGCGGCAGCTGGCGGGGTCTCGTCGCCCAGCGTGTGGCGTACGGCTCGTCAGCGGCGGCGCTCGCTCGGAAGCACCCGGGCGCTCTGGCACCGCTGCGCATGAACGGCTGGAGCGCCGGTGTGTGGGCATTGCTCGGCACTGGTCACCCCGCACTGGCCGCAGGGGTGGTCGCCGGAACAGCAGCGGCACTGGTCAAGAAGCTGCCCGGCGTCCCTGTCGCCGAATCCGTCCGCCTGACCGTCACCGGGCACCTGTACGCAGGCCGCCTGTTGGCCGACGCGGCACGTCGGGCATGGTGGCCGCTCCTGGCCGCTGGATCGCTGGTGTCCCGGCGCACGCGCAGGATCACGGCGCTCGCCGCGCTGCCTGCACTGGCGAGCGGAGGACTGCCGAAACTCGTCGATGACATCGCCTACGGGTTCGGCGTCTGGAAGGGGGTGCTGACCGAGCGGGAGGTCGGACCGCTGCTTCCTCGCTTCCCGTCGTGGCCCGGTGCCGACGCGGCGCGGGCGAGTGCCGGCTGACGACCGCTACCGTCGGCAGTCGTGACGTTGCGGCTGACGGTCGACCGCGCCACATGGCGTGACCGCGTCGACCGTGTGGCCGGCCACGCCCCCGGGTTGGTGCCGGTCGTGAAGGGCAACGGCTATGGGTTCGGCCGTGCCGCGCTGGCGGAGATCGCGATGACGCTCAGCGACGTCGTCGCCGTCGGCACGGTGCACGAGCTCGACGATCTGCCAGCGCGCACGAGGACGGTGGTGCTGACCCCGACGTTGCGTGCGCCGAACGACACGGGGCCGATCCTGACCGTCGGCTCGCCCGCCCACGTACGGGCACTCGACGGCTGGCCCGGGCGCGTCCTCATCAAGCTGGCGACGTCGATGCAGCGGTACGGAACGACGTGCGAGGAGCTCGGTGCGCTGACCGCGGCGGTTCGGCGGGCGGACCTCGAGATCGTCGGCTTCAGCGTGCACCCACCGGTGTCCGGCACGGACGACGAGCACCTCGACGAGATCGCCCAGTGGCTGCAGGTGCTCGATCCACAGGACGAGGTGTGGGTCAGCCACCTGTCGACGGACGCCTACGAGGCGTTGCGCGACGGGTGGGTGGACCGGCGGTTCCGCATCCGCCTCGGCACGGCGCTGTGGCATGGCGACAAACGCGGCCTCCACCTCGGAGCCGACGTGCTGGACGCCAGGCAAACCCGGGCCGGCACGACGGCGGGCTACCAGCAGCGGGCCGTGCCGTTCGACGCGACGCTCGTCATGGTCGGAGCCGGCACCGCCCAGGGCGTCCACTCGCTCGCCGGCGAGGTCAGCCCGTTCCACTTCCAGCGACGGCGGCTTGCCCTGCTCGAACCGCCGCACATGCACACTTCGATGGTGCTGGTTCCAGCCGGTGAGATGGCGCCCGACGTCGGCGACATCGTCGACGTCCAGCGCCCGTTGATCACGACGCAGGTCGACGAGGTTGTCTGGAAATGAGCGTGTTGACGGTCGCGCCGCGCACCCACCAGGTCCGCATGCCTGGTCCGGACGTCGTGCGGGCAGTGGCCCTGATCGGTGTCGTCGTCATGAACTTCCACGGCTACCTGATCCTGCGCGGCGGTGATCGAGGCAGCGCCACGATCGACGAGTTCTTCGATCCGTGGACTGGACCCATGGCGACGCGCTTCGCCGCCACGTTCGTTCTCGTCGCCGGTGTCGGGGTGACGTTGCTCACCCGCCGCGCGATCGGTGACCGCGCCGCCGTGCGGGCGAAGCGACTGACGTTGGCGCGTCGAGGCCTCGTGCTCTACGTCGGCGGCCTGATGCTCGACACGGTCTGGCCCGGGACGATCCTGCCGTTCTACGGGGCGATGTTCGTGATCGCCGCCGTGCTGTTCACCCTGCGCTCGGCATGGGTGCTGGCAGTCGGGCTCGGTGCTGCGCTGGCGGCCGCCGGCCTGCGTTGGTGGCAGGTGCAGTCGTCGCTCGACGGCGACGACACGAGCTGGTTCTTCGCACCATCGTCGAGCGTCCTGGACCGGATCACCGACGTTGCGGTCAACGGGACCCATCCGCTCCTGCCATGGCTGGCGTTCTTCTGCACCGGCATCGTGCTCGGAAGGCAGCTGCACACCGACTGGTGGCGCCCGATGGCGCTCGGCGTGGGGTTCGCGCTCTTCGGCGGCGCCTCCGTCATCTCGTCGTCGATCGCGCCCGGACCGCTGGCCTCGCCGTTGTCCAGCACCGACCCGTTCGACCGGGGACTCGTCTACACGGCAAGCGCGCTCGGTACCGCCCTGATCGCCTTCGCCGTGATCTCGTGGCTGGCCGACCGCTTCGTCACGACGACACCCATCCAGTTGCTGCGCGATGCCGGGGCGATGACGCTGACGCTCTACGTCGCACACGCCCTGGTGTTCAACCTCGTGGTCGACTGGCTCGGCTGGGTGCGGCCGACCGGTCTCGATACGGCGCTCGTGTTCGCTGCCGTGTACTGGGCGGTCGCCATCGCGTTCGCCGCGTGGTACCACCGCCGCTTCGGCATCGGCCCGTTCGAGTGGGTGTATCGCGCGCTTGGTGGGTGACCTTGCTGATCAGCAGGTTGGCTACAGCTCGGCGAACGTGTCGCAGCGGTTGGGATCGCCCGACTCGAAGCCCCGCCGGAACCACGACACGCGTTGCTCCGATGACCCGTGGGTCCAGTTCTCGGGCGTGACCCGGCCCTGCGTCTGCTGCTGAATGCGGTCGTCGCCGACAGCCGACGCGGCGTTGATCGCCTCATCGATCTCACCGGGATCGAGTTGACCCTGCTGCTCCGCGTCGTGGGCCCACACACCGGCGAAGCAGTCGGCCTGCAGCTCCAGGGCGACCGAGTACCGGTTGGCGTTCGACGGATCCTCCGCCGAGGCTCGGTTCACCTCGGTGCTGATGCCGAGGAGGTTCTGGACGTGATGGCCGTACTCGTGGGCGACGATGTACTGGGCAGCGAGGTCACCGGTGGCGCCGAACTGCTGCTGCAGTTGCTGCAGGAACTCGAGGTCGAAGTAGACGAGTCCGTCGGCCGGGCAGTAGAACGGCCCGACCTGCGACGAGGCCTGGCCGCACGCAGTGTTGACGGCGCCGGAGAAGAACTCGGTGAACGTCTCTTCGTACTGACGTCCACCGAAGGCCTGCGGATAGGCGATGATCCAGTACTCCGCGACGTCGTCAGTCGCTCCGCAGACGACCTGCTCGATCTCCGTCTCGCAATCCGTTGGACCGAGGCTGTCGCTGCCATCCGCGCCGCCGAGGCTCGGTGCAGAGACGGGCTGGCTGCCGCCGCCGAGAAGCCGCGGCAGGAGGATCGCGGCAGCCAGGACGAGCAGTCCAATCAGCCCGCCTCCAGCCTTCATGGGGAAGCCCATGCCGCCACCACCGCCACCCAGGCCGGGGATGCTGAAGCCGCCGCCTCCCTGCCCGCGACGGTCGCGGACCCGGCTCGTGCTCGTGCTGCGGATCCGGGTCACGGCGTCAATGTAGGTCCGGACATTCCGACGGCACTGCGAGCGCGATCACGCCGCAGGCCGCGCACGCCCACGGCGCCTGCGCCGATGAGCGGGCCACGATCGCCGAGTCGCGTCGGCGTGATGCGGGCGTGGCGGCTGTACGGCAGGCGGCATCGGGTGCTCAGCTCCTCTTGCGCGGCGTTGAAGAACGTCGCCGCGAACCCGAGGGCGACACCGCCGCCGACGACGACGAGCTCCAGATCGAGCAGGTTGCAGAGGGATGCCGCACCGCGCCCGACGATGCGTCCGGTGCGCTGCATGATCTCGTAGGTCGGTTGCTTCGGCGAGCGGCCGGTGATCGCCTCGATGGCGAGACCCGACGCCTCGGCCTCCAGGCATCCGCGTGCGCCGCAGCCGCAGCGGCGGCCGTTGGGCTCGACGATGATGTGCCCGACGTGGCCAGCATTCGCCGAGTCGCCGTCGAGCAGCTCGCCATCGAGCACGACGCCGCCCCCGATGCCGGTCGACACAGTGAGCACGCAGTAGTTGCTGTACCCCTTGGCGGCTCCCTGCCATCCCTCGGCGAGCGCCAGCGCCTTGCCGTCGAGGTCGCCGTAGACGCGGCCGCCCGTCAGCTCGCGTAGGCGCGAGCGCAGCGGGAACCCGCGCCAGGCCGGGATGTTGACCGGCGAGATCGTCTCGCAATTGCGGGTGATCGGGCCGGCCGAGCCGACGCCGATGGCGGCAACACGGACGTCGTGGCGCTCGGCGGCGTCCAGCTGCTGCTCGACGATGCCGGCCAACGACTTGAAGTGGGCCTCGGGCCCGACGTCGTGGTCGACGAGGACGATGGAGCGGTCGAGCAGCTCGCCACGCGCCGAAACGAGACCCGAGGCGAACTTGGTTCCGCCGATGTCGATCGCCAGGACGACGAGCGGCAGCTTGCGCGGAGCCACCATCGGCGCCGTCTCGGCGTCGTCCTGCGCGCCGAGCTGGTCGGCGCCTGTCGCGGCACGCCGCGGCGATTCGTTCGTGTCCAAACGATTTCTCGGGAAAGCTAGGGTTCGCCCATGGCGGCAACCATGGAGCACGTACTGGTGCGGTCGTGGTGAGCGACGCGCGTGGGTTCATGTTCCCACGTACGGCGACTGGTCGTTCGTCGCTGGTGCCGCCGCCGCCATGGCACTACAGCGGCTCGATGTTGACGATCGAGTTCCGCACGTCGCCCGACGCGGTGGCCGAGCTGCTGCCTGCCCCGCTGACCCCGGCGGAGGACGATCCGGGCGCGGTCGCCGTGATCTGGGCCGACTGGCAGAGTTGCAGCGACACGTTCGAGGAGCTGCTCGACCCGGTGCGGGCGCAGTACATGGAGACCTTCGTCGTCGTGCGGTGCGAGTACGCGGGGCAGACGTACAGCCGGTGCGTGTACATCTGGGTCGACAAGGACTTCGCGATGGTCCGCGGGTACCACCAGGGATATCCGAAGAAGCTCGGGTCGCTCCACGTCACACGGCCTGTGACGGTCGGTGTTGCGGGGCCACGCCTCGAGCCGGGCGGACGCTTCGGCGCCACGTGCTCTGCCTACGGTCGGCGGCTCATCGACGCCACGTTCACGATCACCGGCACGGCGCCGACGGCGGGGTTCGTCAACGGCCATCCGATGCTCCACCACCGCGTGTTCCCGGCCATCGAGAGCGACGGCACGGACTCGCTGCACGAGCTGGTCACCATGCGGGGCTACGACGCGGAAGTCGGCCCGTGCTACGCCGGCGACGCCACGATTGCCTTCCACGAGTCGCCCGTCGAGGAGCTGGCGCGCTTGGCGCCCGAGGAGATGATCGGCGGGTACTGGCAGGAGGTCGGCACGAACTGGCGGTCCGGGACGACGCTCGAGCGCCAGAACCTGCGATGACCGGACCCCCGCCGGACGGCGAACTGGGGCCGGACGACGCCGACATCGCCGACCCGGACACGTACGTCGCCGGTGTGCCCCACGCGACATTCCTGCGGCTGCGCCGGACGGATCCGGTCAGCTGGTGGGACGAGGACCACGCCGGCGGGCAAGGGTTCTGGGCGGTGGCTCGCCACGGCGATCTGTTGTCGGTGAGCCGGGACGTCGAGCGCTTCTCCAGCGCCCGGGGGATCCGCCTCGAGGAGATGGACGAGGAGGAGACCGAGGCGCGGCGCACGATGATGGAGCTCGACCCGCCAGACCACACGGCGTACCGGCGGCTGGTGTCCAAGCCCTTCAGCCGGCGCGAGGTGTACGCCTACGAGACGGCGATCCGAGGTCTCGCTCGATCCGTCGTCGATGCGGCGCTGGCCGGGCCTGCGACGTTCGACTTCGTCGATCGGGTCGCCAAGCAATTGCCGATGCGGATGCTGGGCGCCCTGCTCGGGGTGCCCGAGTCGGATGGGCCGTGGCTGGTCGAGCAGGGTGACGCGCTGCTCGGCAACACCGACCCGGAGTTCACGTCGCATCCCGTCGATCTCGTCGACACGCAGGAGTTCCGGCTGATGCCGTTCCGCAGCCCGGCCGGTGTCGAGCTGTTCCGGTACGCCCAGGAGCAGGCCCGCCTGCGCCGTGAGCACCCGACCGACGATGTCATCAGTGATCTCCTACGTCCGAAGGTCGACGGCGAAGAGCTGAGCGAGCAGGAGTTCAACAACTTCTTCACGCTGCTCGTGGCCGCCGGCAACGACACGACCCGGTACACGATGACGGCCGGGATGAAGGCGCTGATCGAGCGGCCTGCTTCCCTGGAAGCGTTGCGTGACGCGATCGTTCGCGGCGACGGTGAGTTCGTCACGGCGGCCGTCGAGGAGGTGCTGCGGTGGGCGTCGGTGACGATGCACTTCCGGCGCACGGCGACGGTCGACACGGAGCTGGGCGGGCGGACGATCAGGGCAGGTGACAAGGTGCTGATCTGGTTCGTGTCGGCTGACTACGACGAGGACGTGTTCGCCGATCCGTTCACGTTCGACATCGCGCGCACGCCGAACCCGCAGGTCGCCTTCGGGCTGCAGAGCCCGCACCTGTGCCTCGGCGCCCAGCTCGCCCGGCTGGAGATCAAGGTGCTGTTCGAAGAGCTGCTCCCCCGCCTCGCCGACGTCCGCATCGCGGGACCCACCGACCGCCTCCGCAGCAACTTCATCGCCGGCATCAAGCGGATGCCGATCGAGATCACGCGGGCCTGACCGCCCAGTGATTTGCGCGGTGCGGGTTCTGTGTGAGGGAAAACGTGGTCCTGACCGCTGTGCGCTCACGCAGAGAGCGTGAGCGCACCGGCGAGCGTCGCGACGACGTACGTCGGATCGTCGACGACTTGGTCGTACGTGAACTGGTACGGAGCGTGGCCGTCGGCAATCAGTGCGTTCATGCGCACCGCATCGCGCGAGAGCTGTGCCTTTGAACGGTGGAAGCGATAGCCGAGCAGTTCGACCACGATCGTCGTTCCGGGGAAGTGGCAGTCGACCCGCACCAGCCGATCGCCGGCCTTGGTCAAGACTCGCTGCGTCTGAGGTCGCGGCATGCCCGCGTCGGCCAACAGCCGGAGGAAGCGGCGCTCCAGCCAGCTGTGACCACCACGAGTCGCTTCGTGTCCCGCCAAGACGTCCAGCAGCTTCGGGAGCCCGTAGCGGCCACGGGTCCGGAGGGCGCAGAGCCGGCGGTGCAGCAGGTCCTCGCTGACCAGTCCGTCCCGCAGGGCCGAGTCAATGCATCGAGCGAGCACCTCCGGTGGCTCCGTTCTGGCTAGCTCGATCACGGTGCGTGCCGCGCTCGTGGATGCGAACCCAGCAGCGTGCGCTTGGTCGATCAACGGCAGATCGATCGTCGAGTGGATCACGACGCCCATCCGGCGGACATTGCGGTCTCGTCGGAGCAGGAGGTGGAACGGCGGCCGCAGCCGCATCCCGTCGAAGCCGTGCAGAGCCGCGGCAGTCGGACCTGAGACCCAGCACGGCTCACCCACGTCGAGCACCAGCCCGGCGAGGGCGGCGAGCGCGGTGCGTGGGGCACTCGGCGGAACGCGTGCGGGCCAACTGATTCGAGGATGCCGCTCTGGACTCGGCGCCGAAGCTGGTCGTCGCTCAAGCCGGCGACGTGGGCCTGCTCTCGTGAGAAGGCTCCCAGCTGACCTGTCGCCACCGCCGCGATGCGACGGTCGTTCGTGGTCATGACAAGAGCTAACGCGCGGGGTGTCGCAGCGAACTCCGATCGTCGGCGTCAGTAGAAGCGGAGGTAGCTCTCGAGCTCCCAGGCCGTGATCTTCTCGGGGTTCCAGTCCTCGCCGGTCGCCTCCCAGCGGGCCACTTCGTGGCGGCGCAGCGTGAGGTAGGCGGCCACGAGCTCGGGACCCATCGCCTCGGTCAGCACCGTGTCCGCCTCGATCGCATCCAGGGCCTCGGCAAGGGTGTGTGGCGTGTGCCGATCGGTGTTCGGCGCGGAGTCGGCATCGCCGATCTGCGGGTCGCCGCAGTCGAGCCCGTCGACCACCCCGAGCAGCGCCGCGTTGAGCGTCGCCGCTGCCGCGAGGTACGGGCTCGCCGTCCCGCACGGCACCCGGTTCTCGATGCGCGTCGAGGACCCCCGCTCGGCCGGGACGCGGTACGTGCTGAAGCGGTTGTCCAGGCCCCAGTTCGCCCAGTACCCGGCGATCAACCCCGGCACCAGACGCTTGTAGCTGTTGATCAACGGCGCCGAGAAGCCGGCGACCGCCTCGTGGTGGGCGATCAGGCCGCCGATGCACTGGCGGGCGATCGTCGCCAGCCCTTCGGGCGCCCCAGCGTCGGCGAACGCGTTCGGACCACCGGTCGCCGGAAGCACCGAGAAGTTGACGTGCAGCCCTGACCCGACCGACGTCGCGTGAGGCCGGCCCATGTAGGTCGCCAGGTATCCGCGCCGCGCCGCCACCTCCCGCGTCATCTCCTTGACCAGCACCGCCTGGTCTGCGGCAGCGAGTGCCGGGCCGTACGTGAGGTTGACCTCCAGCTGCCCGGGCGAGAACTCGGTCAGCACGCCCTCGAGCTCGATGTCCATCGCCTCGACGACGTCGAAGTACTCGAGGGCAAGCCCCGTCGGATCTCCGCCGAGGCCGACGCCGTACACCCGATGCCCCGGTCCGCTGGCCGGCCGCCAGCCGCCGAGGGCCGTCTCATCCGGCTCGAGGAGGTAGAGCTCGAGCTCGAAGCCGAGCTGCGGTTCGAAGCCGATCGCCCGCCATCCGTCGACGGCCCGGGCCAGCGCGGCCCGCGGGCACAGCGCCAGCGGCTCGTCGTCGACATAGCGCAGGTCGCAGATCGCGACGTCGGTGTCCGGCTCCCATCCGGGCCGCCGCGTCTCGGCGAGCGGCACGGCCGACAGGTCGGGGAACCCGACGTCGGCGGCGTAGCCCGTGATCGGGAGGATCTCGCCTTCGGGGCTCATCGAGATCGTCGTCACGGCGTGGTGCGTGGCGTGGTCGAACTTGCCCGACGGGATGTAGCGACCGTGGGTCAGCCCGTTGAGATCGCTCCACATCGTGCGGACACGACGGTTGCCCATGAGCGTCACGAGACTCGCCTCGCGTCCTCGACGAGGTTGATCTCGTACAGCACTTCGTCGAGCGCGTCGGCAGCCGTGATCGACGCGAACCGCTGCGGGTGAGCCGGCGAGATGCACGACGGCACGGGCGCCAGCACGGTCCAGGGCCGCGGGTGGCAGAACTGCACGACGCTGTGGCGCTCGCCCGTGTATCCGGGCGCCGACACGACGCGGTGCCAGCCGATCGGGATCTGCCCGTTCGTCAACCGCTCCAGCATGATCCCGGTGTTGATGATGACCTGGCCTTCGGGCGCTACGGCGTCGACCCACTCGTCGTCGACGCGGACCTGCAGACCAGGAGCCGTCGCTCGCGGCAGCGCAGTGATGAGGTTGATGTCGCCGTGTTGGCCGGCCCACTCGTAGTCGCCGCTGTCGGGCACCTCCGCCATCGGTGGGTACCGGATGGCCCTCGTCAAGGTCGGGCCATCAGTGACCATCTCGTCGAAGAACGATTCGTGGCACCCGATGCCCTCGGCAATCACCCGGAGGAACCGCCGCTGTAGCTCGGCGATCGAGTCGTGGAACTCGTACAGCACCTTGGTGATGCCGGGCACCGTCCCCTCCGGCAACAGCTGGTCGGGGTACGCCCTGGGGAACTTGCGGCGCAGCGGGTGCCCGGGGGCAATCGGCGTCGACCAGTTGAGCATCTCCTTCCAGTCCGGCTGATCGCTCGAGGCCGCCGTCTCCACGAGCAGGCCCGTGTAGCCCGTCTGTCCACTCACGCCCGGCGCCACCCAGCGTTGCTTGTCCTCGGCCGGTGCGGCGAAGAACTCTTTGAGCATCCCGTAGGCCGCATCGAGCATGTCCTCGGACAGGTCGTGGCGGGTGTAGACGAAACCGGTCTCCAGGCTCTTGCGCACGCCATCCACCACCGCTCGCCGCTGGTCCGCCGTCCCCCGTTCGAACGCCAGCAGGTCGACATCGAGGATCTCCGTCATGACGTGTCACGCTACTGGGACCTCCCGAGACGATGACCAGCGTGAGCACCACGATGAGCCCGAACACGATCGACTTGACGACCACCCGGCTGGCCCTCCAGCGCCTTGCCGTCCACGTGCTGGCCCGCCGCCGTCACGCCGTGACCGGCCGGTTCGGGCTGCGCCCGGCACCCGGGGGCTTGGCCACGCCGGCCTTCGGTGACGAGACCGAGGTGCTGCGCATCGATGGCCGCTACCTCGTCGTCGAGCGGAGCAAGACGGCGACGGTGGAGCCGATCACGACGCTCGCCGCTGCGGCGACGCTCGTCGGCGTCGACCTCTCCGCCGAGTTCTCCGTCGGCGACCACACGCCACCGCTGGAAGCGCTCGACGAGCCGTTGCCGATCGACGACAGCCACGTCCGCACGCTCGGCGCCTGGTGGTCGTTCGGGGTCGAGGTGATCGACGAGGTGATCGCCGAGAGCCCGGCCACCGACGCATCCAGGCTGCAGCTGTGGCCGGAGCACTTCGACGTCGCCGGGAACGTCACGGTCAACGGCCAGAAGATCAACCTCGGCGCCTCATCGGGCGACTCCTTCGAACCCGCGCCGTACCTCTACGTGGGTCCGTGGTCAGCGGATCGTCCGGGCGACGGGGCGTACTGGAACGCGCCGTTCGGCGCGTTGCTACGGGTGGCGGATCTGCCGCCGGACGGACGCCGAGCGACGGCGGTCAGCTTCCTGCGCGACGGCCTGGGCCGCTTCTGACGGCCGTCAGGCGAACACGGCGGGCAGCCCGCCGGTGTGCAGGAAGACGACGTCAGTCCCCGGACGCCAGCGTCCGGTCGCCGCGTTGCCGAGCAGCCCAGCGAAGCCCTTCGCCGTGTACGTGTCGTCGAGCACCCACCCGCCGTGCACCGCCGCCCACCGCGCCGCCTCGGAGCCGGCCGCCGTCGGTACGGCGTAGTCCGGGCCCATCCACCGCTGGTCGAGCTCGACGTCCTCGTCGACGATCTCCACATCATTGGCGCCGATCAGCGCCAACGTCTCCTTGGCGAGCTGAGCGACGTCCGGGAACCCCGCGTTGACGCCCTTGGCGACACCGATGGCGAGGATCGGCGGAAGGTCGCCCTGCCCCCTCGATCGCAGCAGCGCCCGCCCGGCCACCAGACCCGCGTGCGTGGCTCCGCTCGACGAGGTGTGCACGACGGCTGCCGGGATGACGCCGAGTGCCCGGCACTGCTCGACGAGCTCGAGGTACCCGACGACGTAGCCGAGGGCGCCTGTCGGCGTGCTACCGCCGATCGGGACGGCGTGCGGCGCGGCTCCGTCGGCGGCCAGCTCATCGGTCAGCTTCTCGCTGGCGATCTCGAGCTCGCCCCAGTGGTGCGGCGGACACCCGACGAAGTGCAGCTGGGCACCGAACCGCTCGGCGAGGAGCAGGTTCCCGGTCAGCCGCCGCGGCCGCTCGCCCGACAGGACGAGGTGGACGTCGAGACCCAGCACCGCTCCTGCTGCGGCGGTCATCCTGCAGTGGTTCGACTGGGCCGCGCCGACGGTGACCAGGCTGCGGGCGCCGTTGCCCAGCGCTTGGGCACACAGGAACTCGAGCTTGCGCGCCTTGTTGCCCCCGGCACCGAGCCCGGTGAGGTCGTCACGCTTGACCCACAGCCGTGCCCCGCCCGGCAGGCCGGGCCCCCGCTCGAGTGGGGTCGGCAGGGTGGCCAGCCGCGAGCGTGGAACAGCCTCGAAGAGCTCGCCCGCAACCATCACGCGATGGTAGGCAGCGTCTCGCGGGCCGCGTCGTTCAGAGGTGAAGACCCGGTTCGGCACGGCGGGCGCTCCAGCGCCTTCGCCGGCCGCACCAAGGCGGGGCGGGCCTCGTCGTTCAGAGGTGAAGACCCGGTTCGGCACGGCGGGCGCTCCAGCGCCTCGCCGGCCGCACCAAGGCGGGGCGGGCCTCGTCGTTCAGAGGTGAAGACCCGGTTCGGCACGGCGGGCGCTCCAGCGCCTTCGCCGGCCGCACCAAGGCGGGGCGGGCCTCGTCGTTCAGAGGTGAAGACCCGGTTCGGCACGGCGGGCGCTCCAGCGCCTTCGCCGGCCGCACCAAGGCGGGGCGGGCCTCGTCGTTCAGAGGTGAAGACCCGGTTCGGCACGGCGGGCGCTCCAGCGCCTTCGCCGGCCGCATCAAGATTGGTCAGTGCGTCGACTCCGCTATGGCGAGCATCCGGAGCAGTTCGCCGAGCTGCTGCGACCAGACAGCGACGAGGCCGTTCCGGTCGCCGTGATCGTCCACGGTGGGTTCTGGCGTGCCAAGTGGGACCTCGCGCTCGGGCGCCCGCTGGCCGACACGCTCCCGGCGCGGGGGTGGGCGGCGCTGAACATCGAGTACCGCCGTGTCGGCAACGGGGGCGGATATCCCGTCACGCTCGACGACGTGGCCGCAGCGATCGACGCGCTGGCTGACGTTGCCGCCGCTGCCCCGCTCGACCTCGATCGTGTCGTGACGATCGGTCACTCGGCGGGCGGACACCTTGCGGCATGGTCGGCGACACGCCACGATCCGCTCGTGCGGGTGTCGGGCGTGGTGGCGCAGGCCGGTGTCCTCGATCTCCGGCAGGCCGCCCATGACCGCCTCGGCGACGGCGCCTGCGAGGCGTTCCTCGACGGCCTGCCCGAGAACGTCCCTGACCGCTACCACCACGCCAGCCCGATCGAGCACCTGCCGCTCGGTGTCCCGATCCTCTGCGTGCACGGGCGTGCCGACGACGTCGTACCCGTCAGCCAGAGCGAGAACTTCGTCGCGGCCGCGCGAGCTGCCGGCGACGACGCCGAGCTCGCGCTCGTCGAAGGTGATCACTTCGTCGTCATCGACCCGAGTAGCGATGCGTGGCGGGCCGTGCTGAACTGGCTCGACCGGCGATGACGACTGACTGGAACCCCGTCCTGCGTGGCGAGTTCGCCAAGCCGTACTGGCCCGAGCTGCAGGCCTTCGTCGCCGCGGAACGCCAGCAGTGCACGGTGTATCCGCCCGCCGACGAGGTGTTCACCGCCCTGCACCTCACGCCGTACGCCGAGACCAAGGTGCTGATCCTCGGGCAGGATCCGTACCACGGCGCTCGCCAGGCCCACGGGTTGTGCTTCTCCGTTCGGCGGGGCGTGCCGATCCCACCGTCGCTCGTCAACATCCACAAGGAGCTGCAGGACGATCTCGGGATCCCTCCGCCGGACCACGGCAACCTCGAGGCCTGGGCCGTGCAGGGTGTGCTGCTGCTCAACACGACGCTGACGGTGCGCGCCGGACAGGCCGCTTCGCACGCCGGCAAGGGTTGGGACAAGTTCACCGATGAGGTCATCCGCACCGTCGCCTCCAAGGACGACCACGTCGTCTTCATCCTGTGGGGCAGCCATGCCCGAAAGAAGCGGGCGCTGATCGACGGCGGCCGGCACACGATCATCGAGTCCGCTCACCCGTCGCCACTGTCCGCGCACAACGGATTCTTCGGCTCCAAGCCGTTCTCCCGCGCCAACGCGGCGCTCGTCGCGGCGGGTCGCGAACCGATCGATTGGCGCCTCTGACGGCCGTCCCTGCTGCCGTCTGGGTGGTCGTGGTCTCGGATTCGAGACTGTGACCACCCAGATGACGGTTTGAGACCCAGACCACCCAGATGGGTGGGAAGCGACGGGTGGTCATCAGGCGGCTGTGAGTCGACCGATCGGTTGCAGGTCGCGGGACGAGCGTCCGACGAGCACGGTGTAGTCGCCCGGCTGCACAGTCCACATACCGTCGAGCCAGGAGGCGAAGGCCCGCTGGTCGAGCTCCACGTGCACCCGTGCCTCCGCGCCGGCCGCCAGCGCGACCCGCTCGAACGCGGCGAGATGGCGCAGCGGTCGGTCGTCGTCGCCGGGCGGAGGCTCGACGTACACCTGCACGACCTCGGCACCGTCTCTGCGCCCCGTGTTCTCCACCGTGACGTCGAGCGTGGCGCCCCGCTCGATGCCGCCCTGCAGGATGGCGTCGCCGAGCTCGAACGTCGTGTAGCCGAGGCCGAATCCGAACGGGAACGTCGGGTCGATGCCCTGGCGGTCGTACCAGCGGTGCCCGATGAACAGTCCCTCGCCGTAGACGGCCCGTCCGTCGGTGCCCGGATAGTGGGCGAACGCAGGGGTGTCCTCGAGACGCGCGGGGAACGTCATCGGGAGACGCCCGCCTGGCTCGGCCGCTCCGGTCAGGACGTCGGCCAGCGCGTCGCCGATCTCCTGCCCCGGGAACCACAGCTGCAGCACGGCCGGGACGTCATCCAGCCACGGCATCAAGACCGGAGACCCGGCGTTCAGGACGACGATCGTCCGCGGATTGGCAGCGACCACGGCCCGGACGAGATCGTCCTGGTCGCCGGGCAGGGCCATCGACGCGCGGTCCTCGCCCTCCGTCTCCCAGTCGTCGTCGGTGCCGACGATGACGACGGCGACGTCGACGGCTCGAGCCGCGGCAGCCGCCAGCTCGAGGTGGTCGCCCGCCGGAACGGGGCGGGCGCCGACGACGAGGCCGCGCACCAGCCCGTCCTCGAGCGGATAGTCGATGGTCAATTCGTAGGGTCGACCGTCCTCCAGCGTGACCGTGTTGCGGACCTCGGGGCTGCCCAACCCGAAGAAGGCGCCGCCGCGCTGTGCCTCGGCCAGTTCGACGACGGTCTCGCCGTCGAGGCGCACGCTCACCGGTCCGACGGCACGCACCCCGAGCTCCCACTCGCCGGTGCGGTCGGGCACGAACGATCCGGACACGCGAGCGGCGAACTTCGTCTGGTCGATGCCGTCGGCCGGCGGATGGTCCCAGTACCACGCCAACCGGTTCGTCTGCACCGTCGCGGTGACGCCGGAGGCGTCGCTGAACTCGGCTGTGAACGTGCCCCGCACGGTGGGCAGGTACTTGGCGATCGAACCGCCCGGCTCGAAGTGCACGTCGAGTTCATGTGCCTGGAGCGCCTCGAGCGGGCCGCGCCCGTGCTCCGGTCGCACCCTCGCGCTGCCGCCGCCCTGCACCCGACCGTGCCGGGCGTACGGGCCGATCAGCGCGATCCGGCGTGCTTCGGCGGCCAGCGGCAGCAGGCCATCGTCGTTCTTGAGCAGCACCATGCCTTGGATGGCGGCTTGTCGAATGACGTCGCGGGTCGCCGGATCATCGACGGTCACCTCACTCGTTCCCGCTTCAGCGGCGCCCGTCCACTCGGCCAACGCGAGGACACGGGCGACGGCCCGGCCGAGATCGACATCACTGACCTGGCCGTGTTGCACGGCCTCGAGCAGACGGGAACCACGCTGACGCGTCGGTCCGGGCATCTCCAGATCGAGCCCGGCCCGCAGCGATTCCGCCGCGCTGTGGCTGCCGAACCAGTCGCTCACGACGAGACCGTCGAAGCCCCACTCATCGCGCAACACCTGGGTCAACAACCAAGGGTGCTCACTGCAGTACGTCCCGTTGAGCCGGTTGTAGCCCGCCATCACGGCCCGCACCCCGGCCCGCTTGACGGCAGCCTCGAACGGCAGCAGGTACACCTCGCGCAGCGTCCGTTCATCGATCTCCGAGGAGATCGTCATCCGCTCGAACTCGGCGTCATTGCCGACGAAGTGCTTGATGCAGGCGGCAACCCGCTCGGACTGCACGCCCTCGACGTAGGCGGCGGCCAGCTCGGCCGTGAGCACAGGGTCCTCGCTCATGCACTCGAAGTTGCGACCGCCGATCGGGGTGCGCTGCAGATTGACCGTCGGGCCCAGCAGCACCTGCGCGTTCTTGGAGTGGGCCTCGCGGCCCAGTGCCTGACCGACACGCCGCACCAGCGCCCGGTCCCACGTCGCTCCGAGGGCAGCCCCGCACGGGAACGATGCCGACGCGGCGCCGGTCCACGACGTCCCACGCACGCCGGCCGGGCCATCGGACATCCTGATGGCGGGCACAGGAGGGTCGTCCAGCTCGACGGTGTGCCACGTGTCGGCACCTGCCAGCAGGTCGACCTTCTGCTCGAGAGACAGCTCGCTCGGCGTCGTCACGGCCGCACCCTAGTGACAGGGGTCGCCGCGAGCAGGAGGTTCATTACAGAAGTGTGACACTGCGACGTGGGGGGTAGCCGCGTCCCATCGAACCACTGCAAAGGAGGTCCGACGTGTCCTTCCACGACGATGAGCGGTACGAGGGCGTGGCCGGCCAACTGACCGGCCATCCCGTTTTCGACCAGCATCACGACAAGGTCGGCACCGTGAGCGATGTCGTCTACGACGAGACCGGCGAGCCGAAGTGGGCCATTGTCGACCCAGGTCCGCTGCGTTCGGAGAAGTTCGTGCCCGTCGAAGGCGCCTACACCACCAACGACGGTGATGTCGTGGTGCCCTACGACAAGGCGCAGGTCAAGGCGGCGCCCAAGGCCAGCCGTGACCACGTCATGGACTCGATGACCGAGCGCCAACTGATCCGCCACTACGAGCTCGCGGACCACGGCTGACAATCGTCGGGCCGGCCACGTCGTTCAGAGGCGGATGGCCGGTTCGGCACGGCGGGCGCTCCAGCGCCTTCGCCGGCCGCATCGATACAGGTAGCGTCGGCGCCGATGACCATCGAGCGCCGACGCATCCTGCTCGACGGCTACCCAACCCCAGTCGAGCGGCGAGGTGAAGTCCTCGTCGCCGGCGACGGGCGCGAGGTCGCGGTGGATACCGCCGTGCACCTCCCGCCCGTCGAGCCGACGAAGATCATCTGCATCCATCTCAACTACGAGAGCCGGGTGCGGGAGTTCATGACCAAGCTCCCGCCCGCGCCCACGTACTTCCACAAGCCGGTCACGGCGCTGAACTCCCACGGAGCGGACGTTGTGCGCCCCGAGCGGTGCCGCTTCCTCAACTACGAGGGCGAGATCGCCATCGTGATCGGTCGTGCCTGTCGCAACGTCTCTCCCGCTGAGGCCGGCGACTACATCGCCGGCTACACGATCGCCAACGACTACGGGCTGCACGACTTCCGTGACACCGACGCCGGCTCGATGTTGCGCGTCAAGGGCTCGGACACGCTCTGCCCCGTCGGTCCCGGCCTCGTCGAGGGGTGGGACTTCCGTGGCAAGCGGATCCGCACCCTCGTCAACGGCTCCGTGTCTCAGGACGCGTCGACGGACGAGATGCAGTGGGACATGAACTATCTCGTCGCCGACATCGCGCGGACGATCACGCTCGTGCCGGGCGACCTGCTGCTGTCGGGCACGCCCGCCAACTCGCGTCCCGTCGAGCCGGGTGACGTCGTCACGGTCGAGGTCGAGGGCTTGGGCGCACTCACCAACCGGATCGTCTCCGGACCGACGCCGGTCCGCGACGACGTCGGCGCCCAGCCGTCGGAGTCGGAAGAGGTGCGCTCGACGGCGCTCGGCGGCGATTGGGAGTTCCGCGGACAGCGGGCGCCACAGGGCCCCGGCGCCAAGCACTACGAGAGCGCGATCCCCGACCGGTGAGCGATCGGGTCCTCATCGAGGGCGTACTCGTGAGCCCCGACCATTTGATCGGCGGCAAGCGGGTCGGTTCGCCATCGACGTTCGAGGACCGCTCCCCGCTCGACTGGTCGTGGAAGCTGGCCGACATCGCCCGTGGAGATGCATCGACGGCCGACGCCGCCGTGACCGCCGCTGTGCGCGCGTTCCCGGAGTGGGCCGAGCTCGGACCGAAGGGCCGAGCCGAGCTGCTGCACCGGCTGGCCGACCTGATCGACGCCCACAACGACGAGATCGCCATCGTCGAGACCGTCGACATGGGGATGCTGCACGAGTCGATGCGCCAGCGGCTCGTCGCCCGCGGCGCGGTGAACTTCCGGACGTACGCCGACCTGGCGGCGAGCTACGAGGAGCGGCAGTGGTCATCCAAGGGCACGGCCAACACCGTCGTGCGGATGCCCGCGGGACCCGCCGTGATCATCACGCCGTGGAACGCACCCTTCATGCTGTCGACGTGGAAGGTGGCCCCGGCGCTGGCTGCCGGCAACACGGTGATCCTCAAGCCGGCCGAGTGGTCGCCGTTGTCGTGCTCGTTGCTCGCCGACCTCACGGTCGAGGCGGGCTTCCCGCCCGGTGTGTTCAACCTCGTTCAGGGCATCGGCGAGGAAGTCGGGCCACCGCTCGTCGGTGACCCACGCGTGCGGCGGATCAGTTTCACCGGGTCCCCGGAGACGGCTCGCCACATCGGCCATGCGGCGGCCGAGAACATCGTCCCGTTCACGGCCGAGCTCGGCGGTAAGGGGCCGCTCGTCGTGTTCGCCGATGCCGATCTCGACGCCGCCGCCCGCAAGGCAGCGGGGCAGTACGACGACTCAGGACAGGTCTGCCTCGCGGGTACCCGCCTGCTCGTCGAGTCGTCCGCGCGCGACGACTTCGTGGCGCTGTTCGAGCACTACGCCAACGCCCACGTGCTAGGTGACAGCCGCGACCCGACGACGACCATCGCGCCGATGATCCATCCAGACCACGTCGATCGCGTCATGGGCTTCGTCGAGCGGTCGCGCGCCGCCGGCGACACGATCGTGCGCGGTGGCCATCGCGTCGGCGACACGCTGCACGTCGAGCCGACGCTGATCGAGCCGCGCTCGAACGACAGCGAGGTGGTGCAGCACGAGGTGTTCGGACCGGTGCTCACCCTGCAGACGTTCGAGTCGGAGGCCGAGGCGGTCGACCTGGCGAACTCGACGCCCTACGGGCTGTCGGCGATCGTCTACACGTCGTCGCAGGAGCGAGCCGAGCGGGTCGGACGGGCCATCCGGGCGGGGATCGTGTGGGTCAACACGTTCCTCGTGCGCGACCTGACAGCGCCGTTCGGCGGGATCGGGATCTCCGGCATCGGACGCGAAGGCGGTGACTACGCCCTCGACTTCCACAGCGACCTGAAGACCCTGCAGATCGCCGAGGGCTCCACCGCCTGACGATCAGCGCTCGCGGAGGCGGCGAGTCGAGCGCTCGACGGCGTCGTTGGCTGCCTGCAGCCACTCGAGCACGGCGGCCAGCTGATCGTCGTCGAAACGTTCGTTGAGCGCCGAGATGTCCTCCTGCAGAGGGCTCAGCAGGGCCCCCATCTGCGCCCGCCGATCCTCATCGAGCAGCTCGAGCTCGACGATGACGCGGCGCCTGTCGCGCGGGTCGCTCGTCCGGCGGACGAACCCGAGGCGCTCGAGACGGTCGATCACTCCGGTCACCGCGCCCGACGTGATCCCGACGTGTCGGGCGAGCTCTCCGGCGGTGATCGGACCGGCCCAGTCGAGCACGTCCAGGCATTCGAAGTCAGTGCCATGGATGCCGGCACGGTCGGCGATCGCGCGCCCGTGAAGACTCCCGATCGAACCGCTGCGTCGACCCTCGCGGTCGAGTGCCTCCAGAAGCTGCCGGCGGCGAGCAGTGAGACGTGTCACAGGTTCCCTTAGTTGCTTGATCTCTTAGTTACTAAGAAGTATAGTCAGCGAGAGTTCAAGTGTACAAGGAGGTGCAGATGACGCAGAAGATGCTGGAGGCCGACGGCCTCGAGAAGCGTTTCGGTCGGGTCAAGGCGCTCGACGGGCTGACCCTGTCGGCTCCTTCGGGCGGCGTCCTGGCCGTGCTCGGGCCCAACGGCGCTGGCAAGTCGACGTTCGTGCGGATGGTGGCCACGCTGACCGCTCCCGATGCCGGCAGGCTCGAGGTCGCCGGGATCGACGCGCTCCGGCACCCCGCCGGTGTTCGCCGGGTGATCGGCCTGGCCGGGCAGTCCGCCGCCGTCGAGGAGGCGATGACCGGCCGAGAGAACCTGGAGATGGTCGCTCGACTGTTCGGGTGGTCGCGACGCGATGCTCGACGCCGCGCGACCGACGTGCTGGAGCAGCTCGGACTTGCCGACGCAGCCGACCGCCTGGTGCGCGGCTGGTCCGGTGGCATGCGGCGCCGGCTCGATCTCGGGGCCACGCTCGTCGGCGAGCCCCGCCTGCTGCTGCTCGACGAGCCGACGACGGGACTCGACCCGGCGAGCCGGGTCGGCCTGTGGGAGGCAGTGCGTGACCTCGTGGGGCGAGGCACCGACGTGCTGCTGACCACGCAGTACCTCGATGAGGCCGACCACCTCGCCGACCACATCACGATCATCGACCACGGCCGCTCCATCGCCGAGGGCACGCCGGCACAGCTGAAGGCGCAGGCCGGTCGTGACGTCATCGAGGTCCGGCCTCGAGACCGCGGTGACGCCAACGCCATCGCCTGGATCCTCGGCTCGGTGGGTGCGGAACCCACGCGCGTCGATGCCGACACCGGGCTCGTCTCGGTGCGCGTCGACGACGGGCCGGCAGGGCTGGCCGAGGTCGTGCGGCGCCTCGACGACCAGCAGCCTCGGCGTCGACGACCTCGCGTTGCGCGGGCCGACGCTCGACGAGGTGTTCCTCACGCTGACCGGACAGGTCACCACCAACGCTGAACAGAAGGCATCATGACCGTGACCACGCTTCCCGCCGCCGTTCCGGCTGCCGCCCGCACCCGTCTGGCGGAGCCGCCTGGCTTCGTCGCCAGCACCCTCGTCGTCGCCCGGCGAACGCTCGTGCACTTCATGCGCACGCCGCAACTGCTCGTCGTCGCCACGGTGCAGGGCGCCATGTTCCTGCTCATCTTCCGGTACGTCTTCGGCGGCGCCATCGGCGACACCGATGGAATGAGCTACGTCGACTTCCTCGTACCCGGATACGTCGTGACCGGCGTGCTGTTCGCCGGCATGGGAGCTTCTGCTGGCGTGGCCGAAGATCTACAACACGGTGTCGTCGATCGACTGCGGTCACTGCCGATACCACGGGCATCGGTCGCCGCCGGCAGGGCGGTTGCTGAAACGGCGCTCGTCGCCTGGGGCGCCATCGTCACCACTGCGATCGGCTTCGCCGTCGGGTTCCGCCCGGCGGGATCCGTGGCCGAGTCATTGATCGCCCTCGGGCTGTGCATCGTGTTCGGCTTCGCGTTCACCTGGCTGTTCATCCTGATCGGACTGGTGTCGGGGTCCGCGCAGGCTGCGCAGGGGATGTCGCTGCTGGTGTTCCCGCTGACGTTCGTCTCCAGCGCCTACGTGCCGGTCGACTCGATGCCCGGCTGGCTGCAGTGGTTCGCCGAGCACCAGCCGATCACGGCGATGGTCGACGCCGTGCGGGCGTGGGTCGTCGCCGACCCGGTGGCCACGTTCGGCGAGTCGGCCGGAGCGCTCACCGTCAAGGCACTGCTCTGGTCCGCCGGCCTGGTGGTGGTCTTCGCGCCGTTGGCGATCTCCCGCTACCGCCGGGCCTGATTCCATCCGAGTGTTTGACCCCATCCGAGTGCTGGACCTCGATTTTCCGGGGCTCCGGCACTCGGATGGACGCAAACACTCGGATGTCAGCGCGCGCTGGTCCAGCCGCCGGGCGGGCGTTCGAACCAGACGTGCACCTGGCCGGTGCCGATCGAGTTCTCGTAGTCGCTGTAGCGGACGCCGGGGGCGACGCACTCCCGCCCACCGATCGCGCCGACCATCGTCAGGTAGTGCCCGAACATCGCCTCGGGCTTGTGGCGGAGGAACTCGGGCATCGTGTCGATGATCCGGGCGTGGTCGCCGGCCTCCAGCCAGGCCAGCCGCTCGAGATCCGCCTCGCGAGCCTCCGGAGTGCGGATGTGCACCGGGTCGGACGCCTCGTGCGCCCGGAGCTCCTTCAGCTTCCAGAACGTGTGGCTCATCGCGCCACTGGCCAGCAGGACGACCCGCCGGCCGCTGCGCTCGATGGCCCGCCCGATCCCCTGACCGACCAGCAGGAAGTCGTCGCTCTCGCCCGTCTGGGCCGTGCTCACGCTGACCCAGCGCTCGTCGCCCTGCAGGAACGGCAGGAGGTTCGTCGTCGGATAGTGGATCGGCAGGCACGGGTCGTCGATCGGCGTCATCCATGATCCGGCCGCCGTCACCTCCTCGCCGATGAGCTCGGCCAGCTCGGGATCGCCCGGGAAGTCGTAGGGCATCTGCGACATCCCGCGAGGCAGCTCCTCAGACGTGTACCGCCCCGACCGCCGGGCATGGGCGGCCACGACGAACTCGACGGTCGTGTGCCAGTGCGCATCGAACACGACGATCGTGTCGGGACGCAGGCGGTCGAGCGCCTCGGCCTTCATGCGGTGCAGGCCGGGGACGAGGCTGATCTCCTGACCGTCGTTGAGCTCGCGGCGAACAGCCTCGGGCAGCACGATCGTCGGCACGTGAGCGACGAGTGCGGCGCCGACGACCTCTCCGGATGAATCAGGCATCGACGTCCTCCATCGACCGCAGGACGGACCGCAGGAGATCCGCCAGCTCGTCGGACCGGTCAGCGCCGAGCCCGGCGACGATGCGGCGCTCTCCTTCGTTGAAGCGGGCGAACAGGTCGCCCATGAGCACCTCGCCCGCGGGGGTGCAGCACATGAGGACTCTCCGCCCATCGGAGTCGTGGCGCCGCCGGGTGACGAGGCCGCGGCGCTCGAGCGTCGTGACCACGCCGGTCAGCGTCCCCTTGGCCACGTCAGCCTCGACGGCGAGGTGCTGGGCCTCCATCTCTCCCCAGACCCACAGCACCCACAGCACGGTGAAGGCGCTGAACGACAGCCCCTCACGGGCCAGCACGGTGCGCTCGAGGTGGTGCTTGGCCGCCGTCGCCACACGGAACACGTTGGCCACCACGGCCATCGAGCGGAAGTCGACGGCAGCATCGACGCCCACCTGCGCGAGGCGGGCCTGCACGTCGCGCTCGGCCTGCATCAGCTGGGTGCCGTCGCTGGACGACAACGCCCGGCGCATCAGATCAGCCCCCGACCCGCTGCGCCGCTTTCGCTCGCTCGACGAGCCACGCGAACACCGGGTCCGTCGGCCGGGTCGTCAACAACTCCGGATGCCACTGGACGGCCACCACGTCGTGACCGGGCCACTCGAGCGCTTCGACCGTGCCGTCGGCGCTCCGTGCGGCGACGACCCACCCGTCCGCCACGCGGTCGACGGTCTGGTGGTGCAGCGAGTTCACGACGAGGCGGTCTCCGTAGAGATCGTGCAACAGGGTGCCCGACTCGAGCGACAGCTCGTCGATGCGGTCCGTCGGCGGCTGGTCCCAGCGGGCGTGATGCGGCACGTGCTGGTGCAGCGTTCCGCCGCCCCACACGTTGAGCAGCTGCAGGCCGCGGCAGATCCCGAGCACCGGCACCTCGGCGGCCACGGCCATGTCGACGAACCCGAGCTCGACGCGATCGCGTTGTGGATCCGGCGTCTGGTCGTTCGCTTCGGCGCGAGCCCCGTACAGCGCTGGATCGAGGTCCTCGCCACCCGACAGCAACAGCCCGTCGATGCGCCCGACGTAGTCAGCCGGATCGACGTCGAGCGGCAGGTGGACCGGGAGTCCACCCGCCTCGATGACCGCCCGGGCGTACTCGGCGACGTACAGGTCGAGGTGCACGTCGGCCAGGCTGCGGGGGAATCCCTGCAGGTCACGGCCAGGTCGGCGCCGGCCGGTCAGGCCGATCAGGGGTCGTCGCTCACTCATTTGGGACCAAACTACTGGCCGCCGGTATCGGTGCGGCTCGGGCTGTGTTTCGATGGTGCCGTGCGTTCGTCGCCGCACCGGTACCGGGATCGCGACGAAGCGGGGCGAATCCTCGCCGACCTCGTCGTCGAGCGGCTCGCCGCCGAGGGCGGCGTCCCGGGGGCATCGCCGCCGCTCGTCCTCGGGCTTCCCCGCGGCGGCGTTCCCGTCGCCGCCGTGATCGCCGATCGGATCGACGGTGAGCTCGATGTCCTCTGCGTCCGCAAGATCGGCACGCCCGGCCAGCGGGAGCTGGCGCTCGGTGCGGTGGCGTCCGGTGGCCTGACGGTGCTCAACGACGACCTGATCTACCAACTCGGTCTGACGGAGAAGGCAGTGCGTCGCTCGATCGAGGCAGCCGAGGAGGAACTGGCGGAGCAGGAGGCGCGGTTCCGTCCAGATCGCCCGCCGCTGTCACTCGGCGCACGGGTGGTGATCGTGGTCGACGACGGCCTTGCGACCGGGGCGACGATGCGCGCCGCTGTACGGGCGGTGCGCACCGCCGAGCCGTCACGGCTGATCGGCGCGGTGCCGGTCGGCGCTCCGGAGTCGTGCCAGGTGCTCGAGACATTGACGGATGAGTTCGTCTGTCCGCTGCGTCCGCCCCTGTTCAGCGCCGTTGGCCAGTGGTACCGCGACTTCTCCGCCACGTCTGACGCCGACGTGCACCGCCTACTCGCCGCGCATCAGCGGCCGGACTGAAGCGCGGCGCGGCGAGCAGGACGAGCAGCCCGCCGGCGGCGAAGGCCACGGCGCCCAGGCGGGCCAGCGTCCGGCTGCCGTCGCCGGTGCGCGGGAGCGTGGCGGGCACAGTCGTCGGCGTCGGCGGCTCGGTCGTCGACGCCGTCGAGGCCGGCGTTGTGGTCGGCGCGCGGTCGGCTGTCGTGGTCGGCGCCGCTGTCGTGGTCGTCGTCGTGGTCGTGGTGGACGACGTCGTCGTCGGTGGGGGTGGTACGACGACCGATGTTTCGATGGCGATCGGTGGACCGGCGATGACGAGCCGCTGTGACCCGGGAGCGGTGAGCGGGATCGTCGGGCCTGGACCTTGCGCTCGTGCCGTCAGGACGTCGACGGCGGTCATTGCTGTCGACGCCCACCCATCGCTGTCGGTGACCACATCGAGCGTTTGGCCGCCCGACGTCAACGCCACGGTGACCCCGGAGACGGCTCCACCCGGCCCGCTGAGTCGCACACGCGCCACACCGTCGACGAATGCCAGGTCGGTCAGGGTCCAGGGGCCGCGCCGCCTGGTCGCTTCATCACGCAGCGCGACCACGGCGGCCTCGACGGCAGCGAGTCGGCCGAGGCCGACGACGTCGACCTCGACGGTGGTCCCGGTCGGGTCGCGCCATACCGAGCCCCCGCCTCGACGCTGCGCTCCGGCGTACCACCACGAGAGGACGTTGATCGCCGCAGCCTGCTCGTTCGTCGCCGGATGTGCCGCCGAGGCGTAGCGCCACAGCAGGTAGTCGAGCTCCGGAGTGATCGTCGAGGCCGGTCCGGCCACATACTCCGCCGACGCCGAGTGACCGACATCGGCCTGCACGCACACGGCCAGCGCAGTCCCACCGTCGTCGAGCCGCACCGCGTACATACCGAGCCCGGAGACCCCGTAGCCGTCGACTGTGAGGTCACCGCCGAGCGTGGACTCCGCCAGGCCGGGCCGCCACTCGTCGACGATGCGCGCCGCGCACACCGGCGCCGCCGCGGTGAGCGCAGCCGCGGTCGTGCCGATCGATACCACCAGAACCTTGCCAATTCCCATGCCCCCATGGGTGCGGCGAACGTCGTCAAAGGGAAAACGAGCCGGCCTCGACCTGTTCCGTACCGCCGTCTTGTTTCTTCACGACACCTACAGTTATCTTCGCGGCCGCGGGCAGTTCGACGGAGGAAAGATCGAGCGCGAACCGAACCCGCACCGCAGCGCGCAGGATCGACCGCCAGCTGGTCGCCGCTGCAATGCTCCTGCTGATCTCGATCATCGGCGTGATCGCGCCGTCGGGCGCATCAGCCGACTCACCGCGGCCGGAGCGCTTCAAGATCCTGCTGTTCACGAAGACGGCCGGGTTCTTCCACCCGTCCATCCCGACGGCGATCGCCGCGATCGAAGAGCTCGGAGCGAGGAACGGGTTCGCCGTCGACGCCACGACCGATGCAGGCGCGTTCACGTCGGACAACCTCGCTCAGTACTCGGCGCTGGTGTTCGTCAACACGACCGGCAACGTGCTCTCCGAGCCGTCGCAGCGAGCCGCGCTGGAGGACTACATCCGGGACGGCGGAGGCTGGTTCGGCGTGCACGCGGCGTCCGACATGGGTGGGGCGGTGCGTGACGGATGGCCGTTCTACCGCCAGCTGGTCGGCGCCGCCTTCCTCGGACACACGAGGACCCACGTCTGGGCCGATGCTCCGGTCGCGGGAACGGTCTACGAGGGCCCGCTCGCGGCGGCGCCGGCCGACGCAGAGTCGTTCGGGGCCACGGTCCGTTACCGCTCGTGGGAGCCCGCCCTCGTCAACGTCGAGGATGTCCGCTCGCCCGCCATGCGCGGGTGGGGCCATACCGAAGTGCGTGTCGACGAGTGGTACGGGTTCCGGGAGAACCCGCGCCAGAACGTGCACGTGCTGGCCTCGCTCGACGAGAACAGCTACGACACGTTCCAGGGCGACATGGGTCCTGGCGCGGCGGATCACCCGATCGCCTGGTGCCAGGCGTACGAGGGCGGCCGCTCGGTGTACACGGGCATGGGGCACCCGGCGGCAGCGTGGGGCGACAGCCGGTTCCTGCGTCACGTCCTCGGAGGCATCCGCATGGCTGCCGGCGAGGACCGCTTCGAGTGCGCACCTGCCTGACTCGCGCAGCCTGACCGCTCGGCCACCTCAATTCTCGAGTGCGGCGAGGAGGCGCAGTCGCAGGTCGAACAGCTCGTCGGTGATCGACACGTGGTACAGGTGCGGGTTGACCAGCCGGCGCACGCCGGGATCGAGTGCCTCGATGTCGGCGACGCGCCGGTCGCCCGCGGCGACGAGGTCCTGCAGATCGTCGGCGACGATCGTTCCCCGCTCGACGACGGGGACGAGCAACTGGTCGACGCGGCCGACCATCGCGGTGCGGGCGAGGTCCGGGCGGGAGTGATGGTGCAGATGCAGCTGCTCGCCGGCCGTGATCACTTCGGTGTCCGTCGACAGCACGTCCGCCGTGGCGCGCCCGCGTTCGTCGTACACACGCCACAGTCGCTTGCGTCCCGGGTTGAGGACCTTGACCGGCGAGTCGGAACGCTTGATCGCGGGCTGCCACGTGGCGTCGTCGCCGACGACGGCAACGAGCTTGAAGACGCCATCCAGGCTCGGGTCCCCGTCGCTCGTCGCCAGCCGAGAGCCGACGCCCAGAACGAGACGGCCGATCACGGCGTCGGGATCGCTGCCGAGGCGGCGTGCCTCGGTGGCGATCTGCGACATGATCTGCCAGATCGTCAGCTCGTCGAGCTGGCTGGAGAGCACGATGCTGACGTCAGGGAAGCCGGCACCGTCCAGCTCGCGGGCGGCGTGAACGGCGAGGTACGCCAGATCACCTGAGTCGAGACGGATGCCAATCGGCCGATGCCCCTCACGTCGCAGCCGCTCGAACACGGCGATGGCGTTGGGCACTCCGCTGCCGAGTGTGTCGACCGTGTCGACGAGCAGGAGGGTGTCGTCGGGGTACATGTCGGCGTACGCCTCGAAGGCGGCGCGCTCTCCTTCGCCGAGGGCGATGAACAGCTGGACCATCGAGTGGGCGTGCGTTCCGGCCGGCGCGATGCCGAGGGCAAATCCGACCGCCGCGTTCGACGTCGACACAGCTCCGCCGACGATCGACGCCCGCGACGCCGCGTCTGCACCCTCCCCCGCGGCGCGGCGCATGCCGAACTCGAGCACCGGCCGGCCCTGCGCGGCTTCGACCATCCGCGCCGCCTTGGTCGCGATCAGCGTCGAGAAGTTGAGCTGGTTGAGCAACGGCGTCTCCAGCAGCTGGGCCGGCGCCAGCGGACCCTCGACGACAGTGATCGGCGTGTTTGGATGCACGACACGACCCTCGGGGACGGCATCGATGCTCAAGCCACCGAAATCGACGTCGGCGAACCACTCGAGGAAGTCGTCGCCGAACAGCCGGCCACCCTCGCGAGAGCGGTGGCTGCGCAGCGCCTCGACGTCGGCCGGCGTCGCCCTCGTCGTCCTGACCCACTCGGCGAACGGGGCCAGCCCGGATGCGATGCAGTACCCGGCCTGGTGATCGCCGTAGTCGGGGTAGGAGCGGAAGAAGTGCTCGAAGCGCACCGTGCGGTCCTGCCACCCGAGTCGCAGGTAGAGCTGAGACATCGTGAGCTGATAGGCGTCCGTGGCGAGGATGCCGTGGCGCAGCGGGTGGCCGACCGACATCGACGACACAGTACGGCGGTACCGTGAAGGCATGGTCGACGGGCGCGTCGAGCCTCGTTATGACGGTCGCACCGCATTGCTCGTCGTCGACGTGCAGAACGACTTCGCCGACCCCAATGGGTCGCTCACCGTGCCGGGCGCCGGGGAGGTCATCACGGCCGTCAACACCGAGATCGAGGCTGCCGCCGAAGCTGGCGCGGCGGTCGTGTACACCCAGGACTGGCACCCGCCGCGCACCCCCCACTTCGTCACGGACGGGGGACCCTGGCCGGTGCACTGCGTTCGAGGCACGTGGGGCGCCGATCTGCACCCTGCGCTGACGGTCAAGGGCGGCTTCATCCTCAAGGGTGTCGGCGGTGAGGACGGCTACTCGGGGTTCACGATGCGCGCCCACGACGGCACCGAGTCGTCGACGGGTCTGCACGAGCTGCTGCGCGACAACGCCATCGAGAAGCTCGTGGTCGTCGGGCTGGCCCTCGACTACTGCGTCAAGGCGACCGCGCTCGACGCCGTCGAGCGAGGCTACGGGTGCATGGTCGTGCGGGATGCAACGGCACCCGTCGAGGTGTCACCCGGTGACGGCGCCGCTGCCGAGGTGGAGTTGACCGCGGCCGGCGTCGGCATCGCCTGACGGCGCTGCCGCGTCGGACCCGCCAGATCCGCTCAGCTGTTCGCCAGCTGGCGATCGAGTGGAGTTGGGAAGCGCGGCGTGACACGCACGCCGTCCATCCAGTCGGACAGCCGCGACGCCGCTGCGGCGATGCGTCGTTGCGACGTACGGCCGACCGGTTCGAGGAGTGCGGTGACGACCTGACCGCCTGCGCGCTGGCTCCACGCCCCGACGGCGCGCCCATCCACCCAGACGGTCGGCCCGGCGTTGCCGTTGCGGTCGAACAACGGCGCGCGATGCGGACCGAGATACCAACCGCGGTCTCGCCAACCCATGATCGTGGGGTCGAGGCCGGGCAGCAGGTTGACGCTCGATCCAGGATCCGGCGTGTCGTCGAGATCGTCCGGGAGGACCCACGCCGCGGCGGTCGAGCCGGCGTCGTCGAGCTCGGCGGTCACCTCGACGGCCTGATTGGCTCGCAGCGCGGCGCGAACCTCGGCCTTCGTCCACTTCGTCCACCACGCCAGGTCCTCGAGCGTGCCCGGTCCGTACGCCCGCAACCAGCGCGCCACGACGTCGACCCGGGCGTCCGACACGTCGAGTGCGGGGAGTGGGCCGATCCAATCCACCATGCGAGACCAGCGGTACTGGCTGGAGATCCACGTTCCGAGCGGGCGAGTGCGGGCGATCAAGCCCTGCGTGGACATCAGGAAGAGCAGGCGCGTCGAGACGCCGATGGTCCCCTCGTACCGCTTGCCGACGGCGACCTTGAATTGCAGTGCGAGGTCCGGAATCAGCTTCGTCAGCTGGTTCGCCGCGAGGGGTCCGTGCTCGGCCAGCACTGCCAGCGTCTCGGCTTCGAGCCGGGCGATCCAGGCGTCGACGTCCTTGGCCACCCCGGCTTCCCGGAGCATCGACAGCAGCTTGCGCCGCTCCCCTGGCACGAGCGCGTTCGTGCATGACGCCTGCAGGACGGCCGCCAGGTCGAGTGGCACGACGAACATCGTGCGCCTCATGGCCAACATCCGCAGCAGCGTGCGACGCTCGTACAGCGCGTCCTCGATGTCGGCGACGACGAACGGATCGAGGCGGGCCCGCGCCGCCAGCACGACGGTGGCCGGGTCGCTCGAGTGCAGCCCGACGAGATCGTTGGCGACCTGCTCCACCCCCGATGCCGGCGCGGCAAGATGATGACGCACGAGGAGGCGCCTGCGGCGTTCGGCGATGTCGACGTGGCGCACGGGCGGTCACGTTCGCGCAAGTACGGTCCGTCGGCATGAGCGCGGACGCCGGCGCGAGCGTCGCGGAGATCGCGGTGTCCGGGGACCGCCTCGCGGATGCGATCGAACTCCTCGTCCAGTCGGGATTCCGCCTCGACTCGATCGAGCCGGCCGATGCTCCCGCCATCGCGATGCTCTCGGGGCATGGCCTGCGGGTCCGGCTCGACGGCTCCGCATCGTCCACCCGTGCATCGGAGCCGCATTCCGGCGCGCCGACGCTCGAGCTGACACGAGCGGGAGGCGCCGGCGGGGTCGGGCGGGCCGGGATGCGCTATCGGGACGTCCTGCCCAGCCGGCACGGTGGGCGGTTCATCGCGTCGCACATCTCGATCGACGAGGCTGGACCGGTCGCCGACTACGTGCACCACCACGATGTCAGCGTCCAGGTCATCTACTGCCTTCGCGGGTGGGTCCGAGTGGTCTACGAGGATCAGGGCCCTCCGTTCGTGCTGGAGGCAGGTGACTGCGTGCTGCAGCCGCCCGGGATCCGCCACCGCGTGCTCGAGAGCTCCGCCGGGTTGGAGGTGTTGGAGTTCACGAGCCCGGCCCACCACACGACCATGGTCGAGCACGAGCTGACGCTGCCCACGCCGACGCACCGACCCGATCGGCGATTCGACGGTCAACGCTTCGTCCGCCACCGCGCAGCCGATGCCTCGTGGGGTCGGTGGTGGCGAGACAGTGGGCAGGCGCGCGACGCGGGCGTCGGCACGGCGACCGGTGGTCAGGTCGGCGTTCGGGCCGTGCGGCCGTCGAGCTCCGACGGCGCCCGCCCCGCCAGCCACGACGGTGAGCTCGTGCTGTGGTTCGTCCTCGATGGCGCGGCGACCCTGCAGGCGGAGGGCCGGCCCGACGGCCGGCTCACGCGCAACGACGTCGTGGCGATCCCGCCGCAGATCGAGCACGCGCTGGTCGGCTGCTCCGGTGACCTGGAGCTCGTCGAGGTGACGTGCCCCGACACCCCGAACGTCAGCTCGTTGTCACCACGTCCGCCGCTGTGACTGCCGTGATGGAGTCGCCCGTCCGGACGGTTCCGCCCACGACGACCCGGGCGCAGATGCCGCGCAGGTTGAGCGATCGGCCGACGGGCGAGTTGACGAAGCGCATCGCCTCCTTGCCAAACCTGGCGATGAACTTGGCGCACCCGAGATGTGGCGGCGAGGTGACCTCGATGACGGCGTCGCCGATGTGCAGGCGGGTACCCGTCGGCAGCTCTTCGCCCCCGAGATGGAGGTCGACGAACAGCTGATCACCTGCGAGTGGCCAGTGCTCGATCGGCCCGGCGATCGCCGCCGCCGCCCTGGCGCTCATCACATTCAGCTGCCGCAACGGGTGTGGTGAACCGTCCTCTGTCTCCTTGCTCCCGCGGAGGACCCAGTTGTCGCCCACGAGCCCGAGAGGCAGTGTCAAGCTCGCCCTCGTCGAGAACCTCGCGGGTTCCTTCGGCGGGACGCCGGACGATCAGGTCGACGCGGCCGACACCAACGGGGGCGCGACGGATGTCGTCGAGCGCGGCTTCCAGCTCGGCGGTCGTACGGTGATCCACTGCCCCAGTTTCGCAGGACGACGCTCGTCCCGCCCGGGTGATTTCAGGCTTTCAGGACGGCCTGCGTCTGGGTCACTTGCGCGATGCGCTTGCCGGCATCGTCGGTGATGTCCGTCTGCACGACGATCGTCGTGCGTCCGACGTGCAACGGGCGGGTGACCGAGTGAACCGCTCCGTCGCGCACGCCTCGGAAGAAGTTCGTCTTCGACTCGATGGTCGACGTCGTGGAGTCCGGTGGGAGGTTGAGGAACGCGCACGCCGCGCCGGCACTGTCGGCCAGGCTCATCAGGACGCCGCCGTGCAGGAGGCCGAACGTCGTGCACAGCTCTGGCCGCCACGGCATGCTCGCCGTCACCTCGTCGGCGGTCGCCGACTTCAGACGGATGCCGAGCCCCACGGCGAACGGCATCAACGACAACATCGCCTCGGGGTCGAGGTCCTGCTCGGCGCTCATCGCGCCAGCTTCGCACCAATCCGGATGTGGCTACGCTCCGAACCACGCCCGGCGGGCGCTCGAGCGAAGGGGAACGAACCATGGGAAACAGACGAATTCTGGCGGTGACAGCTGCGTTGGGCGTGGCTGGGGCGCTCGGGCTCTCGGCGGGCGCAGCTGCCGACTCGGCGGCGGGGAGGTTCGTCGACGCCACCAGGCTCACTGGCGCCGCTGAGGTTCCTGGCCCGGGTGACCCCGACGGCCTCGGCACGGCGATCATCAAGGTCGACAGCGACACCGGGACGATCTGCTACCGCATCATCGTCCGGCGGATCGAGCCGGCCACGATGGCCCACATCCACGTCGGTGGACCGGACGATCCCGGTCCGGTGGTGCAGGGCCTGGAGCCCCCGACCGACGGCTCGTCGTCCGGCTGCGTCCAGAACGCCACGCTGGCGAACAACATCGTCGAAACCCGTCGAACTACTACGTCAACGTGCACAACGGCCCGTTCATGGGTGGCGCCGTGCGCGGTCAACTCGGCTGAAGCCGACTCCTGCTCGACCGCCTGCCCCCGGTCGAGTAGGAAGCAGGCGTGCCACGCGCACCGGGGCCCACACCGACCACGCAACAGCGTCGTCGCATGCTCCTCGACGCGGCGATCGAGGTCGTGCGGGAGCAGGGCCCTCGTGCCTCGATGGAGGCGATGGCGGCCGCCGGCGGCGTCACCAAACCGATCCTGTACCGCCACTTCGGCGACCGCGCCGGGCTCGTGGCGGCGATCGGCGAGGCCTTCTTGAACGACCTCGGCGAGGCCATCGGTGGCGCCCTGCAGCAGCACGGCGGCTCCGGCGACGGTGCTGTACTGCGTGCCGCCGTCGACGCCTACCTCGCGTTGATCGAACGCGATACCGAGCTCTATCGGTTCCTCGTGCAGCAGGACGCTCGATTGGGCGCTGAGCGGACGTCGGCGTTCGTCGCCAATGTCATCGAGCAGGTCACCGTGTTGGTCGAGGCCGGACTGCAGGCAGCCGGAAGATCACCGCAGCCAGCCGAGCTCTGGGCCGTTGGCATCGTGGGCATGGTGCACGCTGCTGGCGACTGGTGGGCCGAACGGCGCACGACGATGGACCGCGCAACGGTGGTCGACGAGTTGACGGGTCTGCTGTGGAACGGTCTTGCGACGCCCGCCCGGTCGACGATGCCGTAGGTGACGCACGTGACCCGGCTCCCCGGTGACGAGGACGTGGCGTGGAACGAGCCATGGGAGGCGCGGGCTGTGGCGCTCGCTCGCGAGACCATGGAGCGCCTCGATCTGCCATGGGACGCGTTCCAGCGACGGTTGATCGCCGTGATCGACGAGGACCCCCACGCGCCGTACTACACCTCGTGGCTGGTCGCCCTCGAGCAGGTCGTCGTCGAGCACGGCGGCGTGGATGCCGACGACCTGATGACCCAGCGCATGCGCGCCGCGTCGTATCGCATCGACGAGTCCGGCCACGACGACCTCGAGGTGTTCCCGATGGCGACGGATGAGTCGACGCTGCGCAGCGTGCTTGCCGAACTGGCGCCGGGTGACGATGCATCGGATCTCATCACCCGATGCCGGCATGCGGAGCTGCAGCGTCTGTGGATCAACGGCGCGCCGCGAGCGTGGATGTTCCGCATGTACGACGGAGGCGGTGCGCAGCTGCTGCGGGCCCAGGTGCCCGACGTCGAGCACTGGAACCGCCTGCGCCAGCGCTACCTCGGCTTGCCGCCGGACCCGCTCGATCGAACCTGACGCGGTGACGCGGCAGGTCACGGGACCGCTGGGACGCCCGTGCCGATCATCGAGTCACGGCTGACGAGCGCCGCGAGTTCCTCCTCTGTCAGTCCCTCGGTGCCTAGCGGACGCTGCGGGAGGACGAAGTAGCGGACCTCCGCGCTGGAGTCCCACACGCGGATCTCGACGTCGGCCGGCGGTCTCGAACTCCGAACTCGCGCAGGACGGCGCGCGGTTCGGCCACCGCTCGCGAGCGGTAGGCGAAGCTCTTGTACCAGATCGGCGGCAGGCCGAGCAGCGGCCACGGGTAGCACGAGCACAGCGTGCACACCACGAGGTTGTGCACGTCCGCCGTGTTCTCGACGACTCTGACGTTGCCCTCGGGACCGGAGATGTCGAGCTCGGCGATGGCCGCCGTGCCGTCGTCCAGCAATCGCTGCTTGAACGCGGGGTCCGTCCACGCGCGCGCCACGACGCGTGCACCGTGATGGGGCCCGATGCGGTGCTCCATCAACTCGACCATCTCGTCGATGGCGTCCGTGGCGACGAGGCCTTTCTCGACAAGTGCCGCCTCGAGCGCCATGGCCCGCAGCTCCATCTCCGAGCGGCGACGGCGCGACAAGGGCGAGTCGTAGTGCGAGTGGCCGTCGTCGTGATCGTGATCGTCGTGATCGTGGGTCATGCCCTCTCCAGGTAGCGCTCCCAGAGATCGATCAGCAGCACGTAGGGCGGCTCGTCGATGCGCGGGCCGAAGAGAGCCTCTGACGAGAAGCGCACGGTGTACACGGGCTCGACCTCACCCGACACACCCGGAACCGGGTCGGCACCGCAAACCCGTTCGACCTCACCGACCACGCCGCGCACGTAGCGCGGGCAGCGATGATGGCCCTCGGGCCGCATCCGCCGCACGCGCACGCGGTCACCGATGCCGAAGGCGGCGGCCCCGACCTCACCGTGGACGTGCGGCCCGAGGCGATGGCGGATGAAATCGACCAAGTCCGCGTCACTCGCCACCGGCGGCGACGCGTGAGGCTCGTCGGCGAACGTCTGCCGCCATCGCTCGAGATCGACGCGATCGAGCCGGCCGCTGCGCACCGCCTCCTCCTCGGCGGCGCGCAACCACCGGACGTAGTAGCTCGACGACAGGTACTCCGCGGGATCGAGGCCTTCGATCGATGGGCGTCTGGCCGTGCCGCTGAGCAAGCCGACGACCTGCGCGCGCAGCTCCCACGGCTCGTGGTACTCGAGGTCGCCGTCTGGCGTGCGCACGGGACCGAACCCCTGCATGCCTCCGAGGTCATGGGCGCCGTCCACATCGTCCACCGTACGCCGCGAGGCAGGTGAGCCGCCGAAGCACAGCGGAGGCGGCGAGCTCGGGAGGCGAGGCGAGCAACTTGTTTGCGAGCCGAGCCCGAGCATGGGCGTCGCCTACCATCGCCGCCCGTGAGCTCGCCTGGGAACGAGCTGCTCGACCAGGTACGGGCGGCGGCGGTGGAGATGCTGGCTGGGCTCTCCGACCCCGATGTCGACCAACTCCTCACCGGGTTGGGGAACGCGCCCGCGGAGTGGAGCGGGCACGCCCTCGATTCCCAACTGCTTGCCCGCATCGACGGTGCCGCGCTCGCTGGTGCGGTCGCTCACGCCGGCGCCGCCGCGATGCTGCGACGCCTCAACGCGCTGATCGGGCAGTCCGACGCGATCGGCCTCTTCGGCCGCGAGGCCGGCGGAAGGCGGATGCCCGTGCTGGCCGTGCAGGCCGGACTCGGTCCGACGCGACTGATCGCCCTCGCCGGGCCACGGGCCGACGGGCAACCCGGGCTGGAAGTCGTCGTCGCCGGTACGGTCGCGACACCGGTCGAGGCATCACCCGTCAACGGAGTGCACCTCACGTTGGGCGGCAACGCGCCGACGCCGTTCACCGTGACGATGCCAGCGACGGGCCCCGCCGCCCTCGCTGGTGGTGCGCCGGGTGCACAGCTGCGCCTCGAGGTCGATCTCGATCCACCACCGGCGGCCCCACCAGGTGGAATCAGCCTCCGTCGCGGCAGCGTGAACCTGGCTCTCCTGTTGCGCGCCGACCAGCCCTCGCCGGCCGTCGATCTCGCCCTCGGCCTGCCGGGCCTGACTGCCTCGCTGCTGCCCGAGCTGCTCGCCTCGATCATCCCGAGGTCCGAACTGCCCGCTCTCGACGTGCAGATCGCCACGGATCCGAAGTTCGGCCTCGTGCTGCACGGCGATGCCTCGCTCGACGTGCCCCTCCCAGGCACCGGCAAGATCGGGCCGCTCGACGTGCAGGCGCTCGGTGTGCGCATCGGCGTGGGCACCGAAGGCGGAGGACCGCAACTGCGGCTCGGCGTACGGGCCGACGTCGCTGTGGAGGTTCCCGCCGCACCGGTGACGCTGCGCGCCGCCCAGCTCGGTGTCGAGGTCGGACTCGGCTTGACCAGCGGGGCGCCGCCGGTGATCTCGACACCAGCGCTCGGAGGCGTCGGCGTGTCGATCGACCTGCCGATCGTCTCGGGCGGCGGCGTGCTCCTGCACACGCCGGAGGGTGACTGGAGCGGTGCGCTCGCCCTCGAGATCCCTCCGCTCGCCGTCGCCGCGTTCGGTGTGCTGCGGCCGCCGGCCAACGGGCAGCCGCTGTCGTTCCTCGTCGTGATGAGCGCCCGGTTCCCGCAACCCGGGATCCAGATCGGCTTCGGGTTTGCGGTCTCGGGCATCGGTGGGATCTTCGGGCTCTCTCGTCGCGCCGACCTCGACGGGCTCACGGGTGCGGTGCTCGACGGGACGCTCGGCGCGCTGCTGTTCCCCGACGATCCGCAACGTGACGCGCCGCGTGTCGCGGCTGCTCTCCCCCGCCTGTTCCCGGCCGCGCCGGGTCGCGTCCTGTTCGGTCCGATGCTCGAGCTCAACTGGGCCGGCGGTCTCGTGCGCGGCCAAGCGGCGGTCATCGTCGAGCTGCCCAACCCGGCGAAGTTCATCTTCCTCGGCCGGCTCGTCCTCGACCTGCCGACGAGCGACCTGGCCCTCGTCCACCTGGAAGCTCGCTTCATGGCGGCCTTCGATCTCGGCGTCCCGGAGCTGCGCATCGTCGCCAGCCTGGGCGGCTCGTACATCGTCGGCCTGGAGCTGCACGGCGACCTCTTCCTCCTCGTGCGGGGCGGCCCCCGAAGCACGTTCGTGCTGTCGGCGGGCGGCTTCCACCCGGCCGTCCAGCCGCCCGAGGGTGTTCCGGCGCTGCAACGCATCGGCATGACGCTGTCGATCCCGGTCGTCGAGCTGCGGTACGAGTCGTACGTCGCGATCACCACGACGAGCGTTCAATTCGGTGCCAAGGTCGAGCTGACCGCCGAGATCGCAGGGTGCGGCGTGCACGGTTGGCTGGGCTTCGACGCACTCTTCGAATGGGTGCCGCGCTTCCGCTTCTCCGTCGGCATCACGGCAGGCATCGAGGTCGAGGTGTTCGGCGAGACCGTCGCCGGCGTGCGCTTCGAGGGTCTGCTGGAGGGACCTTCGCCGTGGCACATCAGGGCCCACGGCGAGGCCGAGGTGTTGCTCGTCAAGGTGCCGATCACCCTCGACGAGACGTTCGGCGACGAACCGGCCGCTGACGACCAGCCCCCCGACGTCGGCAAGGAGCTGCACGCCGAGCTGGTCCGGCCGTCGTCATGGGCGATGCGGCCGCCGGCGGCGGATCACGACGGAGTCCTGCTCTCCGACCGTGCCGGTAGCGACGTTGCTGCCGGACGCGTCCTCCATCCCGATGGCTCCCTCACCGTCCGCCAGAAGCTCCTGCCGTTCGGTGTCGGCATCGAGCGCTTCGGCGGTCACGCCGTCCCGCCGCAGCGCTGGGTCATCTCCGGCGTCCGCCTGCGCGACGGCGAGGAACCAACGCCACCGGCTGAGGCGCTGCGTGATCAGTTCCCGCTCGGAACGTTCCGCACGTTGAGCGTCGACGAGCAGTTGTCGACCACACGGTTCACCGAGCTCGACGCCGGGGCCCGCCTGTCCCCGACGGGCGTCGCCAGCGGCGACGTGCGGCCGACCGAGCTCGACTGGGAGACGATCGTCCTCGGTCCCGACCTGGCGCGAGACATCCTGCCGCAGGGTCACCTCAGCCAGCTCCTCGACCTCGACCTGACGCCGTACCTCGTCGACACGACCGCGGCCGTCGACCGGACGTGGACGCCGGCCGAGCCGATCACGGTGCTGCCGGAGGCGCCGTCCGTGGTCGTGCCGACGGCACCCGTCGTGGGTGCCGTGCTGACCATGGCGAGCGCTCCGTTTGCCTCACCCGTCGAAGCGCTCGACTCGATCGATCTGATGTCAGCACGCGGTGCCGCGGTGCAGGTGCTCGAGTCCTGGGAGCTCCTCGTATGACGCACGTTGCGCTTTGCCTCGTGGGTGCAACCCGCCACCGGCGCCGCCCTGGGCGACGTCGACCCGGCAGACGCCAACCCGGACGCTCCTGCCGCGCCGAGCGCCCACCCGACGCTGCAACCCGAGGTGCGAGTCAGCGACACGATCGGCGGCGGGCTGGTGACGGCGCCAGGCCCCGCGCTCGAGGTCCTCGGACCGAGCGCCGTCGTCGGTCTCGAGCCTGGGCAGATCGTTGGTCGCTTCCCGGTGCCAGGTGCCGTGGGCACGGAGGCCGTCAACCTTGCGGCGATCGAGCTCGCTTCCACCGATCTCCCCTGGCGGTTCTCCCCGGCCCGCGCCGGCGAGCGCCAGCGGCTCCGTCCGTGGCTGGCGCTGGTCGTCGTGTCCGCCGACGTCGAGGTGCTGCCGGGCGCCCCCGCAGCTCGGATGAGCGTCGACGTCGCCCAGCTCCCCGATCTGGCCGAGAGTTGGGCGTGGGCGCACGCCCAACTCGACGGCGACGGCACCGATCCTCACCGCGGCAGGAGCCGCCTGCTGTGCCCGCGCAAGCTCCCACCGAACACGCGGCTGCGGGCGGCCCTCGTTCCGACGTTCCTCGGCGGCCGCCAGGCCGGCCTCGGCCTGCCGGTCGACGCCGAGCGAGCCAACGATCCGGCATGGCGCGTCGACCAGGCCGGCCCCGTCACGCTCCCGGTCTACGACCACTGGGAGTTCACGACCGGCGAGGATGCGGACTTCGAGGCACTGGCCCGGCGGATCCAACCCGTCAAGCCCAGCGAGCTCGGCAGCTTCGGGTATCGCCAGGTCGATGTCAGCGAGCCATGGATCGGTGACGACCCGCTGCCCGGTGACCCCGCCATCGCCGTGCTCGGTGGTGCGCTCCGTCCGCTGGCGCCTGCGCCGACGGACGACGTCACGCCGGCGCAGGCCGATGAGCTGCACGAGCGCATCGCCGAGCAACTCGCCGCCGGTGCCGACGGCGACCTCAGCCCACCACTGCGCGGTGGCCACCACGCCCGCCGCACGACCATCGACCCCGACGACGGCGACTGGCTGGACGAAGCGAACCGCGACGCCGTCCGCCGCCTCGCCGCCGGCCGTGGCTCGGACTGGGTCATCGTCCACCAGGAAGAGCTGATGGCCAAGGCCTGGGAGCAGGCCGGCGAGATCCGTGAGGCGGCGCGGCGACTCGCCCTCGGCCGGGCGGCCGTCGCCGTCACCGAGTCGCTGCAGCGCCGCCACCTCGACCGCCTGTCCGGAGACGAACTGCTCGCCGTCACTGCGCCCGCCGCTGACCGGGCCCGGCTCGCCGGCGACGCCACGCAGCCGCCGCTGCGCGCCGTGCTCGATGCGTCGGCGGCACCTGCCGGCGCGACGTCGACGGCGCTGGCGCGGTTGAAGCGCCCGGCCGGCCGAGTCGGCCGGGCGATCGGTGCCTCACAGCCGGTGACACGGGCGATCGCCGGGCTCGTCTCGGCCAGAACGGCAGGAACGAGCAGGGCAACCGTCTTGTCCGGTCTGGCCGCGGGGCCACCGCCTCCGGACGCCACGGTCATACGAGGTTTCGCCGATCGCGGTGCCGAGACGCATTGTCCAACGTGGCGGACGCGGCGACTGCCGTGTGGGTTGCCGCCAAGGTCGCCGCGCAGGAGGGTGTCGCAGAGCCGACGGCGGTGCTCGGCGCGGTCGCCAACCCGGACGTGTTCGCCAGCGGTGCCGTGACGGCAGCCGGGCAGCTGTCGGCGGCCACCCTGCGGGAAGCGGTGCTCACCGCGGTCGGGCGCGATCGGCTCGGCCAGGCGGCGTTACCGGTCGGTGCGACGGCCGCGCAGCCGCCGTCGGTCGAGCTCAGCGCGGATGGCCTGCGCATCGAGCCCGCGCAGGCCGAAGCGCTGATCCGCGCGTCGACGCTGGCACCTGAGGCGATCCGCCGCCGACTCCAGTCGACGGTGCTGGTGCCCGGTCGCCAACCGGCCGCTGCCGCCGCGCTCGATCCCGTGCTGACCACGCCTGACGTGCCGTCGCCGATGGCGATGGCACTGATCGACCGCGATCCGAACTGGTTCCTGCCCGGCATCGGCGAGTTCCCTGTGGACCGGGCGACGCTGCTCACGCCAGACGACGAGTTCGCTGAGGCGGTCATGCTCGGGGCCAACGAGGAGCTGCTCAACGAGTTCCTGTGGCGCGAGTTCCCGACCGATCGGCGCGGTACGCCGATCCGTCGCTTCTGGCCCCGGCCGGGCGCTGAACCCGACATCGGTCCCATCCACCAGTGGACCGGCGAGCTCGGGTCGCACATGGTCATCGACGGCGAAGCGACGACGGTGATCCTGATCCGCGCCGAGCTCTTCCGCCGTTACCCCGCCACCGTCGTGCTCGCCGCCCCCGCCGAGCCCGATCCCGCCAATCCCGGCAAGCTGCGTCCGGTCGGCACGCTGCCGAGCTGGCTACCGCCGTTGTTCACCGTCCCGATCGATGGCTCGACGCGAGCTGTCGCGTTTGCCGTGCGTCCCGAGCAGGTGACGGTGTCGCCGGAGGTGGCGCCGGGCTGGTTCTTCGTGCTCGTCGAACCACCGACGAGCATCCGCTTCGGCTTCGATGCCGGCGCGGAGGACGAAGAGCCACCACCGCCGCCGCCACCGCGCACCTGGAACGACCTGACCTGGGATGGCGTGCTCGACGACCGTGGCATGGCTTCGGCCCGTGACTCCGTCACCGCTTCCGAAGAGCCAGCGGGCGCGCCCGTGTGGGGAGGACCGGCGGCCTGCGCCGCCGATGTCGCCCGCATCGCACTCCAGCGGCCGGTGCGCGTCGCGCTGCACGCCTCGCGGATGGTCGGCTGAGCCCGATGGCGACGACGGCCGAGCTGCGGCGTGGCGTGCTGCGCGCCGAGAGCGAGCTCGATCGCGACGAACGCGCCCTGCGCGGGATGCAAGACCTCGCCGCAGCCATCCAGGCCGAGCTGGCGAGGATGACTGAATCCGAGCGCCAGCAGCTCACCGGGCGCTACTACGCCGACCAGCTCGATCAGCTGATCAACCCGAACTTCGGGCGCCTCCTCGCACTCACCGCGGCGCGCGACGCGTCCGCGGCGGCGCTCGAGACGGCGCGTGCGGAGCTCGCCACGGCCGTCGCCGCAGAGCCACCGATCTGGTCGGGCGGCGACCCGACGCCAGCCGTCCTCGTTCCGATGCGCCTCGAGGTGCGTTACCTCTCCGGCGCCTCTGGTCCCGAGTTGGCGATCCGGGTCGTCCCCGACGACATCGCCGTTCATACCTTCGAGCCCGAGCTGACCGCCGTCGAGGTGGCCGCCGGGACGCGCTATTGGGCGGCGGTGTCGGCTGACGATGTCGATGCGGAGGCGCGCGCGGCGGCGTGGGTCACGATCCTCGCCGAGCTCGGCGCGGCGCGGGCGGCGTGGACCGTCGAGACGATGCGTCCGACAGGACCGTCGGTCGACGGTGTGCCGCAGCTTCCCGATGTGCCGACGAAGGAGCAGGCGTGGACGAGGGCGGCGACGTGCCTCGTGCTTCCCGAGCGCTTCATCTTCCGCGGGTGGCGCGGCGGCCAGCTGCAGTTCGAGGTGACCGGCAACGACGTCCCCGACGATCTCACGCTGGGGCCCGATCCCACGGCGCTACGCGGCGCCCGACCAGACCTGCCCGACGATCAGCCGGCGTTGGCCTGGACCGGCTCGAGCGCGTGGATGATCGATTTCGATGTCGCCGTCGACGTCGGACTCGGCGTCCGGGTCCCGCTCACCGGAACCGACCTCTCCTTCGACGAGATCTTCGCCGTCGGCGTCTCGGACCGTCCGCCGACGGAGGCACAGGCCCGCCTCGCCGCCACGCTGCGCGGCCACGTGTACACCAACGGACTCGCGTTCCCAGCTCCGGACGCGCCGACGAACAACACCGCGGCCACGCGCTCGGATTGGACGAGGGCACCGACGATGCGCACGCCGGACGAGGTCGCAGCCGCCCTTGCTGCCGCCCAACCCGGCCCGAACCAGCCCGGCGTACGAGTGGCCGACGCCATGGGTTTGGTCGACAACGCGTCGCGTGATCCCGGGCGCCGCGATGTGCTGGTCGCGGCGGGGGCCACCGCCGACGATCACGAAGCGCTGACCCGCCGCGCGCACGAGCTGCTGATGGCGTACAACCGGGGGTTCGCCACCCTTGGCGATTTCGGTGCCCCCCTGGAGGTCGGCTGGGTGACCACGCCTGCGATGCGCCAGCACTTCGTCGAGCTCGTGCGCAGCCGGGGACCGCTCGCGACGATGCGCGTCGGTCGTCAGCCCTACGGGCTGTTGCCGGCGACCTCCCTGACACTGTGGGGATCGGACGGGGTCGACGTACCCAGCGAGGCGATCGACCTGCTCCGCCTCCTGCGTGCGGCGATCGCCCGCCAGCTCCCGGCATCGCCGCGCATCGGTCGTGATCGTGATCAGGACGCCGTGCTCGTCGACCTCCTGCACCGGCTGCCCGAATCCCTTGCCGCGCGCGAGGCCACGATCGATGTGCGCCCGACCAACCGTCCGGCGCCCCACCCCATCACCGGCACTCGACCGCTGCTCACCTGGAATGACTTCCTGCGCTGCGTGTTCGCACCGGATGGGTCGCCATCACTGCTCGACCCGGCGCTGTCGGGCGTGCTCGACACCGCCGCCGGCGTGCTCGACAACGCCAAGATCGCAGCCGCCGCGTGGTCGGCGGGTGACCCGGAGCTCGACTTCGAATCGGAGCTCGCTCCGCTGTTCGAGTTCCTCGGGCCACTGGACAAAGCCATTGGGACCGAGGCTGGAGTGTTCTGGTCGCTCGCGCTGCCGATCGCGTTCTGGGGAGCGCTGCTCGGGTGTGGCGCCACCAAGGAGCACCGCGAAGCTGAGGTGGCGGGCGATGCGGCCGTCGCGCAGAAGAAGGCGCAGGCCGTCGCCGACATCGACGCGCTGTTCGCCGCCCTGCGGGGTCTGGTCGCCGACGTGATGGTCGATCAGGGGGCCGTCGACCGCGCGATCGGGCGAGCGGCGGAAGCACTGACGTCGCGGGTCGACGCATGGGTCACCTCGCTCGCCACGGCCCGCCTGCGCACGCTGCAGGAGGCCGCCAGCGGTCTGCGGCTCGGCGCCTATGGCTGGGTCGTCGATGTCAGACCGACGCCGCCAGAGCTGCGCAAGGCGGACGCCGGATGGGTGATGACGCCCTCGCTGCAGCACGCCGCCACAACGTCCGTCCTCCACTCGGGGTGGGCAGCGCACAGCGATCCAGAGGCGTTCGCAGTCGACCTGACCTCGCGGCGGGTGCGCCGGGCGATGGCCACGCTGGCCGCCATCCGGGACGGCCGCACCCTCGAAGAGTTGCTCGGTTACCAACTCGAGCGTGACCTCCACGACGCGCAACTCGACCGCTTCGTCGCCGCGTTCCGACGCGACTTCCCACTGCTGCCGGTCGTCACGACCGACGCTGATCCAACGGCGACGACCGAGGCCCGACAGGCGCAAGGGGCGCGCCTCGTGGCAGATGGAGAGGCGGTGCGCCGGGCCGGGATCGGTCTGGCGGCGGCCGCGGTCGGCACGCTGCAAGGGGCGACACCCGAGGAGCTGACCGCCGTCGGCGTGATCCTCGCCGGGTTGGAGGAGACCGTCGACTCGATGGGCGACGTGCTGCTCGCCGAAGGTGTGCACCAACTCGTCGGAGGATCGCCGTTGCGAGCCGGCCTCGCCGCCGACACGGTCGGTCGGGCCGCGCCCGTCCCCGACCGACTCGACGTCGTTCGCACGCCGCGCCGCACCGTCTCGGTGAACCACGCCGTCGGCCTCGCCGTCACGCTCGGTGCGGGCGCGTGGACCTCGACGCCACGCGCCGGTCCTCGACCCGGTCGCGGAGGCGATCGCCGCATGGGCGCTCGGCGCACCTGGAGACTGGACGGTCGAGCTCACGCCGGCCGATGGATCTCCGGTGCAGACCTCGACGTTGGCTGATCTCGACGTGGCGGCCATCGACGTCGTGGTCGAGTGCGATCTCTCCGCCGTGACGCAACTCGCCGGACGAGTCGTCGCCGGTGGTGGGAAGCCCGGAACCGTCACGGTGCGCCGTGCCGACGGACTCGGAGGCGACGGCGCACTCCCTGCGGTGGCGCAGGTCGCACGCGGGCTGCTGGCGACGGCCCGGCCGGTGGCGGGTTCGAGCACGGTGGTCGATCCGTTCGGTTCGACGGGCCTGAGCGGCGACCTGGCCGAGCTGGCGGCACGGGTCGGTGACTGGTGGGCGCAGGTGCAGGACGCGTTGGACGTGTGGCCGAGTGGGACAGAGGTCGAGCAGCGGGCGGCGGTCGGCACGCTGGCGACGCTCGGATTGCAGGGCGTCGGCTTCGACACACCGCCCGGCGCCGGTGCGTCCTGCGGGAGCGGTGGGCCGGCATGGCGTTGCCGGCATCGCCGCCGCCCGTCGGGTCCAATGCTGAGGCGGTCACGTGGCTCGCTGCGCTGCGGACCGACCTGGCCGCCGCCGCCGGCGGCTGGGTGCTCGCTGCGCCCAGGTGGACAGCTGCCGACGCTGGGTGGGACGCGCTCGGCGGGGAGGAACCCGGCGGCCCGGCGGTCGGGCCCGACGCCGTGGGCGACTGGTTGGGCGACCACCGCGATGCCTGCCCCGGCGTCACGCAGCTCCTCGACGTGTTGAGCGTGGTCGGCGCGTGCGGGGCCGGCGGAGAGGCGTGGGTGCTGCGCCAGCATCGCCCGGCGCCACCCGGTACCGAGCTGCCCGCCGGATGGGTCGCCGTCGACCATCCGGGTCCACGTTCGGCGACGCACCTCGCCGTGCTGCAGATCGGCGCGCCGGCTGCCGGCCAACGGGCCGTGGTGATCGTCGACCGGTGGCTGGAGACGATGCCCGTGCAGGCCGCCGACGAGACCACCGGCATCCCTGTCGAGTCGGCCTCGCTGGCGTTCCGCTTCGACCGGCCCGACGCCCGGGCGCCGCACGCCGTGCTGCTCGCTGTCCCACCTGATCTCGGCCGCGGCTGGTGCATGGAGGACGTCCAGGCCGCCGTCGAGGAGACGCTGTGGTGGGCGCAGGCGCGGCCCCTCGATGCCGACGACCTGCCCGAGCTGCAGTGGGTGCTGGCATGACGACGTTGGGTCGGCGGTTGCTCGCCTCGGCCCGTGCCGGCGGCATGGAGGAGGCGCTGGCGGCACGGCTGTCGGATCCGCTGTGGTTGCTGGCGCGGCAGTGGCAGTTCGGAGAGTTCCGCGGCGACGATGCCGGGTCCGTCGTCAAGGTTGCGTTCCACGGCGTCGCCCACCACGCCACGTGGTGGCGGCCGGAGCCGGAGGCCGCATCTCCCGATGCCGAGGCGTGGCAGGCCTGGAACGTCGCCAGCGGGCCACTCGAGCCCGTCATCGAGGCCGAGCCGGCGGACGGTGCGGCACGACGCCGACTGCGCCTCGACGGAGGTGTCCGAGTTCGCCGGGCGTTGTTGAGCGCCGGTCTGGGTCACCGGGCTGCGGCAGTAGCCGCATACGCGCCCTGGCCGGTGGCCGACGTCGAGGGTGCGGGCGGACTCGACCAGGCAGTGCTCGCGTCGGTCGCCGACGGCGAGGTGCTGGCCGGCCTCGTTGCTCCGTGGTCCTCGCCCGGTGAGCCCGTCCCGGCCGACGTGATCGCCGCGATCGGGCTCGAGCCCGCCGAGGTCGGCCCGTTCGCGTCGGCTGTGCGGAGCTTCGTCGCGTGGTGGCAGGCGCGGTCCGGACGCACTCCGGCGGCCGAACCCGGCGTGCCGGTCGACCCACCGTCCTGGGACCCGCACCGCCTGGAGCATCGCGGCACCCTCGCGTTCGCCGCGCTGCCCGACATCCGGCTCCACGTCGACCAGCACCCAGGCGGCAGCGTCGACTGGTTCTCCGTCGACGCCGCTGTTGGTGAGCCCGCGGATCTGACCGGCGCGCCAGCCGTGCCGGCGGGTCTCGCCGCCCCGCAGCCGGTCGACGCAGTTGGCGTGCCGCTGCCGGCCACGTTCGCCGGGATGCCGGCGCCGCGCTTCTGGGAGTTCGAGGACGCCCGTGTCGACTACGGATCGATCGACGCCTCGCCGGCCGACCTCGCCCGCCTGCTCCTCGTGCAGTTCACGACGGTGTACGGCAACGACTGGCTCGTTCAGCCGGTGCGCGTTCCCGTCGGCGCGCTCGTGCGAGCCGAGTCTGTCGTCGTCACCGACTCGTTTGGCGTGGAGCACGAGCTGGCGCCGTTCAACATGAAGAGCCCTGGCTGGCGGGCGTACTCATTGCTCGCACCGGCCGATCGACCGGAGCTGGCGACTCACTACTACTGGTCGGCACCGGCGCTCCCCGCGACACTGGAGAGCCCGCCGGTGGAGCGCATCACGATGCGTCGCGACGAGCAGGCCAACACGGCATGGGCGGTCGTCGACCGCGTGGCGGATCGCTTCGGGCGGAGTCACTCCTTTCGGTGGATGTGCCGCAGCTGCCACCGGCGCGGACACCGGCCCAGTACCTCGTCGCCACACCGGTCGCCGATTCCTGGTACCCGGTGGTGCCCGAGCAGATCGCCGTCGACGCCGTCAAGCTGACGCTGCGGGCGTTGGTACGCCGCGCCAACGGCGAGGTCGTCGAGGCCCGACCACCCGGGTCGATCCTCGCCGGCGGGCCAGGGGCGTGGTGGATCCATGAGGAGGAGCTCGGCCGGGCCGGGCTGACGCTGGACCGCCGGGTGCAAGTCGGTCGGTGGCACGACGGCCGGCGCTGGCGGTGGATCGCCCGCAGCGCCTGGCCAGGCGCCGGCGAGGCGCGCAGCGGCCTGACGTGGGATGTGCTGGTCTAACCCAGCGTTCTGTCCGTAAGAATCGATCGAATCCGAACGATTTCTACGGACAGTTCGGCCGAAATCGCGGGTCAGCCGGCGCCGATGATCCCGGTGACGACTCCGCCTTCCACAGCGACGTTGACGCGGTCCGTGCGGTAGTCGTCGGTGACGACGAGGTCGACGCCGTCCTCGACGACGACCCGCACCGATCCACCGAGGTCCTCGACGGCGACGGTGAACTCTTCCAGCGTGAGACCGACGAACGGCTCCAACGCGGCGACGTCGATGGTTCCCGGCAGATCGGTGCCAGGCACTGGCACGGACGTGGGCGGATCGCTGGGCACCGTCGAGGGCGAGAGGGGCGGCAGCGGGTCAGGAAGTGCGACCGGTTCCGGTTCGACGGCGATGAGGTACTCGTCGGTCACGGCGGGCACCGTGTACCACCCACCGTCGTCGCCGATGAAGCGATAGGCGGGCAGCAGCCAGACCGAGCCGTCGATGTCGGTCACCCACCACAGGTCGGCTTCGACGTCGACCAGCGTCACCACGACGGGTTCCACGGTTTCCGGCGGCACAATCTCGAGCGGGTAGCTCGTCGGCGGGACCGCCGGCGCGACCATGGTGGGAGCGGGGATAGCCAGCGCCGGCGCCGGGACGGCCGCGGTGCTCGGGGCGACCGTGACCGTCGTGGCCTCCGGTGCGGGCACAGCATCGATGGCGAGCATGTCGCGGGCGAACCATCCTCCAGCCTGCTGCTCCTGCAGCCGGGTGAACGCCGCATCGAGGTCGAGCAGATGGGTACGGGCCGACCGGCTCCGGGCTGGCCAGCCTCCCGTTGGCGGACTGCAACACCCCCTCGGGCCCGAACCCGAAGCCCCAGACCATCGGCGAGCGGACACCGTCGAGAACCTGCGTGACCTCGACGCTGGCAAACCACTCGTCGGCGTAGACGTCGAACTGCACTGCATCAAGATCCACGCCGAGCTCGGCGAGCAGCTGGCGCGCCCGCTCCTCTGCCTCGGCCGCCGTCGGCACGCCGGCCGGCGGCTCCGGTGCGGGGCACGGCTCAATCGTCGCCGGCGCCCCGTTCGGCGTACCCGGAATGGTCGTGATCGGCATGCACGCCGGGACGTCCACCGGTTCCCCCCAGGCCGCCGAGTACCACCACGACAGTGTCGCGTCGGCGCCGACTGTCAGTGATGGTGTCGTGCCGTCCGTCGGCCCGACCTGCCACGCCATGCCGTTCTCAGTTGAGCCGGGGACCGGCTCACCCTCGACGCCGAGGACCGCGGCCAGGGCTGCGACGGTCTCGGCGGAGACCGTCGCGCCGGCCGGGAACACGTACCCGGTCGTCGTCGCCGGCAGCTCACCGACGTCGCCGAGCACCAACTCGACCGGGGCGAGCATGGTCATCGAGTCCGTTGCGGCAGTGCTGGACTCCGCCGCCGGGAGCCGACCATCAGCACTCGCCGGGGCGACACCTTCGGCCACTTCGATCGGGGTTGGCGCGCGCAGGCCGCCGGCGTCGGGCAACGTGTCGGCTGACTGCTGGGCATCGTCGCTGCCGCAGGCAGTCAGCGCCACCAGCATGGCGACCAGGACAGGGAGCGAACGGCTCGGCGACATGGTCGATGTGACGCTACGCGACCACCGGGAGTTCCCGCACTACGTTCGGCAGCGGATGACGTGGGATCTCGACCGCGCTTATCGGGAGCATCTGACGGCGGGTGATCTCGCCGCGCTGGCCGAGGTCAGTCGCGAGCGTGAGCTCACCGCCGTCCTCTCGTCACGCGAGGCTGAGGAGATCGTGTTCGGGCGCGGCCCGGCCTTCGACGAGTGGCGAGCGGTCTCGCCGTTCCTGACGTTCGCCGTCTCCGTGCACCTCGTCGCCGAGCGCCTGGCGCGCGCCTCGTACATCGAGGAGTGGATCGGTCCGCGCCGACGCGTCCCGGTCTTCGCAGTCGCGCCGTTGCGTGAGCTGGTCGATGATCCGCTGCGGCGCTTCTTCTTCGTCGAGCTGCTCAGCTCCTACACCCACGTTGCGAGCGGCAGCACGTGGGTGGCGACACGTCGCGGGTGGCGTCGACGACGCTTCAGCGAGCTCGACCCCGTGCAGTTGGCGGGACTGCTCGAGGCCGTTCCACCCAGCGAGCTGCCGGGTGTGTTCCGCCGGCTCGGCGATCTCGCGCTGTTCCTCACCGGAGTCTTCCCGGATCACACCGCAACGACTTCGCTCGGCCGGCCATCGGCCGAAGCCCGCCTGATGCGCTCTGCCGGGGTCCAGCCGTCACGCGTGGAGCCGGGGTCGCTGAGCACGTTCGAGCTGCTCGAACGGCTCGGCGCCCGCTGGTACGGGCTCGCCGTGCAGCGATCGGCGGCACCCAGCGCGTCCGTGCAGGCGCTGGAGACGATCGCAGCACAGTTCACCGATGCCCGCCGGTTCCTGAACGTCGTGACCGACACGTATCTGTTTCCGCTGCGCGATCAGTGGTTCGGGCGTCCCGCTGCCTGAGCCCCGTCACACGTCGTTCTGTCCGTCGCAATCAGTCCGATCCGAACGATTTCTACGGACAGTTCGGCCCGTATGGTGCCGACGGTCAATCGGAGCGCAGGTTGACCTCGCCGGCCGCGTTGAGCGGGTTGCGCATGGCCCGCCACAGTGACATTCCCAGCGCGTACGTGAGGGCGCGGGCCGGGAGCGCCAGTCGGAGGAAGCAGGCGCCTTCGAGGGTCAGCTCGCCGTGGGCAGTGATCCGGTCGAGCCTGCCCGCCGCGGCGAGGAGCTTGATCTCGGAGTCGTCGTTGGCGAGGACCTCT
>CAVZFS010000039.1:0-132423 GCA_963774635.1 uncultured Acidimicrobiia bacterium
CCGCGACCCGAAGGTACCTTCGACCCCGCCCGAAGGGACGTCGGCCGGGTCAAGATGGCCTGGTGGATGGCGCTCTGGACCGGCTGGAGGTGACGCTGCTCGGGACAGGCAGCCCGTTGCCGCACCCCGAGCGGGCCGGGCCGTCCACGCTGGTCCGTGCTGGTCCGGTTCGGTTGATGATCGACTGCGGTCGTGGGTCGCTGATGCGCCTTGCCGGGGCCGGGATGTTCCCGACGTCGCTGACTGCGTTGCTGCTCACGCACCTGCACAGCGATCACGTCTGCGACTTCAACGATCTCGTCACGACTCGCTGGGTGATGTCGCCGGGCGAATCGCCGCTGATCGTTGTTGGTCCGCCTGGGACCCGACGGTTCGTCGATGCGACGCTGGCGATGTTGGCCGACGACATCGGCTGGCGCATCGCCCACCACGATGACCTCACGATCCCGCCGAGCTGTCAGGTGACCGAGATCGTCGATGGCGAGGTGGACGCTCAGCTGGGGTGGTCCGGAACGGGGCTACGGGTGCTGGTCGCACCGACGTCTCACCGGCCGGTGCACCCGACCATCGGCTTCCGGCTCGAGTACGGCGGTGCGGCGGTCGCCGTCGTCGGTGACTCGCTGCCATGCGACGGGGTCGACCGGCTGACCGCAGGGGCGTCCATCTATGTGCAAACCGTCGTACGCGAAGCCGATGTCCGGGCCATCCCGTCGACGCGCCTACAGGACATCCTCGACTACCACTCCACGACGACCCAGGCTGCTGCGACGGCGGCGCGCGCGGACGTCGGCACGCTCGTGATGACACACATGGTCCCGGCCCCGGACGCGGCATCGGGGCAGTTCTGGATCGACGATGTACGCGCCGAGTTCACCGGGCATGTGGTCGTCGGTGCCGACCTGGACTCGTTCGTGGCGACGCCGCGACCGCGAGCGCGAGGGACGTAGCGTCACTGTGATGGAGACCTGGGATGCGATCACCGCACGTCGCAACGTTCGCACCTACACCAACCGGCCGATCGACGACGCCGACATGGACCGCATTCTCGAGGCCGGCCGACGCAGCCCATCGGCCTCGAACCGTCAGAAGTGGGACTTCGTCCTCGTGACCGACCGTGACCAGCTGACCGCGCTGGGCACCGTCTGGCAGGGTGCACGCCACGTGCCCGGCTCGGCAGCGACCATCGTGCTGATCCTCCCCGAACCGGAAACGGAGCGATACCGCCTCATCGACCAGTACGACCTGGGACAGGCGACGATGGCGATGATGCTGGCCGCCACCGACCTCGGCATCGGCAGCGCCCATTCCGCGGTCGGTGACCAGCACGCCGCTCGCCGCGTGCTCGGTCTGCCGGACGACCGTTACGCCCCCTACATGCTCGCTCTCGGCTACCCCGCCGACGGCCCGCTGAGGCCGATCAACGAACTCGACAGGCGGCCCTTCGACGACGTCGTTCACCGCGGTCGCTGGTGACGCGTCGCGGTCGCGGCGGCGCCGGGACGTGACGTCAGGCGTCGACGCGGATGAAATCGTTATCGCCGACGAGCACCATCGTCCAGGACTGAACTGCCCGCAGGTCGTCTGCCGTCCAGCCGACGACGTCGCCTCCCTGCTCGCCACCCGGGATCGAGCAGGCGGACGCTCGGCTTCAGTGTCGGCGGGATGGCCGGGACCGTGGTCCTCGCATCCGGCAGTCGCCGCCGCCTTGCGTGGCGACATGAAATCGATCGTGAGCAGCCCGCCGTGGAGCAGCACGAGCGGTCGCCCGCTTCCGTGGATCTCGTAGTACAGCCGCAGGCCGTTGATGTCGGCGAAGGCACGAGTTGGGTCACCCATGCCAAGAGAGACGAACTGTGCCGAGCGAACTCATCGGTCGCGCGGACTCCGCCGCCACGTCCGGACGGTGGGTAGCGTCCCCGCTGGATGGATGTGCTGGAGCGCAACCACGTCGTGACGAGCGGTCGGCCGGACGGACAGCCCATGGTCTTCGCCCACGGTTTCGGCTGTGATCAGCAGATGTGGCGGCACGTCACGCCGGCGTTCCAGGACTTCTTCGTGGTCTGCTTCGATCACGTCGGAGCCGGGCGGTCGCGGCTCGACGCGTACGACCCGGCGAGGTACTCCTCGCTCGACGGCTATGCGACAGACGTCTTGGAGATCTGTGATGCCCTGGGGCTACGCGATGTGATCTTCGTCGGGCACTCGGTGGCGGCGATGATCGGCGTGCTCGCCGTCAATCGGCAGCCTGACCGCTTCGCCAGTCTGGTGCTCGTCGGACCGTCGCCCCGCTACATCGACGACGATGGTTACGTCGGCGGGTTCACACACGCTGACATCGAGGAGTTGTTGTCGTCGATGGACAGCAACTACCTCGGCTGGTCGCACACGATGGCGCCGGTGATCATGGGCAACGCCTCCCGGCCCCAGCTCGGTGCGGAGCTGACCGACAGCTTCTGTCGGGCCGATCCCGACATCGCCAGGCGGTTCGCCCGTGCCACGTTCCTTTCCGACAACCGCGCTGATCTCGCCGACGTGACCGTGCCGACGTTGGTACTGCAATGCCGTGAGGACGTCATCGCACCGATCGAGGTCGGCGCCTACGTCCGCAACAGCATCGTCGGCAGCGAGCTCGTCGTTCTCGACGCTGTCGGGCATTGCCCCAACCTGAGCGCGCCGGAGGCCACGGTGGAGGCGATCGCGGCGTTCGTACGTCGATGACAACCGCCGCGACGTCCGCCGAGCGGGAGGCGTTCTTCCATGACGCGCCGTGCGCGTTCATCTCGACGTCGACTGACGGCGCCATCCAGCTGGTCAACCGGACCTTCGTGACCATGTCGGGCTACTCCGCCGACGAGTTGATCGGGCGGCGGCTGTGGAGCCTGTTGACCGTGGGTGGGCGGATCTACATCGAGACGCATCTCGCGCCGTTGCTGCTGGAATCCGGGCAGCTCCGCGGCATCGCGCTCGAGCTGATCGACGCGGCAGGCGATCGCATTCCGATCCTGCTCAGCGCCACGGTCACTCGTGGCGAAGCAGGACGACCGACGGGCATCCGGGTCGCCATGTTCGACGCGACCGAACGTCGAGCGTACGAGACCGAGCTGCTCGCCGCCCGGACTCGCGCCGAGGCGTCCGACGCACGGGCCCGACAGCTGGTGCGCAGCCTCCAGCAGACCCTCATTCCCCCGGTGACGCCGACGGTGGCCGGTCTGGACCTCGCCGCCGCCTACCGACCCGCCGGCGACGGCAGCGAGGTCGGCGGCGACTTCTACGACGTGTTTCAGATCGGCCACGACGACTGGATCGTGGCGGTCGGTGACGTCACCGGCAAAGGTGCCGAAGCTGCCGCCGTGACCGCGCTGGCGCGCTACACGATCCGCGCCGCGGCCGTCATCACCGCCGAACCCGAGGCGATCCTCACCACCTTGAACGACGTCCTGCGCCAGGACGACATGACCACCCGATGGTGCAGCGTGGTCATGGCGCGGCTCACGCGTGACACACCAGGCTGGATCGTCGAGGTCATTCACGCCGGGCACCCACTCGCCGTCCTCGTCCCGGCCCATGGTCGCGTCATCGAACTGGGGCGGCCGGGCACCATCTTGGGCGCTGTGGCGACGGCTGATCTGACGCCGGTGCGTCGAAGCCTCGGCCCAGGTGAGGCGGTCGTCCTGTACACCGATGGCGTCACGGAGGGCCGTGGCGCGACCGGCTTCTTCGGTGAGGACCGTCTCAGAGCCGTCCTCCAGGAACATCGAGGTTCCGCGAACGGTCTCACGTACCGGCTGCTCGACGACGTCGTCGACCTGCAAGCCGGTCGAACATCCGACGACATCGTGATCGTCACCATCCGCGTGCCGAGCACCGCGGCCTCGTCGGGTCAGGTCAGCTCCCGGTCGGAGTAGTCGGAGACGAACGGCGACACCAACCACATCCGGGTTTCGCTGGACACGAGGAAGTTGGCCTCGTCCGCCCGAATCTGTTCGAGCACCTCCGGTTGGTCGAGGGCCGTCCGCCACGCGTCGTAGTCCGACGCCGTTGCGAACTCCAGCTCGGTGAAGACGTCCCAGTCGAAGTCACGGGGGGCGCCACGAGCCGGCCCATCGATGTAGTTGCGTCGGTAGGTGGCGTAGTACGGCAGGAGCCGATCGATCAGCGGCGCGTGGACGTGCTCGTAGTGATGGCGGAACTGCTCGGTGGTGATGTCCGGCCGCTTCTTGATCACCACGATCACCTTGATCACGGCTTCATCAGTGCGCCGGTTCGGTCGTCGTCACCATCGACGCCGCGTTCGCTGAGTCGTGGCGGGCGGATGCCCACCGGAAGTGCATGGCGATCAGCACGCTGGTCACCGCGGCCCAGGCACACCACAGCGAAGCGAACCCATGGGTGTTGAACAGCGCAAGCAGGACGACGACCGGCAGGTTGATCAACCCGAACACGACGATGTGGCGTTGGCTGGAGAGGAGCAGTGCTCCGCACGTCGCCACGACGTACAGCGTCACGACCAGTAGTCCGTTGCGCAGACCGACGTCATAGGCGAGGTGGTTGGCGCCGAGGTGCACCGACACGGGTCCACGAATCATGGTGACGAGGAGCACGAGACCGACCGCTGTCCCGAGCAGCCCGAGCGCGGCGAGCAGTCGGCGCCGCTGCGGGTTCTCCTCGATGGCCATGATGCCGAACGGGACCAGGGCCGGCAGTATCACGAACGCGATCGCCAAGTAGATCCACATGGCGGCGTTGCCGAGCTCGGTGGAGACCCGTCCCTCGAGTCCCCACCAGACGAAGGTCTCGATGAGCAGGTGGCCGCCGAGGAGCAGCGGGAGCGACGCTATGGGCACCTCACGGGCCGTCCGGACGTGGCGGAGTGCGTCCACACCGGCCGCGCTGACGACGACGCCAGCGATGAGGTCAGCCTGGGCCGAGAAGCACATCGAACCGCGTCACCTTCCTCGCGCGACCTGGTGGACCGTGTGGGCACGACCCCGAGTGGTCCTCACGGCGCGGTGACGTCGGCAGTGCCGTCGAGCCGGGGGAACTCAGAGCCGCTGGATCAGTCCGGCGTGATGATGGCACACACTCGCCTCGGACTAACTGCTCAACGCGTTCGGTCGGCGGCAACGCCGCCGACGTCGCGGGGTACGGATCGGTTGACTCGACCAGTGGCGGTCGCCACCGCGCGGGGTGTTGACTCACCGCCATCGCTGTCGTTGTACCGAGTTGGCGAAAGGGTCGAGTGCTCAGCGATGGCACCGTCCTGCACTGGTGGAAACAGGTCATCGCCGTGCTCATCGTCTACGGCTCGTTCGAGCTCGTCCGCAGCCGGCTCGTCTCCGCCGCAGACGTCGCCTTCGAACACGCCCTGTGGGTGATCGACTGGCAGCAGGCCCTCGGCATCAACCACGAGCTCGCGATCCAGCGGTGGACGCTCAACTGGACGCCCCTGATCCTCGCCAGCAACTACTTCTACGCGACGACCTACCTGCCCATCACGTTCGGCACCTTGGTGTGGCTGTACCGCGCCAGGTCTGACTCCTACCTGCTCTGGCGCAACACGCTGGGTCTCATGACCGCCATGGGGTTGATCGGCTTCGCCTTCTTCCCACTCATGCCGCCGCGTCTCCTCGACCTGCTCGGCGACGGTCGCCCATTCGGATTCGTCGACACACTGGTCGAACACCCGACGTTCTGGACGGTTGACGCCGAAGCGTCCCGGACGGTCTCCAACCCGTTCGCAGCCATGCCGAGCCTGCATTGCGCGTGGGCGATCTGGGTGGCGTGCGCCGTGTTCCCGAGGGTCAACAGCAACGTCGTCCGGGTTCTCGCCGTCCTCTATCCGATCGTCACCGTGTACACCGTCGTGGCGACCGGCAACCACTACTTCCTCGATGCCGTCGGCGGGCTGATCGTCTTCGTCGTGGCCTACGTGCTCGCCCGCGGCATCTCCACGATCCGCCGCCCCAGGACGGTTTAGATGGATGTTCCTTCCGGATTGGGTCTGCCGAGAGCGACCGGCGGCTCAGCGGGCTCGGACCGCGCCAATCGCGGTACCCGACATGGCGATCACCACGGCCACCAGAGCAGCAGCGAGGTGTGCACCGTGCTGGCGACCTCTTCGCATCGTGCGGAAGCGCGTCATGGGGAGTCCCTCCAATCGGTCTCGGCTCGTGTCTCGTCTGTTGCACGCAGTACGCACGCGACGCATCGGCGGTTCCCGCCAGCGCACGCGCCCGGGCACCCCTCAGGTCGTGATGAAGCCGGTGCCAGGATCAGCGTCCGAGCAGTCCGCGCAGGTAGGCGGCCTGGCCGGCGTGCTGGATGTCGTCGTCGGCGATGCTCACCAACCGGACGCCGAGCGTGACCGGTGGATTCCATCGTTCGTCAACGACTCGATCGAGGTCGCTGTCAGCGAGATCAGCGAGCAGCTCCGCAGTTCGTGCGGCCACGGCGTCGTAGTAGCCGATGAGGACCTCCGGGCCGTCGGGCCGCACCTGGGCGACCTCGTCGGCGCGGTGCCCGTATCCGGTGTTGTCAGGATCGCTCTCGAGTCCGAAGCGCGTGGGCCACGGGCCTGTCGTCCACACCTGCTCACGCCCGAGCAGCTCGGACACGTGGTGGTCCTGGACCCGCGTGAGATGCCAGACCAGCCATCCGATCGTGTTCACGCCGGGAGCCGGCGCCTCTGTCAACTCGGCGGCCGAGAGCCCGTCAACCGCCCGATGAACATGATCGGGGATCCTCCCGAACAGTTCCTCCAGTAGTTCGCGAACGTCCACCATCACCTCCTGCCGACCACTCCACATGATTGCTTCCGCGCTCGGTCATACACGATGTGCACGATGATCCTCCGGCCTGTACTGCTCAGCGCGGGGCGGTTGCGACGCTCGTCGTCGCCGGCTGCGTCGCTGACGACACCGGCCAGCCGGCAACGACGATCAGCCAGAGCCCCTCGAGCGCGGCTGGCGAGCCGGGACCTGCCGCCTACACGGCGGCTGCGTGCCCCAGTCCACTCGTGGAGGGACGCCCGGAGCTCGACCTGGGGCCGGAGTTCGAGTGCGGGTACCTCACGGTGCCGGAGGATCGGTCAACGCCCGACGGCCGAACGATCCGGCTCGCCGTCGCCCGAGCACCAGCGACATCACCCACACCACAGCCCGACCCCATCGTCTACCTCGTCGGTGGCCCCGGAAACAGCGGCTTGCTGTCGGCGCCGGGACTGGTCACGGCGGGTTGGAACACCGACCGCGATGTGATCGTGATCGAGCAGCGAGGCACGCTCAAGGCCGAGCCGCTCTTGTCCTGTCCGGAGCTCGATGCTCACCTTGACATCGCCGTCGCGCTGGCGCCCACCGGGCCCGACGCGATGGCAGGGGAATCCGCTGCCGTGACGGCGTGTCGAGATCGCCTCGTCGCCGAGGGCTGGGATCTCGCTGCCTACGACTCGACGCAGAACGCCGCCGATGTCGCCGATCTTCGCGTGGCGATGGGCATCGACGAGTGGAACGTGTACGGCGTCTCGTACGGCACGGATCTGGCGTTACAGACGTTGCGCGACCACCCCGAGGGCATCCGGTCCGTGGTGCTCGACTCTGTGGTGCCGCCGCAGGTGAACCTGATCGCCGAAGCCTGGCCAAACTCCGCAATTGCCTTCCGGGCCCTGTTCGACGCATGCGTCGAGCAGCCGGCGTGCGCAGGCGCTTTTCCCGATCTCGAGAACGAGTTCCACTCGCTCGTCATCGAGTTGACCGACCAGCCCCGAACGATCACAACCACTGATCCCGCCAGCGGGGCGCCGACCGACGTCGTCATCGACGGCTACAGGCTCGCCAACCTCGTGCTGACCCAGATCGAGCCGGGGACCATCGCCGACCTCCCTGCGCTCGTGCACGCCCTCGCCACAGGTGACGGTGCTCCGGCTGCCGCAGCGATCCTGTCGGCGAGGCCCCCGAGAGGTCTCGCTGGATGGGGTCTCGACTTCGGGGTGCTGTGTCGGGAGCATGCCCCCTTCACTGACCTCGAGCAGGTCGCGGCGAACGCCAAGCAGGCCCTGCCCGACTTCCCTGACGCCGTCGTCGCGCGAGTGCCGCTTCTCCGCACGCCCATCGAGGACTGCGCGATCTGGGACGTTCCGGCCGCCCCCGCGTCGGTCGGCATGCCAGTCGAGAGCGACGTGCCGGTCCTGCTGCTTGCTGGCGGCCTCGATCCCTTCACTCCCCCGGCTTGGGCGTCGTTGGCAGCGGAAGGGCTGACGAGATCCCAACTCGTCGACGTCCCGAGCGCCGGCCATGACGTCATGATCTGGGAGCCAGCGTGCGCGACGCAGCTCATGCACGACTTCTTGGACGTCGCCCGGTGTTGAGCTGGACGACAGCTGCCTCGGCTCCCTCGAGGTTCCTGCTTTCACCACCGGGTAGATCCGTCTCGATCGGACCCCGCGACAATGTGGCATGCGTCGTTCGCTCACCGCCCTGCTCGCGTCGGCGGTCGTCGTGGCGGTCGTTCCCGCGCCCGTCGAGGCCCAATCGGGCGACGGGGTTCGGCCGGACACCTCGTTCGGCAATGGGCTTGGGTTCGTGACGCTCGAGGTCAGCGGACAGTCGACGCTCGCGTCGGCTGCGATCGCGACCGCTGATGGGATCGTCGTCGCCGGACAGGCGATCCCTCCGAGCGGGAATGGACAGGTGCTCGTCGCGAAGTACGACTCGAGTGGCCAGCTCGATCCCGGCTTCGCGACGCAGGGTGTCTTCCTCAGCGCCCTGCCGGAGGCCGATGGATCATTTCTCGCCACGGCCGTCGCGCGGGATTGCTGTGGGCGGCTGCTGGTCGCCGGCGGCTACGGACAGGCCTCGGTGCTCGTGCTGCGGCTGACCGCCGACGGGCAGCTCGACACCACGTTCGGCACGGACGGTCTCACCACGATTCAGGTGGGCGGGATCGCGGAGTCGATGACGATCCAACGCGATGGAGGGATCGTGGTCGGGGCATCCAACGGAGATGCCGACGGGCGGCCGATGGTCGTGGCACGACTGACGTCGGACGGTGCGATTGATTCCAGCTTCGGCACGAACGGGAAGACCGAGGTCCTGTTCTGGGACTCGCTCCACGCCGCGAGCGCCGGCGTCACCGGCTTGGCGGCGACCGCGGACGGGAAGATCGTCGGCTCCGGCCACATCGACTACATCGGCGGCGACGGGCACGGCAGCGCCGGCGTCTTTCGGCTCACGGCCAGCGGCCACCTCGACCCCGGCTACGGCACCGGGGGTGGCGTGGAGGTCGCGTTCACGAACCCGGACGGCTCGTTCGTGTCGTGGTTCCCGTGCGCGATGACGCTCGATCGCGACGGCCGCGCGACGGTCACGGGTGACGGTTCACCCACCGCTGGGAATGCCATCCTCACGACCCGCCTGACGGCCGCCGGCGTTCCGGACCCCTCGTTCGGTACCGCTGGCGATGGTCGGGTCGTCGTCCCGGGCGCGAGCGGCGGGGAGGACACGACATGCGGCGCGGCGGCCAAGGGAGACGTCTTCACGCTCGGCGCCGGGGCGAGCTTCGCGCAGCTCCTCCCCGACGGCACGCCCAACGCGGAGTTCGCACCCGGCGGTATCACGAACATCGGCACACCTGCAGACGTCGACGTCAACGCCGTCGTGTTGCCCAGCCCGGACAGCGCCGTGCTCGCCGGCATCGCCGGAAACAACCTCTACGTCGGCCGCTTCCTCCTTCCCGCCTCGCACGTCGCGCCGGGCATCGACTGGAGCCCGCTGGGTGGGCCCTATGAGGCCGATCCCTCGGTCCTCAGCAAGTGCGACGTCGTCTTTGCCGTGGACCGAGCCGGAGCTCCATACGTTCTCGAGCGACGGGGCGGCCATTGGACCGCGGCAGTGCCGCTCGGTGGACTGCTCAACTCCGTCGTCGCGCCGGCGCAGCAGCTGGTCGGAGCACAGGACCCGGACTTCGAGATCTTCGGCAACGGGATCGACGACGCCGTGTGGTACCGCACGCGACAGACGGGGTGGCAATCGCTCGGTGGGGCGTTGCTCAGCAATCCGACGGCGGTGACCTTCGACGGCGTCACCTACGTCTTCGGTGTCGGGCTCGACGACGCCGTCTGGTACCGGACACCACACACGGGTTGGGCCAGCCTCGGCGGAGTCATCGTGTCCGATCTCGGCGTCACGACAGACGGCTCCGGTCTGTACGTCACCGGGATCGGCCTCGACGACGCGATCTGGTCACTGCGCATGACGGGCTCCACCTGGCATTCCTGGGAGAGCCTCGGTGGCCGCGTCATCAGTGCACCCGTGACGACGACCGGCGGCGACACCGGCTACGTCTTCGCCATCGGCGGCGACGGAGCCGTTTGGTACCAAGGGGTCACGGGCGGCACGTGGAGTGGCTGGTACGGACTCGGCGGAATCGCGGAGTCGGCGGCGGCCGCCATCGCCCATGACGATGGCCGCATCGACGTGTTCGTCGTCGGGCAGGACCTCGGGATGTGGTCGCAACGTTGGAACGGCAGTCACTGGTCGGGCTGGAACGACCGGGGCGGTGGCTTCACCTCCAACCCCGCCGTCAGCACGACAGACGTCTTCGGCATCGGTTTGGACGACGTCCTGTACACCGGCACGATCCCGGGATAGGGACGTTGCTGTCGATGCGGCTCAGCGGATGGCCTCAACGACCACGCCTCGAGGGAGCTAGGAAGCGGGCCGAGCGCGCCGGACTCCTCGGCCCACACGTTCGATGATCTCGTCCGCTTCGGCGGGGCTCATCGGTGGGCCAATCGCCGCGATGTCATGGCTGGCGGCAGCCTGGGCGAGCTCGTCTCTCGCCGGAACGTGCGGAACGCCGGGGACGGTCCGCGCCTGAGCCGGTGCACCGAGGTGGCGTACGAAGTCACGGAACGACCCGTTGTCGTGAACCGTGAGGATCCGGGCGGGGTGATCGCCGACCACACGGAACGTGTGCGCCACGCCGCGTGGCATCGACACCCAGTCGCCCGCCTCGATGACGAACTCCTCGTCTCCGCAGCGGGCGGCCATGCGACCTTCGATCGCATACCAGGTGTCATCGAGGGTTTCGTGGACGTGCAGCGCCGGCGAGTGGCCGACCGGCAGCGTCATCTCGAGCACCACGCCCGCCATCTGCGGAGCCACGCGGTGCTCGACCACGAGGGCGTCGAGGAACCACCATGCCGTGGTCTCCTCTTGGCCCCGGACATCGATCGTTGCTGCGTCCACCACGTTCTCCCTCATCGTCCTACCCTGCATCAAGTCAGCTAACCTGACCATCTGAACGGGGCGACGCAGCCGCGTCATGCTGTTCTGATGAGCGAGCGAACTGCGAAGGCTGTCGTCGAGGAGATGTTTCGCAGGCAGCAGGCGGGCGACGACACCGTCCTCGACGATCTCGTCGCCGAGGACATGGTGAACCACGCCGCAGGACCGCAGGGCCGCGATGGCCTCAAGCTGATCCTCAGCATCGTCGACACCGACCTCGGGCCGGTGACCGCGGAGCAGCACCACCTCATCGGCGAGGGTGATCTCGTCGCACAGCACCTCACGGTGCGCGGCACCCATCGGGCGTCCACCATGCCGTTGCTCGCCGGCACGCCGGTGTCGGGACGTCCGGCGACGTGGACCTTCATTCACATCTGGCGAGTCGTCGGCGGGAAGATCGTCGAGCACTGGGCGTGCCGGGATGACATGGGACTGCTCGAGCAGCTGCGCGGCTGATCGTCCTCGCGGCCCTGCCGCTTCTCATCGCGGGTCGGTGACCTGGCCGGTGAACAGTACGAGGCCGGTCGGGCGGTGACGGATCAGGTAGATGAAGGGCCGGTCGGCGGCGACGCTCAGCTCCGGCTCGGGCGGGCCTGACACTTCGAAGGCGAGGGCGGTGGCGGCAGCGGCGACGGTGCCGATCTCGTCGACGGTGATGTCGGCGGCGTGGACGGCAGCGCCGAGGGAGGCGTCCGGGCTGATCGACGGGTACGACCCGGGGCTGACGCCGAGGCCCTGGAGCCAGGGCATGAGGTCCATCTGGTAGTCGTCGTCCCACTTCGGCAACAGCAGTTCGTAGGGGCCCGTCGTGAACGAGCGGTCGATCTGCTCGAGCAGTGTCTGGTCGAGGCGGGCGAGCAACTCGTCGTAGCGGCCCTCCTCGGGGACGAGGACGAGCATCGAGTACTCGCCGCCGGCGTAAGGGATCTCGGCGCCGACGAAACCGTCGCCGGTGCCGCGCCGATCGGTCAACTCGAGCTCGCGCATGAACGACGTCGGCACCTGTTCGCCGTCGAGGGTGGTGAACGTGCCGTCGACGGGTCCGTACTTGCCAAACGGCCGCTCCCAGTCCGCCTTGAAGTAGACGGTGTCGGTGAGCACGAGGACCGTGGCAGGGGTGATGACGCCGTCGGAGAGCAGTGCAGGGATCAGGTCCTCGGTTCGTTCGCTGACCCACGTGTTGATCGAGTCGCGGCTGGCGTCGGGATCGCCGGCGAAGTCGAGGGGGACGACGTCGGCGCCGTGGTGGGAGGCGAGCAGATCGATCCACGCCTGCTGCGGTTCGATGTCGAGGCGTGGCCAGATGCGATCGGCGAGCGTGACCGTCACCTGCTCGGATTGGGCCGCGGCCAGCTCCTGGTCGACGCGGTTCCACGCCTCGTGTGCGGCCTCTGGTAGGCCGAACGCGGCGCTGATCGCGCGACGAGTCGGCTCATCGGCTGCGGCTTCGGCCATCAGCAGGGCGTGGCCGATGCTGGCCGGACTGAACACCACGTTCTCCGCCGCAGGTTGTGTCCGCAGCAGGTCGAACCCGGCGTCGTTCCAGCCCGCCACCAACGCCTCGATCGGAGCATCCGCAGCCGCCGGTGACCGTGCGAGACCGTGAGACGCCGGGAAAGCAACCGCGGGTTCGGTCCCGGCGAGTGACGACGTGTCGTCTCTCTCGGCGCAGCCCGCCGTCACGACAACAGCGACCAGCGCAGACACCACAAACACGCGCATGCCACTCCGACGCCCACCAGACACCACGAGTTCCCACGCGGCGGCTGTTTCATGTGACAGCTAACGTCGTGCGAGCAACCTCAGGGGGTGACGATGGCTGTCCTCATGATCGGTGATGTGCCGAATCTGACCGAGGAGATCTACGGCGGCCTGGTTGAACAGATGAAGCCATTGATGATGGCGGCGAAGGGGTTCATCGCGCACTCCGGCGGACCACATCCCGATGGCGGATGGCGGGTGGTCGAGATGTGGGAATCCGAAGCAGACGGCCAGGCATGGTTCGACAACAACGTCAGGCCGACCCTGCCGCCCGACGTCGTGCCGACTCGCACCTACTATCCGCTGCACACCGCGTTCACCGCCTGAGCAGACACTCCTGACCGGCTCGGCGTCGCCGGCTCGGCGCTGGAGCTGCTCAGGTTCTGACGAAGATTCGGGTCCGCTCACGCACACGAAATCAGCACAGAAGCTGCGCACCTCGATCAGTCCCCGAGATTGAAACCCTGTGAGCCGACGATGCTGAACTGCCCCAAGGCATTCTCCACGGTCGTGGAGACGACCACCCGCACGATGGAGGGGTCGCTGAAGGGTGCCATGTCGACCTCCGTCCACTCGATCGTGTCGGTGGTCGGACAGTGTTCGGGGCTACCGCGAGTGGCGAGGTGCACGTAGTCGCCGTTGGCGGCTTCGGCGTAGTACTGGATCCGCATCTTGGCGCACGTCGCGGCGAGGTTCTGCGTCCAGAGGTAACCGGTGAGGTGGGGAGTGATGTCGCCGCCGTTGGACTCCCACTGCAGCTCGCCGTAGCCGCCGGGCTGAAAGATCCCGGTGGCGAAGGGGCCGGGATTGATGGCGATGCTGCCGAAGTCGACGTCAGTCCCCGTGATGAGGGCGTAGTCGGTGTCGAGGAGCGTGGAGGCGTCGGCCGGTGCGGCCAGTGCGGCGAGGCCGAGGCCGACCGCGGCGGTCGAGGCGGCCGCGCGAGTGAGTTGTCTCATGATCATGATTGGTCCTTCTGTCGTGTTGCGCTGGGTGCGACACCACTGTCTGTGACGGCTGCTAACGAGGCGCTAGCGAGGGCGAGACACGGGCGCCTCGGTCTGACTCGGACATGTTCAACTCTCACGTATGCGCCTCGAGCCGCTGTATCAGATGGTGTTCCACTATCCGCACGGATGGAGCGTGTCACTCGCCGACGAAGGAGCTGAGGCTCACCACCTCTATCTCGCCGAGGGTCGATGTACCGGACGGCTCAGCGGAGATCTGCAGGGAGCGAACCATCCGCGCCGCCGAGGCGACGGCACGTTCTGCCCCGACTTCCACGGTGTGATCTCGACCGACGACGGTGCCACCGTGCTGTTCGAGTGTGGTGGATACGGTCGCAAACATCCGATCGGCGCTCGCCAGATCGTGGCGTGGCTGACGCATGTGAGCGATGACCCGCGATACCGATGGCTCAACGACGTCGTGTGCGTCGGCACTGGCGAAGTGCGTCCCGACCACTTGGTCATCGATGTCGCAGAGCTGATCTGGGAGCCAGTGGACCGCTAGCTGACGACACCAGGTGAAAATCGCGAGCGACGGAGTGCTGGACGCTCTTGTCGGATGATCCACCATCCGAAGGAGCACCACATGTTTCGCATCATCAGCATCGCCGCTTTCGCGGCTGTGTTGTCGGTCCCGCTGGTCGCGTCGCCGGCCTTGTCGTCGGCTGGACCTGGCCCGATCGGCCCCGACGACGAGTCCGCCGGAACCACCGTCCCCCTCGAGGTCGTTCACGTCGAGACGGACACGAACTTCGACGACACGAGTACACAGGGCACCGTCCTGTTCGCCGAAACGATGGCGCCAACGGCGAGCGCTCAGCCCGGTTGGTGGCTGCGGATGGACGTGACTGTTCGCAACATCGGCGACCAGCCGATCGAAATCACGGAGGTGGGTATCACCACCGAGACCAGCGCGCTCGACGTCGAATCGCTCGAAGATCCGATTTCCGTCGCACCTGGCGGCACCGCGCTCATCAAGCCCCACGACGTCACCGGAAGCGGGACCGCGCCGACATGGTTCACCGTCAACTTCTACGCGCCGGCCTCGGCGCCGTTCCCCGCTCAGGGCACCTATCCGCTCGAGACCTATGACAACGCCACCGCGACAGGCGGTTTCCGGTTCCCGGCCCGCGCCGAGGACCTGCCCGCCGGTGTGTTCTGGACGCCTGGCGGCTTCCACGCGCACTCACGGGGGCAGCGCTACGCCTACGACCTCAAGGCGATCCGCTGGGATCACGACCGCGAGGAGTGGACGAAGTACACCGAGCAAGCCTTCGACGACGCGGCGAACGGGATCACACTCGGCTCGAAGAACGAGCACCACCTCATCTGGGGACAACCCGTCTACGCGATGGCAAGCGGCTGGAGCGTTTCGTGTCGCCGCAGCGAGCCGGACCACCAGCCTGGCCAAGCGAACAGCGTGCCCGGCGCCAACGTGATCTCGATCGACCACGGCAATGGCGAGATCGCCGCCTACGCCCACCTCATGCAGAACACGTTGCCGGCCAACCTGTGCGCCGCCGAGGCGCCAGTCGACGATGACGACGCTCCCGTCGCGCACGAGCCCGTCTACATCCAGGAAGGCCAGTACCTCGGGCTCGTCGGCAACAGCGGTCCGTCCACTGGTCCACACCTCCATCTCCACCTCTCCGATGGCGGCTCCGGGCTGCCGCTCAACTTCCACGACGTCTTCGTCCACACCTACGACGGCTTCGACCCGACGATCGACCAACCCGACTGGAACTGGGTGACGAGCGGCGAGGCGGCGGCGGTCGGGTACGCCCAACTCATCCATCCCAACAGCTGCGGATGGGATGCGCCTGACGAGATCGGCGGGTACACGACCGGCGGCCGCAACGCACCCACCCGGCCACGTGATTGCGACGAGCAGCCCGATCCGCTGGCCGTCCCGGACGACGGTCCGGTCGTCGCTCACGGAGGACCCGACGACGTGACACCAAGGCCTCGACCGTCGGCGTCCTAGGGATGGCCGTTCGGGTCGCGCCATTGGGTGCGGCAGTCGGCGGACGCGACCGATGTCCGTGGGAGCGGCAGTTCCTCACGGTAGGGTGCGTCCGCCGACAGCTCCGCTCTCGGCGCGCAGACGCTCCGTTGTTCCGGCCGAATGCGCTGTTGAGCAAACGAAAGTGTCCCCCCATGTCCACCGGCTGTGCCCGGTTTGCCGAGCTCGGCGTGCCCTCTGATCTGTGTGCACGTCTCGACGCCGACGCGATTACCGAACCATTCCCCATCCAATCTGCCGTCATCCCCGATGCCCTCGCTGGCCGGGACGTCGCCGGCCGTGCGCCCACCGGCTCGGGCAAGACGCTGGCCTTCGGTCTGCCGCTCGTCGTCCGGATGCGTCCGGCGCAGCGTCGTCGGCCCACGGCGCTCGTCCTCGCCCCAACTCGCGAGCTCGCCGAACAGATCACCAATGAGCTGCGGCCGTTCGTGCGCCTACGCCGCCATGACGTCGTGTCTGTGTACGGCGGGGTGGGCTACGGCCCCCAGCGCAAGGCCCTCGACGCCGCCGCCGAGCTCGTCGTGGCATGCCCCGGCCGGCTCGAGGACCTGATCCAGTCCGGTCTCGTGGCACTCGACGACGTCGACCAGGTCGTCGTCGACGAGGCCGACCGCATGGCCGACATGGGGTTCCTCCCGGCAGTTCGCCGCATCATCGAGCTGACCAGCAAGGAACGCCAGGTACTGATGTTCTCCGCCACGTTCGACGCGGCAGTGTCCAAGCTCGCCGACGAGATTCAGCGCGATCCCGTCGTCCACGAGATCGGCGCGCAAGGCCCCGACCTCGACTACTGCCCGCCACATCTTCTGGCGGGTCGACCGGACCGAGCGCGCCGCTGCCACGGCGGACGCGATCAAGACGATCGGGTCGACGATCGTGTTCTGCCGCACGCGACACGGAGCCGATCGGCTCACAAGGCAGCTCGACAAGCTCGGCGTGACAGCGACCCCCATCCACGGCGGCCGCAGCCAGCCGCAGCGCGAACGCGCCCTTCGCGCGTTCGCCCGTGGCGAGGTGAGCTCACTGATCGCAACCGACGTCGCCGCCCGAGGTGTGCACGTCGACGGTGTCGCCGGCGTCGTCCACTTCGATCCGCCGCAGGACGCCGCAACGTACGTTCACCGATCCGGCCGCACGGCGCGAGCGGGCGCTACCGGCGTCGTCGTGTCGCTCATCGAACGGTCGGAGACGCACTCCGCCCGCCGTCTCCAACGGGACGTCGGCATCGACGCCGACATCTCCCACGTCGACCTCAACGCACTCACCGAGACGCCGCGCCCGCAGGTTGCATCCTCACCGGGACGAGCCCGCGGTGTCGTCAAGTTCTTCAACGGCGGCCGCGGCTACGGATTCATCGACCGCGGCACGGGCGTCGACCTGTTCGTCCACCATTCGAGCCTGCCAGCCGGAGCATCGGTGCCGATCGGCACGACCGTCGAGTTCGCGATCCGAGCCGGGACGCAAGGGCGACGAGGCGCACGAGGTCACGCTCACCGCAGCGTCGCCTCGGTGACGTCGTAGCAACAGCTGTCACGCGGGCGACCGCCGGGACTACTGCGTGACGATGTCGCCCGGGTCGCTCGAGATGGCGTCGACGCCACCGCCTCCGATGACGATGTCACCGGCGGAACCATCACGGCCCGTGATCACGTCGCCGCCGGCCTCGCCGAACAACTGGTCCTGACCGCCGCTCCCGCGGATCACGTCGCCGCCTGCGCCGCCGAAGATCATGTCGTTGCCTTCGCGGCCGTCGATCACATCTGCGCCACCGAGGCCGCAGATCACGTCATCACCGGCAGTGCCGGCCAGGACGTCGGCGTTCGGGGTTCCCGTGATGGTGCAGGCCGGGCGACACGAGACATCCCAGGTTGCACCGAACGCGTTCACGCGCCACGCGACGTCATGGATCCCGTCGGCCGGCACCGTGTAATGAAGCGTGGCCGGGAAGTTCCCAAAGGCCACTACGCCGTCATCAACCGTCAGATTGGTCGCCGCCGGTGTGCGGCCCGGAACGGGCCGACCGGCGCTGACCGTGATCGTTTCTCCTTCAGTGAACTGCAACGGCCCAATGCCCTCGGCGACATAGACGGCGTCCAGCGACGGTTGGTTGAGAGCCATGCAGCCCACGCTCAGCGGGCCTTCGAAGCCGGCGGAAGCGTTCTCGGCCACGCCCGCGACGACGCTCACCGCGCCGATGCTCGCTGCCGCAACAAGGCAACGCGCGCGACGCGTCCGACGTGACGTGGTCCCAGTGCTCATGATTCGCTCCCTCACGGCGGGCAGGAGGCGGCTTCAACGACGCCGACGAACCTTCCGCTCCGCGTATGTCGGCGACCGTAGTGGCTTCGCTCCGCAAACTCGGCATCAGCCCGCCGATGACCGACCTCATCGTCGATCGACGCGCCGAACCTGCTTTCGAACACGACGCAGCAGCGCCTCGCGTTCGGCCGGAGTCGATGCCCACACCGGCTCGAAGTCGGCGCTGGGCCCGCCGCCGACCTTCACGTCGGCATAGATCTTGCCTTCGGCGGACTCGTGGAAGTGAAGGTACGGCTTGTGACGCAGGTGGAAGTTCGGGCGGTCGCCGCGGCCACCGGTCACGTCGACGAGGCCGTCGATGGCGCGTAGCTCCTCGATCAGGTCCGCGTGCGTCATCCCATCGTCGTCGTCCTCGTCAGCGTGAGGTGGGAGGGGTGGGCGTGGGCGTGGGAGTCGGTGCCCGTCATCGTCATCCGAGCGACGTGCCATGGGCCCAGTGTCGCAGTGACCTCACTGGGCGTGATCTGGCTACGTGGCTAGCGCCTCGCTAGCGGGCCGTCGTCACAGTGCCTCTCAACCCCCGAACGGTGCATCGCGCCAGGAAGAGAGCACATCGTGTCCAGTCACACGCAGCGTCCGACGGCGTATCGGACCCTCCGTCTGCGCCACGCTCCATGGCTGGCCGGCGCCTTTGTCGTGCTGTGCGGTGCCGCCACCGTGTCGACGGTGCTGGCGGCCGAGGACCCAATCCCGCCGGATCCCGCGAGTCAGACCCCGAGCGGAGGCTTCGCCACGTGCTTCGGCGAGCTGGTCGACACGTGGGTCACGCCGGGAGGAGCGCCGTTCTACGGCGACGACGAGGACAACGTGATCATGGGCACGAGCGGTCCCGACATCATCTTCGGCGGCGACGGCATCGACCGCATCTGCCAGCCGGAGAGCGCCACCGCCAGCGGGATCGTCCTGACCAACCCGGCCCTCGACGATGGCATCGACGTCGTCCATGGCGACGAAGGCAGCGACTACATCGACGGCGGAACCGACGGCGACCAGATCTACGGCGACGAGGGCGAGGATTTCCTGCACGGAGGCGCTGAGGCCGACGTTCTCGATGGCGGATCAGACAACGACACGCTGCACGGGAATGGTGGCGCTGACGGGCTCGACTGCGGCACCGGCGGCGTCGACACTGATACGGCCTACGGCGGGCCGGGCAACGACTTCCTCGTCCCGAGCCCACCTCAAGCCGACTGCGAGACCTTCGTGCAGTGACCCGCGAGCGGTCACCTCGGTCCACCGTCTCAGGCGGCGGGGACCTCGACCTCGGCGAGGTAGACGACACCGGTACGGGGACCCTTGCCGATGTTCTCGGGGCCGTTCCACTCGTTGGCGACCATGAAGAGCGTGGTCCCTTGCGGTCCGCCGAGGGCGACGGAGAACGCCGGGCGGTCGAGCTCGATCCGCTGGAGGATCTGGCCGCCCTGCGCCAACCGGACCGCTCCGCCTTGGGCGGCGCACCACAGAGCACCCTCGGCGTCGAGGCTCACCCCGTCGGCTCCACCGTCGATCTCGGCCCACACTCGGCGGTTGACGAGGCTTCCGTCGTCGTCGACATCGAAGGCGGCCACTCTCGAGGCGAACGATTCGGCGACCAGCAGGGTCGCACCGTCGGGTGTGATCGCCATGCCGTTCGGAAACGCGACGGTGTCGGCGACGATGCGGCCATCGCAGTCCGGTGTGACGCAGGCGATGAGCCCGCGTTCCGAGCCGAGTTCGAAGTTCATGCCGTCGGCGCCCATCATGTCGAAGTTGATGCCGTTCACGTAGGCGACGCCCGACGGGTGCACGGCGACCTCGTTCCAGCCATAGTCCGACAGGTGGGACAGGTCGGCGTGTGCGACGAGCGCGCCGTCGGGGCCGAGCCGTTCGAGGCCGTCGTGACCGGTCACGAGCATCGTGCCGTCGGCTGTCCAGTCGAAGCAGAACGGGAGCGACGTCGATCGGGTGACGACCGTCGGCTTGCCGGCGTCAGGACCGTTCACCGCCATGGCGAGGATCTCACCTGCGACCCAGTCCGAGCACCAGAAGCGCCCATCGTGCCAGCGGGCGGATTCGCCCATCGCAAGACCGTCCGTGAGGGTGGTGATCGCGGTCATGCACGATCTGACCAACGCTCCAACCAGAACTCATCGCTCCGACGTCGGCCAGCTTCAAACGCCAGTTCGAAGATCCTCGGCCGCAACCTCGTGCTCAGCCCGTCGTCGCGGTCGTCGTCTCCGTCGGGGGCGCGTCGACCTGCGCCGGCTCGTTCTCTTGCTCCCGCTCCGCGGCCTCGCTCAGGAGCCGTCACCTCGCTCGGCGGGATCGCCCGGGGCAGCGACGCTGGTGGCAGCGTGGTCGTCGTGGTCGAGTAGTCCGGGTCGATCCAGTTGAAGATCGGCATCTTGTCCCGCTCGGAGTACTCCTCGGGCTCCTTGACGCCGTCGAACACGAACACCTGGTCACCGAGGGAGACGAGGCTCTGGAAGTACTCACCGAGCATCATCGGGAGCCGGATGCAGCCGTGCGAGGCCGGCTCCAGCGGCACGGTCGTCGCCCCGTGGACAGCGATCCCGTAGTTGAAGTACATCGGGTTCCACATCGTGCCCAGCGCACTCTCCCAGGGGCCCACGCGTTGGCGGTCGTACGCGAACACGCCTCCGGGCGTCTTGGAGTTGCCGCACTCGCCACGCTTGAGCGGCTCGGTCCCGTTCTCGTTGCCCCGCTCGCCCGGGCTGATCGTGACCTCCTCGCACCACTCCTCATCGGTACCGCTCGCCATGTGCGAGATCAATGCCGGCTTGTCGTCGCGGAAGAAGATGATCACCTGCTCGGGCAGGTAGATCTCGGTGTGGTTCGGTGACGACGCGTCGGGCCGGCGCGGCAGCACGACGAGGGGCTCCTGCATGAGCTGCCACATCTCATTCGTCACACGGCCCGTGGCCTCGTTGCGCGGCGTCTGCATGACCAGCTTCTCGAACGCCCACACCGAGGCCCTGGTCAACGTACCGAACTGACCATCGATCGGCCCCGGGTCGAACCCGAGCTCCTTGAGCCGCGTCTGGACGGATGCCACCTCGTCACCGAACGAGCCGTCGCCCAAGGTCTCGGACAGATTGGTCTTGACGATCGGTGCCGTCGTCGGAGGTGCGGTGATCGCTGGCGGCGGCACCGTGCCGACGACCGACGTCGACCCGCCGCCGCTGGCCGACGGGCTCGCATCGTCCCCGAGGAACGCGCCGGAGGCGACGCCGGCGGCGACCACCGTGCCGATGAGCGCGACGGCAGCGACAGCCGGAACCAGGCCGGGAGCGCGTCGATCAGGTCGGGGAGTCATCGGTTCACGGACGGGGACACCTCTCGGAGCGCCCCAACACTACCGCTGGGTTCGGCGTCCTCGCAGGGCGGTTCCGGGGTTCAGTGACCGTCGTGACGGGCTCCGCTGACCGGCTGCAGCCTCTTCAGCTCACCGCGGAGCTGCGTCATCTCGCGCAGGATCGTGACGATGATCCGCGGTGAGCTCAGCGTCGAGTCGCCGATTGTCCGCGGGAAGTAGTCCACGCCGAACTGGACGATCTGGTACCCGACCTTCGTGGCCCGGATGATCAGCTCGGCGTCGACGAAGGACCCCTCGCTGCGCAGCTCGATGTGCTCGAACACGTGTCGCCGGCACAGCTTGAACGCGAAGTTGATGTCTCGCGCCTTCACCCCGAACATCGTGCGGACCAGCACGTTGTAGAAGAAGGTGTAGATCGCCCGCGTGTAGCCCTCGCCGGTGCGGTCGAAGCGGTAGGCGCTGACGATGTCGGCGTCGTACTCGCGCAGTAGCCGGATCGCCCGCGGCACCTCCTCCATGTCGAAGGGCAAGTCGGCGTCGGAGTAGAGGATGAGGTCGCCGCGGGCGGCGGCGAAGCCGGTCTTGATCGCGCCGCCCAGCTTGCGGTTGCGCTCGTGGTGGACGACGCGGACGTGGGGGTCAACGGCAGCCGCCTTGTCGGCCAGCTCCGGCGTGCGGTCCGTGGAGGCGTCGTCGACGACGATCAGCTCGTAGTCGGCGATGACGTCTTCGCGCACCATGCGGTCGCACACCCGACGGGCGGCGTCCAGCACGCGGTCGATGTAGTCCTCTTCGTTCCACATGGGGAAGAAGATCGACAGCACATCGGCGGAGGGGTCAGCCGCCGGCGTCGCGCTCACGGCGTCGCAGGGTAATGGCGCGCCCAGCGTCGCCGACGTCGCCCGCCGGCCGCCGGCCGCATCGACGGACCAGGTCGCGTCGTTCAGAGGTTGACGGCCCGGTTCGGCACGGCGGGCGCTCCAGCGCCCTCGCCGGCCGCATCGTACGGACCAGGTCGCGTCGTTCAGAGGTTGACGGCCCGGTTCGGCACGGCGGGCGCTCCAGCGCCCTCGCCGGCCGCATCGACGGACCAGGTCGCGTCGTTCAGAGGTTGACGGCCCGGTTCGGCACGGCGGGCGCTCCAGCGCCCTCGCCGGCCGCATCGACGGACCAGGTCGCGTCGTTCAGAGGTTGACGGCCCGGTTCGGCACGGCGGGCGCTCCAGCGCCCTCGCCGGCCGCATCGTACGGACCAGGTCGCGTCGTTCAGAGGTTGACGGCCCGGTTCGGCACGGCGGGCGCTCCAGCGCCCTCGCCGGCCGCATCGATCGCGGCCGTACGATGGCGGCGGTGGAGACGTCCCTGCCGCCACCGGCTCCTCAACCTCCGTTGCCGCCGCCCGCGGACGCGGTCGAGCGCGACGAGGCGCCGCAGGTGGGACAGCTGACGACAGGCTGGCGGGTCACGGTGCTGGCGACGTGGATCCTCGTGTTCCTCGCCTACACAGCGGTCTGGAAAGCAAGCCGCGAGCTCGGGCTGGCGACGTGGTGGCTGGGCCCGACCGCCGAGCCACGAGCGATCCCGATCCTCCTGGTTCCGTTCGTCGCTCCCTTGGCGATGATCCTCGCCACGATCAACAACTCCCGGCGGCTGCCGTGGTACGGCCTGGCCGCCGCCGCTGTTGGCGTCGCCATCGCACTCGGCGACCTCGGCACCTTCCGTCGTCTCGGCCTCGTCGAGCTCGGCATCGCGGTCGCTGCCGGCGCCGTCTCGGTGGCGTCGATGGCGGGGCAGTATCGCTCCGTCGCCGGCAGGTAGGTTCGCTCGGCGTGGGGAGAGACGCCACCAAGATCCTGACCAAGCTGCCCCTCGGCGAGCGCATCGGGATCGCCTTCTCGGGTGGCCTCGACACGTCGGCCGCGGTGGCGTGGATGCGCGAGCGGGGCGCCATCCCGTACGCCTACACCGCCGACCTCGGCCAGTACGACGAGCCCGACCTCGACGGTGTCCCGGACCGGGCCCGCCAGTACGGGGCGGAGGCGGCGCGCATCGTCGACTGCCGCCCCGAGCTCGCCCGTGAGGGTCTCCTGGCCCTGCAGTGCGGGGCGTTCCACATCTCGACGGGCGGCAAGACGTACTTCAACACGACGCCACTGGGCCGGGCCGTCACGGGCACGCTCCTCGTGCGGGCGATGCACGAGGACGGCGTGGACATCTGGGGTGACGGCAGCACGTACAAGGGCAATGACATCGAGCGCTTCTACCGCTACGGCCTCCTCGTCAACCCGGCGCTGCGCATCTACAAGCCGTGGCTCGACCAGGACTTCGTCGGGGAGCTCGGCGGCCGGGCCGAGATGAGCGAGTTCCTCGTCGCTCGCCGCCTTCCGTACCGAGATCCCATGGAGCGCGCTTACTCCACCGACGCCAACCTGTGGGGCGCGACCCATGAGGCCAAGGCGCTCGAGGAGCTGGCAACGGGCATGGAGATCGTCGACCCCATCATGGGCGTCGCCCACTGGGCGGAGGACGTGACGATCGTGCCGGAGGACGTCGCGGTGCGCTTCGACCAGGGTTGGCCGGTGGCCATCAACGGCGCGGAGTTCCCGGATCACGTCGCTCTCGCGGTCGAGGCGAACACCGTCGGTGGTCGCCACGGCCTCGGCATGAGCGACCAGATCGAGAACCGCATCATCGAGGCGAAGAGCCGCGGCGTCTATGAAGCTCCTGGTCTGGCGCTCCTGCACATCGCGTACGAGCGCCTCGTGACGGCGATCCACAACGAAGGCACGATCGACAACTACCGCACGATGGGGCGGCGTCTCGGGCGCCTGCTGTACGAGGGGCGGTGGTTCGACCCGCAGAGCCTGATGCTGCGCGAGTCGCTGCTGCGCTGGATCGGCACGGCAGTGACAGGTGAGGTCACGCTGCGGCTGCGGCGAGGCGACGACTACTCGATCCTCGACACCACCGGGCCGGCGTTGACCTACACCCCCGAACGTCTGTCGATGGAGCGGGTCGAGGATGCGTCGTTCGGTCCGCTCGACCGGATCGGCCAGCTGACGATGCGCAACCTCGACATCGAGGACTCTCGCGCCAAGCTCGACGTCTACCGCGATGCGGGCACGCTCGGGCCAGGCGGACCCCTCGAGCTCGACTCCGAGTCCTGACCATCCGAGTGTTTCGCCTCATCGGAGTGTTCGCGCCGGGGCATCCCCAGCTCGAGCACTCGGATGGCCTCTAACACTCGGATGGAACAGTCAGCGGTGCTGGAGGGCGTCCATCAGTCCGGTCAAGAGGCGGACACGATCCGGTAGCTCGTCCACGATGACGTGCTCGTGGTCGGCGTGGGCACCGGCGCCCGTCGCCCCGAGGCCATCGAGGGTCGGGACCCCGATGGCCGCGGTGAAGTTGCCGTCGCTGCCGCCGCCGACGGCAACCCCGCGAAGCTCGGGGAGGCCGAGCTCGACGGCGACCTTCGACGCCAGCGCGAACAGCTCGGCCGTCGCCGACTCTGGCATCGGCGGCCGGTTCACGCTGCCGAGGATCTCCAGGGTCGCCGCCTGATCAACCGGGGCCAGGCCGGCCATCGCCGCTTCGAGGCGGACGCCTTCTGCCGGCTCGGTCACCCGGACGTCGACGCGGACACGCGCCTCGGCCGGGACCACGTTGTCGGCGGTGCCGGCATGGGCAACCGTGGGCGTCACGGTCGTGCCGCGCGACGGGTCGGCGAACGCGGTGATGGCCAGCACCTGATGGGACGCCTCGACGAGCGCATTGACCCCGCGTTCGGGCTCGAGACCGGCGTGCGCGGCGCGACCCCGCACGACGACCTCGAACGTCCCGGTGCCCTTGCGGCCGACCTTGAGCGCGCCATCGGCCGCGGGTTCGAGAACGAGCGCGACGCCGCAGGCCGCCGCCCGCTCCTCGATCAGCTGGCGCGACGTCGTGGAGCCGACCTCCTCGTCGCAGGTCATCAGCAGCTCCACGCCCGAGCGGTCGGGCAGGGCAGCGATCGCATGGATCGCGATGACGATGCCGGCCTTCATGTCGAAGACGCCAGGTCCAGTGGCCCGTCCGTCGGCAACGGTGAACGGTCGCGTCGTCAGCGTGCCGACCGGGAACACCGTGTCGTGGTGACCGACGACCAGGACGCGCGGCTCACCGCCTCCCCGCCACACCACGTGCGGTCCGACCGGGCCGTCGACGAGCTCGGCCGGGCTGCCGAGACGCCGTTCGACCAGCTGGGCGACGGCGGCGGCGGATGCCGTCACTGCGGGGACGTCGAGGGAGGGTGACTCGACGTCGACCAGGCTGCGCAGATCGTCGAGCAGCTCCGACAGGGACGGGCCTGACACGCCGTCGACCGTACCTGGCTGCGAGGATCTCGCTGATGTCGCGCCGCCGTGGCTGGCCCTGGTCGTTGTCGCGGCGCTCGTGGCCGCAGGGTGTTCGGGTGACGACGACGCGAGCCCGACGACCACGGGCGCACCGGCAACCTCAACGACGGCCGCACAGGACACCACGTCGTCATCGGCGGTTGCGTCAACCGCGCCGGACGATCCACTCGCCGAGGCCGAGTGGTCCGTCCAGCCGGGATCCGAGCAGGTGGCCGTGCTCGATGCGCCCGTCGGCGAGGAGCTCGAGCTCGTCGGCGACGACGGGAGTGCCGCCGCTTCCGGGACCGTGGACGAGCTCGGGTCGCTGCTGTTCCGTGACGTGCCGTCCGGCCGTTACACCGTGCGTGGCGAGGCCGAGACGAGCACCGAGTTCGAGGTGGTCGCGGTCGACGCGGCACCGCCCCCGGCCTCGTTCTACGCCGAGCAGACCGTGCCCACCGGCGGGTACGGGTACCTGCAGACGCGCGACGGAACCACGCTCTCCGTCAACGTCGTGCTGCCGGGCCCGCCCGACGGTGGCCCGTATCCGACGGTCGTCGAGTACTCCGGCTACCAGCCGAGTGACCCGGACAGCTTCGGCTTCGGCCAGTTGTTCACCGCGCTCGGCTATGCCTACGTCGGCGTCAACATGCGTGGCAGCGGGTGCAGCGGTGGCTCGTTCGAGTACTTCGAGCCTGCCCAACTGCTCGACGGCTACGACGTCATCGAGACCGTCGCCGCCCAACCGTGGGTGCTCGGACACCGGGTCGGGATGGTCGGCGTCTCCTATCCCGGCATCAGCCAGCTCTTCGTGGCATCGACACAGCCGCCGAGCCTCGCCGCGATCACGCCGCTGTCGGTGATCGAGGACAGCTACGGCAGCGTGGTCCGGCCGGGCGGATTGCTCAACACCGGGTTCGGCGTCGAGTGGGCGCAGCAGCGGATGGACGAGACGCGCCCCGAGGGCCAGGAGTGGGCCGCCGACCGCATCGCCGGCGGTGACACCGAGTGCGCGGCGAACCAGCGGCTGCGCCTGCAGAACCCGGACCTCGTGGCGCAGATCGACGCCAACCCGTACTACACGGCCGAGCGTCAGCTGACCCGCTGGCGCCACGCACGTTCGTCGACCAGATCGAGGTCCCGGTGTTCCTGGCCGGAGCGTGGCAGGACGAGCAGACCGGCGGCCGGTTCGCGACCATGCTCGACCGCTTCACGGGCACCGACCACTTCTACGCCACGCTCGTCAACGGCTTGCACTCCGAGTCCATCGGAGCAGGGGTGTTCCCACGATTCGTCGAGTTCCTCGATCTCTACGTGGCGCAGCGGGTGCCGTCGCTCGAGGCGGCGCGAGGTGTCGCACCCGTGCTCGCCTCCGGCATCTTCGGCACCGACCAGGTCGCGCTGCCGCCCGATCGGTTCGCCGGCCAGAGCTACGAGCAGGCGCTGGCGGCGTTCGAATCCGAGCCACCGATCCAGGTCCTCTTCGAGGAAGGGGCGGCGGACGGCGCGCTCCCCGGCACGCCCGTGCCCCGCTGGTCGCAGTCGTTCGACGCATGGCCGGTGCCCGGCGCCGTCGCCACGCCGTGGTACCTGGCGGCCGACGGCGCGCTGTCCGCCGACGCGCCGGCCGAGGCCGGGGAGGCCTCCTACGCCGCCGATCCCTCCGCGCTCCCTGCCACGTTCTTCGATGACTCAGGCGACCAGTCGATCTATGCCTACGACGTCCAGTGGCAATGGCAGCAGCCGCCGGAGGGCACGGCCGCCTCGTTCATCAGCGCTCCGCTGACGGCCGACACGGTGGTCGTCGGCTCGGGCTCGGCCGACCTGTGGATCCGCTCCGATGCCGAGGACACCGACCTCGAAGTGACGATCAGCGAGGTCCGCCCGGACGGGCAGGAGGTGTACGTCCAGAGCGGATGGCTGCGGGCCAGCATGCGGGCGCTCGACGAGTCGGCGAGCACCGAACTGCGGCCGATCCACACGTACCTCGAGGACGACGCCGAGCCGCTGCCGCCGGACGAGTGGACGGCGGTGCGCGTCGAGCTCCTGCCGGTGGCGCACGCGTTTCGTGCCGGATCACAGGTTCGGGTGACGATCGATGCGCCAGGCAACAGCCGCGCCGAGTGGACCTTTGACACCATCTCGACCGGCGAGACGGTCGATGTCGCCTTCGGTGGTGACCAGCCGTCGCGGATCGTGCTGCCGGTCGTGCCGGGCATCACGGTGCCGCAGCCATATCCGACGTGCACGCTGCGCGGCCAGCCGTGTCGCCAGGCGCCGATTCCCTGAGCCCGCCGCCCGGCTGACTGTGCTCGACTTGGGTTCGTGGGCGACGATGCCACGCGAGCTGAGTTGGCGGAGTTCCTGCGCGCCAGAAGAGAGGCGCTGTCGCCAGAGCAGGTCTCCCTGCCACGTGGCCGCAGCCGGCGCACGCCCGGGCTGCGACGCGAAGAGGTCGCTCTCCTCGCCGGCGTGTCCGTCACCTGGTACACGTGGCTGGAGCAGGGCCGTCGCATCAACGCTTCCGACGACGTGCTGCGGGCGATCGGACGGGCGTTGCGTCTCGACGACGCCGGCCAAGAGCACCTCGTCTCGCTCGCCCATCCGGTGTCTCCGAACGGGACCCAGCCGTTCTCGCCGGAGGACGTCCCGACGGCGCTGCGCCGGCTGATCGACGGGTTCGAGCCGGCCCCGGCGTACGTGCTCGGCCCGCACTGGGAGTTCGCCGCATGGAACTCCGCCGAGGCTCGGTTGTACCCGCCGCTCGAGCAACTCGACGGCCTCGAGCGCAACCTGATCTGGGTGCTCTTCACGCATGACGCCGTGCGCCGGCTGATCGTCGACTGGGACCTCCATGCTCGCCAGGCGCTGGCCGAGTTCAGGGCGGCGACGATCAGCGTTCGGCGCGACCCGGAGATGGTCGAGCTCGTCGAGCGGCTACAGGGTCAGAGCGAGGAGTTCCGCACGTGGTGGCCCGAGCACGACGTGGCGCGGTTCGAGACGCGGCTACGACGCTTCGACCATCCCGCCGCCGGACTGCTGACGTTCGAGTACCAGCAGCTGACGCCGTCGGAGTGGCCGGCACTGCGCGTCGTCGTCCAGCTGCCTGTTCCCGGCGACGACTCGGCGCAACGCCTCGCCGTCCGCCACCATCCGATGTAGTCCTTCCGCGTCACGTGCAGAAGAAGTGGCCGGGCCGGGACCGTGCGATACCTCGCTGGCGGCGCGCCCACCACTAGGGAAACGCCGGAAGAGTCGATGACGCCGGCGAACGAACAATCGCTGGGCAGGACTGCGCCGAACCGTTCAGCGGACGTGCGGCGTAGTGGACCGAGACAGACGAACGTGCCTAGGAGTCACCGTGTTCGACCATCAGGAGCCCTCCCCCACCGTAGAGCGTGACCATCGCGCCTGGGTCGAGGCCTTCGTGCTGGCCAGCCACGAGCCCCCGCCAGGCGAGCAGCACCAGCCGCGTCGCCGCCGCCAGTTCCGGCCTTCGTCCGCACGTAGTGCCTTCTGGGTGGTCACGGTCTCGAATCCGAGACCGTGACCACCCAGATGTCGCGTCGAGACCCTGACCCGCAGATGTGCGCGGACGTGACACCCGACACCCTGGTCAGAGGGGGTACTAGGGAACCGCCGGAAGCCTCGCAGGGTCCCGAAGGCGCACCCTTGGTTCCGTACCCGCCGGCCGGGTCCGCGTCCCATCGTTGCGACCGGGCCCGCTCGGCCGGGACATTCGCCCGGCCGTCGGCCGACCCGCCCCGAGGAGCAGAGGACAGATGAACGCGTCCTGGAACCAGCATCCCCGATCGAGTGCCTGCGGTCACACGACGCGGCACCACCGATTCGTGCCGTCTCGGCGCCCGCTGCGCAGCGGGATGACGATGGAGCGGCGACCGCCGTCGGCGAACGACGTCGACGGCGGCTCCCCAGCCGCCGCGACCGACCGCGAGCCGCTCCGCACGAACCCGCGGGTGCCGATGGCCGTCCTCAAGATTGGCGACGGCATCGCCATCTTCGTCGCCTTCGCCGCCGTCCTCGCGACGGTCGGCCGCCTCGAGCCGACGGCGATGCTGCTCGCTCCCGTCGCCGTAGCGATCGGTCTCTCGGCGGTCTGGTCAGCGCAGCTGTGGGACTCCCGTGTCACGGCGATGCGATGGATCGAGCTGTCCAGGCTGACCCGCGTGGCCGCCATCGTCACCGCCGCCGTACTTGCTCTCGACCGACTCATCGCGAACGGCCCGGGCCTGGCGCGAGCGCTCACGGCGTGCGCCGTCGCGTGGCTGCTCATGATCGGGTGGCGCTCGATCCATCGGTCATGGGTCACCCACCAGCGCCGGCAGGGTCGATTCATCCGCCGCACGATCGTCGTCGGCACCGACGCCCGGGCGCTGGAGCTCGTCCGGCTGTTCGCGACCCATCCGGAAGCCGGCATCCGCGTGACCGGGGTGATCGGCTCCCGACACGAGGCGAAGCGCGCCGGGGTCAGCGAGCTGTGGCTCGGCGAGCGTCGTGACGCGGCGAGCATCCTCACCGCCACACCGAGCGAGAGCATCGTCGTCTGCTCATCCGCCGTGAACCCGAGGATGCTGCAGACAGTCATCGACACGGGGCGGGGAACCGGCCGAGAAGTGTTGGTCGATCCAGGCCTGGCAGGTGTCGATGCCCGCCGGGTCGCGGCATCGCCCGTCGCTCACGAGGCGTTCCTCTACGTCGACTCGGGCGCCCCGTCGAGGACCGGGCGTTGCGTCAAGCGGACCGTCGACATCGTCGTCTCATCGGTCCTGCTGGCGCTCGCCAGCCCGGTGTTCGCTGTCATCGCGATCCTCATCAAGCGCACCGACGGTGGTCCCATCCTCTTCCGCCAGCGGCGCGTCGGGCGCGACGACCACGAGTTCGAGATTCTCAAGTTCCGCACGATGGTGGTCGACGCCGAAGCACGACTCGCCGAGCTGAGCGACGACAACCAACGCTCCGGCCCGCTGTTCAAGCTGGGTGCCGATCCGCGCGTGACGAAGATCGGCAACATCATGCGGAAGACCAGCCTCGACGAGCTTCCGCAGCTGATCAACGTGCTGAGGGGTGAGATGAGCCTGGTCGGGCCGCGGCCCGCTCTGCGGCGAGAGGTCGAGGAGTTCCCGTCGGAGCTCCGCGAGCGTCACCGCGTGCGTCCCGGCATCACCGGCCTCTGGCAGGTGGAGGCGAGAGACAACCCGTCGTTCGATGCCTACCGGCGGCTCGACCTGTTCTACGTGCGCAACTGGACGCTGGCCCTGGACCTCGTCCTGCTGCTCGGAACCGCAGAGCAGCTCCTGCTTCGCCCGTTTCTCAGCCGTGGCCGGGGCGAGGTCGACGCCCCCGCTGCGCTGATGGCCGCATGACCATCGCCGTGGGCGCTACACCGGCACCAGTGCTTCCAACCCCTCCGCGGACACGCGCTTGATCAGCTCGGCCCGCGAGCTGACGCCAAGCTTGCGGTAGACGCTCGACAGGTGGAACTCAACGGTCTTCGGGCTGAGGAACAGCGCGGCGGCCGCCTCCTTGTTGGTCTTTCCGTCGGCCACCGGCATGAGCACCTGCAGTTCTTGCGGCGTCAGCTCACGGTCGAGTGAGCGGGTCGTCCGGTTGATCCGCTCGCCAGTCGCCCGCAGCTCGCGCCCGGCACGGTCGGCCCACGGCCCTGCCTGCAACTCGTCGAAGACGGAGTGTGCCTCGCGAAGCCGATCACGCGCCTCGACCTTCGCTCCCGCGCGCCGCAGCCGCTCACCGTGGCAGAGGAGCGTGCGCGCATGTTCGAACCGATCCTCGACGCGGGAGTGCAGGTCCAAGGCCTCCTGGAAGTGGGAGTCGAATGATGCGTCGTCCGCCAACAGGCCCCGGCAGCGGGCGACGAGCGCGCCTCCCCACAGTGGCATGCCACCTTGCGCGGTCTCGGCGAAGCGAGCGAGCAGCTCGACCGCCTCGTCACGTCGTCCGGCGTGAACGAGCGCCTCGATGAGGTCGGGCTGCGGCGCGTGGTCACGGTCGTGCATGCCGATCCGCTCCTCCGCGGCGACGGCGGTACGAAGAGCCGTCACGGCGGGGTGGACATGCCCGAGACTGAACTCGAGTCGCCCGAGCACGCCATCGGCTGCAATCCGGGTCACGACGAGCCCGTGCTCCTCACTCGCCCGCCGCGCTTCGTCGAGTCGTCGCCGGCACTGCGCGGCGTCGCCGCGAGCAGCGTCGATGACGGCGAGCTTCACGAGCTGAATGCTCAACTGGTCGACGTGCCCGAGTGATCGGGCGAGTGTGAGTCCTTCGTCGCCGTGCGCGGTCGCCAGCGCCCACCTGCCGTCCTGCACCTCCCAGCGCGTCAACAGCTCCAAAGCAGTCAGCAGAGCCCGTGGACCAACATGCCGTGCCGCCTGCGCGGCTCGCTCTTCGAGCACCACGCTCTCTCGCGTGCGCTCGAGCAGACGCAGCATGCCCGCGGCATGGCACAGCTGCGCCCACCCAGGATCCTCGGCCACCACTTGCCATCGAAGCGCGCGCTCCAACAGCGGCGTGGCTTCCCTCATACGTCCGCAGACGCAGAGCATCCAGCCGAGCGTCTCATCGGCGTGGGAATCGAGGTAGCGGTCGTCACGCGGCACGAGGTCGCGGAGGCGGAACGCCGTCCGCAGTGCTGCGGGGAGATCGCCGGACATAAACGCGGTGACCGTGGCCGTCGACAGGATGCGCGCCGCTTCGAGTGGATCGTTGTGCTCCACGAGCGCGGCCGCGTCGAACAGCAACTCGGACGCTCGTGGTGACATGCCGACGCGCCGCTCGACCCGGCCCCGCAAGTGCAGGAGGCGAGCCTGTTGGTCACTGCGGATCGCCGTCGGCCGAGCCGCATCGAGCAGCCTGATCGTCCTCGTCACGTCTCCCGCCTTCCACGCCATCTCGGCGGCCAGCGTGAGTCGCTCCAGCCGGGTGCCGGTGTCCGGGGTGAGCCTGGCCGCCTGCTCGAGCGCCGCCGATGCGGCGTGCCCGTGTCTTCCGTAGGCGCTCTCGGCCACTGACGCCAGCGCGGAGGCCACCTCTTCGTCAGGTACGAGCGTGGCGCCGGCCAGGTGGGTCACGCGCACTCCGAGATCTTCCCGCTCACCGAGTGAGTCGGCGAGCGCCCGATGGGCGCGACGACGCTGCGACGGCGAAGCGGAGTGGTACACGGCCGATCGCATCAACGGATGACTGAACACGACCTCCCCGTCCGACACGGAGATGAACCCATGGTCCTCCGCCGCTTCCAGCATGCCGACAGGTATGTCCGCGGCGAGCAGAGCGCGAGCCACCGCATCGAAGTCATGGACGGTCGAGATCGCCACGATCAGGAGGGCGGCGCGAGTCCCGTCGGGGAGCGCCGAGAGTCGTGACGAGAAGGCGTGTTCCAACCGGCGCGCGATGGGCAGCGGCTCGGCATCGATGCGCCATTCGGCGAGCTGCTGCGGCGTCAGCCGGGTGCCCAGCTCGATGAGGGCGAGCGGGTTCCCGGACGTCGCGGCACGGACGCGCGCCACGACGTCGCTCGGCAACACGGTGCCGGCTGGCCCGGCAAGGAGCGTGCTCACCTCGTCAAGACCCATGCCGTGGAGCTGCAACTCTTCGAACCCCTCCGTCGCAAACTCGCGCTCGTCTCGATCACGTACGGCGAAGACGAAGGCAACCCGGTCGGCGAGGAGCCTGCGGGCGGCGAACCGCAGCGCGTCGAGGGACGCGTGGTCGAGCCACTGGGCATCGTCCACCACGACCAGGACCGGACGCGTCTCCGCCGCCGCCGCCAGCAGGCTGAGCACCGCGGCACCGACGAGGAAGTGGTCTCGAGGACGGGGTGGCGCCAATCCCAACGCCTCCCGCAGTGCCTCGGCCTGGTGCTCGGGCAGGTCGTCGACGAACCGAAGGATCGGACGGGCGAGCGCCAGCAATCCGGAATACTCGAGCCCAGCCTCGGCCGGCACACCGGTCGCCGAGAGCACGGTCATGTCGACGGCGCTTTCGACGGCGAGTCGCAGCAGTGTCGTCTTGCCGATGCCCGGTTCGCCGCGCAGCACGAGCACGCCGCTATTGCCGCGCTGGGCCTCCACGAGGAGTCGCTCGATGCGCGCCTGCTCGCCCTGCCGCCCGACCAGCACGTCGCAACCGTAGACCGCGCAGCCGCGCGGTCTACGCTGCTCGTCGCTCAGCGCGCCTACGGTGGACTGGTGTTGTTGGGCCGGCGGGCGGAGCGAGAGGTGATCGAGCGCCTGCTCGACGACGCTCGGCACGGTCGCAGTGGGGTCCTGGTCCTGCGTGGGGAACCCGGGATCGGCAAGACCACCTTGCTCCGGCATGCGGAGCAGCAGGCCGCGGCGATGACCATCCTGCGCGCGACCGGCTTGCCCTCCGAAGCGGAGCTCGAGTACTCGGGCCTGGTCGGACTCCTGCGTCCCATCGTCGGAGTTCTCGACCGGTTGCCCACGCACCAGGCGGTGGCACTGCGGGAGGCGCTCGGACTCGGGCCGCCCCACGAGGGCGGCGACCGGTTCGCAGTCGGCGCCGCGCTGCTCGGCCTGTTGGCAGCGGCGTCGGACGAGCGTCCGCTCCTCGCCGTCGTCGATGACGCGCAATGGCTCGACCAGGCGTCCGCTGATGCGCTGCGCTTCGCCGCGAGGCGACTGGTCATGGACCGCGTCGCGATGCTGATCGCCGCACGCGAAGACGAAGGCCACGGCTTCGACTCCACCGGCTTCGAGACGCTCGATGTCGGTGGCCTCGGACTCGACGAGGTGGCGGATCTGCTCGGCCGGCGGGGCGGCGAACTCATCCCACCGCGGCGATGCAGCGCGTCCACGAAGCAACGGGCGGGAACCCGCTGGCGGTCATCGAGCTGGGCGAGATGGTCCCTGCCGGCGAGGTCGCCCGCCGCTACGACGAACGCTCGCCGATGCCGGTCGGTCCAGCCATCCAGCGCGCGTTCAGTCGGCGTTCGGCTGCGCTGCCCGCGCCGTCACGTCGGGCACTCCTCGTGGTGGCGGTGGCGATGGTGGCTGACATCGACACCGTCCAACGGGCGCTCACCACGCTCGGGCTCGGGCTGCAGTCCCTGGAGGTGGCTGAGGACGCCAGGCTCGTGTCGATCGATGAAGGTGCGGTCACATTCGTCCACCCGCTCGTGCGCTCCGCCATCTACGCCGCGGCGACGGCGTCGGAACGCCGCGCCGCACATCGAGCCCTGGCGAACGCGGCGGGCGCGCTCGGCGACGAGGATCGGCGCGCCTGGCACCTGGCCGGAGCGGCATGGGGACCGGACGAGGAGGCGGCCAGCGCGCTCGCCGCACTTGGGGCGCGGTCTCAGGAGCGCGGCGGTCATGCCGCTGCCGCGGCCGCCCTGGAGCAGTCGGCCTGGCTGACCACGGATCGCCTGCTGCGATTGGATCGCCTCGCCGCCGCGGCAGCCGCGGCGTGGATGGGCGGTGGGTCGGCAAAGGCGACCGCGCTCCTCGATGACGCGCTGTCACGGTGCGACGATCTGGGCCGCCGTGTCCGGCTGTTGTCCTTGCGCGGCCGCATCGAGCACGAGGTCGGCCACCAGGTCAAGAGCCGTGAGCTCCTGCTCGGCGCGGCTGACCTGATCGAGCGTGCGGAGCCGCGAGCTGCCGCGTCGATCCTCCTGTACTCACTCGGTCCCTCCCATTACGGAGGCCGAGGTGCGGAGGTGCTGCGGAACGCCGAGCGGGCACGAGCGCTCGTCCCTCCGGACGGCAGCGATCTCGACGCCCGCATCGACTCGTTCCTCGGCTGGGCGCTGTACCAAGCCGGGCGTGGGGAGGAGGGCGCACCGATCCTCGAACGGACCCTTGGCACGCTGCCCGCCTCGGCATCGCGGGCGCAGGTGCGGCGGGCGGCCATCTCGCTCTCCCTGCTCGAACGGGCGCCGGAGGCCGAGCAGATGGTCCAACGCGTCGTCGCGCTTGCCCGCAGGGAAGGTCCGACGACCCTCTCCTACGCCCTCGAGCAGGCGACGCGATATGCGGCTCGCTCGGGTGACTGGGACCGGGCCGTCGCCTCTGGGAACGAGGGCCTGGCCCTTGCCGAGGAGATCGGCACCGCCGCGGACGTGGCCAACGTCCTCGTCACGCTCGCCCGGATCGATGCCGCGCGTGGCCGCGAGGAGCGATGCCGTGAGGGGGCTGCCGCGGCCGTCGAGATCAGCATGGAGCATGGGCTGGACTTCGTGCTGCAGCAAGCGCACGCCGCGCTCGGTCTCCTGGACCTCGGACTGGGGCGGTACGAGTCGGCGGTCGAGCACCTGGAACGGGTGGCCCGAGCCGCTGAGCAGGTGGATTCGTTCACCCGTGATCTGACGACGGAACCCGACCTCGTCGAGGCGCTGCTCGCACTAGGCAGGACGAGCGAGGCCCGGACGTGGTTGGAGGCGTACGTCGGTCGCGGAATGCGGGCGAGCCCCCGCTGGGGTGCAGCGCTCGTCGCTCGGTGCGAGGGTCTGCTGGCACCTGACGACGAGGCGTTGCGCCACCTCCGCTCCGCATTGGAGCTGCACCAAGCCGTGCCCGATCGGTTCCAGGAGGCGCGCACACAGCTGTGCTACGGCGCGCGGCTCAGCCGTACGGGCGCCCGTGCGGAGGGTCGGGAGCGCCTTCGACACGCGCTCGCCGACTTCGACGCGCTCGACGCGGAGCCCTGGACCGAGCGGACCCGTACCGAGCTTCGTGCGAGTGGTGAGACGATCCGTCGCGCTCGGCATCAGGTCGGCACCGAGCTCACACCGCAGGAGCTGCAAGTCGCCCTGCAGGTCGCCGAGGGCAAGACCAACAAGGAGGCGGCGGCGGCCCTGTTCCTCAGCCCGAAGACCGTCGAGTTCCACCTTGGTCGCGTCTACCCGAAGCTGGGTGTCCGCTCCCGCGGCGAACTGATCAAGCGCATGACGACCATGGACCCCCGCGAGCTCGAGCATGCTTGACGGCTCACGCCGTACCAGCGATCGCTGATGATGTCGGCAGCGGTCAGCGGCCCGACCAGTCGGCGGGGAGCTCGTCGCGCGTCGGAGGGTCGGCGCCACGACGTCCGACCACCGCGGCAGCAACGACGTGGGCAGCCTGGACCATCGGCACGACGCACGGCGGCTCGCTCAGCTCCGTCAGCGGAACGCGGGCCTCGATGCAGCGAACCACGAACCCAGCCGTGAAGGCGTCGCCTGCACCGATGGTGTCGACGACGGGCACCTTCTCCACCGGGACGGCGACCGACCCGGCTGCGGTGACGATGATCGTGTCGTGCTCACCGTTCGTGGCGAGTACGACACGCGCACCGTGGTCGAGGAGCGTCTGCGCCGCATCGTGGGCGGTGGCTCCCGGCTCGAGGAAGGCGAGATCCTCGTGGCTGACCTTGACGACATCGGCGCGATGCAGCACCGCATGCAGCCGCTCGAGGTACGCATTGCGATCGGCGATTGCCGCCGGGCGGACGTTGACATCGATCACCACCATCACCCCCGCTCCCGTCTGCGTGACGAACCGCTCGATGTGGTGCGCCATCGGCTCGATCGCCAGGGCCAGACCACCTGTCACGAGCACCGCTGTGGGCTCTGGCAACGGGCCGGGCATCAGCAGCGGTGCACTCGTCGACTCGACGTAGAAGCGATACGAGGCAACGCCTTCGTCGTCCACGTCGGCGAGGGCAAGGGTGGTGGGGCGATCGGTGAACTGCAACAGGTCGTCGGCGACGCCGCACTCCCCCAACCCGGAACGCAGCCGCCTGCCGAAGCCGTCCATCGAGAGGCACGCCGCGAGCGACGTCGGCACACCGAGGCGCCCGCACGCCCGCGCCACGTTGTACGGCGCCCCGCCGAGCGTCGCGACGACACCGTCCGCCATGCCTACGACGTCGACCAGCGCCTCTCCGGCCACCACGATCACGGCCGCATCCTGTCAGGCCGCGCTACCGCGTTCCCGCAGTCTGTGAACGGTGAACGCCAGCCCGTACTTCGTTCCACCGGCCGTTGGCGGGCGAGCCACGTACTCCTGGACGATGGCGTTGAACCGGCCGCACAACTCCGCCAATTCTTCATCGGACAGCTGGAGCCCAGCGCGGGCGTTGTCGACAAGACCATCCGGTCCGGCGTCCGTGACCTCTGCGCGCAGCGCGTCGAGCGCGGCCAGCACGCTCGTCATCCGATCCTCCGGCCGCGGTACGGCGAGGATCCACGACTTCCCGGTGGCCCGGTAGGGCTTCTCGAGCGCGCCGCGCCGGCCGGCCCGTACCGCTTCGGGCGCCAGAAAGCCAGTGCGCACCAGCGTGCGCACGTGGTACAGGGTGGTCGCTGGGTCCTGCCCGAGGTGCTCTGCGATCTGCTTGTTCGTCAGCGACTCGTGGAGGCACAACCGCAGGATGCGCAGCCGAAGAGGGTGAGCCATCGCCTTGAACTCCGCCGGCGATGCCTCCGGTCGGGCCGTGTCGGGTTTCACGCGCCGACCCATTGACGAAATGCTAACTGATTGATAAGTCTCAATCAATGGCGCTCGGTCGCAACTTCCGATGGTTGCTGACGGCCTCCGGGCTCTCGAACCTCGCCGACGGCGCCTTCCAGATCACGCTGCCCTTGGTCGCCCTCGGCATCACCCGCGACCCCGCAGCGTTCGCCGCGGTCACGGTGGTCGGCCGTCTGCCATGGCTGCTCTTCGCGCTCCCGGCGGGGGCGTGGGCCGATCGCCTCGACCGCCGGCGCACCATGGTGCTGGTCGACCTCGCCAGGGCCGGGATGATCGGGGCGTTGGCGCTGATCGTGGCCGCCAACCTCGAGCAGCTCTGGCTGCTGTACCTCGTCGCCTTCGGGCTCGGCGTCGCCGAGACGATGTTCGACACGGCCGCCCAGTCGATCCTGCCCAACGTCGTCGATCGTGGTCAGCTGTCCACGGCGAACGGTCGGCTCTACGCCGTCGAGCTGACGGCCAATCAGTTCGTCGGTCCGCCGATCGGCGGACTCATCGCCGGCATCACGCTGGCGGGTGCCCTCGCTGGCAGTGCCGTCGCCTACGCGGTCGCCGCCGCGGTCTTGTTACTGCTCGTCGGCCACTTCCGTCCGACCCGCGACACGGCTCCCCAGCGGTTGCGCACCGACATCGCCGAAGGCGTCCGCTACCTGGCCCGCCATCGCCTCTTGCGCACCCTCGCCATCTGTGTCGGCATCTCCAACCTGGCGTCGAGCGCCCTCATCGCGGTGTTGCCGCTGTACGCCGTCGAGCCGGGGCCGATGGGGCTGTCCGGCGGCGGCTTCGGGCTGCTGCTCGCGATCTTCGCCGCCGGCTCGGTGCTCGGCTCACTCGTGGTCGATCGGCTCGAACGCCGTCTCGGTCGCCGCGGCACCCTGTTGCTGGCCGCCGCGACGTTCCCGGTGAACGGCCTCGTGCTCGCCGTGACGACCTCGGTTGCATGGGTTGCCGCGGCGTTCCTGCTCGGCAGCGCGCTGAACATCGGCTGGAACGTCATCACCGTGTCCCTGCGCCAGCGCATCGTGCCCGATCACATACTCGGCCGCGTAAACGCCGGCTATCGGCTGCTGGCGTGGGGCACGATGCCGCTCGGTGCAGCGCTCGCCGGGTTCATCGGGGACCGTTGGGGTCTCACCGCCGTGTTCTGGACGAGCGCCGCGCTCAGCGCGCTCTGCTTCCCGATCGTCTACGTCGTCGTCACCGACAAGGCGTTGGCCGCGGCCGAACCACACCACGACGTGACGACGGTGACCCCCTGACGGCCCGATCCACCCAGGCGGTTCCGTCCGCACGAACAGGGCGGCCCGGTACGGTTGACGGGGCGCAGAACGACGGTTCGACCGGAGGAGTGCTGGCGTGGATGGAGACCCAATGGAGACGGTGTCGGACGCCATCCGCCGGCTCCAAGCCGACGGATACACCGGGAACTGGTTCGCGACGCCCGAGGGCAATCTGCAGTGCGGTGAGACCGGCGAGGTGGCTGATCTGTCGCAGATCCAGATCGACGACATCCTGCGCTTCGAGGGGCAGTCCGATCCGGGCGACGAGGTGATCGTCTTCGCGCTTCGCGCGCCCTCGGGTGACCGGGGCGTCTACAGCGCGGCGTACGGCTTCGACACCCAGCCCGAGGACGCCGCCGTGATCGCCCGCCTCCCGCGCCAGCCGATATCGGACGGCGGTTCCCCGTGACGGACCTCGCCGAGCGACCGGATCTCTCGGCGTACGAGCTCGACGATCGCTTCCGGCTGGAGGCAGGCCGCGTCTTTCTCTCCGGCGTGCAGGCCTTGGCCCGGCTGCCGGTCGATCAACTGCGCATCGACCGCCGCCGAGGTCTGCGCACGGCGGCCTTCGTATCCGGCTACCAGGGATCACCCGTCGGGACGTTCCAGGAGGAAGCATCGGCCGCGGCCGCCACGGTGCCGGACCTTCCGATCGTCGTTCGTCCGGGGGTCAACGAGGAGCTGGCGGCGACGGCGGTGATGGGCAGCCAGCTCGTCGACTCGCTGTCGGACAAGCGCTACGACGGCGTGATCGGCGTGTGGTACGGGAAGGCGCCGGGTCTCGACCGGGCCGGCGATGCCATTCGCCACGGCGTGTTCGCCGGAACGTCGCGTCACGGCGGCGTGGTCGCGGTTGTGGGCGACGACCCGGCGGCGAAGTCGTCGACCTTGCCGAGCTCGAGCGACGCGGCGCTCGTCGATCTGCACATGCCGATCATGTTTCCCGGCGATGTCCAAGAGGCGCTCGACCTGAGCCGTCATGCCGTCGCGCTGTCGCGAGCCAGTGGCGTGTGGGTCGGGATGAAGGTCGTTACGCCGGTCGCCGACGGCACGGGCACGGTCGACGTGCACCCGGATCGCGTCGATCCGGTGACGCCGACGATGGAGTTCGACGGCAAGCTCTTCGTGCCGCGTCCGAGCGGGCGGCTGTTGACGCCGTACACGCTGGAGATGGAGCGCGAGTTCCAACAGGTGCGTTCGGAGCTGGCGCGCCGGTACGGCGTGGCGAACGGGCTGAACCGCGTGACGGTGCAGGGTTCCGAGGACTGGATCGGCATCGCCGCCAGTGGGCACACCTACCACGAGCTGCGTGAGGCATTGGCGCTGCTCGGCTTCGCCGACGACGAGGCGCTGCGTTCGGTCGGCATCCGGCTGTTCCAACTGCTGATGCCGGTTCCCGTCGACGATGGGCAGGTGCGGGAGTTCGCTCACGGACTGGCCGAGGTGCTCGTCGTCGAGGAGAAGAACCCGACGCTCGAGCTGCTCGTGAAGAGCGCGATGTACGACGCCGCGGAGCGGCCACGCGTCGTCGGGCGTCACGACGAGCGCGGGTCGCTGCTGATCCCGGGAACGGGGATGCTCGACGCGGACCGGCTGCTCGAGCCGCTGCGCAGCCGCTTGGCCGAGCGCATCCCGAGCGACCGGTTGCGTCCGCTGCCCGCCAAGCGCGAGCCGTCGCTGATCCCGCTGACCATCAACCGCACGCCGTTCTACTGCAGCGGCTGCCCGCACAACGTCTCCACACGGGTGCCCGAGGGCACGCTCGTCGGTGGTGGCATCGGCTGCCACGCGATGGTCGCGTTGATGGATCCAGAGCGCGTCGGCGACATCGCCGGCCTGACCTGCATGGGCAACGAGGGCGCCCAGTGGATCGGGATGGCGCCGTTCGTCGAGCGTGATCACTTCGTGCAGAACCTCGGCGACGGCACGTTCTTCCACTCCGGGTCGCTGGCCATCCGCGCCGCCGTCGCGGCTGGCGTCGACATCACCTACAAGCTGCTCTACAACGGCACGGTGGCGATGACCGGCGGGCAGGACCCGCAGGGTCAGCTGTCCGTACCCGACCTCGTCGAGCTGCTCCTGCTGGAAGGTGTGAGCCGGGTCGTCGTCACGTCCGACGAACCCGAGAAGTGGAGGGGCACGGACTTCGGTTCCCATGCCGAAGGGCGCGTGGCGATCCGTGACCGCTCGATGCTGATGGAGACGCAGGTCGAGTTGGCGGCTGTCCCTGGCGTGACGGTGCTGCTGCACGATCAGGAGTGCGCGGCGGAGAAGCGTCGCGCCCGCAGCCGCGGGCTGCGGGCCAAGCCGGGGTTCCGCATCATCATCAACGAGCGCGTGTGCGAGGGCTGCGGCGACTGCGGCGACAAGAGCAACTGCTTGTCGGTGCAGCCGATCGACACGCCGTACGGACGCAAGACGCGGATCCACCAGACGAGCTGCAACTTCGACATGTCGTGCCTGGAGGGTGACTGCCCGTCATTTGCCACCGTCACCGTTGACGAACAGGGGTTGCGGGCGGCGCGCTCCGACGTCGGGATGCGCGATGACCCGTCGGTCGGCGTGCCGGAACCGCAGGCGATCGTGCCGACCGACGAGTTCATCGTGCGCCTGTCGGGGATCGGCGGGACCGGCGTGATCACGGTCAGCCAGGTGCTCGGCACGGCCGCCATGCTCGACGGCAAGGTCGTCCGCGGCCTCGACCAGACCGGCTTGTCGCAGAAGGCGGGACCGGTCGTCAGCGACCTACGGGTCAGCAGCAGCGGCGCCGTGCCGGCGTCGAACCACGCCAACAGTTCGGGCGTCGACTGCCTGCTCGCGTTCGACCTCCTCGTAGCAGCCAGCGACACCCACCGCGTCGGTGCCGACAAGTCCCGAACGGTGGTCGTCGGCTCCGTCGCCGGCACACCGACAGGGGCGATGATCACCCACCCGACGACGAACTACCCGGCGCTCGACTCGCTGACCGGCCGGATGGCCGAGGTCTCGAGGCAGGCGGACAACCGCTTCCTCGACGCCGTCGCCATCGCCACCGGGTTGTTCGGCGATGCGACGACCGCCAACATCCTGCTGCTCGGCGTGGCCGTGCAGCACGGCGCCATCCCCGTCGATCCGGCGAAGATCGAGCGGGCCATCGAGCTCAACGGTGTGGCGGTGGCCCGCAACATCGCCGCCTTCCGGTGGGGGCGACGATGGGCGGTGGCTCCTGACGTCGTGGCTCAGGCCGCCGACGTCGCGGTCCCGCCGACGCCGGAGACCGTCGACGAACTGATCGATCGGCTTGCAGCCGACCTGGTCGGCTATCAGTCGGAGCGCTACGCCAAGCAGTTCCGGCGCCTCGTCGACGTCGCCCGAGCGGCCGAACGGCGTGTCGACCCGTCGAGCACCGCGTTCACCGAAGCCGTCGCCCGCTACGGGTACAAGCTGATGGCCTACAAGGACGAGTACGAGGTGGCGCGCTTGCTGCTCGAGCCGGCAGCACGGGCCGGTTACGAAGCCGTCGGTGGCCCGAACACGAAGGTCACCTGGCGACTGCACCCGCCGATGCTGCGGTCGATGGGGCTCAAGCACAAGATGAAGCTCGGCCCGAGCTCGAAGCCGATGCTCGTGGCCTTGGCGAAGTCCAAGCGGCTGCGTGGCACGGTCGCCGACCCGTTCCGATGGGCCGAGGTGCGGCGCCTCGAACGGGCGATGGTCCCGGAGTACGAAGCCGCCGTCGAGCAGTTGGCCGAGGGTCTCACTGCGGCCAACCTCTCCGAGGCGGTGGCGATCGCCTCACTCCCCGACCAGGTGCGCGGCTACGAGCACCTCAAGCTGACCCGCGGTGCGCACTACCGCGCCGAGCTCGCACAGCGTCTCAGGGTGTTCGAGTAGGCCGTTCATTGATGCGGCCGGCCGCGCTTGATGCGGCCGCCGAAGCGCCTGGAGGCGCCGGCGTGCCGAACAGGGTCGTCACCTCTGAACGACGCGATCCACCATCTATTGAAGGCGGCCGCCGAAGCGCCTGGAGGCGCCGCCGTGCCGAACCGGGTCGTCACCTCTGAACGACGCGATCCACAGCTTCGATGCGGCCGGCGAAGGCGCTGGAGCGCCCGCCGTGCCGAACCGGGCGTTCACCTCTGAACGACGCGACCTACAGCTCGATGCGGCCGGCGAAGGCGCTGGAGCGCCCGCCGTGCCGAACCGGGCGTTCACCTCTGAACGACGCGACCTACCGCTCGATGCGGCCGGCGAAGGCGCTGGAGCGCCCGCCGTGCCGAACCGGGCGTTCACCTCTGAACGACGCGACCTACCGCTTATTCGGGCGCTTTGTCCATGGTGGACACGAGCGCGGCGCCGACGATGCCGGCTTCGTTGGTCAGCGTGGCGGGCACCACTTCCACGTCGACGTCGATGTAGTGCAGCCACTTGCCCGAGCGCCGACTGACGCCGCCGCCGACGATGATCAGCTCCGGATCGAACAGCCCGATCACCGTCTTCAAGTAGCGCTGGACCCGGTGGGCCCACTCCTTCCACGACAGGTCCTCACGGTCGCGGGCACTCGCCGCCGCCTTGTGCTCGGCATCGTGACCGTCGAGCTCGAGATGACCGAGCTCGGTGTTCGGCACCAGCGTCCCGTCGATGAACAGCGCTGACCCGATCCCGGTGCCGAAGGTGAGCAGGAGGACGACACCGTGGTGATCCTTGCCCGCACCCCACCGCATCTCGGCCAGCCCCGCCGCGTCGGCGTCGTTGACGACGTGGACATCGCACCCCGTCGCCTTGGTGAACAAGGCGTCGGCGTCGACGTTCATCCACGATTCGTCGACATTCGCCGCCGAGCGGATCACGCCGTGGCGCACGACGCCCGGGAACGTCACGCCGACGGGGCCGGTCCACTTGAAGTGCTCGACAAGCTTGACGACGACGTCGGTCATCGGCTCTGGCAGCGCCGGATGCGGTGTGTCGATCTTCAGTCGATCCGCGGAGATGTCGCCGACCGCCAGGTCCACGGGCGCCGCCTTCATCCCCGTTCCACCGATGTCGATCCCGAAAGCCGGTTCTGGTGCTGCTGCCACGGGTCGGCACCGTACACCTACGCGAATCGGCCCCCGAAGTGTGCGGAGGGCGCCGATGGGGTCTAGTTCGGCCCGGCGGGTCGCAGGGTTGGCACGACAGTCGGCGGCGGCTCGGGAGCGGGCCGGTTCGGGTCGCACGGGTCGCCAGCGGCGGCCACGGCGCGGCCGGTCCCGTCGCTGCCGAACGTGTGGGCCTGGGTCAGCGCGTACTCCGGCTGCCCAGTCGAGCCCAGGTCGATCACGACCGTGCGACACGTCGCGCTGGTGTCGACCGCGGTCCATGCCGGCGTCGTGCCGACCCACGCCTCGGGCTGTCCGAGGATGCGGGCGTACATGCGCAGCCAGCGGGTCTGGTACTCGCGAGGTGTGATCGTGTTGGCGCCGACCGGCGGCACCGTGTCCCACTCGGCACCGATCGGGACGTGGCCGATGTACCACGACACCGGGATCGTCGAGACGTCCCCGTTGTTGCGGTTGAGGATGTACGTCGCCAGCTCGGCCGCTTTGGCGTCCTGCACCTCGGGCGGCGCATCACGCGCCCGGGCATAGCCGCCGTAGCCACCCCAGCTGCCGTCGAGGAATCCGTACGCCCCGGAAGCCGTGGAGCTCGTGACCTGCGTGGTGTAGTTGCCGCCGGTCTCCATCGCCCGGATCGTGGCGAGGATCGCTCCGAGCTCGGCCGGGATCTGCGCCGGCGCCTGCACCGGCTGGCTGCAGTCCTGGTCGTATCGGGGGTCGCCGACGCGCAGCGCTGCGTCATCGACCGGCGTGAAGCCTGCGGGTCCGATCCACATGCGGGCTGCCGTCGACGTCGATCCCGGCCGACCGCCGGTGACCGAGAGCGCTCGCCACTCCCCCGGCAGGGACGCCAGCACCTGCGGGGCGGACCAGCCATCTTCGAGGAACGTCGCATCCGGGTTCGGCGCGGCGAATGCCGCGGCGGCTGGGTCGGCGGCGGCTGGGTCCGCGGCGGCCGGGTCGACGATCGTCGGGATGGCGCAGTTGAGGTCGCGCTGCGCCATCCGCAGGCTCCAGAACGGGTTGACCGCTGCCCCCGACGGCGTGTGGATCTCGACGTGGGCGTGCGGCACGGAACCCTCGGAGTTGCCCGAGTCACCCATCCACGCGACGACCTGACCGGCCTTCACCGGGGCGCCCGGGAAGATGCCAGCGGCGAACCGCCATGACCCGTCGTCGGCGCCGTCGTCGGTTCCCGGCGAGTCGTTGTTCACGTGGTAGATGTGGTACTCCCACCCCTCGGCGTCCTGGATGACGACCCCGTAGCCGGCCGTCGGGTGGTCGAGCAGCCGGTCGACCACGCCGTCGCGCATCGCGAGGAGTGGCTGCAGCCGGTCGCCGATGATGTCGTTGCCCTTGTGCTGACGGCTGCAGCCCGCCCGGCAGGCGCCGAAGTCGTTCGAGTAGCGGACCGGCCCGGCAACCGGGAACGTGATCGGACGTACCTGACCGGTCTCGGTCACCCCGGTTGCCACAAGCACTCGGCCGGCCTCCGGAGCAGGCGGCGGTTCGACGGGCGCCGTCTCGAGCTCCGGTGGCACCGTCGCCTCGGGCGGCGGCGGCAGCGTCTCCTCGACGGGCGGCGGCTCAGCAGGAGGCGGCTCCACGGGTGGTGGCGGCTCAGTGGGCGGTGCCGTGTCGGTTGGTGGCACCGCCGTCGGTGCTTCCGTCGGCGGCGGCGCGGTCGTCGTCGCACTCGGGTCGACCGTGGTCGTCGTGGTGTTCGGATCGAAGATGGTCGTCGTCGTGGTCGAGTCGACCGGCGGCGATGGAGGCGGCACCGGTGTCGGCGGAACCGGCGGGACCGGGGCCAGCTCGGCGACCGGCACGCATCCCTCCGTGCTGGGCGTCACCGCCGGATCGACCGGCGCGGCCAGGCTGGTGGTGGTCGAATCACACGGAAGCGGTGCCGCCGTCTGTGCGTCGGCGCCCACGGCGCGCCAGGCCAGAACGGGCAGCAACAGCGCCACCCCGCCGACCGCCGCCAGCCGCTTCACGGCGCGACCACCGTTTGATCGACGGAGACGGCGATCACGCCGGCCGCCACCGCACCCTCGCCGACGACATCCACGCTGACGGTGGCCGACGTCATGCCGGGGACGAGGTAACGGTCAGGAATCCGGGTGACGTCCATGTCGACCGCCGACGTGGAGCTCGGGGTCACCCCGTCTGCCGACGAGCGGTAGTCGAGCGGTCCGGGGGCCTTGGTCTGCACGGGTGTGCCGAGCGCACAGATGGTGTCATTGAGGACGTCGACGATCGTGTTGCACGACGGATCGGTACCGAGCACCACGCCGGCCGGGGCGCTGGCATCACCCGGTGTGACGTTGTTGCCGAGCGGGCCACCCTCGAACAGCACGTTCTCGAATCCGGACGGGCCGGCATGGGCGATGAGGTGGAAGGACTTCGCGAAGACCGGGCGGTCGGTCGGAACCGTGAACCCACCGACCTCGACCTCCAGTGGAGCCCGAGACGCGATGGCCAGCCCGTCGTGCCATGAGATCGTCCGCGAGGCAAATCGCTCCTGCACCTCGGGCGGTTGCGCGGCGACCAACGCCTCGCTCGCCGGATCGAGCTCGTACGCCACGACGATGCCCCAGGAGGCGTACGGCAGCCAGGGGCCGGCGCGCTCGTTCACGATGTCAGCGACGGTGTACTGACCCGGTCCGCGACCTGCGACGAAGTCCGTGACGTCCCAGATCGCCTGGCGATGGACGGCCCGCGTATCGCCGTCAACCAGCTCGTCGACCTTGGGAACCTCCGGCGTGGTCAGGCCGGCATCGGTGTAGGTGGTGTCCCCCGGCCCGGCCAGGCGGACGCGCAGCGGTCCGACGGATTCCGAGACCGATGTGGACACGTACAGCCGAGCGTGGACGACCGCCGCGCCCGGCGGTAGATCAATCGTGGCCGAGCTCGAGTTGTCGGCGCAGATCGTGCCCCGGCGCCCGACGCGGCCGATGCAGATCTTCGACCGGTCACCGTCGACGTCGGCCGATGCGAAGTCGCTCCACCCGCCGGCACGCAGCAGGTTCGAGTTGCCCGCCATGACGAGGTCACCCCTGACGGTCTCCTCGAGGACGAGTGTCATCGGGGGCTCGAGCGGTGGCGCCACCTGGGCGGCCGCCAGCCCCGAGGTCGTGCCCGCGCCAACGAGCACGCCGAGGGTGACGGCAACTGCCAGCCACCTGCCGTGATGCTCCCTGTTCGACCTCATGTTGCTCCAACACCGCCCCGCTCGCCTGGCAACCTACTGGCTTTGACCTAGGGCGATCCATCGGACCGTTCATGTTTCGGCTCGCTCTCGCTCGCCGAACCTCACGCTTGTGGTTCGCGAGGAGCGGGTGTCAAAGTCCCAGTGACTTGCCGATCAGCTCCTTCATGATCTCCGTCGTCCCGCCGTAGATACGGGTGACCCGGGCGTCGGCGAAGGCCCGGGCGATCGAGTACTCGCTCATGTAGCCGTAGCCGCCGTGCAGCTGGAGGCCGGCGTCCATGACTCGCCCCTGCAGCTCCGTGCACCACCACTTCGCCATCGCCGCCTCCTCGGCCGTGAGCTCGCCGTCGTTCAGCGCGAGCACGCAGTGGTCGATGAAGCTCTGGGCGACCTCGATCGCCGTTGCCAGCTCGGCCAGCACGAACCGGCTGTGCTGGAACGATCCGATCGGCTGCCCGAAGGCCTTGCGCTCCTTGACGTAGGCCAGCGTGGCGTCGAACGCAGCCCGCGCCGCCGCCACGCCGGTGACGGCGATCGACAGTCGCTCCTGCGGCAGGTTCGTGACGAGGTAGACGAATCCCTGGCCCTCGTCACCGAGGCGGTTGGCGACCGGGACCCGGACGTCGTTGAAGAAGAGCTCGGCGGTGTCCTGGGCGTGCAATCCGAGCTTCTCCAGGTTGCGACCGCGCTCGAAGCCTTCCATCCCCCGTTCGAGCACGAGCAGCGACATGCCCCGGTGGCGCTGCGACGGGTCGGTCTTGACGGCCGTCATGACGAGGTCGGCGTTGATGCCGTTCGTGATGAAGGTCTTGGAGCCGTTGACGATGTAGTGATCGCCGTCGCGGATCGCCGTCGTCGCCATCGACGCGAGGTCGGAACCGATCCCCGGCTCCGTCATGCCGATCGCTGTGATCAGCTCACCCGAGCAGATCCCGGGAAGCCACCGCTGCTTCTGGTCGTCATCGGTGAGGCTCAGGAAGTACGGAAGGCAGATGTCGTTGTGCAGCGTCAGCCCGAGCCCGGCGGCGTTGATGCCGGCCCGCTGGATCTCCTCATGCAGCACCATGTTGAAGCGGAAGTCGCGGACCCCGCCGCCGCCGTACTTCTCGGGAACCTCGATGCCGAGGAACCCGTTCGCGCCTGCTGCCTCGAACAGGGCGCGATCGACGATGCCTTCACGCTCCCAGCGGTCGTTGTGGGGCGATCGCCTCGCGTTCGAGGAACGAGCGCACAGCGGACCGGAACTGCTCGTGGGTGTCGTCGAAGATCGTGCGGCGCATCGGGGTCAAGCGTACGACCGGGGATTCGTGACACCGCCAGGGGGGCAGGCTGCCCGACCGTGACCATCGTTGGCTGGCACGCATCGCACGAGCAGCTCTCGCCGGGGGCGCTGCTCGACGCGGCGCAGCACGCCGAGGCGGCCGGCTTCGACGCCGCCATGTCCTCCGACCACTTCTCACCGTGGAGCGAGCGCCAAGGCGAATCAGGGTTCGCCTGGTCCTGGCTCGGCGCCGCGATGGCGACCACGTCACTGCCGTTCGGCATCGTCACGGCGCCCGGGCAGCGCTATCACCCGGCGATCACCGCCCAGGCCGCGGCGAGCCTCACGGAGATGTTCCCCGGGCGGCTGTGGGTCGCGCTGGGCACCGGTGAGGCCTCCAACGAGCACATCACCGGCGATCGTTGGCCCGACAAGGCCCATCGCAACCGCCGACTCGCCGAGTGCGTGGACGTGATGCGCGCGCTGTTCGCTGGTGAGGAGGTCACGCACCACGGCTTGATCCGTGTCGACCGTGCTCGGCTGTGGACACTGCCGGCGACCCCGCCTTCGCTGATCGGGGCTGCCGTCTCGACGGAGACCGCAGCGTGGGTCGGCGGCTGGGCCGACGGCTTGATCACCGTCAACCAGGACGTCGAAGCCCTGCGTCGACTGCTCGATGCCTTCCGCGACAACGGTGGCGCCGGCAAGCCCGCGTACCTGCAGGTGCACGTGTCGTGGGCACCGAGCGACGATGAGGCGGAGGCGGTGGCCTGGGACCAATGGCGGACCAACGTCTTCGACCCACCGGTCTGCTGGGACCTCGAGCTCGTCGAGCACTTCGACGTGGCCGCCAAGTTCGTGCGGCCGGAGGACGTCCGCCAGCGGGTGCTCGTGTCGTCGGACCCGGCCTGGCATTGCGATCGGCTTGCCGAGCTGGTCACCCTCGGCTTCGACGGCGTGTGGATCCACCACGTCGGCCGGGAGCAGCGGCCGTTCATCGACGTGTTCGGGGAGCACGTCGTGCCGAAGCTGAGATCGGCGTGAGCATTGCCGAGACCGCCGATCGCTGGTGGAAGAACGCCGTCATCTACTGCCTCGACGTGCAGACGTTCTTCGACAGTGACGGTGACGGCATCGGCGACTTCGCCGGCCTGACCGGCAAGGTCGACTACCTCGCCGGCCTCGGGGTGACGTGCGTGTGGCTGATGCCGATCTACCCGACCGCCGACCTGGACGACGGCTACGACATCACCGCGCACTATGCGATCGACCCACGCCTTGGCTCGTTCGGCGACTTCACCGAGTTCGTCCGCACGGCCCGCGACCGCGGCATGCGGGTGATCGTCGATCTCGTCGTCAATCACACGTCCGATCAACACGACTGGTTCCAGGCGGCTCGCCGCAACCGCGAGTCACGGTTCCGCGATTTCTACGTCTGGTCCGACGAGATCCCAGCCGACGGCCCGAAGGGCGAGACGTTTCCCGGCGACCAGGGCGGCCTGTGGAGTTGGGATGCCGAGGCGGGGCAGTACTACCTGCACCGCTTCTATCGCCACCAGCCCGATCTCAACATCGCTGCGGTCGAGGTGCGCGAGGAGATCCGCAAGTTGATCGGCTTCTGGCTGGCGCAGGACCTCTCCGGCTTCCGCGTCGACGCCGTGCCGTTCCTCCTCGAGTTGGAAGGCATCGGCGAGGCGATGGAGCTCAACCCGCACGAGTACCTCCGCGACCTCCGGGCCTTCCTGAACCGGCGCAGCGGGGAGGCAGTCCTGCTCGGGGAGGTCAACCTGCCGGCCGCCGAGCAACGCCGCTACTTCGGCGATGAGGACGGCGACGAGCTGCACCTGCTGTTCGACTTCCTCACCATGCAGGCGACCTACGTGGCGATGGCCCGTGGGGATGCCCGTCCGATCGCCACCGCCCTACGGCGGCGGGCCGAGATCCCGCCGGAGGCGGCATGGGCGACGTTCCTGCGAAATCACGACGAGCTGACGCTGGACAAGCTGCGGGATGCCGAGCGGGAGGAGGTGTTCGCCGCCTTCGGACCCGATCCGGACATGCAGCTGTACGGCCGCGGCCTACGCCGGCGGCTTCCGACGATGTTGGGGGGCGACCAACGGCGCCTGCGGATGGCCTACAGCCTGCTCTTCGCGCTTCCCGGCACGCCGACGCTGTTCTACGGCGAGGAGATCGGGATGGGCGAGAACCTCGCCGTCGAGGACCGCCTGGCAGTCCGCACGCCGATGCAGTGGACCGACGGCCCGACCGCGGGGTTCTCCACGGCCCCAGCCGATGCGTTGTGCCGGCCGCTGCCACAGGACGAGCGGTTCGCGCCGGCCGCCGTGAACGTCGCCGACCAGCGCAGGGATCCGGAGTCACTGCTGAACTGGTTCGAGCGCATGATCCGCCTGCGCAAGGAGCTACCGGCGATTGGGTGGGGCCGCTGCTCGGTGCTCGACGGCGGCGTCGATGCGGCGCTCGTGCTGCGCTACGACTGGGACGGCGACACGATCGTCACCGCCCACAACCTCGCTCGGCGCGCGGCCACCGCGCAGGTGTCCATCGCCAGCGTCGGCGACGGCGCGGCGTTGCACGACCTGCGCCAGTCGGGCCGCCCGCTGCGCGTCCGCAACGGCGTGGCCCGCATCCCGCTGCGTGCGTACGACCACCGCTGGTTCCGCCTCACCTCACGCTGAGGACAGATTCTGACGACAGTTGGTTGCGCTGAGCGCAACTAAGTCTCCTCAGAATCCGCACTTGGTGTCGCCCTCGGCGTCGCACCCACGCGACATGCTGTCGTCGACCACGGCCTAGAGGAGTTCGACAATGCCGCCAGTGCAGTTCAACGGTGTGATCAACCTCGACGTCCGCGACTCGGTCCCGGACTGGGGACCGTTCGTGCAGCCGACAGCCCCGCCGGACGCACCGAACGTGTTGATGATCGTGTGGGACGACGTCGGCTACGGCGCGATGGACATCTTCGGCGGGCCGATCGAGACGCCGACCATGCAGCGAATCGCGCAGGCCGGGATCCGCTACTCGAACTTCCACACCACCGCGCTGTGCTCGCCCACCCGTTCGAGCCTGCTCACCGGACGCAACGCGACGAGCAACGGCATGGCCTGCATCGTCGAGGGTTCGGCCGGCTTCCCGGGATTCTCGGCGCGCATCCCGTTCGAGAACGGGTTCATCTCCGAGGTGCTCGGTGAGCGTGGGTGGAACACCTACGCGGTCGGGAAGTGGCACCTCACGCCATCAGAGGAGAGCGACCTGTCGTCCTGGAAGCATCGCTGGCCATTGGGTCGAGGATTCGAGCGCTACTACGGGTTCCTGGGCGGCGAGACCGATCAGTGGCATCCCGACCTCGTGTACGACAACCACCCGATCGATCAGCCCTACACCGCGGCGGAGGGCTACCACCTCTCCAAGGACCTGACCGACAAGGCGATCGAGTTCATCCGGGACGCCAAGTCGATCGCCCCGACGAAGCCGTGGATGATGTACTTCTGCCCCGGTGCCGGCCACGCTCCGCATCACGTGTTCAAGGAGTGGGCCGACCGCTACCAGGGGCGCTTCGACGAGGGTTACGAAGCGATGCGCGCCGGGATCCTGGCCAACCAGAAGGAGCTGGGGTTGCTGCCCGACGACGTCGAGCTCTCACCGATCAATTCCAACATTGACGTCACCAGTGCCACCGGCCAGCCCTGGCCCGCCCTCGACGTGGTGCGTCCGTGGGACTCGCTCAACGACGACGAGCGGCGCCTCTTCTCCCGCATGGCGGAGGTGTACGCCGGCTTCGTGTCCTACACCGACCACGAGATCGGGCGCCTGATCGACTACCTCGAGGAATCCGGGCAGCTCGAGAACACGATCATCGTGGCCGTCTCCGACAACGGGGCCAGCGGCGAGGGTGGACCGAACGGCTCGTTCAACGAGAACAAGTTCTTCAACAACATCCCCGACAACATCGAGGACAACCTCGCTCGCATCGACGAGCTCGGCAGCCCGACGTCCTACAACCACTACAACACCGGATGGGCGTGGGCCTTCGACACCCCGTTCCCCTACTGGAAGCGCTTCGCCGGCTACGAGGGCGGCACCGCCGACCTGTGCGTCCTCTCGTGGCCGAAGGGCATCGCCGCTCGCGGCGAGGTGCGGAGCCAGTACGTGCACGCCGTCGACATCGTCCCGACGCTCTACGACCTGCTCGAGGTGGAACCGCCGCGCCGTGATCAAGGGGTACACCCAGACACCCCTCGAAGGTCAGAGCATGACGGTCACGCTCACCGATGCATCAGCCCCCGGACGGCAAACGCAGTTCTATTCGATGCTCGGCCAGCGCGCCCTCTACCACCAGGGGTGGCTGGTCAACACGGTGCACCCACCGATCTCCGGGTGGGGCAACTTCGACCAGGACGCATGGGAGCTGTACCACCTCGAGGAGGACCGCTCGCAGAGCCGCAACCTCGCGCGAGCAGGAACCGGAGCGGCTCGAGCAGATGAAGACGTTGTGGTCGTACCACGCCGGCATCTACAACGGCCTGCCGCTCGACGACCGCTCGGCGCTCGAGATCCTCAACACGCCGCGGCCCGAACCGGGAGAGCCACGGAACCGGTACGTGTACTACGCCGACACCGCCGAGGTGCCCGAGGTCGTGGCCGTGAACGTCCGGCGCCGGTCGTTCACCATCGCCGCCGCCGTCGTCATCGACACCGCCGACGCGCAGGGCGCCTTGTTCTCCCAGGGCGCCATCGCCGGCGGGCACACCCTCTACGTCCAGGACGGTCGACTGCACTACGTCTACAACTGGCTCGGTGAACGGATCCAGAAGGTCAGCGCCGACCGAGACATCAGCACCGGCCGTCACGTGCTGACCGCCGAGTTCCAGAAGACCGGCGACGACGCGCAGACGATGAGCGCGATCGGCACACTCACCCTCTACGTCGATGATGCCCAGGTCGGACACGGAGGAGATCTGGACCCAGCCCGGTCAGTTCGGACTGGCCGGCACTGGTGTCTCGCGTCGGGCGCGACAGCGGCTCGACCGTCACGACCGACTACACGTCGCCGTTCCGCTTCGAGGGTGGGACCATCGATCGGGTCGTCGTCGACGTCAGCGGTGACGCCTACGTCGACCACGAGAAGGAAGTGCTCGCCTGGCTCGCTCGCGACTGACCACCAGCGTACGGTGACATCCGTGGGTGATCTCGTAGAGCTCACCGCCGTCGAGCAACGACGACTGATCGGCACCAAGGCGGTGTCGGCACGCGAGTTGCTCGACGCTCACCTCGCTCGCGTCGAGGCGGTCAACCCGGCCACGAACGCCATCGTCGCCTTGGACCCCGACGTCGGCCGCGCGTCGCGCGTCGGATGTCGACGATGCCATCGCCAGGGGCGAGGACCCCGGTCCGTTGGCCGGTCTCGTGACGGCGCACAAGGATCTCGAGGAGACGGCGGACTTCCCGACGTCGTTCGGCTCGCCCTTGTTCGGGGCCGATCACCGGCCAGCGGCGGACGGTCTGATCGCGGCCCGGATGAAGGCGGCAGGAGCGGTGGCGATCGGCAAGACCAACACTCCCGAGTTCGGTGCCGGGTCGCACACGTTCAACGAGGTCTACGGGGTGACTCGCAACCCGTGGGGGCTCGAGCGCAGCGCCGGTGGGTCGAGCGGCGGCGCCGCAGTTGCGCTCGCCTGCCGGATGGTGGCGACGGCCGACGGGAGTGACACCGGCGGCTCACTGCGGAACCCGGCGGCGTGGAACAACGTGGTCGGATTCCGTCCAACCGTGCGTGTCGTGCCCGTCCGTCGGTCCTGGCAACGCCTGGATGCCGATCAGCTCCCACGGGCCAATGGGACGCACCATCGACGACGTCGCCCTCCTGCTCGGCGTGCTCGGCGCGCCCGACGCACGCGACCCGATGCACCGGCCGATCGACCTCCCCCCGATCTGCGCCCGCCCGGAGCGGCGGCTCCGCGTCGCCTGGTCGCGCGACCTCGGGGTGCCGGTCGAGCGCACACAGCTCGACGTCCTCGCCGGCACTCGTCAGGTGATGGTCGACCTCGGCTGGGAGGTCGTCGACGACGAGCCGACGTTGGAGGCAGCGAGCGACTGCTTCCGCGTGCTGAGGGCGTGGAACATCGCCTCGGGTCGCACGGCGAGCTTGCATGACCGGATCGACCGGTTCAAAGCGACGATCCAAGACGAGATCCGGCGCGGCAACGCAGTCAGCGCAGCCGACGTGGCGACGGCGTACGCCCAGCTGGCCGCGCTGTGGCAGGAGACAGTGGCGTTCTTCGACCGGGGCTACGACCTGCTCGCCTGTCCGGTGACCCAGGTCTCGCCGTTCCCGGTCGAGGTCGAATACCCGACGGAGGTCGCGGGCGCACGCCTGTCCAACTACATCGACTGGATGGAGTCCTGCTGGCGGATCACCGTGACGGGTTGCCCGACACTGTCGCTGCCGGCTGGGTTCGACGACGATGGGCTGCCCGTCGGAGTGCAGCTCGTGGCGCGCCAAGGCGCCGACGTGGCCCTGCTGCGTGCCGCCAAGGTGCTGGAGGAGGCGACGGGGTTCGCCGCCCGTCGTCCGCCGCTCGTTGACACGCTCGTGGACGGCACCCGATGACACTCCCGCTGCCGGATCGCGTCGGCGCCCACAACGGGCGCCTCGCCATCGTCGACCCGGCTGGTGAGTGGACGTTCGCCAGCATCGACGACGCCGCCGTCCACCTCGCGACCGCCCTCGAGGTCGAGCACGGCGATCGAGTCGCCGTGCTGTGCACGCCCGGTCACGACGTGGTCACCTCGGTGCTCGCCTGCTGGCACGCCGGCGCCATCGCCGTCCCGCTGCATCCACCGAACCCCGACGCCGAACTGGCCTACGTGCTGGACGACAGCGGCGCCGCGGCGATCGTCGCCTCACCGGCTCACCGAGAGGCCGCTGCCCGCCTCGCGGCTTCAGCTGGGATCCGTGTCGTCGACGTGGAAGCCGACGGCCTCGTCCACCGGTTGTCGCCGCGGGTCGACGATCCGGCGTTGATGATCTACACCAGCGGCACGACCGGTCGCCCGAAGGGCGCGGTGCACACCCACCGCAGCCTCGCCGCGATGGTTGACGGAATGGTCGCCGCCTGGGGCTGGTCGGCGGCTGATCGGACCGTGCTCGTGCTGCCGCTGAACCACGTCCACGGGCTCATCAACGTGGCGTTCACGGCGCTGGCCGTCGGCGCCTGCTGTGAGGCGCCGGGTGGGTTCGATGCTTCCGCACTGTGGGAGCGCTTCAGCTCGGGCGACATCACCGTCTTCATGGCCGTACCGACGGTCTACGCCCGATTGACCTCGGCGTGGGAAGCCGCCGACGACGTGACCCGGTCGCGCTGGTCCGCCGGCGCCGCTGGGCTGCGCTTGATGGTGTCGGGGTCGGCCGCGCTCCCGGTGTCCACGCTGGAGCAGTGGCGGCGGCTGACCGGACACACGCTCCTCGAGCGCTACGGGATGACCGAGCTCGGCATGGTCCTGTCCAACACGCTCGAGCACCGGGTGCCGGGCCACGTCGGCGAACCGATGCCGGACGTCGAGGTGCGCGTCGTCGACGACACCGGAGAAGCGGTGCCCGACGGTCAGCCCGGTGAGCTGCTCGCGCGCGGCTCGCAGGTGTTCGCGGGCTATTGGGAGCGTCCCGACGCCACCGCCGAGGCGTTCGTCGACGGCTGGTTCCGCACTGGTGATGTCGGCGTCCACGAGCCGGGCGGCTACCGCCTCCTCGGGCGGTCCTCCGTGGACATCATCAAGACCGGCGGCGAGAAGGTGTCGGCGCTCGAGATCGAGGAGATCTACCGGACCCACCCGAGCATCGCCGACTGCGCCGTCGTCGGCCTCGACGACACCGAGTGGGGGCAGCGGGTCGCGATCGCCGCCGTGTCCACACCGGAGGCCTCCCCGGACGGCGACGCACTTCGAGCGTGGGGCAAGGAACGATTGGCCGCCGCCAAGGTTCCCACCCGTTTCTTGTTCATCGAGGAGCTGCCCCGCAACACCCTCGGCAAGGTCGTCAAGAACGAGGTCGTCAAGCTCTTCAGCTGACGTCGACGGCGCACGTGGCAGGAATCTGGGCGCGGAGGTTCTCATTCACCCAACTGGGCGCGGACGTTCTCGGATTCGAGAATGTCCGCGCCCAGAAGGGACGTTCGCCGACCGTCCCATGGCGACGGCTCACATGAACGACGTGCGGAAGAGGCTGTCGTAGGCCAGACCCCAGGGGGGCCGAAGGAAGCCGAGCGCGGCGAACGTCCTCGAACCACGACGCGAAGGGAGACCTTCGCGAGAAGGTTCCACCGCCGATGACGCGCGTGAGGCGATGCAGTGACGCTTCAGCGAGCTCGGCGATGGCCTCCTTCGCCCGCAGCGTTGCGTGCAGCGATCGTTGGGGGTCGCCGGACTCCACGGCCCGAAGTGCTCCCTCGTAGGCCTGCACAGCGAGCCAATGGTCGAGCTCGGCGCGCGACCACTCGACTTGCTCGAATGCTCGCAGCGAGTCTGCCTTCGGCTCCAGTTGCGCCTTGGCGGTCCGGATCGCCTCGTCGAAGACCCCGAGGATGACTGCGGTGAACAGCGTGGAGACGAGCGGCGCTGCCGCCAGCATGATCTCCTCGAGCGCGCCGTCCCACGCGAAGCGGGTCGCCGGACACGCCTCGAGCCGCATGGCGTGGCTCTGCGTCGCAGCCATGCCCATCCCATCCCATTCCGCCGTCAGCTGCATGCCGGTCGAACCGTCCCACGGACGGTCCCGCACGTCGATCACGAAGATGGTCGGCGCGTCCTCACCTTCTGGCACCGCGGTCGTGATCATGAAGGCGGTCACACCCGAGCCGCTGCCAAAGTGCTTGTCGCCGGTCACGCGGTAGATGCGGCCCGGCAACGTTCCGGAGGATCCATCGTCGGGCCGCGCCTGCGTTCTCGTGCGGAGGATGTCGCCACCGCTGCCCGGCTCGGACGTGATCGTTCCCCACTGGCGGCCTTCGACTGCTGAGGCGAACACCGCCTCGCGCTGTTCTGTCCAATGCGGCCGCGACTCATCGGGACGGGCGAGCCAGAACCCGAGCACGGCCGGATGCATGGAAGCGACCAATGCCACCGAAGAGTCTGCAGCGGCGAGCGTTCGCAAGGCCTCGCCGATCGATCGCGTGGATTCAGCGACGCTTCGCCAGAGCCCTCCCTGCCCCTCGGGAACCGCGACATGCAGGAAGCCGGCGTCCACGAGTTGCTCGAAGTCGGCCGGGTCGAGATTGCGTCTCGCCTGCCGCTCGGGACGAGCTGATCGCCATTGCGTCGCGAGTTCGTCGATGCGACTGTTCAGCACCGTCCAGGAGTTGGTCATGTCGGCCAACGCTAGGTTGCGCCGGCCTCGTGATCAGGTTGCGGCGACCCCGGGCCGCCGGGTCGCTCGAGGGACCGGCGAATATGGTCTCGCCCGTGGTGACCCAAGTGCTCGTCGTCGTCGACGAGGATCCCGACGGACGTCGCGTCGTCGAGGCAGCGCTGGACGACCGATACGGGCGGGACTATCGCATCGAAGTCATCGACTCGGCCTCCGCCGCAGTGCAACGTCTCGCCGACCTGGCAGCGACGGCCGATCACGTCGCCCTCGTCCTGTCCGCCCAATGGCTGGCCGACATGAACGGCGACGAGCTGCTGCGGACGGTGCACCGCCTCCACCCACACGCCCGACGAGCCCTGCTCATCGAGTGGAAGGATCTCGGTGACATGCCGACCGGCAGGGCGGTCTCCGCTGCTGCTGCCGCCGGTCGCATCGACCACTACGTGATCCGCCCGTTCGGGCAGCGTGACGAGGCGTTCCATCACGCCATCTCGACGTTCCTCCTCGAATGGTCCGAGGCGGTGCGGCTCGCGCCGCACACCATCCGTGTCGTCGGCGCGTCGTGGTCAGGTCGTGCCTACGAACTTCGCGAGGTGCTCGGACGCTGCTCGGTCCCCCACGTGTTCGCGCTCGCCGATTCGCCGGAGGGCCGAGCGGCGCTCACTGTGGCGGGCGGATCGGCGGACCTGCCCCTGGTGCTGTTCCCCGACGGCACGGCGCTTTCCAATCCCACCAATTTCGAGCTGGCGCGCGCCTCCCGAGCTTCACTCACGCCCGAGCAGCACGAGTTCGACGTCGTGATCGTGGGAGCAGGACCGGCCGGCCTTTCGGCAGCCGTCTATGGAGCGTCCGAGGGGCTCACCACGCTGGTCGTCGACCAGGGAGGCATCGGCGGCCAAGCATCGTCGACCTCGATGATCCGCAACTACCTGGGATTCCCACGCGGGCCTGGGCGGCGGCCGCCTCGGACAGCAGGCGTACGAGCAAGCGTGGATCATGGGCGCCCAGTTCGCCCTCATGCAGCACGCGACCGGACTCCGCCGGGTGGACGGGAGGCTCGTCGTCGGGCTCTCCGAGAGCGAAGCAGTACGGGCCCGCGCCGTCATCCTGGCGACCGGCGTGCGGTATCGCCGGCTCGACGTTCCCGAGCTCGAGGTGCTCAACGGCGCCGGCGTCTACTACGGCGGATTCGCCTCAGAGGCGGCGGCCATGGCCGACCGCGAGGTCTACGTCGTCGGCGGCGCCAACTCGGCTGGGCAGGCGGCCCTGCACCTGGCGCTCTACGCCCGACGAGTCACCCTCGTCGTGCGCGCCGACACGCTTGAAGCCGGGATGTCGGCGTACCTGGTCCGTCACGTGAAGGCGGCGTCCAACATCGAAGTGCGCCTGCAGACGGAGGTCGTGGGAGGAGGTGGCGACGGCGAGCTGGAGTGTCTCGTGCTCCGCGACCGCACGCGCCACGTCGATGAGACCATTCCCGCCGGCGGCCTGTTCCTGACCATCGGCGCTGAGCCTCACACCGACTGGCTCCCGGCATCGGTTCGCCGGGATGATCACGGGTTCGTCCTCACGGGCTCGGATGTGTCGCACGGCTGGCACCACGATCGCCCGCCCTTCTCCCTGGAGACGAGCATGCCCTGCGTGTTGGCGGCGGGCGACGTTCGGCGGGGATCGGTGAAGCGCGTGGCCTCCGCCGTCGGCGAAGGATCGATCGCCATCCAGCAGGTGCACGCTCTCCTGGGCGACGAGGGCATCACTCCGCCGGTCGACCGCTCACACTCCGATCCGCGCGCTCCCCTGGCTCGCGACGTCGTCGAGTGTTGAGAGCAGCCGGCCGAGATCTCTGACAAGTCGTTCCACCGCTGCTCGAGGCAGCGCCGTGAGCGCCTGATTCTCGACGGCGAGCAGCTGCTCGACGAGCTGTGGAACCTGCTGCCGTCCGGCATCGGTGAGCACCAGCACGCAGCCTCGACGATCCTCGGGGTCGGGCCGGCGCTCCAGCCATCCGGCTGACCCGAGCCGGTCCAGGCGTGGCGTGAGGGTGCCGGATCCGATCATCATCGTGCGGCGCAGGTCACGTGGTCGCTGGCCGCCCGGATGGCGCCAGAGGCTGGCCAGTACGTCGATGTCCCCGGTGGTCAACCCGTGCGGACGCAGCACGTCGAGACGGCGGACGTCGAGGAGACGCTCGATCCGGGCCACTCGCCCGAGCAGCTCCATGCCGGAGAGGTCCCAGTCCGGATACGTGTTCCTCCAGGTCGCGACGACACCGTCCACGTGATCCACCATCACGGCGCACGCTACCGCACGATCCCCTTGACTGTCGATATCGACAGAGTTATTGTCGATATCGACAAACATGCCCACAGAGCGGACCGACGTCATGAACTCCCGGATTCGACAACTCCTCCACGACTACGCGAGGCGTCGATCACCATGGGGACCGCCGTGGTGGGTCTACGGCGTGGCGTTCGCCGTGGCCAACCTCATCCGCCAAGTCGTCATCGTCGTGAGCCCAGCGGAGATCCCACAATCGATACGCGTCGCCTCGTGGGTTGCCACAGCTCTCGTCGTGATCGCCGTCATCAACGTCGTCGCCGTCGCCCTGCGACGCCGAGACGACAACGCACAGCCCGGCAACGTGCGACCGCTCACGCCGCTCTGGCCACTGCGCCGCCCGGACAGGCAGATCGCCCACTCCCCCGCTGCGTCACCGAAGGAGGACACCGTGATGAACCAGCAAGTCCAGCAACAGCCGACCACATCGACCAGGTGGGCCCCGTGGTGGGTGTACTTCGTCATCATCGTCGGTGCGAACTATCTGCGGCGGGCGCTCCTGCCGGACGGAGGCACACCCGCGCTGCGCGTCGTCATCGCACTCGCCTTGTCCGCCGTGCTCTTCGCCGCGATCACCATCATCTACCGCTCGATCGTCCGAAATCACGAAACGTGCATGACCTAGACCATGGCGTGCGCGCGACAGCGCCGCCGCTGGAAGGCGGCGGCGCTGTCTCGGTGTTCCGGGTCGGGGGTCAGGCGATGGCGGCCATGACTGGCGGTGCTGTGCTGACCGCCGGCTCGTTCCTGACGGCCGGGGCCTTGAAGCCCTTGAACGTGAGCCAGACGCCGAGCGAGAACTCCCAGATCGCGATGGGGAGGGCGGCGAGCAGGGCCGGCGCCGGAGACCTGGTCGTAGACACCGAAGAAGGTGGCGGCGAAGGAGGCGAGCAGGATGGGAGCGCCGACCAGACCGATGGTGGGGATGATCCGGGGCACGAGCCGGGAGCGGTACATCACCACGCCGAGGCAGAGGGCGTTGACGGCGGCCAGGAGGCCGGGGCCGAGCAGGAAGGTCCACTGCTTGACGGCGATCAGTGCTTGTGCGATCGCGGTCACTGTGGACTCGTCGCCACCGGCGTAGTCCTGGCGGAGGGTGAAGACGCTCAGCACGCTGATGACACCGACGAAGATCATCGATGCCTCGAGGATGCGGGAGGCGAGGAAGCCGACGGCGCCGTTCGAGCTGTATCGCTTGGCAACGGGGTACAACGCGACCGCGGTGCCGATGCAGGCGAGACCGGTGATGACCTCGATCAGACCGCCCCACAGCGCACCGTTGCCGTCACCGGAGCCCAAGACGTAGTCGGGGTTGTTCACCACGTTGTCGTAGAGGCCAAGAGCGGGGATCGAGAAGACGAACGTCGCGAGGTAGAGCAGTCCTGCGACGAGTGCGGTCTTGCGCATCGGGTCCATGCGGGCCTTGCTGCTGCTGCTGCTGCTGGCTGGTGGTGGTCGTCGTGGCGGTGGTGGTGGACATGGTCATGGCCGGTTCCCTTCTTGGGTCTGTTCGGATGGCACCTGCGTGAGCGACACGAGCGGCAGGCCGACGTCGCGCAGCTTCTGGAGCAGGCCGTGCAGTGCCGCCTGGTCGACGACTGGGCCGTGGAGGACGGCCGTGCCGTCCGTCTCGTTCCTGATCGTCAGTCCGTCGAACCAGGCCGCCCATCGGGGCCCGAGATGTCCTTGGACTCGGATCTCGTACTGCACGAAAGGACCGTACGAACGGACGTGGTGAGCACGCCTCACCACATGTGGTGATTGGTGCGGTGATCTTCGGCCGGGCTACAGGCCGAGCTCGGCCGCCCGCTGGACGGCTTCGCGTCGGTTGTTGACGCCGAGCTTCATGTAGATGTTCTTGGTGTGGGTTCGCATGGTGTTGAGCGACACCATGAGCTCACGGGCGATCTCGGGTCCGCCGAGCGGGCTGCGGAGCAACCGGAGGACGTCGAGCTCACGGCTGCTGAGCTCCTGGACCAGACCAGGACGAGTGACCTGGACGTCGACTGGGCTGCGGACGGTCGGCGGGGTGGCGGTGGCGGCGAGCAGTCGCTGTGACTGCTCGACTGCCGTGCCGTGCTGTGCGGCGGCCTGCAGGAGGACGGTCATCGGGCGGCCTTCGTCGAGGAAGATCCGTGTGTACCCCTCGGGCGCGGCTCTCGTCAGCGCTGCTGCGAGAGCGTCGAGGGCTCGCGAGGTGTCGCCGGCCGCGTGGTGAGCGAGCGCCCGCAGGGCGAGGATCTCGATGACCGAGCCGGCGCGTTGCCCGTCCTCGGCTCCGGTCAGCAGCCGGTCGAGCAGGGCGACGGTGTCGTGGAGGGCTCCGCCGGCGAGGTCGTCGACGTGCTCGGCGAGCAGCAGCCTGGCCAGCGTCAGGTGTTCGTACTCGGCGAGGTAGCTCACCTCGTCGCCCACGGCGACGCCCCGGCTCGCCGCCCAGCGACGCGCCGCGGTGAGATCACCGCGTGCAATGTGCATGCGGGCGGCGACGGCCGGGATCGGGCGGATCGACGGCGAATAGTCAGTGTCGTAGACCTCCTCGGCCTCGTGGAGGAGCTGTAGTGCGCCGGTGAAGTCCCCGTCGATCTGCAAGAGGCGGGCCAGGGCGGCACGCCAGCGGTAGGCGTTCTGTGGAAGCGCCGCGCGGTCGCCCAGCTCGGCGCTGGCTTGGACGTGGATGCGGGCAGCTTCGAGGTCGTTGCGCTCGCGGAACAGCTCGCTCAGGCCAGCGTGCATGTCGGCGGTTCCCCGCAGGGACCCGTGGGTGCGGGCGAGCTCGAGCCCCGATTCGAGGGTGGAGATCGCCGCGCCGAGGTGGCCGCGGGCGGACTGGATGTCGGCGAGGGCGCGGGAGCAGCCCAGGACGTCGGCGTAGTGCTGGGCCTCCTCGAAGCAGCCGACGGACTCGGCATAGCGATGCTCGGCGGCGCTGAGATCACCCAGCGTCCAGTGGGCGAGGCCGAGGAGGGCTGCTGCAGCGCCTCGGCCGAGGAGGTCGTCCTCGGCGACGCGATCGATGGCGCGGCTGGCGTGGGCAATCGTGCCTGCGATGTCGCCCGTGAGCAGGGCCAAGGCGGCGCGATACATGGCCGTCTGCGTCGGTAGCCGAGCAAACTCCGCCTCGTCGACGACGACCATCTCGATCGGCGACGAACCGGACGGGGCAACCAATCGCTCGACGTGGTCGAGCCGATCCTCGACACCGTCGAACTGCCCTGTGCTCATTCGAGCTCCGACCAGCCCGATGCTCAGCACGGGCCGGTTCGCGTAGACCTCGGGCGGAAGCGCCTCGAACCAGCCGCGGAGTGTCACCTCCTGCCGGGCCTGACGCATCGCCGGAACGGCCAGCTCGACCAGGTCGGCGGCACGGGAGAAGTCCTCGGCGGCCAGGGCATGACGAATGGCCTCAGCTCGCTCGCCATTGAGCTCGTACCAGTCGCTCGCCCGGCGGTGGAGCACGGCCGCGAGGTCCGGGTCCTCGGCGAGCAGGCGGACGGACAGGACGTCGGCAAACAGGTGGTGGTAGCGATACCACTCCCGACGGTCGTCGAGTGGGACGACGAACAAGTTCGCCCGTTCCAGTGTCTCGAGGATGGCCTTCCCCGTGGTCACTCCGGCGACGGCGTCGCAGAGCGACCCGGTGAGTCGGCTGAGGATCGAAGTGTGCAGCAGGAAGCCGCGGATCTCCGCCGGCTGGCGGTCGAGCACCTCGTCTGCGAGGTAGTCGACGATGAAGCGATCGTCACCGGCGAACCCGGCGATGAAACCGGCAATGTCGTGACGACCCTGCAACGAGAGGGCGACGAGCTGCAGGGCCGCGACCCAGCCCTCGGTGCGGCCCTCCAAAGCCTCGACCTCGGCCTCGGTCAGGGCGAGATCCATCACCCCGTTGAAGTACGCGACGGCCTCGTCGGAGGTGAAGCGCAGCTCGGCCGCTCGAACCTCGAGCAGCTCACCTCGAGCACGCAGTCCACCGAGCGGCCACGGCGGGTCCGCCCTGGTCGCCAGCACCAGGTGGACGTGCGCGGGGAGATGCTCGAGCACGAAGCTGACTGACTCGTGCACCTCCGACGCCTCGACGAGGTGGTAGTCGTCCAACACGACGACGAGCTCGACGTCGACGCGGCCCAGATCGTTGAGGAACGTCGCGAGCACGCCGTCGATCGACGGTGCTCCGTCTGCCAACAACGCGGCAGCGCCTTCGCCGACGTCTGGAGCGACCACGCGCACCGCGGCGATGACGTAGGACCAGAACAGGCGTGGGTCGTTGTCGCGACTGTCGAGCGACACCCACGCCACTCGCGCCTCGCGACCTGCCGTGGCGAGCCACTCGCTCAGCAACGTGGTCTTGCCGAAGCCCGCCGGCGCCGACACCAGCGTGAGGGCAGGGAGCCGCCGAGGGTCCAGCCGGTCGAGGAGGCGGGCGCGGGCGACGACACCGCGCCGACGGCGCGGGGCGTGGAACTTCGTCTCGAGCAGTGGGACCCCGACCACGCCAACACGCATTGCGGCGGCCGCTACGCGTACGTCCGCACGAGCTCGAGGACGGCGTTCGCGTCGGGTCCGCTGCCGCGGAGCGAGGTGTCATCCGCGGCGATGCGACGCGCCGCCACCAGGCACAGCTCGCTGCCGTCACCTTCGATGACTGTCGATGCTGTGGTATCCGGAGTGAAGTGCCACTCCGCGCCGCTAGGAGCGCGCAGGTTGAAGGCAACGGGACCCGTGAGCTGTCGGCCATCGCGGGCGAACGCGTAGGGCAACGTCCGCCAGGCCAGACGGGCGACGTGCTCCAGCCGATCGGTCGGCTCGACGTCTACGCCAACTGCGGCGGCAACGTCGCCCGTGTGGATCCAACACTCGGCAAGGCGAGTCGTCGCCAGCGTCCGCGTCGACAGCTGACCGGTGACCCAGCCGACGCGTCGGTGTGGGTCATCGACAGCAAGGGTGTGGCGCAGCGCGGTGGCACCAGTGCGCCACCGTTCACGCAGGGCATCGTGCGCGAGCCCACGCTCGCGTGCCACCAGCGCTGCTGCTCCGTCGTCGACGTTGCCCTGCGGCTCGAGGCCACCGGCCAACACGTCGAGACCTTCGGCAAATCCGTCCTGCAGGCTCGCCAGGGCCAACCCGTCCGTCTGCGCCAGATGGAGGACGACGTCGGCAACCGTCCACCCATCACACCGTGTCGCCCGCTCCCAATCGGCGGCAGCCAATCCATCGAGCAACGCGGCGAGCTCCGAGTGCTGTTCCTCGAGCGCGGTCAGGATCGCCTTCATCAGTCACCTCCGAAACGAACGCTAGGGCGAGCTGTCCGGCCCCGACCGGAGACCGCAAGACTGGCCTGGTGAGAGTCGTGTTCGAGAGCTTCGAACGTCGAGTCCGACGGATTCATGCTCTGACGAATCTGCCGGCGCCCGGACCTGATTCACGCCGCAGGCTCTGCCGTACCAGGCGCTAAGACGTCGAGTACGACGTCTGGCCGATGCGCGGTCCGGTCGTCGTTGCGCACCCTGGTGCGATGTCTGTCGAGGCTGATGGCGGTGCGCGAGCGGCGCGCCACCGGGAGATGAGTGCCGCTGCTGCGGGGCGGCGACTGGCAATGGCGACAGCGGCCGAGCGGGCCGGGATCTGGGCAACCGTGCTCGTGCTGGCCGTCGATGCCTGGACCGCATTCGGCCCCGGGGCCGTGGGACTGGTCGCCGCGTCTCGCTCGCTGGCGTCAGCCGCCGGCGCTCCGCTCTGCTCGATCCTCGCTGACTCCCACCGTCCCCGTGACCTGCTGGTCGGCGCTCGCGCGTGTGCGGCCGCAGTCGTCGCGGCAATCGCGTTGGCCATCGACCTCGAAGCCGGCCTGGCGACGATGTGCGCACTGGCCGCGTTGATGGGCGTGGTCGGCAGCGTGTGCGACCCCGCCGGCGGGCTCCTACGGGTCCGGCTGGTCGGCGACGACGAGGCCCGCCTCGCCGTGGCCACCGCCCGTCACCGACTCGCCGTGCACAGCGGCTTCCTCATCGGCTCCGTCGGCGCTGGCCTGCTCATGGCGTTCGGGACGGGTGCCGCGCTCCTACCGGCGGCAGGTTCGTTCGCCGTGGGCTCCCTGCTGGCGGCCACGGTACGGACGAGATCCGACACGGCCGCCGAACGCCGGCCTCAGGGCTTCCTCCGCGGCGCCCGCCTCGTCGCTGGCACGAAGGGGTTGCGGGCGGCGTTTGGTGGGCTGGCACTGCTCGTCGCGGTGGACGGCATCATCGACGTCCTGGTGGTGTGCGCCGCGCTCGGCTATCTCGGCGTCGGTGACGCCGGTGCAGGGTTTCTCCAAGGAGTCGTGGCCGTTGGTGCCGTCGCAGGTGGGGCGACGATGCTGTCGCCGGCTCGAACCGTGACGTCGCGCGTCGGGATCCTCGGTGGATGCGTGGTCGTCAGCACGGGGCTGGCGGCGATGGCGGCCGTCTCATGGCTGACCGTCGCCGCGGTCGTCCTCGCCGTCGCCGGCGCCGGCTACGTCGTGGCCGAGGTCGGCACCAGCACTTTGGTCCAGCGACTGCCGCCCACCGACGACGTCGCCCGAGTGCTCGGGTGCGCCGTGACCGTGGACGCCATCGCGTACGCCGCCGGCTCGGCGATCGCCGGCGCGCTCGCCGCTTCGTTCGGTGCCCGTGCGGCGTTCGCCGTCGCCGGCGCAGCTGCCCTCGCGACGACTCTGGTGCTCGCCGTCCCGCTTCGTCGTGCCACGGCCGCCGGCGACCGCTCGATCGTGCCGGGGCCAGCCCTCGTTCGAGCGTCCTGACCACCTGCCGGTGCCGTTCCTGTTCCACGACCGAATGGTCGTGGTTTCATTGACCCGCGAGACTCTGCTCCTGCCCAGGAGGAGGTCGCGGTGGAAGCCGTCTCAGCGACGGATGACGAGCACGAGTCGCAGCCGGTACCGGCCGGCATGCGCTACGAGCACGGCAGGCTGGTCCCCCGGCTGACCGCCGAGGAGCGGGTGGCACGGGGCAGAGCGGCACGACGAGAAGTCCCCCGCTCCAGCCATGCCGGCTTCGCGGCGGACGCGCAACGGCCGGATCCGGTCGCGCTGCTGGAGCAGCAGGCCGTCACCCGGGTGCCCGAGCTGGTGCCGATCCGCTACGGCCGCATGCTGGTGTCGCCATTCACGTTCTATCGAGGGGCCGCGTCGATCATGGCCGCCGACCTGGCCACCACCCCCCACTCGGGGATCGTCACCCAGGTCTGTGGTGACGCCCACCTGATGAACTTCGGCGTGTTCGCCTCGCCCGAGCGGCGCCTCGTGTTCGGCATCAACGACTTCGACGAGACCTATCCCGGCCCGTGGGAGTGGGACGTCAAGCGCCTGGCGGCCAGCTTTGCGATCGCTGGCCGGGACAACGGGTTCTCGACGAAGGAGCGCGAGGCCGTGCTCCAGGCGCTGGTCGGCCGGTATCGCTCGGCGATGCATGAGTATGCGGCCATGTCGAACCTCGCCGTCTGGTACTCCCACCTGGACATCGAGTCGACGGTCAGGGATTTCGGACGGCAAGTCGACCCGGCCGTGCGCAAGCGGGCCGAGGCCAACGTGGCGAAGGCTCGCACCCGCGACAGCCTGCAGGCCTTCGACAAGCTCACGCACGTCATCGACGGGCGGCGATGCATCATCAGCGACCCGCCCCTCGTCGAACCCGTCGACGAGCTCGTCCAAGGAGTGGCGCGGGTCCAGATCGAGGACTTCTTTCGTGGCGTCATCCACCGGTATCAGCGGACGTTGTCGAGCGACCGCCGCCACCTCCTCGAGGGGTTTCGCTTCGCCGACATCGCCCGGAAGGTGGTGGGCGTGGGCAGCGTCGGTACGCGAGCGTTCATCGTCCTGATGCTCGGCCGCGACGATGCTGACCCGTTGTTGCTGCAAGCAAAGGAGGCTCAGGCCTCGGTGCTCGAAGCGTTCGTCGGCCGCAGCGAACGGCGATCGCACGGTGAGCGGGTGGTGCACGGCCAGCGCCTCATGCAGGCGAACAGCGACATCTTCCTGGGTTGGGACCAGGTCACGGGTATCGACGGCGTCGAGCGCGACTACTACGTCCGCCAACTCCGTGACTGGAAGGGGGCGGCGATGGTGGAGGTCATGTCGCCGACCACGATGGCGATCTACGCCCGCGGATGCGGCGCCTCCCTCGCCCGGGCACATGCCCGCTCGGGCGACCGCCTCGCCATCGCCTCGTACCTCGGCGGCGGCCAGTCCTTTGACCGAGCGATCTGCGAGTTCTCGGAGACCTACGCCGATCAGAACGAGCGAGACTACGACGCGCTCGTTCAGGCCGAGAAGGACGGTCGCATCACGGCCCAACGCGGGCTCTGACGGTCCGTCATCACCGACCGGAGTGCAGTGTCTCGAACAGCGGCCTGAGGTGGTCGATGCTCTCCGCCGCCGTCTCCGTCAGCGGGCGAGCGCGGGCGCCCAGCGCGTACGCCCGTCCGGCGGCGCGGAGGAGGCCGATCGAGGCGTTGGCCACCATGCGGACAGGGAGGTCTTCGTTGGAGCGGCCAAGCCGGCGCGCCAGTTCATCCGACACCGAGTGCTCCAAGGCGAGGACGACGTCCAGCATGGTGAGCACCGGCAGGTTCGCGGCGTAATCGGCCATCGACGACGCTGGCCGTGCTTCGACGGTCTCCATGAGGAACGCCGAGAACGCAGTGACGCCGGCGCGGACAACCTCGATCGGAGGCGTGTCTTCCGGCACTGCGGCCATCGCAACCTGTAGCTGAGCGGCGAGACGCCGCCAGTTCGTGAGGATCAGGTCGGTCTTCGTCGGGAAGTGGCGGAAGAAGGTGCGCTCCGTGACCCCGGCCGCGTCAGCGATCTCGGCGGCCGTGACGGCGTGATAGCCGCGTTCGGCGAACAGGCGGAGGCCGGCATCGAGTAGTCGATGGCGAGTCGCCTCGCGCTTGCGGTCACGTCCGGTCACAGGTTCATGGGTGCTCATCGTGGATCAGAAAGGGGTTGACGTCAGTCGACTGACATTATACGGTGCTCATGTCAGTTGACTGACATCACAGGTTCGCCGGCGACGGTCGCTCGTCGCCGGTCGGTCCCGAAGGAGGGAATCTCATGCATCGTTGGTCTTCGTTCTGCGCGCTCGTGCTCTCGTCGGGGCTGGCCCTTGTGGCCTGCAGCTCGGATGACGGTACGGCCGATCCGCCGACGACGCCGGACGGTGCCGGCGCGGCGTCCACCATCGCGGACAGCGGCGGCCCATCCACAACCGCAGCGCCGGTCGGACCGCTGCGCGACGTCCGCTATTGCGAGGTCATCCCGTCGGTCAGCCAGGGTTCGACGACAACGACCTACGTCTACAACACGCTCACCTTCAACTTCTGCCCACCGCAGCAGTGGAACACGATGACGGAGGACGACGTGAACCAGGAGTTCGGTTCCCAGGGTGCCCAGCTGAACGGACCCCGCCACTGGGTCATCGACCAACTCACCGCGACCGGTGGCGCGACGGCGAGCGGTGAGACGTTCACGTTCGGAGGCATCGAGATGGGACTGCGAGCCACGCTCAGCACCCCGGCGGGCCAGCCGACCGTCGGTGACCAGTTCTACACACCGAACTCGGTCGCTCGCGACACGATCTGGACCTACGACGCCGGCAAGGAGATCTTCACGCTCACGGCACCGAACGGCGACGTGTACGTCATGCAGTCCTACGCGCAGATCAAGGACCCGACGCTGACCATCAAGCAGCTCTCGGAGCTCGGGAGCAAGCTGACCTTGCCGGAGGGATGGACCTACGGCTCGCAGACCCTCACCGAGGACCTGCTGCTGAACTCGAACGGCATGGCGACGGTGGTCAACGACGACTACTACAACTCGTACCAGAAGCAGTAGCACGAGTCGTTGACAGGAGCCGTCCTCGGGCGCCGACGTAGGATGCCGCGATGGGCCGAGCCGGGATGAAGCGCAAGGGGCGCAAGCACTTGCCGAAGGTGGGCACCCGCCAGGCGAACGAGTACCAGCTGCACGACCGGCGGGAGCAAGCCCTTCACCCGTTCTCCGAGGATCCGTGGCGTCGGGGAATGTCCACCCACTGGATCATCGCCATCATCGTCGCGCTCGTCGTGGCGATCGGCGTCGTCGCGCTGATCATCGCAACCTGACCGACGGCGCAACAAGCGTGGGACCGGTGGGTGGCTGTGGATCTCGAACGGTTCCTGGCGTTATGGCACGCCGATGGTGAGTGGACGATGCCCGGTCACTCGCAGGATAGCGCGGTCAGAGGCCCGCGAGCTTGCGCGCGTACGCCATGGTGCGCCGCGGCTCGTAGGCCCGGAAGATCTGCATCTTCTCGGCCTCGATCGAGCCCTCGGCGTGCACCGCGAGGACGGCGTGATAGCCGCCGAAGTCGCGCGCCGTGAGATCGGAGATCAGGTTCATCACACGGAGGCGTTCCTCTGCTCCCGCCGCCGCTCGGAAGTACTTCTCGAGAACGGCCCGAATCTCCGGATTCTCCCAGTCCTCGCCGCCCGGCCCGGTCACGAGAAGTCCACCGGCGCAGTCCTGCACGAGCTCGATCGCATGGTGATAGTTCGTGGCGAAGGTGTACTTGGCCATGTTCGTCGTCATCGGATCCGGATAGGCGATCCCGTGGGCACCGGTGCGGAATCGGTTGGCGGCCATCTCGGTGAGGGCCCGAACGGTCTCGGCGTAGATGATGAGATGCGTGAGCTTGTCCCGGATGTGACCGGCCCGGATCACCCCGTTCATCTCCGCGATGACACCAGCTGCCCCGACCATGGCGTCCACCAGGGGAAGCTTGTATGAGACAGCCGTGAAGCGGTGGTACTCGACGAAGGTCAGGGCCAGGGGCCCCGCTTTGTCGGGCTCCTGACAGACGAACACTCGGTCCCATGGAACGAAGACGTCGTCGAACACCGTGAGCGTTTCGAGCATCTTGTGACGCGACGACAGTGGGAACTCGAAATCGTTGCGGTCGCCGGCTGCATACCCCGAGACGTAGAGCTTGAGACCCTTCGTAGCCAAAGGCACGGCAAAGCTGACCGCGTAGTCACGATCGTCCGCACCCATGGCGCGCGTCGGAAGCACGATGATCTCGTCAGAGTTCACCGAGACCGACGTGTGCACCTTGGCGCCACGTACGACGATGCCCTCGTCATTCGAGGACACGACCCGCATGTACATGTCCGGATCGTCCTGCTGGGACGGCGCCTTGGAACGGTCACCCTTGGCATCGGTCTGGGCAACGCAGATTGCCAGGTCGTTCTCCAAGCAGTGTCGGTAGAAACGACGAACGCGCTCCAGCGACTCGCCCTCCAACGTGCGCTGGAGTGCGAACAGGGCATCGGTCCCGATCTCCTTGATCAACGTGACCATCGTCCCGCCAGCGGCCGTGACCGTCTCGATGAGCTTGGATCGCGCCAGCAGGTCTTCTGCGCTACGAGGAGTGCGGTAGTAGGCGCTGATGTCCTCGCCGGTGTCGGCGTCCTTGGCGACCATCAAGTCACGGTTGGCGGGGTCGTGGGCGAGATCGAAGTCGATCGCCGCGTGGTCGATGGCCACACGGAGCTCGGGCTCCGCCAACACGTCCGGGATGCGGCGACCGCGGTAGTAGACCTCGCGGTCGTCCTGGAGTGCGGTCCGATACTGATCGCTCGTGCGAAGCATGACCACGGAACGTAGCTGCCACCAACCGCACCAGCCACAGGAACCACCAAGGCGGCCCGCGTTGTTCAGCAAGAGAGCGCGTCGTTCAGAGGTGGACACCCGATTCGGCACGGCGGGCGCTCCAGCGCCTTCGCCGGCCGCATCAGAAAGGGTCCCGATTCGCCACGGCGGCGCCTCCAGGCGCTTCGGCGGCCGCATCGAGGCGTCGGCCGCGTCGTTCAGAGGTGAACACCCGGTTCGGCACGGCGGGCGCTCCAGCGCCTTCGCCGGCCGCATCAGAAAGGGTCCCGGTTCGGCACGCCGGCGCCTCCAGGCGCTTCGGCGGCCGCATCAGAAACCTTTCTGTAGGGTCGGCGGCATGCATGAGCCGCCAGGCTTCGACGTCGGGAACGTCTCGGCGTGGCTGGCTGCGCACGTCGACGGCCTGGACCTGCCGCTGCGATGGACGAAGCTCGCCGGCGGTCACTCGAACGTCACCTACCGCATCGACGACGAGTCCGGCCGGACGTTCGTGGTCCGTCGGCCGCCGCTCGGCGAGCTGCAACCGACGGCGCACGACATGGGACGAGAGTTCAAGGTGATCGACGCGCTCGTGGCCGACGTCCGTCCCGGTGCCGGAACCGATCGCCTTCTGCGACGACCCCGAGGTGATCGGCGCCCGCTTCTATGCGATGGGCTGGGTCGAGGGACGTTCGCTGTACACCGCCTTCGATGTCGAGGAGCATCTCACCGTCGCGGCACGCGCCGGCACGAGTACGTCCTTCATCGACACGTTGGCCGGGTTGCACGCTCTCGACCCCGACGAGATCGGCCTCGGCTCGTTCGGCAAGCGGGACTCGTACGTCGGCCGCCAGCTCCACCGGTGGTACTCCTCGTGGAACGCGTCCAAAGACCGGGAGCTCCCCGATGTCGACCGTCTCCACGACTTCCTCGTCGAGCGGCTCCCCGAGCAGACGACGGTGAGCCTGGTGCACGGCGACTACGGACTCCACAACTGTCGGGTCGCCAAGCAAGGCCACATCGCCGCCGTCGTCGACTGGGAGATCTCGACGCTCGGCGATCCATTGGCCGATCTCGCCTACTGCATCAACGCGTGGTCAGAGCCGGGCGACATCACACCTGGCGGCACCGTGCCCCCCACTGCATTGCCGGGATTCTGCAGTCGCCAGGACCTCCTCGACCGCTACTCGGAGCGCACCAACGCCGACCTCGGTCAGATCGAGTACTACCGCTGTTTCAACTACTGGAAGGTGGTCTGCATCCTTCAAGGTGTCTACGCCCGATACGCCCACGGGCAAAAGGACACTGAGGGCGTCGACATGGGCGACTTCGGGCGGCGGATGATGCAGAGCCTCGAGCTCGCCGTCGAAGCGGCCGAGCGCCTCGCCGGGTAGCAGTGGCAGGGGCAATGGACGCCGTCGCCTGCACGATTGAACAGCGCGTTCTCGGCGAAGGCGCGCGTTGGGACGCTCGTCGCGATGAGCTCCTGGCCGTCGACATCGTCGACGGCCGTGTCCTTCGCGGCCGCCTCGACGCCGACGGTACGGTCATCGACGGTCGCGGCTACCGCCTCGGCGGGACGGTCGGCGCGGTGGCGCCGATCGACGGCGACGATGGTTGGATCGTCGCCGCCGGCCGAGGCTTCGTCCACCTCACCCTCGATGGTGCCGTGCAAACGCTCGGCGAAGTCGCACCGGCCGGCACGAGAATGAACGACGGCGCCTGCGATCCGCAGGGCCGCTTCTGGGCCGGCACCCTGGCCGATGACCACCGTCCCGGCGGCGGGGCGCTGTTCCGTCTCGACCGACAGGGGCACATCGAGCGGGTGCTCGACGCGCTGACGATCTCCAACGGTCTCGGCTGGAGTCCCGATGGTCGAACGATGTACCTCGTCGACAGCGGGCCGCGTGTCATCCATGCCTTCACCTTCGACGCTGACGCGGGGACCATCTCCGACGATCACGTGCTCGTCACCGTCCCGGAGGAGATCGGGGCGCCGGACGGCATGACGGTCGACGCCGCCGGAGACCTCTGGGTAGCGATCTACGGAGGCGGCCGCATCCATCGCTACTCCAGTGCCGGCGTGCTGCGGCAGTCGCTCGCCGTACCCGCTGCGCAGGTCACCTCGTGCGCCTTCGGTGGCCCTCGCCTCAACCGGCTGTACATCACCACGGCGACGGAGAACTGGACGGACGAGCAGCGACGCGCCGAGCCTGGAGCCGGGCTCGTGTACTGGTTGGACACGGACGCCGTTGGGCGACCAGCGGAGCTGTTTCGGCCCGACCCTCAGTGGTGGTCGACGGCGATCGCCTGAGTCGGGTAATCGATTGCCGCCGGCCGGCTTCGGCGCGAGAGTCCGGGCCGTGAAGCTCTCGGAGGACATGCGGCGGGTCGTGCTCGAGCAGCGGCTGGGCTTCGTCGCCACGGTGACGCCCGATGGCCGGCCCAACCTGTCTCCGAAGGGCACGACCACCGTGTGGGACGACGAGCACCTCATGTTCGCCGACATCGCGTCTCCCGGCACGGTCGCCAACCTGGCCTCGAACCCGAACATCGAGGTCAACGTCGTCGACCCGATCGTGCGCAAGGGCTACCGGTTCAAGGGCACGGCCACCGTGCACACCGACGGGAACGCCTACGAGCGGGGCATGGAGATCCTCCGTGAGCTGGGGTCGACGATCGGACGCGATCGCGTGCGTTCGATCGTCGTCATGGAGGTGACGTCGGCGGCGCCGATCTTCTCACCGGCCTACGACGACCCGGCGACCACCGAGGACGGCCTCGCCGAGCGATGGCTGCGCCACCACTCCGAACTGCACCCTGCGCTGCGCTGACCTCGCGGACGCGTCAAGCCAGCACGGCGTCGAGCGCTACAGCGGCCCGCCAGCAGTCCTCGTAGGTGTTGTAGAGCGGCACCGGCGCCAGGCGGATGACGTTGGGCGGGCGGTCGTCGGCTCGAACCCGGTGGTCGGCGAACAGCGCCTCGGTCACGGCCGCGGCCTCGTCGACCTGCACGCTCAACTGGGCACCACGGCGCTCCGGATCGCGGGGCGTCAGCAACTCGAGACGGCGTCTGGTGGCAACCGCGTCGAGCATCCGCTCGAGGAAGCCGGTCAGGCGCACACTGCGCGACCGCAATGCGTCCATGCCGACGCGGTCGAACAGCTCCAGCGAGACACGCACCGGCGCCATCGAGAGGATCGGCGGATTGGAGACCTGCCAACCTTCGGCGCCGGCGACTGGAGTGAAGGCGAACGGCATGTCGAAGCGGGTCGCGGGGTCGTGGCCCCACCAGCCGCCCGGGCGCACCAGCTCGGCGCTCGAGCCGTGGCGCTCGTGGACGAAGCCACCACCGACCGCACCGGGACCGGCATTGAGGTACTTGTAGTGACACCACACGGCGAAGTCCACCTGCCAGTCGTGCAGGTGGAGCGGAACGTTGCCGGCGGCGTGGGCAAGGTCCCACCCGATGCGGGCGCCGGCGTCGTGTGCCGCTGCGGTGATGGCGGGGACGTCGTGCAGCGCGCCCGTGCGGAAATCGACCGCACTGAGGACGACGAGCGCGACCGACGAACCGTCGCTTGCGAGATATCCCGTGACGTCCTCCGTCCGCAGGTGATGATCACCGGGGCGCGGCCTGAGGACGACGACGGCATCGTCCGGGTCCAGCCCGTGAGCGCGAGCAACGCCCATGACGGCATAGCGATCCGACGGGAACACGTCGGCCTCGATCACGATCCGGTACCGATCGTGGCTCGGCCGGTAGAAGCTGCCGAGGATCAGGTGCAGGTTGACGGTGAGGCTGTTCATGACGACCGCCTCGCCGGGCTGCGCGCCGACCAGACCGGCCACCGTCTCGCGCATCGTCTCGTGATACGGCGCCCACGGGAAGGCGCCGTCGAAGTGTCCGGCCACGCCCGACGTGGCCCATGCGTCGAGCACGTCGTCGACGGCCGCCCGCACGACGCGCTGCTGCAACCCGAGCGAGTTGCCGGCGAGATAGGCGACCCCATCGGGGACGAGGAACAGGTCGCGGCGGCTGGGCACGTCGTCCGCAGCCTCGAGCTCCATTGCCAATTCGGCGCCCGCCGGCCCGAGCAGCGCCGCATCACTCACCGAGGCCGTCAACGACCCACCAACCCGCCGGCGGCGTCCGCGACACGTGCCGCCGTTGCGGCGCCGAGCGCGACGAGGTTGGCGGGGAACCGGCGCTGCGCGGCGGCTCGACGTTTTGCCTCGGCGTACGGCACGGTGGTGAAGCTGACCAGCTCGTACAGCGACTGGAGGTGATCGGGCGCCCACCGCTCGACGGCGTGTTCGACCCGCTTGCCGAGCCGGAACAGCGGCGATCCCACCTTGTCGCGCATCTCGACGAAGTTGTCGGTGGCCAACTCGGCGATGGCGTCCGTGTTGGGCTTGCGGCGCGCTGCGTACGCCGGGAGCGCCACGGTCCAGTCGTCGCCCGCTTCCTCGAGGCACCGGTCGAGCTCGACGACGTCCTCGAAGGCGCAGTTCATGCCCTGCCCGAAGAAGGGGACGATCGCGTGGGCGGCGTCGCCGAGCAGGGCCAGTCGACCGCGGACCCACGGCCAGACCCACACCGTGACCATCGTGCCGACCGGATGGAGGGCGAACTCGCCGGGCAGATCCTCGAACAGCTCGACGGCATCCCGGTAGTCCCGTTCGAATCGCGCCCGTACCGCGTCTGGTCCGTCCAGCCCGGCGAACCCGGACGGTCCGTCGAACGGCCAGAACAAGGTGGCCGTGAAGCTGCGGTCCGGGTTCGGGAGGGCGATCATCATCGAGTCGCCGCGCGGCCAGATGTGCAACGCACCGGGATCGAGCGCGAACCCGCCGTCAGCGTCCGGGCTGATCGTCAGCTCCTTGTAGCCCCACGGCAGGTGCTCCTGGCGGTAGTCGGCCCGCTCGGTGCGGACCACCGCGTCGCGCAAGGCGCTGTACGCGCCGTCGGCGGCGATCACGACGTCGTGCGTGACCGTGTGCCGTCCGGTCGGTCCCTCCAGCGTCAGCTCACCCGTGTCGGCGACGATCCCGATGGCGCGCTCCTCGAAGTGGAGGATCACACCGGGTTCCTTCGACGCAGCCTCGAGCAGCAGAGCATTGAGCCCGTGCCGGGAGATCGAGTTGATCGACTTCGAGCCGTCGGCGCTGTAGGCCTGGAACGCCAGCTCACCGTCTCGGTCGTGGACCATGCGGCCGCGCATCGCCAGCCCGTGCGCCAGGACGTCCTCGGCGAGGCCGACCCGCTCCAGCGCGTCGATCCCACGCGCCGACAGCGCGAGGTTGATGGAGCGCCCCGCGGCGTTGGCGCTTCGAGGATCACTGCGCCGCTCGTACAGCGTGACGTCGTGGCCACGGCGGGCCAGGAACACGGCGAGCAACGATCCGGCAAGGCCAGCGCCGGCGATCCCGACGTCAGCCATCGACGTCGAGCCCCAGGAACTCGAGCGCGTTCGTCCCGAGCAGCCGCGACTCCACGTCGGACGCGAAGCCGCACGAGCGGATCACGCGGCCGGGTTGCTCCTCCCCGAGCGGGAACGGGTAGTCGGAGCCGAGCAGCACGGACTCCGGACCCATCACGTCCACGAGGTAGCGCAAGGCCCGCTCGTCGTATACGGCCGAGTCGACCTCGAAGCGATCGAGGTAGGCGCTCGGTGGGGCCGTCGAATGACCGCGCGTCGCCTCGCGGCGGTGCCAGGCGTTGTCCATCCTCCCGAGCAGGAACGTGAACGACCCGCCGCCGTGGGCGAAGCAGATGCGCAGGTCACGAGGCAGTCGGTCGAACGCTCCGCCGAGGATCATCCGGTTCAGCGACAGGTGCGTCTCGGTGGGCATGGCGACCGTCCAGCGCAGCATCCACTCCTCGAGGCGGCAGCCGCCGAACATGTCCCACGGGTGGACGAAGACCGGGGCGCCGAGTGAGGCGCAGTGCGCCAGGAACGTAACGACGCCGTCGTCGTCGAGGTCGCGGTCGCCGATGTGGTTGCCGATCTGCACGCCGCGCATGCCGGCGGCCATCATGCGCTCCAACTCCCGACAGGCGATGTCGGTGTCCTGCAAGGGCACCTGGGCGATCGGGATCAGCCGACCGTCCCCGGCAGCGCACAGCTCGAGCAGCGAATCGTTGAAGATCCGCGCGCATTCGATGGCGTGCTCGGCCGGGCGGTCGTAGGCGAACAGCACCGGTGTGGCCGAGACGACCTGCATGTCGACGCCGTCGCGATCCATGTCGGCGAGGCGCACGGCGGGATCCCAGCACGCGGACGTGATCGACCTGAACTCCGTGCGGCCGACCATCACCGTTGCCCGGTCGGGCCCGTCGCGCCGCATCCACGGCCAGTCCGGCGTCCCGCAGCGCTGCGTCAGGTCGGGCCAGTTCTCCGGGAAGAAGTGCGTGTGCAGGTCAACGATCACGGCGTTCCCCGGCCACGCAGGCCGCGGCTGGTCGCTCCCTCGCTGGCGCTCGGTCGCTTGCAATCGGGCATCACTCCACCTCCTACCGCGGCATCGCCTCGGCGGCCAGCGGCGGGTCGGGCAGCGCGCCGCGGCCGGGATGGGTCCACCCACAGTTGGGGCAGGTTCGCGCAGACTCGTCGTCGTAGAAGGCGGCGAACGCCTTCGGCAGGTCATCGACGAGGCTCACGAGCTGCACCTCGCTGCGGTGCACCAGCCCGTGGCAGCGGGGGCAGTACCACTCGAACCCGTCGACCTCGCCTGCTGGGCGGGGTCGTTCGATCACGAGGCCGACCGAACCAGGCACCGGCCGCTGTGGCGAGTGGCGCATGTGTGCCGGCAGCAACAGCACAGCGCCTTCACGAATGGGGACGTCTCGCGGTCCGCCGTCCTCCCAGATGCGCAGCACCATGTCGCCGCGCAGCTGGTAGAAGAACTCGTCGCACGGGTCGTCGTGGAAGTCCGTGCGCTGGTTCGGTCCGCCGACGACCGTGATGATGAAGTCGCCCTCGTCCCAGATCTGGGCGTTGCCGACCGGAGGGCGCAGCTGCTCCTGGTGCTCGTCGATCCACCCGGCAAGATCGATCGGCGCGATCATCTCGGCTCCTTTCCGCCGGCGTGGGCGACCGCTTTGATCTCGATGACCAGGTGCGGGTGGGGCAGCTGGTGGACGGCGACCGTCGTGCGTGCCGGCCCGGTCTCAGGTGAGAAGTACTCGGCGTACACCTCGTTGTACCCGTCGAAGTCCTCCATCGAGACGAGGAACGTGGTGACGTCGACGAGGTCGCCGAGCGTCAGCTCGACCTCCGCCAGAAGGACGCCGATGTTGTCGAGGACCGCCCGGGTCTGGGCCCGGATGTCGAGCGTCACCCGGCCGTCGTCAGCAACGGTGGCGCCCTCGATCGCACCGTCCGGCCGGCGGGCGCTCGTCCCGGACACGAACACCAGGTCGCCCACCACCTTGAGGTGCGGGTAGGCCCCTCGCGGCGTCGCCCGATCGGCGACGACGACGGAGTGGGCCTGCGGCATCACTCCCATCATGCCTGAGTCTCTGTGACCTGCCGGGCGCAGTCCATGATGACCTCGGCGGTGAACGCGGCAACGTCGAGGTCCGTCCGCCACGACGACACACTGACGCGCATCGCCGTGGCGCCGCCCCACTGCGTCGGTCCACACCACACGCGCCCATCGGCTTGAACTGCCGCGATCAACGCCTCGGTCGTCGGCCCATCGACGAGGCGGACGAGCACCTGGTTGAGGACGACGTCGTTGAGGATCGTCAGGCCCGCGTCGCGCAACCGATCAGCGATCGTCACCGCGGCGCGGCAATTGCCGGCGACGAGCGCGGCGACGCCCTGGCGGCCGAGCGTCCGCAGCACCGACCACACCTCCACCTGCCGGGCCCGCTGCGACGACTGCGGCGTGTGGTGCATCGCGTCGAAGGTGTCGCCGAGAGGCAGGTAGCCCGCCGTCGCCGTGAACGTGCGGCGCAGGTCGTCGACGCGGCGGACGAAGGCGAGCCCGCAGTCGTACGTGACGTTCAGCCATTTGTGGCCGTCGGTCGCCCATGAATCTGCTCGAGGCAGCCCCCGCACGAGGTCGGCACGGCTCGGGTCCGCCAGCGCCCAAAGGCCGAATGCGGCGTCGACGTGGAGCCAGCCGGTGCGCGCACCCAGCCAGTCGGCGATCTCGTCGAACGGATCGAACGCTCCCGTGTTGACCTCCCCGGCCTGGGCACAGACCAGCACCGGCCCGTCCAGGTCCGGGAGGCGGTCGGCGCGCAGCCGACCCTGGTCGTCGGCAGGGACGACATGGACGCGTCGACGCCCGAGGCCGACCAGCCCGAGCGACTTCACGAGCGTGGAGTGAGCGCCCTCGCCGATCACGACGTCGAGGGCCGGCGCCCCGAACAGGCCGTCGGACTGAACGTCCCAGCCGACGGTGGCCAAGAGTGCGTCCCTGGCCGCAGCGAGGCAGGCGGCATTGGCGACCGTCGCGCCAGTGACGAAGACCACGCTCGTGTCGGCGGGCAGCCCGAGCAGGTCGACGAGCCAGCGGCGGACGACGTTGTGCAGCTTGGTCGCCACCGGCGACATCACGGCCAGTCCGGCGTTCTGGTCCCAGGCGCTGGTCAACCACGACGCGCCAAGCGCGACCGGGTAGACGGCGCCCGTCACGAAGCCGAAGTAGCGGGCCCCGCTCGATGCGATCGTGGCCGGGCTGCCGACGTCGTCGAGCAGGCGCAGCGTCGCCAGCGGGTCGGCTCCGACCTCGGGCAACGGTTCGTCGAACGCGCTCGAGGGCGGCGAGGTCGTGCTCGTCCGGGATGACGCGGCGGGCGTCGATCGACCGCGTACTCGAGAGCGCTGCTCGCTGCGGCCTGCAACACGTCGAGGTCAGATCCGGGATGCATCGGAACAGTCTGGGCTCTGCTCAGGGGCGTGCGCACGGCAGGTGGGCGAGCGCCGCTGCGAAGCGGCGGCAGCGAGCTCGGGGAGGCGAGTCGAGCAGCTTGCCTGCGAGACGAGCCCGACGTAAGAGTTGGTGGATGCGGTGGGTGTTGATCTACGAGCTCGTCGACGACTACCTCGAGCGTCGCGCGGCCCTGCGGGAGGAACACCTCGGGCTGGCGCGAGCCGCCCACGAGCGCGGGGAACTGCTCCTGGCGGGAGCGCTCTCCGATCCATACGACCGTGCCCTGCTGGTGTTCGCCGGTGACGACGGCGCGACGCGGGCCGAAGCATTCGCCGAGTCGGATCCGTACGTGCGGCACGGGCTCGTCACTGCGTACACCGTGCGCCGGTGGCACGAGGTCCTCGACGACACCTGACGCATCGAGGTCGTGGCGGTCAGCCGAGCGGTCAGCCGCAGAGCCAGGCGGGCGAGCGCCGCTGCGGAGCGGCGGCGGCGAGCTCGTGTGGGGTGGAGGTGAGTCGAGCAGCTTGCCTGCGAGACGAACCGCAGTGACGGTCAGCCGCAGAGCCGGCCGGTGGCGATGGAGACGGTCACCTCGGTGCCGAGCGGCACGGGCGATCCGTTGGGGTAGACGACCGTCGGGTCGTCGGAGTCGACGACGGCGACGATGTACTCGCTGCCAACGCCAACAGGGCGGCAGGGCCGGGCCACAGCAGTCACCGGCAGCCCGGCCGCGCACAGGGCGTCGACGCCACGGGACCAGTACTGGCCAACGGCATTCCACCCCGAGACGAGCTGGGCCGAAGCCGTCGTCGCCACGGTCGGTGTCGTGGTCCCTCCGGCGGTGTTCGGCGGCGCCGGCACCGCGGGGCACGAGGCGATGCGGGCGATGTCCGCTCCGGTGCTCACGGACGCCACGTACGAGCTCGGGTTGGTCGGGTCAGGGCGGGCCGTCCACGGCTCCAGGCTGGCGACCTTGATCCTGACTTCGGGCGGTGCGCCACTGACCGCCGCAGTGAAGTCGAACATGCAGTTCCACTGCTCACCGCCCGCTGACATGTCCTCCCAGCGGCTGGCCGTGATGCTGCCGCGGCCGAGCTCCTGATTGGCAACCGCGTCGAGGACGACGACGGGTGCGCCGACCGCCAGTCCAGCCGTCGATCCACCCCGACCTTCGGGCCACCCGACGCAGGTGCCGTCGGCCAACCGGACGGCCTCCGAGAACAGATCGGTCTGGGAGTACGGCGGGCCAGGCCTCGACGCCGCCGGCACTGCCCGCGACCGCCGTGCCCTTGAGCTCCGCCGCAACTGCTGTGGAGGTCGTCGACGACGACGACGTGCTCGACGTCGAGGACGTCCCCCCTCGTTCCGTCGTCGCCGTGGAGTCATCCGGTTGGCCATCCGTGCCGTCGGGCTCCGTCGACTCCGACGTTGGCTCCGACGTCGACGGCGGTGCCGGGCGCTCGACCGGGCGCGCCTCGCGCCCACTCGTGCAGGCCACCATCGTCAGCGCGGCGCCGATCACCACCGCTCCTCGTCTCACGCGTTCCCGTTCCCCAGCCGACGCACGCGGCCAGTGTCACAGACGGGCGGCCGCGTGTGCGGTCGCTGGGTCAGCCCGTCCGGAGAAACCCCGATGACTGCCAGCGGCGTGCCCGTCTACCTTGCGGCCGTGCCATCAGGGTCGACGCTCCTGCTCTTCTGCTCAGCCGCGCTCGTGCTGCTCGTCATCCCAGGACCGTCGGTCCTCTACATCGTCACGCGCAGCGTGGACCAGGGGCGTCGCGCCGGGCTCGTCTCGGTGCTCGGCACCCACACCGGTTCGCTCGTGCACGTCGCGGGCGCGGCGTTCGGGCTGTCGGCGCTGATCGTCTCCTCCGCGGTGGCCTTCAGCGTGGTGAAGTACGCCGGCGCGGCGTACCTGATCTGGCTCGGAATCCGCCGCTGGCGTGCCGGCGACAGGACGGTCGCCGCGGCGAGTGCTTCCACCGCGCCGATGTCCTCGCTGTTCCGCCAGGGCGTGATCGTGCAGTTGCTGAACCCGAAGACCGCGGTGTTCTTCCTTGCCTTCCTGCCACAGTTCGTCGATGTCGACCGCGGCTCGGTCACGATGCAGATCGTCGTCCTCGGCGTCGTGTTCATCGTGTTGGGGCTGATGAGCGATGGCACGTACGCACTTGCCGCGTCGGCGATCGGCGGGATGTTGCGCCGCAGTGTGCGTGCTCGCCGCGCCGAGCGCTACGTGTCGAGCGGCGTCTACGTCGGGCTCGGCGTGACCACGGCAGTGGCCGGCGGTCGTCCGGTCAGCGCGTAGCGATCGCGGTCCGAGCAGCTCCCATGCTCGATGGGCCCGGGGTCACGCGTCGGTCGCGTCGACGCCCATGACGGTGGCGTCGGAGACGGTTTCGCGCTCAGCAATGAGCTGGTAGATGAACGCCCCAAGGACTCCTCCGACGATCGGGGCGAGCCAGAACAGCCAGAGCTGTTCGAGACCCCACGATTCGCCGCCGAATGCGAGGAGGATCGCCGGTCCTGTCGAGCGGGCCGGATTCACCGAGGTGTTGGTGACCGGGATGCTGATGAGATGGATGAGCGTCAGGGCGAGGCCGATGGCAAGCGCGGCGAACCCCTTTGAGGCTCGCTTGTCGGTCGTTCCCATGATGACAACAAGGAAGACCGCGCGTGAGCACGATCTCGATGACCAGACCGGCGAACAGGTTGAAGTGACCCGGCGAGTGGTCGCCGTAGCCGTTCGCCGCGAAGCCGCCGGCGGCGAGCGTGGCCTTCGTGGTGCCCCGCTGGTTGATGGCGATGACCCACAACGTGGCGGAGGCGGCGATCGCTGCGACCACCTGCGTGACGATGTAAGGGATTGCCTCCTTCCACTCGAAGCGTCGGGCGGCGGCCAACCCCAGGGTGATCGCCGGATTGAAATGTCCTCCTGAGATGTGACCAAGCGCGTACGCCATCGTCAGGACGGTCAGTCCAAACGCGAGTGCGACGCCAGCAAAGCCGATTCCGAGGCCGCTGTCTGCGCCCAGAGGGGTCAAGAACGTTGCGGCGAGGACGGCACTCCCAGTGCCGCCGAACACGAGCACGTACGTCCCGACGAACTCCGCTCCCAACTTCGCCGACAGGCGCATGGTCACCTCCACAGACACGTGGTCGGCGTGAGAATAGCGACGCCACACATCGAGAACGTGGATCTCGGGCCGACACTCTGCCGGCTGTGCAGCGATGCCGGTTCTGAGAAGCTGAGGAGATGCTCGACCACCTGGGAATCCAATGCGCCGACATGCCGACGAGCGCGGCCTTCTACGACGCCGTGCTCGCACCGCTCGGGGCGTCGCGAATGATGGACTTCGGCGTCGCCATGGGTTACGGCGCCGACAAGCCCGAGTTCTGGATCGGCGTGTTCAACTCAGGGGAGGGGTTCCGCGAGTCGCACATCGCCTTCGCCGCCTCGGACCGCGAGACGGTCCGCCGGTTCTTCGATGCCGCGGTCGCAGCGGGTGCGGAGGTGCTCCACGAACCTCGCGTGTGGCCCGAGTACCACCCCGACTACTACGGCGCTTTCGTTCGCGATCCCGACGGCAACAACGTGGAAGCGGTCTGCCACGCGCCCGAGACGGCGGGTTCCGGCTAGCCGGCGATCGACGTTGCGGGTCAACGGTGGGGTCGCTCGAGCATCTCAGTCAGCGAACTGGTTGACCGTTCGACCAGAGCGCTGACAAAGACGGCTGTGGCCAGCACTCGGCCCCTACGGTGCACAGGTGTTTGGCCGACGGAAGATCAACATGAGTGAAGTCGCCAGCGTGCTCGGTGGAGCTGGACTGCTCGCCGGCAGCTGGGTGCTGGTCGCCCGTCACGAGGTCGTGCCGCAATGGGAGGCCCGACTGTTCGAGGCCGTCAACGATTGGCCCGACGCCCTGTGGCCGGTGATCTGGCCTCCGATGCAACTCGGCAGTCTGGTCGGCTCGCTCGCCGTCGCCGGCGCGGCCGGCCTGCGCACCCGCGACCGACGACTCGCCGTGGCCTGCGTCGGCGCGTCACAGGCCGGCTACTGGCTGGCCAAGGGCGTCAAGAACATCGCCCGGCGGGGTCGGCCCGGCGAGCTGCTCGAGGACGTCCACGTGCGCGAGAACGCGAGCGGGCTCGGTTACGTGTCCGGACACGCCGCAGTCGCTTTCGGATTGGCCACGGTGCTCGCACCGTCGTTGCCGACGGCGTGGCGGCCCGTGGCCCTCGGCATCGCGGTGGTCATCGCGGTTGCCCGTGTGTACGCCGGAGCCCACCTCCCGTTGGACGTGTTCGGCGGCACCGGGTTCGGGTTGCTGCTGGGCACGCTGGCACGGTGGACGCTCGGCCTCGGCGGTGGAGGACTGCCACCGGTCACGTGAGCTCATCCCGGTAACGACCCCGTCGTACCGCTCAGGACGCGTCGCTCATGTCGTGCCGTCCCTCGCCACGGCTCCGACGACGCGCAGGAGGAGGACCATCCCCGCGAGCAGCCCGCCGAACCCGAAGACCTCGTACAGCCCAGTGTCCTCGCTGATCGCCGGACCGTCGTCGGCCGACACGAGCAGCAGCGTCGACACGAGGAGGAACGTCGCGCCGATCAACGCCAGCAGCGCCCGGTTGACCAGCGTCCGCAGGATGCGGCGGCCATCCTCGTCGACGACGTTGCGGACACGGAACTCCCCCCGCCCAGCCTGGGTGAGCAGCCGATCGACCCGTTCGGGGAGCCGCCGCAGATGCGGCAGCGTGTTGAGGAGCTCCTCACGGACCAGAGCCTGGCGATCGATGACCTCGCTGGACTTCGAGGGCTCCATCAGCTCGACCATGGCGCCCATCAATGTCATCGTCGGCGACAGGGCGCGCATCGTGCCGTCCACCGTGACGAGGGCGCGTGACAGCAAGACCACGTCGCCGGGCAAGCGCAGGCCGAGCCGAGACAGCGTGGCCACCAACTCCTGCATCACCGCGGGATCGACCGTGCCCGTTCCCGGCCGGACGTGCTCGGCAAGCAGCCGCCCGAGGACCCGCTCCAGCTCTTCGTCGGACGCAGTCTCGGTACCTCCCGTCAGCAGCACGACGGCCTCGCGCAGCAGGCCGACGTCGCGACGGGCCAGGGCGATGAACATGTCGATGATCGCCCGCTGCTCGATCGGCCCGAGACGGCCCACCGCACCGAAGTCGATCAAACCGAGGCTCCCGTCGGGCAGGGCGAAGATGTTCCCTGGATGCGGGTCGGCGTGGAAGAAGCCCCGCTTCATCACCTGGTCGATCGTCGCGGCGACGAGCTGACCAGCGAGCTTGGTGCGTTGCTCCGCGTTCAGCTCCGCCGCATCGGTGAGCGGCGTTCCATGGAAGCGCTCCTGCACGAGGATCCGGCGGGTGCAGAACCTGCGGTACACCAACGGAACGCGAACGCCGCTCTCGGGTCCCAGCCCGCTGGCCATCTCGAGCATGGCGTCGGCCTCGCGACGGAAGTCCAGCTCCTCACGGAGGCTCTTGGCGAACTGCTCGAGGAGCTCGCCCGATCGCAGTTCACGTCCGAACGGCGTGCGGCGCTGAGCCAGGTTGGCGAGCAGGGCAAGTGCCGCGAGGTCGCGCTCCATCAACTGCTCGATGCCGGGCCGTTGCACCTTGACGACGACGGATTCACCGGTGGTGAGGCGGGCGAGGTGGGTCTGGCCGATCGACGCCGCCGCGAGCGGCGACCAGTCGAACTCGGCGAAGACCTCGTCGATGGGGGCACCGAGGTCGGACTCCAGCACAGCGGCGACGTCGTCGGCGGACACCGGCTCGACCCGGTTCTGGAGCGTGGCCAAGTCAGTGCACACATCGGCCGGGAGGAGATCCACGCGCGTCGCGGCGATCTGGCCGAGCTTGATGTAGACGCCACCCGCGTCCTGGAGCACGCGGCGGAGCCGGATGCCGGTCCGTTCGACCGTGCGCTCGGCCCGGTCGGTCGACTTGATCAGGGGGCCGAAGCCCTCACGACGCAACAGCCCTGCCAACTCGCGGTAGCGACGCAGAACGGAGATGCGGCGCTTGATGGCGCGCAGCGGGCGGGGCGTGACGACGAGGCCCCCGCGGTCGCCGGTGGACAGCGTTCCTGGCCGGGCCAACAGGTCGAGCGCCACCGCGATCGCCATCGTGGTCGGGATGGCGATGACGACGATGTGCAAGGTCAGCCCATCGGCTCCCCAGTCCCAATCGCTGATCCCGAGTGCGACCAGCACCGAGATGGTCCAGCCGGCGGCACCGGCGGCGAGTGCCTTCATCCAGCCGCGGCGGATGCCGAGCAGCCGGAGCGACAGCGCCGTGACCACGGCCGCCAAGAGCAGCCCGAGGACGATCCGCAGGATCACCTCCGGCACCGAGGCGAGCAGCACTGCACCGGGGATCATGACGTGCCTCCTTCGCAAGGCGGTGCTGAGACCCCGCACAGTGTCAAGTCCCACTCGCTCTCCACGCGGGCGACGAGTTCGTTGCGCGGTTGGAACGTCAGCGAAGCGTCGATCGCGGCGAGCAACCCGGGGTCATCTGTGAGCGCGGCATCGAGGCGGTACGTCGTGCATGCACCGTCAGCGACGTACCAACGCATCGTGGGTGCTCCGGCCCCGGCGGGCGGCCTGACGAAGAGACGAACCTCCTCGGGGAGGTCGAGGGGCTCCTCGCGGGCGCCGTCGGTGGAGCAGCTCGGCTCGAGCGTGACGACAACGGCGTCTTGCCCTGCCTGGTCGGAATCGAGCGAGAACCTGGTCCGCAGATGACTGATCGAGACATTGCCGTCGTTCCACCCGCCGGGCAGCACGGTGATGCACGGCAGGTCGATCGCCGTCGGCACGGACTGCGCCATCAGGATCATGACGTCCCCGGGCCCGGGACCGCATGTCGGCGGGCTGCTGACCGGCAGGTCAGTCGGGGTGAACAGGCCCAACGTGGTGGGGATCAGCAGCACGGCTGCGACCAGCAGCGCGATGGCGTACAGGATGCGGCGCGGTCCCCACCGCTGGAGCGAGATCGGCCGGCGGGGTGGAGCGAGCGCGCGGAACCGGCCGATCAGGTCGCGCCCGTCGCGGCGCATGACGGTGCGCAGCTGGGTCGGGCTGGCGATGCCGCGGGCCGCGGCAAACGCCTCGGCGATCTCGTCAGGAGTGAAGAACCGGAGCGCTCGCGTGTACACGCGCTCGGCGTCGGTGCACACGGCAAGGACGAGCATCATGTTGGCGAGATCGACTGCCTCCCGCCACGGCGACGGGCGTACTTGGGCGAACGCGACATCGATCAGCAGCAGCTCCCCGTCACGCACGAGCACGTTGGCGGGCTTGATGTCGCGGTGGGCGAGCCCGGCATCCCACAGACGCCGGACCACCGCCATGCCCTGGTCGATGACGTCGTCGTCGACCTCGGCCTCGGTGATCTCTCGCGACCCCTCGAAGAACTCGGTGACGACGAGGTACTCGCGCTCGGGCGTCAGCTCGACGATGCCGACCGGCGCCGCCGTCGGGATACCGGCATCGCGCATGACGCGCAGCGTGTAGTCCTCCTGCTGCGCCAGCCGACGCACCGACTGGAACGGGGCCTCGTCCTCGAGTCGCCCATAGAGGATCGTTCGGAACGATCTTGTACCAGCGGTCGGCGCGCACGTGCGTCTTCGCGTAGAGCTTGCCGAACACCGCCCTGCCGTCGTCCAGCCGGAGCCGCAACGGCGTGGATCCACCTGAGCCGGCGAATCCGATCGGTCCCATGTCGAGGACGCGCAGTCCGAGTTGGTCGGACACTGCCGAGCGGATCGCGTCGGTCCGCCGCTCGTCGATGTCCAGATGGGCCGCCTTGCGCTGCCGGTAGCTCACCGGGAACGCCTCGTTCGGGGCGAAGAAGCGGAACGCCAGCAGGGGGATCGCCGTGGCGAGCACGACGCCGACGAGCACATCGGTGGGATGGTCTGCGGCGAGGTAGAGCCGCGCCGCGACCACGACCCCGACGACGACGGCCCCGACTGCCTTGGCGATCGCTGCGTGGCCGCCCTGCGACGACCAGCCCGAAGATCAGGCCGACGACCGTGAAGGACACGATCACCGCCGGAGCGGACGGGAAGGCGAACCCGTCCCAGTCGCCGATCGTCGTCACGTCGAACGGCCGAGGGCGCTCGAAGAGGTCGATCAGGAACAGGCCGATCACCTCCACGACGAGCACGCTGCCGAGGTAGGCGAACAGGTGCTGCCATCGGCGCAGCACGATCAGCGCGAGCACCAGCCCGGCTCCGATCGCGAACATCGTCCAGCCGAGGACGACGTTGTTCACGGCGTCGGCGACCGTCGTGAGCGCCGAGGTGCGCACGCTGGCGATCGTCCGCAGGATCGCCGCATCCATCTGATCGATCGCCCGTTGCACGGACGACACGCGCCTCGCCACGAACCCAACGGCGACGAGGGCGATCAGCAGCACGACCCACGCCCGTGTGGTCCACGGGATGTGCCGCGGCAGCGGCGGGGGCGCGCCCGACGGGCGGCGGTGCCGCTTGCCGGGTCCGGCCGTGGTGGCGGTCATGACGGCCCCTCGCACGCTTCTGTCCGTAGAAACCGCATCACAACGATCGATTCCTACGGACAGTTCCGGTCTTCGGCCCGCCAGAGGCGCACGGGTTCAGGGATGCCCTTCATCACGACGGGTCCCAGTTCCTCGAAGTGCACGCCGGCAGCCTCTGGATCAACGCAACGTCGGAGCGTGTCCGAGACGAGCACCTCGCCGGGGGCAGCCACATCGACGATCCTCGCCGCGACGTTGACGTCGTGGCCGATCAAGTCGTCGCCGCGAGCAAGCACGCGCCCATGGTGCATTCCGATGCGCAGCCACAACGGAGCTCCCGCCGCTCGGGACGCAGCCTCGAAGGACCGGTCGACGGCGAACGCGCTCTGCAACGCCGCCACCGGGCTGCCGAACCACAGCAGCAAACCGTCGCCGATCTCCTTCACGATGCGCGCCGCCTCGGGGAGCGCGGCCCGCACGAGGCGCTCCTGTGTGGCGAGCAGCTCGAGCGCTTGGACGTCGCCCCGTGTCGCCGTGAACTCCGTGAAGCCCACGATGTCGGTGAAGACGATGGTGCCCTCAACCTCGTTCGCCCCCTTTTCGCTCGCCGTCGCCATCAGGTCGTGACGAGACGCACGCGGCCGCTCACGCTGGCGATGTTGATCGCGACGTCGTCGCCCGACTCGAAGGCGCTCTCCACGGTCCCGCGCCCCAAGGCCTGCACGCTCGGACGGACACCGTGCGGCAGCCGGATCGTCACCGCGCCCGAGACCATGCTCACGCGAACCGGGCCCCGCGCGGCCGAGCCGATGGACACTCTGCCGCTGACCGCCCGCACGTCGATGCTGCCGCTGACATCGTCGAGCGAGACACGGCCCGACACCGTGGAGATCTCGGCATCACGGGTCGTGCCAACGGTGATGCGACCGCTCTTGGTCGAGACCCGGCACTGCCCGAGGCACTCGGCGAGCTCGACGGAGCCGGAGACCGTGCGCAGATCCGCATCGGCGACGGACCCCACCTGGATCGCGCCGCTCACCGACGTGATGCCGACGGAGCCAAGTGCGCCCTGGAGCTCGATGTTGCCCGAGCGCGTCCCGATGATCACGTCGGCGCCTGCCGGACATGTCACCTGGACCGAGTCCGACACTCGCCGTGGTCGGATCTCGACGTCGCCGTCAGGTGTCGCGGTGGTCGAGCCACTTGAAACGACGACCTCTGCGCCCGGCTCCGCCGTGACCGTCACCCGGCCCGAAACGGTGGTGATCCGCAACCGCACGCGTGCACTGGCCGGGGGTGTCACCATGGTCGGGAATTCTCGCATGGTCGTGACGGTCGCCGTCAGGCCGCCGCGTGTGGCGATGGGCATACGTCCCGACGCCACGCTCAGTGGTTGTCGCCGCCACCAGCAGCCATCCGTCAGGCTGCCGTCGACGCGTTGTCGCGGAGGCGCCCGAGCAGGCCGCGCAACACACCGAGCTCGTCGTCCGTGAGGCCGTCGCGGAGCCGACGGTCGAACGCGACGACGGCAGTCAGCAGTCGGGCGAACAGTGCCTCGCCATCGGCGGTCAGGGCGACGGTCTGATTGCGGCGGTTCACCGGATCGCGGCGGCGCTCGACCAGGCCGGCGCGCTCCATGCGGTTGAGGTGGTGAGTGAGCGTGGCGCCCTCGATGCCGATCGACGCCGCGAGGTCACGTTGCATCGCGTGGTCCGATCGTTTCAGCGCGGTGACGACGAGCCACACGGGAACGGATCCGCCCGCCGCCATCAGCTGGTCGTCGAACGCCCGCTGGAGCACGCGGCCGGTTGTACTCACTTCGAGCCCGATCGGATCCTCGACTGCGCGCCCACGTGACATGCGACCACACTACTTGACGCCTTGAGATCTAATGATTAGAGATCTAATCGTGACGAACGCAGCTCCCACCACCACTGACCTGGTCGCACTCGTCGCAGGAGCCAGCCGAGGCATCGGCGCCGACGTCGCCAGGGCCTTTGCTGCCGCCGGCTACGCCGTCGTGCTCGGCGCACGCGACACCGCCGCCCTCCAGCACGTCGTCGACGACATCGCCGCGGCCGGTGGACGAGCCGTCGCCGAGGCAACCGATGTCGGCGACGAGGCTTCGATGCGCGCCCTCGTCGAGCGCGCCGTCGACACGTTCGGCCGCCTCGACGCCGCCTTCAACAACGCCACCGACGGACCGATGCCGGCTCCCCTTGCGGACATCGACACGGCGGAGTTCGACCGAGGCATCCGCACCAACGTCCGCGGCACGTTCCTCGGCATGAAGTACGAGATCCCGGCGCTGCTCGACAGCGGCGGCGGTGCCATCGTCAACATGGCGTCGGTTGCCGGCGTCCGAGCGACGACGAACCTCGCCGCCTACGTCGCCGGAAAGGCGGCGATCATCGGGCTCACGGAGGTCGCCGCGCTCGACTACGCCGACCGTGGCGTACGAGTCAACGTCGTCGCCCCTGGGCCGATCCTGACCCACCACATCGAGCGGGCCGGTGCCGAGGCGCAGCGGCTTGCGGGCCAGTCCGTCCCGATGGGACGCATCGGCACCACGCACGAGGTCGCCGACGTCGTGCTGTGGCTGTGCTCCGACCAGTCATCGTTCGTCACCGGCGCCACCGTTCCGATCGATGGCGGCCAACTGGCCGGCAACAAGCCACCGCAGATGTACCGCCAAGGCCAGGGAATGGCCCCCACCTCCGCTTGACCATCGAAGGAGCTTCACGATGACCACCACCACCGATGAGATCCGCCAGCTCGGTGAGCGCTGGGCGGCCGCCGAGGTCGCCGCCGACACCACCACTCTCGGATCGATCGTCACCGACGACTTCCGCCTCGTCGGCCCCTTCGGGTTCGTCCTCGACCGCCAGCAGTGGCTCGACCGTTACGACTCGGGCGACTTCGCCACCACGGCCCTGACGTGGCACGACGTCGAGATCCGCGAGTACGGCGACACGGCGGTGTCGATCGGCACGCAGACCCAGGAGGCCGCCTACAAGGGCACGCCGTCGAACGGTGACTTCCGCATCAGCCACGTCTTCGTCCGACCCGACCGCGAGTGGCTGATCGCCGGCATCCAGCTCAGCCTGACGTCGCCGCCCGCACCACCTGGCGGGACGTCGAGTTAGCACTACTTCTCGGTGTCGACACGGATGAACGGTGCCGGCCGGGTCGGATGGTCGGCCTCGCCGTCGACGAGTACGACGTCATCGAACGTCACCTGACCCGTCGCCGTCGCTTCGCGCTCTTCGCGCTTGCTTCCAGGCCCATTGACCGTCGTCTCCAGCCGCCCCACGCCCGTCCACGTCACGTCGAAAGTGACCTCATGCGTTTCTCCCAGGTTGTCTCTGGCGATCCCGGTCCCGACGGCGGTGACGTGCTTGAGGTTCGTGGTACTCGTGATCGTCGCCGGCACGATCGCGCCCCAACTGAACGACGTGCCATCGGGACAGACGGCGAGGAATTGCACCCGAGCGGTCGGGTCCGCATCCTCGGTGTCGGGCGATTCGAAGTCGCGGGTGCTCTGCACGAGCAGCGTTCCCTCCACGATCGAGCCGTCAGCGCACTCGTGGAGCGCGGCCCAGAACGCCGACGCCGTCTCCTCGAAGAAGAGGTCGCGCGCTGCTGCGGCGGACGACGAGATCGGAACCGCGACGAGCGTGGCGAGGCCCGCCACGCTGGCCACCATCAGTCGGCGCGGGAACGCGGTGTTGAGCATGTCGGACCTCCCAGACTCGGCGATGAGTGATCGCAATCGATACGACCGACCGAGCGGAAGAGATTTCCAGCAGCCGTCGATCACCCGGATGGGTGTCAGGCCACCGCGGGCTGGGCGAGCGCCCACTCGGCCGCCATCGAGCCGAGATGGCCGATCGCACCCGTGCCCCACATCTCGGCCGCAGCGTCCCGCTCGTCGGGATCGCGACCACTCACCGTCAGCGTGATCCGCGCACCGTGTCCGGTGCCATCGGTGAGCTCGACGCGAACGCGCTCGCCGGGACCGCCGGTCGGCGCGACGTCGAACGCGAGCACCTGGTGCAGCTCGACCTCCGTCATCGTGCCGATGACCACGTCCGGTGCCATGTAGGGCGTCAGCGGCTCGCCGACGGCTGGCGCAACCCGTTGTTCGCCGGTGTCGCGGTCCTTGCCGAACCACAGATCCCAGGCAACCGATGCCGGACACGTGAGCTGTCGTTCGAAGCGCACGGTCCAACCGCCATCGGAATCGGTCACCTCCGGCACGTCGAGTCCGAACTCGTGGACCAGCTCCTCGTGCCGAGCGATGCCCCGGTCGGGCCGAGGGACAGGCTCGCCGGCGAGCACACTCGAAAGGCTGGCGAGGCAGATCTCCCAGCCGGTGGCGAAGCTCGGCGCGCCATATCGGTCGTCGAACGTGTGGGTCAGGGCGAGCGTCGTGCCGTCGCCGTCGGGCATGAGCTCGAGCGTCAACCGGTCACTGCCCCAGGAGAACGCCAACCTTCGAGGTTCGTCGACGACCTCGATCGTGCCGACCGCGCCGGGATCGCCCTCGAACGCGGCGAAGCGCATCGCCCCGCCGACTCGCAAGTCGAGCTCCACCGGGCTCGGGAACCACTCTCCGAGATGCTTGGGCGTGGTGACGGCGCGCCACACCCTGTCGATCGGATGCGGGTAGTGCCGCTCGACGCGAACCGTCGGTCGTCCGCCCAGCGTGAAGAACTGGTCAGTGGACATCTGTTGCTCCTACCTCTTCCTGCTCCTCGGCGGCGGACATCACGTCGAGATGGGTGCCAAGGCGGTCGAGGCGGGACTCCCACATCCACCGGTACGGCTCCAGCCAGTCGTCGAGCTCGGCGAGTGGCTCGACGCGCAGTCCGTACCAACGTCGAGGTCCGTCAACCCGCACGGACACCAGCCCTGCGTCCCGCAAGACCCGCAGGTGCTTGGACGCCAGCGGCTGGGTCAACCCGAGGGAGTTGGCGAGCTCGCCGGCAAGCCGCTCACCGTCGCGGAGGCGGTCCAGCATCGACCGCCTGATCGGTTGGGCAAGCACCTCGAACGTCGACAGCACCAGCGCCAGTATGCCATGGAAGGCATATGCCTTGCAAGGCAAGTTAGGTGCTCGAGGCCGGCAGCACACCGAGTGCACGGGGTTTCCCCTATGACGTTCAGGCCAGCTGGCGCGTCATATCTGTCGACGACGACTCGAAGGAGAGGGACTTGACCACGCACGGCTCTGTCACCATCACGAAGTCCCGCCGGCGCGCCCGTCGAGCCCGGCGCACTCGAAGCGTCGATGCCGGCACAGGTCTGAACGGTGTCGCGCCACGTGCACGGCACGGAGTCGCGACGGCTCCGCCGCGGCAGCCGACTGGCTGGCACGGCCAGTGGAGCGCGCTGGACGATCGGATCTATGGACCCGAGGGAACGACCAGTCGGAAACGGCTCGTGAAGCCAGTCCACGCCGTCGTCGGCTTTCTGCTGGTGGCAGTGGCGCTGGTGTGCTTCGTCATCGTCAACCGTGGCGGTGACACGGGCGACCAGTTCTATGGAGCAACCGTGACACCTGCTGCACCCGTATCGCAGCCCGGTGTCGCTGTACCGTCTCCCGGGTGAGCGGGGTCCGCCGGATCCGGACCGTGACCCAGGCCGCCCTCGGACGGCTGGCGTCGATCGGCGCGGATGCGGGGGACGACGAAGACACGCGCGCCAACAAGACGCTGCTCGTGCTGATCTCGGTGCTGATCCTCCCGGTCGCACTGCTCTGGTCGATCCTCTACCTCGCGTTCGGATCGCCCGTCGGGTACGTGCCGCTCGTGTACTTCGCGGTCCTGCTGGGCGCCGTCCTGGTCTTCGCCCGGACACGCTCGTTCGCGCAGCTGCTGCTCGTCGCCCAGATCTCGATCCTCCTGGCGCCGACGCTCTCGATGATCCCGCTGGGCGGGTTCGTCGACTCGGGCGGCGTCGGCCTCTGGGGCATCCTCGCCCCGCTCGGTGCGCTGGTGTTCAGCGATGTCCGCACGGCGGTTCGTTGGTACGTGGCGTGGCTCGTCGTGTTCCTTGGCTCGGGGATCGCCGGTGAGCTGCTGGGCGGCGTGGAGCCGACGGTGCCCGAGTGGTTCACGAGCACGATGCTCGCTCTCAACATCACGGTGGGCGGCACGATCGTGTTCACGCTGCTCGCGTCGTTCGCCGCTCAGCGCCGCGCCGCGCTCGCCGCGTTGCGGGAGGAGCAGGTGCGAGCCGAGAACCTGCTCCTCAACGTCCTGCCGCGCTCGATCGCGGACAAGCTCAAGGCGCAGACCCAGACGATCGCCGACCAGTTCAGCTCGGCGTCCATCCTGTTCGCCGACGTGGTCGACTTCACACCGTTGGCGGAGCGCCTGCCGGCCGCGGAGGTGGTCGGCGTCCTCGACCACCTGTTCAGCCACTTCGACACGCTGGCCGAGCGATACGACCTCGAGAAGATCAAGACGATCGGTGACTGCTACATGGTCGCCGCAGGGGTCCCGACGCCGCGCCCGGACCACGCGCGGGCGCTCGCCCAGATGGCGCTCGACATGCAGGCAGCGATGGGTGCTGTCGACGAGCTCGGGCACCTCGGACTGAAGCTCCGCATCGGCATCAACTCGGGTGCCGTGGTCGCCGGCGTGATCGGCCGCAAGCGCTTCCTCTACGACCTCTGGGGTGACGCGGTGAACACCGCCAGCCGGATGGAGTCGCACGGGACGGCCGGGCGGATCCAGGTGACCCTGGCAACGAAGGAGCTGCTCGAGGACGAGTTCATCGTCGAGCCGCGCGGCGCGATCCCGATCAAGGGCAAGGGCGACATGGAAGCGTGGTACCTCATCGGCCGTCGGGCGAGCCCCGACACGGAGTCGCCGCCGCGGCCGGAGGGTCAGCCGGAGGCCCTTGGCCGCCGCTGAGGCGCGGCCGCGGGCTCACCGCAACGTTCGCGCGAGGTGTTCCGCCAGGCGATCGAGGTCGAGCGCTGAGGTGCGGTAGCTGACATACCCGTCAGGGCGGATCAAGTAGGCAGGAATCGAGCCGTCCTGTGGCACGTCGCCGGTGTCGACGTCGAACCCGTAGGCGCTGGCGGCGCGGCCGTCGACGTCGCGGAGCGTGACACCGGAGACGTCCGAGATCGAGGCATCGGCAGGCACGATGACGTGGCTGCGGACTCGACCGCCGGTTCGTTCGCCGACGTCAGCGGCGAGGGCGTGCGCTGCTGCGCAGTCGCTCTCGTTGCGGGCCCAGAGCAACATCGTGTGGTTCGGGTGGCGCAGCAGCTCGTGCAGACGGATCGGGAAACCGGCTGAGTCCTGCTCCAGTCCCGTCGCATCGGGTGCTCGCGCCCCGGGCCGGGGGCCAGCGGCGAGTCGGCCGGCATCGTCCTCGCCGACGATCGGGCTGTCGAGGTAGGCGATGAGCAGCTGCGCCTCGCGAAGCATCATCGTGTTCAGGTCGGCATCTCCGGCGCCGACGCCCTCACGCGCGTCGCGCACGGTTCGCCCGACGACCTCTTCACCGACGGGATGACGTTCGGCGTGGTAGCTGTCCAGCAGATCGTCGGCCGCGCCACCGTGCACGGCGAGGGCGAGCTTCCAGCCCAGGTTGTAGGCGTCCTGGAGGCCCGTGTTCATGCCTTGGGCCCCGGTCGGCGGGTGGATGTGCGCGGCGTCGCCGGCGACGAACACCCTGCCCACCCCGTAACGGTCCACGAGTCGATGACTGATCCGGAACACCGATGACCAGCGCATGTTCGACGCCTTGGTCGGCTGCGGGGAGAGTCGATCCAGCACCGCCTGGATGTGGTGGAGCTCTGGGGAGCGTCCGGCCTCGATCCCGTGGGCCACCTCACCCTCGGGCACCTTCGGGGTGGCGAGATCGTCGGGGACGAGCATGGACATGCGGTACCGGTTGACACCGGGCAGCGGGATGCAGACGAGCAGGTCATCGGTCACCCCATCAGCCTGATGGGTGGCGCGGACGCCGTACCCGGCGGGCATCGTCCAGTCCACCTCGACGTCGGCGAGCATGTACTCCTCGGGAAAGGCGTCGCCCTCGAACGACAGTCCGAGACCCTTCCGGACGAGGCTGTGCGCGCCGTCGCAGCCAACGAGATAGCTCGTCGTCAAGGTTCGTTCGGCGGTCGTCGTGCCGCTGCTGTCCCGGACCGTGCTGGTGACGGCGCTCCCGTCCTGGGTGAAGCTCAGGAACTCGGAGCTGCGGTGCACGAACGTGCCCAGGCTCGCCAGGTGGTCGCCCAGGATCCGCTCGGTGTCGTACTGGGGCAGTGCGATGAACCGGTACGGGACCTCGTCGGGAAGCGTGAGGTCCAGTCGCGCCACCTCTTCTCCGTTCACGTAGACGATCTGTCCACGCATGGCGATGCTGGCGTCGAGCGCACCTCGAACGACCCCGACCGCATCCCAGATCTCGAGGGTGCGGGGCTGCACGCCCACAGCCTTCGCCCACTGAGCCGACGTCTCCCGCTGATCGATGATCACGACGTCGACACCGCGGCGGCGAAGCTCGATCGCCGTCATCAGGCCCACGGGGCCGGCGCCGACCACCAAGACGTCAGCATCCATCACAACCTCCCTCTGCCGAACCGGCAGCGAGGTTAAGCCCAGAACGCGTCGCTCTCGGCAGGCTTGGCGTCGACCATGAACATTTCGACGATCCTGCCGTCGGCGACCCGCAGCAGGTGGGCGGCGAAGTTGTGCAAGGTCTTGTCGCCACGACGGGCCCTGACCTCCGTCATGATCAGCACCTGCTGATCACCGACCATCACGGGCGCTTGGGTCAGCGTCACCGAGTACTCGACGTTCGCGACGTCCATCGCCTCGAGCGCAGCGATGTACATGTCGGCGCCGTTCAGGACCACTGGATCGCCGTCCGGTCCAGTGATGTAGGCGACTGCGTCGTCGGCGAGCGACGCCCGCATCGCTCCGAGATCGCCGCTGTTGAACGACTCCAGGAAGCGGTCGACGAGCGCCGACGTGCTGGAGCTGTCATTCATGACGCCTCCCGACGTACCGACCGGCGCAGGCCCGGATCGCGCCGGCACCGTAGTACGCGAGCAGTGCCTGCGGACCCGAGCCCACCTAGGGTGTCCTGCGTCGGAGAGGGAGGTTGGCAGATGCGCAGTGTGATCCGGGCGGTCACCGTGCTCTCCCTGGCGCTCGTCGCGTGTGGAGGCTCAGACGAGGAGCAGGCCGACGAGCCACCTGAGGGCGCGGGCCGAGCGACCGCGTTCACGGTCAATCCGATCCACGACGCCCAGGTGGTCCGCGGCGACGACGGCATGGACCATGTCGTGTACCAACTGCTCGTCGTGAGCGTGTTCGACGAACCGGTGACCCTGACGAGTGTGATCGTCCTCGATCCCGACGGGGAGGAGCTGCTGCAGATCGAAGGGGATGCGCTCGCCGCGACGACCCAGACCCTCTTCGACAAGATGCCGTCGCCCGTCGTTCCGGCGTCGGCAGCCGTCGCGATCGGCGTCGACCTGATCCTGCCGCCGGACACCGCTCCGGAACGGGTGACGCACCGGATCACCTACGCCCTCGAGGAGGACTCGTCGAGCGGGGCGATGATCGACGACCCCGTCATCGACGGGCCCGAGGTCGCGATCGACGACGAAGCGGCGATCGAGATCGAACCGCCCGTCGCAGGGGATGGTTGGCTCGCCACCACCGCATGCTGCACGCCCAACGTGCACCGGGATCTCCGAATCGCCGTCGACGGTCGTCGCATCTCCACCGCCGAGACCTTCGCCGTGGACTGGGCTCGGGTGGAAGGCGATCGGCTCTATGACGGGGACGGCAGCCAGAACGAGCAGTTCTACGCCTACGGCGAAGAAGTGCTCGCGGTCGCCGATGGAACCGTCGTCGCGGTCCAGGACGGCAAGCCAGAGGGAGTTCCGGACGTGGCGACTCCTGCGAAAACGCTGTCAGACTTCGGCGGCAACCAGGTGATGCTCCAGATCGAGCCGAACGTCTACGTGTGGTACGCCCATCTCCAGCCGGGCAGCCTCATGGTGGAGGTCGGCGATGAGGTGGAGGCCGGCACGCCCCTTGCCAAGCTCGGCAACACCGGGCCCTCCCTGGGCCCTCATCTGCACTTCGGACTCCTCGACGTCAACAACTCCGTCACCGGACGCAGCCTGCCGTTCGTCCTCGACAGCTTCACCTTGGTCGGCACCGTCGATTTCGCAAACTCCACGGGGGACCATCTCGTGGTCACGGGGGAGCCGCAAGAGGTCACGTCGGTCTATCCGCTCCACGGCAGCATCTCGAACTTCCCCTGAGCGTTTGCATCGAGCCCACTAGTACGACCTGGGCAGTCCGAGCACGTGCTCGGCGACGTAGTTGAGGACCATCTCCTGGGAGATCGGGGCGATGCGGATGAGCCGGGCCTCGCGCCAGTAGCGCTCCACGTCGTACTCGGTGGCGTACCCCATCCCGCCGTGTGTCTGCATCGCCCGGTCAGTCGCCTCGTAGGCGGCGTCGGCGGCGAGGTACTTGGCCGTGTTGGCCTCCTCGCCGCACGGCAGCCCGGCGTCGTACCGCGCGCTGGCCTCGCGGATCATCATCTCGGCCGCCCGCAGCCGCATGTGGGCGTCAGCGAGCGGGAACGAGATGCCCTGGTTCTTGCCGATCGGGCGACCGAACACGACTCGCTCGTTGGCGTAAGCGACGGCCCGCCGGAGTGCGACGCGTCCGATGCCGAGCGCCTCCGCGGCGAGCAGGATGCGTTCCGGGTTGAGGCCGTCGAGGAGGTGGTGGAAGCCGCGTCCCTCCTGGCCGACGAGGTCGTCGTCGGCGACGAACACGTCGTCGAAGGACACCTCGCACGACGCCACCGCGTTGCGTCCGAGCTTGGGGATGGGCCGGATATCGACGGCCGGGACCCGGAGGTCGACCAGGAACAGCGTCATCCCGTCGGTGCGAGTGCGAACGTCCTCCAGCGCCGTCGTGCGCGTGAGCAGCAGGCACTTCTCGGCAATGTGCGCCTTGGAGTTCCAGATCTTGCGGCCTCGGATTCGATACCCGCCCTCGACCTTGGTCGCGCGCGTCGAGATGTTCGTCGTGTCGGTGCCGGCGTCGGGCTCCGTCACCCCGAACGAGACGTGGAGCTGTCCGGAGGCGACCCGCGGTAGGTAGGTGGACTTCATCCAGTCGCTGCCGTGCTTGACGACCGGGTTCATCCCGAACACCGACAGGTGGATCGCCGAGCAGCCGTTCAGGCACGCCCCCGACGCGGCGACCTCCTCGAGCAGGATGGAGGCCTCGGTGATCCCGGCCCCACCGCCGCCGTACTGCTCGGGGATCGCGATGCCGACCCAACCGGCATCGGCGAACGCGTTGTAGAAGGCCCACGGGAACTCGTGCGCCGCCTCGCACTCTCGCCAGTACTCGTCGGGGAAACCGGCACAGATCCGACGCACGCCTTCCCGTAACGCGAGATGGGGATCGTGATTGGACATGATGGAAGTGTGGATCGCGAACGAGTCGGGCTCGACACCCTGACGCGTCCAGAACGCTCGGCTCTGCGCGAGCTGCTCATCAGGGCGACCGCCGCCGCTGGCCGCTCGAGCGACCGGTACGAGCTCGAGCAGCTCGTCGCCGCGGCGCCGATCGGTGGCCTGCCGGCGGCTGCCGGCTTGCACCGAGTCGCTGGATCAGTGCTGCGCGGGCTCGACGGCGTCGGTGGGGTTCCCGGCGACGTTCGGACGCAGCTCGCCGTGCTCCGACAGCGGGCGGCACTGAACCACCTGCTCCTCACGGGCGTGCTGGGCGAGCTCGGCCGCGCACTTGATGACGCTGGTCTGTCATGGGTGGCGATGAAGGGGCCCGTGCGTCGCGGCGCGCCTGTACCCCGAAGTCGGAGACCGCGCCTACACCGACCTGGACCTGCTCGTCGGCCGACGGGACCGTCCGCCAATCGGGCGGTGGGAAGGCGACGCTCGCCGCACTGATGTGCGTCCGTGGCGCGGAGCTGGTCACCGACGACGTGCTGACCGTGACGGCGAACTCGACCGTCAGCTGCACAGGCGGAGCGTGCGAGATGCGATTGCGCACGGCGGCGGCACCCATGGTCGAGTCCCGGCCGGACCTGGCGACGCGCAGCACCGTCGACGAGCGAGTTGCGTTCGCACCGTCGCGAGCCCTCATCGATCCCCTGCCACTCGCCGCGATCGTCATCCCGTCGCCGTCGCGCGAGGTCGCGGACATCACGATCCGGCGTCTCCCGCCGAGCAAGGCGTTGTTCGCGCTCTTGTCATCTCCTCGCGTCCACGGTTGGCGCCGACAGGACGTGCTCAGCCGCGACTTCGCGACCTTGAGCCAGATCGTGAACATGATCCCCGTGTACGAGGCGACGATCCCATGGGGCCCGCCGTTCAGCCCGTCGGTGGGTCGCACGTTGTCGAGCCTGGTGACGGATCCGGTCGAGATGGCTCCCGACAGCGTGCTGCGAACCGACGGATCCCGTCTGGTGCTGACCTAGCACCGTCGCGGCAGCGAAGTTGTGGCGGCGCCGTGGGCTGGGATGGCGGCAGACAGCGTCGACGCCCTAGCTTCCGTCCATGGACTCACTTCGAGTCGTGGTTTCCGGATGCGGCCTGGCTACCGAGCTGCTGCACCTGCCCGCTCTGAACCGGCTCGCGCCCGACGTCGACGTGGTCGGCCTCGTCGATCCGAGCGCGTCCACGGCGCGCGGTGTGCGGTGAGCTGGCGCCGAGCGCAGCGATGTTCGCGGACCTCCGCGAGGCGCTCACCGTGCAGTCGCCCGACGAGGTCATTGTCGCGACACCGGCGTCCTTCCACTTGGAGCAGACGCTGATGTCGCTCGACGCCGGCGCCCACGTGCTGTGCGAGAAGCCGCTCGCGCTGACGGCGGCGCGACTGTACGGACATGATCGCCGCTGCCGAAGCCGCCGGCCGCCTGCTCGGTGTGGGCTTGATGCGTCGATTCTTCCCCTCGGTGCAGGCAATCGCTTCGATCGTGCGCAACCGGTGCTCGGCACCCCGTTGTCGTTCGCCGTCCTCGAGGGAGTCTCGTTCGCATGGCCGGTGCGCTCGACGCGCCCGTTCGAGCGGGGCCGTGGCGGCGGGGTGCTGTTCGATGCCGGGCCACACCTCATCGATCTGCTGCAACTCTGGTTCGGCGAGCTCGAGCTCGTGGAGTACGCAGACGACGCGATGGGCGGCGTCGAGGCGAACTGCACGATCCGGCTGACTCCGTCGCACGGAGTGAGCGGGACGGTCCAGATGAGTCGCGAGGTCTTCTTGCCGAACCGTCACATCATCCACTGTGAGCGGGGCTGGGTGTCGTACCACTACGATGGGGCCGACCGCTTCTACTGGGGATGGCGCGGCTCGCCCACCGCGAACTGCGTGATGCTCAGCGAGCCCGCCTGGGATCGACCGATGTGGGACTTCCCGGACCCGCGGCTCCAGGTTCCGGGCACGCTGCCCTCGACGTTGCTCGCACAGCACCGCAACATGACGGAAGCGATCCGTGGCACGGCATCGCTCGTCGTCAGCGCCCGTGAGGCGGCGTCCGGCATCGCGTTGCTCGAGCGGTGCCACGCCACCCGACAGTTGCTGCCGATGGCGTGGATGGACCGCGACGAGGTGGCCCGTGCGCAGCAGCTCGAGCAGGAGGCCGTGGCGTGAGGGTCGCGATCCAAGGCGCCAGCGGCTTCGTCGGTAGCCGGCTGCTGGAGCGCGTCCACCTCGGCGGGCTGGCCGACGTCCGACCGATCGTGCGCACCTACGCATCACTGACGCGGATCGCCCGATTCGACGTGGACTGGCGGCTCGCCGACGCCCTCGACGAGGACGCACTGACCGAGGCGTTTGCCGGCTGCGACGTCGTGTTCTTGTCGATCACGGGATCAGAACAGGTGCTCCTTCGCAGCCCCGCGGTCACGATCCGGGCAGCCGGTCGCGCCGGTGTCCCCCGCGTCGTGTACCTGAGCACTGGCGTCACACTCGGGTTCAACCCGGGCGCAGGGACCGACGACGAGACGCCGCCAGTGCTCGACCAACCGTGGCTGTACAACAGGGCGAAGGCGCGCGCCGAGGCGACGCTCGACGAGCTGCGACGCGCAACGGGTGTCGACGTCGTCGTGCTGCGTCCCACGATCGTCTACGGACCTCGGTCCGACTCGTGGACCACCGTCGTCGCGCAGCGACTGTTGTGGCACACCGCGTTCCTCGTCGACGGCGGCGCCAACGTCTGCAACGCGATCTACGTCGACAACCTCGTCGACGCGATGTGGCTGGCCGCGACCGTGCCCGCAGCCGCCAACCAACGGTTCCTCGTCTCGGACCGCGAGCGAGCGACGTGGGCGGACCTGTACCGCTCCGTCGCCGATGCGGTGGGGTCCCGGCCGCCGAGATCCATACGGTCGAGCGGGACGAGGTGCTCGCCCACCTCGCAGCGTCGTCCGGCCTCTCGGCGAGGATCAAGCGGCAACTGAAGTCCGGGGGTGGCAAGCGGCTCGTCGACGCGATCCACGCGCGAGGCGAAGTCACGGGTTCGCCGGATGCAGGCCGCGTGGCGGCCACCGGCGGCGGGCGCCCGACCCGGCGGACGTGACTTCCTGTGGTCGATGCCGGACGTCGAACTCCTCGTACAGATCTGCGACCATCAGCTGCCGATCGCCAAAGCCGAACGGATCCTCGGGTACGACCCGATCCCGTTCGCCGAGGGCACCCGTCGGAGCGCAGCGTGGTTGGCGGCGATGGGCTTCCACGCGCAGCAGGACCTCGTCGGCGCCTGACCGGCGCGTGAACGCCAGCGCATCCCTCAGCTCACGGCTTTCTTCACGAGCTCGCCGATCCTCGCCTCCTCGGCGGCGGTCAACTCCTTCAGCGCGAACGAGGTTGGCCACATGGCACCCTCGTCGAGGTTCGCGGAGTCGTTGAAGCCGAGCGTCGCGTACCTCGCCTTGAACTTGTCGGCGCTCTGGAAGAAGCAGACGACCTTGCCGTCCTTGGCGTACGCGGGCATCCCATACCAGGTCTTCGGGGAGAGATCCGGCGCATTGTCCTTGACGATCGCGTGGAGCCGCTCAGCCATCGTTCGGTCCGGTTCGGGCATCTCGGCAACCTTGGCGAGCAAGTCGCTCTCTCCGTCCGCCTTGCTCCCACGCGAGCCCCTGCGCGCCTCGGCCTTCAGCTCCTTGGCGCGCTCCTTCATGGCGGCTCGCTCGTCATCCGTGAATCCCGCGGACTTCTTGTCACGCGCAGTCGAGCTCTTCGTTGCGGTCTTCTTCTCAGCCATTGCAATGCACCTCCGTCTGTTGATGGACTTCGTTCACCGGTCTTGGAGCAACCCGAGGACGTTGCCGTCGAGGTCGGTCACGGTGGCCACCAGTCGGCCGCCGCCGACGTCGTGCGCGGGCTCCTTCACGGTCGCACCTGCTGCGATCACATCGGCCAGCTTCGCCTCGATGTCCGCCACCTGCCAATAGGCGATCGGTGAGGTCATGCCCTGCGGACCACCGCCCGGCAGCAGCCCGACATGCTGGCCCGCGGCATCGAAGCCGACGTAGTAGGACTCGTCGACCTGCGGCCGGACTCCGAGCAGCGCCGCGTAGACCTCCTTGGCCGTCGCCAAGTCGGAGACCGGGTGCAGCACGGTCGTGATTCCCTGGGTGGATGTACTCGTCATGGTCACTCCTGATGTTTGGAAGTCTACGTGTCGAATTGAGAGTATCACTCTCAATTTGAGAGTGCTAGTATCACCACTTGTGGCGACGGATGTCAAGGGCGATCCTCCCGCCCACGGCGCGAGCGGCCAGGCCCGCACACGTCTCGCCCGGCGAGCGGTCGTCGACGCAGCGCGAGATCTCTTCCTCGAGCGCGGTTACCAGGCGACGACCATGGACGCCATCAGCCACCGCTCCGACGTCCCGGCGGCGACCGTGTACCGCCTGTTCTCCTCGAAGCTCGGAATCCTCAAGGCCCTGCTCGACGTGTCGATCGCCGGCGACGACCGCGCGCTGTCGCTGCAGGAACGGCCCCAGCTCGCCGCCCTCTTCGCCGAGGCCGACCCCGAGCAGCTCATTGCCGGGTTCGCCAGCGTCACGGCGGGGATCAACACGAGGAGCAGCGAGGCCTATCGCATCCTCTCGAGCGCCTCGGGCTCGGATCCTGCAGCCGCCGCGCTGCTGGCCGACTATCAGCACGCGCGAGACGATGGCCAGGGCCGGATCGCACGCTCGCTGGCTCGCGCTCGCGTGCTGCGGCCCGGCCTACGAGAACGTGACGCGGCCGACCTCATCCACGCGCTGATGTCCCCCGAGCTCTACCGCCTGCTCGTCATCGACCGTGGCTGGGCAGTCGAGCGCTACGAGCAGTGGTTGGCACGAACGCTCACCGACCAACTGACTACCGCATCGCCGCAGCTCCCGAGCAGCGGCCGGCGGTGATCCGCGGGCAGCCAGCGCTACTTCGTCTCGACCCCCCAGTCGAGATACCCGAACGGCTGCACGCCCCCCGGCGTCTGGCCGAGAACCAGCGTGGGATTGGAGCCGTCGGCGTCCATGACCCAGACCGAGCCGGTTCCTTGGAGGTCCGGATCTCCGCAGTCCCCGACGCACTGCAGGAACGCGATCTTCGAGCCGTCCGGTGAGAACATCGGGCTCGACAACGCGGCACCCGGCACCTTGATCAACGACCGCATGACGGTGCCAGCGAGGCTGACGCGGACGATCTCGTCCTGAGCAGCCCCGCGCACCGCGAGGATGGAGTCCGCGCGTGGCGACCACGAGGGCGAGAAGAAGAGCTCGTTCGTGTTCCGCGTGATGTTCCTGATCCCACCCGTCGGATAGATCAGCATCAGGTCAGCGCTAACGAAATCGGTCCCGTTGTAGGTCACCTGGTTGAACACGATCCGTGAGCCGAAGGGTGCGAAACGCGGGGTGTAGAGGACCTGGTTGGTACCCGCCGCGGCGACGATCTCAGCGCCACTGCCGTCGGCGTTCATGCGGATGATGCCCTCGAGTCCGCGTACTCGATCGCGGCGAGCTCCGTGCCGTTCCAGTTGACCGAAGGGCAGACATGGGCCGGTGCGTCCGGACGATCCACGAGCGTGCGAGACCCGCCCGTCGCCGTCATCCGGTAGATGTGCGCCGGGGTGCCCAGGCCGCGATCGAAGCTGTCGAAGTAGATCAGCTGCCCATTTGCCGACCACGACGGGCATTCGTTCCACACCTGGCCGTTCGGAACGGTCAACCGTGTCGCCACCCCGCCGGCGGGCTCCATGCGGTAGATCTGCACGGTCCCGGTCGCGAGATCCAATCCGGAGAAGACGAGCGCGCCGTTCTCACCCGGGAACGTCGCACCGGCAGGACTTGCCACGGCGAGGGCCAGAACTGCCCCGATCAACAACATGCTCCGACGCATCACCACTCCGTCCTGTCGTCGTATCGACGAGCGCGGGTCGACACCGAGACAGTAACCCTCACCGCGGAGGCGAGGCTCGTTCGCCAACCGGAGCGAAGCCCCAGCCGAGCTGAGCGAGCATCTCGACGAAGTTCGACCCGAGCCACTGGTCGACGATCTGTCCATCGCCGTCGAACCGGAACGCCAGCATGAACGAGGTCTCGACGGGGCGCTCGGTGGGGTGCGTGACGAACAACCACGGACCCTGCTGCGTTCCTCGGACGTGTTGGAAGACGACGACCATGTCATCTTCGGCGACGACCCACTTCACCTCTGCCCTTAGGTCGGGAAAGGCTTGCAAGAGCCCTCGAGCCGAGCCGAGCACCGCCGGGTTGGACGTGAACTCTTCGAGCGCGGCGAGGTCGTGACCGTTCGTCACACGCTCGATCAGCTCCAACACCCGCGCCTTGTTCCGCTCCGCAGACATCCGCACAGGTTGCCTCACCAGCGCCGTCAGAGGTCAACGACGAAGTCCGAGGTTTCGGCCGGAGCCGAGCCAGTTCTCGAGGCGTCCGGGGCAGAGCCACTCGCTGACGGCGGCCACCGACCTCCCGCCCAGCACGATCAGGTACGTGCGCCGGACCAGCCTCGTGCTGGATCGGACGCCGAGGTGCTGACTGACGGTGCCGGCTCGCACCGCGCTGATGCCCAGAAGCTCGCGACGGGTCTCCAGTCGTCCCTCGGCAAGCAGGCGCCCGAGCGATGCCCCTGGGCGCAGGAGGGCGTGGGCGGTCAGTTCGGGCAGCCGGTCAGGCGCAACCAGTGCTTCAGCCATCACGTAGGCGATCCCGCTCCTTGCTCCGCTCAACGTCACGCGCCGGGCGAGCAATCGCTCCGACGGCACGACTTCGAGCAACTCGGGACTCGGGTGCCACCAGCAGCCCGGGGAGGCACGCAGCTCGTCGAGCGGCGCCGGCCCCGACTGGCGGGTCGTCCGCGTGACGATCGGTTCGCCGGTGCAGGCCTCGAGCAAGGTCGTGACGGTGCCGTCGGTGGTCAGGAGCATCCGATCGAAACGATCGAGCTCGAGCGTTCGCGTCCATGTCACCGGAGCGGCGCCAACCGGCGCCAATGCATTCGAGCCGCTCGAGCGAAGCCATCGTCCATCCATCGTCCACACATCCCGTCGAGAGATCACCAACAAACCGGGTCCTATTCGTTGGACAACACGAATCGGTTCGCGATTTCTCGCACGTGGCGAGGCGCGGCGACGAAGCGACCGTGCTAGAGCCAGTCGGCCTTCTTGAACCGCAGGTACAAGTACAGGCAGATCCCCAGCGTGATCGCGCTCACGATTCCGAACCCGAGCAGGTGGTCGCTGCCCGGGATCCCGCCGAGGTTCATCCCGAACAGCCCGGCGATGATCGTCGGGACAACACCAATGGCGACCCACGCGGAGATGCGCCTCGTGTCCTCGTTCTGCTGGCGGTCGGCCTGCGCGCGGCTGGCCGTCAGAGCGTTCTGCAGCAGCTGATGCGCGGTGCGACCCCGCTCGACGATCTCCGACAGCGCGTCGTCGACGTCGCGGAACAGCGGGACGATGTCCCGGTGCACCCACGCCGCGCACTCCGGCGACGTCAATCGCTTGACCGACGCCGACATCGGTTCGAGCGCGACCAGGAAGTCGAGTACCTCGCGGATCAGGAAGTAGATCCGCTTGGTCGGTTGCGCACGTGACTCGCTGAACACCTCGCGCTCGACCTCGCGCACGTCATGCTCCAGGCCGTCGATCACCGGCTCGTAGGACTCGACGACATGGAGCAGTGCAGCTTGCAGCACGGCGCCGGGACCGTGGGCAAGGCGGTCCGGTTGCTCCTCCAGCTCGTGGCGCACCCCGGAAAGTGGAGCGGCGCCGCCGTATCGGACGGTCAGGATGTAGTCGCGCCCGGCGTAGAAGAACAGCTCTCCGAACTCGACCTCCTCCAGCTCGTCGACGTACCGGGCCGTCGGCACGACGGTCAGCAGGCAGTCCTGGTGACGCTCCACCTTCGGGCGGTCGTGCTTGTTGCGGGCGTCGGCGATCGCCAGCTCCGGCAGCTCGAACGAGTCACGCACCTCGTCCAGCTCGCTGTCGCTGGGCATGCGCAAGCCGAGCCACCCGAACCCGGCCCCGCCGCGCTCAGCCGCCAACTTCTCGATCGAGTCGGTTTCGAGCGTCCGGCGACCCTGGATGTACCACGCAGCGTCGATGATCACCAGCCCAGCGTTGCACCGCGCGCCTGGTCGTCGGGTCACCTCGCGTTCCGCGATGCCGTGCGGCCGGTCCGAGGGACCGGCCGCACCGCATTGACCAACGGTCACGCATACAGCGTCCTGTAGGTGGGCGACCCCTTCAAGAACCAGTTCGAGTTCGAGAAGGTGATGCCGTTGACCGTCACGCGGTCCGGCAGCCATTCGGCGTGCGCTCCGCCCAACGGGTTGAAGTAGATCGTCACCGACCGGATCAGGCCGACGTTGGCGCCGGACCGAACGAAGTGGTCTGTCCGATTCTGCTCGTAGTTGTCAGCGGAGTCGTCCAGCATCCAGTACTGCGTCGACCCGGTGGTGCCGTTCACACGAAGCCAGACGTCGCCGTCCGTTCCAGCGTAGGGAACGTTGGCCGTGTGGATCGAGATGTCGTACCCGACGGCGGCCGCTCTGGTTGCTGCCGCGCCCAGCGCACCGCCCGAGTCGACACTGACGGCGTCGGCCGGCGACGTCGTCGCGACCCCGGCCAGAAGAGGGGCGCTGAGGACCATTGCCCCGATCATCAATCGGCGGAACTTCATTCCTGTTCTCCTTGTGTGAGTGGATGAATGCGAGAACAGACGACGTCGAGTGATGATCCGTGCCGCCTCTCCTCTGCATGAGGAATGGCGTGACATCGGTGTGCCCTGGTGTGCCCGGTGTGCCGGCGTGCCGTCGATCACGCCCGTCTTGAGCCGAATTTCCCGGAGGTCGTGGTGACGACCTGACGAGGACGGCTCACGCCGCCTGCGGGACGAGGCAGGGAGCCTCGGGGGTGGCTTCGCCGTCGGCGCGGGAGGCGACTTCGTCGACCGTCCCCGACAGCCGGCGGTAGGAGCGAGAGCCGAGCGCAATCACGGTCACGACGACGCCGATCAGACCAGCCAGTGTGAACATCACGGCGAGGCCGCGAGCCGCGCCGGTGCCCCACCACGAGCCGATCGTGTCGGCGATCCAGCCGTCCGTGGCGGCAGGCATGAACACGGATTCGGCCAGCGGACCCATCGCCAGGGCGGTGACAGGGGCGGCAGCGTTCTCCACGAGCTGGGCGAAGCCGAACACGCGGCCCTGGCGCTCGAACGGGATCGCCTGCTGGAGCACTGTCTGCTCCGCCGCCTCGATCGCCGGGATCAGTGCCAGCCACACGGTCATACCGATGATCAACGGGATGACCGAGTCCCACACCGGGAACAGCACGCAGGTCGTCCAGTTGACGAGGTTGCCGACGAGGATGACGCGTAGCGGACTGCGGCCAAGACCGACCTTGGCCACCACGACGCCACCGGCGATGAACGCCAAGCTGATGAAGCCGAACAGGAGCCCCCAGGTCTGCACGGACACAAGGGACAGGCCGTAGGCGTCGGTCAATGACATGAACACGCCGGCGAGCAGGTTGTTGAACGCCGCCAATCCGATGAGCATCCACAGCCCTGGCACGGCGCGAATCGCCTCGATCGCCCCGCGGATGTCGATCCGGGGGCCGTCGCTGGCGGACGGGTCCGGCGTCGGCTCGGGCACGCGGAGGCGCACGAGATCGGCAAGGGCGACGACCGTCAGCGCGAGCGAGCCGTAGAGCGCCCAGCCCATCCCCAGGTGGCCGATCACGAGGCCGGAGAACACCGACGTGACGGCGAAGGAGATCCCCGTGACGGTGCCGACCATGCCGTTGGCCCGGTCGCGCAACGCTTCCGGCACGAGCAGCGTCACGCACGTCGAGAGCGCGATGCCGCGCATCTGGCCGGCGACCGAGCCCAGCAGGCTGACACCGACGAGCGCCCAGAACCAGGGGCGACCCATGTCGAGCAGGTGCGCCTCATCGACCGCCAAGAACAGCAGGGCGGCGACGGCGAAGCACACCGTCGCCACCGACGTCGACAACACCATCGCCGAGTGCTTGCGGTGAGTGTCGACGTACGTCCCGTACGCCGGGCCGAAGACTGCGGACGACAGCGCGAAGGCGGCGCCGATCACGGCGGTGGCGACGACCGAACCGGTCTCCAGGTACACCCAGAACGTCAGGGCGAACCAGAGGAAGGAGCTGGTGACCCCGGACACCAGCGTGTTGACCAACAGGCGGCGGAACGTCGCCATCCCGTCCGGGACTGCGGTCGCCTCGGGAGCGGTCGTCGCGAGCATGCCGTTGTCGACGCCGCGCCGAGGAAGATCTCATCGCGATGATCGCCCCGTCCGCTGTGGCGCTGGTCACGACGGGCTCCGACCAATAGACCGCGTTGCGACGGCCCTCAAGTGCAGGGCCTCACCAGTGGTTGCGATGGACCATCTCGTGGAGAGTGCGACGTGACAGCGAGTAGGCGGATCCCTGTGGCCGCTCGTCGAGACCGGGGTAGCCCAGACCGATGACGCCGATGATGTTGCGGTCGTCGGGGATGCCGAGCTCCTGGCGCAATGCGGTCTCGCCGTATGGAATCCCGAAGTACCAACCGCCGAGTCCGGCGTCGACAGCGGCCAGGAGCAGGAGCATTCCCGCCATCGCCGTATCGGTGTCCCAGAACTTCACCCGCCAGGCTTCGGCGTTGTCGAGGCCGAACGCGATCTTGTCGGGCCGGGAATAGCGCTCGATGTAACGGCCCGGATCAGCGAGCAGGATGACAAGCACTGGTGGTGCCGCATCGAGCTCGTCGGGCTCCCGAGGGAACCGCGGGTCCTCGATCAGGGTCCAGAAGCGTTGCCGAGTCGTCGGTTCGTCGAGCACGACGAAGTCCGTCCCCTGCGAGAAGCCTGCCGATGGGCCGCGGCGCGCGACGTCGAGGAGCGCATCGATCAGATGCGCGTCGACCGGTCGTTCCTCGAAGACGTGCACCATGCGGCGCTTGCGAACCACATCACCGAACTCCACGTGCCGGACCGTAACTGTCCCATCCTCCGGCACCGGCGGAAACCCGGTCGACCAGGTGCCCGGGGTGGGAAATCGAACCCACACGGGCTGAAAGACAGCTGGGCGGGGGAGGGTACGGTGGCGGTCGAGTGATCGCTGTCGGGCGGTGACGTCCGGATGGGTGACGACCGCGACCGAGGGAACAGCGATGCACGCTTGCCTGACCATGACACCGACGACGATGGGACGGCCGCGTCGCCGGCTCGGCCTGTGGTGGCGGTGGCGGTGGTCGCAGCCACGGCGACGGCCGTGGTCGTCGCGCCATCGGTGGCGTCGGCGGAGCCCAGCTTCTCCGGGCCCATCAACTTCCCTGCCGGCGTCACGCCCCAGTCGGTGGTGGTGGGTGACTTCAACAGGGACGGCGCGGCGTCATCATCCGCTCCTATCGTCGCAGCCTGCCGGCTGATCGCCGGCTGCTGCTCGAACGATTCCGCTACGTGGACTGCGCCCTAAAGGGGCTCCGGCCGGTCGCCTTATCAGCGACGGAGCGCGAGGCACTGTGTGTAGTTGCGCGGCGAGCCCAGGCTGCGCTGTCCCAGGTCCTGCACGAGCGAGCGAAGATCGCCGAGGCTGCTGCTCTCGACCCCCAGGGAACGGTAGGTGCCCTGCCGGGTCCGGACGCGAACTTCATCCACGCAGCAGGTTCCGCGCTGGAACAGGTTGCGCGATTTGTGCACGGCAACCAGCTGCGACGGATCACAGGTCGCCTCCAGGAGCTCGACCAGTTCACCGGCTCGCGCCGCAGCACCGAGTCGTTCCGGCGACCCTTCCGTTTCGATCAGATCCAGCACGTCGCGGAAGCGTTCCGGACCGGCAGGTAACGGCGCGTCGAACTCAGTGCGCCATCGCTCGAAGCCATCGTCTGTTCGTTCGAGCAACGTCTTGAGTTTGAGCGAGTTCTCGCGATGGCGAACCTTGAGGTTGATCCGGTCCGATCTCGTGAGCACGTACACGTCGTGTTCGTGGACGACCCTGAATGGCGGATCGAGGGATGAAGCAGGCAACCAGGCCGCGTCCAGAGTCGGCAAATGTCGGGCTATCCATCGCATCTCCCAGGCGTCGAATGCCTCCATCATCGGAGCATCTCCACCCGCTCTCCCTCGCCGCCTCGCGATGGCCGTCCCGATCGTCCCGTTGGGGGCGGCAACATACATCACCGGATCCGGCAACACCACGCGGCGGGCGAGACCTCAAGCGCCCGAGCTGATGCCGGTCGGCACTCATCTCAACGGGTGAACGTTGCCTGACACGGCACCAAATGCTTGCGGTCGATGCTCACGGTGGGACGATCCGCGAGGCTGACGTCGAGGATGTCGAGCACGATGCGTAGCGCGATCGGCGTGGCAGGAACATTGATCGCCGGGATCTACGGGATGAACTTCGTCAACATGCCGGAACTCAACTGGCAGCTCGGTTACCCGATGGCGCTCGGGATGATCCTGATCGTCGGCGTCGTGCTTTACGTGCTTTTCCGCCGACACGGCTGGCTTTGACGCCCATCGCATCTTCAGCGAGCGGAAGGCGGTCGCCGCCGGGTGCGGCCAACGCGACAATCGACGGATGATCTTGGCATCCGGGTGCTGCTCAAGACGGTCCGCGAACTCGGTCTCGAGCCGTTCGATCTGGAACCCGGAGTTCGTTGATCACCGCAGCCAGCGCGGTGACGGTGGCCCTATCGCGTCGCCGATCGACGAAGACGGCGAGCTGGTCGCTGCGCAGCGCCCTGGTGAGGTTGACGCCGATGGCCTCCGACCTGATCTTTGACCCCGGTCGGACCTCGCTGCCGCACGAGCGGAGCTCTCAACCGGTCGTCGGGGAGGCGGGGCCGGTGGCCGAGCGGTAGGCGTCGACTGCCTCGCCGATGGTCGTGTACAGGTGACCTGGCGCCACCAGGGCAGGCGGTTCACTGATGCGGCGGCGGAGCCGGGCGTGGGCGCCCGACATCGCAATCGTGATGCCTTGCTGGTCGAGGTCGGTGAACAGACGCCGGAGCGTGTCGGTGGCGGTGACGTCCAGTTCGCCGATGGCCGAGGCGTGGACGAGGAGCCAGCGCGGCGTCGGCTCCGACGCAGCGACGAGCGCCAGCACACGGTCGCGGAACACCTGCGCGTTGGCGAAGAACAGCGGGGCGTCGAAGCGGTAGACCAACAACCCGGGCTCGGGCTCAGCGCCCAACAGGACGTCGCCCCACCCCGGGCGGTCGGGCCGGCGACCGAGGACGGCATCATGCGGCGATGCGGCCCGGCGCATGAAGTTCACGAGGGACAGGCCGAGGGCGATCGCCACGCCGGTGAGGACGCCGGTCACCACGACGCCCACCAGCGCGGCGACGGCGACGACCAGCTCGGGCCGGCGGTACGGCCACAGCTGGCGGATCTCCCCCCACGACATCAGGCGCAGCGCGGCGGCGATGACGACGCCAGCGAGGACGGGCACCGGCATGTTCTCGATCACGGGCGCGAAAACCAGCAGCACGAGAGCGATGACGAGCGCACCCACGATGGGCACGAGCGAGCTGCGACCGCCGCTGGCGAGGGCGGCCCCAGAGCGGGAGGCGCTGGCGCCGACGGGGTAGCCGCTGGCGAACGAGCCGGCCAGGTTGGCCACACCGAGCCCCACCAGGTCACGGTTGGGATCGACGTCGTAACGAGCCTGCTCGGCATAGCGACGAGACTGCAGCACGGCGTCGGCGAACCCGAGCACGGCGAGGGCCAAGGCCCCCGGGAACATCTGGCGGACGTCGTTCAACGTCACGTCCGGCACGTTGACCGGCGGCAGTCCCGTCGGGATGTCGCCGACCAGGGCGACGCCCTTCTTCTCCAGCGCAAACACGGCCACCAGTCCCGCCCCGATCAGCAGGAGCAGGACGGCGGCCGGCAGGCGAGGCTGCACGCGGCCGATCACGAGGGACAACACGACCGTCGTGCCGCCGAGCACCAGCGACCACAGCTCGGTGTCGCCGAGCTCCCGCACGGTCTCGACCAGCTTCGAGATGGTGGTGTCAGCGTCCACGCTGAGGCCGAGCAGCTTGGGCAGCTGGCCGACCAGGATGCTGATGGCCAACCCGGTCATGAAGCCGCTCAGCAGCGGACGGGACAAGAAGTTGGCGAGGAAGCCGATGCGGGCCAGCCCGAACAGAAGGAACAACCCGCCCACGAGAAGGGCCAGGACCGGGGCGAGGGTCACGGCGCGCGCCTCGCTGCCTGCGGCGAGGGGTGCCAGCGTGGCGCCAATCAGGGCCGCGAACGCCCCGTCAGGCCCGAGCACCAGGTGGCGCGACGAGCCCACCAACGCGAACACCACCATCGGCACCATGGCGGCATAGAGCCCGTAGACCGGAGGGAGCCCGGCCACCTCGGCATAACCGAGGGCGGACGGGATCGTCAGCGCCCCGACGGTGACACCGGCGGCGGCGTCCGTCGCCAGCCAGGCGCGCCGGTAGTGGCGCAGCGACGGGTTGAGGCCGATCGGCAGCCGGTAGCCACGCAGCCGCTCACGCAGGGTGAAGCGGTGGTCCGGCGCTGGCGGGAGCTCGTCGATCGCGCCGATCGCTCCATGATGCCCCACGCCGTCCGGTGTCGGCCGCCCGCTCGGCCACCGGGCTGACGACGCCCTGGTTGCAGGCAGTACTGAGGCGTGCAGACCGTAGAGACCTAGGTCTAGACATCCCACGGGCCATGGCCGTCAAGCAGCGAGCTGGTGTCCGGGCACCGCCGGCTCGATGGCGTTCGCTGACCCGTCGACAATTCGGCCGCCGGCCGCGGCCGAATCCGAAATGGGATGGAGGAGGACCTCCACTCCGTCGACGAGGGCTCGCGATACGGACTCCGGAGGGCTTCCGAATGTCGAGGCCTTCGGACATATCGGTGTCCACGGAACGATCGCCACGCTCCTCCCGGTTCGGGCACCCGGTCCGTCGGTCCGTGACGAACACGGGCGGGACGCAGCAGCCGATCCCGACCAGGTGGCGGTCAGAAGGGCGTCGGGATGTAGCGCAAGGGCAGGTTCGGCGCCTGGTAGCCAGCGGCCTTCTGACGCTTGGGGAGCGTGACCTCGCGAGGGGCGAGCGGCTCGTACGGGATCTGGCCGAGCAGATGGGTGATGATGTTGAGCCGCCCCCGCTTCTTGTCGTCCGTGTGGGCCACGTACCAGGGGGCCCAAGAGGTGTCGGTGGCCCGGAACATGTCGTCACGAGCCCTTGAGTAGTCGTACCAGCGGCTGTAGGACTTGAGGTCCATGTCCGAGAGCTTCCAGACCTTCCGCGGGTCGTCGATGCGGCTCTCCAGGCGGCGGGTCTGCTCGTCGGCGCTGACCTCCAGCCAGTACTTGAGGAGGACGATGCCGGAGTCCACCATCGCCCGCTCCACGCCCGGGACCTGCTCGAGGAAGCGACGTGTTTGCTCCTCGGTGCAGAAGCCCATCACTCGCTCGACGCCGGCCCGGTTGTACCAGCTGCGGTCGAAGATGACGACCTCGCCGGCCGCCGGGAAGTGCTGGATGTAGCGCTGGACGTACATCTGCGTCTTCTCGCGCTCGGTCGGTGCCGGCAGGGCGACGACCCGGAACACTCGTGTGCTCACCCGCTCCGTGATCCGCTTGATGGTGCCGCCCTTGCCGGCGGTGTCGCGCCCTTCGAACACGACGCACACCTTGGCACCTGTCGCCTTGACCCACTCCTGCAGCGCCACGAGCTCACCATGCAGCCGTCGCATCTCCCGCTCGTACGGCTTCGTCTTCATCTTCGCTGGCGGACCAGCCGACTCGCCGTGACCGTCCCCGGACTCCTCGGCCGTCACCTCGGTCGTTTGCTCCTCCTTGTGCTTCCTGTGCTTGGCCATCTCTCCTCCTCTTGATCGCCGCGCTGCCGTCACGCGGTCGAGTCGACGAGCGCGTGCCGGCATGACGTGCGCCGTGCGTCGACGACGCCGACCTTGTCGGCGTGCCGGCGACCGATCCACTTGCTGATCTCGATGAGGGTGAGCGGGACCAGCACGAGGCAGATGCTGGCCAGCCACTGCGGACCTGTCAGCGAGGTGAGTCATCAGCCCTCGCTGCAACTCGGTGCCGAGGACGACAATCACGACAGTGGTCATCAGGATGCCGAGCGCCTTGAGGATCGCCGGAACAAGCGCTCGTCGGGTCTCGGCGGGTTGGTGAGGGCGTTGAACGTGGTGCCGAGACCTATCACCATGAACGTCACGGTCAACAATGCGCTCGCACGGTCGGTGCTCGGCTGGTCAGGCCCAGGCGAGCGGGTCGAGGCGGCAAGGGACAAGACGCAACCGTAGAGGATCAAGGGCGTCACCGCGAAGCGGTTGGTGATCGGCAGCGTCAGATCGCGTGTCGGAAGTTGCATGACATCCGGGTCCGCATGGTCCACCGCGATCACCACGAGGCCGACGGCCGTTGCGAACAGCAGCAACTACAGGATCATGCTCGGCCTCAGCGGCACGCTCTCGTTCACGTTGAAGATCGTTGCCACCAGGAACCGGATCACCAACCCAACAGCTGGGTCATCTGGAAACGGACGTAGGAGACGACCCTGTCGTTGACGCGCTGGGCGAGCTCGACGGCGTGCAGCAGGCCGGCTGCCAGCACTCCGTGGTCGCAGGTCTCGACCTCGTAGCGTGCGCGCCGTGATGAGCGCCGCTGTCGAGGTCGCCGGCCGAAAGCGGCTGGCGGCGATCGTCGCTGTCCTGTTGGTGGTCGGCGTGGTCGTGGCCACGGTGGGGCGGGTGGTCAACGAGCCGCTGCGCGTCGGGGGCGAACTCCTCCTCGTCGTGGTGGCGGTCGGTGGCGCCTGGGTGGCGCTCACCACGACGAAGGCGCGTCGGGGGACCGCCGTGATCGTGACCCTGGCCGCAGTCGTCGCGTTGATCGTCAGCGTGATCAACGCGGAGGGCTACCGCATCACCTCGGTCGTCGTACGCGTCGTCTCGCTCGTCGTCGCTGTCGCCCTCGCGAAGTACGCACTGGGCACCACGGTTGGCGCACTCAAGCAGAGCGACACCGAGGGCACGCCGGTGCCGGCCGCCACCCGAGGCGTCCTGTTCATGAACCTCAAGTCCGGGGGTGGCAAGGCGGAGCGCTTCCACCTCGTGGACGAGTGCGCGAGGCGCGGCATCCAGCCGGTGGTGCTGGAGCCGGGCCAGGACTGGCTTCAGGTGGTGCGGGACGTGGCCGCCAGCGGCGTCGACGTCGTCGGCATGGCCGGCGGCGACGGTTCCCAGGCGATGGTCGGCACAGTGGCGGTCGAAGCGGGATTGCCCATGGTCGTGGTACCGGCCGGCACGAGGAACCACCTCGCCCTCGACCTTGGACTCGACCGTGACGACGTCGTCGGCGCGCTCGACGGCTACGGGGAGGCCGTCGAGCGGACGATGGACCTGGCTGACGTCAACGGCCACGTGTTCGTGAACAACGTCTCGCTCGGCCTTTACGCCGCCATCGTGCGCTCCGAGGCGTACCGCGACGCGAAGGTGGACACGACTCTCGCCACCCTGCCTCAGGTATTGGGTCCGCAGAGCGAACCGTTCGACCTGCGGTACACAGGCCCTGACGGCCTGGAGCAACGAGGCGCCCACATCATCCAGATCTCCAACAACCCTTACGGCACCACGTTCGGTGGCCTGGGGAGCCGGCCTCGGATGGACACCCATCAGCTCGGTGTCGTGGCGTTGGTGCTGGCCAAGCGGGGCGACGCCGCAGCGTTCCTGGCCGCCCTCGCAACCGGCCATCCGGAGCGGTTCGGGGGGCTCTCGTCGTGGGCGACACCGACGTTCGAGGTCAGGTCCGATGCCCCGATCGAAATGGGGCTCGACGGTGAGGCCAAGGTCATGGAGTCGCCGCTGCGTTTCTCGATCCGCCCGTCACCGGTCCGGGTGCGACTCCCGAAGCAAGCCATCGGTTACTCGCCGGCCGCCCGCTCACTGGGCTGGCGGGAGTCCCTGCGCCGGTTGTGGGCAACGGCCATCGGTACGGTCCCGGCATGAGCGACGCGCCCGACCGCGGCTCGCGGGTCCCGCCGGAAGAACGGCTCGCCGCGGTGATGGAGACCCACCCGACGCCTCGGAGATCGGTCGCCGCTCGAGCACTGCACGAGCTCGCCCAAGTCGACGTTGCGGTCTATCGAGCGATCGCCGGCACACCGACGCCCACGCTCGACGACCCGCTTCGACGCCTCTCCGGGCTGGCAAACCACTCCAAGCTGTGGCTCGGCGCCGCGGTCGGACTGTTCGCGCTCGGGGGGCGCAAAGGGCGAAGGGCAGCGGTGACAGGGCTCGTCGCGGTGGGCATCAACTCGGCCGTGGTGAACCTGCCGATGAAGCTCGCAAGCAGACGAGAGCGCCCTGACCGCGAGGCGGCGGGGGTCCCGGATGATCGCCACGTACCGATGCCGACCTCCACGTCGTTCCCGTCGGGCCACTCGGCGTCGGCGTTCGCGTTCGCAGGGGCGGTGGCAGGATCAAGTCCGGTGCTCGGCGCGCCGTTGCGTGGTCTGGCCGGGCGGTCGCCTACTCGCGCGTGCACACGGGCGTGCACTACCCGGGCGACGTCATCGTCGGGTCAGTCGTCGGGGCGACGATCGGCGAGGCGACCGCGCTCGCAATGCGTGCCCTGCGCCGCCGTCGCCAGCGGACCTAGCGGACGTGGTTGGCCAGCAGGTCCAGGGGGACGCCGTCCGGTCGCGAGCAGCGCGTCGGTGGCGCCCAGCCCCACCCGCCGGGCGGTTGTCGACGTCCAGCATTCTCGGCATCGAGCTTTGAGCGCTCACGGCCGATACCGACAAATCGTGCACCCACCCGCGCTGAGTCCGCTGAACGGATGCGTAGAAGCGTTGACACGGTGCCGACCCGCCCTTCGGTGCGCCGGTCCCTCCAGCAGCGCCCGACCGCTCGTGCGGCCGACGTTGATGAGCGAGCAGCGCGGTGTGCAGGCCGACGCGACCCGGAATGCCGAGTCGGGACGCGATCACCCCGGGGTCGGCCAGGCTGCGCGAGAGCCCCGAGCGCCAGGTATGGCGTTGGAGCTACGCCTTCTTGCCGTACAACTCGGCGGCGGTGTCGATGGTCAGTCCGGACCCGAAGTGCGGTCCACCACCCGTGTTGTAGACGCCCGCGATGCGTTGCGGGTAGGACCCGGCGGCGATGATCGCGTCCGACCACGCGTCGAGATGCATGAGCAGCTCGTCGAGGTCGTCCCCGAGGGCATCGACGACCGGGCGCTCCAACTCGTCGGTGCGCACCTCGATCTCCTCGCGGGACGTACGACCCGCTGTCCGTGAGTTGTTCGTCGTTGGTCATGAGGCCGCGACGTTGGAGCCGTTCGAACCCGGCATCCATGTCGGCGGCTTGCCACCCACGTGTCGGCGCGTAGGCGCGGGCCGGCAGACCCCACCATTGTTCGGTCAACAGCAGGATCTCCATCCCGTCGACGCCCGCCACCGCCCAGCTGATGACGTGGCTGTCACCTCGGTGCTCACGCAGAAGATCGGCGGCTCTCCACATCGCGGCCATCGGATCATCCGGAAGGCCGAGCGACCGCAGCCCTGCGTACATCGGGTGTGCCTCCAACGGCGCCGCCGCGGCAGCTCGCTGGAGCAGCTCGGTGACGCGTTCGAGGCCCTTCGGCTGATCACCGAGCACCCGTGCGCCTCCGGTAGCGCGACCGCATGCTGACGGTGACGCTTGGCCCGCTCGGTGGTAGCGCTGGCGGATTCGCTCCCGCAGCGCAGGTACAACCCTGGCCGGCGCATCCCACAGATCACAGACGATCGTTGACGGCCTCGCTTGCATCGCGGGAGACGCGGCGGAGGACCCTGGCCGGGTCGACGTTCGGTAGGCCGACCGGCTCAAGTGAGACCACCCCGCACGGCGCCTCAGCCATGGCGCGTTGGTCCATCGGCCAACAAGGGCTGGCGTTGCGGTGCCGGATCGTGGCCGCTGCCGCGGCTTGTGCAAGCAATCAGCAGCCGCTCATGTCTGAGCACCAGTTCCGACGACTGTCGGGAAGTGGCCGACCGGTTCGCCCAAGTCGTCGCCTCCTTCCACAGCAGCGCGGGGCCGGCCGGGCGACTCGATCTGCTCCCGGGACCTGCAAAGCGAGCGGCTCGGTTGTCCGATCGCGTCCGGTCACGACAACTGGTCGCCCGTGTGGCGCACGTCGCACTGGGAACAGCTCGCCACCGCCGACGGCGATGGGTTCGTACGGTTGCGGGACTGGCGGAGCGGCGAGCTTGGTGCGACTTCCTCGCTCAGCGACGGTCGCGACGATCGTCGCGTCGGTCGCCGCGATCGTCGCGACGATCGTCGCGTCGGTCGCCGCGGCGACGGACTCCGTGGGCCACCACCGCTGTCGTTCCGACGACGGCGGCCGTGCGGGCCACTGGGCGGCCGATCACGCCGCGCCGTCCAACTCGTCGAGGTCCGAGGGGCATCTCAATCTCCTTCGCTCATCGAAGCCTCGTCGGCCTCCATCGATGCCAGGATCGCCTGGATCGGGATCCGGCCGTTGGCGATCAGCTGACCGCCGGCGCGGCGGGCCGCCGAAGCGAACGGCGCCGCCCACCGGTTCTCCCAGACGAGCACGCCCGCCACGCTCCCGGGCTCCATGGCGGCCGCGAGGTCCGCGACGTCGTCGGCCGCCAACAGGTCGGCCAGCACGGTCTCCAACGCCCGCAGCTCATCCAGACCCTCGAAGTCGTCGACCTCGAAGGCGTCGATCGTGCCGTCGTCGTCCTTGGTGATGATCATCAAGTCGAGGATGCGGATCGTGTCGGCAGCGACCAGCGACGAAAGCTCGGCCGCCATCTCGCCGCTGAAGTTCGCTCGGCCCGCTGGGAACTCGACGACCAGGTAGTCGACCGGCCCCAGCTCGTCCATCTCGGCATTACTCATGGCAACGCTCCTCCCCGTCATTGCTCGGCCGGACTCCGCACCCGCCGACATCATTGCCCCACATCTGCCGGCCACACAACCGCTGACGGCGGGCGCCGATTGACGCCCCGGTCCGAACGGTCCCGCCAAGAGCGGCACCGGCGACGGCTCTTCGCGGGCGTCGCCGGCGGCGGTACACACCGACAATCACGCCGATGGCCCCACCACCCGGTGGACCCTCGCCGACTACCTCAAAGCCCACCACTTCGGGGGACGCCTACAACGCGACCGAACGGTGCCGCGGTGGACTCGACGGCCGCGCCCTATCGGTGTCTCGATCGCGGGCGTTCACTTGTGGTGGTGGGGCATGGCGCCAAGCCGATGTCCGACGACGACCGTGCCGACGTCGATCGACGAGCGCTTCCGCTGACCGCGCGGCGAGATGGTCGCTCAGCCACGCGCGGGCGATCTCGCCGGTCCGGCGCCGTCGACTCGAGCTGCTTCGGCAACGTCGAGGGTCGGGGTCATCCGTGCGGGCGTAGTCGACGCGTCGTCCAACGAGAGCTGTCACCGATCCCGGGGTGGTTCACTGCGCATCACCAGCGCTCGGTCGAACCAGACCGTCTGTCGAACTGAAACCGGTGTGCTTCGACGACCGGACGGCGCCGCGATGCGAGCGCATCCCCGGCCGTCCCCGAGCCATTCAACCCAGCCTCGACCACGGCCCATGAGCGACCGGCCGATCCGAGGTCGGAGCCGAACACCGCTTCCTGTACATCCGTGCCACGAGGCGATACGAAACCCACTCGACGCTCAGCGCCACCCGACCCGAGCAGGACCACCATCTTCGCAGAAGGCGACAGGCCCGATCATCCGGAAGTCCGCCGACCGTGGTAGTCGATGAGGATGAGCGTGGCGTCGTCGGCCAGCTCACCGTCACAGGAGTCGAGCACTGACCGGGCCAGCCGACGCACGGTCTCGGGGCCGGCCAACTCGTCAAGGGTGGCTCGTAGCAGCAGGTCGGTAAGCGGGGCGAGGTGCGGCGACGCGGCCGCGGCGTGTCGACGCTCGACGACGCCGTCGGTGAAGACGAGGACGCGGTCGGCCGGCTGGAGCGTGATTGTCTGTCGCTCCCGGACGGTGCCACCGAGCCCCATCGGCCTCGACGGCGCGCAGTGGAGCGACGGAATGACCGAGCCGTCCCGCACCAGCATCGGTTCGGGATGCCCGGCATTAATCCACGTCAGCTCGCCAGTCGAGGTGCGCAGCGAGGCAATGACTCCGGTCACGTAGTAGCTGTGACTGAACTGCTCGACCATGACCCGACCGATCTCGGCGTAGATGTTCTCGAGAGTGCCCCGCTCTCGTCGCACGTTGCGGTACGTAGTGATCGCAGCCATGGACTTCAGCACGGCCGGCATCCCATGACCCACGGCATCGATCACTATGAACTCCAACAAGTCGCCATTCACGGCGTAGTCGAACGAATCGCCACCCGTCGAATACGCCGGCTCGACCATGCCGGCGATCGACGCCCCGGACGCCTGTCCGGACAGCGGTGGAAGCAGGTCCCATTGCATCTCCGCCGCTGTCGACAGCGGACGAACTCGTCGGGCCCGCACGACGAGGTCCGTGTACCGACGCTTGCTGACCATCACCAGCAGCAACGCTGCACAGATCGCGTCGACCAGGTCCACCGACCCCCCCACACCGCGGTCAAAGGTGCACTCCACGACGCCGACGCGATCGCGTCCTTCGACGAGCGCAGCGATCACATGACCGTCACCGAGATGGGCCTGACCGGTCTGAAACACGCGACCATGGACGGTGGCGTCGACCTCGACCGCATCGGCATTCCCAATGCCACGCACCGGGCTGAGCAACTGCTGAGCGTAATCAGCGATGTAGATGCAGGCACTACGGGCACCGACCGCAGACGCCACCAGGTCCTCGACATCAAGCAGCCGCTCCATCGGCAGCCCAGCCGCCGCATTGACGAAATCACCGACGGCTCGGGCAACGTCAGGGTCGAGGCGACCGCTCCCATCGCCACCCGCGACAGTCACAGCCCGACCCTACGCCCACACCGGACCGGTGCCGAACTGCCCGACACGAGACGCACTGACAAAGCGCCCATTCTCGTCCCGTTCGCGACGACACGTCGCCGCGCACCAGATTGCGACGCGACCGGCCCCGACTCGCGCCAGTCCACCGTGCATCTTCCGGCCTCTTCGTGCGGCAACCGGCGACACCGACGGACCCGGCACGATCGGTTCGGGCGTCACCGACGACGGCCAGTTCCTCTATCTCCAATCCGGACTGACGGGCATCATCGACACCTTCCGCGTCGAGACCGACGGCGCGCTGAACCCCAGTCGGGTCGACGACGGTGCCTGACGGGCGGCCTCGAGCGGTGTGGTCGGGCGTGCCGGCGACGGAACAGAACAGCCTCAGCAACGATCTGCTTCGGCAACGAGCTCACCGGCGCCGTGGCCACGGGCGAGTTGCGGTGATGACCGATCCGCCGGCCCGTATCTAACGGTGGCCGACCGTTGAGAAGTTTCTACGCCTCCAAGGGGACTGCGAGGCGGCGTCGCGGGTAGGTACCACAACGACGGGCGCCGTGGCGAACGACGCGACCAGGGGGGCGTCGACGCCACGGCGAGCGGTCCGTCAACGATCCGATGTGATCGCCTGGTTGCGGCGATCACTTCTTGTTGAGCGCAGCGCCGCTGATGCGGTGCGACTGCACTCTTCGCTTTGCGCGTCTGCTTCATCGGTCAGTACGTGACCAGAGAAGAGATAACTCGCACGGTGACGCCTCCAAGGTATAGCGGCGGCATGAACCGGGCAGATGCGATCGTCCATCAACGAAGGAGAACGACAATGGCGTCGTTATGGGAATATGAAACGTCGGTGTTGCGACCAGACCGCGACGTCGTGGGCTACGACGTCGAGGCCGCCGACGGGCGGATCGGCAAGATCGACGAAGCGAGCAACGAGGCGGCGTCGTCGTACCTCGTCGTCGACACGGGTTTCTGGATCTTCGGCAAGAAGCGCCTGATCCCGGCCGGCGTGATCAGGCGTGTCGACGACGAGGATCGGACGGTCCATGTGTCGATGACGAAGGATCAGATCAAGTCGGCGCCGGACTACGAGGCACACGACCGGGATGACCGCGACCGCTACGAGACGTACTACGGATCACTCCAGCGATGATCGGGCGGAGGGTGGGCTGCCAACGACGTCAGCCCACCCTCGGCCATCATCGCCTCTTGCCGGTGCTTCCGAGCCCGCCCGCCGGTCCCAGCCGACTCACCGCCGGCCGGCGGGCACACCAACGCGCCGAGCGCGTCCGTGCCACGCCGACTCCTGCCCCGCAATCGCGCTCGTGCAACGGTGACGGCCCTGGCCAAAGAGTTCGGGGTTTCCTTCGATTGTGTGGCGCGGCGCATCATCGCAGCCGGGACACGTCGCGACCAGCTGCCGCCGCGGCGAGCCCGCCGCCGGCCCGCGGAGCTCGACTCGGACGAGTGGCTCGGCGCCAATTGGCCCGCGGCGCCGGCGTTGGCGACCTCAGCCAGCGGTTGCACGGCACCCCCTCGACGGTCCGCAATGCGCTCCGCCACTACGCGACACGGCGCGCCTAACGCTCCGCCGGTGCTGGGGCCAATACTGGCCAATCCGATCCACAGGGGCGTTTCGATGCGTGCGCCGCTCCCCGGCCCCATTGTCGAACCGTGGTCCCGCCAGCAAACTGGGCGATGCGTCGACCGCCTTCACGACGCCGTCGAGAACTCTCCGCGGCACCGCCTCACAGCGTCGTCACAAACCTCGTCACGATCGTCGTGAACCGCTCTCGGACACTGGACGCGCGGGCCAGCGGGACGACAGCTCGGGCACGTCGGGCACCGTAAACGGCGACGAGGATGGGGGTCGCCCGCAACCACCCATCCTCGCCTCGAGCCGTCCACGTCCCGCAACGGCCGATTGCAACATCGTCGCCACGGCCCTCGGTGTTACGTCCTCGGAGCGAACCCCTCAGACGAGGGACGCATCGCCGACCAAGGTCGAGGCACCGAGCGGAACCCCGGTCTCGCCCCGGCGCCTCGCCGTTGTCGCCGTCAGCCCCATCCAACGACGCAGGTGGGTGGAGAGACGATGACCGTTCGCCAGAAGCCGTCGTCAACAGCGTGCCGAGTTTGACGATTCCCTGACACTGCGCTGGTGGGCCGATCGCATCGATCAATGGAACGGCGTCGTCGCGGCGCCTTCTTCATCGCTACTTCAACAACGACACCGAAGGAACGCTGCCACACTCAACCTGCTCCGTCGGCACTTCTCATGAATCCTGCACAATGACGGTCCGGTCGCCATCAGAAGATCGATCGCTCGGTCGCCTCGAACCTGTCCGCGTCGCCGGTGATCTCCCACGTCCGGACGTCCTTTCCGGAGCCGTCGTACGTCTTCTCATGAATCACCACAGACCGGTCATCCACGCGCCGGCCAGCGCCGCAGATCGTCACTCGTTGCTCACGACGCGACGCAACCACCTCAACGATGTCGGTACCAAAGTCGTCCAGCGACCCGGGAACTCGGCCGTTGACGGCCGTGACGCTGTACGGCACCCCCGACGCAACCTCGTCGGCGCCACTGTGATCCGACACTTCCGCCCCTTCCCCGGTAAGACGCGCGGCCTCTTCCCCGGTACGACGGCACTCAAACACCCGGCAGCGTGCGCCGTGCCGTCGGTGCGCCGCTGTCGAGTCAAAGCCGGTCAAGCGGACGGGGACAACGCGCGAGCAGCCGCAGCGCTTCGTCGGCGACGTCGTCGATCGCGAATCGGCGTCCTCACCGGACGGGCGCACGTTGGGTCGATTCCCCATCGGATTGTGGACTTCAAGCTCTCGACCGCCCCGCAGTTCATCGACAAGGTTCGCCACGTCGTCGGTTTGTACCTAAACCCGCCGGATGCCGCGGTGGTGTCGTGCGTCGATGAGAAGCCCCTCGCCGCGATCCCCAGACAGCCGACGCGTCCGCAACTCGGCGCCGCAGCCTGGTCCAACCCTTAACGCCCGTGGCGGCGGCGATCGTATTGGCGGGGCGGTCGCGGGCCGCGGAGCTGGTCGAGGAGGCTCCGGTCATCACCGGGCTGCTCCCGGTTCGGGGCCTGCCCTCGGACGTGTCGTCGCTCGGCGAGATCGTGACCGCGGTAAACCTGATCCCGGGGGGATGTCGCGTCCGCAGAATCTTGAGCGCCGTTCGACGCAGTCGGCTCGTTCACCGCCCGCGGTGAAGGTCGACGGCCCGGGAGGACGTCGATGAGGGACGCTTGGTTAGATGCGCCAGACACCCGATAGTGGCACACCACCGGAATACCTGAGAACGATTCTCGGTCAGATGCCCTCTGACCAGGGAGTTTCTGGAGCGGGTGACGGGAATCGAACCCGCACCACCAGCTGGAAGGCTGGGGCTCTACCGTTGAGCTACACCGCGAGGTGCAGCAAGGGTAGCGGCGGCGTCAGCTCCGATCTGACTCGCTGACCGATGCCGGCACCGACGAGGAGACCGTCGGGTACGGCGTGGTCGGGCAGATGTGCTCCGTCAACACGTCGTCGGCTGGGCACGCGGTGGCGCTCGCGCCGCGACCGCGCAGCGCCGGGCCGACCCAGAGGAGGGCGAGCGCCAGGATGGCGACGGCCGTCCAGGCGATCGTCGCCCGGGCGCCGATCGCCTCGACCATCGGGCCGGCGACGCCGTACCCAACTGCCATGCCGAGCATCGTCAGGACCGCCATCGCGGCGAACGCCCGGCCGCGCACGTCCTCGGGCACCGACTCGACGACGAGCACCTCGCCCAAGACCAACTCCGGACCCATGGCGATGCCCCAGAGCAACCAGCCCAACGGCAGCAGCCACGGTTGCAGCGCCACGACGCCCATCGCGCAGGTCACGGCGTAGATCGGAGCGGAGATCACGAGGATCGTCGCCAGGGGCAGGCGGAAGCTGCGCCCGCCGGCCCATCCGAGGCCGAGCGTGGCACCGATCCCGTAGGCCGCTACCGAGATGCCGTACCAGGCATCGGCGACGCCGAGATCCTCCTCGAACCACACGATCGCTGCCGCCATGACGATGGCCACGGTCGCCATGACGATCGTCCAGTAGAGGATCAACCGGCGCACGAGCCGCGTGCCGAGGAGGACGCGGACGCCCTCGAGCATCGAGTCGATGCGATCGCGCAGCCCTTGTCCGGCTTGTGCAGCCCGTCGCTCGGCGACCGAGCGGTCGAGGTCGCGCAAGGGCGCCAGCAGCAGTACGGCCACGATGAACGTCACGCTGTTCAGCAGCAGCGCGCGGCGAGGGCCTGCCACCGTCACCGCGAACGCACCCACGGCCGGTCCGATCGTGTACGAGATCGACTGCACGAGTCGCCGCAGCGCCAACACCTGTTGCAGGTCGCCGTCGGCATGCTCGGGGACCATGGCGTCGAATGCCGGGTTGTCGAGCTGGCCGCCGGCGCGGGCGAGCACGCCGAACAGGATGGCCATCCAGAGCGGCTCGACGGCGACCGCCGCGACGAGCAAGGCCGCCCGCACGAGGTATGACCACACGAGGACGCGGCGGCGGTCCAGCGAGTCGGCGAGCATTCCGCCGACGACGCCGAGCACGACACCGGCGAGGAGCTCGGCCATGAACGTCAGTGACGTCGCCAGCGGTGACGCCGTCCGGGCGTAGACGTACAGGGGGAGGGCGACGGTCGTGATGCCGTCACCGAGCTCCGAGACGAACTGGGCCGTGACCATCCGCCGGAAACGCGGGCGCCGCAGTGGCCCGAGCACGGCCAGGTGCGTCGACGGCGTGCTCATCGGCGCCGACGGTAGGGCATCGCTAGCTTCCCCAGGCATGTCGATCGACGCTCGCGTACGCGTGCGTGCCCCCGGTCGGGTCAACCTGATCGGTGACCACACCGACTACACAGGCGGGCTCGTGCTGCCGGCAGCCATCGACCGATTTGTCGAGATCGACGGCCAGCTCGGCGGACGCGAGGTGGTGCTCTCGTCGGACCAATTCGAGACGGTCGCCGCCGTCCCGCTCGATGTGGCAGCGGCGGACGTCGCCCGGCTCGAGCCGCCCTGGGGTCGCTTCGTCGCCGCTCTCGTGGTCGAGTTGCGGCCCGCCACCGGCTTCGTCGGCAGCGTGGCCTCCACCGTGCCGGTGGGAGCAGGGCTGTCGTCCTCCGCGGCACTCGAGCTGGCCCTCGCCCTCGCCCTCGGTGCGCCCGAGGAGGATCCGGTCGCCTGGCACGCATGGCGCAGCGCGCCGAGCATGCCGCGCGGGGAGTGCCGACGGGGATAATGGACCAGCTCGCCTGCGTGGCAGGCAGGAGCGGCCATGCGATCCTGATCGACTGCACGACCCTGGCGATCACCGCTGTGCCGTTGCCACCGGACATCGGACTGGCCGTCTTCCACTCCGGTCAAGCCCGCGAACTCGCCTCGTCCGCCTACGCCGAGCGGGTCGGCGAGTGCGCCGCCGCCGAAGCCGAGATCGGGCCGCTGCGGACGGCCACGCTGGCCGACGTCGATCAACTGGTCGACCCGCTGCTACGCCACCGCGCTCGGCACGTCGTCACGGAGAACGCCCGCGGGCGTGCCGCCGTCGAAGCACTGGGGCGCAACGACGGCGCCGCCGTCGGTCGCCTGATGGGGGAGAGCCACGCCAGCCTCCGCGACGACTACGAGGTGTCGACCCGGACATCGATGATCTCGTCAGCGCATTTCTGCGACTCCGGGAGTGCTCGGCGCTGGACTGACCCGGGCCGGCTCGGTGCTGCGTCGTCGTCCTGACGGTGGAGGCGTCGAGCTCAAGGGCGGCGGGCACTCCGCGCCGTCGACGGCGTACGGGGGGTCGAGCCCCTCACCAACGGCGCCTTACGATCGCCCAATGACGACCGATGATCAGGGCGTACTGCTCGTCAGCCTCGACGGTGGGGTGGCCACCGTCGCCCTCAACCGCCCGGATCGAGGCAACGGACTGACAACCGAGCTGAAGGAGCGCCTGCTCGATGCGCTGGGCAACGTCGGGGACGACCCGACAGTGCGCGCCCGTCGTGCTCACCGGAAGTGGTCGCTCCTTCTGCGTCGGGCAAGACCTCGGGGAGCACGCGGGGAAGCATTGCGCAGCGACGCCAGCACGGCGTTCGAAACCGTCAAACGCCACTACAACCCGATCATCGCCCTGCTCGCCGGCATGCCCAAGCCGGTCATCGTGGCGATCAACGGCGCGTGTGCGTTGGCGCCGGGCTCGGTTTTGCGCTCGCTCGGGACCTGCGGATCGCCGCCGACACGGCGAAGTTCGCAACGGCCTTCACGGCGATCGGTCTGACGTGTGACTCGGGGCTGTCGACCACGCTCGTGCTGCTCGCCGTCGGCGCCGCTCGAGCCAGCGAGCTCGTGCTGCTCGGCGAGACGTTCGGCGCCGAGGAGGCGCTGGCGTGGGGCCTCGTCGGTCCAGTCGTCGAGCCGTGGAGCTGTCCGCTGCCGCGGCGGAGATGGCCGGACGACTCGCCGCAGGGCCGACGGCGGCGTACGTCGAGGCCCATGAGCACTCGCCGCGGCGCGCTGGCTCACCCTGACCGACGTGCTCGACGGCGAGGGCCGCGGCGAAGGCGCGGAGCGGGTCTGACGACGGATCACCAGGGCGCGGTCGACGTATTCCTTGCCAAGCAGTCACCGCGGTTCAGCGGTCGATGACCGACGCGTGCCTTCGGGCCTCACGACGCGGACAGCGCGGCCCCCGCCATTGGCATCGAGCTCGCAGATGTCCCCATCGGCAGCGCCGTGCTCCGGCTGCGCGTCACGGAATCGATGATCAACGGTCACGGACTGGCGCACGGCGGCTACGTGTTCCTGCTCGCCGACACGGCCTTCGCCTACGCCTGCAACAGCCACGGCCCGGCTACGGTCGCGTGTCTGGCGCTGATATGAACCTTGTCGCCTGACGGCGTGGCTCGGTGACGAGCTGATCGCCACGGCCGTCGAGCGGACGCGGTTCGGCCGCAATGGCATCTATGACGTCACGGTCGATCGGGTGGACCCCACGGGCACGACGGTGATCGCCGAGTTCCGTGGCCCGCAGCCGCGTCGTCGACGACCGGCAATGACGCAATCGCGAATCATCGGTGACGTACGTTGGGCGGGTGAGGGAACGCGTGGTTGCGCTGGTGGTAGGCGTCGCCCTTGTGGCTGCCACGGTCTCCAGCGAGGAGCCGGGCCCGACCGCGGGGGTGCCGGAGCATCGTCCACGGAGGCATCGACCGTGCCCCCGAGCACGTCGATCACGACGACGTCCAAGCAGACGACGACCACGACACCTGCCACGACCGATGCCTCGACCTCGACGTCGACCTCGTCTCCCTCGACGACGTCGTCGACGAGCACGTCGTCCTCGACGACCTCCACCACCTCCACGACCTCTCGTCGACGTCGACGAGCACTACGACGACCATCGCCGCACCACCGTCCACACCTCCGCCGCCGCCTCCACCACCTGTCACCGGCGTGGCGGCGCAGCAGCAGAAGCTCAACGAGCTGTTCGACGGCCTCGGATTTCCTGGGCTGACCGTTGACGGTGACTCAGGTCGGCTGACCGAAAAGCAGCTGTGCGCCGCCCGGGTGGCGCTTGGTATGCCCATCAGCCGCGCCGACATGGAGCCCG
>CAVZFS010000040.1:0-18491 GCA_963774635.1 uncultured Acidimicrobiia bacterium
CCGAGTTCGAAGCCGCGAAGGCCAAGCTGCTCGGCTGAGCAGGAGGAGATCGAGATGGCACAAGACGAAGCATTGGGACCGGTGGAGCTCGCCGTCATCGGCTTCCCGGGAAGCCAGTTCAGCGGAGAGATCGCGCCCGCTATGGCCGACCTCGTCGCCAACGGAACCGTGTCGATCCTCGACCTGGTGTTCATCACTCGCGATGACGACGGCACCGTGGCCGGGTTCGAGCTGACGTGAGGTCGACGACGAGATCGCCGGGCCGTACCTCGAGCTCGAGGGCGAGTCCGGCGCGCTCCTCAGCGAGGACGACATGGAGGCGATCGGCGAACTGCTGGAGCCCGGGAGCTCGGCGCTCGCCATCGTGTGGGAGAACACCTGGGCGCGCGTCGTTGGTGGGCGCCGTTCGCAACTCCCAGGGCGTGCTCCTCGCCCACGACCGCATGGACGCGGAGACGGTCGCCGAAGCGCTCGCCGCGGTGGGGTCCGAGGACTGACGACTGCGGGATCTGTTGCGCCGACGGTGACCAGGCCGGCTTTGGCCGACCTGCGCATCTACCGACCATCGAGGAAGCGATCGCCGCAGTGCGGGATGCATGACGTCGGCGGGACGGCGCGACGCGTACGTTCCCGTGGTGGTCGACGCGCACTTCGCTGACCGCCGCCTGGCCGCGATCTACGACTGGCTCGAGGGTGAGCGGGACGACCTCGACGCATACGTCGCAGTGGTCGACGAGTTCGAAGCCCGCGTCGTTCTCGACGTCGGTTGCGGCACCGGCACGTTCGCCTGCCTGCTCGCCGCACGCGGTCTCGACGTCACCGGCGTCGATCCGGCGGCGGCGTCGCTGGAGATCGCCCGACGCAAGCCCGGCGCGGACGCCGTCCGCTGGATCCTTGGCGATGCGACGATGCTGCCATCGCTGCACGTGGACCTGGCGACGATGACCGGCAACGTGGCCCAGGTCTTCCTGACCGACGCGGACTGGCTCGCCACGTTGCGCGGGATCAGGGCCGCGCTGCGACCTCGCGGGCGGCTCGTCTTCGAGACCCGCGATCCCGCTCGTCGAGCGTGGCTGGAATGGAACCGCGCGCAGAGCTACCAGGAGACCGATGTGCCCGGCGTCGGGACGGTGAAGTCGTGGCACGACGTGCTCGAGGTGAGCGAGCCACTGGTCACTTTTCGATCCTCATTCGTCTTCGCCGCAGATGGGGCGACGATCACGTCTGACTCGACGCTGCGCTTCCGCAGCCGCGACGAGGTCGAGCGCTCGCTCGGCGAGGCCGGCTACCTGCTCGAGGATGTGCGAGATGCGCCAGATCGGCCGGGCCGCGAGTTCGTGTTCGTCGCCAGCTCGTGCGCGGAGCCAACGCCCACTGCGTGACGTGCGCCATATTGACAACATGCTGTCAATTTGACAGCATGTTGTCATGATCCAACCCGAGAACGTTCACCTCGCGGTCTACGACACGCTCTCCGACTGGGAGGTCGGCTACGCCGTCGCAGCCATCAATGGTCAGCGCTTCCAGCGCCAGCCTGGCCGCTACCGAGTGGTCACGGTCGCCGAGAGCCCCGACCCGATCACCACGATGGGCGGTGTCCGCATCCTCCCTGACGTGGTGTTGGACGACGTGACGCCCGACGACAGCGCCATGCTCATCCTTCCGGGCGCCGACACCTGGCTGTCGGGTGGCAACGGGCCCTTCGCCGCGGCGGCGGCGAGGTTCCTCGCCGCCGGCACACCGGTCGCTGCCATCTGCGGCGCGACCGGTGGCCTCGCGGCAGCGGGTCTCCTCGACGAGCGCCCGCACACGAGCAACGCCCGCGAGTTCCTGGAGGCGACGGGATACGCGGGCGCTGCGCACTACGTCGATGCTCCAGCCGTCACCGATGGCCTGCTGATCACGGCCACGGCCGTGGCGCCCGTCGAGTTCGCACGGGAAGTGCTGGCGCGGCTCGACGTCTACGAGCCCGCCACGCTCGACGCGTGGTACCAGCTGTACGGCGAGCGCGACCCGGCCGGGTACCACGCGCTCGTCGGCGGCGAATCGTGAAGGCCGACCAGGAGCTCCTCAGCCGGGCCGCGCTCACCGTCTTCCGCTTGAACGGCCAGTTCCTGGCGCTCGCCGAGGAGCTGGCTCGGCCCGCCGGGTGCACCGCTGCGCGCTGGCAGGTGCTCGGGGCGGTGCTGACCGAGCCGCTGACGGTGTCGGGTATCGCCAGGGCGATGGGCATCACGCGCCAGAGCGTGCAGCGCCTCGCCGATGTGCTCGTCGACGAAGGGTTGGCGGAGTACCTCGACAACCCTGCCCACGCCCGCGCCAAGCTGGTGCGGCCCACGGACGCCGGCTACGCCGTCATCGCCCGCATCGATCCGGCCCACGCCGCCGCCGCCCGCCGCCTGACCGCTGAGCTCGGAAAGTCGCGCGCTGGAAGACACGATCACGGCGATGAGCAACCTCTCAGCGGCGCCTCGAACGCCTGGAGCAGACACTAGCAGCGCCCGAGATCTCGGGCGCGGAGCTTCTCGGATCCGAGAACGTCCGCGCCCAGTTGGGTCGATTGAGAACGTCTGCGCCCAGAAGATTGAGCGTTAGAGGTAGCGCTTCTTGATCAGCGACCGGTAGCACAGCGCACCCCACAGCGGCGGGAGGTAGAAGCTGGCGAAGCGGTAGGCGAGCGCGATGGCGAAGGCGGTCGTCTCGTCCAGTCCGGCCGCCGTGAGCCCGAGCGTGAGACCGGCCTCGGCGACGCCGATCCCACCGGGCACCGGCATGAGCCCGGCGAACAGCGACACCATCGTGTTGATCACGATCAACTGGCTGAAGTTGACGTCCTCGCCGAACGCCACCACGCAGGCACCAAGGGCGACGGCGAAGAAGATCTGAGCGACGAGGTTGCCGAGGATCAGTTGGAGCAGCTTCGTCGGAGACTTGACCACGGCCAGCGCCTGGGCTCCCTGGCGCAACCACCCCGTGAGACGTCGGCGCACGGCCGGCACGGCGAGGCAGACGAGTCCTGCCACGATCATCACGGCGATCACGATCAGCCCGATCGTCACGAGGCCGCTCAGCTGGTCGGGATCGAGCTGGAGGTTGAAGTCCAGGTCGGCGAAGAAGAACAGCGTCACGAGGAGCACGACCTGGACGATCAGGCCGGCGACCGAGTCGATGACGCCGGCGGTCATCGCCGTTGCGGGCCCGACGCCGAAGCGCTGGAAGAAGCGGACGCTGATCGCCACTCGGGCCGCGGTGCTCGGGATGGCGAGGTTCACGTACGTGATGGCGAACTGCAGGGAGACCAGCGGCCCGAGTGGCAGCGGTCTGGCGATCGAGCCCATGGTGCTGAAGGCCGAGGCGACGCGTGGCAGCTGCGCCAGGACGACGGCGAAGGCGAGCCACCACCAGCTGGCGTCCTTCAGCTCCTGCGCGAACGACTCGAGGTCGAGGTCGCCGAGCAGTCCGATCAGCGTGAACGCGGCGATCGCCAGCAGGGCGACGTTGACCAGAGAGCCCCACGTCACGCGGCGCAGGCGGATGAGCGGCTGGTCGGGGGCGCCGAGGTCCTTGGTGAACCGCACGCGCACCTCGTCGAGGTCGACGTCAGCGTGCTGGAGGACAGCGCGAAGGCGCGGGGGCACGGCGGCGTCCTGCAGGTACGGCAGCACCTGGGGCAGCGACTCGGCACCGACGGCCGTGCGGGCGACGGCGAGTGCCCGCTCCTCGCCGAGCGCGGCGATGGACAGCGCCAGCATCTGCGCCTGGTCCTGGAGCTGGCGGGCCGGCGAAGTGGTGACGGAGGCCGACGACAGATCGCCGAAGCCGAGCGTCCCGTCGGCATGCCGCACGATCCGATCGAGATCGACCTGTCGGTGGGTGATGCCGGCGTCGTGCAGCAACGCCAGCTGCGACCACAGCGCGGCGAGTCCCGACTCGTCAACGGGAGCGAGCCCGGACGCGTCGCCGAGCGGTTCGCCGACAGGGCGGACGACGACGAGCGCATCGCCGCGCCCGGCGCTGCCCGCTGTCACGAGGTGCGGGACGCGGGCACCCGCCCGCTCGGCGAGCACCGTCACGAAACCCTCGTGCTCGACCAGCTCGAAGCGAGAGTGCTGAGCGAGGCGTTCGGTGTCGCGATACCACACGAGCCGCCACACGGTGGAGAGCAACTGTCCGTCCCACGCGTCGCGGCCGTACACCTTGACCAAGAGCGGCCCGTCCGCGTCGCGACCATCGAAGAGCACCGCACCGTACGGCTGCATCGATGCGGGTGTGAGGTCGTCGACGTCCACGCCCAGCTCCTGCAGCGCCAGCCGGATGCGCGACGCGTCCGGGCGTCCGCCCGGCGAGCCGAAGGCGAGGTGCACACCAGCAGCAGCCAGCAGTCCGATGGCGACAGCGGCGACCGCACCGAATCCGACGGCCGCGCCGAGAGCGACCACAGCCACTGCCTGCCCGAACAACAGCCATCGACCGAGATGGCGGAACGGGCGGGTGAGGTGTGGTGATGCCGTCGAGAACGCGGCTGCGGTCAACGTCACGAGACCCGGCGGGAACGCTGGTGGGTCGTCGAGCTCGAACAGACCGCTGAGTACACCCCATCCGTCATCGACGACGACCTCACCGGCGATCACGGCGACGGCAGCGCCGATGAGAGCGCCGAACAGGAGGTCGCGCACGAGCGAGGTGCGGCGACGTACGACCGAGATGATCAGCAGCAGGCCGACCCACACCAGCGCGCTCGTCGCGACCAATCGCCAGATCCCGTCGAGGAAGCCGGGCAGCGACGACAGCAGCTCGGAGACGGCTTCGTCGAGCTGGGTGGCCACGCGCGCAAAGGTCCCTGCGATCAGCAGGACGAGGAAGCTGGCGATGGCGAGCGCGACATCCGTCGGCCGTCGCGCCCGTGCTTCCCCCTCGGGCGAGGCGAACAGTTGCAGGCCGGTCGGCGGCTGCCACAGCCGTCGCGTGGTCCGCATGTGGCGGATGGTACGAGTCCAGGCACTACAAAGGGGCGATGCGTTCACCGAGAACCCGCAACATCATCGCCTCAGTGCTCGGTGTGCTTGCCGTCCTCCTCCTCGTGGTGGGCACGGTGGCGATCTGGGCGCGGGTGACCGTGACGAGCAGCGAGCGAGTCGCCGACCTCGCCGTCGACGCCTTCGACGAAGCCGAGGTGCAGGCGGCCCTCTCCGACTACATCACGAACCTCGTCTTCACCGCCGTTGACGTCGACGCCGCGCTGACTGCGGTGCTGCCCGATCAGCTCCAGAGCCTCGAGCCGTTGCTCGCCGGCGGCGCGCGGACGGCCGTCGATCGAGGCGTGGCCGTGCTGCTGGCGCAACGAGAGACCGAGAACGGTGTTCCGGCGGCTCGCCGAGCGGGCGCACAGTGCCGCGATGCGGCTGCTGCAGGGTGATGGCCTGCTCGACGGGATCTCGGTGAACGACGGCGCGGTGACCCTGAACCTGCTCCCGCTCGTCGGCCGAGCCGCCACCCGACTCCAGGACCTCGGGCTCTTCCAGGACCTCCAGATCCCGGAGCTCACAGCGGACGGCGATCCGGCGGAGCAGATCGCCGAGCTCGAGGACGCGATCGGTCGGGATCTACCGGACGATTTCGGGCAGCTGGTCGTCTATCAGAGCGACAACATCGCCAACGCGCAGGCTTCGTTGCAGAGCGCCCAGCAGGCGGCCGCCTTCGCCAAGCGGGCGATGTGGCTCGTCATCGCGCTGTCTGTCGTGCTGCTGGTCGCCGCAGTCCTCGTCGCCGCCAACCGCTGGCGGGCCGTCTTCGTGCTCGGCCTCGGTGTCATCGCCGCCATCGTGGTCATGCGCGGCGCGGTCGAGCGCGTCGTTGCGGCGGCGCCGGACATCGCCCAGCAGCCCGGAGGCCAGGCCGCGATCAGGGCGATCGTGGGTGGTGCCGCGACGAGCTTGATGCGACTGGCGGCGTTCATCTTGCTGCTCGCCCTCGTCGCCGTCCTCGTGGCCATGGCGATCCGACGGTGGCGGCGGGAGGACATCATCCTCGCCGTTGGCGTCGTCGTCGGCGCGCTCGTCGTCATCCTGCTCGGCCTCTCGATCTGGACGCTGCTCGTGGGACTCGTCTTGGCGGTCGCCGTCGTCCTCGTCACGCCACGGGTGTTACACCGCGCTCCATGATCGCCGGCCTCGCCGCGGCGGCGCTCGTGCTGGCGCACTTCTACGGCGAGCTCGTCGGATCAGGGAGCCGGCGGGGAGCGGTCGGCCAGCTCGTCGATGGCGTCGACCCGGCTGTGGATGCCACGAGCGTGGTAGGTGGCCCTGGCGAGGAGTGACGCGCTGATCGGGAGCGTCAGGAACTGCAGCGCGGCGGCGCCGATCGCCGACGTGATGTCGTTGGCTGTCGGCAGCACGAACACCGATCCGATGGCAACGAGGCCGACGCCGACGGTCGATGCCTTCGTCAGCGCGTGCATGCGGGCCAGAGCGTCGGGGAAGCGGACGACGCCGATCGCCCCGAGCAACACGAGCACGGCACCGACGAGTGTGACGGCGCTCCCGATCACTCGCCGCGCCCTTCGATGAACCGGGCGACCACCGACGTGCTCACGAACGACACGAGCGCGAGGACGACGGCCGTCGGCAAGAAGGCGCCACGCCCGGTGTCCATGGCGTTCACGATCACGATGCTCATGCCGGACACGATGACGCCGTCGATGCCGATGACGCGGTCGGAGAGGGACGGTCCGACGATGGCTCGTCCGGTGAACAGCACGGCGGCCAATGCGAGGACGACATAGGCGGCCTCGATCACGATGGGCTCCCCTCCGCCGCTCCGAACGCGGCGACCGCAAGTTCGGTGAGCCGCCGGACATCACGGCGGACCTGCTCGACGTCCTCGAGGTGCAGCACGTGGACGTAGAGCACCGGCGGATCGAGGCTCAGCTCGACCGGCATGGTCCCCGGCGCCAACGCCAACAGGTTGCTGATCACGGTCAGCAGCTCGTCGGAGCACTCCGGCAGCTCGACGCCGACGATGGCGGTGTGGATGCGCGACCGGGGGGTGACGATCTCGCGGGTCAGCACGACGTTGGAGCGGACCAGGTCGGCCAGGAAGTGCCCGACCAGCCGGGCGACGGCGATGGGCCGCATGACCAGCGGACGGTCCGGGCCACGGAGCGCGGGAACGAGCGTCACGAGGACCGCACCGACCAGCAGTCCGCTGATGATGTTGGCTACGGACGCCGAGCCCCAGAGGAGCACCCAGATGGCGGCGAGCACGACGATGACTGCTGCAGATCTCATGGCGTAAGCACCGCCTCGATGTAGTGGTTCGGGTCGATGAGGTCGGCGGCGGCTCGGTCGCTGAGGTCGTACAGCGGGCCAGCACCGACGCCGATGGCGAGGGTGAGGGCGGCGAGCACGGCAGTCGGAGCGAGCATCAGGCGGGGGAGGCGCCGCGGCGACTTGGCGGGTGCATCGTCTCGCTCCGCTGCGCCGATCGGCGGGCTCCAGAAGACACTGACCCAGACCTTGAAGATCGAGAACAGCGTGAGCAGGCTGACCATCACACCGACGGCCAAGATGGCCCACTCGGAGGACCGTGCGGTCGCGTCGAAGAGTCCGAACTTGGCGACGAACCCGGAGAACGGCGGGACCCCGGCCAGGCTCAGCGCCGGCAGCAGGAACAACACGGCGATCAACGGTGCCGTCGTCATCATGTTGCCGAGGCGGTTGAGCCGGCTCGTTCCGCCGGTGTGCTCGATCAGGCCGCCGACCAGGAACAGCGTCGTCTTGACGACGATGTGGTGGACGATGGCGTAGACCGCGCCGGCGATTCCGGCCAGCGTGAACAGCCCCAGACCCATGATGATGTAGCCGATCTGGCTGATGATGTAGAACGAGAAGATCCGCTTGATGTCCTCCTGGGCGATGGCGCCGAGGATGCCGACGATCATGGTCAGCCCGGCGACGACGAGCAGGAGCGTGGCGGGGCGGCTGTCGCTCGGGAACAGCAGCGTCTGCGTGCGGATGATGGCGTAGAGGCCGACTTTCGTGAGCAGGCCGGCGAAGATCGCCGTCACCGCTGCCGGCGCCGTCGGGTAGCTGTCGGGGAGCCAGAAGTAGAGCGGGAACAGCGCCGCCTTGATGCCGAAGACGACGAGCAGCAGGCCGGCCAGCGCCGCTCGCACGCCGGCCGGGAGCTCGGCGATGCGGCCGACGAGGTCGGCCAGGTTCATCGTGCCGGTGGCCGCATACATGAACGCCAGGGTGAGGAGGAACAGGACGGATGCCATGAGGCTGATGACGACGTAGGTCATGCCGGAGCGGACTTGTTCCAGTCGACCGCCGAGCGTCATCAGGACGTAGCTCGCGGTGAGCATCATCTCGATGGCCACGAACAGGTCGAAGAGGTCGCCGGTGAGGAAGGCGGCGGACACGCCGGCGGCGAGCATCAGGTACGTGGACTGGAAGCCGACGTGGTTGCGCTCCACGCCCGGCTGGCCGATGGCGTAGATCAGGACGGCGAGCAGCACGATGGATGCCGTTACGAGCATGATCGCCGACAGCCGATCGGCGACGAGCGTGATGCCGAGCGGCGCTGGCCAGTCACCGGCCTGCACGACGACGATCCCCTCACGGTCGACGTGCTGCAGGATGACGATCGACAGCACGACGAGTGCCGTCAGCGTGGTGATGCCGATGATCCGCTGCGCCGACCGGTAGCGACCGCACAGGATCGACAGCGCGGCGGCGATGAGGGGCAGGACGATCGGAGCGGGCAGCACAACATTCATGCGACGACTCCGGGCTCGGTCGCCTCTTCCTCGGAGGCCTCCTCGATGTCCGCGTCGGCGACCTCGATGTCGGGGCCGGCCTTGCCGACGGCGCGGTCGTCGGGGTCGTCGGACACCTCGTCGTCGTCGGTCAGCAGCCAGCTGCGGTAGGCCAACGCGAGCAGCAGCGCCGTGACGCCGAAGCTGATGACGATCGCCGTCAGCACGAGCGCTTGCGGGACCGGGTCGGCGAAGTCACTCTGGTCGCCTGTGCCGATGATCGGCGCGCTGCCCCGCTTGGACGTCGTGACGAAGACGATGTTGGCGCCGTGGCCGATCAGTCCGAGGCCGATGATCAGCCGCGACAGCTTGCGCTGCATGAGGAGGTAGGTGCCGATGCCGAACAGCACTGCCGCCGTGGCGGCCATCAGCACGCTCATGCCGGCTCTTCGCTCGCTCATGCCTTCACCCGCACCGGGGGTCGTCACCGAACGACTCGAACACCATCAGGGCCAGCCCGATGACGACGAGGTACACGCCGATGTCGAAGGCCAGCGCTGACGTCAGCTTCACGGTGCCGAACAGGGGCAGGTCGAGCGTCAGGGCTCCGCTCTCGAGCAGTGCCCGGCCGAAGAACAGCGGCACCACCGACGTGACGGAGGAGATCAGCAGGCCGGCACCGAGGATCGTCCAGGGATGGCCTCGCGAGAGTTGGCGCACGGCCGGCAACCCTCCCTGGACGTAGCGCAGGGCGATCGCCGCTCCCGCCACGATGCCGCCGACGAACCCTCCGCCTGGCTGGTTGTGCCCGGCGAACAGCAACCAGATGGAGCCGACCATCACCGCGGCGAACACGATGCGCACGGAGACGTCGAGGGTCACCAACCGCGTGGATCGCACCGGCGGTGGCACAGGGTTCTCTGGCTGACCGACGGGGGTCGGTCGCCGCCCGGCGCGGGCGAGGGCGACAGTGCCGATGGCGGCCGCGGTGAGCACCGTGATCTCACCGAGCGTGTCGAGGCCGCGGAAGTCGACGAGGATGACGTTGACGACGTTGGCACCGTCGGCTTCCGGCACGGCGTCCTTGATCATCTCCTGGGAGACGGTGGTCGGTGGGTCGATCGCTCCGACGGCGAGCGTCAAGCCGAACACGACGACGGCAACGGTGCTGGCGACGGCGTACCGCAGGACACGGCGCGCGGCACGACTCCGTTCGAACTTGTCGGGCAGGCGGCGCAGAACGAGGACGAAGAGCACCGTCGTCAGCGTCTCGATGGCAACTTGGGTCAGCGCGAGGTCGGGTGCACCCTGCGCGACGAACAGGCCCGCCATCACGTAGCCGACCAGGCCGAGGAGGAGGGCACCGGCGAAGCGGCGGCGCACGATCGCCGCCGCCAGCGCGCTCGCGATGAGCAGCCCCGACAGCACGACGTGAACGGGGATCTCCACGGCCTGCGGCCAGCCGGTCCACCAGTCGCCGCTGAGGAGCAGGACGCCGGGGACGACCATGGCCGTGAACAGGATGATGCCGAGGTAGAGCGGCAGCGAGCCCGGCTGGGCGATGGCGGTGGCGCGGTTGGCCAACGCGTTGACGCCGCGCAGGGTCTCCCGGTAGCCGTCAGCGGCGCTCGGCACGGCGGTTCCGAGGCGAAGCACGCGGGCCACTGCCGGTCCGGCGGCGTAGACGATGGCGCCGCCGATCAGCGCGATGAGGGAGAGGACGAGCGGGAGGTTGACGCCGTGCCACACCGCGAGGTGCACCGGTTCGGTGAGCGTCGTCAGTGAGGCGGCGGAGACGTCGACGAGGCCATCGACGAGGCCGGGGAAGCAGCCGAGGATCACGGTGACGGCGGCCAGCACGGCGGCGGGTGCGACGAAACTGGCTCCCGGGGCCCGCGCCGTGTCGGCTGCAGCCCGTGGCTCGGTCGCCAACCGGCCGAGGGCACCCGCGGCGAAGCGGTAGCTGTAGGCCGCGGTGAGGATCGAACCGGCGACGACGCCCGCCAACGCAGGACCGGTCAGCGCGCCGAAGGCTTCCTCCTTGGAGATGAAGCCGAACATCAGCGGGATGCCCGCCATGGATGCCGCGGCGACGAGGGTGACGACCACCGCCGGCACCCAACCGGCGGCGGTGCGGGGCAACCGCCGAAGATCACGCGTCCCGTGCTGGTGGTCGAGGATCCCGACGGACATGAAGGCCGCCGCCTTGAAGGCGGCATGGGCCAGCAGGAGCACGCTGCCGGCGACCATCGCGTCAGGCGAGCCCCAGCCGAGCACGGCCATCATGAACCCGAGCTGGCTGACGGTGCCGAGCGCAAGGAGGAGCTTGAGGTCTGTCTGACGCAGTGCCCGCAGACCGCCAAGGAGCATCGTCGCGATGCCGACGGTCGCGACGACAGGCCTCCACATCGCGACGGTGGCGAATGCGGGCGCCAACCTGGCGACGAGGTAGACGCCGGCCTTGACCATCGTCGCCGAGTGCAGGTAGGCGCTGACCGGCGTGGGGGCGACCATCGCCGCCGGGAGCCAGCTGTGGAACGGGTACTGGGCGGACTTGGTGAACGCCCCGAGGAGGATCAGGACAAGCGCGACGGTCACCGTCGTCCCCGACGGCGGATCACCGAGGATGGCGCTCAGCTGGTACGTGCCGGCGGCCTGGCCCAGCACGATGAAGCCGGCGAGCATGGCGAGGCTGCCGGCACCGGTGATCAGCAACGCCTGGAGTGCCGCAGCTCTCGCCCGCGGGTCGGTGTGGCGATTGCCGATCAGCAGGAAGGAAGTCACCGACGTGAGCTCCCAGAAGCCGTACAGCACGAGGAGGTCGTCGGACATGACGAGTCCGGTCATGGCGCCGCCGAAGAGCACGAGCAGTCCCATGAGACGCGTCGGTGGCTGGTCGAAGTAGCGCGCCGAGTACGCCACGACGAGCACACCGATGCCGGCGACGAGCAGGAGCATCAGGGCGGCGAAGCCGTCGACGAGTAGATCGAGCTCGACGCCGAGCTCGGGGATCCACTGGATGGACTCGTCGATGCCGGCGGCGATGTCGTCGCGGCGGACGAGCAGCCACACGAGCGTCGCCACGGCAGGAACGGCGGCGACGACGTAGGTGCTGCGCCCGAGGGCTCGTCCAACCCCCAGCACGAGCAACCCGGTGACGAGGTAGAGCAGCAGCAGCACCGTCACGGTGCCAGCCGACCTTAATGGCGGGCTCGGCTCGCACCCAGGTTGCTCGCCTCGCCTGCCGTGCTCGCCGCCGCCGCTTCGCAGCGGCGTCTCACCCACCTGCCTTCGAGACCGGAGCGAGCGCCAAACGACGCCGGGATGCCAGAGTCGTGCGCGTGGACCTGACGCAACGGCCGGCGACGGAGTTGATCGAGCTCTACCGCAGGCGGGAGGCATCACCCGTCGAGGTCACGACGGCGGTGCTCGGCCGCATCGAGGCGCTGGATGAGGTGCTCAACGCGTTCTGCCTCGTCGCTGCGGACGAGGCGATGGATTCGGCGCGGGTGAGCGAGCAGCGGTGGCAGCGCGGCGCACCGGTGGGACCGCTCGATGGGGTTCCGACGTGCCTGAAGGATCTCCTGCTGACCCGGGGTTGGCCGACGCGGCGGGGCAGCCGGACCGTCGATCTCGATCAGCCCTGGGACACCGACGCGCCGGTCACGGCCCGGTTGCGCGAGGCGGGTGCGGTGCTGATCGGCAAGACCACGACGCCCGAGTTCGGTTGCAAGGCGGAGACGAACTCGCCGCTGACAGGGCTGACCCGCAACCCGTGGGATCCGGCGAAGTCACCCGGCGGGTCGTCTGGCGGCACGGCGGCAGCCGTGGCGGCCGGGCTCGGCCCGCTCGGCGTCGGCACCGACGGCGCCGGATCGGTCCGCATCCCCGCCGCGTTCTGCGGCAACGTCGGGTTCAAGCCGAGCTTCGGCCGCGTGCCGGCCTACCCGTTGTCGCCGTTCGGCACGGTGTCCCACATCGGACCGCACACGATGAGCGTCGCCGATGCGGCGTTGATGTTGAACGTGCTGAAGCAGCCGGATCCGAGGGACTGGACGTCGCTGCCGCCCGACGCGAGCGATCTGCGAGTGGGGTTGGAGGACGGCGTGGCCGGATTGCGGGTGGCGTACTCGCCGACACTCGGCTATGCCCGGGTGGACGCCGAGGTGGCGGCCGCCGTGGAGGTCGCCGTCGGTGAGCTGGCCTCGCTCGGCGCCGTGGTAGAGGCCGTGGATCCGGGCTTCGAGGACCCGTTGGAGATCACGACGGGCCTGTGGTTCACCGGCGCATGGACGCTCTGGAACACGCTGACGCCTGAGCAGCAGGCGGTGACTGATCCTGACTTCACGGCGCAGGCGGAACTGGGCGCGGCGCTCACCAACCTGGACGTGCAGCGGCTCCAGCTCCGGCGTGGCGAGCTGGGGTCGCTGATGCGCCGGTTCATGACCCGGTACGACCTCCTCGTCACGCCGGCGGTCGCCATCCCCGCGTTCGAGGCCCGGCCTGCTGGCCACACCCCGATGACACCCGAGTCGATGCTCGGGTTCACGCCGTTCTCGTACCCGTTCAACCTGACCCAGCAGCCGGCGATCACCGTGCCCTGCGGCCTGACCTCTGAGCGCTCAACCTCACCCGGTCTACCGATCGGTCTCCAGCTCGTCGGCCCGATGTTCGCCGACGCCCTCGTCCTGCGCGCCGCCCGCGCCTACGAGCACCTCCACCCCGTGCCCCGCCCACCTGTGGAAAAGATGGTTTTGAATCCCGGTCAACACCGTTTCTGACGGTGAATTTGCCAGAGAACCTGGTTGTTCACAGTTTCTCGTCGAGGTTCAGACCCATCGGCATGACACTCGGCAGGTCGCCGGTAGCGACGACGGCCTTGGCCAGCGGCGTGAGCGCGGCGAGGAGCTGCCGGAGCTCGTCGTCGTTGAGCGACGCAAAGGCAGCGAGGGCGATGCGGTCGGTGCGCTCCTCGACGTCAGCCTTGAGCGCTCGACCTTCCGCTGTCAGCTCCCCATCGGCGGTCAGCAGACCGCGTTCGGCCAGCCCGGCGATGACCTGCTGCCACTCGACGTCGTCGTAGTCCCGGGCGACGGTCATCACGTCTCGGGTCGTGGCACCGGCGGCGACCTGCAGGACGTGCGCCTCTCGCCCCGCCACCCCGGCCGCGATCAGCGCCGCGACGTGGCCGTCGCCGCGGTGCTCACGCAGGAGCGTGGCGGCGTGCCAGAGCGCGTCGACCGGCTCCTCGGGCCACGGGAGCGCGGCGTTGGCGGCGAACAGCGGTCTGCCATCGAGCGGCGCTGCTCGGGCCGCCCGTCCGGCCAGTTCGGCGGCCGTCGCCAGCTCGGGTTCCATGTCGGCGCCGTCGAAGGCACGCCGCAGGGCTGCGGTCGAGCCGCTGGCTCGAGCCTCGAGCGCCACGTCGGGCGGCGCCATGCCCCAGGCGTCCGGCAGCGCCTTCGCCACCCGCCACGGCGAGAAGTTGTAGAAGATTGCGGTGACCAGCTCCGGCCCGACGGCGCCGAGCGGCGCCGCCCGCTGCGCGAAGTAGCCCATCCAGTACCCGCGGTAGCCGGCTGCCGCCAGCGCCGAGACCGGTTCAGGCGAGAAGTAGGTCACGGCGTGGATCGCCTCCAGCCGCCGCCACAGTGCCCTGGCCATCGACGCATCCCGTGTCATCACGTCAGTGTGGCCGTTCGCGGATTCTCTGGAAGATTTGCCCTCGAAAACGAGCTTGACCGGGATTCAAAACCGGTTAGGGGCTGTGGACAAGATCGGCGTCGGTGGGTTCGCGGCCGTGGACGTACCAGGCGGCGAGGATGCCGCCGATGGCGCCGAAGACGTGCCCGGTCCACGAGATGCCGGGGCGGGGGAGCAGGCCCCACAGGATCCCGCCGTAGAAGGCGAGGACGACGAGGCCGCCCAGGATCCACAGCACCCGGCCGGCGAAGAAGCCGCGAGTCACGAGATACGTGAGGTAGCCGAACACCAGGCCGCTGGCCCCGATGTGGACCGTGCCCGGCGCGGCGAACAGCCACGTCCCGAGCCCGCTGACCACCGCGATGATGAGCGTGACCTGGAGGTAGCGGGTGACAGAACCCAGGGCGATGAACGCACCCAGCACCAGGAACGGGATCGTGTTGGCGAAGAGGTGGGCGAACCCCGAATGGAGGAACGGGGCGGAGGCGATGCCGAACAGGCCACGCAGCGAGCGCGGCTTGATGCCCCACGAGTCGAACGGTGTCGACGGCAGCACGTCGATGATCTCGACCGCCCACATGACCGCCAACACGGCGACGACGGCGATCACCGGCTGCAACGGGTTCGTCGGCTTCGGCCGCTCGACGTCGGTCGACGGCTGGTCGGGCCGGCGGTTCATCGGCGGCCGATCCGCTGGAAGCGCCCCGGCTCCACCTCAGCCGCCTCGCCACGGGTGAGCATCCGTTGCACGTGCAGCTCGGCGGTGCGCCGTTCCACGGCGTCGGTGAACGAGAGCTCGACGTGGGGTCGGTACACGAAGCGGTGGTTGGCCATCTCCTCCAGCGAGTGCGGTTCGACCAGGAACTCGAGCATCGCCTCGTGGCGACGGTCGATGACCGCGGCGAAGGCGTCGAGGAGGCGGAGGAACTCCGCCCGTCCTTCGATGATGCCCTTGTGATGGAACGTCACGTAGTAGTCGGCCTCTTCGTCGCGCACCTTGGCCAGGCTCGCCTCGAAGTCCTCGAGGTCGCTCCAGACATCGCCGTAGTACGGGCCGAAGCCCGTCAAGTCGATGTCGGAGAGGAAGAACACGCCTCCCGAGATGCGGAACCCGCTGTGGCCGCGGGTGTGCCCGGGGAGGTGGACGGCCTGCACCGTCGTGCCGCCGAGATCGAAGACCTGACCGTCGCTGAATCCGACTGCGTCTGGGCGCGGTGCGTAGTGGAACTGCTCGACGATGTCAGTGGCAAACGGGTGCGTCATCGGCAAGCCGTACACCGCCATGAGACCGTCCAGCCCGCGCACGCCGGGCAGGTCGTCGTGGTGGACGTGAACCCGCGCCGCGGGAAACGTTCCGTTGCCGGCGAGGTGGTCCTCGTGGCTGTGGCTGTTGAGTACGGCATCCACGTGGACCGGCACGCCACCGCGCTCGGCGACGGTCACCGACGGGTCGATGATGACCGTCTCGCTGGCACCGCGGACGACCAGCGTGTTGCCAGTGGGATATGCGCCGTTGGCCGGCCCGACGAAAGCGGTGACGGCATCGGTCAGGTTCCGGGCGGCGTCGCTCCAGTCGGCTGCCACGGACTGGACGGTATCGGCGTCATGAGGCCGGCGACGGCGCGCTCACCGGCTGTGCCGCTGCCGAGACCGGCGATGACGCCGGCCACGTCGGCGGCGGGCCGATTCTGGCTGAGCTTGCGCTTGCCCTCGATGCGGCTGATCGGCAGCTCGATGCCGACGATCGCCCGCAGCTGGGCTCGCACGAAGTCGGCCGGCGCGTCGTCGACCGACCACGGATCGTCGCGCCCGCCCTCCTGCACGTCGGTGAGGCGCCGCACGAGTGTCTCGAGCCACGCAGGATCGTCGTGCACGACGAGCTCGCCGTGAGCGTGGACAGCGACGTAGTTCCACGTCGGCACGACCTTGCCCGTCTCCTGCTTCGTGGCGTACCACGACGGTGAGACGTACGCATCGGGACCGGCGAAGATCGCCATCGAGTCGACCCCGGGCGTCAGGTCGCGCCAGTGGTGGTTGGCGCGAGCGAGGTGCCCCACGAGCGTGCCGTGCGGGCCGCGGTCACGGTCGACGAGCAGCGGCACGATGGAGCCAACGAGACCGCCCGAGGTCGAACTGACCAGATGGGCGAGGCGGATCGACGTCATCAGGTCGTGGAGCTCCGCGAGGTCGCTCACGTCGAACGCCTTGGGTCGGTACACGGGTCAGCCCTGCTGGACGGGCGTCTGCTGGTACAGCGCGAGCCGCCAATCGCCGCCGACGCGCTGGTAGACGCTCGACATCGCGCCGACGAACGGCTCACCGTCCTCTCGTCGTGCCGTGCCGATGTACACGAGGGCCGCGGCGTCGGCGCCCATCTCGACGACGCGAACGTCGTCGAGCTCGTACGACATCCACGGTGGTGACTGCCCGAGCGCTTCGACGACCTGGGCGCGGTCCATCACCATGCCGTTGGCGAGCACCATCAGTCCGTCGTCGGTCATCACCCGCCCGTAGAACTCGGCAGCAGAACCAGCGCAGAGCGAGTCCCAGCCCTCGCGTTCGATGTCGAGCAGGTCGGCGCGGTCCACGACCGCACGCTATTCGCTCAGGCAGTTGTTGGAACCGTGGGGCAATGGACAGCGCAACGTCGTGTCTCCGTACACGACCACGAGCGTCATCGGTTGTGTGTTGCTGACTGCCTCGCTGATGATCATCAAGACGCCGCTGTCACCGCGGAAGATCGGATCGACCTGCCCTTCCTGCGCCTCGACATCGACAACAGCTTCCGCCAGCGGCATGATCCACAGCGAGTAGGTGCTGTATCGAGCATCGAACAAGCCGGGAGGCGGGCCGTCGCCGTACATGAGCTCGACGGCCGCGAACGGCACGGTGATGCACATGTCAGAGACGTGAAGGTTGAACGCGTCCGAAATGGCGGTGAGGCAGTACGTCGTGTCAGTCGTGTCGAGCCGCAAGACCACGTCGTCGAGAGCGCGGGCTTGTTCGGCAGTGAGTGTGGGCTGGGGGGCCGGCGCGTCCGTGATCACCGGATCGCCGGTTCCGCAGCCGGCCACCGCCACGCTCGCGGCCGTGAGCAGCGCCCATGCGCTCGTGCCCACGGTCAGTCCTCGTCGGCCGAATCGAGATGGGTCAACGGGATCTGTCGGTAGTACCGGCGGGGTGCCCTCGTGGCCGGTCGGCCCACGGGAACGGGATTGCCCTGGAGCAGCCGGACCGAGTAGGTCGCACCGGCGCTGATCACCGTGTGTTCGATCGGAATTCCGATGTCCAGCTCGGCGGTCGGATCGCCGGACCTCGAGCCGGGTGGCCCTCCGACCGGCAGCCCGACCTGCGGTTGGAAGGTCGTGTACTCCCTGTATTCGGTGACTTCCACGTCGCCGACGAAGGCCGCACGCGGGACCGGGTCCGCCATGTCCCCACCACGGTCCACGGAGGCGTAGCTGTACTCGACATAGGCGTTGTGGACCGTCCACGTCGTGCTCTCTGTGCCGCCGCTGAACATCTCGACGATCGGAATGCCGTCCATTCCCTCCCACTCGGTGTCCCCTCTCCGCACCTCTCGCGCGTAACCACTGAAGCCTTCGATCCTCAGCCACTCGACGATCGTCACCCGTCCGCCGAACACCTCGTAGCCCGGGCCGAACCACGAGCGGACCGGACTGTTCTCACAGAGTGCCGGCTGTGGCTGACTGCAGTTGCGTGGCGCGCCGGCGACGCTCGCCGCGATCCATGAGCCCATTGCGTCACTGGTCGTGATCCGCCCGATCAGCGCGAGAACGCCGTCCTCCAGATGGCGGCGCGTCGCGGCGACCGCCGCCATGGCGCCCGCCGCAGCAGGATCGTCGCTGCGAGCGGTCTCGAGCACCTCGGCGGCACGTCGCGCTCGCGACCGCAATCCGGCCAGCCGGCCGGGGTCGTAACCGATCATCGTCATCGCGCACCTCCGGTCGTCCCTCGCCCGTCATGGGCGCGGCGAGGAGCCGGAAAGGGAAATCGAGCCGGGCTCGTC
>CAVZFS010000041.1:0-74048 GCA_963774635.1 uncultured Acidimicrobiia bacterium
CCGCGGCACCAATGAGAAAGCGGAAACGAGATCGCGCATCTCTTCCTGCGTCACCTCGAAACCTGCCATGACGAGATTGTGCCGGACCGCGGACCGTGCCGCGCGAGTGGCGACGGGTTGGTCAGCTCGGCACGAACGCTATGGGCAGGGACGAGACAGAGCGGAACCCGCCGCGAAACGTCGGCCACGGCGCGTCGAGCATCCGCGGCTCGCCCATCACCTCCAGCAGGCGCCGGGATCCGATCACGCTCTCGGTGCGCGCGAGCTCGTACCCGAGGCAGAAATGCTTACCAATCCCGAAGCCGAGGTGGCCCGTGCGCCCGTCGGCGCTGTGGGTGCCGGAGCGGTGCTCGAGTTGCAGCCACAAGTCGGGCCGATCGATGTCGAAGCTGCGGGGGTCGGCGAACACCGATTCGTCGCTATTGGCCGACGCCACGCACACGCGGACCCGTGCGCCGGCCGGGACGGTGGTGCCGTACCACTCGACCTCGGTCGTCGTGAAGCGGTCCTCGAACTGGACCGGGCCGTCCTTGCGCATCGACTCGCTGAAGGCGGCGTCAAGGCGGTTCGGCTCGGCGGTGACGGCGGCCAGGGCGTCGGGGTTCGAGAGCAGGTTCCACCACAGATTGGCGATCGCCTTGTCGGTGGTCTCACCGCCGGCGACGAGCATCAGCGACACAAAGCTCTCGATCTCGGCCGTCGTGAGGCACTGACCGTCGGCCTCCCCATGGACGATCTTGGACAGCAGGTCCGGGCCCGGGCACGCTCGTCGCTCGACAAGGTGAGGGTCGACGTAGGCGCAGACCTCGGCATGGGCGGCGCGACCGGCCGCTCGCTGTCCCGTGCGTCCGAGACCGTTCATCATCGCCGTGTACCAGTCGTGGAATCGGCGGTGATCCGACTTGGGCAGCGCCAGCATGTCCACGATCACATTGATTGGCAGCCGCGTCGTGAACGCGTCGACCAGGTCTACCTGCCCGTCCGCGCACCACGGCTCGATGAGCTCGCGCGCGTTGCGATCGATCACGTCGGTGAACTCCTGGAGCCGCCGGCCGACGAACTCCGGCGCAACGATCGAGCGTCGGACGACGTGATCGCGGCCGTCCATCTCCAGCAACGTCCGGCCGAACACCTCACCGGTGTTCGTCGAATACGTCGCGTTCGAGTAGCGCTCGTGGTCCTTGAACACCGCCTCGACGTCGGCGTAGCGGCTCAGGATCCACGAATCCCACACCGTGTCATGGAAGATCGGCTGATCGGCGCGCAGGCGAGCCCAGAACGAGTGGGGATCCCGAAAGTAGGCCTCGCTGTAGAGATCGTCGGGCACCACGAGCCGGTTCAACACGTCGCTCACCTGAACCCGATGTTCCGGGCGAGCTTTGCGTCGTCGCCCAACGCGCGCATGGGCTCGACACGATTGCGCTCAAGCATCGACGGCACGTTTGTCGCCCTCCCAGTGATTGTGGTGGATGAAGTCGCCAACCGGCCGACGGTTCACAGGACCGAACGAGGCGGCAGGCCAACCAACGGGGATGGTGACGGCGATCTTGGTGGTATCGGGGATGCCGAGGACCTCGCGGACCGTTGGTTCGGCCGAGTTGTGCAGGGTCGTGAACGTCGCGCCCAGACCGAGAGCCCGCGCCGCGAGCAGGATGTTCTGTGCCGCGGGGTACAGCGCCGACCAGGTGAACTGCTCTCTCGGTGCACCGGGAGGGTAGATCACCGGGCCGGTCACGAAGATGATCACGGGTGCTTGGTCGAGTGTGTCGATCAGCTCGGCTGTGCCGTCGAGCATCAGCCGCGTGGTGCGATCCGGCCGGGGCATCGCCGCCACCCGCTCCGCCATCGCCGCTCGCACGGCGTAGGCGATGCGACGCTTGGGGTCAGGCTCGTCGACCACCACGAAGTCCCATCCCTGACTGTTTCCCGGGCTGGGGGCGCGAGTGGCCGCCCACAGGAGGCGCTCCACCAGCTGGGCGGGCACCGGGTCGGCCTTGAGGTGCCGCATCGCCCGGCACGTGCCCATCGCCTCGAACAGGTCCACGCTGGCGACACTAACGATCGTTCATGCCGTGCTCGCCGACAGCCGCCGTCGGCCGATAATCGTGGCGGTGTTCGGAGCCGATCACGAGTCAGCGGCGTCCTCGAAGGGACGCCAGCGGTGGAGGGGGCGACGCGTTTGGAGATCGACGCTGAAGTAGTGGCCCTGATGGGGTTGATCCCACCGTCGATCGATCGGGACGTCCGCTAGGTAGCAGTACCACAGCGTTCCAACGCCCCCATGTCCAACCACGGCAACATCGCTCGATTGGTCCTCGATGAACAGGTCCTCGAGAGCGCTCGCGATTCGGCGTTGCGCGTCGATTGCCCGTTCCCAACCGCGTGCGCTGACGGTCGGCGCTGCGAAACAAGCGTCGGCGCAGCGCTCATGCTCGTCGACCGGCAGCACGCCGGTCGCGGAGCGATCGATCTCGCCGGTATCCGCACGTACTTCGATGGGGAGACCTCGGCGTTCGCTGAGCACCTCAGCGGTCTGTCGGGCCTTCGTTTCGTCGCTGCACACGATCCGGCCGATCGTCTCCAACCAGGGCGCCTCGAGCAGCCGATCGAGGCGAGCAAGTCCTCGCTCGCTGAGAGTCCAGCGATTGACCGCGACCGTGGCATCGACAACAACCTCAGGATGAGTGATGTATCGCGCCAGCACCACGTGAACACCGTCGCATGACTGGCACCCCGGAGCACCAGGCGCAGGCAGCGACCAGCCCGTCGTGCTGGTCGGAGCTGACCAGGCAGCGATCCACCGTGTGCTGGGATACTGTATGCAATCGTGACGATGACCGGCCGACGAGGAATCTTCACCTCGCTGGCGGCGACGATCGCCGCCAACCTGCCGTTCTTCCTGGTGGCCGCCATGGCTGTCCAGATGGAGGACGAGCTCGACTTCGGGCCGGCATCGCTCGGCATCGCGCTCGGCGTCTTCTACGCCGCTGGTGCGGTCGTGTCCCCCCGCGCCGGGATGCTCGTCGAGCGCTTCGGCGCCGCGGCGTCTCTGCGGTGGGCCGCTGCGATGAGCGGCGCGGTGCAGCTGGCGATCGCCGTGGGTGCTCGCTCGTTCCCGATGCTCGTCGCGCTGATGGTCGCTGGCGGCTTCGCGAACGCATGGGCGCAGCCGGCATCGAACGTGTACCTGGTGCGGCTCGTCTCACCAGAGCGCCTGGGCTTCGCGCTGGGCGTGCAGAAGTCCGGGTTGCCGTTCGCGGCGTTGCTGGGCGGTCTCGCCGTGCCCGCCTTCGCGCTGACGGTCGGCTGGAGATGGGCGTTCGTCACCGGCGGCGTGCTGTCGCTCGTCACCGCGCTCGCCGTATCCGTCGGCGGTCTGGCGCGCGCCAACAAGCGGAACACCGAGGCCGAGCCGGATGTCCGCCGCCGCGTCCTGGTCGTGCTGGCGATCGGCGTCGGCTGCGCTTCGGCCGCGTCGAACGCGCTGAGTGCGTTCCTGGTGCTCGGCGGCGTCGACATCGGGCTGGGTGAGGGACCGGCCGCGATCCTGCTGATCGTCGGCAGCCTCGTCGGCCTCGGCGTCCGGCTCGCGGCCGGCGCCTACGCCGACCACACCCGCTCGACGGGCTTCGGGATGATGATCGCGATGTTCAGCGCGGCCAGCGTCTCCTACCTGCTCCTGGCCAGCGGCACCTCGTGGCTGTACGTCCTCGCCACGCCGCTGGCGTTCACGACCGCCTACGCGTGGCCGGGCCTGTTCCACCTCGCCGTCGTTCGCAGCAACCCGTCGGGACCGGGCGCCGCCACCGGCATCGCCATGACCGGCACGCTGACGGGCGCCGTCGTCGGGCCGTTGCTCTTCGGCGCCATCGTCAACGCCACCTCCTACGCAGTCGGCTGGATCGTCGGCGCTGTTCTTCTCGCCGCGGCGGCGGTGCTCGTCACCGCGGCCAGCCGGCGGATCGACCACGACCCGGGACGGGAGGCGCAGCCGGCGCCGGGCATCCTGCTGCCGGACGTCGCGAGCGGCAGCGCCTAGGTGTACACAGCCAGGTTGGTCGATGGGGAACGCAGGCTCAAGACCGCGTGATCGCGGCGACGCCGTTGAGCCGCCCAAGCTTGTGAGGGTTGCTGATGGCGTAGATGTGAGTGATCCGACCATCCTCGACGACGAGGCTCACTGCCGCGGTGAATTCGCCGCCGACGTCGATCCGGGCGGCGGGTGACCCGTTGAGCCATATGGCTCGTATCTCGAAGTCCACTGAGCGGAGACCGACCAGCAAGCCGGCCACGCGTTCCGCACCCTGCATCGGACGACGAGCAGCGGGGGCCAAGCCGCCTCCGTCGGCGACGGCGACGACGTCAGGGGCGAGGACGTCGAGAAGTCCTTGCAGGTCGCCGTGTCGTACGGCGGTGAGGAACCGGTCCACGGCCTGTTGCTGCTCGGTCGAGCTGACTGGCATCCGTGGCCGCCGAGCGGCGACGTGGTTGCGCGCCCGGTGGGCGATCTGGCGGACGGCGGCGGGTGACTTGCCGACCGCCTCCGCGATCTCCTCGTAGGGGATGTCGAACACCTCGCGGAGCACGAATACCGCGCGCTCTGCGGGAGCGAGGGTCTCGAGCACAGTGAGCATGGCGATCGAGATGCTTTCGGCGAGCTCGACGTCGGCGGCGACATCAGGGCTCGTCACGAGTGGCTCCGGTAGCCATTCGCCGACATAGGTCTCGCGCCGGCGGGCCAGGGTTCGCAGCCGGTTCAGCGCCTGGCGGGTGACGATGCGAACCAGATAGGCGCGGGGAGCGCGTACTCCGGCCCGGTCGACGTCGGCCCACCGCAGCCACGTCTCCTGGACGACGTCCTCCGCATCGGCGGCGGAGCCGAGCATCTCGTAGGCGACGGTGAACAAGAGGCTGCGGTGCAGCGCGAACGCGCCCTCGCTCAAATCACTCATGTCGACGTTGCGACGCCGGCCAACGGTCGAGCCAGCGGCAGCGCGCACACCTTGGAGAACCCTTGGGACTCGATCCCCAACGCCGTGTTGGACCTCGCGGCCATGTTCGCAGCCGCCACGATGGCCGTGAGCTCCACCAGCGCGGGCGCGCCGAGTTGCTTCAGCAGCCGGGCCGACAGCTCGTCGGTCACTCGCGGGGGTGTCTCCGTCATCGCCTCGGCGTACTCCATGACGTCGCGCTCGAGCGGGCTGAACGCCGGCGACTCCCGCCAGCGGGGCACCTCGCTGACCTTCGCCTCGTCGAGTCCCTGGTTGTGGGCCTGGAAGTAGGCAAAGTCGAGACAGGCCGAGCAGCCGACCATGGCGACGGCGGCCACGTGGGCGAACGACTTGAGGTCGGGGTCGAGCTTGTCCCACTTCTCGGCCTTCCGGCCGAACCCCATCATGCTGGTCAGGACCGGTCGGTTGTGCCACATCACCTCGACCCCTTCGGGCACCTCACCGAGCAGCTTTCGACTGAATCGCTTCACGGCGTAGCCGAAGGGACCGGTGATCGGGGCCTTGGGAATCCGCGTCGTGCTGGCCATGATGGTCCTCCTGTCGGTGGTGGTCGCCATACGACACCGGCCGTACTGCGCATGTGACAACCACGGCGACACGTGACCGCCCAGCGGCGCGTTCGGTTGCGCCCGTCGTCGCGACAGCCCTAGCCGATGGTGCGACGGACGGTCTCGAGACCCACGATCTCGACGTGGGGGACGCCGTCGCTCTCGATGGCGAGGTTGACCGGAACTCCGACCATGAACCCGCCGGACATGACATAGCTGCCGTCCGGCATGACCTCGAGCGGCATCACCCGCGAACTGATCCGCAGCTGTAGGTCGCGCCCTTCACGTACGAGCGAGTAGCCGCCCTCGTAGTAACCGAGAAACGGCGCCATCGCGTCGGCGTCGACCGGCTCGGCCTGACGGCCAAGCTGGCGAAGCTCGTCGAACGCCGAGGCGGTTTCGGCGAGGACCTTGTCCGGAACGCCGACGTTGAGTCCCAGCTGCTCGCTCAGCAGGAGGTTGAGCACGTAGGTGTAGAAGAGGGTTCCGATTGGGGCGGCGGTCATGCTGTTGAGCACGACCAGACCGACGTCGTGCTGCGGTAGGAAGCCGATGAACGACGCGAACCCATCGATGGCGCCGTTGTGCCAGATCAGCGACGAGGAATCCTTGTACTCCTCACGGAGCCAGCCCATGGCGTACCCGGCGCTCGCGTAATCCGGATCGAGCTCTCCGGGGGCGGGCGTGGTCACGTGGGGTTTCCAGCACTCGGCGAGGTTGGCGGCCGACACCACCTGCCCGCCATTGACCGAGACGCCCTGCCGTAACTGCAGCCGCACCCAGGCCGCCATGTCGCGCAGGCCGGCCAAGGCGCCGCCGGCCGGAGTGTGGCTCCCGATCGGTCCAAAAGGCAGCGTCGTGGCCTTGGGCCGCAGATCGAACTGGTTGCCCGTCGCGTAGTCGGCGACCAGACCTCGGGGGTCGTCCGCGATCTGCGCTCCAGTCATGCCGGCCGGCGCGAACAGCCGGTCAAACATGGCCTGCGTATACGCCGGACGGAGGTCGGCTGGGGCAATGCCCGAGGCCAGGAATGGAAGGTAGCCGCCGACGGCGTACACGGTGTTGTTGTAGTAGAACTCCTGGCCCGGCTGGTTGATGACCGGAAGGTTGACCACCGACTGCAGCAACTGCGCGGTGGTCGGACCACCGAAGCGCAGCGACGTCGACGGCGGTTCTCCCAGACCCGACGCCATGCCGACCAGGTCGCGGACGCGCAAGGCGCGGGTGAGCTCGTCGGTCGGCGCGCGAAACCCCGACCATGCGTCGATGACCGGTTGATCCCAGCCGAGCAGGCCCTCGTCGACATACGTAGCGAGCAGCGCCGCGGTCATCGACTTCGTCGTCGACCCAACGCGGAAGCGCGTGTTCCTCGTCACTGAGCGCCGAGGCGCGAGGCTGCGATCACCGAACGTCGCTGTGTGCAATACCCGGTCTGCGCTGACGACCGCGACGGCTGCACCGACCAGCCGCATCCGGTCGAACGCCGACTCCACGAGGCGGTCGAACTCCTGCCAGTCAACCGTCTGGTTCTTCGCTCGTGCCGTCGCGCCCGAAGCCCAAACCGGCATCGTCCCCGCCGCGACTCCTGCCGCCAGTAGCCCCTGAACAAAGGCCCGCCGAGGCACCCCCGACATGCCCCCTGCAGAAGCGGACGGACCAGCACGATCGGACTCCATGGCATTCTCCCTCTCAGTCCAACGAACTGGCGACCGCCCCTCACGAGAACCGTAGCCGTGTCGTTCAGGACGTACGGTTGCGACCGTGACTCGTCATTGCAGGCGTACAGCCTTCGTCGGTGCCGTGGCCGTGCTCCTGCTCGGTGCTGTCGCCGCGTCCGCTGATGCGGCCGAACCAGTCCTCTGCACCGGCGCGGTCGCCACGATCGTGGGTACCAGCGGCCCCGACGTCTTGCGAGGGACAGACGGCGACGACGTGATCGCTGCGCTCGGTGGACCGGACGTGGTGTCCGGGCTCGACGGTGACGACGTGGTCTGCGGCGGCGGCGGGCCCGACGTGCTGCGTGGCGAGGGCGGAGTGGACCTTCTTCTCGGCGACGATGGCCCGGACGTCGCGATTGGCGGCAGCGGGGACGACAACTGCAGCGCCGAGGTCGCCCGATGCGAGAACGCGGGCGACGCTTCGTCGGCCATCGATCTGGAAATCGACCTGCAGGGCGATCGATTTGAGTCACCCAGCATCTTCAACCAGTACGTGTACACGATCAACAACAAAGGTGCCATACGAACCGGAAACGTCGTCGTGACCGACACACTTCCTGCCGGGATCACCTACGAAAGCGCTTCGAGTCCGAGTGAATTTTGGGATTGCACGCTGGTCTTGCCAGCACCGACGCCTGGCCGCCAGACCGTGTCCTGCCGCTACGAGTTGCAGGAGATGATCGACGAGGTCGGATTCACGCTGACGGTGGCCGCGAACGTCCCCACGCCGACCACGGTGACGAACACGGCGTGCATCACGATGCCCGTCGACGCCAACCCGGCAAACAATTGCTCGACGATCGAAACGAGTGTCGTCGCAAGGCCCCCACCGCCGCGGCCCGGTCCCTGACTTCCGACACGCGACTGGCCCGCAGAATCGGCAGGGTGCGACGCTCGAGCGTGACCTGACATCGCCGGCGCGTTGCCGGCTGACTGGGGATCAGGGCCAGGTCGTCAGCGAGTCCGGGTCGCTCGGTCACCGTCGCCGCCGGCCGACGAGCACACCATGCTCACCGACGGAGCCGTGTTGGTCCTCAATCGCTGATCTGAATCGCGAGCAACAGCTCTGCCAAACGATTGATGTACGCCGTCATCTGATCAGCGTCGGGGGTGCCTGGTGCGGTAGGGGTATAGGAATCACAGTTGCCAGAAGGGTCAGGGTCCGTCCCAAAGCCCGTCTGAACGATGTCGTTCGCTGACTTCAGGATCTTGTCCGTGTATCCCGGTTGAAGAATAGTCGCGTCGGCCTTGTAGGCCTGAAGCAAATAGCGCATGAACACACCGGTTCCGGTCTGATAATCGACGACGTCACCCGCTGGCGAGTCCGTATCGTAGCGGTTTGGAGCGTCAAGGAACATCCACGGCAGCAAAAAGCTTCCCGAGATAGTGCCATCGTAAGTCCGAGGCAGGTAGCCGTTGCCAAAGACGCCGTGCACGATGTCGGGGTAGAGTTCAAACACGTCCGATTTCACATAGCCTGCTGCAGCACCCTCACGCAAGACTCCGAGGAGCAAGCCCTGATCTCCAGTCCAAGTCCAATTGACATTATACGCAGAATCCCAAAGCGAGATGAAGGTTGCTGCGCGCTCACGGACCAAAGAACCAGCACCAGTCTTCAGGACCAGTGACTGATCAGGCGCAGCCGTCTTGAGCATCCATGATTCGAACCATGCGATCTGATCCTTCCAGGCCTGCAGGCAGGCTGCGGTATCCAGGGTGGACTCGGCAAACACGCTACTGAACGCCGGGATCTTCGAAGCTTGGTAAATGCGTAAGCTCAAGATCGTAAAGACAGCATTGGTCACAGTGTTTTGAATGGGACTGACGTACGATAGGTCGCCGTTATAGGTTTTGGATGGAATGGGCGCACTGTCGTCAACAATCGGTGCGTTCCATACTCCGCCGGGAGCATAACGGGGCTGGCGGTCCGCTTTCTGCTGATTGTTGACATGGGGCCAAGTTTGCGTGATCGACTTCCAAACGTTCGGCGCGCCGAGATTGGAAGGATGCTCCTTTGCAAACTTCTGCCAGCCTTCAAGTCCGAGGTCCATGAACGGATAGTCTGTAGGATTGCCAGGTGACCAACCCGGGCCGTACATATAAGCCCACGCATTGATGGCGATCTTCAAGAAGTCGGCTTGCCGCTTTGGGAAGGTATTCCTCTCAGCAGTGCGTAGCGCAGCGATGCCAATCCAACCGAAGTCGTCCCACCAGTTCCCTTTTTGTGTAGGATCCAGCGCGTCAATGGCCGCCGTCTCGTAAGGGGACGGATCGACCTTGCAGATTTCGAAGTAGTCGAGAAAGGTGTCCAGGGCACAGGCGGTGCGCCAAACATTGCCAGCGCTCTCCCGGAGCGAACGAATCTCGTCGTTGAATAACCGATTGGCCTCGAGCGTGAATTGGTCAGTCGTGTGTGACACTTGCGCCTCCCTCATTGGTTTGATAGCCAATTGCGTTCAACGTACAAGGTCTATGGCACGTGCCCGTTTGGTCGAACGCGCCCGACGCCAGGAACCGCATCGATCGTCGCCGAGTCGGGCGCGATTGCAGAGGTGTCGAGGAGGCGCACGGAGGAGTGCCGCGCTGCCGCTGATGTGCTCGTTGAGGTGGCCGCGAAGTGCCAACGATCACGAGCGCCACCGGGCGGCGCTCGTCAGGTGAGGGCAGGGACGACGACCGTGCAGAAGTCGTCGGTGCGTCCCGTCGAACCCTTGATCAAGTCCTCCGAGATGACGTCATCGTCGGTTGGATCCCCCGGCGTACCGCCGTCGTCGATCAGGAACTCGAAACGGACCTGGCCAGGGTTGCGGCCGATCGCCTTCCCGCTGGCGTCGTAGAGCGTCGCGTTGCCCGTCGCCAACAGGATGACCGTCAGCGTGCCGTCTCCGTTGTCGATGACCTTGAGGTCCTTGTTGAGGACCTTGTCGACGCTCGTGGCGACGTTGCCGTTGTCCACGTTGGTGAACGTGCCGGCGGCGCGCAGGTGCTCCGCGAAGTAGACGAGACCTCCCCGCCCACGCGTGTCGACGCGGAACTTGCCGTCAACCACGGTGTCGATCTGCACGGTGAGACCAGGCACGTCGCAGAAATCCTCCACGAGCTCGCTGAACTCGTCGTGGAACTCGCCACGCTCCACCGGCTTGGCCACTGCAACGCCGCCGCTGACAGCCGCCGCCGCGCCGCCCGCCCGGTGCCGACGGTAGTTCACCGTCGGTGAGCTAGACACCCAAGCGTTCGCCCGGAGCATTGCAGGTCGTCGTCACCTCGTCGTAACGTCTCGCTACCACCAATGGGGGCTGGTAGATGACAAGCTTGCGGTGCTGCTCGGCAAGGTCGTGGCCATCACGCACGCAGGCCCGTCGTCCACCGCATCGCAACACCGGCTCAATGCGGGCTCCGATCCGGCGCCATTCGGTGCGTCGCCACTCAAGGAGGAGCACCATGCGTGCACATAGAGCCCGTCGATCGTCACCCGGCCTGAGCCGGCGTCACTTCCTCGGCGCGAGCGCCGGATTGGCGGTCGGCGTTACGACCAGCGCCTTCAACCCACTCACCGCCCTCGCCGGCAACGGCCGGCTGATCCCCCAAGGCAAGGTCGGCACCATCACGTTCACCCAGCGTGACGTCCCCGGCCGGCTCGCCATCGCCACCGGCAATCCGACGATGGGCTGCCTGGGCGGCGCCAACTTCCCCGAGGACCCGACGGACCTCGGTCCGCTCGTTCCCCTTCCTGGTGGTTGGCGCGAGCTGTTCCAGTTCTTCGCCGACGTCGGCATCCATCAGGTGGAGTTCGCCGGATACGGACAGAATGCCGCCAACCCGGGCGGCACCGCGAACTACCCGAGCGATGGCAACGAAGCGGGGCGCGCCGCCTACCTCGACTACGCCGGCCGGCTGCGCGGATTCCTCGACGAGTTCGGCCTCGAAGCGATCGGCAACCACGGCTTCATCCCGAACACGTGGTTCGGCCCCAACAGCCCGGGCGGCACCATGTCGTCGACCGACGAGCTTCGGCTGCGTACGGAGCTCGAGTTCGCGGCGATCCTCGGCATGCCGTTCATGGGCACGGGCAACGACCCCACCAACGCCAACAACCGGAACATCGAACCGTGGACCGTCGCCGGTGAGAAGTGGACCGCACTCAACCAGATCAGCGTCGACGAGTTCGGCATCCACATGTACACGCACAACCACTCACCCGCGTACAACTTCCTGCAAGACGGGCCAATGGTGACCGTGACCGAGGACCGTGTCACCGGTGCGCCGATCGCGCCCACGGTCGTCCGCGCGGAATCGGGCAAGCGACTCATGCAGCACTACCTCGACATCACCGAACCCGAGCTCGTCCTGATCGAGATGGACATCTATTGGGCACACGTGGCCCAACACCAATGGCGCTGGCGGTACGACGAGAACGGCGACCGCGTCGAAGACATCTTCGACCCGTTGGCGCAGGTCGCCATGCAAACCAAGCGCTACCCGCTCTACCACGCCAAGGACGGGGACCGGACGCTGGACCCGCTCGGCGTGGGCAACGGCTACAACTTCGTGCCGTTCGGTGACCCGACCAGCGACATCGACTTCGAGACGTTCTTCGCCAACCAGGGCGCGAAGGGCTACCACAACCCGAACTACGAGCAGGACAACGCTCCCGGCGGATCAGCTGACCCAGGGCGCTCACTGCGATACACCCACTTCAGCGCCTACAACATGCAGCGTCTGCGCGGCTGACACCGAGCACCACGACACTCCAGCCGACGCACATCGGGCGTCACACGTTCGGACATACTCACCGCCAAGCTGATCAGCTGGGTGATCTGCACGCCTGACTCTGATGGGTGAGCGCTCACCGTGGCCCATCCGAGTGCGTCGGGTCAGCCGCTCGCGTTGAGCTCGGCGACGACGTCGAGCAGGTCGCCCTGCGTGTAGAAGTCGACAGCGATGATGTTCGGCCGGCGTTCCCGCTCCTCCTCACATTCCTCGACGCGGTCGAGCAGGACCTCTGACCGGTTGACGTCGGCCGCATCGACCGGATCGCCTGTCGTGACCCAGTGGTTGACGAGGAACAGCGGATTGCCTTCGACGCCGCGGTTCTCCTCGCACGAGAAGTCGCCGCGGCTGTCGAAGCGGTATGGCGTCTCCTCCATCGCGTCGTAGGCCGGGACGTACCACGGCTCGGCCCCGCCTTCGTTCTCCACGAGCACGAGCACGTTGTGGCGCCGCTGGATCATGTCGCGCAGCGTCGGCAGCGGCTCGCCGGGATCCCACCGCAGCGCGTGGCGGCCGAGACCGCTCTTCTTCAGCACGTCGACCGCATCGGCGGCGTCGACGTAGTCCTCGAGGATCAGCACGATGACCTCGTTGGGGTTCTCCCGGAGGTAGTCGTCGATGACACGGAACGTGTCGACGGCGCGGGTGGCGCCCGCCTCGCAGTAGAGGTGACACAGGTACACCTGCCGCTCGTCGGACGGCGCGCCGAGAAACGCTTCGACACCCTCGGTGAGGGCGCGATCGACGGGGTTGAGCTGATTCGCCGCGTCCTCATCGGCCCGGCTGCGGAAGTCGGAGCGCACGAGCGCCGTCTCGGTTGCACTCCGTAGTGGAGGTCGAGCATGAAGGCGCGGACGCCCGAGGCGAGTTGGGTTCCGACGCCGGCGGTCTGGAGCGCTCCGAAGAAGCCGTCGGCGCTGGCGGCCATCGCGTTGTGGGTGCCGGGGAGGACCACCTCGGCGAGGGTGAGGTCGCAGAGGTCGTGGCTGCCGTTGCACCCGGTCTCGCTGATCTCGGGTTGGTCGGTGCTGGGCGCCCGCAACGCCCGGGCGAAGGCCAGGCCGCCGAACAGCATCGTCACCGTGACGACCGCGATCGCGCCGGTGACCCCGATCGCGAAGCGCCGCGCCGTGCGTTGGAGGGGGATCGAGCCCTCCCGCGCCCAGTCAACGGAGCCGAGCACGTCGAGCAGGCCGATGGCGCCGGCCACGAAACCGAGGAACGCCGCGGTGCGGATGGCGATCGACGTCGTCGCCTCCGGCCAGCGCATGGCGAGGAGCCCGACAGCAATGGCGGCCAGGGAGGCGGCGGCCCGCCACCCGGGCTGCTGCAACCGGCGTCGGATGGTGTCGCGGAGGCTGCCGAGGCGCGAGCGGATCTCACCCGTGCCGGCGTAGGCGGCGGCGATGGCGAGCACGGTGCCGATGGTGATGAACACCTTGGCCTGGACGTTGAGGAGGCTGGTCACGCTCCAATACACCGCCCGCAGGGCCGTGCGATCGCCGTCGGTCTCGCCGACGCTGGCGGCGACGTTGAGGCCGGCCGACAGCACCGCGAAGTGGGCCACACCCGATGGCGACCAACCCGAGGCCGGTCACCTCGAGCGCCCTACGGCGGTCGACGGCGCTTCGCACGGCGACGACGAAGCACACGACGGCGAGCGCGGCGAGGGGCGCGATGAGCCATCCGGCGAGCGACGACGACCCGCATCGTCGTGTCGAGCGGCGTGCTCTGGGAGATGCCGACCAGCACGTCGAGAGCGTCGTCGGGAAGCGCTTCGGCGAGCTCTGGGTTGGTGATCTCGAGGCTCTGGCGCACGAGCGGCGTGGCGTCGTCGACGTTGACGAGGAGGCGGCTCCGGTGCCCCTCGACGATCGCACGATGCAGCTCGCGCACGCCGGTGTGGAACACGCCCTGGAACCGGTCGGAGGCGACGAGCTCCGCGACCACCACTTCGAGTGCGGGCCGTGCGGTCGCCGCGACACGCGCCACCGCCTCCTGTTGCTCGATGGCGGTGATGATCTGCTCGGCGACTACCTCGCGCACCGCCGGCTCCTCGAGCATGTCGGTGGTGACGTCGGCGAACCCTTGGGAATCGGCGAACGTCCGCCAGCTCCACAGCGAGATCATCGCGAGGTTGGCGAAGAGCAGACCGAGGACGACCGCGACCAATGACCGCCGGCCGAGCATGCGCCGACGAGACTCCCCGTCCCCCCGCATGTCCAGATCGTAGCGAGCCGCTGATCAGCGACGTTCAGCCAGCCACTCGTCGTCAGGCGGCGAAGCGCAAATCGGCGAACCACCGACTGCCGTTGCCGTACGCTCCTGTGGAGGACGGGCGAGGAGCAGTGCTGCCCGAAATGCGTGCGGGAGGTTGGCGTGGCGACAGACGTCAAGCCGGGTCGATGGACAGCGCGGATCGATGGCGACTTCGTCGTGTTCCTGATCGGCGCCCGGTTCAACTCGAAGTGGCAAGCGTTCCGCGCGTTCGCCGATCTCGGCGGTCGCCGCGGCATGGGACACATGCTCAAGTACCTCACGGAACACCCCGAGAAGGGCCTGCTCGGCTACGAGTCGGCGGGATTCACGGTGATCCAGTACTGGCGATCGTTCGAACATCTCGAAGCGTTCGCAAAGGACGACAGCGATCCGCACCTGGCCGTGTGGCGAACGTACTGGAAGCGTGTCGGACGTACCGCTCGCACCGGCATCTGGCACGAGACCTACCTCGTCCGCGACGGCGAGTACGAGGCGATCTACGGCAACATGCCGCCCCACGGACTCGGCAAGGCGACATCACTGCTCCCAGTCTCCGAAGCCAGCAGCGCACGCCAACGACTCCGCACCGCCGCCCACGCATAGGTCACCAGCCTGGCGCGCTGTCGATCTCGCCGTCGCGGACGGCTTCGACGAGTTGGGTGTGGTCGCGCTGGTTCTGAAGGGCGTAGGCCGAAGCGAAGCTCACCATCGCCCCGTCGAATGCCTGGCCCTTGCCGAGATAGGCGTGGATGGCCGCTGCGTCACCCGTCGTGGCATGGGCGCGGGCGAGGACCAGTCCGCACTTGCGAGCGAACTGGCGCAGCCACGGTGTCACCTGCTCACTCGACGGGATCACCTTCATGTCGCGGAACTGGCGGACGTAGAAGTCGATGCCCTGCACCGTGGTCCAGCCGACAAGGATGTCGGTCGAGCTCTGGATGAAGCGCCGGCCCACAGTCACCCGCTGGCCGTGATTCGGGTAGCGACTCGGCTCGAGGAAGGCCTCGTACACCGACGGTCCCGCCTGCTTGGCCTGCAAGAAGAGCAGATCGTCTGGGCGTGCGCCCTCGAGCAGGAGGAGGTAGACGCGCATCCCGACGCTGCCGACGCCTACCACTTGACGGACGACATCCACCAAGGAGTACCGGTCGAGCAAATAGCGCCGCTCCTCCGGCAATGACAAGCGATACGCCGCCCAGACCTCATCGACGATGGCTCGATCGGCACGGTCATCCCGAACACGGAACGGCGGTGCCTCGACCAGGCGAACGCGACCGTCGACCACCTCCGTGAACTTCTTCGCCGCACCGACGTTCGACCGCTTCCTCGCCCGCGTGCGGATCCTCGCCGCGATGTCCGCCCTCTCCTCGGCCACGACGACGCTGAGCAGATCGTCGGCGGTGATCTGGGCGTACCAGATGTCCAGGAACCCGGCCTCGGCGTACTGCGAGATTCCACTGCGGTATCCCTCGAGCGCAGCACGCACCGCCCGGTCCGCTTCCCTCGCTTTCGTCAGCCCCGCTTCGAGAGCCAGCACCTGCAGGCTCGCAGCCATTCGCATCAGATCCCACTCGAACGGGCCCGGCAGGGTCTCGTCGAAGTCACGGAGGTCGAACGAGAGCTGCCGCTCCGGCGTCGCCCACAGCCCGAAGTTGAGGACATGAGCGTCACCGCACAACTGCACGGTCAGACCGCTCGAGGGCCGCGAGGCGAGGTCGGCAGCCATGACGGCGGCGGCACCGCGGTAGTAGGTCCACGGCGAGGCCGCCATGCGGCCGTGGCGGATCGGCACCAAGTCGCGCGCCCGCGCCGCGTTCTGGGCGAGCACGGTTTGCAGGGCGTCATGACCGCGCCCGCCGGGGTTCCAATCGCCCGCATCCTTGCGAGGCAGTCTCGCCCGAGCCGCCCGTCCGATCGCCCGACGCTCCTCGAGGGACAGATGGTGCGGGCTCGTTGTCACACTCAGAAAGCCTTCCCTATCCGCTCTGAACTAGGTTCGCGGCGGTCACTGCCGCGCCTCGACATCCTGTTCGCGATCGCGATTACCTCGTAGACCGACACGGCGTGGTGTTCAGCGTCATCGGCGACCTGCACCCGCCGAGCCACTACATCGGGTTCGCCAAGTATCACCCGTCGGCGGCCGGCGATCGAGTCCTGTTCGGTCGACGCTACGAGCGCAACGGCAGCCTGAAGCGCTCGGCCAGCATCCTGGCCAACCGTCCCGAGTGCGTCGTCCACTCGCCAGCACTGGGCTGCAAGATGACGGGCATCCCCCGCGAGGACGTCGTGGCCCACTACTCCACTCGAGCTGCCCTGAGCCACCTCGATCGCGACCAAATCGCCGCCCTCGCCGTGGGCCGTGACCTCCTCAGCATCGCCGATCTCCTCGTTACGGACGGTGCGATCGACCACCTCGGGGTGACCGGTTCCTTCCTCATCGGGTGCCCGCACGAGGCGTCGGACATCGATCTGGCCTGCTACGGGCCGGCCGGCGTTGACACGGCGCAGCGGCTGTTCGCCGATCGGCGAGTGATCCGGCCATACGTCGGCGCCGACTTCGCAAAGCTGTGCCGCAAGCGCGGTCTGGATCTGCCCGGGGCGACCTGGGACACGCTGACCCGGCGGGAGCGTCGCCGCCTCCAGGGCCGCACGGCGCGTGCCGGCGCCCACGTCAACTGCGAGCCGCTCAGGGCCGACGACGATCCTGGTCCCGCCCCGACCGTGGCCACGACGATGGGTGACGTCACCGTCGTCGCGTTGATCACTGACCACGAACCGGCCCTGGCGACTCCGGCGTGGTATCGGGTCGAGGTCGAGCGCGTGGTCTCGTCGAGCGTCGACCACGGCCAGGTGTCCGCCCCTCAGATCCGCTTCCTGCGCTCGTACCACGGCGAGTATCGCGGCGCCTTCCGCGCCGGAGAGCGCATCTGCGCTTCCGGTCAGCTGTTGGCCCTGCAGCCCGGCGACGATCTCGTGGTCGAGCTGACCGACTGGACCGGGACGCGGTCCTACGGCGCCCGTTTGGTCGAGTGACGGGGCGCGCCCCGGGTCCGGAGCGGGCGGTCGAGGTCTAGGGTCGCGTCAGTGATCGACGACGAGCCGTCGAGTCGCGTCGGGGTGCCACCAGCGGCAGCGGATTCGAACCACAGTCGCCCACCCGACGCCGAGGCAGCGGACACCGATCGATTCGCGATCTCGTCGTCGCCGGGCAAGCGTCGGTCGGGGCGGTGGAAGTTGTGGTCGCGACTCAGCATTCAGTCGCAGCTGCTGACGATGCTGCTCCTCGTCAGCGTCGCGTCGGTGCTGGTGGCCGGCACGATCGGATACGTCACGGGGCGCGATTCGCTGCGCCAAGCCGCCTTCTCAGAACTCGTGGAGGTGCGCGAAGCCCGAGCCCGTGAGCTGACCCGGTTCTACGAGACGACGCTCGACGCCCTCGTGATCTACAGCCGGGGGACGACGGCCGCCGACGCCGTCGAGGCGTTCACGCAAGGGTTCAACGAGCTGGCCGCCAGCACGATCACGGCGGAGCAGGACGCGGACCTGCAGCGGTACTACGAGGACGTCTTTGTTCCGCACCTGGCCACCAACAGCGATGTCGAGTACGAGCCCTCCGGCTTCCTCCCGCACGCTCCCGCGCAGCGCTATTTGCAAGCCTTCTACACAGCACCCTTCGACGACGACTACGACGAGGTGCTGGCGAACGATGACGCGGGAGACGGCAGTGCCTGGTCGGCCGCCCACGCCCAATACCACGACTTCTTCCGGGAGGTCGCCGTGCGCTTCGACTACGAGGACCTGCTGCTCCTCGACACGGAAGGCAACGTCATCTACAGCGCCTACAAGGGCGTCGACCTCGGCACGAACGTCCGCGACGGCCCGTACGAAGAGAGCAGCCTGGCGACCGTGTACGAGGAGGCCCTTGCGTCGAACACGGCCGACTTCTCGACGGTCACCGACTTCGCCCGGTATCAGCCGGACTTCGATCAGCCCGTGTCGTGGGCGGCCTCGCCGATCGCCAGCGGCGACGACATCGTCGGCGTGATGGCGCTGCAGGTCTCGGTGCGCGAGATCAACGAGATCATGACTGGTGGACAGGACTGGTCAGCTGACGGGCTCGGCGACACCGGCGAGGTGTACCTCGCCGCATCGGACCTCCTGATGCGGTCGATCTCACGGGAGCTCCTCGAGGACCCGGAGCAGTTCGAGCGCGACGCGCTCAACGCCGGCGTTTCGAGCGACGCCGTCGAGCAGATGCTGCGGCTCAACGACTCGATCCTGCTGATGCCGGCTGACACCGAGGCCGTGCGGGGAGCGGTGGCCGGCGCGACGGGCACCGTGACCGCCACCGAATATCTCGGCCGCGAGTCGCTCGTCGCGTACGCGCCGCTCCCAGTGGAGCAACTCCCTTGGGTCGTCGTGGCCAAGATGGACCGCGACGAGGCGCTCTCCGCTGTCACGGACTTCACGCGGACGATCGGGCTGTCGACCGCCGTCATCATCCTGTGTGTCTGCTTGGCGTCTCTGCTGCTGGCGCAGACGTTCGTGCGGCCGATCCGCCGGCTGCTCGCTGGCGTGCGCCGGGTCGCCAGCGGTGACTACGACATCAGGGTCGACGCCCACTCCAACGACGAGTTCGGCGATCTCGCCGGCGCGTTCAACGACATGGCTCGCAGCTTGCGGACCAAGCAGGAGCTGCTCGACGAGCAGCAGCGGGAGAACGATCGACTGCTCCTGTCGCTGATGCCAGAGGCCGTCGCCAACCGGTACCGACAAGGCGAAGACACGATCGCCGAGGACCACCGCGAGGTCTCGGTGATCTTCGCCGACCTCGTCGGCTTCGACGAGTTCACTGCCGACCTCCCGTCCGCAGACGCCCTGGGTCTTCTGAACAGTCTCGCCCGTGGGTTCGAGGAGGCTGCCTCCCGGCTGGGGATCGAAAGGGTGCGCATCCTGCGTCACGGCTACTTGGCCAGCTGTGGTCTGATTTCGCCGCACATCGACAACGCCCGCCGAACCGTCGAGTTCGCCGAGACCATGGAACACGTCGTGCAGCGGTTCAACGCCCAGCGCGGCGCCGGCGTGTCGCTTCGGGCGGGCATCGACATGGGCACGGTGACCAGCGGTCTGGTCGGGCCATCCAACGTCGTGTACGACCTGTGGGGAGACGCCGTGAACTTGGCGTACCTGGCGCAGGCCGCGAACGGTCAGCCGGGCATCTACGTCACGAGTCGCGTCTACGACCGCCTGCGCGACGTCTACCAGTTCGAGCACGCCGGCACGCTCGAGACATCCGATGGTCAGGAGCCGGTGTGGCGCCTGCTGCGGGACGGCCAGTGAGACGCACGGGGTGGTGATGAACGAATGAGTGAGCTGACCAGCCAGCCCTGGTTCGGGTGGACGCTCGCCGTCGTGATCGGATTGCCGCTGACGCTCCTGATCCTCACCGAGATCCACTCGGCATTGGCGCGCCGGGGCAGCCGCATGGCGCGGCCGGTGAATCTTCTGCGCAACTACGTGGTGCCAGCTGGCGCATTGCTGATCCTCGTGATCAACGCGGCAGACATCTCCGTCGAAGTGACCTGGGTGCGCGTCCTCGCTACCGCCGTCGGCCTCCTCCTGATCATCCTGAGCTTGTCGGTGATCAAGGTGGCGATGTTCGGCTACGCGGAGACTGGCTCGTGGCGCCGGCGCCTGCCGTCGATCTTCATCGACCTGAGCCGCCTCATCCTCATCCTCATCGGACTCGGGATTCTGCTCTCGTGGGTCTGGGGGACCGATGTCGGCGGCTTGTTCGCCGCGCTCGGCGTCACCTCGATCATCATCGGTCTCGCCCTGCAGAACTCGGTCGGCGGGATCATCTCGGGCCTGCTGCTGCTCTTCGAGCAGCCGTTCGCGCTCGGGGACTGGCTGGAGACCAACATCTACCGCGACACGGTCCGCGGCCGCATCGTCGAGGTCAACTGGCGGGCCGTGCACGTGCAGACCGACGACGGGATCTACATCGTCCCGAACGCCATGCTCGCCACCCAACCGTTCAGGAACCTGAGTCGTCCCCAAGGCAACATCCTGGCCGCCGTGATGGTCAAGTTCGCCTCCGGCGATCCGCCCGACGAGGTCCTCACGCTGCTCGAGCGAACCGCCGATCAGCTCCCGCGTGTGGACCGCCGGCAGGCGCGGGTGTTGCTCACCCCGCAGGGCAGCTACCAGGTCCTCTTGCCGGTCTCCAGTCCCGCCGAGATCGGCGCCACCACGGCATTGTTCCAGCGCTGGCTGTGGTACGCCTCGCGGCGCAGCGGACTGCACCTCGATGGCGCTGCGCCCGACGAGTTCTCGACTCCTGAGCGTGTCGAACAAACACTGGCATCCATTGCCGGAACGCTGCAGCTCTCAGCTGAGGACGCCGCGGAGCTTGCGCCATCGATGCGGCTCGACCGCTATGCCGCTGGCGAGACGTTGGTACGGGCGGGCGAGCGCCCGGCGAACCTGTCCGTCGTGACGGCCGGGCGTGTCGCCCTGACGATCTCGCCTGGCGGCGATGGAGACGTGATCCGCTTCGAACACGTCGGTCTGGGAGAACCGATCGGGCTCTCGGCTCTGACGGGCGAACTGAGCCGCGTGACGGCCACCGCTGCCGAAGCGGTCACCGTGCTCCAGATCCCGATCACCGTCCTCGACACGCTCCTGCGCAATCGGCCCCAGCTGGCACGCCAGCTGAGCGACGCGATGGACGAGCAACGCCGGGCGATCGCCACCGCCCTCAGCGCTTCATCCGCAGGCTGACCTCGACCTCTGCCTGCCGCGCGTGTCATCGGGGTGAGGCGCGCACCGGTCTTCCTGGGAGCGCGTCCTGGACGAGCTCGCCGCTACGCACGACGAACGTTCCCCCGACGATCACGTGAGCGATGCCTGACGACGGGCGCGTGGATGCCACGTAGGTCGCCTGGTCGGTCACACGCGCCTCTTCGAACACGACGAGGTCGGCGTCCGTGCCGGGTTGCAAGCGACCCTTGCGGTGCATCGCGGGGACCGCGTCCTGGAGGACCTCTGCAGGAAGCAACGTCGCGCGACGCACAGCTTCCATGAGCGGCGCTCCCTCCTGCCGCCACAGCCGCAGCGCGCGCCCGAACGTGCCCGCCGTTCGCGGGTGGGTCACCGCTTCGGGCGGCAACGGCCACGCAGTGAGATCCATGCCGGTCGTGTCGGTCCACAACGGCGGCATCCCATCGCTCGCGACGATCGCGTTGGGAAACGCCAGGGACCGCCGAAGCAGGGCGGCGTCGCCACGTTCGGACTCGTCAAGGAACTCACCGATGACGAGACCGCCGGGGTCAGTCGCCCGCAGCTCGCGTAGTCGCGCCTCGTCGGCGATGCGCTCGCCCGTGCGGAGATACGTGATGGAGGTCGTGCTACGGAATCGCTCGCGCAACCGCTCCGGCGCGAGGAACCAAGCGCCGATCGCCGTCGATGCTGACCCGTAGGGGTACGCCTCGGTCGTGACTCGGGCGCCTTCTGCCTGGCAGCGGCCGACGAGTGCGAGCACTCGATCGATGTGTCGACCCGACGTCGAGTTGATGTGGCAGTAGTGCATGTGCGCCCCGGTCGTGCCTGCGGCACGGACGACTTCTTCCGCACCGTCGACCAACGTCTCCGGAGCCAACTCGACGATGTCACGCGAGTGCGTGAACGTCGGCACCCCGACGGCCGCCGCCAGTTCCGCGAGGGCCAGGTACTCGGCTGGATCGACGCCGGGTGTGTAGCCGATGAGCACTCCGATGCCGACGGCACCCGCGGCGAGGTCGATCGAGATCTGTTCGAGGATCTGCGCCACTTGTGCCGGGGTTGCCGCCTGTTGCCACTCGCTGCCGGCCAATCCGCCGAAGATCGCCGCCGCACCTCCGTCGAGTGGCGCGTCCGCGAGCACGTGCATGCGCGCCGCCGCCCATGACGCCGAGAAGCCGTAGTTGATCGGGGAACCTCGCTCTGCCTCTCTCGCATACGCCATCTCCACCGGCGCCCGACCGGCTTCGAGGTCGAGCGCCGTGGTGACCCCGTCGCACGCCTGGAGCCTCCGTCCCGGCAGCGTCTGTGCGTGGCTGTGGAGGTCGACGAAGCCAGGGACGACGACAAGCCCCGTGACGTCGACCGTCGTCGCACCGTGCAGACGGTCCCCCACCGCCGTGACGGAGCCACCGTCGATCCCCACGTCGCGCACGCCGTCGAGTCCCGTCTCCGGATCGAGAACCCGACCACCGGCCAGCACCAAGTCGTGCGACACGAGCCAACCTCCTCCAACCGCACCGCGCAGCGTGGCACGTCGTGCGCAAGCCGGCCGTGGCAGTCTGCCGGAATGAGCGAGGTGGAGTCCGAGACGTCCATCCGGGCGCTCGGCGAAGGGCGCTACGCAGCCCGGCTCCACGCCGCGTGGAACATCGGCAGCAACCCCAATGGCGGCTACGCCCTGCTACCGGCGCTGCGCGCGATGCTCGATCTCGCCGCCCATCCAGACCCGCTGTCGGTCACCGCGCACTTCCTCCGTCCTGCGAGTGGCGACCACGACGCCGAGGTGACCGCTCGCGTCGTGCGCGCCGGGCGGTCCACGACGTACGCCACGGCGACGATCGCCCAAGCGGGCACGCCGCGACTCATCGCCCACGCCGTGCTCGGCGACCTCACCGAACCGGCGCCCGGCTCCGCCCCTGACCCGGGTCTGACGCTTGACCCGCCGGACCTGCCGCCGCCGGACCGGTGCGTCGGCCGCCGACAGCTCGGCCAGGGCGTCGACCTGCCGATCCTCGACAGGCTCGAGGTACGCATCCGACCCGAGCTGGCCACACCCGACGCGTCGCACCCCGCCATCGTCGAGGGATGGATCCGGCTCACCGACGGCGCGCCGCCTGACGCACGCTGGCTCCCCCTGTTCGCCGATGCGTTCCCACCGGCGCTGCTCACCCGGATGGGCCCGGTCGGGTGGGTACCCACCATCGAGCTGACCGTGCACGTCCGCCGCCGCCCGGCTCCCGGGTGGCTGCTCGCCCGCTTCGAGTGCGACGACGTCGAGGGTGGACGAATGATCGAGTCGGGAACGCTCTGGGACAGCGCTGGCGCCGTCGTCGCTCGGTCCCGTCAGCTCGGACTGGTACTCGGCCGGTGAGCGGGGCCGCCCAGATCGGGTGTAGTGAGTTCGTGATGCGCTGGACGTTCGATGATGGCGGGCGAACCGCCGCTGGGTTCCGCGGCGGTGCCGGCGACTGCGTGACGCGCAGCGTCGCCATCGCACTCGCGCTGCCCTACCGCGAGGTGTACGACGCGCTGCATGACGCCATCGCCGCCGATCGTGCCGCGCATGGCCGTGCCAGGCGCAACCAGCGTCGCTCGTCGCCACGCACCGGTGTGCACACGCCCGTCGTACGGGCATTCCTCGCTGACCGAGGATGGCTGTGGACACCCACGATGTCGATCGGCAGCGGCACGACCGTGCACCTACGCGACGGCGAGCTGCCCGATGCCGAGCGGCTCATCGCGAGATGCAGTGGCCACATCACGGCAGTGATCGATGGAGTGGTGCACGACACCCACGACCCGAGCCGTGGCGGCACGCGTGCCGTGTACGGCTACTGGTCGCCGAACCCGCGCTAGCGGGTGAGCGCTGCGCCGCAGGTTCGCCCTATCGCAGGATGTGGTCGACGAGACGAGTGGCGAATCGCCGATCGAGCGGCGCGCCGCTCAGGAGGCGGCGATAGAAGAACGGTCCGAGCACGGCATCGACGAGCACGTCGATGTCAGCATCCGCTGGGAGCTCGCCGCGTGAGATGCCCCGCCTGAGGATCGTCCGCACCGTTGACTGACGGTCGCGGACGTACCCCTCGAGGGACGCACGGAGTTGTTCGTCATAGCAGCTGGCCTCGAGCAGGTGCGGAAGCACATCGTTGCGGGGGGCACTGCCGACGCGCTCGACGAGCGACTCCATGTAGGTCTGCAGGTCGCGGCGCAGACTTCCTGTGTCCGGGTCGGGCAACGGGGCGACGGCAGTTTCCAGCGCCTCGAGGATGAGCTCCTCCCGAGACGCCCAGCGACGGTAGATCGTCGCCTTGCCGACGCCGGCACGCTGGGCCAGGAGGTCCATCGAGAACCCGGCCACGCCCGTCTCGACGAGCAGGTCGATGGTGGCGGCCAGGATCGCGGCGTCGACGTCGGCTCGCCGGGGCCGGCCGCGGCGTGGCGGGCTGACGTCGCTCTCGACCGTGGTGGCAACGGCGGACATTCAGTTGCCTCCGACGACCGCCGGGGCCGCCGCAACGTCAGCGACCGTGTCGTCGCGTGCGTCGTCGGCGAGCGGGTCATGGGCACGAGCCGGCAGGAACCGCCACGCCACGAAGGCGGCGACGAGGATCACGATCGTGCTGAGGCGCAGCCCCACGCTGAGCGCGTCGACGAAGCTGTCCTTGACCGCTGTCGTGAAGGAGTCGCCCGCAGTGCCGAGGCCCTGACCGATCTGCAACGCGCCGCCCAGCGACTCCCGAGCGGTGGTGAGCGCGGCGCCCGACAGGCCGAAGGGACCGGCGAGGTCATCGATGTGATGGAGGTAGACGCTCGACACGACGCTGCCGATCACCGCCACGCCCAGGGCGCCCCCGACCTGGCGTGTGGTGTCGTTCACCGCCGAGCCGACCCCCGCCTTCGCCCTTGGCAGCGAGCCCATCACGGATTCGGTGGCCGGAGCCATCGTCATGCCCATGCCGACCGACATGACGCAGAACATGGTCATCACGAGGAGATATGGCGAGGTCGCCGTGATGAACGAGAGGGCGAACAGCGAGGCGGCGATGATGAGCAGCCCGCTGGTGACGACCCGCTTCGTCCCGAGCCGTTCGACGGCGCGCGCCGACAGCGGCGCGGCGATCATCATCGTCAGCGCGTAGGGGATCATGCGGATTCCGGCGCTGAGCGCGCTGTACCCGTGCACGAACTGCCAGTACTGCGTCATCAGGAACATCGAGCCGAACATGGCGAAGAACGTCATCGTGATGGCGCTGTTGGCGGCCGTGAAGCGGGGGTTCTTGAAGAACCGCATGTCGAGCATCGGGTGGTCGGAGCGCAGCTCCCACGTCACGAACGTCAGCAGCGCCACGATGCCGATCGCGAACCCGGCGACGACCGCCGGAGCGCCCCAGCCCTTGTCGGGGCCCTCGATGATGCCGAACAGCAGCGAGGCGAGACCGACGATGGACAGCGCCGCACCGATCGGATCGAGCCTGCTCTGCTTCGGGTCCCGCGAAGTCGGCACGAGGAAGGCGCCGGCCACGAGGGCCAGGGCCCCGAGCGGGAGATTGACCCAGAACACGGACTGCCACGAGAAGTGGGCCAGCAGCCATCCGCCGATCACGGGCCCGAGGGCGACGCCGAGGCCAGCGAACCCGGCCCACACCGCGATCGCCCGACCCCGCTCGCGCGGGTCGCGGAACACGTTGGTCAGGATCGAGAGGGTCGAGGGCATGATCAGCGCACCGCCGATGCCCATGAAGGCCCGGCTGCCGATCAACTGGACCGTCGTGGTCGACAGTGCGGCGAACGCGGAGCCGAGCCCGAACACCACGATGCCGAGCTGCAGCGCCCCCTTGCGGCCGAAGCGGTCCGAGAGGCTGCCCGTCGTCAGGAGCAGACCGGCGAAGACCAGGACGTACGCATCGATGATCCACTGGAGCTCGCTGTTCGAGGCCCCGAGATCATTCACGAGCGACGGGATCGCGACGTTGAGGATCGTGTTGTCCATCACGATGATCAACAGCGACAGGCACAACACCGCGAGGACGAGCCACCGCCGAGCGTGCACGTGATCGTGCAGGTCATCGGTGTCTATGGGGAGTTGCTCGAGCTGTGTCATGCCTTGCCTGTGCCGTCTGCCGTTACGAAACGAAACCGACCCGTATCGTAATTGCCTCGCCGGCCATCCACAACCTGATGTTTCTCACTGTCGTGCAACGCCGTCCCACCACCCGAGCACGCGGAGCGCGCGGAGCGTGTTCCACCGACTGGGGGCTCCGACGGCGTCCTCGAGGTCGAAGTGGACGCGGCCGGGATGGATGCGGTCGAGCAGCCACCGGCCATCGGCCTGGCGCTTGGTCCTCACCACGTCGATCGCCTCGGTCATCCGGGGATCGGGATCGGCGCCGGTGCGCCGGAAGTAGTCGAGCGCCCGCAGCACGTCGTAGCGCCAGTAGTACGGGAAGGCGAACTCCAGGAACGCTGGATCAGCGACTTCGCCCGTGCTCTTGCGGCGAAACAGCCCACGCTCCAGGAGGTACTCCTCCCCACTGACGGCGGGCGTCGCGCACCGCCGGGGAACCGCCGGTCGCCTCCTCGAATTCGATCAACCCGTCGAGCACGTCGATCGTCGTGTGGAACGAGGAGCGCACCGACCCGTTCTCGGCTTCGCAGTTCCAGCCCCCGTCGGCGAGCCGCTCGCCGAGGATCCGCTCGACGATCGGTGCGACGTCCACGCCGAAGTAGGCGCCGGCCTCGATCGTCCTGCCATTGATGCACGGCTCGACTTCACCGTCGAAGTACCGCTGCCCGGCGTGCTCCCAGCGACCGTGCTCGGCGATCAGCGGGATCGCGCGGCGGGCCGCGTCGGAGGCCGGGTCCAGCCCGAGGAGCTGCAGCGTCTGCAGCGTGTGCATCGTCGCCGTCCACGGTTGGCCGGGTTCTCCGCCGGCGTACTCCGCCGGGAAGCAGGCGCCGCCCGCCCACAACCCGTCGGCGCCTTCGAGCGCCAGGAGGCGGGCACCCCATCCCTCGTGCGCCACGCGCGCTCGCTCGGCAGCGATCTCGTCGGGCGAGGCATCGGTGAGATCGCGCAAGACCTGCCATCGGATCGCGGGATCGCCCTCGAGGAGCCAGCCCAACACGTCCACCGCCGCAGGGTATGCCGGATGCGGCGCGAGGATTCCGCCATGGCCGACCACCTGCCCGACATCTACCGCACGTTCCGAACCTCGTTCCCCGACGTCGCCGGCGCGCTCGACGAGCTGGCCGCACGCGTCGACCGGGCGGGACCGCTCGACGAGCGGACCCGACGGCTGGTCAAGCTCGGGATGGCGATCGCCGCCCAATCACCGGGCGCCGTGCGCTCCAACGTCCGCAAGGCGCTCCAGGCGGGTGACAGCGCAGATGAGATCCGCCACGTCGCCACGCTCGCCATCACGACGTGTGGCTTTCCGACCGCCGTCGCCGGGACGGAGTGGATCGAGGAGGTCCTCCGAGCTGCAGACTGAACCTGGCGGTGGGCGCCGCGTCAGATCTCGACCTGCGTGCCGACCTCGAACACCTGCTCCGACGGCAGGCGGAAGAACCGTGACACGCTCGCCGAGCCCCGGTTGAGGATCACGAACAGCTCCTCCCGCCACCTCGGCATCTCGCCGGCCGGAATCGAGGCCACGGTCTCACGGCCGATGAAGAACGTCGCCTGGTCGACGTCGATGTCGCCGTGCCCGTCGAGGTGAACCTGGCGCAGCTGCGCGACGACGTCGAACTCGTCCATGTAGCCGAACGTCAGCACCACCTCGTACACGCCGGGGGCGACGGTGCGCGCGGTCGCGCGGTCCGCGGCGTCGACCCGCGGCACCTCCGCACCGACCACCGAGAGCACGACCGTCGTGTCGTGGAGCACATGGTTGTGGCGGAGGTTGGAGACCATCGCCGGTGGAGCGCAGCCCGGGTCCTTGAACATGAAGATCGCCGTGCCCGGCACACGGGCGGCGCCCTCGGCGACCGCCTCCTCGACGACTTGCTCCGTGCGGACCTGCCCGCGTCGGAGGATCTGGGCGACGATGGCGCGACCCCGACGCCAGGTGGTCATCTGGATCACGAAGACCAACCCAACGAGCAGCGGCAGCCATCCGCCGTGGGGGATCTTGGGGATGTTGGCGGCGAGGAACGCGAGGTCGACGATGAACAGCGGCACGATCACCGCGACCGCCTTCGGGGCCGACCAGCCCCAGCGATCGCGGACGACTCGGTAGAAGAGCAACGTCGTGATCGCCATCGTCGCCGTCACCGCGATGCCGTATGCCGCGGCAAGGTTGCTCGATGTCTGGAAGCCGATGACCAACGCGACGCAGCCGATCATCAGCAGCCAGTTGACGAGCGGCACGTAGATCTGCCCGATGTGGGCGGAGGACGTGTGGCGGATGGCGAGGCGCGGCAGGTAGTCGAGCTGGACAGCCTGGGCCGTCAGCGAGTAGGCGCCCGAGATCAGCGCCTGCGAGGCGATCACCGTGGCCATCGTCGCCAACACGGCCAACGGCATGATCGCCCAGTCCGGCGCAAGGCGGAAGAACGGCAGTCCCACCGCCTCGCCCGGGCTCGACCCCAGCAGGGCGGCCTGGCCGAAGTAGTTGAGCAGCAGTGCCGGGAACACGATCGTGTACCAGGACAACTGGATGGGGCGGCGGCCGAAGTGCCCCATGTCGGCGTAGAGCGCCTCGCCACCGGTGACGACGAGGAAGATCGAGCCAAGGGCGAGGAAGGCCTTGGCTGGCTCGTCCACGAACAGCTGGACGCGCATAGCTCGGCGAGATCGCCCGGATCACATCGGGGTGATCGAGGATCTGGCGCAGTCCGAGCACGGCGATGACGACGAACCACAGAACCATCACCGGTGCGAAGACCCGGGAGATCCGCTCGGTGCCTCGTCGTTGCACGAGGAACAGCGCGATCAAGATGGCCACGGCGACCGGGATGACCCAGGACTCGAACGCGGTGGTCGCCACCTCGAAGCCCTCGACCGCGCTGAGGACGGAGATCGCCGGCGTGATCAGCCCGTCCCCGTAGAGCAGTGCCGTTCCGAAGACGCCCAACGCGATGATCGCCCGCTTGGTCCCGGTCGGCAGTCCGCGCTTGGGCAGCAACAGCGCAGTGAGCGCGAGGATGCCGCCCTCGCCGTGGTTGTCGGCGCGCATGACGAGCGCCAGGTACTTGATCGAGATGATCACGACCAGTGACCAGAACACCACCGACGCCACGCCGTAGGCGTTGGCCTGGCTGACGTCGAGCTCAGCGTGTTCGAACGACTCGCGGAACGCGTAGAGGGGACTGGTGCCGATGTCCCCATAGACGATCCCCAGTGCACCGAACGCCAGCACTCCTAGCCCGGTGCCCTTGCCGCGTGTGGTTGGTTCGGTGTGCGGCACGGCGGCAACCTACCCATGCCCCTGTTTCGTGAACTGCTCGGCTCGGGATCAGGTGGGTCGGTACCGTCAGCCCTCGTGGGATTTGTCAGCGATACCGCAGCCCGCGCCACCGGCGAGGGCCGCTACAGCACGGAGATCCGACCGGGCTGGGACATCGCCGGCCATGCGAACGGCGGCTACCTGCTCGGCATCGTGGTACGCGCCCTGCGGGATGCCACCGGGCGCCCCGACCCAGTGACCGTCACCGGCCACTTCCTGTCTCCCGGCCAGCCTGGACCGGCGAGCATCATCACGGAGGTCGTGAAACGCGGCCGGCGGTTCACGACAGCGACCGGGTCCCTCGACGCGGACGGGAAGCGGCTCCTGCAAGTGCTCGGCTCGTTCGGGGACGTCTCGTCGCCGATCGGGCCCGAGCGGGTGGAGGCGGAACCGCCGGACCTACCGGCACCCGAGGGCTGCGTCGCGGTGGAACCGGCCGACACGTTCCCGCCGCCGTTCATGGGCCGTGTCGAGCTGCGGCTCCATCCCGACGACGCCGGCTTCGCCACGGGCACACCGAGTGGAGAGCCACGCGTGCGGGGATGGTTCCGCCTGCGCGACAGCGAGCCGATCGACACCGTCGCGTTGATGCTCGCTGTTGACGCTTTCCCGCCGACCGCCTTCAACGCCGCGCTGCCCGTCGCCTGGACGCCGACCGTCGAGCTGACTGCTCACGTGAGGGCCCGGCCGGAGCCGGGCTGGTTGCGCTGCGTCTTCACGACACGGTTCGTCACCGGCGGCTTCCTCGAAGAGGACGGTGAGATCTGGGATGACACCGGGCGGCTCGTCGCCCAGAGCCGCCAGCTCGCGCTCATCCCGCGGGCCTGAGCAGCGACGGGCGGCTAGGCCGAGCTGGAGCGCGCCCACAGGTTGATGTCGGCCTCGGTGGCGTGCCGCTCGATCTCCTGTACCTCGGCATCGCTCAGGTCGAGCCGGTCGAGCGCGGCGATGTTGTCCTCGAGCTGGCCGACGCTGCTGGCGCCGATCACGAGCGAGGTCATCCGGGGATCGCGCAGGGCCCAGACGAGAGCCAGCTGAGCGAGGCTCTGGCCGCGGCGCGCGGCGACGTCGTTGAGGGCTCGCACTCGCGCGAGACGAGCCTCGGTGAGCATGTCCTCACCCATCGCGCCGCCGGTGGCGACGCGCGAGTTCTCCGGCACCCCGTCGAGGTAGCGGTCGGTCAGCAGGCCCTGCGCAAGTGGCGAGAACGCGATGCACCCTGCGCCGACCTCCTCGAGGGTGTCCAGCAGGCGGTCGGCTTCGATCCAGCGATTGAGCATCGAGTACGACGGTTGGGAGATCAGCAGGGGCGTGCCGAGGTCACGCAGGATCTCCGCCGCCCGCCTGGTCCGCTCCGAGTTGTACGAGGAGATGCCGGCGTACAACGCCCGCCCCGAGCGCACTGCCGTGTCGAGGGCACCGAGCGTCTCCTCCATCGGCGTGTCGGGGTCGACCCGGTGGGAGTAGAAGATGTCGACGTAGTCGAGACCCATCCGTGCCAGCGACTGGTCGAGCGACGCCAGCAGGTACTTGCGTGAGCCCCAGTCGCCGTACGGTCCTGGCCACATGTCGTAGCCCGCCTTGGTGGAGATCACCAGCTCGTCCCGGTACGGCGCGAGGTCGTCGGCGAGCATCCGGCCGAAGTTGATCTCGGCGGCGCCGTACGGCGGTCCGTAGTTGTTGGCCAGGTCGAAGTGCGTGATCCCGAGATCGAAGGCACGCCGCACGATCGCCCGCTGCGTGTCGTACGGGCGATCGTGGCCGAAGTTGTGCCACAGCCCGAGCGACAGGGTCGGCAGCTGCAAACCGCTGCGCCCGCACCGGCGGTACGGCACGGAGGCGTAGCGGTCGCCCGCCGCGACGTATCTGCTGTCGGTCACCGCCCGGGTGCCGCTACTTCTTCAGCTCGAGCGAGATGTCGACGGCCTTCAACGCCTTGCTCACGGGGCATCCGACCTTGGCCGCCTCGGCAGCCGCCTCGAAGCCGGCGGCATCGAGTCCGTCGACCTCTCCGGACACGGTCAGCGTGATCCCCGTCAGCTTGAACCCGCCCGCGGGATCCGGTCCGAGGGTGACGTCGGCCTGGACATCGAACGTGCGTGGCGTGCCGCCGGCCTTGGCCACCTCGCTGGAGAGCGCCATGGAGTAGCACGCCGAGTGGGCGGCTGCGATCAGCTCTTCCGGACTCGTCGTGCCGTCCGCTTCATCGGCACCGCGCTTGGGGAACGACACCTCGTACGTGCCGACCCCAGAGCTGGTCAGCTCGACCTGCCCGGAACCCTCTTGGAGTGTCCCGGTCCAGGCGGTCTTGGCGGTTCGTGTCGGCATTGTCGCTCTCCGTTCAGGTGGTGGGATCGTGGGTGGATGTGAGGCTGAAGGCGCTGCCGCCGCGGAAGATCGTGACGGGCCCGTTGTCGCTGACGACGGCAATGGTGGTCGACGGATGGTCGTAGCTGAAGCGTTGGGCCGATCGGTGGCGCATGCCGCGGTTGCTGTCGACGTTGCGCTCGGCCTCGACGCTGGAGCGCAGACCGACACCCAGGTACTCGACCGTGCCGTCGGCGGTGACCAGCGTGGCGAGGTCGTGCTGCTGCAGCGACGCGAACAGGGCCGGGAAGTGCTGGCGGTTCTTGATCGACAGCGGTGGAGCGTGGAACTTCGTGGCCACGTCCATCGACGCCCATTGGAAGCCCTGCTCGTGGACGACGATCGTCGCCCCGATGCGGGCCGGTGACAGCCAGTGGACGACGAGGTCGAGCAGCCCGTGTGCGACATCAGAATCCAGGTCGGGCGCCCACTGCCGCAGCCGCGGGACGAGCGCCGCGGCGGTCGGTCGGTCGCTCCAGTCCTGACCGTCCCACGACACGACCCGACCGTCGGAGAACAGCCTGACCTGACCGAACGTCAACGTGCGCTGCACGATGCGGGCACCGGTCACCTCCTGCAGGCGAACCAGCTCGGCCTCGTACTGCACCGGGCGCCCGAAGCAGGCGAGCAACGGCTGGTCGTCGTGGCGGTTGACCACGAACGCGGAACGGCCGTCGGAGAACGTCCGGGCCATCTCCCGGGGCAGACCGTCGAGCGGCACGAGGTCGGCGAGCCCGCCGGCGGTCGTGATGGTCGTTCCCGGGGGCATGGAGAACGAGCCGTACAGGGGTCGGCGGCCCTCGAACATCGGGATCCGCCACGCGTAGTCGAGCTCGTCGAACAGCAGCTCACGCACGGCGTCGGGCTCGTCGAGCTTGATGCCCGCCTCGTCGAGCTCCTCGGCGAGACGCCGGGCCGAACCCGACAGCAGCCATTCAGACACGTCCGGAACGCTACGGCCCGAAGGGCCGGGCCCGTCGATCGACGGCGCCCGACCCCGCTGACCTCAGCCCGCAGGTCGTCACCGCTCCTGAAGATCTCGTAGATCGTCCCCTGGGAGAGCGAGAGGACGTACAGGTTCCCGTTGGGGCCGGTCTCGATGTCGGTGACGACGCCGAAGTTCCGGCCGATCAGCAGCCCCTCGCTCTCGGTGATCTCGTGCTTGGCCAGGTTGTCGGCGACGCGGTCCTCCAGCCGGGGGTCGTCGACGCCGATCTTCTCCCGGTTGCCAGTCAGGTTGAAGTGGAACAGGTAGCCGTCCTCCAGGTTCGGCGTCGCCGCGCCCATGAACAGGTCGCCGTGGAACTGCGGGCCAAGCGCCCGCCCGTCGACGAAACCGATGCCTCCTGGCGCCACTTCCCACTTCCAGCTGAACTCGGGATCGCTGTAGTGAGCCCCAGGAAGCATGAACAGCCGCGCCAAGCGCCTCCTCGGGTGTGTCGGCGATGTTGGTGGGCGGCCAACGCAACTGTTGCAGGTTCATTCCGCCGAACGTGGTCTCGATCTCCTTGAACTGGGCGATGCGCTCCACCGGCCCGGCGATCTGCACCCAGCCACCGTTGGTGCCCGGCTCGACCAGGTTGAGCTCGCTGAAGCGTGTCATCGCCGTTCTCCTGCAGCCACACCCCGCCGGACCGCGGATCGACGGCCATCCCGAAGCTGTTGCGGTGGCCGTAGGAGAAGATCTTCTGGACGTTCGCGCCGACCTCGCCGCCCATCGCCGCGCCGGCTGCGAAGAACGGGTTGTCGGACGGCGCGGTGCCGTCGTCGTTGAGCCGCAGTACGACGCCGCTGAGGTGGGCGTTGTCGGGCGCCGGCCCACCGAACTGGTCGTCGGGCACGGTCGGGCCGGGGCACGTCGGCCGTCGGTCCACAGGGCAGGTTCTGGAGCTGGCCGCGCCGGCCCAGGTCGCCGACGAAGACGAAGAGCTTCCCGTCGGCGCCGAAGGCGAGCACCCCACCGTCGTGGTTGCCGCGCTCGGCGGTTGATCGGCGTCCTGCTGGATGGCGCGCAGCCTGATCAGGTTGCGGTCGAAGGTGAGGGCGGATCCGTTCCAGACGTACCGATCCACGCGGTTGCCGAGCAGCGGCGTCTGCGCTGAGCACGTTGGTGTCGGCGCCAGTGGTGCTCTCGGTCCAGTAGAGGTAGACGCCAGGGTTGGCGGGGAAGTCCGGGTGCAGGGCGATCCCGAGCAGCCCGCGCTCCGATCCGAAGTTGACCGCCAGATCGAGCACCGTGCTCGGCACCGCGCCGCCGACGACCCGCTGCACCTGGCCGGTGGCCTTCTCCAGGACGAGGATGTCGTTGCTGCCGAGGAACGCCATCGTGGTCGGCTGGTTGAGGCCGGCGGCGACCGGGCGCACCCCGAGATGCGGGTCCAGCATGACCGGACCGTCGGACTGCGCTTCGGTCGGCGACCCCACCCCCCCGATGATCAACAGACTTGCTGTGGCGAGGAGCCCCAGCACCGGACGAAGGAACCGAGTCGTCGTCATGTAAACCCTCCCCTGGGCGGACGTGGAGGCGACAGTTGGAACTACGCCGCAACAACGGAAAGGGATTTCGCTCTGCGTCAGAGTTTTGGTGCACCGTTCAACCAGCAGGCTGACAATGACCAATGACAATGACCGATGCTGAGCCGCACTGAACGGAGGCACGCATGACAAATGACGAGAGCGAGGGCCCCCTGTTGGCTGGCGACGACGCACTCGCCGTGACTGCCACGACCGCCGTGCAGGCCGGAGATCTCGACCAGCTCCGACAGCTGCTCCTCGACCATCCGGAACTGGCGCATGCCCGCATCGGGGACGCCACCATGTGGCGCAGCCTTCTCCATGCGGCGACCGACTGGCCGGGCCACTTCCCCAACGTCGCCGCGGTCATCGACGTGCTCGTGCGGGCAGGCGCCGACGTCAACGCTCGCTTCCACGGTCCGCACGACGAGACGCCCCTGCACTGGGCCGCCAGCAGCGACGACGTCGAAGCTCTTGACGCGCTACTCGACGCCGGCGCCGACATCGAAGCGTCCGGCGCCGTCCTCGGGGGTGGCCCGCCGATGGCCGACGCCTGCGGCTTCGGTCAATGGCAGGCCGCTCGACGACTCGTCGAACGAGGCGCCACGACCCGGCTGAAGGACGCCGCCGCGCTCGGCCTGCTCGATCGGGTCGAGGCGGCGTTCGCCGGCCCGCCAGCACCGACGCAGGAAGACATCACCCAAGCGTTCTGGTCGGCCTGTCACGGCGCGCAGCAGCAGGCCGCCGAGTACCTCCTCGAGCGCGGCGCCGATCCGAACTGGATCGGCTGGGATGATCTGACGCCGCTCGACGTCGCCGAGCAGGCGCAGGACAGCCAGCTCGTCAGCTGGTTGCGCAGCAAGGGGGCCAAGACGGCTGACGACTTGCAGGCGTGATCGCGCGCATCATCACGTCATGCGCTGGGATGGTGCCACCGTTGTCGTCACCGGAGCCTCACGTGGGATCGGACGGTCGATCGCCACTGCCGCCGCCGAGAAGGGCGCCCGTCTGGGGCTCGTCGCTCGCTCCGCGGACGCCCTGGCAGCGGTGCGCGACGAGCTGGGTGGAGCGGTTCCGATCGCCGTCGCCGATCTCGCCGATCGCCACCAGCTGGAGCAGGCCTGGTCGACCCTGACCAAAGAGCTCGGACCCGTCGACATCCTCGTCAACAACGCCGGCGTCGGGATCTGGGGACCGTTCGTCGACACCCGGGAGGACGACGTCGATGCCGTGATCTCCCTCAACCTGGTTGCCGCACTGCAGCTCACGCGCCTCGCGCTGCCGGACATGATCCGCCGGCGTCGCGGCCACATCGTCAACATCGGCTCGATTGCCGGTCGAGTCGGCGTGCCGTTCGAGGCGACCTACTCGGCGTCCAAGTTCGGCCTTGCCGGCTTCACGGAGGCGCTGGCGCTGGAGGTGCGGTCGTTCCGCATCGGCGTCTCGATGGTGAACCCTGGGCCCGTCGCGACGGAGTTCTTCGCCGACGCCCGTTGGCCGCGCTACGCGGCGGCGCGGCCCAGGCCCGTGCCTCCAGCCCGTGTGGCATCCGCCGTCATCGCAGCCGTCGAACGCGGCGACGTCGAACGCGTCGTGCCCCGCTGGCTGCGCGTTGCCGACGTCGTCCGCGCCGTCGTCCCGAAGCTCTACGAGGCGGGCGCCCGGCGCGCCGCTGCGCCGCAGCTGGCGGAGTTCCGCCGCCGCTGGTCGTAACGCTCAGGCTCGCTTGACGCGGGGCAGTCAGCGCAGCCAGGCGACGCCGACGAGGCCCGGGCCGACGTGCGCGCCCATCGCCGCGCCGCACGTCAGGACGGGCTCGCTGGCTCCCATGGTGCGACGAAGTTGCTCCGCTCTCGCGCTGAGCGCCGAGTGGAAGACCAGCGTCGAATCCGGGTCTCCCCCACCCTTGCGCCAGGAGCTGGCCAGCGCGCGCAGCGGGTCACCGGTGGCGGCCAGTGGGACGACGTTGCCGTGGCGGAAGCGGGCGATCATCACTTCGGCCGGCGCCTGGATGTGTCCGCTGTGCTCGAGGTAGCTCGGCTCGTACATCGCGGCGACGAGATCGACTCGATCGGCAGTTGCCCGGGCGACGGCACTGACGCGCTCGAGATCGCCACCCTCGCGGGCCGCCGCCAGCGCGGCCCGCACGACGAGCCCGTGTCCCGCCGCCGCCGTCCGTGTGTCGACGACCGCCGTCGGTGTGGTCGCCAGCTCTGCGGCGAGGCGAGCGTGGTGGGCCATCACCGTGAACTCGTCGGCGGGCGTGAGCACGAGCACGCCCTCCTGGTCACCCGCTTCGATCGCCTCGAGGTAGGCCGCTGCTGGCGGCGCTTGCGACTTGACCGCCTCACCTCGCGCCAAGCGCTCATACACCTCACCCGGATCGACCTCGCGGTCAGAGCGCCTCGTGGTCGGTGAACAGCACCACGACCTCCACGGTGCGCAGATCGGCGCCCGGAACGGCCGCACCGACGCAGGCGGTGGAGTCCGTGACGACGGCAACTCGGCTCACCGAGCCAAATTGTTCGCTCGCTCGGGGACTCGCTCGGCTCACGTCCCTGGCGTTTAGCACATCGGCTGCTGTACTTGCGGGATGGGAGCTCTGACGGTGTCGGAGTTGAGCGTCCGCACCGGCATCCCCGTGAGCACCATCCACCACTACCGGCAGCGGGGCCTCCTGCCGCCACCCGTTCCCGCCGGCGGGCATCGACTGCGCTACGACGACCAGCACGTCCGCGCACTTCGGCTGATCCGGCGGCTGCGCGAGCAGCGCAACCTCTCGCTCCAACGGATCGCCGAGATCCTCCCGCATCTGCTCGCCAGCGAGCAGGAGGCCTTCCGCCCGGCGATGTGGGATCGCTTGCTCACGGCCCGCGCCAGCGCCGACCCCACACTGGCCGCGATCGTCGACGTGACGATCTCCGAGCTGAGCAGCCGCTCGTTGGACGAGGTCACCGTCGGCGACGTCTGCCTCGCTGCCGGAATCGGCAAGGGCACGTTCTACCGATACTTCGACTCCAAGGAATCGGCGTTCATCGCCGCCGCCCGCACGGCCGCGGATCGCGTGGCTGGCGCCGTGGTCGCGACGGAGGACGCAACAGCGGCGCGGCAGGCGCTGCCGCACCGCGCTCGCGCCCGTGCTGCCACTGGTGCTCGAACTGGCAACGAGCGCAGCGCGAGGAAAGCAGCCGTTCCTCGCCGCCGCCCCCGCCATCCTCGGTCGCATCGTCGAGGCACTCGACGCCATACGCGATGATCCCGATCGCGGCGTGACGCTGTTCGCGGAGGCAGCGACAGACCTGGTCATCGGCACGTTTGGGCAAGGTCGTTGACCTTCGACAGCGCACTCGTACAAGATTCGCGACCGACTGGTCCGCGACATTGGACGAACCCCCCCGGGAGGAAGATGGGAGTCCGCGAGACACCTATCGCAACCGTGGCGGTGAGTCAGGGTCGCCTGGCCTCCGACGAGAACTTCCCGGTGGCGTCGCGACTGCTGCCCCGCCGCCAACGAGAGCACCTCATCGCGCTCTACGGCTTCGCCCGGCTGGCCGACGACATCGGTGACGAGAGCGCGGGTGACCGGCTGGCGGAGCTCGACTGGCTGGAGCACGAGCTGGATCTGGCGTTCGTCGGAATGGCGACCCACCCGGTGCTCGTGCGCCTTCAGCCGACGATCCGGGCCTGCCGGCTCGACCGCCAACCCTTCGTCGATCTCATCGACGCCAACCGGCAGGATCAGACCGTCGTCGACTACGCCACGTGGGGCGACCTCATGTCCTACTGCGCACTGTCGGCGAACCCGGTCGGCCGGCTCGTGCTGGCCGTGTTCGAGGTCGACACGGCCGAGCGGGTCCGCTGGTCGGACGACGTGTGCTCGGCCCTCCAGGTCGTCGAGCACCTCCAGGACATCGGCGAGGACGCCCACCGCGGCCGCATCTACCTCCCAGCCGAGGACCGGGTGCGCCATGGATGCCCCGACACCGATCTGCTCGAGCCGGCGGCCAGCCCTGCGCTACGGGCCGTGGTCGCCGAGCTCGGCGCGCGGGCCCGTCAGCACCTCGAAGCAGGAGTGCCGCTGGCGCGGTCGCTTCGAGGACGTCCGCGATGGTCGGTCGCCGGGTTCTGCGCCGGTGGCCTCGCCACGCTCGACGCCATCGCCGATGCGGGGCATGACGTGTTGAGCACGCACATCCGCCCGCACCGCACCCGCGTCGTGCGCCACACGTTGGCCATCGCCTCGGGATGGCGGAGAGGTTCGGGGCGGCCATGACGATCGACGAGGCCTACGCCCACTGCTGGGAGGTGACGTCGTCCGAGGCCAAGAACTTCGCCTACGGCATCCGCCTGCTCCCGCCCCCGAAACGCAAGGCCATGGCCGCGCTCTACGCGCTGGCCAGGCGCATCGACGACATCGGCGACGGCGACGACGATCCGGCGGTGAAGGTGCAGCGGCTCGACGCCGTGCGGGCCGACCTGCGGACGCTGCGCACCGACGCACGGGCCGTCGCCGGCGATCCGGTGTTCGCCGCCCTGGCGCACGCCTCGACCAGGTATCCGATCCCGCTTGACGCGTTCGACGACCTCATCGATGGTTGCGAACAGGACTCGGTCGGCACGACCTACAAGTCCATCGATGAGGTTGTCCAGTACTGCCGGCAGGTCGCCGGCTCCGTGGGGCGGCTCTCGCTCGGCGTCTTCGGCGCCGCCGACATGGCAGCGGCGACTCCGCTGGCTGATGATCTCGGCGTCGCGCTGCAGCTGACGAACATCCTCCGGGACGTCGCCGAGGATCGGACGATGGGTCGCGTGTACCTGCCGGCCACAGACCTCACCGAGTTCGGATGCGCCCCCGACGCCAGCGGGCCGCGGGACGCGATGGGGCTGCTCGTGCGCTTCGAGTGCGCCCGCGCCCGGGCGTGGTACCACCGGGGGCTCACCCTCCTCCCCCACCTCGACCGGCGCAGCCGGGCGTGCACAGCCGCGATGGCCGGCATCTACCGCCGGCTGCTCGACCGCATCGAGCGCGAGCCGACCGCCGTCCTGGACCGGCGCGTCTCGCTGCCCACTCGCGAGAAGGTCGTGGTGGCGGCACGCGCCATCTCCCTGGGAGCGCCGTGAAGCGCCAGGTTGTCGTCGTCGGCGGCGGGCTTGCCGGGCTGAGCGCCGCGCTGGCGCTCGTCGACGAGGGCGCCGAGGTGACGCTGCTCGAGCGCAAGGCCCGCCTCGGCGGCGCGACCTGGTCGTTCCGCCGCCACGGCCTGTGGTTCGACAACGGCCAGCACGTCTTCCTCCGCTGCTGCACCGCCTATCGGGGGTTCCTCGAACGGATCGGCGCCACCGGCTCGGTGCTGCCTGCAGGACCGACTGGAGCTCCCGGTCGTCGCGCCCGGCGGGGCGGTCGCCTGGCTGCGCCGCAACGGCCTCCCGGCACCGCTGCACCTCGCCGGCAGCCTGGCGAGGTATCGCCATCTGTCGATCGCGGACCGGCTGCGCCTCGGGCGGGCCCTGGTGCCGCTGCGGCGTGCCGCCCTGGACGACCCGGCGCTCGACGAGACGACATTCGGCGCCTTCCTGCGCTCCCACGGTCAGCGCACGGCCGCCATCGAGCGGCTGTGGGACATCATCTGCACGCCCACCGTCAACCTCCCCGCCGACGAGGCCTCGCTGACGCTCGCCGCGACCGTCTTCCAGATCGGCCTGCTGACCGACGCCACGGCATCCGACATCGGCTGGTCGAGGGTGCCCCTCGCCCACCTTCACGCTGATCCCGCGAGGGAACAGCTCGAACGGGCAGGCGCCGACATCCGGACGAACGTGGCGGTCAGCGCACTCGAGCCGACCTCCGGCGGCATCGTCGTGCGCACACCGGGCGAGCAGATCACGGCCGACGCCGTGGTCGTCGCCGTTCCCCACGATGTCGCGGCGGCGCTGGTGCCGGCGGACGTTCCAGGTGCGGGGAGTTGGTCCGCGCTGGGGGCGTCGCCCATCGTCGACGTCCACCTCGTGTACGACCGCAAGGTCGTCGACCGTGAGCTGTTCGCCGCCATCGACAGCCCACTGCAGTTCGTGTTCGACCGGACGTCGATGTGCGGACTCGAAGGAGACCAGCAGTGCCTGGCCGTCTCGCTGTCGGCTGCCACGCGGTGGATCAACGCTCCGGCCGACGAGCTGATCGCCATGGCCGCCCGGGAGCTGACACGACTCTTCCCCGAGGCCGGTGCCGCCCGCGTGATCGACGGGGTGGTGATCCGTGAACGGGCGGCAACCTTCGCCGGCCGCCCAGGCACGAGGCGGCTCCGGCCCGCCACGCGCACGCCGGTCGCCGGCCTGTATCTCGCCGGAGCATGGACCGACACCGGTTGGCCGGCGACGATGGAGGGCGCCGTACGCAGCGGCGTCTCCGCCGCCAATGCGATCTCGAGCGACTTCGGCGCTCGCTCGCTCGCACCCGCCGACTGGCACAAGCGGACAACTGAGGAGGTGCCCGCGTGATGGAGCGCGTCGCCATCGCGACCGACGTCTTGAAGCGAGCCAAGCGGCTCGTCGATCCCGCGCTCGTCGCCCGATTGGCGACGCTGCACCCGGACCTGCGCCGCGCCGCCGAGTACCACCTCGGGTACGTGGAGGCCGACGGGACACCGGCCGCCGGCGCCGGAAAGGGTGTGCGTCCGGCCCTGGCGCTCCTGCTCTGCCGAGGCTGTAGGCGCTCCCGCAGAGGTTGGCGTTCCGGGAGCCGTCGCCGTCGAGCTGATGCACGACTTCTCTCTCCTCCACGACGACATCATCGACGGCGACCAACAGCGGCGGCATCGCCCGACGGTGTGGGCGCTGTTCGGGATCGGCCAGGCGATCCTCGTCGGAGACGCCCTGCAGACGCTGGCCCATCAGGTGCTGCTCGACCAACGGACGGATGCGGGGCTTGCCGCCGGCCACCGCCTGGCCGCCGCCGTGGCGGTGATGATCGCCGGACAGGCCGACGACATGGCATTGGAGTCCGAAGAGCGCGTGGGCGTGGACGAGTGCGAGCGGATGGCGGCTGCGAAGACGGGTGCGCTGCTGTCGTGCGCTGCGGCGCTGGGAGCCGAGCTCGCCGGCGGCGACGCACAGGCAGTGGCGGCGCTCGCCGACTTCGGCGCCCACGTTGGACTCTCGTTCCAGGCCGTCGACGATGTCCTCGGCATCTGGGGCGACTCGTCCGTCACGGGCAAGCCCGTGGGCTCGGACCTCGCGTCGAAGAAGAAGACGTTGCCGGTGGCGTTCGCGATGGCCGCATCGAGCGACACCGCGCGCGAGTTGCAGGCGATGTTCCGCAACGGCAACCTCGACGAGGCAGCGGTTCGCCGGGCGACGGACCTCATCGAGCGGGCAGGAGCCCGCGACGCGACCGAGGCGTTCGCCCGGGCACACCTCAACACGGCGCTGGCGGCACTGGACACCGATGGGCTCGACCCGAGAGTGACGGGCCAGCTGCGCCTCGTCGCCGAGTACGTCTGCGAGCGCCAGCTGTGATCGACGAGCGGTTGCTCCACATGCCGGCCGTGCAGGACGCCTGCGATCGCGGCGTCGAGGCGCTGTTGCGAATGCAGCACGAGGACGGGTGGTGGAAGGGCGAGCTGCAGGCCAACGTCACCATCGACGCCGAGGACCTGCTGCTGCGCCAGTTCCTCGGCATCCGTACCGAGTCGATGACCGAAGCGACGGCGCGCTGGATCCGCGCCCAGCAGCGCGACGACGGCACGTGGGCGACGTTCACCGGCGGACCCGCCGACCTGTCGACGACGGTCGAGGCGTACACCGCGCTGCGCCTCGCCGGCGACCCGCCGGAAGCCGCGCACATGGAGAAGGCGGCGGTCTTCGTCCGCGATGCCGGCGGCCTCGAGCGGGCACGGGTCTTCACGCACATGTGGCTGGCGCTGAGTGGTGAGTGGTCCTGGGACGAGATCCCGGCGCTTCCTCCCGAGCTGATCCTGCTGCCTCCTCGCATCCCGCTGAACATCTACGACTTCGCCTGCTGGGCACGCCAGACCGTCGTCGCGCTCACCGTGGTCGCCGCTCACCGCCCCTCCCGTCCGCTGCCGTTCGCCCTCGACGAACTACGCAGCGGTGCGGAACCTCCCGCGCCGCGGTCGCTGCGCACGGTTGAGGGGAAGTTCGAGCTGCTCGACCGCGTCCTCCACCGGTACGAGCGGCACCCGCTGCGCTGGTTGCGCCGAACGGCGATCGACCGCGCGGTGAGGTGGATCCTGGCCCGCCAAGAGGCCGACGGCTCGTGGGGCGGGATCCAGCCGCCGTGGGTGTACTCGCTGCTCGCGCTCCACCTCGAAGGCTTCGCGCTGGACCATCCGGTGATGCGTGCCGGCTTCGAAGGTCTCGATCGGTTCACGATCGAGGACGAGCTCGGACGGCGGGTCGAGTGCTGCCAGTCGCCGGTGTGGGACACCGCGCTGGCCATGATCGGTCTCAGCGACGCCGGCCTCGGCGACGACCACCCCGCACTGCGCAGGGCCGCGCACTGGGTGCTCGGCGAGGAGATCCGCGTCCGCGGCGACTGGGCGGTGCGCCGCCCGGAGCTCGAGCCGAGCGGCTGGGCCTTCGAGTTCGAGAACGACAACTACGCCGACACCGACGACACGGCGATCGTCGGCCTCGCCCTGCGGCGGGTCCGCCACGACGACGAAGCAGCGATCGATGCGGCCTGCCGGCGGGCGCTGCGGTGGCTCGAAGGCATGCAGTGCGCCGATGGCGGGTGGGGCGCCTTCGACGTGGACAACACGCGGCAGCTCTGCACGCGTCTGCCGTTCTGCGATTTCGGCGAGGTCATCGACCCTCCGTCGGCCGACGTCACGGCCCACGTGCTCGAGTTCCTCGCCGCCGAGCCGGGGCGTGATCTGGCCAAGCTGCGCACCGCCCGGAAGTGGCTCCTCGACCACCAGGAGGACGACGGATCGTGGTTCGGGCGCTGGGGCGCCAACCACGTCTACGGCACGGGGGCCGCCCTGACGGCGCTCGCCGCGGCTGGTGGACCGCACTACGACCGGCCGATCCGGCGAGCCGCGCAGTGGCTGGAAGCGCATCAGAACAGCGACGGCGGCTGGGGTGAGGATCTCCGTTCGTACACGGACGAGCACTGGGTGGGCCGGGGCGAGTCCACGCCGTCACAGACAGCGTGGGCGCTGCTCGGCCTGATCGCCGCACGTGTCGACAACGGCGTGACCGCCCGCGGCGTCAAGTGGCTGATCGAGAACCAGCGACCCGACGGGACGTGGGACGAAGCGTTCTTCACCGGCGTCGGCTTCCCCGGCGACTTCTACCTCAACTACCACCTCTATCGGCAGGTCTTCCCGGTTTCGGCACTCGGGCGCTACCTCGCGCGGAAGCGGGCGCGGTGAACGACGTCCTCCTGCTCGCGCCGCTGCGGCTCGAGGCGCTCGCCGCGCGCGGGTCGGCGGCGACGGTGATCGTCACGGGATACGGACGGCGGCGCAGCGAGCGGTCGAGGAGGCGCCTCGATCCAGTCATTGCCGAGCATCGAGCGACCGCGGTCGTCGGGTTCTGCGGCGCTGTCGATCCGAGCATCGAGCCGGGCGATCTCGTTGTCGCATCGGCCGTGCAGGGTCCGAGCGGAGACGTGCGCGAATTCCCCGGCGCGGCGATGCTGGCCGGCGCGCTCCGCCGGGCTGGGCTGCGCGCGCACGTCGGCCCGGTGCACTCCGTCGAACGTCTGGCCAGCGGGTTCGAGCGAACCGCCTTGCACGCCGCCGGAGCGCTCGCCGTCGACATGGAGTCGGCGTGGCTCTTCGACGGCACCGACGGCACCGACAGTGCGGCGAGCGCGGTCGTGCGGGCGGTGACCGACACACCGAAGCACGGGCTGTTCTCGCCACGTCTGCCGTGGCACGCCTGGCGCGCCGCCCGTTCGCTGCGGGCAGCCACGCCCGTGCTCGCCCAGTGGGCGGCGGCCGTGCGCCCGCGTCGGGTGATCATCGCTTCACCGCGTGGCTTCTGCGCCGGCGTTGAACGAGCGATCGCCGTCGTCGAGCGGGCGCTCGAGCGGTACGGGGAGCCGATCTACGTCCGCCGCCACATCATCCACAACACGCACGTCGTCGCCGACCTGGCCCGGCGCGGCGCGGTGTTCGTCGAGGAGCTCGACGAGGTCCCCGCCGGGAGTCGCGTGGTCTTCGCCGCCCACGGCGTCGCGCCGGATGTTCGTGAGGACGCGGTCCACCGTGGCCTGCAGACGATCGACGCCACGTGCCCGCTCGTCGCGAAGGTGCACAGCGAGGTGCGTCACTTCGCGGCGAGGGACTACCGGGTGTTCCTGATCGGCCATCCCGACCATGAAGAGGTGCAGGGCACCACCGGCGAGGCGCCGGAGTCGGTCGTCGTCATCGAGGACACCCGCGGCGCCGACGAAGCGACGGTCACCGACCCCCACCGCGTCGCCTACGTCACTCAGACCACACTGGCCGTCGACGAGGTGGCCGACATCGTCGAGCGCCTGCGGGCCCGCTTCCCCGCCATCGAAGGTCCTGCCCGCGACGACATCTGCTATGCCACGCAGAACCGCCAGGATGCCGCCCGCGCGATGGCGCGTGAGTGCGACGTCGTCCTCGTGGTCGGGTCGACGACGTCGTCGAACTCCAAGCGACTCGTCGAGGTCGTCGAGCGCGATGGCTGCGCAGCCCACCTGCTCGACGACGACAGCCAGCTCGATCCGGCGTGGATCGCTGGTGCCGACACCGTCGGCATCACCGCCGGAGCGTCGGCGCCCGAGGCGATGGTGCAGCGGGTGATCGCCGCGCTGGCTTCGCTCGGACCGCTCGACGTGTCCGAACGTGAACAGATCGTGGAAGACGTGCGCTTCGCGCTACCAGTGGAGGTGAGGTGATGGGCATCCCAGCCCGCCAGACGATGAAGGTCGGCTGGTATCTGTTCCGCAACCGGGTCGCCAAGCGGCAGCGGTTCGCGCTCGTCGTCGAGCTCGAGCCGCTCTTCGCCTGCAACCTCGCCTGCCCCGGCTGCGGCAAGATCCAGTACCCGACGAAGATCCTCCGCCAGCGGGTCTCCGTCGAGCAGGCCGTCGGAGCCGTGGAGGAGTGCGGCGCTCCCGTCGTGTCGATCGCCGGTGGTGAGCCACTGCTGCACCCGGACATCGCCGCGATGGTCGACGAGCTGGTCGCCAGGAAGCGCTTCGTCTACCTCTGCACGAACGCCGTGCTGCTGCGGCGCAAGCTCGACATGTTCACGCCTTCGCCCTACTTCGCGTTCACGGTGCACATCGACGGACTGCGCGAGCGGCATGACGACGCGGTCGACCGTCCGGGTGTGTTCGAGGAGGCGGTGGCGGCCATCCGCGAGGCGAAGGCGCGGGGCTTCCGGGTGACCACGAACTCGACGTTCTTCACCAACGACAGCCCGGAGACGGTGCGCAGCGTGCTCGACTACCTCAACGACGATCTCGAGGTCGACTCGATGATGATCTCGCCGGCCTACGCCTACGAGAAGGCGCCGGACCAGGAGCACTTCCTCGGTGTCGAGCAGACACGGCAGCTGTTCCGGGCCACGTTCGGCGACGGGCGGCGGGGGCGGTGGCGGCTCAACCACAGCCCACTGTTCCTCGACTTCCTCGAGGGCAAGGTGGACTACCAGTGCACGGCGTGGGGCATCCCCAGCTACTCCGTGTTCGGCTGGCAGCGCCCGTGCTACCTGATGGCCGACGGCTACACCTCCACGTACCGCGAGCTCGTCGAGGAGACGGACTGGGACCGCTACGGACGGGGCAAAGATCCTCGCTGCGCCAACTGCATGGCCCACTGCGGCTACGAGCCGACCGCAGTCGTCGCCACGATGTCGTCGCTCCGGGAGTCAATCCGGGCCCTGCGCGTCTCCGCCTGACGCACGTTGCTGATCACTCCGTCCTGAGGGTCGCCGTCGGCTCGAGCGGGATCGGGGCCTCGGCGATCACCTCGGTCTCCTGACGGGTCGCCAGCCAGCAACCGGTCACGACCAGGACGAAGCCGCCCATCGTCGTCCACGTGATCTCCTCGTCGAGCACGAGCGCCCCGACGATGATCGCGACGGCGGGGTTGATGAACGTGATCAGCGTGGACCTGGCGGGTCCGATGGCGGCGATCAGCCGGAAGAACACGATGAAGGCGAGCGCGGTGCACAGGAATGCCAGCGCGACGACCGACAGCCACGCCTCCGCCGGCGGCGGGTCGTCGGGACGGGTGAACCAGGCGATCGGCGCGTACACGATGGCAACCGCCGTGATGGAGAGCGCGACGACGCCGATGTCAGGCACGTCTGCCAAGCGGCGCGCCGCGATGAACGGGGCGGTGGCATACCCGACGCACACGAGCAGGACTTCGACGACACTCCACCACGGCACCTCTCCACCGAGATCGGCGGCGACGAGCAGGGCCACGCCGCTCAGCCCGAGCCCGATGCCGAGCAGCCGGCGCGGCGCCAGGGCATGACGGTCGCCGAGGAAGAACGCGACGACGGCTCCGACGATCGGTACGCACACGATGAGGAGCCCGGTCAGGCCAGACGGCAGATGACGTTCCGCGTCGGTCAGGAGGAACCAGGGAATGGCCATCTCGAGCGCGGCGAAGGCCAAGAGCGGCCGCCAATGGCCCAACGCCGGACGGATCGCGCCGGCCCGCACGGCGAGCACCAGCAACGGGACGGCGGCCAGGAAGGTCCGCCCGAACACCACCACAGGAGGCGCGAGGTCCTCGACGGCGACCTTGATGAAGAGGTACGGGACGCCCCAGATCACTCCCATCAGCCCGAACAGGAGCCAGCTGCGCCGCGTCACGGGCGGCATCCTCGGGCGTATCGGCCCGGCGATGCAACCAGGATCGGTGGTCGCGTAAGTCGGAGGTGAAGACCCGGTTCGGCACGCCGGCGCCTCCAGGCGCTTCGGCGGCCGCATTCAGCACGGTTCAGGTGACGCGTGATTCGGAGGCGGAGACCCGATTCGGCACGCCGGCGCCTCCAGGCGCTTCGGCGGCCGCATTCAGCACGGGTCGGTCGCGTGATTCGGAGGCGGAGACCCGGTTCGGCACGCCGGCGCCTCCAGGCGCTTCGGCGGCCGCATTCAGCACGGATCAGGTGACGTCGTAGGCCGACGGGTGACGCGGCTGGTAGATCATCATGTCTCCACCGCCCGGCACCACGAACATCGCCGTCAGCCCGAACCCGTCGTCGCGCACATCCTGTGTGATCTCGACCCCGCGACTGCGCAAGTCGGCGACCGTGGCCTCGATGTCGTCACACATCAGCGAGATCTGGTGGTGCTGGCCCAACCCGTGGTCCGTCGGGTGTACGCCGAGCTCGCTCGGCCCTGTCTTGAAGATCAGCCAGCCACCACCGGCGTCGACGCTCGGCCAGCGGAGGACGTCGCGGAAGAAGTCCCGGGCGCGATCGGCATCGTCGGCGTAGACCAGCGTATGGACGGCGGTGATCATGCCCCGGGACTCTATGACGGCTGCAGGATCGGCCGAGGCGCCACTAGCTTGACGCCACCCATGGACACGTCCGCATCGACGTCCCCTCGGACCAAGGTCACGGTGCCGGAGATCGCCGCCATGAAGGCGGCCGGGACGAAGATCGCCATGATCACGGCCTACGACGCCACGTTCGCCCGTCTCGTCGACGACGCCGGCGTGGACACGATCCTCGTCGGCGACTCGGCGGGGATGGTCATCGCCGGCGGCACCACCACACTCGCGGTCGATCTCGACGAGATGACGTACCACGTGAGGTCGGTGGCGCGTGCCCGGCCGGCGGCGCTCGTCGTCGGCGACCTCCCGTTCGGCTCGTACCAGATCGGGCCGGAGCAGGCGATCGAGAGCTCGGTGCGACTGCTCAAGGCCGGCGCTGAATGCGTGAAGCTCGAGGGCGGCACCTCGATGGAGCACACGATCGCCGCACTCACCCGGGTCGACATCCCCGTCGTCGGCCACATCGGTCTGACGCCGCAGAGCGTCCACCGGATGGGCGGGCACCGCGTGCAGGGTCGCAGTACGGGAATGGAGGCAGGGCAGCGGGAGCGGTTGATGGACGATGCTCTCGCCGTCGAGCGAGCGGGCGCCTTCGCCATCGTGATCGAGGGCGTGCCGCGGTCGCTGGCCGCTGAGATGACGGCAAAGCTGGCGATCCCGACGATCGGGATCGGCGCCGGGCCCGACTGCGACGGGCAGGTGCTCGTGCTGCACGACGTGCTCGGGCTCTCTGGCCAGCAGTTCAAGTTCGCCAAGCGCTACGCCGACCTGGGTGCGACCGCGATGGCGGCCACGCGGGAGTACGTGGACGAGGTGCGAAGCGGCGTCTGGCCCGACGACGAGCACTCGTTCCACTAGATCGCTCGATGCACCGCTTCGACCGACCGGCTGACGTGCGGGCGTGGTCGGACGCGGCGCGCGCTCGGGGGGAGGTCGTCGGGTTGGTGCCCACGATGGGCGCGCTCCACGACGGCCACGTCTCGCTGATCGAGCTGGCCGCTCAACGGTGCGACCAGGTCGCCGTGTCGATCTTCGTGAACCCGCTGCAGTTCAACCGCCCGGACGACTTCGACTCCTACCCCCGTACGATCGACGACGACCTCGCCACGTGCGACGCGTTGGGGGTGACCGCGGTGTACGCGCCCACGCCGGCCACGATGTACCCGCGTGGCTTCCAGACGCACGTCGAGCCAGGTCCCCTCGCGGAGACGATGGAGGGAGCGGCACGGCCGGGGCACTTCCGCGGCGTGACGACCGTCGTCACGAAGCTCTTCGCCGCGGTGCGCCCGGATGTGGCGGTGTTTGGCGAAAAGGACTTTCAGCAGCTGGCGATCATCCGTCGTATGGCCGAGGACCTCGATCTGGGCATCGAGATCGTGGCCGCCCCCACGGTGCGCGAGGCGGACGGGCTGGCGATGTCGAGCCGCAACACCCGCCTCTCGCCACCGGATCGAGTCGCCGCGCGATGTGTCCCGGCGGCGCTCGGAGCGCTGGCGGACGCCGCCGCCAGTGGCGAGCGGGATGTCGAGCGCCTGCTCGCCGCGGCCCGCGAGGTGATCAGCGCCGAGCCGCGAGCGCGGCTCGACTACGTCAGCGTCTTCGACCCCGCGACGCTCGAGCCACTCGAAACGCTCGAGACGCTCGACGGCCCGGCGCGGGCCGCCATCGCCGTGTGGCTGGGCGACGTGAGGTTGATCGACAACCGGGCACTCTGAGCGTTCTGTCCGTAGGAATCGATCGTTGTGATGCCGTTCCTACGGACAGAACGGGGTTGAGAGCGGTCAGCGGTCGATGTGGACGTGGATCGTCTGGTTGTCCGTGAACGTGGAGTCGCTGGGGAAGTAGTCGGTCCAGACAGCGCCGTCCTCGATGAACTGGAACCGGTACTGGCGGTCGGTGCCGCAGCCGAACGTCAGGTTGAAGTCCTCGACGATCTCCTCGCCGGCCTCGACGGTGCGCGTGCTCGAGCCGAGGGTCCGCCACGTCCCGTAGCGGATCTTGACCTGGCTGTCGGACCAATCGACCTGAGCATCCTCGCTGTCGACGTTGTGGATCTCGACGTTGACGGTGCAGCCGGCTGACGCCGTCTGCCAACCGACGCCGACGAGCGTGCCAGCGGCGACGAGCGAACCTGCGGCGACGTAACGGACGATGGACATGGTGAAACTCCTTGGTGCTCGTGCCAGCGGGCTCGCCGGCACATGGAGCGGCATCCAAGTGGAGCGCTGTTAGCGAGGCGCTAGCGACCTCCGACGGAACGAAGCGCCCGCTGTTCTGCTAGGACGGGATCATGACCGCGACCGCGACCACCTTCGACAAGCTGTACATCAACGGCGCCTGGACGTCGCCCGAGTCGACGGAGACCATCGACGTCATCGACTCGGTCACCGAGGAGGTGATGGCCACTGTCCCCGCCGGCACGGCGGCCGACGTCGACGGAGCCGTCGCCGCCGCCAAGGCCGCCTTCGAGACGTGGTCGGCAACCCCGGTCGAGGAGCGGGCCAAGTACCTCAGCCGGATCGGCGACGCCCTCGGCGCCCGGATGGACGAGATCGCCACGACGATCTCCAAGGAGACCGGGATGGCCAAGTGGCTGTCCCAGCTGGTCCAGGTCGGCCTGCCGATCAACAGCTTCAAATCGGCCGCCGCGCTGGCCGAGAGCTATTCCTTCGAGGAGGAGGTCGGCAACTCACTCGTGGTCCGCGAGCCGATCGGCGTCGTCGCCTGCATCACGCCGTGGAACTACCCGCTGCACCAGATCTCCGCGAAGGCCGCCTACGCGATGGCCGCCGGCTGCACGGTGGTGCTCAAGCCGAGCGAGGTGGCGCCGATCGACGCGTTCATCCTCGCCGAGATCGTCAACGAGGTCGGGCTGCCGCCCGGCGTGTTCAACCTCGTGTCCGGCTATGGACCCGCCGTCGGCGAGGCCCTGGCGCAGCATCCCGACGTCGACATGGTCTCCTTCACCGGCTCGACCCGCGCCGGCAAGCGCGTCGCCCAGCTCGGTGCGGAGACGGTCAAGCGGGTAGCCCTCGAGCTCGGCGGCAAGTCGGCGAACGTGCTGCTCGACGATCTCGACACCGAGGCCTTCGCCAAGGCCGTCGGCGACGGCGTGCAGAAGGCGTTCCTGAACTCGGGCCAGACGTGCTCGGCGTTGACCCGCATGCTCGTTCCGCGTGACCGCCTCGACGAGGCCGAGCAGGTCGCCGCCCAGGTCGTCAACGGGATCAAGGTCGGTGACCCGTTCGCCGAAGGCACGCTCCTCGGGCCGCTCGCCTCCGCCGCACAGCGGGAGCGGGTGCAGGGCTACATCGAGAAGGGCATCGACGAGGGGGCCAAGCTCGTGGCGGGCGGCACCGGTGCGCCCGAGGGCCTCGACACCGGGTTCTACGTGAGGCCGACGTTGTTCTCCGACGTTCGGCCCGACATGACGATCGCCCAGGAAGAGATCTTCGGGCCCGTCCTGTCGATCGTCCCCTACGACGACGAGGACGACGCCGTCGCCATTGCCAACGGAGTGGTGTACGGACTCGCCGGCGGCGTCTGGTCCGGAGACAAGGAGCGGGCGGTGCGGGTCGCCCGCCGTCTGCGCACCGGTCAGGTCGAGGTCAACGGCGGCGCCTTCAACCCGAACGCACCATTCGGCGGCTACAAGCAGTCCGGCATCGGGCGCGAGTACGGCCAGCACGGCTTCGAGGAGTTCCTCGAGGTCAAGAGCCTGCAGCTCTGAAGTGTCGCCTCGCAACCGGAGGTTGCTCGGCGAGCAGTGCACCCCCGCGAGGGCTGGTGATCGATCACCGCGTGCGCACAGCGATTTGAGAGTCTGACGATGAGCGAGTACGGCGATCTGTTCCGGCTCGACGGGCGCACGGCGCTCGTCGTAGGAGCCGGGCGCGGGATCGGTGCCGCCGCGGCTGCGGGGTTGTCGGCGTTCGGCGCACGGGTCGTGTGCGCCGACACGGACGCCTCTGCGGTCGCCGGCGTCGCGGACGCGCTCGGCGGCGAATCGACGGCGCTGATCCTGGATCTGCTCGACCCGGCGTCCATCACAGCCGCGTGCGACGAGATCGGCGCACCGGACATCCTCGTCACGACGCCCTCGGTGAACATCCGCAAGCCGATCGTCGACTACGAGGACGAGGAGCTCGACCGGGTCGTCGACCTCAACTTGAAGGGAACGTTCCGGCTGTGCCGGTGCTTCGGGCGGGCGATGGCAGCGGCCGGGCGGGGCTCGATGATCGGGTTCGCTTCGATCCGCGCACGCACCACCGAGCCCGGTCAGGGTGCGTACGCGGCGACCAAGGCGGCGACGGTGCTGCTGTTCAGCACCCTGGCTGCCGAGCTCGGCCCGCAGGGGGTGCGGGCCAACACGATCGCGCCCGGCGTCGTCGAGACGCCGCTGACGGCACCGATCAGGGCCCACCCTGCGTGGCACCAGGCGTACGCCGACAAGTCGATCCTGAAGCGTTGGGCGCAGCCCTCGGAGATGGTCGGCGCCGTGATCTACCTTGCATCTGATGCCAGCAGCTACGTCACCGGAACGACGATCTACGTCGACGGTGGCTGGACGGCCGCCGACGGGCGCTTCGACCCGCCGACTTGAGTTTCGCTTCGCAACCGGAGGTTGCTCAGCGAGCTGGAGCAGCCATGACTGACGTGGACGAGACCGGGTTGGTGGCGTTCGCGCAGGAGCTCGTACGCATCCCCAGCGTCCACGACCCCGACCGGGGCCTGGACGAGCAACCGGCCGCCGATCTCGTGGCGACGCAGATGCGAGCGTTCGGGTGGGAGCCGGTGATCGACGTCGTGGCGCCCGGTCGCCCCAACGTCGTCGCCGTGCTCGAGGGCGGCGGAGGTGACGGTCCGACCCTCATGTTCGAGGGCCACACGGACGTCGTGACCGAAGGTGACGGATGGACCGTCGATCCCTTCGGCGGTGAGGTCCGCAACGGCCGCCTCTGGGGACGGGGCGCGGCCGACATGAAGGGCGGTCTGGCGGCGATGCTCTTCGCCACGCACGCGCTGGCGTCGCGCGGGCCCTTCCCAGGTCGTGTCGTGCTGGCCGCCCTCGTCGACGAGGAAGGCATGATGCTCGGCGCCAAGGACCTCGTCGCCCGCGGCCGCACCGAGGGCGTCGACGGCGTCATCTGCTGCGAACCCGAGGGCGGCGAGATCTGCCACGTCGCCAAGGGCGCCCTTCGGCTACGTCTCGACCTGCAGGGCAAGATGGCCCACGGAGCGATGCCGTTCGAGGGACGCAACCCGAACCGCGGCGTCGGCGCGGCGATCGGCGTGCTGGCCGAGCTCGAGCGCGACCTCCAGGCGCGCCACGACACGCATCCGCACCTCGGGCAGGTGTGGATCACGCCAACCGTGCTGGCCGCCGGGAGCGCCCGTCAGATGAACGTGATGCCGGCCAGCGCATCCGTGTGGGTCGATGTCCGCACGATCCCCGGCGTGGACCACGACGACCTCGTCGGCGAGGTGTCGGCGCTCGTCGCTTCCGCAGCAAGCGACCACGGCATCACAGCCGACGTCACCGTCATCGACGACCGCCCGGCCGTCGCCACGGCGCCGGAGGATCCGCTGGTGCGCGCCGTGTGGGACGCCCATGCCGCCGTGGCTGGGCCGCCCACGCTCGGCGGCGTGCCCGGAGCGACCGACGGCACGGTCATCACCTCGCGCGCCGGGATCCCTTCGGTCGTCTACGGGCCAGGCGGCAAGTGGATCGCCCATCAGGCTGACGAGTTCGTCGAGCTCGACGATCTCCTCATGCACGCCAGGGTGTACGTCGAGGCCGCCGATCGCTTCCTGCGCCGAGCGTCGTGAGGCTCGGTCCCCGCAACGACCTCACCGACGTCGCCGGTTTCGAGGTCGGTCACCACCAACGCACCGGCCGGGGCTGGCTGACGGGGACGACGGTCGTGCTACCGCCCCGAGGGACCGTCGGTGGCGTGGACGTGCGCGGCGGCGGACCAGGAACTCGTGAGACCGATCCGCTGCACCCGCTCAACATGGTGAGCGAGGTCGACGGCATCTGCCTCACGGGCGGCAGCGCCTACGGGCTTGATGCGGCCGGTGGTGTGATGGCCTGGCTCGAGCAGCGCGGCCGGGGATTCCAGATCGGCTTGCAGCCGCACCACGTCGTGCCGATCGTCCCATCGGCGGTCATCTTCGACCTGGGCGCCGGTGGCGTCTTCGGCAATCGCCCGACTGCGGAGTTCGGGTGGCGGGCCGCCGCCGCCGCTCGCCCTCGGCCGGTCCGCCAGGGCAACGTCGGTGCCGGCACCGGGGCGCACGCGGCGGCGCTGAAGGGCGGTATCGGTTCAGCCAGTGTCGTCACGCCCGAAGGCATCACCGTGGCGGCGCTCGTCGTCGTGAACTGCGGGGGCAGCCCGGTTGACCCGGCGACCGGCCTGCTGTGGGGGGCGCGATATGGGATCGGTGAGGAGTTCGCCGAGCTGCGCCGGCCGAATCGGAGGGACGTCGCCACGTACCGCCGGCTGAAGTTCACGCCACCGACGTTGAACACGACACTGGCCGTCGTCGCGACGGATGCGCGACTGACGAAAGCCGAGTGCACGCGCCTCGCCGGGGCTGGTCACGACGGCATGGCGCGGGCGATCAGCCCGATCCACACCTACACCGACGGCGATGTGTGCTTCACGCTGGCAAGCGGCGTGCACGAGCTGCCCGAGGCGCCGACGGACGGGTTCATCCGCCCCGCCCAGGGCCGCTTCATGCAGTTGGCGACTGTCATCTCCGCCGCCGCGGACAGCGTCGCCAGGGCGGTCGTCCACGCCGTGATGCGGGCGACCTCGGCCGGTTCGATGCCGAGCTACCGCGACCAACTCCCCTCCGCCATCGCTCACGCCGGCAGTCGGGGCACGGCCTCGAGCAGAGCTCGCGTATAGGGATGCGTGGGGGCAGCGAAGACTGACTCGGTCCGGCCACGTTCGACGGCGAGACCGTCGCGCAGCACGAGCACGTCGTCGCAGAGGTACCGCACGACGCCCAGGTCGTGGGAGACGAGGATCAGGCTCAGCCGGTAGTCGGCGGCGAGCTGCTGCAGCAGGTCGAGGATCTGCACCCTCACCGAGACGTCGAGCGAGCTGACGGGCTCGTCGGCGACGAGGAGTGTGGGTCGCGGAGCGATCGCCCGCGCGATGGCGATGCGCTGCTGCTGGCCGCCGGAGAACTCGTGCGGATAGCGGCGCCGCCACTCGGGATCGAGTCCGACAGCCGAGAGCACCTCGGCGATCCGCGCGTCGTGGTCGCCCGGCACATCGAGGCAGACCAGCGGTTCGCGCACGATTGATGCGACGGTCATGCGCGGGTCGAGCGAAGAGAGCGGGTCCTGCAACACGACCTGCGCCTCGCGCCGGAACCACCGCAGTGGCCGCGGACGACCCGGCACGATCGGCCGTCCCCGGTAGTGAACGGTGCCGGCCGTGGCCTGATCGAGGCCGAGCAGGATGCGCACGAGCGTGGACTTGCCGGATCCCGACTCGCCGACGATGCCGAGGCTGCCACCCTCCGCCAGCTCGAGGTCGACACCGTCGAGCGCCCGCAGCACCGGGCGCGGCTCCGACAGCGTGCGGCGAGGCAACACGTAGTAGCGGCACAGTCCCGACGCCGTCAGCAGCGCGTCCGACGCGTTGTCGCTCATCGCGCTGCCTCCAGGTGTGTCAACCGGGCGGCGGCGAGCAGCTCACGCGTGTAATCGTGCGCCGGCTCCGCCACGACATCGTCCACGGCCGCCCGTTCGACGATGCGTCCCGCCCGCATGACGATCACCTGCTCGACCACGGTCGAGACCAGCGCGACGTCGTGGCTGATGAACACGAGCGCCGTGCCGTCCTGCTCGACCAGCTCGCGCAGCAACCGCATGATCTCGGCCTGGACCGTGACGTCGAGCGCGGTGGTCGGTTCGTCGGCGATGACGAGGGCCGGCCGGCACGCCAATGCGATCGCGATGCCGACGCGCTGACGCTGACCACCGGAGAGTTGGTGCGGATAGGCGCGGGCGATCCGCGCCGGGTCCGGCAAGCCGACCCGGCCACACCACTCCTCGGCCGCCACCGCTGCGGCACGCCGCCCGACACCATGGTGGATCCGCAGCGGCTCGGAGATCTGGCGCCCGATGCGCATCGTGGGATTCGAGCGCGGTTCGGGGATCCTGGAACACCATCGCCATCTCCGCCCCGCGCACGTCGACGAGCGCGCGCTCCGGCTGACCGAGCAGGTCTCGACCGTTCAGGCGCACACGACCTGTGATCGTGGCTGAATCGGGCGCCAGCCCCATGGTGGCCAATGCCGTGAGCGTCTTCCCCGAGCCCGATTCGCCGATCACACCGAGGCGGCCGCCCGGCGCGACGTCGAACGAGACGCCGTCGACGACGCGGCGCCCGCCGATGTCGATGCTCAGCTCGTCGACCTCCAGGAGGGCCGTCACGGAACGACCCTCCTGGACGTCACCGGAAGCGGCTCCTCCAGCCGGTCGGCGACACTGCTGATCTCGGGCGACCCGGTGGCGGCGCGTCCGCGCAGTCGGGGATCAACGGCGTCGCGCAACGCATCGCCGAGCAGGTTGAAGCCGAGGGTGGCCAGCACGACGGCCAGCCCCGGGAACACGAGCGGCGCAGGATGGACGGTGACGGTCTGCTGCAGCTCGTCGAGCATCCTCCCCCATGAGGGCGTGGACGCCGGTGTCAGCCCGAGGTAGCTCAGCGCGGCCTCGGCGAGCACGGCCAGCGCGGCGATCAACGAGACCTGCACGATGACCGTCGACGCGATGTTCGGGATGATGTGGCGCCACACCGTGCGCCACGTCGACGAGCCCGAGGCGGCGGCCGTGACGATGTAGTCCTGCGTCAGCACTCTGGACACCTCAGCTCGGACGACCCGCGCCAGCACCACCCCCGAGCCCAGGCCGATGGCCAGCGAGACGGTCCACACCGAGCCGCCCAGCGCGGCCACGAACACGAGCGCCAGGAGCAGCGTTGGAATGGCGATCGACACGTCGATGAGGTAGGCCAGCGACTCACCGACGAGGCGCGGCAGCACGGCACTGGCCGTCCCGAGCGCGAGGCCGACGATGGCCGCCAGCAGCGCCGACGCGAGGGCCACGAACAGCGTTGTCCGGGCACCGACCAGCACCTGCGACAGCAGGTCCTTGCCGCCTCCGTCGGTGCCGAACAGGTGGCTCCACGAGATCGGTAGCCATCGCTCGGACGGCCGGACCACCGAGGGGTCGTACGGCGTCCACACCAGCGAGACCAGCGCGGCGACGACGATCACCGACACGAAGACGATCCCGAGGCGACCGGTCCATGACGACCACACATTCTTCATGCCTGGACTCGCAACCGTGGGTCGAGCACCCGGTGGGCCACGTCGACGAGGAACCCGATGACCAGCACGACGACCGCGATCAGCACGATCGTGCCCTGCACCTTCTCGAGGTCGCGCGACCCGACGTCGCGAACGAGCATCTGCCCGACGCCCGGCAACGTGAACACCCGCTCGATCACCACGACGCCGGCGATGAGGCTGGCCACCTGCACCCCGAGGATCGAGACGATCGGCAACGAGGCGTTGCGCAGCCCGTGCCGCCACAGCGCCTGGGTCCTCGTCAGCCCTTTCGCACGGGCCGTGCGGATGTACTCCTGGTGCAGGACATCGAGCGTCGCCGAGCGAACGAACCGGAACAGGATCGCCGACTGGGCAAGGGCCAAGGTGATGGTCGGCAACACCAGTGCGTGTGCAGCCGCCGCCGGGTCGTCCCAACCGTTCCGGGGGAATCCCTGTGCCGGGAAGATCTGGCGCTGGACGGCGAACAGGATGATCAACATCAGCCCGACCCAGAACGACGGCAACGCGATGCCGAGCTGGCTGACCGCCGACAAGACGACGCCGTCCGGCTTGCGGTGGCGGGCCCCTGCCACCACACCGAGCGGCACGGCCACGAGCACCGACAGCACCGTCGAGGCCAGCACCAGTGGTGCCGTCACTGCGAGCTTCTCCCCCAGCTCGCTGGTCACCGTCTCCCCACTCAACGCCGAGGTCCCGAAGTCGCCGGTCAACGCGCCGCCCAACCACTCGAAGTACTGCGCCACGAGTGGCCGGTCGAGACCGAGCTCCTGGCGAATCGCCTCGATGCGCTCCGGCGTCGCTTCCGTCCCACCGACGACAAGCGCGAGGTCACCGGGCAGCAACCGCAACAGGAGGAAGACGATGATCGTCGTGACGAAGCAGGCGACGATCAGCAGCACCAGCCGGCGCACGATGTAGACCGCCATCGGGCCGGTGCTATCCGCCTACGGTGATGCCAGAGGCGTCGAAGCGCGACGCCGTGTCGTCGGTCGGGTAGCCGGTGACGTCGGGCGTCGACGCGGTGAGATCGGAGCCGAGCAGGAGCCAGTCGACCGGCGAGTCCTCCGAGATCTGCCGGGCCGCCTGCTTGAGCAGCTCGACGGACTCCGCCGGATCGAGCGTCGTCTTGGCCTCCTCGATGAGCTCCTGGACTTCCTCCGAGTCGTACTGCCAGTAGTAGTCCGGGTTGGCGTAGTTGGCGATGTCCCGAGGCTCGGCGTGCAGCACGACGGTCATGTCGTAGTCCTTGTTCGTGAACACCTGCTCGAGCCACACCGAGAACTCGACCGTCTCGACGGTGACCTCGAGGCCGACGTCGGCCAGCTGTGACGCGACGTACTCGGCCACGTTGAGCGGGTAGATGTTCGGATAGACCAGCGTCAACTCCGTCCCTGCGGCGCCGGCCTCCTCGATGGCGGCCCGCGCCGCGTCCGGGTCGTACGGGGCGACGTCGGTCAGGTCCTCGTACCACGGGTCGGCAGGCGGAACCGGTCCTCCGATGACCGTGCCGAACCCGTTGAACAGTTGCTTGACGCCTTCCTTGTCGATGGCCTGGCGGATCGCCATGCGGACGCCCTCGTCGGTGAACGGTTCGCGCTCGTTGTTGAACCCCAGCGTGAACTCGCCATTCGTGGAACCTTCGTTGACGACGAAGTCGGGGTTGTCCTGCAGCGGGCCGACGAGGTCGCTGTTGACGCCGGTCAGGATGTCCACGTCGCCAGTCGTCAGCGCGTTGACGGCGGCGTTGGGATCGGTGAAGTAGAGGAACGTCACACCGCTGATCGCGGGGGCGTCGCCCCGATACGCGTCGTTGCGGGTGAGCGTGATCGATGAGCCGACGTTCCACGCGTCGAGGCGGAAGGGACCAGTCCCGTCGGCGGTGTTCTCGAGCCCCGTGGCCTCGGCAGGCAACACGGCTCCGCCGCGTCGGGTCAGGGTGTAGAGGAGGCCGTTGTCGGGTTCGGTCAGCGTGACGACCACCGTCCGCTCGTCGGGCGCCTCGACCGTGTCGATCGACGCCAATCGCTCGGCCTGGTTGGCGCCCTCGGCTCGCTGGGCGTCGAGCGACCAGACGACGTCGGCGGACGTCAACGGCGCCCCGCTGTGGAACGTCACTCCTTCGGGGATGGTGAACGTGTACGTCAGCCCGTCCTCGGAGATCTCGGGCAGTTCGGTCAGTCCCGCCTCGATGTCGCCCTCTGGTGTCGCAGTGAGCAGGGTCTCGTAGACGTTGTCGAGCAGGACCTGGTCGAGGGCGGCGCCGGCCTGGGTGATGAGGTTCAGGCTCGTCGGTTCGAGCACCGCACCGACCACGACCTCACCACCGGCTCCGTCGGCGAGCGCCGTCGTCGCAGGGGCGCCGGCCGTCGTGGCCGTCGGACCTGTGCCGACCGTGACCACGGTGGCGGATCCACCGCCGTCGTCGTCGCCGCAGCCGGTGGCGATCAACCCGGCGAGAAGGAAGACGGCGACCCTCGGGCGGCGCGGCACCATGGCGCCGACCGTACTCGGCGGGTTACGCCGGACCCCACTGGGGTAGGCGCTGTCGCATGAAGAAACTCCTGCTCGCGATGGGCATCGGCGCTGGTCTGGCTTGGTTGTTCGACCCTGACGCCGGGACACGGCGCCGCGAGATGCTGCGCCAGAAGCTCGATGAGAAGGGCCTCACGGGGGCGAAGCCGGCAGCTTCGACGAGCCGCTCGGCGACCTCGTATGGCGATGCCACCTATGACGACAGCGTCGACCAGCGATGTCGTGCCACCGTCGGTGGCGTCCATCCCGTGAACCGGCCCGCGCTCAGCGAGCTGACCGAGAGCGTTGGTGAGGCCGTCTCGACGGGCACCAGCCTCCTCGGTGAGCTCGCCGGGAGCGCCGTCGAGCTGGTGGCCGACGTGCCCGAGCGAGTCGCCGTGCTGACACGACACTCGCCTCCTCCCCGGCGCAAGTTCCCGTGGCTCATCCTGATCTTGGTCGCCGCCGCTACGGCAGCCGCCGTGTGGTGGTTGCGTCGCGACCGTTCACCCTTCGGCGACGAGGTGAATCCCGTCGCTCCTGTCGAGGACGGCGCGCCTCCAATCGCCGGTTCGTGACGGGCTAAGGCGACTCGACCTGCTGCCTCATCTGCTCGAAGCTCCGTCGCAGCAGCCTCGAGACATGCATCTGTGAGATCCCGACCCGCTCGGCGATCTCGCTCTGGCTGAGCTCGTCGTAGAAGCGAAGCCGGACGATCTCCTGTTCGCGTGGTGGGAGGCGACGCATCAGCTCTTCGACCATGTCGAGATCGACGACGTGCCCGAACTCGGCATCCTCCTCCCCGATCTGTCGAGAGCCCTCGCTCGCGTTGCCTGTCGGTGCGTCGAGGCTCGTCGTCGTGTACGCCGAGCCAGCGGCGAGACCTTCGATCACCTCGTCCATGGCAAGGCCGAGGTGTTCAGCCAATTGCGGCACGGTCGGTGATCGTCCGAGCTTCTGCGTCAACTCGTCGGTCGCCCGCCGGATCAGCAGGTGCGTCTCCTTGGCCGACCGCGGCACCCGCACGGTCCATGTGTGATCCCGGAAATGGCGCTTGATCTCACCTTCGATCGTGCGTCCAGCGAACGTCGAGAACGCCACGTTGCGCTCGGGATCGAACCGGTCCACGGCCTTGACGAGGGCGAGGAAGGCGACCTGGCGCAAGTCGTCGGCAGCTGGCCCGCGCCGCCCGAAACGGCGGGCGACGTGTGCGGCGAGTCCCATGTGACGCTCCACGAGCTCGTTGCGCAGGCGTCGATCACGAGTCCGCTTGAACTCGGCAAACAGCGCCGCTTCGTCTGCCCTGGTCGGCGCCGCGTCGTCGCCGGCCATCTGTGGCTGCTCAGGAGTGCTCACGCAGCGTCGACAACTTGGTCAGCACGAACGATGACGGTCCCAACTCGTAGTGATCGGCGACAGCCCCGAGGATGCGCACCGTGAGCTCATCGGGCTCGAGCTCGTGCGTCGCTCCCTCGACCCGTCCCGAGACCGTGATGGAGCTGTCCTCGGTGACGTACTCGAGGGCGATCCGCGACGAGCCGTCGGCGGTCTCGACAAGCGTCGTCACGAGCTCGTTCACGCCGAGTCGCAGGTCGTCGAGGTCGTCGACCGTCAGGCCGGCGTCCGCCCCGAGCGACGTCGCGACGAGGCGGGCGGCGGAAAGGAAGCGCGACGATGGAGGGAACCCCAGGGCGACGACCTGATCAGGTGATTGGTCCGAGCTCACTGCCGGAGTCTGACGCACTGCCGGCAACGACTCAATTCGGCGAGGTCAGCGCTCCAGCCGGGGCGTCAGTTGATAGGTCGCCGCAGCGACCGCTGCCTGCGCTCGGTTGTGGACGTCCAGCTTGGCGTACAGCCGCTTCACGTACGTCTTGATCGTCTCGATCGACAGGTAGAGCTCGTCGGCGATCTGCGCGTTCGTCAGCCCCTTGGCGATCAGCGCCAGGACCTCCGCTTCGCGATCGGACAGCTCGACGGCGCGAGCCGCTGGCCGCGGCGCCAGGGCCGCGTCGAAGCCGACCTTCTCACCCGACGCCACGCGTTCGATGGCATCGACCAGCGCATCGGCCGATCGGGTCTTGAGCACGACTCCTGAGACGCCGATCTGTTGCGCCGCGCGGACGAACTCCGGTGCGGCATCCCACGTGTACAGGATCACGTGAGTGGCGCGTCCGGTGGCGACCATTTCGGCGGCTCGCGAGAGGCTGTGGCGCCGACCGGCGAACGAGTCGAACAGCGCCACGTCCGCCGACACTTCGCTGTCTGCCGACATGTCGCTCGAACTCGTTGCCTCGTTGTCCGTCGCCAAATGGACCACGCGCACACGATCGTCGTACGGCGCCAGCATGGCGGCCACGCCGCGCACGACGACCTCGTAGTCGTTCAGGATGCCGACCGTGACCGCGCAGGGTGGGGCATCGCCGTTGCGGGTGAGCAGGTGGTCCGTCGTGGCGTGGTTGGTCATGGCGTTCGCCTTCCGTCAGGCCGGTGGCGACGACACGTGACAACCACCCAATCGCCGTCCTGTCGGATGGCGGCGTCATCGGAGAGGCGGCGCACGATGCCAAGACCCCGCCCGGACATCTCGCTCGGGGCAGCGACCCGCCATGATTCGACCGGTGGAACAGCGGCGGCGGAGCCGTGATTGGACACCACGACGTCAATCGACTCGCCCAGCTGAACGCGCACCCTGACGGCGTCGCCGGTCGAGCCATGGACGATCGCGTTCGTGACCAGCTCACTGACCAGCAGCTCGACGTCGTCGACCACGCTGGACGGGACGCTGCTGCGGCCCAGGAACTCCGCCACCGAATGACGGAGGACAGCGACGTCTGCGGAACCGTGCGCCTCGAGCGCCAACGACCGATCGACGCCCGGCGAGGCAACGCCCAGAGCGTGGCCGTCGGTATCCGCCATCATGCGACTGGTGTGCCCGGTGGCCCTCCGCCGCAAACGGGACTCGCGAGGCGCCGGGTTCCCCCAGGTCGCTTCCGTGGTACAAGGAGCAGGTGGTTCAAAGCGCCGTGGGTGGCTGAACATGCGCTGGTTGCAGCGGCTGGACGCATTCCAACAACGGCACCGATGGCTGGCGGTTCCGATCGCCGTCAACAAGCGCTTCGGCGAGCACGACGGGACTCGCCTGGCCGCCGTGGTGTCCTACTACTCGTTCTTCAGCGTCTTCCCGTTGCTGCTCGTGTTCGTGACCGTGCTCGGCATCGTCCTCGATGGGAACCCCGAACTGCGCCAGGACCTGCTGGACAGCGCCCTCGCCCAGATCCCTCTGATCGGTAGCCAGCTGGCCGCCGAGCAGTCGCCGCTGCAAGGCAACGTGTGGGCGCTGATCATCGGCGTGGCCACTGCGCTGTGGGCAGGCATGGGAGCGATCGGCGCCCTCCAGCAAGGTCTGGACGAACTCGGCGACGTTCCCCGCTTCGCGCGCCCCAACTTCGCCATGAAGCGGGTCAAGGCGGTGGCCTTCCTCGTGGCGTTCGGTGCAGGCATCGCTGCCTCGGTCGTGATGGGCAACCTCGTCTCACTGTTCGACACGGGCTCGTTCGCCGGTGCGCTGGGACTCCTTGCCACGTTCCTCGTCAACCTCTCGCTGATGGTGGCGATGTTCAAGCTGTTGCCGGCACGCCGCCTCCCGATCCGCGAGCTGTGGCCGGGTGCCGTCGTCGCCGCCGTCGGGCTGCTGCTGCTGCAGCAGCTCGGGAGCTACGTCGTCCGCCGCTTCATCGCGGGTGCCAGCGACACCTACGGGACGTTCGCCGTCGTCATCGCCCTGCTCAGCTGGTTCCATTTGGTGAGCAGGATCGTGCTGCTGTCGGCCGAGCTCAACGTGGTGCTCGCCCACGACCTGTCACCACGCACCTTGATCGGATCGTCTGAGCCGACCGACGGAGACCGGCGGACCATCCTGCTCGACGTGCAGCGGATCCAGCGGGATCCGCGCATGGGCTACGCCGTCTCCGTCGGCGAGGACGTGGGGACGAACGACGAGCCGCTCGGCGTCGGAGGCGGCCCCGAGAGCTAGAGCGAGTCGAGCAACGTAGAGGCCCCGCGAATAGGCAGGTGGGCGAGCCGTCGCTTCGCGGTGACGTCGGATGAGCCCGGAGTCGCCCGTGACAGCGACGGCGAGCTCGGTAGGCGAGGCGAGCAACTTGGTTGCGAGCCGAGCCCCAGAAATTCAGCTCGACACGTCGAGGTAGCCGGCCAGGCCGCTGATTTCCAGGAGGCGCTGGACAGCTGCGCTCGGAGCGCGCAATCGCAGGGTCGACCCCGCCTCGGCGCGGGCCTGGTGGGCCTGCACGAGCGCGCGCAGACCGGAGGAGTCGATGAACGTCACCGCGGAGAGATCCACGACCTCGATGGTCGTATCGGCGTTGAGTCGTTCGGCCAGCTCAGGCGCCGTGTAGCTGTCGATCTCACCCTCCAGCACGAGCGCCCCGTCGATGTCGACGGCGACGTCGAGGCGCGGATCCTCGGTGGACATGACGGCAGGTTACCGGTCGGTCACCATGCTCACCCCCACACACCATGGTGACCGCAGCGCACGTCTTCTACCCTTCGCCAGATGAGCCATGGACCCGACGGCAGCGTGCTGCGGGTGGTGCAGTTGAACGCCGGCTCGCTCATCGAGCCGAACTGGGCCGATCGGCGACACGAGATCGTGGCCTGGCTCCAGCAGCTGCGCGCCGACGTCGTGTGCCTGGAGGAGGTCTGGCAGGACGACAACACGCCGAACACGGCGGAGTGGCTCGCCGCGCAGGCCTCCGAGCTGGAGTACCACTGCGCCTTCGGCGGCGCGTCGTTCGCCGCCGACGTCTGGCCCGACCCGTCATTGCAGTTCGGTTCGGCCGTCCTGTCCAGGTGGCCCATCGAGGACTTCACCCATCATCGGCTACCGATCGGGCCGGGCGGCAACGCGTTCGTCCAGGCGGTGCCGTGGGAGTTGGTCCACGCCCGCACCGCAGGGCTCGACGTGTTCGCCTGCCACCTCGCCGCTGCCCCGACAGACGGCCTCCATCGGCGGCTGCAGGTCCTTGCGATCGACGAGCTGATCCGTCAGGCGCGAGGTGACCGCGACGCGATCTCTTTCCTCGGTCCACTCCGCACGCTCGACGAGATGCCGGTGATCCTCTGCGGCGACTTCAACGCCGAGCCCGACAGCGACGAGATCCGCTTCCTCTGCTCGCTCACGCCGCTCGATGGCCGGACCGCCTACTACCAGGACGCCTGGCGGGCGGTTGGACAGGGTCCGGGTCTCACGCAGGATTGGCGGTCCAACGAGCTCGCCGCGTCGATGAACGTGCACCCGAAGCGCATCGACTACGTGTTCGTCGGCGACACGTTCCGCCGGCGTGATGGCACCGGGCGGGTGCTGGGGGCATCGTTGGCGTTCCACGAGCCCCTGACGGGCATCCGCGCCAGCGACCACTTCGGCGTCTGCGTCGACATCCGGTGGCCGCAGCGACCGAGCGGCGCCGGGTGACGCGAGACTGCGCGACGTGGATCCCCACGACACCGTTCGCCGCTATGCCGACGCCTGGGCGGCGAACGACATCTCAGCCGTGTTCGACGCGTATCACGACGATTTCGTGCTGCACTACTTCGGTCGCAGCCCGCTGGCGGGTGATCACGTCGGCAAGGAAGCCGCGATCGGCGTGCTCGTCGAAGCCACACGGCGCTCGGGACGCCAGCTCGACGCCATCGAGGACGTCCTCAGCGGTGAGACGTTCGGGGCGATCGTTGCTCGGGAAGGGATCGGCTCGCCCGACAACCTGCGGGTGATCCGCCGCGTCTTCCTCTACAAGGTTCGCGACGGCAAGCTCGCCGAGTGCTGGCTGTACGACGAGGACCAGCGGGCCATCGATGAGCTGTGGAGTGAGGTCGGCTGAGTTCTCAGCGCCGAGGGGGTGCGGGCAGGGGCGGCCCTCCGGCGATCCAGGAGCCGGCCAGGGCGCGTAGGCCGCCAGTCAGCTGGTCACAGATCTCGTCGTCGCGGGCGGCATCGCCGACGTCGAGCCAGATGCAGATCGACTCGATGAACATGGCGCCGGCGCTGCGAGCCGCCCATTCGAGTCGTGGCGGATCGTCGACGATGTAGTTGGCGAGGATCTCCTTCGCGTACCGGGTGACGTACGACCGGAAGCCGACGGCCTGATCGGCGAAGTCCGGCTCGTGCCAGGCGTGCCGCCACAGGAGCCGGAAGGCGTCCGGGTGCATCCGGGCCACCGGCAGCAGCACCTTGGCAGCACCGCGCACGCGCAGTGCTTCGACGTCGATGCCGTCGAACGCCCTGGCCAGCTCGCCGATGACCGTCCCGAGCACGGCCCGGTACAGATCATCCTTGGTCTCGAAGATGCGGTAGACGATGAGCCGCGTGACGCCCGCCGCCTGGGCGACGTCGTCCATCGACGTGCCATCGAAGCCGCGCTCCAGGAAGGCGGCTGCGGCAGCCTCGATGAGCTGGGCCCGCCGTTCGGCGCGAGGTAGGCGCGTCGCCATTGACCCCTTGTATACACGCGTGTTTACATCGGGCCGTGAAGTTCGGTGTCTTCTACGAGCATCAGATGGGTCGACCCTGGGCTGACGGCGCCGAACATCGCCTGCTGCACGATGCCCTCGAACAGGTCGAGCTGGCCGACGCGCTCGGGGTTCCAGTACGTCTGGGAGGTCGAACACCACTTCCTCGAGGAGTACAGCCACTCGTCGGCGCCGGAGGTCTTCCTGGCCGCCTGTAGCCAGCGCACGAAGCGGATCCGCCTCGGCCACGGCATCGTTCTGACGGCGCCACAGTTCAACCACCCGGCGCGGGTGGCCGAGCGCATCGCCATGCTCGACCTGCTCTCCGACGGCCGTGTCGAGTTCGGCAGCGGGGAGTCGTCGAGCGAAGCGGAGCTCGGTGGCTTCCAGATCGACCCCGCCCGCAAGCGCGAGGCGTGGCTGGAAGGTCTGGAGACCGCCTTGCGATGCATGGTCGAAGTGCCATTCACCGGCGTCGACGGCGAGTTCGTCCAGATGCCGCCGCGCAACGTCGTCCCCAAACCGCGACAGAAGCCGCACCCGCCGCTGTGGGTGGCGTGCAGCCGCCGCGAGACGATCCGGCTCGCCGCCAGCAAGGGCATGGGGGCGCTGACGTTCGCCTTCATCGACCCCGAAGAGGCGCGTACCTGGGTCCACGAGTACGAAGCAACGTTGCAGACCAGCGTGCCGGTCGGCTGGGCCGTCAACCCCCAGGTTGCGTGCGTGAGCCCGATGATGGTGCACCACGACGAGGACGAGGCGATCCGCCGTGGCGTCGAGGGCGCCAACTTCTTCGGCTACAGCCTCGGCCACTACTACGTGTTCGGAACCCATCGCCCCGGCCGCACGGACGTGTGGTCCGAGTACACGGCGCGGCGAGGCGCCCAGGGCTTCGACCCGGAGGCCGTCGCGCGTGCGGTCAAGGAGGCGAACGCGTCGTTCGAAGGTGAAGACCCGGATCGGCACGGCGGGCGCTCCAGCGCCTCGCCGGCCGCATCGTCGACGGAGCGGCTCGGGGCCAAGGTCGCGACCGGCGACGGCACGGGGCTGCGCGGGTGCATCGGGACTCCGGAGCAGGCTCGGGACTACCTGCGGCGGTACGAGGAGGCGGGCGTCGACCAGGTCGTGTTCGTGTTGCAGGCCGGGCGCAACCGGCACGAGGACATCATGGAGTCGCTCGAGTTGTTCGGCCGCGAGGTGCTGCCGGAGTTCGCCGAGCGTGACATCGCCGCGACGGCCGCGAAGGAGCGACGACTGGCCCCGGTCATCGAGGACGCGCTGGCCCGCCGGACCGAGGACACGCGCTCCTTGGGCGAGTACGAGTTCCCAGCCATCCCCCGGCAGTGGGCGGACGCCACCGGGTCGCTCGAGATGCGCGAGTGGCTCGACCGCTTCGCCGACGATCGCGCCGCCGGCAAGCACGACACGGCGGCCGGGATCATCGGGTGACCGATACCAGCGCGATCGTCACGGGCGGGGCGAGCGGCATCGGCGCGGCCACGGCACGGGCCCTCACCGCACGCGGGCACCACGTGGTCATCGGGGACATCGACGAGGTCGGGGGGCGGGGCGTCGCGGACGAGATCGGTGGCACGTTCGCCCAGCTCGACGTCGCCGACCCCGTCGCCTGGGACGCGGTCGTCGACCAGCACGGCCCATTCGGAGTCGCCGTCCTGAACGCCGGGATCGGCACCGGCCACCCCGTCGCCGATGACTCCATCCCCGTCGTCGATCTCCCGAACGGTGCCTACCGGCGGATCATGGGCATCAACGTGGACGGCGTCGTCTTCGGAACCCGCGCCGTGCTCCCGGCCATGCTCGACGCGGCGGCCGGCGACATCGTCGTCACGGCCTCACTGGCTGGGCTCGCACCGTTCAGCCGGGATCCGGTGTATGCCCTCACGAAGCACGCCGTCGTCGGCTTCGTGCGCTCGATGGCCGGCGCGTTGGACGGTCACGGCGTCGCGATCGAGCGCGATCTGCCCTGGCTTCACGGCGACCAATCTGGTGTCCCCCGATGCACGTGCCCGGATCGTCGCGCTCGGTCTCGAGATCATGAGCGCCGACGACGTGGCGGCCGTCGTGGTGCGCTCACTCGAGGAACGGGTCAACGGCGCGCAGTGGGTGATCTGGCCCGGTCAGGAGCCGCACCGGTACGAGTGGGCGTTGCCCGTGGACTTCCCGGAAGCCGTGACGCGACCCTGACACCTGCAATTGGTGTCCCGACGGCGCGACGCGGCTACTTGCGGCGGACCGCTTCCTTGGCGGGCTTCAGCACGCCCTTGGCAAGGGCGTCGTCCAGGTAGGCCTCGGCCTCTTCGGCCGACACCTTGAGCGCCGGCGAGATCTCGCTGACCAGGTTGACCCGAGCCCGCTCGTACATCGTCCGCTCGGCCGCCGAGAGCGAGGCGTCACGGTTACGGGCCGCCAGGTTCCGCACGACCTCGGCGACCTGGTAGACGTCGCCGCTCTTCAGCTTCTCCTGGTGGTTCTTGAAGCGCCGACTCCAGTTCGACGGAACTCGCGGGTCCGGCTTCGAGAGCACGGCCACCAAGTCCTCGAGCTCGTCGGCCGAGACCGGCGGGCGCACGCCGACTTCCTCGGCCTTGTCGACCGGCACCTTCAACGTCATCTCGTTGATGACCGTCTGCAGGATCAGGTACTCGCGCTTCTCACCGAAGGCATCCATCTTCTTGGTCCCGACGACGATGCATGCGCCGTGCTGGGGATAGATGATGGTTTCACCCTTCTTGAAGTTCACATGCACCCTCTCGACTGGCTCGCGACGCCCACGCGAACGGGAGGATCCAGGATACGGCGCGAGCAGCGGTTTCAGACCCGGCGGCCGGCGCTAGTGATGCGTAGGCTGCCCCATTCCGGCTCCCGTAGCTCAGTCAGGACAGAGCAGCGGCCTTCTAATCCGCAGCGCGCAGGTTCGAATCCTGCCGGGAGCGCGTGAGCACCCTGGCAGCCTTCGTCGGCGGATGGGGTCACGCCGAGCCGTTGCTTCCGACCGCCCGTCTGGCTCGATCGCTTGGTCATCGCGTCACGTTCGCCGGGCAGCACGCGGTCGTGCCTCGTCTCGCCGCACTCGGCTTCGAGACGGTCGTCGTCGGTCCCGACACGTTGCACAGCGATCGGCAACCGCTGGTGCCCGTCGACCGGGAGTTCGAACGGATGGTCGTGCGTGAGCACTTCGTCGCCGAATTCGGTGCGCTCAGGGCGGGTGCGCTCCGCGCGCAGGTCGAGCGCGATCGGCCCGACGTCGTCGTCTGCGACGAGATGGACGTCGGTGCCGTCATCGCTGCCGAGCTGACCGGCGTGCCATGCGTGACGGTCAGCGTCACGGCGGCCGGTCGGCTGGTCAGCCCGGCGGTCGTCGGCGCGGCGTGGGATGGTCTCCGCGGCGACCACGGCCTGGTCCCTGACCCGAGCTGCCACCGCCTGGCAGGCACGATGCGCCTGACGCCGGCGCCCCGCTCCTTCTGCGACCCGGAGGTTGATGCGCCGTTCTCGTCGCATGCCGTCAGACCGCCGATCCTCGACGACGTCGAACGACGGGCCGACGCTTCGATGCCTGCAGCAACAGCGACGGATCGTTCGATCGTGTACGCCACCCTCGGGACCGTGTTCAACGTCGAGTCGGGCAACCTGCTCGACAGGCTCGTCCAGGCGCTGGCGCAGCTCGACGCCGACGCCGTGATGACGGTCGGGCCGCACATCGATCCGGACGAGTTGCGGCCGGCGGCCGGTCGGCTTGTGCAGGTGGAGCAATTCGTCCCGCAGCACGAGGTGCTCGGCCGCTGTGATGCGGTGGTCTGCCATGGCGGGTCGGGCACGCTCATCGCCGCGCTGTCGCTCGGCGTGCCCGTCGTCGTACTGCCGATGGGCGCGGACCAGCCCGACAACGCCGACCGCTGTGAGGAGCTCGGCGTCGGCATCGTCCTCGACGCCCTGACGGCCGAACCGTCGGCGATCAGTGCCGCCGTGCGCGCCGTGCGGACCGAGCCGAGCTACCGCCAGGTCGCTGCCGAGTTGGCACGCGAGGCGGCGGACCAGCCGCCCGTCGACGAGCTCGAAGAGCTGCGTGCCCTGCTGGGAGGCACCTGACGCGCATCGCGCGGCGCGGCTCCGGGCAGAATTCGGCATGAGCAGCGGCCCGGACGACGCGCCGACGCTCCGCATCCGCCTTCTGGGCACGGTCGAGGTCCGCATCGGGGACACGCCATTGCCCCCGCTCGACTCGGGGCGTGCCGCTTCGCTGCTCGGCTACCTGCTCGTCCATCGGGGAGTGCCGCAGGCCCGACAGCGGCTCGCATTCATCTTCTGGCCTGACTCGTCCGAGGCGCAGGCCCGCACGAACCTGCGCCACGTGCTGCACACGATGCGCCGCTGGCTGCCGGACGCCGACCGCTTCCTCGAGGCGACCTCGCGCACGCTGCGGTGGCGCGAGGAAGGGCCATACGACCTCGACCTCGCCGACTTCGAGCATGCGCTGGCCGACGGGCGCTTGCAAGCGGCGGTGGACGCGTACACCGGCGACCTCATCCCGGACAGCTACGACGATTGGGTCCTCGAGGAGCGCGAACGTCTCCGTCTGCGCTTCGTCGATGCGCTCGCGCGGCTGCTGCGCGACTACGAGGAGCACGACGACTGGGCCGATGCGATCCGGTGTGCCGAGCGCCTGAGCCGGACGCCCGCCGGGCCGATAACTTCGCCCGGTCGCGGGTCAGGATGCTACGGCCGCCGCCGGGGCCGTGCGCGCGGGCGTCCGGTGCTCGACCGCGGATCGCGTGCTAGCGAATCGAGCGTCGGTCGACACGCGCGCTGTTCGTCCAGAGCCGCCAAGTACCGCCTCCGCGTTCCGCGCCCGCTGCCCGCCAAGCTGTTCTGGTCGATCACCGTCTATGACACCGAGACCCACTCCGAGATCCACACAGAACGCGAGGCCGAGGCGCTGCGCCTCGTCCGGTCGAGCTGACCGCCGAACTTCTTCCGCAGAACGGCCCCAAAACCATCCGCGTTCGACGGCACCTGGCAGCTCCCCGATTTCGAGCAGACGAACTGGCTCTCGCTCTGGACGACGACCAGCAAAGGGAGCGGTCACGGCCGCAGCGTGCTGTCAACCGGCACCGCTGGCACCGAGGGCATGGACGGTGTCGATGATCGAGGCGCTGTCGATGCCCCGGAGGTAGATAAGGAGATGCCGAGGTTGGTGTCCGAGCTGGCGTTGGATGACGATCGGCGGGACACCTTCGCGCGCCATGTCGACGGCGTGGGCGTAGCGGAGCTGGTGCGGCGCGATCGTCGCGGCGCGCGTCGGCCCGGTCAGGATTCAGAACAGCGGGCCGACGGGCAACTCGACGCGGACGGTCAGTCACTGGTGGAGTTGAGCTGGCTCTGACGCGGACTCGACCCGCTCAGCGGTCTGCCTAGCGACCGTGGAGCGCTTCGAGGAGCGAGCCGATGGCGGTCGCGTAGTTTTGCTCTGGGTCGCCCTGTAGATGCGCGACGATGGGGCCGCCCCACCGCCTGTGCATCAACTCGATGGTGACCAGGCCGTGCATGGTTGCCCAGACGAGGTGCGCGTCGGCCGCCGGGTCGGTGAAATCGGGCCGCCAATCGGCGACGCGGGTGGCGAGCATCTCGAACGTCGCGAGGCCTGCCAGGCGGCTGGCGTCGGACGGGACGAAGTCCGGGGTCGCCCGCTCGAACATGAGTCCGTAGAGCGCGTCGTTGTCGAGCGCGAAGGCGCGGTAGGTCAGGGCGAACGCCAGCAGTTCTTGCCGGCCGTGACCGTCGGAGGGGACGCTGTTGAGCCGTTCCTCCAGGCGTCGGAAACCGTGCAGGTAGAGCTGCTCCAGCAGCCCCTGCTTTGACCCGAAGTGCGTGTAGACGCCCATCGTCGACTGCTCGGCGGCCGCCGCCAGGTCGCGGATGCGCAGAGCTCCGGGCCCGCGCTCCTCCAACAGGCGAAGCGCGGTGTCGAGAAGCGTCTCGCGCGTGGTCGATGCAGTGGGCACGCACGCATGGTAGCCGTACTAGGCACATCGTCAATAACTAAGTTATGTTTCCGGTCATGCCAACTCACACCCCCTCACAGATGGACAAGCCCACAGGGCGCCCCGCCCGGCTACTGCTCGGCCTGACCGGCGCCCTGCTCACGCTCCTGATCCTCAACCTCGCCGTCTTCGACGACCTGCGCATCGACCCGTCGGCCGGAGTGCTCGAGACGTTCGCCAAGCCGCAGCACCTCTCGAGCCTCGTCGCCGTCCTCATCGCCGGCGCCCTGGTCGCGTTCAGGCACCGATCCGCGGCCCGAGTGGCCATGGTGGTCGCGTGGATCGAGATCGCCGCGTTCACGTTCTTTCACCTGATCCCGGTGGAAGTCGGGCCCTCCAAGCCCTACTGGGGTGACGGCATGGGAGACCCGCTGCAGTGGGTGGGCCTCCTGTCGATCCTCGCCGTCAGCGCCGCCATCGTCCACGTTGCGCGGCGATCCCCGAACGGCGCCGTCACGCCGGCCGTCGCGAGCCTGCGGTCATGATCAGGTCGAAGGAGTCACCAAGCGCCGTGGTGAGCGCGCCGTCGTCTCCGATGTCACGTTCCGCTGCGAGCCGGGCACCGTCACGGGTTTTCTCGGCCCCAACGGCGCCGGCAAGACGCACGACGCTGCGGATGCTCGTCGGCCTGTCCGAGCCCGATAGCGGAGGCGCGGATCCTCGGCGGGCGCTATCGCGAGCTGCCGAACCCGGGCCGGCGGGTCGGGATCCTGCTCGACGCCTCGGCGCAGCACGCCGGGCGCCGCGGGCGCGAGGCGCTGGCCGTCTCGCGCCAGGACGATGGGCGTGCCGCTGGCGCGCGTCGACGCGCTGCTCGAGCACGTCGGCCTGGACGCGGCGGCCGCGCGGCGGCGGGTCGGGCAGTACTCGCTGGGGATGCGCCAGCGCCTCGGGTTCGCGCACGCGCTGCTCGGCGACCCCGAGGTCCTGATCCTCGACGAGCCCGCCAACGGCCTGGACCCGGAGGGGATGCGCTGGATGCGCGGCCTGCTGCGCGGCTTCGCCGAGCGCGGCGGCACCGTGCTGCTCTCCTCGCACCTGCTGGGCGAGGTCGAGGCCGTCGCGGACCGGATGATGATCATCGGCGGCGGCCGGATCCGCGCGCAGGGCACCCGCCAGGAGCTGCTCACCGCCAGCGGGACGATCGTCGAGGCCGCCGACCTCGCCGGGCTCGACGCCGTCTCCACCACGCCGGCCTGGCCGCCCACGTCACCGAGGGCGACCGGCGGCTGGTCGAGGCCGAGCCCGCCGCCGTCGCTCGCCGGCGATGGCCAGCGACATCGTGTTGCACCGGCTCGCCCCGCCGAGGGCGCGGGCCTGGAGCGCCTCTTCTTCGGGCTCGACCGCGTCCGGCGACAACGCGCCGTCACCCACGACGCGGTCCGATCCACGCCCAGCTGGCAGGAGCCACCGCATGAGCACCATCGCCCTCTCCGCGCCCGTCCCCGTCGACACCACCGGGGTCCACACCCACCCCGGCCTCGGCCGCCTCGTCGCCGTCGAGCTGCGCAAGACCCTCGACACCCGCGCCGGCTTCTGGCTGCAGGTCGCCACCGTCGCGCTCACCGCGCTGGTCGTGGTCCTCGCGGCTCGTGTTCGGCGACGCCGCCGACCGGACCTTCGCCGGCGTCCTGGAC
>CAVZFS010000042.1:0-15113 GCA_963774635.1 uncultured Acidimicrobiia bacterium
CGTCCTCGGTGTCCTGGTGGCGTGGGCCGCCGGCCAGCCCCTCGAGGAGTTTTTCCGGCAGCGTGTGCTCGAACCCCTGGGCATGGTCGACACCGGGTTCTGGACGCCGCACGTCGAGCGGCTCGGCTCGTGCCATGCCAAGAACCCGGAGACAGGCGAGCGGGTGGTGTACGACGCGCCGAACGGCCAGTGGACATCTCCCCCGGCGTTCCCGTCCGGTGGCGGGGGCCTCGTGTCGACGATCGACGACTACCACGCCTTCGCCCGCATGCTGCTGGCCGGAGGGCGATTGGACGACGGAACGTCGCTGCTCTCACCGGCGTCCGTGGAGGCGATGACCGTCGACCACGTCAGCGGGGCGGGACCGTCATTCGACGGTTCGCAGGGCTGGGGGTTCGGCGTCGCGGTCCAGCTGCGACGCACCGGGCTGGCACCCGCCGCCGGCAGCTACGGATGGGCCGGCGGCCTCGGCTCGTCGTGGGGCAACGATCCCGGAAGTGGCCTCATCGGCATCGTCCTGACGACGGACGCGTTCACCAGCCCCTCACCCCCACCGCGGATCATCCAGGACTTCTGGACCTGCGCCTACGCGGCACTCACCGGTGATCGCGTTTGGCGCCAATGATCACGTGGTTCCCGTCGGGATCCTCGACGTGGGCGACGCGCTCTCCCCACGGCTGGTCGACGGGTTCTTCGGTCACCCGCAGTCCAGCCGCCCGGACTCGCTCGACGACGGCGTCGCAGTCGGCGACATAGCACCAGATCGAGATCCGGCCGGCGTTGCTCGACGCCTCGAGTGAGGTGTCCACACCGATACCGAGATGAGACGACCCGAGGTCGAGGCCGACGTAGCCGGGCTCGCCGTCGGGAGGGAACTGGTAGCTCACCTTGCCACCGAGGAGGTCCTGCCAGAACCCGAGCGCGCGGCTGAGATCCGCGGTGACGATGATGGGAAACGCTGACTCGACCACGACTCAGCACACGCCAGACTGCATCGATGTCCGACGCTAGCGACGGCGATCAGTACCACTTCGATCCGGTCACCTATCTCGAGATGATCCGCGAGGAGGTACCGGCGTACGACGAGTTCCAGGATGCCGTCGCGGCGGCCACCGCCGATCTCCGCGTCGAGCGTGTGCTCGAGCTCGGGGTCGGCACGGGTCAGACGGCGCGGCGGGTGCTCGCCCTCCATCCTGCGGCGGAGCTGATCGGCATCGACGAGAGCGCCGACATGCTCGCTTCGGCGGCCGAGCACGTCCCGGCGGCCGACCTGCGGGTGTGCCGCCTCGAGGACCCGCTGCCGGAGGGCCTGTTCGATCTGGTCGTGTCAGCACTCGCCGTGCACCACCTCGATGGCCCTGGGAAGGCGGACCTGTTCGCCCGGATCGCCGAACGACTGCGCCCCGACGGCCGGTTCGTCCTCGGCGATGTCGTGGTCCCGGAGGACCCGGCCGACGTGGTCACGCCGATCGACGGGGTGTACGACCAGCCGAGCACCGTGGTCGAACAGCTCGAGTGGCTCGGCGCAGCGGGTTTGCCAGCCCGGGTGGCGTGGACGCGCCAGGACCTCGCCGTGCTCGTCGGCGTTCAGGGCGCCGACGGAGGCAGCGGTTCCTGATAGACGACGGCCGTACCATCGAGGACGACCGTGCCGTCCTGGTTGGTGATCGTCGTCCGCAAGGTGCAGATGGGCTTGCCCTCCTTGACCGACAGCACTTCGGCCTCGGCGGTGATCTCGTCGCCTGGGCGCACGGGTGCGCGGAAGTTCCAGTCGACGTGGAGGAACACGCTGCCGGGGCCGGGCAGATCTTCGGCCACGAGCGCATTGAGGAGACCGGACGTCACCCCGCCTTGCACGATGATGCCCCCGAAGCGGCTGGCCGTCGCCGCCGCTTCGTCGTAGTGCAGCGGATTGCGGTCACCGGTGAGCTCGGTGAACAGCTCGATGTCGCGAGCGCTGATCTGTCGGGTGCGCCGAGCGGTCTGGCCGACGTCCATGACGTCAGGCTGCCACAGACCCCACTCGGTAGGGTCGCCGCGTGATGACTCAGACGGGTGACGTCGCGGACGTGCTCGCCGCCAACGTGTCGTTCTACGACGCCTTCGAGCGGCGCAGCCTCGAGTCGATGGGTCAGGTCTGGGAGCACAGCGACCGAGTCGTGTGCACCCATCCCGGCTGGCCGATCCTGCGCGGTTGGCCGCTCGTCGAGGAGTCCTGGCGGCGCATCTTCGATGGACCGGGCCGCAACCAGTTCATCGTGACCAACGATGCAGCGGTTGTCACGGGCGACGTCGCGTGGGTGACGCTCGACGAGAACCTGGTCGACCGCGTGGCGACCGGCACGATCGCCGCTACCAACGTCTTCGTTCGCGCCGGCGACGGCTGGAAACTGGTCCTCCACCAGGGTTCCCCGGTCGGAGGTTGATCAACTACGTTGACCGGCCGCGATGACCACTTCAGAGGCTGCCGAGCCGCCCATGAGGTTGCTGATGCTCGGTCCGCCGGGATCAGGCAAAGGCACGCAAGGCGAGCGGCTCGCCGACCGCTACGGCGTGCCCCACCTATCCAGTGGTGAGCTGCTGCGTGCCCATGTCCGGGCAGGCACGGAGCTCGGTCGTGTCGTCCAGGACGCGATGAGCCGCGGCGATCTCATTCCCGACGATCTCGTCATCCGCATGATCGCCGACGAGGTGCTCAGCCCGGACGGCACGAGCGGCTTCGTGCTCGACGGTTTCCCACGGACCGTGCCGCAGGCCACCGCGGCCTACGACCTCGCCCGCCAACGTGGCATCACGCTGCACGCAGTGGTCCTCCTCGAGATCCCCTACGACGAGCTGATCGAGCGACTCGTCAACCGCGGCGAAGAGGACGGGCGCACCGACGACAACGTCGACACGATCCGCCACCGCATCGACGTCTACCAGGAGAGGACGTTGCCGCTGGTCGATTACTACCAAGGGCGGGACATCCTGCTGCGGGTCGACGCCAGCGGCACCATCGACGAGGTGACGGCCGGCATCAATGCGGCCCTCGAGCTGATCCCGCCGGAGGCCGGGATCAGCCGGTGATGGCGTCGGGCCGGGTCAGGATCCGCTCGGCGATCTCGGAGTCGGGAGTCCGCGAAGCGCGATAGGCCTCCTCGTCGACGAGGCGAAGTGGATGCTTGCCCTCCACTTGCCCGATGAACGGCGGATGGATGCTGTAGCCGAGCATCGCCTGCACTCTCGGAGGCATCTGGCGCGCCACGTCGGGCGGCGCGATCAGTAGCTGCGATTCCTGGGGCCGCAACCACGGTTGGCAGTACTGGATGGTCATGGCGAGCCGGGTTCCGTCGGTCTGGTTGGCGCCACCGCGATGCCACAGCGCGGCGTCGAACCAGAGCACCGAGCCGGGTTTCATCTCCGCAGTGGCGACGTCGAGCGGCTCGTGGTCCGCAGGGCTGTCGTCGCCCCAGCGATGGCTGCCCGGGAGCAGCTCGGTGGCGCCGTTGGCGCCGATGAACGCGTCGATCGCCCAGATCGAGGAGACCCCGAGCGGCGTCGAGTGCGGGCGGGGAACGTCGTAGAAGCCGTCGTCGCTGTGCCACGGCTGGCGCGTCTCTCCGGGATAGAGGCGGATCGATTGGCAGTTCGACAGCAGCCAGTTCGGCTGCAACGTGCCATCCAGGATGGCGAGCGCCACCGGATGCTGGGCGAGCTCCTCGAAGGGCCGGCCCTGGACGATCAGGCTGTACAGGCGATGTGAGCGTTCGCCCTCGAACACGTTGCGGCCGAACGGGTGCCCGCGCTCCAACTCGGTGACGGCGTCCGACAACGCCCCGATCTCCTCAGGCCCGAGCACATCCTCGACGATGACGCAGCCGTGGTCACGGAGAACCGCCACGGCGGCATCACCGTCCGTGACGCGCACCAATTCCGCCATCGCGGTCACGATATGACCTTTCTGTCCGTAGGAATCGATCGTTGTGACGCGATCCGTACGGACAGAAGGTGCTCTGAGCGGTCAGAACCGGTAACGGGTGGCGCCACCGGGGTCGTCGCGGTCGTAGGCGTAGGCCTTGTACGACACGACCGCGAAGACGTGGGCGGCACCGGCCTCGTGGTGGAAGGCCCCGTCGGAGACGTCGAAGTGCCAGTCCCCGCCGTACTTGTCCTCCCACGCGGCCGCGAGGGCGCGCAGCGCGTCGTCGTCGGTGACGCGCCGGGCGGCGCCCTCGACGACGACGTCGAGCCCGGACCATTCGTTCTTGCCCGTCGTGACGACGACCTCCGAGTTCATGGCCAAGTTCTGCGCCTTCTGCTCGTCGGGACCCGTGCAGAAGTGGACCGCTCCGTCGTGCCAGACGGCGATCACCGGCGTGACGTGAGGGCGGCCGTCGACACGCACGGTCGACAGCCAATAGATCGCCGCGTCAGCGAGCACGGACTCGGCCCGTGACCAATCGGTGGGCGTGGCATCAGGGCTGCTATAGGGGGTGTCGAGCTCGGCGCTCGGGACATTGCTGGCCATGACGAGGTCGACCGTACAGGGGCCGCGAACTCATCGGTTCGGGGCGTCTTCAGTCTGCGCTCGCCTCTCTCGCCGCCCGCTCGAGTCGACTCCGATACTCCTGCCACCACGCCGCGTCGCCGGGCGCCATGTTGTCGTTGTCGGCGCGCAGCCCGGCGGCTCCATCGATCAGCTCGCGGACGATGTCCGCATGGCCCGCATGCCGGTCGGTGTCGGCGATGACGTGCACGAGGATCGTGCTCAGCGTCACCTCACTACGGTCGTCGGGCCACCACGGCACGCGGCCCTGCCCGTCGAGCGGGATCGTGTCGATCGTGACGTCCGAGTGCGCCCACACCCGCCGGTACAAGTCGACGATGTCGTGGCGCGACTCGTCGGCGGTGGCCCACATGTCGGCGTTCGGCTCAGCGTCGTCCTCCATCCACGGGAACGACTCAGCGAAAGGCCGGCCGAACGTGTCGCCGAAGTACCCGATCTCGACGCCGGTGCAGTGCTTGACCAGTCCCAGCAGGTTCGTCCCGGTCGGCACCATCGGCCGGCGGATGTCGTACTCCAAGAGCCCGTCGAGCTTCCACAGCAGCGCATCTCGGCCTCTCTGCAGGTACCGGTGCAGGACGGTCTTCGAATCTTCTGCGGGCACGCTGTGAGCTTGACACCCCAGCTGGGGATAGAAACGCGGTCATGGGCGAGCGCATCGACATCAACGGGCATCCGACCTGGATCGACGACCGCGGCAGCGGCGACGAGACGGTGCTGCTACTGCACGGTGGGATGTCCCACAGCGACCTGCTCGCCGGCGTGCTGGCGGAGCCGCTGCTCGAGCGGTACCGCGTCGTCGCCTTCGACCGCAAGGCGCACGGATACACGGCCGACGCGGGCGGTCCGTTCCACTACGCCGACATGGCGGGCGACACCATCGACGTGCTCGAGCAGGTTGTCGGTGGCGCGGCCCACCTGGTCGGCTGGAGTGACGGGGGGATCGTTGCCTTGCTCGTCGCCATGAGCCGACCCGATCTCGTCAGTCGCATCGTCGCCATCGGTGCCAACTTCCACCATGACGGATTGCTGCCGTTCGAGGTCGACGAGAATGACCCGGTCGGCGAGGTCATGATGCAGGGGTACGCCGAGCGGTCACCCGACGGAGTCGAGCACTTCGGCGACGTGTTCGAGCGGATGTACACCATGATGACGACCGAGCCCACGCTGACGGCGAGCGAACTGGCGACGATCACCGCACCGACGCTGGTCATGGCCGGCGACGACGACTTGATGCGCCTCGACCACACGTGCGCGCTGTACGAAGCGTTGCCAGCGGGCCAACTGGCGATCGTGCCCGGAACGTCACACGTCCTGCCCCTCGAACGCCCGGCCGAGCTGGCCAGGATCATCATGGACTTCCTTGCTTCTGACGTCCCGCCGGCGACCTTCCTGCCGGTCCGCCGAGCCCGCTGACGTCCTAACCCGCCCGGGCTTGGTCGTCATCGGCTTCGTCGTCACCACCATCGCCACCACCATCGCCGTGGTCCTCTTGCCGTTGTCGCCAACGGATGCGGGCGCGCAGGGCGTCGAGGCGAGTGACCTCGCGTCGTGGCATCGGCATGGCGCCGTGGTCGTGGCGGTCGGCGTGACGATTGTGGGTCGGGCACTCGAGCCGACCGTTGAACTGGCTCGTCTGGCCGCCGGCCGGCCACGGGGTGATGTGATCGACATCGCAGTCGTCGGCGACCACGTCGCATTCCGATGGATGTTGGCAGTACCGATCGCGGACCTGGATCGCTCGCCGCAGCGCTCCGCAGAACGTGCGCCGACTCGACACCGACACGACCGTGCTCGGTCCGTCGAAGAGGATCGTCTCCAACTCGGCGTCGGCCAGGTGCGGCACGAGTTGCCCCGGCGTGATGACCGTCCCGCTGGCGAGTTCGCACATGCGGCTGAACGATGCGTGTCCCAGGAGCACCGTGAACAGCGGCCGTGGCCGCCGCCCGTTGGCCGGGGCGGACGCCGAGCGGGTGGCCATCTCGACCAAGGCGGCCGCTCGCCGTTGCGACGCCGTCCGCACCACTCCGTCGCGTTCATCGGCCAGATACAGGTCACGTTCGAGGCGTTTCAGTTCCCTGGTGACGATGGCCCCGCCGATCGGGTCGAGGACGCCGGTGAGCACGACGACGCTGTCCAGCGTGGTCGAGGCGAACAGGTGGGCACTCTCGCGACACCGCTCGGCCTCATCCTCCGCGGCCATCGCGTCGGCGCGTTGGCACCAGTAGTCGACTGCCTTGACGGCGTGACTGAAGCGGAGCTTGGCGCACTCGCCGACGAGCGCCTTCTCGTGATCGGTGAAGACCGCATCCCGCCACGGCTGGTTGGCCCGGCCCAAGACGTCGACATGGTCCAACGACAAGGATCCGGCCAACACCGCGGCGGCGGTGTGCGGCATGGTGGCCAACTTGCGGGCTCGCCGAAGTTCCACGTTGGCCGACGTCAACGAACAGCGGAGCTCTCGAGCCAATCGCGACGCGGCGGATCGAGAGCGATCACCGGCCCAGACGCCGCGACGGTCCCAGCGAGCCAGCAGGCCAGCGGCAACCGACCCGAGTCGGGCTCGCTCCCGCTGGAGGGCGATCACCGTGTCATGCAACTCGGCATCTGACAGCTCGTCCAGGTCGAGTTCGGCGAGGCGATCGACGGCCCCTCGAAGTTGCTCGACACCGCCTGTCGACATGTTAACACGCTAGCGAACTGGTGTATGGAACCCAACGCCAACGCAGGAAAGTTTGAGTCTCCGACAGCCTCGCCTTGACGCTCGTCGTCGGTAAGACATAACTTACCGTTCGTGCCAACTTACGGATCGACGGATGCGGTGTGGGAGGCCCTCGGCGACCGCACGCGGCGGGCGATCCTGGAATGCCTTGCCGAACAGCCGTGCGCCGTGGGTGAGCTCGCGCAGCGGCTTCCGGTCAGTCGGCCGGCGGTCTCGCAACACCTCAAGGTGCTCAAGGCGACCGGACTCGTCAGCGACGAGGCCGTCGGGACGCGGCACATCTACCGGCTGAACCCTGCCGGCGTGAGCGCCTTGCGGGATCAACTCGACACGTTCTGGAACCGCGCCCTCGCGGGCTACGAGGCCACGATCGGCGAAACGGAGGAAGAGTCATGACACAGGCAGCAACAGCGGTCGTGCGCAAAGAGATCGTGGTCGAAGCACCGATCGAACGCGCCTTCAGCGTCTTCACGGACCGCTTCGGCGATTTCAAGCCACCCGAGCACAACCTGCTGCGTTCACCGATCGCGGAGACGGTGTTCGAGCCCCGTGTCGGCGGCCACATCTACGACCGCGCAGAAGACGGCAGTGAGTGCCGCTGGGCCCGCATCCTCACCTACGAGCCCCCGACCAGGGTCGTGTTCAGCTGGGACATCGGCCCGACGTGGCAGCTCGAGACGGATCCCGACCGTGCCAGCGAGGTGGACGTGCGCTTCGTCGCCGAAGGTCCCCAGCGCACCCGAGTCGAGCTCGAACATCGCAACATCGACCGCCATGGTCCCGGCTGGGAAGGCGTCCACGAAGGCGTCGACGGCGACGACGGCTGGCCCTTGTATCTCACCCGGTACGCCGCGCTGCTCACCGCTTGACGAACGGCGCCCCGTACGATCCGATCGTGGGGGCTCGCGGGGCGGCGTTGGAGGTGCTGACCACTCGGCGCGGCCTCGGCTGGTGGCCGCTGGTCGTGCGCGTTGCGGCGGGCGTCACGCTGATCGTGGTATCGCTCTCCAAGTTCACGCGACACGAAGCCCTCGTTGACTCGTTCGAGCGCTACGGAGTGCCGTTGCCAGATGCCAGCGTGTACGTGGCGGGCGCGGTCGAGCTCGGCGGCGGCCTGCTCCTCCTCGCCGGCCTCGTCACGCGCGTTGCCGCCGCCGTCGTCGCGATCAACATGGCCGTTGCACTGCTCACCGGAGGGCGCGTGGATGTCGACCTGTATCACGTCGGGCTGGGCTCGGTTCTGCTGATCGCCGCGCTGTTCCTGCTGTGGGCCGGCGGCGGACCGTGGTCCGTCGACGAACGTCTGGTGGCGACGGCTACGCGTCCGCAGACCACGTGAGCAGTTCGCCGGCCCCGGCGGTCATCACCGTGCCCGGCATCACCCGCAGCCGCCGCGGCGTCAGCCGCAGCACCCCGAAATCCGGCGCATCGGGGCTCGGCCAGTCCGGGATGATCGACGGCTCGTAGCCGAGCGGCGGGGACACCCCGGCGAAGCGATCCCATCCGGCCCGGCGATCCGCCGGGTCGTCCTGGAACGCGGCGTCACAGTCAGCGGTGCACGTGTCGTGGTCGGGCGACCAGTAGGTGAGCGACAACGCCGGTACGCGGGCCAGGTCGGCGGACTTCGGCGAGCGCGGCGACGTGAGGATCCATCCCGTCAACGTCTCGCCGTCCCACTCCCACATCGGGTGCAGCACCCGCGTCCGGGCGCGATCGTCCTTGCCCGTCGTGGCGGCGACGCACCACACGATGCGGTGGGCCATCTCGACGAAGGCTGGCGCGACAATGGTCAGCGACGTCATGCCGACGACGGTACCGCTCGACGCGGGACGCAGCGGGAGCTCCCAGCGCCAGACCACGTCGGCGTCGTCCACGACGTCGGCACCGCGCCCGAACCCGCACTTGCTGAGCACGGTCGTCGAGGCGTTCACCTCGGGCAGCGTGTGCGCCGTCACCATCGCCAGACCGGCGCGCTGCGCCCGGCGGACCAGTTCCTGGACGACGGCCGTCGCCAATCCACGACCTTGACGGGCCGGGGCAACGGCGTAGCCCAGCTCGACCTCCCCATCAGACGGCGGCCCCTTCCACCCGCCGAAGCCGACGAGTGCGCCATCGTGCTCGTCGAAGAACAGTTGGGTCCCCCACTCGCCGTCTGGATCCCGGCGGGTCGCCTCGAGGGTCACGGGCAGCGCGTCGGGGAAGCCGACCCAGCCGTCGACGACAGGGACCCCGAAGCGCTGCGTGAACACGTCGTCACCCTCGACGAGCGCCTCGAGCCATTCGACCCGAGCAGGCACCACTCGAACCGACACCTCTCGAACCATGGCGACGTTGTGTATCAGAACAAAGCCTCGCGCCTCTCGTTGCGGACGAATCGACGCCTTGGGGGTTTCCAGATGGTCGGAGTCGAGTCGAAGGTTCAGGAGTCCCACGCGCACGCCCGTCACAAAGCTGCGCCCCGGCGGTGGATCTACCAGAACCTCACACCGTGGCGCATCTACGCGTGCTTCGACGCCCACGGCCGTCCCCTGCCGCCGGAACGCACCATCCCGGACGAGAACGGGTGCACAACCGAGGTCGTCAAGGTCCTCTCGATCCCTGCCTTGGGTGAGACGACCGTGCCGGCCGAGGACGCATGCGGGCTGAACACGCTGACCATGCGCCGCTTGGGCCAGATCGAGGTACGGCCGGCACCGAGCGAGCTCCTGACGAACCTGCCGCGGGCCATCGTGATCTTCGGTTGGCTCGCTGTGGGTCTCTGCTTCGGAGCGTGGGCGCTGTTCTTCGGCGGCGCAGGTGCCGTTCCGTGGGCCTGGTTCGTGGCCTCTGTCGTCCTCGTCCCCGTGATCGCGCTGCTCGTTGCCACGTTCCGTGAGATCCGCCTGTACCTGCGCTTCCGCAAGTACCGGGCGACGCTGTGCGAGCAGGACGCGGGTAATTCGAACGCCGATCACCGGTCGGTCGAGGGCATCGAGCGAAACAGCAGGATCCGCTCATTCGTCGACGGCGTACCCCGGCAGGCCGCCGAGGTGGCAGTGCTCATCGGCGCGGTGGTCGTCAGCGTGATCGGTCTGGGCGTGGCGATCCATCAGACGACCCAGCTCAACGAGCTGCTGCCCATCGACTACGGGGCGATCCTGCAGCTCGACAACCCGTTCGGCGCCGTGAGCGAGGTCGCCCGCGACAGCCCGGCCTTCTGGCAACTCCTCGTCGGGTACGTCGCGCAATGGATCCTGGTGTCCGTGGCCGCGCTCGGTGCCGGCCGCGATGTACTTCCAGTTCGATCGCCAGCGGCTGGCGGCAGTCCAGCGGCGCTGGGTCCACGAGGTGTTCCGCCTCGACCCCACCGTGCGCACCGTGCGCGACATCGAAGCGAAGTACGGATCGCAGATCGAGGCCTCGTTCGGCGACCTCGCTGCGGACTCCCGCCTGCGTCTGCGCAGCGGCCGCCGCTCACCGGTGATCGTCGCGACGATCCTCCTCGTGATCGGCTGGTTCCTCGTCATCGCGACGACCAAGGTGCCGCCACTGGAGCTGAACGTCGGCCCGCACGGCGCCGAGTACGTCTGGTCGGAGTCGGCAGGCGAGGTGTTCCCGGTCGCCACCTTCTTCCGACCGTTCCTGTCCCTGGTCGGCTATGCGTTCCTGGGTGCCTACGTCTTCACGCTCTTCCACGTGATCCGCGGCTACCAACGCCGGGACCTCCATCCCAAGACGTACAACACGATCGTCGTGCGGATCCTCGCTGCCTACGCGATGGCGCTCGTCGTGAGCGTCGTGTACAACGGTCCGGCCGCCGAGGTGGTCATGTTCTTCGTCGGTTTCATGCCGCAGAGCGCGCTGGTCTGGCTGCGGGAGAAGCTGTCTCAACCGCACGGCGTCTTGGGGAAGCTGCCGCTCCACGAACCGGCCCCGCTCACGGAGCTCGAGGGCATCGATCTCTACGACCGCACCCGACTGGCCGAGGAGGGCATCAACAACATCGAGGCGCTCGCCCACGCCGACATCGTCGACCTGATGAGCAGCACGCGCATCGCGGCCGCCGAGCTGGTCGACTGGACCGACCAGGCGATCCTCTACCTGCGCGTCGGCGGCGACACATTCGCCAAGCGTGCCCGCGATCTCGACGGCGACGCGGCCGTACCAGGAGTGATCCCACCGGACGTCCGCGACAACCTCTGCCATCTCCGGCACTTCGGGATCCGCACGGCCACCGATCTGGTCCAGGTGTACGAGGAGGCACTTCGGCGCGGCGGCACCGTCGCGGCCAGCCGGCGAGCTGAGGTCGAGTTGCTGCGCGACGGGCTGGAGCTGCCGAACGCGCCGAGCCGTACGGGGCTGCGCACGATCCAGACCATCATCGACACCCTTCCCGACGAGGAATGGTTCGTGCAGGTCCGCAACTGGCGCAACTCTGAGTTCGGAGCCGTCGACGCCTGGTATCGCTACCTCGATGGGCGGGATTGGACGCCGCGGCGCATGTGTGTGCCCAAGCGTGTGAAGCACGCGATGCGCCCGTTGGAGAGCATTCCGATGATCGCGTGATTCCAGGTGGTCGGGCGACCGGTGGAAGACGTCACGTCACGGTGAGCTCGCGGGCGCCTTCGCGAAGCGCGGCGACCGCCGCCGCGACGTCGTCCTCGTCGTTGTAGAGATGGAACGAGAGCCGGCAGCCACCGGCGCGTGTCGCCGCCTTGATGCCCCGCGCTGCCAGGGCCGACTCCAGGTCGTCGCCTCCGACCGCCACGATGGCCGAGCCCGTCGGCTCGACTCCCAGCTCGCTGCGCAGCCCGTCTGCGAGCGCGACGTCCCGCCCGTGGATGGCATCCATCCCGAGCTCGGAGAGCGCCGACAGTGACGTCACCGCACCCATCCACGAGAACCACGCCGGTGACATGTCGAAGCGCCTGGCACCTGCAGCCAGACGGAGGGGCGTCCCGTAGTAGCCGGCGTGCATCTCATCGGCGGCGAACCAGCTGGCGGCGTTCGGCAGGTAGCCACCCAACACCCGAGGCGACGCCACCATGAAGGCCGTGCCTCGAGGGCAGCACAGCCACTTGTAGGCCGAGCAGACCGTCGCGTCGACGCGGTCGTGCGGCACCCGCAGCCACCCGGTCGCTTGCGTGGCGTCGACGACCGTGAGCGCTCCGACTGCTGCCGCTGCCTCGACCACGGCATCGTTGTCGGCGAGCCGCCCGTCCGACGACTGCACCGCGCTCCAGGCCACGAGCGTTGTCCGAGGCCCGATCGAGTCGGCCAGCGCCTCCAGCGGCACTTCCCGGACCGTGACGCCGCGCTCCTGTTGCACGAGGAACGGGAACAGCAGCGACGTGAACTCGCCGCCGGGCGTGACCACCTCGGCGTCTGGTGGAAGGCCCGCCGTGATCAGCCCGACCAGGTTGGCGGTCGCCGGGCCGACTGCAACCGAGTCGGCAGCCGCGCCGACGAACCCGGCGAAGAGCCGGCGGGCCTCGTCGGCGGCGTCGTTCCACGTGCGCCAGTCCGCGCTTCCCTCGGCCCAGTCGTCGAGCACCCGCTGGGAGAGCTCGACGGTCTGCCGGGGCGGCAGGCCGTACGTCGCCGTGTCGAGGTAGCCGGGACGGTGGCGCCATGACGTGGTCATCGTTCGAACATCTTGCCCCGGCGATCCCGAACTGTCCGTAGGAACCGCATCACAACGAACGATTCCTACGGACAGAACGGCAGTACCGTCAGGGCGTGACCGTCTCCGGCGCCGTCGCTCCCGGACTGGGTGCTCGGCGCCGAGAACCTGGGCGCGGTCGGCGGAGCGCCGTACGTGCTCGTCGAGCTCGAGGGCGACGAGCCGTTGGACTGGTCGCCCGGCGCGCACCCCGTCGTGATGATCGGCGTCCGCCCGCCGGGGTCGGCGGACACCATTGCGCCCGATCATCCGTGCGACGTGGTGCTCGCTGCCGACGACCCGCTGCTCGATGTCGTGATCCACAACGTGGAGGCCCATCCGATCGCCGCCACGTCGCTGGCCGTCCTGCTGCGGCAGTTCCCGCACCGCCGGATCGAGCTCGGCCTCGCCGCTGAATCCGCCGTGTACTCGATGCTTCAAGCGGGCCCGGAGTTCGCCGCATGGCATCAGACGCGACCACCCCACAACCGTCGGTCCGTGACGAACAACCCGTCCGCACCCAGCGCAACAGCAACCGCCTCATCGTAGCCTCCAACCGCCCACGCGGCGACAACGCCGTCAACGAACCGCTCGCGCCGCGCTGGCCGACGCCCTGTCGGTGGCGGTCGTCGACGAGTCCGTCACGGTCGAGTGCGCGGTGCAGGGCCGTGGTTCTCAGCGGTGGTGACCTCGCCGAGTCCGGGACATCCCTGACCCGGCGACGGCGCACGTCAGCCGCCTGACCCGTAGCCCGGGCCGGCTCGTGGGCCTCTCGGCCCTCGTTGCACGGCCTTCCTCCATGGCGCCGTGGGTGCCGGCATCGAGGTCTCGGCCTTCGCCGGGCGGGTCGTCGCCGACCCGGATGCCGTAATCTCCTGCCGAGCTCGGCATCGGTCTCGTCCCCGGCGCCGGCGGGACGGTCAGCATCTCGGCCCGGATCGGTCGGCACCGCGCGCGCTGATGGCGCTCAGCACCCGCTCCGTGCCGGCATCGACGGCGCTCGAGTGGGGGCTCGTCGACGACCTGGACTCCGTTGCGCCGAACGACTCACTCGTAGGATGAGCCGACCCGAGGAGGATGTACGTGGCTGGACAGGTTCGTTGGTCGACTACTTGGTGCTGGGGAACGAACCGCATCTCGTCACCCACGAGTGCACGTCGTGCGGCACCCGGTACTTGATCACCGCAATGCCTGCGCGTCGTGCTTCGGCACCGACTTCGGAACATCGACGTCGCCACGGACGGGACGGTGGAGACGTTCACGATCGTCGCCATCGCCGCACCGGGGATCCGGTACCTTCGTCTCGGCGGTCGTCGACTGTGCTGGAACGCCGGTCCGCGGCAACCTCATCAACGTCGACCCGGACCCCGACACGTGGCGACGGGCATGAAGGTGCGCCTGGCCACCTTCTCGCTCGGCACGGACGACAACGGCGTGGAAGCGATCGGCTTCGGGTTCGAACCCGCCGCCTAATGGATGGATCGGCTCGTTCAGAGACGGAGACCGGGTTCGGCACGGCGGCGGCTCCAGCCGCTTCGCCGGCCGCATTGAGAACGGAGGACCAGCATGAGTACCGACGACATCTGGATCCTCGGGATCCACATGACCAAGTTCGGCAAGCACCCCGACAAGGACGTCGTCGACCTCGGCGCCGAGGCGGCGATGGCCGCCCTCGCCGATCAGGCTTGACGATGCGCGACATCGGCGTCCTGGCGGCAGGCAACCTCATGAACGCGTCGGCGGGATCGGGCAGCAGCTGCAGAAGCAGATCGGCCAGACCGGCGTCCCCGTCTACGACGTGGCCAACGCCCTCGCAACCGGCGCCACCGCGCTGCGCACGGCGATCATGGCCGTCAAGGCCGGCGAGGTCGACGTCGGGATGCCGTCGGCGTGGAGAAACTGGCTGGCGCAGGGCTGCTCGGCGGGGCGGGCAGGCCAAGAAAGACGCCAACGAGTGGACGCCCAAGGGCCGCTACGGCGCCGTCGCCCCCGTCGACGGGCGCATCGGCACGGAGACGATGTCCGGCGCTCTTCGCCCAGATCGGGATGGAGTCCGGGCACCGCTACAGCGGCTACGAGCTTCGAGCTGTTCGCCAAGATCGCCGAGAAGAACCACGCCCACTCCACGCTCAACCCGAAGGCCGCCTACCAGAAGCGGTTCACGCTCGACGAGATCATGAACGACGTCATGATCGCCTACCCCA
>CAVZFS010000043.1:0-45246 GCA_963774635.1 uncultured Acidimicrobiia bacterium
GCGGCGGTCGTCGTCTCGGCGGTACTGATCACCGACATCGGCCATGGTGGCGCCGTCCCGTCGAGTCGCCTCGCACTCGAATTTCGCGGCGAGGACACGGTCGCGACCGGCACCCAGTTCGAGGGGACGGAGTTCGGCGGGCTGTCGAGCATCACCTATGACGAGGAGCGGGACGTCTTCTACGTGCTCTCCGACGACCAGGGCCAGATCGGATCCGGCGCGCTTCTACACGGTGGACATCGACCTGCCGACGGCTTCCGACGGTGACGTGCACGTACTCGATGTCACGACCCTGCTCGACTCCAGCGGCAGCCGTTCGCTCCGGTCAGCCTCGATCCGGAGGGACTGACGCTCGATCAACGAAATGACCGGCTCGTCGTCACGTCGGAGGGCATCGCCAACACAGCGCCGCCCATTGCTCCGTTCGTGCGGACGTTCGAACTGTCCGGCGAGCAGCTCGGCGAGTTGCCGGTGCCGCCGGCGTTCATCCCAGCACCCGGGCACGGCGTCCGCCAGAACCTCGGCTTCGAGAGCGCCGCGGTCACGCCGAACAGTCAGTTCCTGTTCGTCGGCGCCGGAACCACGCTCGTCCAGGACGGTCCGGCGGCCACGGTGACCGGTGGCAGCCCAGCCCGGATCATCCGCTATCGCCTGACTCGCGACGCGCTCGACCGCGAGTACGTGTACTGGACCGATCCGATCGCCGAGCCGCCGGTGCCGGCGACGGCCTTCGCCGTCAACGGGCTCGTCGAGATGCTTCCGCTGTCGACGAACTCCATGCTCACGATGGAGCGCTCGTTCTCCGTCGGTGCGCCCGACACCGGCAACACGATCCGGCTCTACTAGGCGAGCACGGCTGGCGCCGATGATGTCAGCGGGATCGACAGCCTTGCGCCGGTGCTCGGCTCCCTCGAACCGGTCGAGAAGACCCTGCTGCTGGACCTCGACATGCTGCGCATCCCACTCGACAACGTCGAGGGAATGACGTTCGGCCCAGACCTGCCCGATGGCCGGCGTTCGCTCGTCCTCGTCAGCGACAACAACTTCAGCCCGGCAGGCTTCACCCAGTTCCTCGTCTTCGCCCTCGGCCGGGCGCGGGGCGGCTGAACGGCCGACCATGGCTCGAACCGGCGGCCACGCGGCGCGAGTGCAGGCCCGCACCGGCGCCGGCGCGTCTCCGACGGCGCCTGCCTTCGTGCGCCGGCAGATCCCGGTCTACGAGCTCGTCGGCGAGGAGGGGCTGGCCCTCATCGAATCGAAGGCCGACGAGCTGCTGGCCGAGATCGGGATCGAGGTGCACGACGACGTGGCGTGCCGGATGTTCGCCGACGCCGGTGCGACGGTCGACGGCCAGCGGGTGCGGTTCGACCGTGGGCACGTCCGGTCCCTGTGTGCAACGGCACCGTCGACGTTCACGCAGCTGGCTCGCAACCCGGCGCACTCCGTCGAGATCGGCGGCGACGCCGTCGTGTTCGCTCCCGCGTACGGCTCGCCGTTCGTCCGTGACTTGGTCGGCGGGCGGCGCTACGGCTCACTCGAGGACTTCCAGAACTTCGTCAAGCTGACGTGTGCGATCCCCTGGTTGCACCACTCCGGCGGCACCGTGTGCGAGCCCGTCGACGTGCCCGTCAACAAGCGCCACCTCGACATGGTGTACGCCCACCTCCGCTACAGCGACAAGCCGTTCATGGGCTCGGTGACCCAGCCGAGCAGAGCCGAGGACTCCGTCGAGCTGGCCCGCATCGCCTTCGGTGCTGAGGTGGCGGATTCCAACTGCGTCGTGCTCGGCAACGTCAACGTCAACTCGCCATTGGTGTGGGACGGCGCGATGACCGGGGCGATCCGGGCCTACGCCGCAGCCAACCAGGCGCCAGTGGTCGTGCCGTTCATCCTCGGTGGGGCGATGGGTCCCGTGACGCTGGCCGGAGACATCGCCCAGGCCCACGCCGAGACGCTCGTCGGCGTGGCGTTGGGACAGCTCACACGGCCGGGATCGCCGGTGATCTACGGGAACTTCCTGTCCTCGATGGCACTCCGATCGGGCGCGCCGACGTTCGGGACGCCGGAGCCCGCCATCGGATCCCTCGTCGTCGGCCAGCTGGCGCGGCGGGTCGGCCTGCCGCTGCGCTGCTCGGGCGCGTTCACGACCTCGAAGGTCCTCGATGGGCAAGCCATGCTCGAGTCTGCGGTGTCGATGCAGGCGGCGATCCTCTGCGGCGCCAACTTCATCCTCCACTCGGCGGGGTGGCTGGAGGGTGGGCTCGTCATGGGATACGAGAAGTTCATGGTCGACGCCGACTTCTGCGGAGCGCTGCACACGTACCTGCGGGGGATCGACCTGTCGGAGGAGCAGTTCGCCATGGACGGGTTCCGGGAGGTCGGTCCGGGCAAGCACTTCTTCGGCGCCCAGCACACGCTGCGCCACTACGAAACGGCGTTCTGGGACAGCTGGACGGCGGACAACTCCAGCTTCGAGCAGTGGCGTGACGCTGGCGAGCGACGGGTCGAGGAGCGGGCCGCCGACAAGGTGGCCGAGCTGCTCGCCGCCTACGAGCTCCCGCCGATCGACGATGCGGTCGACGAGGCGCTGCGTGACTTCATCGCCCGCCGGAAGGCCGAGCTGCCCGACATGTGGTACTGACCCGCCGCGCCCCCCAGATCTGGGCGCGTCACGTTCTCACCGTCCGCATCTGGGTGGCGAGAGGTCTCGTATCCGAGACTGTGGGCACCCAGATCGGGCTGGTCTGGCAGCATCTCCCGTCGTGCGGGTGCTGATGACGACGACTGCTGGTGCGGGACACTTCGGACCGATGATCCCGTTCGCCACGGCGTGGGGGGCGGCGGGACACGACATCGCTGTCGCTGCACCGGCCTCGTTCCGCGAAGCCGTCGAGCGGACGGGCTTCGAGTTCCGCCCGTTCGCCGACGCGCCCCAGGATGAGCTCGATGCGGTCTTCTCGACGTTGCACCAGGTGTCGCCGGACGAGGGAAACATCCGCGTCGTCCGGGACGTGTTCGCCACCATCGATGCCACCGCCGCGCTGCCCGGGTTGAACGATCTCATCTCCGAGTGGCGACCCGACGTCGTCGTTCGTGAGGCGTGCGAGTTCGCTGCCTACGTCGCCGCCGAGCGCCACGACCTCCCGCAGCTTCGCGTCGCAGTCGGGCTCGCATCGTTCGAGGAGCCGATGATCGCTCACTGCGAGCCGCCGTTGGCCGCCCTGCGCCGGTCGGTGGGCCTGACGGCGGATCCGGGGCTGCGTCGCCTGCTCTCGGCCCCGCGGCTGACCACGCTCCCGGCCAGCGTCGACGCCGCAGCAGCCGAGACCGGCACACGGCGCTTCTCCGAGGCAGCTCGGGATGCTCGACCAGAGCCGCTGACCGACTGGTGGGGTGGCGCGGCTGACCCGCTCGTGTACGTCAGCTTCGGGACGGTGGCCGCCGGCATCGGCATGTTCCCCGACCTCTATCTCGCCGCTGCCGGCGCCCTCGCCGACGTCCCGGTGCGGGTCCTGATGACGACCGGAGGCAGCGCCGACCCCGCCGCCCTCGGGCCGTTGCCGCCGAACGTGCACGTCGAGCGGTGGTGCGATGAGGCGCAGGTCCTCCCGCAGGCCAGCGTCGTGGTGAGCCACGGCGGCTTCGGCACCCTGCTGCGGGTCCTCGCCGCGGGGGTGCCGATGGTCGTCGTCCCGCTGTTCGCGGACCAGGGCTACAACGCCCGACGCGTCCACGACACGGGGATCGCGATCGCCCTCGACGGTGGACCGGCCGGAATCGGCGAACTCGGTGCAGCCGTCAAACGGGTTGTCGGAGATCCGGCGTTCCGCACCGCGGCCCACCGCACGGCGCAGGAGATGCGCAGCCAGCCGGACGTGTCCGCATCCGCTGACCTGCTGCTTCGCGCCGCCCGTCCGTAGGAACAGGATCTACCTACGTACCCACTACGCAGAGAAATGAGTAGTGACGACTCATGTGCGGTACGGGCCCGGCGTGCTTCAGTACTCGCATGGACATCCGCCCCGCCACCAACACGGCCCATCGGGTCGACGGGGCCGTCCGGTTCATGATCGGCTCGATGCTGACCTACGGGGTCGAGGCAGCCGTCATCCGGACGGCCGTCGACTCACCCGAGCCGACGTCGTGCGATACCTGCCAGCGCGGCGCGCGGAAGCCCGCGCGCCGGCCTCACACCTCGCGCTACGAGCACCGTCGCCAGCCCGTCGCCGCGATCTGAGAAGCTGCGGGCGGTGACCGCCAGCGACGACCCGCTGCTCCAGCCGTTCCAGCTTCGCCACCTGACGCTGCGCAACCGGGTCTTCTCGTCCTCCCACGAGCCCGCGTACTCCGAGGAGGGCATGCCCAAGGACCGCTACCGGCTGTACCACGTCGAGAAGGCCAAGGGCGGCGTCGCGCTGACGATGACCGCCGGCTCGGCCGTCGTCGCCGAGGACAGCCCGCCGGCGTTCGGCAACCTGCACGCCTACGACGACGCCATCGTGCCGTGGATCCGCCGCATGAGCGACGAGATCCACGAGCACGGGGCGGCGTGCATGATCCAGCTGACCCACCTCGGCCGGCGCACGGGCTGGGCCCAGGACGACTGGCTGCCGGTCCTCGCTCCGTCGCCGCGGCGGGAGCCGGCGCATCGCGCCGTGCCCAAGGAGGCCGAGGACTGGGACATCGACCGCATCGTCGAGAAGTACGCCGACGCCGCAGAGCGCATGCAGGCGGGCGGGATGGACGGCATCGAGATCGAGTCCTACGGCCACCTCTTCGACCAGTTCTGGTCGCCGCTGACCAACCGCCGCACCGACGAGTACGGCGGCGTCTTCGAGAACCGGATGCGCTTCGGGTGGCGGGTCCTGGGGGCGGTCCGCGAGCGGGTCGGGCCCGGCTTCATCGTCGGCATCCGCATGGCCATCGACGAGACGGTTCCAGGCGGCATCGACGCGCCGAGCGGTCTCGACATCCTCGCTCGCCTGGAGGCCGACGGGCTCGTCGACTTCGTCAACGTCATCCGCGGCTACATCGCCGACGAACCGTCCCTGACGGAGGTCATCCCGATCCATGGCATGCCGTCGGCACCGCACCTCGACTTCGCCGGCCGCGTGCGTGAGGCAACGCAGCTACCCGTCCTGCACGCCTCCAAGGTCGACGATGTCGCGACGGCGCGCCACGCCATTCGCGAGGGCAAGGTCGACCTCGTCGGCATGACGCGTGCGCAGCTCGCCGACCCGCATCTCGTCCGCAAGGTGATCGAGGGCCGGGAGGACGAGATCCGTCCATGTGTCGGGGCGACGTACTGCCTCGACCGCATCTACGAGCTCGGCGAGGCTCTGTGCATCCACAACGCGGCGACGAGCCGCGAGGAGACGATGCCCCACGAGATCCCGCCCGCCGACCGCCGCCGCAGGATCGTCGTCGTCGGCGCCGGCCCTGGAGGGCTCGAGGCCGCCCGCGTGGCGGGGAGCGCGGCCACGACGTCACGGTGCTGGAGGCGATGCCGTGGGCCGGCGGGCAGGTCCGCCTGGCCGCCCGCAACCCACGGCGTCGCGACCTGCTCGGCATCGTCGAATGGCGGGAGCGAGAACTGGCTCGGCTCGGTGTCGAAGTGCGCTTCGACGTCCTCGCCGAAGCCTCCGACGTCACAGCGCTCCAGCCCGACGTCGTGATCGTCGCCACCGGCGGCCTGCCGCAGCTGCCCGAGTTCGAGGAGGGCGACGACCGCATCGTCTCTGCGTGGGACGTGCTCGGCGGGGACGTCAAGCCGACTGGCGACGTGCTGTTCTACGACGACGACGGGACCCACACGGCGATGTCGGCGGCGGAGATGATCGCTCGATCCGGGGCGCGCCTGGAGATCGTCACGCCGGAGCGGATGCTCGGAATCGACGTCGGTGGGATGAACCACGTGCCGTACGCGCGGGCGTTCAACGAGACCGACACCCGCATCACGTTGAACCAGCGGGTCAAGGCGGTGCGACCGGAAGCGGGACGGCTGTGCGTCGAGCTCGGCAGCGATCACAGCCCGCACCGCACCGTCCGCCATGTCGATCATGTGGTGGCTGCCCATGGGACGGCGGCGACGGCCGATCTCTACTTCGAGCTGAAGCCGACGTCGGTCAACCTCGGGGCAGTTGACTACGCGGAGTTGCTGGCGGGCCGGCCGCAGACGCTCGCCACGAACCCCGACGGGGCGTTCCAGCTGTTCCGCATCGGCGACGCCGTCGCCAGCCGCAACATCCATGCCGCGGTGTACGACGCGCTCCGATTACTCAAAGATCTCTGAGCCGTCCGAAAAAAGTGAAACATCTGCGCCGCTGCGGAGTCCGAACCGTTAGTGCGTCTCCGACGTAGAGGACAGCACAGGGCACACACCACGGGGATGGAAAGGCCGCCGAAGATGATTGAGATCCATGCCGACGAACTGCAACCAGGCGACGTGATCGAGTACGCCGGGCACCGGCACCTGATCGCTCTCGTCGACCGGCGCCCGGCTGGCTGTGGCCGATCGCCACCGACGACTCGGGCTGGGCGATCGCCCTCGATCACCACGTGATCCCGGTCTACCGGACGCCTGCCCGAGCGGCAGCCTGACCGGCAGCCCGCAATCCGGGCGCGGAGATTCCCAGATCCGAGGATGTCCGCGCCCAGATCATTGCGAACGCCGTGTGGTGCACGGCGCTTCGCGATGAGCGTCACCCCGAAGCGACGTCCGGGCCCTCGCCGCTTGGTGCGGATGCGTGCGCCGCGATGGCGACGCTCGGATCACGGTTGGGATCGTTGGCGACACCGAGCGACGAGCGGAACAGGGTGAGGGCACCAACAGTGCCATCCTCGTCGAGACCGGCGTTCATGATCCGCTCCACCGACGGCAGCAGATCCCGACGCTCGGCGATGATGTCATAGGCGATCCGGTTAGCCGGTCCGAGATCGTCGGGACTCGCCTCGGTGAGGTACGGGTTCTGCGGGGCCTTGCGGACGTTCTTCCTGACGACCATGCGCTCAGACCGGGCGGACGTTCTTGGCTTCCTCGCTCTTGCGGCCGGGGCCGACGTCGAACTCGACGGTCTGCCCGACCGTCAGCGTGGTGCCGTTGACCTGGAGGTTGGAGACATGCACGAACACGTCCTCACCGCTCTCCCTGGAGATGAACCCGAATCCGCGGTCGGAATCGAAGAATTTCACTGTGCCTTGCATGTTTGAACCAACTTGTCACTTGACTGGCCGACCCATCTGGTCGGCCGGTCCTCACGGTACGGCCGCCGAGGCACCGATCCTCCCGGGAGCGCAACCGGCGTCACTCTTCGCTCACCACGGCGGTGGCAATTGTCTCGGCATCGCGTAGCAGTCTTCGGCCCTGGACTGTGAGTTCCAGATCCGCGAAGCAGGGCGATGGGCGACCACCGACGCGCACGCCCCAGATGAGCAGTGACGCACGCGCGTCCGCCAGTACGCCGGCTGTGCGTTCGCCGGCCCAACCGAGCTGACGCGCGACGGCCTGGCTGTCGAGGGGCTCCGCCGCCGCATCTGCGTCGCGGACGACGCGGAGCATCGACAGGAGGTCCTTGTCATCGCGCATCGAGTTGCCTGATCAATGCCTCCTTGGCGTCGGAGAAATCGTCGAAGGGGATCGTTCCCGCATCGAACTGCTCGTGCAGTTCAGCGAGCTGCGCCAGCACGACTGCCTCGTCGACAGGGGTTCCCGGCGCCTCTTCCGCGGATGCGGCTTCGCGCCGCTCGACGCGGCGCGCCCACTTGGCGGCCGCCTTCTCCCTGCGGGCCTTCTCTCGCTGCTGCTTCTGAAAACGCGCCTGGCTCATTTGATCGGGCGCTTGGCAGCGACTTTCGCCTTCTTGTCCGACCGCTTTTCCTTCAGCGACTTCCCGGACTTCTTCGATTGGTGCTGGCGGGGCGATTTATCAGCCATGGCGCCTCCGAGATTGTGTGGCACCCTCGCTCACCGGTCTCGACGACGTGCTTGGCACGCGAGACCGGTCTCACCGGCGGGCGCTGTTGGCCGATGACTCGGTCGAGGCGTCGCACCTGCGATGGGCAACAGACCGGATCGGCCGTCCAACCCAAGCGAGCCGACTCGCCCAAGAGATCGCTAGCAACCCTACCAGCGACTTCAGGTGAGACGGGGGTTCGCCGAGTCGGCCCGGGTCTTCCGATGTCCGCTCGGCGAGAGATAATCGACCGTCGCCTCTGCGCTTTCGCATCCCATGAAGACCCACCTCAACGGCCGCTCTCTCGAGTTCCGGCCGGCGCCGGGCGACACGGCCGTCGACGTCATCCGCGACACGGCGAGATTGACAGGGACGAAGCTGGTGTGCGGCGCCGGCGTCTGCGGAGCCTGCACCGTGCTCGTCGACGGGACGCCGATGACCAGCTGCGTCCTGCCGGCCCATCACCTCGATGGACGACACGTCGTCACGGTCGAAGGACACGCCACACCTGAACTGCATCCCGTTCAGCGGGCTTTCGCGGCCTGCGATGCCCTGCAGTGCGGCTTCTGCACTCCCGGGTTCGTCAACGAGGCCGTGGCCTTCTACGACCGGTGGCGGCACGATCACCCGCCCGGCGAGCGCCCGTCACGCGACGAGGTGGCTGCCGCCCTCGCTGGACATCTGTGCCGATGTGGCGCGTATCTCGGCATCTACGAGGCCGTGATCGGCGCCTGCGCAGGTGACTTCGAACCTGGCACGGATGCCTCCATCACGCGTGTTGATGCGCCCGACAAGGTCACCGGGGCCGCTGTGTACACCGTCGACGTTCGCTATGACGAACAGCTCGAGGCCCGCATCGTGCGGTCGACGGTTGCCCACGCCCGCGTCCTTGCTGTCGAGACCTCCGCGGCGCGCTCCGTGTCGGGTGTCGAGGCCGTGATCGACCTGCTCGAGGACGATCGGGTCGTCCGTTTCGTGGGCCAGCCGATCGCCGCCATCGCCGCAACGACGTCACGCGCCGCCGACCACGGCGCGGCCGCCGTTCACGTCTCCTACGAGCCCCTCCCATTCGTCGTCGATCCGGGCGAGGCCGAGACGGGACCGATGATCGTCTACGAGACTGACCGCCCACGCGGCACGCCGAACACGGCCGAAGGCCCGGTGCCACCGGGCCGGTTCACCGGCAACGTCCGCCGTGTCCGGGGTGCACGGGTGCTGTCGCGCCGGCCCAGCGCGGCCCGGCGACTGATCGCCGAGGCCGCCGAGCGTCCCGACCTCGAGCTCGTCTCGGGCACCTGGACGACCGCGGATGAGATCCACACCGCGCTGGAGCCGCACGCCGCCGTCGCTGTGTGGCACGGCCCCGAATCGGTGACGTTGCACCTCTCGACCCAGGCCGTCGACCTCGTGCGTCTCGAGCTGGCGCGGCAGTTCAAGCTCGATCCGCAGAACGTGAACGTCGTTGCTCCGTTCATCGGCGGCGCGTTCGGCGCGAAGCAGGGGCTCGGCGTCGAGGCGATCGCCGCCCTGCGGCTCGCTCGGGAGGCTGGGCGTCCGGTGCGCCTCGTCTATGACCGGCTCGAGGAGATGGCGGTCGGCGGCTACCGCCCAGCCACGAAGATCGAGATCGATCTCGTCGCCGAACGCACGGGAGCGCTGGCGGCCATGCGCGTCGACGCCGCCGGCCACGGAGGGGTCGGCGTCAACTCGACCGTCGCCGCCATTGCCTGGATGGTGTACCCGAAGGTCCCCAAGCTCCTCGCCGACCGGGACGTGCTCACCAACACGCCGCCCGGCAAGCCCTTCCGGGCGCCGTTCGCCCCGCCGCTCTGCTTTGCGCTCGAAGGTTCCGTCGACGACATGGCACACCGTCTTGGGATCGATCCGATCGAGCTGCACCGACGGTGGGACCCTCACCGCCTGCGTGCCCGCCTCTACGACTGGGCGTCCGGACTCGAGGTCTGGCGCACCCGCGGTCCGGCTGGCGCGTCGACCGGGCGGTTCCGGCGCGGCGTCGGAGTGGCGATGGCGAGCTGGTTCAACCTCCAGTTCTCGCCGACGGTGGTCGAAGTCGCAGCTGGGCCCGACGGGCTCACTGCGAGGACGGCCACCCAGGACATGGGCAACGGTGCACGCACCGTCCTCGCCGCGTCAGTCGCCGACGTGTTCGGCATCGCTGCCCATGAAGTCAATGTCGACATCGGTCGCTCGGGCGAGCACCGTGGCCCGGGATCGAGCGGCAGCCGCACGACCAGTGCGATCCACCCACCTGCCGTCGAAGCGGCAGCGGAGGTGCGGACGAGGCTGCTCGAGGCGGCGGCGACCGAGCTCGGGTTGGCCGACGTTCGTGCCGTTCCCGGCGGTGTGCGCCATCGAGATGGGCTGCTGTCGTGGAACGAGGTGGCCGCGAAGACGGCGCCGGTCAGCGCGACCGCCCGGCGAGGCAGCAATGGGCGGCTGGATCTCCTCGGCAAGCTGCCGACCGGACGCCTCGGCGTGTCCATGGGCACCGGAACGACCAGTGCCGTGTACGTGTGCGCGGTCACGGTCGACACCCGACTCGGCATCGTCTCGGTCGACAAGGTGTGGGGCGGCTTGGCCGTCGGACGGATCGTGGTGCCCGCGGTGGCTCGCAGCCAGATCTACGGCGGCGATCATCCAGGGCATTGGATTCGCGCTGTACGAGGAGCGGCACCTCGACCCGACCACGGGAACCGTGCTGAGCCTCGGTCTCGAGGAGTTCCGCATCCCGGGCATCGGCGACATGCCGGAGGTCGAGCTGTTCTTCCACGAGGACGGCTTCGAGCACGTGAAGGGCGGCGCCGTCGGACTCGCCGAGGTCGCCACGATCCCGGTCGCCGCGGCGATCGGCAACGCGGTGTTCCACGCGACGGGCCACCGCTACCGCGACCTGCCGCTGCGTCCCGAGCGGATCCTCGTAGGGATCGACCAATGACTCGGGCTCGGCTCGCAAGCGCTGCTCGCCTCGGCCGTCACGATCGTTCGCTCGTAGCTCGCTCACACAGCGAGTTCGCCGCCGCCGCTGCGCTTCGGCGTCTCACCCGCCTTGCCCATCCGCGGATCAGCCGATGAACCTGACCATCGCCAGCGACCCGGTTGACGTCACCGGTGCTGCCGAGATCCTCGCCGGCGGCACGGACCTGTGCGAGCGGCTACGCAGCGGGGTCACCCGGCGCGACCTCGTCGACATCACGAGGCTTCCTGGCCTCGACGTCATCACCGGTGGCGGCGCAGAGCCACTCACCATCGGGGCGCTCGTGACCATTGCCGCTATCGGTGACGACGAGCGCGTCGCGCGAGGCCATCCCGGTCTGGCCGCGCCCGCCCGGACGTTGGCGACACCGCAGATCAGATCGATGGGCACTCTCGGCGGAGTGCTCTGCCAGCGGACGCGCTGCTGGTACTACCGCCATCCGCACCTGCACTGCTTCAAGGACGGCGGCGACAGCTGCCCGGCCCGCGATGGAAACAACCACTACGGCGTTGCGTTCGATCTCGGGCCATGCGTCTACCCGCACCCGTCATCGATCGCGCTCGGACTCCTCGCCTACGACGCCACGTTCGACACGTCGGCCAGGGCGGTGGTTCCGATCGCCGAGCTCTATGGCGACGGATCCGATCCGACACGGGACCACTTGCTGGCCGCGGACGAGGTGTTGCTGCGGGTCACGCTGCCGCCGGCCGGGCGCGGCGACCGCGCCGCGTACGTCCGGCTGATGAGTCGCAAGTGGGCGGAGTGGCCGCTCGTCGAGTGCCTCGTGCGGCTCGTTGTCGGTGACAACGGCGTGATCGTCGATGCTCGCGTGTGCCTGGGCGCGGTCGCCAACATCCCGCGAAGGTCACCTGCGGTGGAGGAAGCGTTGGTCGGGCAGCCTGCCGACGTCGATGATCGAACGCTCGCCAGCGTTGCTGCGCTCGCCACCGCCGACGCCAACCCGCTCGACCAGACCGTCTACAAGCTGCCCCTGATCCGCGCGACGGTTCTCGACGCCCTCGAACGTGCGGTGAGGGAGCCGGTCACCCCGTCGTGAGCAGCAGGTCGTCCAGGCTGGTCAGGACCTCATCGCTCACGCCGATCGAGCGGACGAAGCCGCGCACCGAGCCGTGCTCGCCTTCGATGTCCGACAGAACTTGCGACATGGCATGCGGATCGGCGGTGAAGAAGGACCTCGGCGCCGAGTCCACGGAAGCCGCCATCGCGGGATCCTCAGCAGCCGCCCGTTCGATGATCCGCTCCATCATCTGCTGCGTCAGGACGTAGTCGGCGACGATGTCGTCATGGCCGACGCCCAGCGCTCCGAGCAGCAGCGCGGCCAGCAGGCCCGTGCGGTCCTTGCCGGCGGCGCAGTGGAACACGGCCGGCAGCGCGTCCGGCGCGGCGAGCACGTCGAATGCCGCGGCGAAGCGGGGCCCGCCGTCCACCAGCATCTGCCGGTAGGCGCGGTGCAGGAACTCCGTTGCCGGCAGGTTCTCGATGCGCGCCGCCTCGCGATCCCATGTCGTGTCGAGCACGGAGAGGTGGTGGAAGGTCACGGGGTACGACTCAAAGGGGAACCGCCCACGATGATCGAGCTCGCGCGCCGTGCGCAGATCGACGACGGTGCGCAGCCCGAGGGGGCGCAACACGTCGAGGTCATCGTCGGTCAACCGCCCGAGTCCGTCGGCGCGAAAGATCGTTCGCCACTGCACGGTGCGGCCGTCGGCCGTCTCGTAGCCGCCGAGGTCACGGAAGTTGTGGACGCTCGTCAGCTCGATGCTGCGAGCGAGCGCATTCGTCATCACTGATTCGACGGTACGAGGCATCTGTATCGATCCGTCGACCGCCAGATGTCCAGCGCGTGAACGAGCCACCGGTCGTTGGTCACAAGTGCCTAAGGTGATTCAAGTGGCGCGGACGTGGGATGGACGCATCGAGATCGAGCCGTCGATCTACGCGGCCGATCTCTCCCGGCTCGGCGAGCAGGTGTCGGACGATGCTCGATGCGGGCGCTCGGATCTTCCACTTCGACGTCGGAGACGGACACTTCGTCGAGCCGATCACGATGGGGCCGATCGTGCTGCAGTCCATCTCCGGGCTGGTGCACGACCGCGACGGCCGGCTCGACTGCCACCTCATGATCGAGCAGCCCGAGCGCCACCTCGAGCAGCTCAAGGAGGCGGGCGCCGACAGCATCACGTTCCATCTGGAAGCCGTCGACGTGACGGCACCGCTGATCGAGCGGGCACGGGCGCTCGAGTTGGATGTCGGCGTGGCGTTCAATCCGGAGACGTCGGTCGACGATGCTGCCGCGGCGGCCGAGGGCGCCGACATGGCGCTCTGCATGAGCATCCATCCCGGGATGTCGGGGCAACCGTTCATGCCGGAGTCGGTCGGACGCATCGAGCAGTTGCGGCGCCTGCTGCCTGATGACGTCCCGATCCAGGTCGACGGCGGCATCAAGCTGACCGAGATCCGTGCCGTTCGCGACGCCGGGGCGACGTTGCTCGTGTCGGGCAGCTCGGTGTTCTGGGCGGACGACCCCTCCGCCGCCTTTCGGCAGCTCGTGGCCGAGGCCCGCGCCGAACGGGCTGACTAGCGCTCTGGCGGTGCGGCCCGCTCCTGGGCGGCGCGGGCCGCCACCTCGACCAGGTCGGGCGCTTCCGTCCTCGCCAGGACCTCGATGTTGTGCCGGACGTCGTGACGCTCGCCGGCGCGGATCACGAGCAACCCCGCACTGAGCAGGCCCGGGTTGCTGATGGCGCGAGCGACGTGGGCGACCCGGGCGTCACGGGCACGGATCGGCCCGGGCCAGTCGGCACGGTCCAATGCCGCCAGTTCGACGGCGAAGCGCCAGCCCTGGGCGCGCGCCACCTCGATGCTGAACCGGATGACCTCCTCGTCGTGCCGGCCGCCGATCACATCGAGCAGCCCGATCAACGGAGAGATCTCCGCCAAGTCCTCCTCGACGCCGGCGATGAGGGCCGCGATGATCTCGTTGACCAGGTCGAAGTCGCGACGCAGGGTTGGGAGCGCGTCAGCCGGCGCTGTCGTGGCGGCAGCGATGCCGAGGTCGATGTTGATGTGGGCGTTGATGCCGAGCAGCAGGTGCTGGAGGATGATCGGGCGCGAGGACTCGGCGGCGCGGATGGCGAGCTCGAATGACATCGTCTTCGGCTCGCCGCCGGAGAACGGCGCCTCCACCTCGGCGAGGTAGCGCGCCGCGAAGGCGACGTCGAAGCGCTCCATCCGCGGCCCGTCGTCGAAGACTCCTCGCGCGATCCCATCGGCGACGCGCGCCGTCACTTGGCGGTAGATGGCAGCGAAGTATCCGAGTCGGCTTCGCGTCTCGACGGCTCGGTCGATGACGCCGTCGAGGGCCTCGAGCACGTCGTCGATCGTCTCCACACGGGCCGCTGGCATGTGCCGAGTATCGCCGCTGGCGCCACGACGAACTCTTACCAGTCGGCTCTACCGTTGGCAGTGACACGTCCCGAGGAGACGACCCAGTTCTCATGTTCAAGAACGCCTTCAAGACCTTCACCCTCCTGGCCGGCCTGGCCGGCCTGGCGATCGCCGTCGGTGGACTGCTCGGGGGGAGCACCGGACTGCTCATCGGCCTGCTGATCGGTCTCGGCATCGTCGGGTTCTCGTATTGGCAGAGCGACAAGCTGGCGCTGCGAGCCGCCCGCGCCCGCGTGGTCACCGCCGCCGAGGCGCCGGAGCTGCACCAGATGGTCGCCGGGCTCGCCGCCCGCGCGAACCTGCCGATGCCAACCGTGGCGATCGCACCGAGCGCGCAGCCGAACGCCTTCGCCACCGGGCGCAATCCACAGCACGCCGTCGTGTGCGTCACCGAAGGCCTCTGGCAAACGCTGCCGCGCGCCGAGGTCGAGGGGGTGCTGGCCCACGAGATGATGCACGTGCGCCATCGCGACATCCTGATCGGATCGGTCGCTGCGGCGATCGCCACCGGAATCAGCTTCCTCGCCCAGATGGCGATGTTCTCGGCCATCTTCGGCGGGGGCGATGACGACGAGGGCGGCAACCCGTTCGGTGCACTGCTGCTCGCCCTGCTGGCACCGATCGCCGCCGGCCTGATGCAGATGGCCGTCAGCCGGTCCCGAGAGTTCGACGCCGATCGGGGAGCTGCCGAGCTGCTCGGTTCTGGAGAGTCACTGGCTCGCGCCCTCGAGCACATCGAGGTCGTGGCCAAACAGCAGCCGATGCACGTCAACCCATCGCAGGCCTACGCCTGGATCCACAACCCGCTCGCCGAGGAGCGGCGCCGCCGGGGCGGCCCCGACCTGGCTCGCCTGTTCTCGACCCACCCGTCGACGGAGGAGCGGATCCGCCGGCTGCGGTCGACGGAACCCGCACGCGTCTGACGGTCTGACCGACCTCGACCGACCACGATCTGGGTGGTCACGGTCTCGAATTCGAGACTGCGGCCGCCCAGATCGGTCAGTGAGACTGTGGCCACCCAGATGCGGGGTGGCGGCGTCGCCAGGCCGCGTCGTTCAGGGGTGGATGGCCCGGTTCGGCACGGCCGGCGCTCCAGCGCCTTGGCCGGCCGCGTCGTTCAGGGGTGGATGGCCCGGTTCGGCACGGCCGGCGCTCCAGCGCCTTGGCCGGCCGCGTGGTTCAGGGGTGGATGGCCCGGTTCGGCACGGCCGGCGCTCCAGCGCCTTGGCCGGCCGCATCAACAAATGGGCGATCGCGTGGTTCAGGGGTGGATGGCCCGGTTCGGCACGGCCGGCGCTCCAGCGCCTTGGCCGGCCGCATCAACAAATGGGCGATCGCGTGGTTCAGGGGTGGATGGCCCGGTTCGGCACGGCCGGCGCTCCAGCGCCTTGGCCGGCCGCATCATGTGCGGTCAATGGCCGTCGGGCAACGCCCAGTGGTGTGGAGCGATGAGCTCGTTGATCGAGTCAGGTCCCCACGAACCAGGCGCGTAGGGCTGGACCGGCGGCGGATGCTCGAGGAGCGGCGTGGAGAGCTCCCACAGACGCTCGATGCTGGCTGGCCGTCGTGAACAGCGACTGATCGCCGAGCATGGCGTCGAGGATGAGCCGCTCGTAGCCCTCGAGCCCGACCTGGCCGGAGAACGACGTGTCGTACTGGAACATCATCTCGACGTGACCGATCGACATCGTCGGCCCGGGCACCTTGGCGAGGAAGCGGGCGCTGATCCAGCCGGGGTCGTCGAAGTCGATCATCAGGCGGTTGCCGGGCTCGGTGCGCACCTGCTCGGCAGCCTCGCGGAACATGCGCATCGGCGGGCGCCGGAAGCCGATCGTGATCGTCTGCCGTCGCTCTCCGAGTGACTTGCCGGTGCGCAGGTAGAACGGCACGCCGGCCCAGCGCCAGTTGTCGACCTCCACCTTGAGGGCGACGAAGGTCTCCGTGTCGGAGGCCGGGTTCACGCCCTGCTCGCTGCGGTAGCCGTCGTACTGGCCACGCACGACGTGGGCGACGTCGACCGGCTTCATCGACTCGTAGACCTTCGACTTCTCGTCGCGCAGCGGTCCCGCTGCCAGCTCGGTCGGAGGCTCGATCGCCACGAAGCTGAGGACCTGGAAGAGGTGCGTCACGACCATGTCGCGGAAGGCGCCGGTCTGCTCGTAGAACGCCGCCCGGCCCTCGATGCTGATCGCCTCGGGCACGTCGATCTGGACGTAGCTGATGTGGTCGCGGTTCCAGATCGGCTCCATCAGCCCGTTGGCGAAGCGCAGTACGAGGATGTTGTCCACCGACTCCTTGCCGAGGAAGTGGTCGATGCGGAAGATCTGCGACTCGTCGAAGACGGAGTGGAACGTCTCGTTGAGCTTCTTGGCCGAGGCGAGGTCGGTGCCGAACGGCTTCTCGGCGATGACCCGCCCGCCGTCGGGGCCACGGGACGCCAGCTTCGTCGCGCCGAGCAGTTCGACGACCGATGGGGCGGCGACAGGTGGGATGGCGAGATGGAACAGCCGCCGCGGGTGCCCGCCGATGGCCTTCTCCGCGGCAGCGACCGCGTTCACCAGCGGCTCCGGGTTGTCCGGGTCGGCGGCACCGAACGTGAGCAGCTGCTCGAAGGCGTCCCATGCCTTGCCCTCGGGCTTGACCAGCCCGAACTCGGTGACCGCGTCCTTGGCGTGCTGGCGGAACTGCTCGTCGGTCGGCGCACCGTGCGCCGGCGCGGAGCCGATGATGCGGTACTTCTTCGGCAACAGCCCGGCGTTGGCGAGGTGGAACAGGCCGGGCAGCAGCTTGCGCTTGGCGAGATCGCCCGTCGCCCCGAAGATGACGATGATGTGGTTGTCGGGGATGGGAACGCCGTGCTCTGTGGTCATCGGGTACCTCCGTGCACCGTGCAAACTGGCGACATGACAATGCGACGTGTCGCGTCGTGCGAGCGAACGAGCGCCAGCGAGTGAGCGGCCAGCAGCGGCCTGCGTGGCCGGGGAACGCAGTCGAGGGCGAGAAAGAAGTAGCGGCAGTGGCTGCCGCGGAGCTGGTGGAGGACGGCATGGCCGTCGGGCTGGGCACCGGCTCGACCGTCGCCCACCTGCTGCCGGCGCTGGCTCGCCGTGGCTTGAAGATCCGCTGCGCTGCCTCGTCGCCGCGCACGGAGGTCGCGGCACGCGAGCTCGGTCTCGACGTCGTGGAGTTCGGGACGATCGAGCACCTCGACGTGACGATCGACGGCGCCGACCAGGTGGCGCCCGACGGTTGGCTGGTGAAGGGTGGCGGTGCCGCGCACACGCGGGAGAAGATCGTCGCTGCCGCGGCGAGCCGCTTCATCGTCATCGTCGACTCGAGCAAGCCGGTCGACGCGCTGCAGGCACCGATCCCGCTCGAGCTGCTCGAGTTCGGACTGGCCGCCACGTTGGCGCACGTCGCCCCGACCAAGCTGCGCGATGTGCCAAAGAGCCCCGACGGCGGCCTCATCGCGGATTACACGGGTGCGGTCGACGATCCCGCCGCGCTGGCCAGCCGACTGTCCGCAACGCCGGGCGTCGTCGAGCACGGGCTCTTCCCCCCGGACTTGGTGACGACGGTCCTGATCGGCCGCGGTGCCTCGAGTCGAACGCCGCGAGATTCGGTGACACTGGCGCGGGCTGCGGGCGCCGGCCGGCGCCGAGGAAAGCGCCAGCGCCGAGGCGCACGCGGCGCGAGGAGGAGGCGCAGCCGACGACGAGTCCGCCATGCGAGAAGGCCGGCGCTTCGAGCTCGCCGAGCAACCTTTGGTTGCGAGGCGAAAGCTCATTTCTTCTCCGCGTGGCCGCCGAACTCGCTGCGCATCGCCGAGAGGACCTTGTCGCCGTACTCGCCGAGGCTGCGTGAGTCGAAGCGCTCCGTGAGGGCGGCATTGATGACGGGGGCAGGGACGCCCTGCTCCACAGCCGCCAGCACCGTCCAGCGGCCTTCTCCCGAATCCGACACGACCCCCTCGAAGTCTTCGAGCTGTGGCGCCCGGGCGAGTGCGTCGGCGGTCAGGTCGACGAGCCACGACATCACCACGGAGCCGCGGCGCCACACCTCGGCAACCTCGGGCACGTCGATGTCGTACTGGTAGAACTCGGGGTCGCGCAGCGGCGTCGTCTCGGCGTCGACCGTGCGGGCGACCTTGCCGACGTTGGCGTGCTCGATGATGTCGAGGCCTTCGGCGATCGCCGCCATCATCCCGTACTCGACGCCGTTGTGGACCATCTTCACGAAGTGCCCGGCGCCGTTCGGTCCGCACAACAGGTAGCCGTCGGGCGCAGTGCCGCCCTTGCGGGTCCGTCCGGGCGTTGGCGGCGCGCTGCCCTCGCCGGGAGCGATCGTCTTGAAGATCGGGTCGAGTCGCCCAACGACCTCGGGCTCGCCGCCGATCATGAGGCAGTAGCCCCGCTCGAGTCCCCAGACGCCTCCCGACGTACCGCAGTCGACGTAGTGGAGCTGGCGCTCCGCCAGCTGGGCGGCGCGAGCGATGTCGTCGTGGTAGTAGGAGTTGCCGCCGTCGATGACCGTGTCGCCGGGCTCGAGCGACCCGACGAGCTCGTCCAGCGTCGACTGCACGATGGCTGCCGGCAACATCAGCCAGATGGCCCGCGGCTTGTCGAGCTTGCTCACGAGATCGGCCAGCGAGTCGGCGCCGACGGCGCCTTCTCCTGCCAACTCCTTCACCGCCGCATCGTTGACGTCGTAGACGACGCAGTGGTGGCCGTCCTTCATCAGCCGGCGGACGAGGTTGGCGCCCATCCGGCCGAGGCCGACCATGCCGAGCTGCATCGGGTTGTCGGTTGCCATGGCAGGTCTCCTGGTTCTTGTTACTGGTTCTTGAGGGCGCGGTAGCGGCGGATCAGCGCGTTGGTCGAGGAGTCGTGCTCGAGCTCGGGCTCGTCGGCGCTCTCGAGCTCGGGGATGATCTGGACGGCCAGCACCTTGCCCAACTCGACGCCCCATTGGTCGAAGGAGTCGATCGCCCAGATCGTCCCCTGCGTGAAAACACTGTGCTCGTACAACGCCACGAGCGTCCCGAGGATCCGCGGCGTCAACACCTCGGCGAGGATCACGTTGGTCGGGCGGTTGCCCTCCATCACCCGGTGCGGCACGACGTTGGGGGCCGTGCCTTCGGCGCGGACCTCGTCGGCGGTCTTCCCGAAGGCCAGCGCTTGCGCCTGGGCGAACACGTTCGACGAGAGGATGTCGTGGTGGTCGCGCAGCGGGTTGAGGCTCTTGCCGAAGCCGATCAGATCGACGGGGATCAGCCGCGTGCCCTGGTGGATCAGTTGGTAGAAGCTGTGCTGTCCGTTGGTGCCTGGCTCACCCCAGTACACCGGGCCCGTGTCGTAGTCGACCCGCACACCCTCGAGCGTGACGTGCTTGCCGTTGGACTCCATCGTCAGCTGCTGCAGGTACGCCGGGAACCGCTTGAGGTACTGGTCGTAGGGCATCACGCCGATCGTCTGGACGCCGAAGAAGTTGGCGTACCAGACCGCCAGCAGACCCATCAGCACGGGGAGGTTCTGCTCCAGCGGCGCCGTGCGGAAGTGCTCGTCCATGGCGTGAAAGCCGGCCAGCATCTCCTCGAACTGCTCCGGCCCGATCGCGATCATCGTTGAGAGCCCGATCGCCGAGTCCATCGAGTAGCGGCCGCCGACCCAGTCCCAGAAGCCGAACATGTTGGCGGTGTCGATGCCGAACGCAGCGACCTTCTCGGCGTTCGTCGAGACGGCCACGAAGTGCTTGGCGACCGCCTCTTCGGCACCGAGCTGGGAGACGACCCACTCACGCGCTGACGTGGCGTTGGTCAGCGTCTCCAGCGTTCCGAACGTCTTCGACGAGATGATGAACAGCGTCTCCTCGGCCGACAGATCGCGAGTCGCCTCGACGAAGTCGGTCGAGTCGACGTTGGACACGAACCGGCACGTCAGGTTGCGATCGCTGTAGTGACGCAGCGCCTCATAGGCCATCACCGGGCCGAGATCGGAACCGCCGATGCCCACGTTGACCACGTTGCGGATCGGCTTGCCGGTGTGGCCCTTCCAGTCACCGGAGCGGATGCGGTTGGCGAACGCCGCCATGCGGTCGAGCACATCGTGCACCTCGGCCACGACATCGACGCCGTCGACGACCAGCGATGTGCCCTTCGGCATGCGCAAGGCGACGTGCAGGACGGAACGGTCCTCCGACACGTTGATCTTGTCGCCGCGGAACATCATGTCGCGGCGCTGCTCGACCCGGCATTCCCGGGCGAGCTCGACGAGCAGCTGCATCGTCTCGTCGGTGACCCGGTTCTTCGAGTAATCGAGGTACAGCCCGACGGCTTCGGCCGTCAGACGTTCGCCCCGCCCGGGGTCATCGCCGAACAGCTCGCGCACGTGCTTGCTCGCGATCTCACTGTGATGGTGCTCCAGCGCCTTCCACGAGGCGGAGGAGGTGAGGTTCGTCATCTCGGGATTTCCTCGTCTCGGGCTCAGGTGAGCGCGGCGCTCTGCTTCTCGATCCGTGTCATCAGATCCTTCCATGAGGACACGAAGGAGGCTGCGCCGTCACGCTGCAGTTGCGCCGCCAGTTCCGCGACGTCGACGCCGGCGCCGGCGAACTTGGCCAGGACGTTCCCGCTGTCGCCGCCGTCGGCCGGTAGCGGGTCGCCGACCTCACCGTGGTCGTAGAAGGCCTCCAGCGTTCCGTCGGGCATCGTGTTGACGGTGAACGGGGCGGCCAGGCCGTGGACATAGAGGGTGTCGGGCGACGCCGGGTCCTTCGTGCTCGTGCTGGCCCAGAGCAGTCGCTGCGCCCGCCCGCCGGCGTTCTCGACGCGACCCACGCGGTCACTGTCGAGGAGCTCCCGGTAGGCGCGGTACGTCTCGCCGCCGACGGCCAGGCCGAGGTGATCCTTCAGCTCGGCCGGAACACGGTCGGCCACGGCCCTGTCCCAGCGGGAGATGAAGACGGAGGCGACGGAGCCGACGGCAGGATCGAGACCCTGCTCGATGCGCCGTTCGACGCCCTTCAGGTAGGCATCGGCGGCAGCCCGGTACTGGTCGGCGGAGAACAGCAGCGTGACGTTGACCGGCACGCCGGCCGCGACGGCCTCGGTGATCGCCGGCAGACCCTCGGCCGTGCCAGGGATCTTGATGAACAGATTGGTCCGGGCCGCCCTGGCGTGGAGTGACTTGGCGGCCTCCACCGTGGCCTGCGTGTCATAGGCCAGTTCGGGTGAGACCTCGAGCGAGACCCATCCGTCGACTCCGTCGGTGCGCTCGTGGATGGGCAGGAACAGGTCGGCGGCCCGTTGGAGGTCCTCGATGGCGAGGACGAAGAACAGTTCCTCGGTGGACAGACCATCGGCCGCGTGGCCGCGAATCGCGTCGTCGTAGTCGCCCGAACCGATCGCCTCGTCGAAGATCGACGGGTTGGACGTCAGACCGGTCACCGAGTACTGGTCGATGTAGCGCTGGATCTGCCCGTTGTCGAGCAAGCTGCGCTTGATGTTGTCGAGCCACAGGCTCTGCCCGTGCTGGTGCAGCATCTCCGAAGCCTTCATGACGTGTTCCCTCCAGTTGCAGCAACGCATTCGCGGGCGATCTCGGACACCTTGTCAGGCGTGAAGCCGAACTTGTCGAGCAGTGCTTTCAGCGGCGCCGACGCGCCGAACGTGTGCATGCCGATGACCCGGCCGTCGTCTCCGACGTAACGGCCCCAGCCGAGCGTCGAGGCCTGCTCGATGGCGACACGGGCCTTGACCGACGGCGGCAGCACGGTGTCGCGGTAGCTCTGCGGCTGGCGCTCGAACAGCTCCCAGCAGGTCATGCTGACGACGCGTGCGTTGATGCCCTCGGCGGCCAGCTCGTCGCGAGCCGACATCGCCAGCGCGACCTCGGAGCCCGTCGCCAGCAACAGCACGTCCGGTTGACCGTTCGGCGCATCGGCCAGCACGTAGGCGCCGGACGCGACGCCGGATGCCGCACCGAGCTGCGTGCGGTCGAACGTCGGCAGGGCCTGGCGGGAGAGGATCAGCACCGCCGGCTGGTGGCGCAGCGCGGCGATGATGCGCCAGCATTCAACGACCTCGTTGGCGTCCGCCGGTCGGAACACGAGCATCCCTGGGATCGCCCGCAGGGAGGCCAGCTGTTCCACGGGCTGGTGGGTGGGGCCGTCCTCCCCGACGCCGATCGAGTCGTGCGTGAAGATGTGGATGACCGGGATCTCCATCAGCGAGGACAGACGGATCGCCCCACGGGCGTAGTCGGAGAAGATCAGGAACCCCGACCAGAACGGCCGCAGCTTGGTCACCGACATGCCGTTGGAGATCGCCGCCGAGGCATGCTCGCGGATCCCGAAGTGGAAGTTGCGCCCGCCGCGATCGTCGGGCTCGAAGGCGCCGGAGAACGTGAGGGTGGTCTTGGTGGACGGCGAGAGGTCAGCGGCGCCGCCGAGCAGCCACGGGACCGACTCCGCGAGTGCGTTGAGCACCTGCCCTGAGGAGTCTCGGGTCGCCAGGCCCTTGGGATCGGCCGGGAATGTCGGCAAGCTGGCGTCCCAGCCATCCGGCAGCTCGCGGCGCTGGATCCGCTCGAGCTCGTCGGCGCGGTCGGGATTGGCGCTGCGGTAGGCGTCGAACAGCTTCTCCCAGTCGGCCCGGGTGTCGCGCCCGCGTGCACCGATGCCCCCTGCGAACCAGTCGTACATGCCTTCGGGCACGTAGAAGTCCTGGTCCTCGGGCATTCCGAGAAAGCGCTTCGTCTCCCGTACGCCCTCCACGCCGAACGGTTCCCCGTGGGCCTTGGGGGAGTCTTCGACGGGCGAGCCATAGCCGATGTGGCTGTGCACGAGGATCAGCGTCGGGCGCTCATGCTCGGCCTTGAACGTGTGGAAGGCCCTGGCGACGGCGCCGAGGTCGTTGGCGTCGGCGATCGTCGTGACGTTCCAGCCATAGGCGATGAAGCGGGCCGCCACGTCCTCGGTGAACGTGATGTCGGTGTGTCCCTCGATCGTCACGCGGTTGGAGTCGTAGATCCAGCAGAGATTGGAGAGCTGCTGGTGGCCGGCGAATGACGCTGCCTCCGAGGAGATGCCCTCCATCATGCAGCCGTCGCCGGCAAGGGCGTAGACGTCGAAGTCGAACAGTGTGGCGTCGTCGGTGTTGTAGCGCGTCGCCAGCCATCGACCGGCGACGGCGATCCCGACCGACGTCGCGACGCCTTGGCCGAGCGGACCCGTGGTCGTCTCGACGCCGCTCGTCCACCGGTACTCCGGGTGGCCGGGACAGTGGGAGTCGAGCTGGCGGAACGTCTGCAGGTCGTGCATGGTCACCGCCGGCCGACCGACGAGCTCGTAGTCAGGATCGACCGCTTGGACCTGCGTCAGGTGGAGCAGGGACCACAGGAGCGCCGAGGCATGGCCCTCCGAGAGCACGAAGCGATCGCGATTGGGCCAGATCGGGTCCGCAGGGTCGTAGCGCAGGAAGTGCTGCCACAACGTGTAGGCCACGGGCGCAATCCCCATCGGCGTGCCCGGGTGGCCGGAGTTGGCCTGCTGGATCGCATCCATGCACAGGCCGCGGATCGTGTTGATGGCCAGAAGATCGGCGTCCATGCGATGTGCTCCCTCGACAAGCAGCGAACATGCCGAAACTAGTCACCTCGTCAGGCGCTCTCGACCTTCGGCGGAAGGATCGGCGCCCAGATCTACGTGTTGGCGCCCGGCTGCCTCGGCCAGCGCCGGACGAGGTCGACCTTCGAGAGCTTGGCGGCGGCGCGCACGAGTGCGAGGTGGGTGAACGCCTGGGGGAAGTTGCCGAGCTGCCGCTTGGCGGCTGGGTCGTACTCCTCGGCGTACAGGCCGACGTCGTTGGCGAGCGCGGCGAGGCGATCGAACAGCGCCCGAGCCTCCCCCTCGCGTCCCTGCAACATGTACACATCGACGAGCCAGAACGAGCAGGCGAGGAAAACACCTTCGCCGTGCGGCAGCCCGTCGTCGGTGGCGTCGGTGTTGTACCGCAGCAGCAGGCCGTCGCGCAGGAGCTCCCGCTCGAGCGCGGCGACCGTGCTGATCACCCGAGCGTCGGTCGCCGGCAGGAAGCCGGTGAGCGGGATGAACAGCGCCGACGCGTCGAGCTGGCGTGACCCGTAGGCCTGGGTGAAGGCGCCGAGCTCCGGGTCGTAGCCCTCGGCGCACACTTCGGCATGGATCTCGTCGCGGATCTCCCGCCAGCGCTCGATGGGGCCTTCGAGATGGAAGTGGGCGGCCGACGTCACCGCCGAGGCGAAGGCGGCCCAGGCCATCACCTTGGAGGCCGTGAAGTGCTGTCGTTCTCCCCGCACTTCCCACAGGCCGTCGTCGGGCTCGTGCCAGACGTTCTCCAGGTACTCCAGCACGGCGACCTCGAACGCCCACGACTCGGTGTCGATCTCGTCCGGCGCCCACGCCCGCATCAGGGCCAGCGATCCGAGCACCTCGCCGTACACGTCGAGCTGGAACTGCCCGCTGGCGGCATTGCCGACGCGCACCGGCGTCGATCCCTCGTAGCCGGGTAACCAGTCGAGCTCGAACTCGGCCAGGCGGCGTTCGCCGGCCACGCCATACATGATCTGCAACTCGGCCGGGTCTCCGCACGCCGCCCGCAGCAGCCAGTTGCGCCAGGCGATCGCCTCGCGATGGAAGCCCCCGATGATCAGCGCATCGAGCGTGAGCACGGAGTCGCGCAGCCAGCAGTAGCGGTAGTCCCAGTTGCGGACTCCACCGATCCACTCCGGAAGGGACGTCGTCGCGGCGGCGACGATTCCCCCGGTCGGTGCGTACGTCAGTGCCTTCAACGTGATGAGCGAGCGGATCACGAGCTCACGGGCGACGCCGTCGTAGGCGCAGTGCCGTGACCAGCCCCGCCACCAGCTCGTCGTCGCCCGCAGCGCCCGCTCGGCATCGGTGGGGCGTGGCGCAGGCTCATGCGAGGGATGCCACGTCAGCACGAACGGGACTCGTTCCCCCTCCTCGACGACGAACGCCGCAACCGTGCTGTCCCCCGCTCCCTCGACAGCGATCGGCGTCGTGAGCACCACGGTGTTCGGCCCAGCCGTGGCATGCAGCCGACCGTCGCGCTCGACGACCCAGGGCAGCGCGGAGCCGTACTCGAAGCGGAAGCGAGCGTCCATCTGCATGGGCACTCGGCCCTCGACGCACTCGACGACGCGCACCAGCTCGACGGCGCGCTTGCGGATCGGCATGAAATCGATGACGCGCGCCACGCCGGTGTCGGTGTGGAACGTCGTCTCGAGGACGAGCGTGTTCGGTCGGTACTGGCGCTCGATGCGCTGGATCCCACCCGCCGGCGCGAGCAGCCAGCGGCCGTGGTCCTCCGGCTGACCGAGCAGTGCGGCGAACACTGCTCCCGAGTCGAAGCGGGGAACGCACAGCCAGTCGATCGAGCCGTCCCTGCCGACGAGCGCCGCCGTGTGCGTATCACCGATCAGCGCGTAGTCCTCGATCCGACCAACCATGCCGCTCCCTCAGACGTCGAGTACCAAATACTGTCATCGCCATGGCGGACTCAACGCTTCAGCATCACTCGGTCGTTGTCGTCGGAGGCGGATTCGCCGGTGCCGCGTGCGCCGAGCGGCTCGGCAAGCGGGGCATCCACGTCACGCTGGTCGACCAGCACAACTACAGCCAGTTCCAGCCGTTGCTGTACCAGCTGGCGACGGCGCAGGCAATGCTGCTGAACGTCGCCTGGCCGTTGCGCGAGCGGTTCGCCCGGCGGTCGTCGGTCGACGTGAAGATGGCGAAGATCGCCAGCATCGACCCGGCCACTCGGTCGGTCACCTCCGAGGACGGCGTCACCTTCCGCGGTGACCACCTGGTGATCGCCGCCGGCTCGCGGCCGAACTTCTTCGGGATACCCGGCGCCGACAAGTGGGCGTTCCCGCTCTACGCGCTGACCGACGCCGAGCGGCTGCGCTCGCGGGTCTTCTCCGTCTTCGAGGACGCCGATCGCAAGCCAGAGCTCATCGAACGCGGGGCGCTCAACATCGTCGTCGTCGGTGGCGGCGCGACCGGGGTCGAGACCGCCGGCGCGCTCGGCGACCTGATCAAGGACGTCATGCCCGGCCGGTACCCCGATCTGGCCGTCGATGCCGCGCAGGTCACGCTGGTCGATCCCGGATCCGTCGTGCTCGCACCGTTCTCGGATCGAGCTCACGAGTACGCCGCCCAGGCACTTCGCCGCAAGGGCGTCCACCTCGAGCTCGGCGCCAGCGTCACGGAGGTTGCCGAGGACCGCGTCACACTCTCCGACGGTCGCCAGATCCTGACGCGGACGGTGGTGTGGGCCGGCGGGATCCAGGGCCCCGAGCTGCTCGCCCAGAGCGGGCTGCCCCTCGGTCACGGCGGGCGCATCGACGTGCAGCCGGATCTCACCGTTGCCGGCTTTCCGGGCGTGTACGCCATCGGCGATGCGGCGAACATTCAGGGTAAGGACGGCGAGCCGCTGCCGCAGCTCGGCTCGGTCGCGCTGCAGGCTGGTCGAGGGGCGGCCGACAACATCCTCGCTGACCTCGACGGCCGCCTGCGCACGCCGTTCCGCTATCACGACAAGGGGATCATGGCGATGGTCGGCCGGGACGCGGCGATCTTCGAGTTCGGTCCACGCCGCCGCGAGTTCCATGGGACGCTCGCCTTCGGGTCGTGGCTGGGCGTGCACGCCTATCTGCTCAGCGGGTGGCGCGCCCGCCTGGTGGCGGTGAGGTCGTGGGCGTGGGACTACTTCAGCAAGAACAGAGCGCTGTCGATCATCGACCGCTCCGATGCCGCCCGCATCGACTGGGACTCTTAACGTTCGGGCTCGGCTCGCAAGCAAGTTGCTCGCCTCGCCTCCCGAGCTCGCCGCCTCCGCTTCGCTACGGCGTCTCACCCGCCTGCCGCTGCTCCGAGCGGAAAGGCAGAGCCTTTCCGCTCGGCTCGATGAGCCGGCCTTCGGCCGGCACCGAAGAGCTGCAGCCGATCGGCCGGGCAAGCCGGACCGATCGGCACTCGGGGGGCTCCGGCGAGCCTCTGCCCCCGCGTTCGAGTCGCGCCCGCTCGGTTCACCTAGGGGTGGTTTGTCGGTCGCGGCCGTGGGGTAGCCGAGCGTCCGCCGCCTGGGAAGGGCGGGCGCGGACATGGATGGCAGCAACGTGGGCACATCGGCACGAACGACGGTGTCGTGCAACGGTCTGACGAAGTCCTTCAACGGCGACGCCGTCGTGCGCGACGTGGCGTTGAACATCGCCGAGGGCAGCATCGTCGGGCTGATCGGGCCCAGTGGCAGCGGCAAGACGACGACCGTGCGCCTCCTCGTCGGGCTGCTGGAACCAACCGCCGGGACGGCCACCGTGTGGGACACGACCTCGACCGCCCTCTCGGCCGCGCAACGGCAGCGGATCGGGTACCTGCCGCAGATCCCGGCGCTCTTTCCCAACCTCTCGCTCTGGGAGAACCTCAGCTTCCATGCGTCGATGTACGGCCTGCGCATGCGGCGCCGCCGCCGACTCCACCACGTCCTCGAGTGGGTCGAGCTCGACGAGCATCGGAAGAAGAAGGTGCGCCAGGTGTCGGGTGGGATGCAGCGCCGGCTCGCTCTGGCCGCAGCGTTGGTGCACGATCCCATGCTCCTCTTCCTCGACGAGCCGACTGCCGGCATCGATCCGATCCTGCGCAGCACGTTCTGGGAGCACTTCCGCGAGATGCGCGACGAGGGGCGCACGATCTGCGTCACCACGCAGTACGTCGCCGAAGCGGCGTACTGCGACTACATCGGGATGCTGTCCGACGGCGAGCTGCTGCTCGTCGACACACCCGAGAACCTGCGCAAGGCGGCGTTCCACGGCGAGGTCGTCGACATCGAGCTGAGTCGCCCGGTCGAAGCCGCCGAGGTGGAGCAGCTCGCTCAGCTTGAAGGCGTGCTGTCTCGGCCCGAACCGCTGTCGGCGCGCACGTGGCGCGTGGTCGTCGAGGATGCCGACGCAGCGATCGACCGGTTGGACGCCGCGCTCGAGCGCCTCCAGCTGCCCGTCATCGAAGCGCGAGAACACGTGGTCGACTTCGACGAAGCATTCGTCCGGGTCATCGAGCGACACCGCGCGAATGGTGAAGGTGCGTCCGGTGACGTGGCCGAGGCGCGGCAGTGAGCATCCGTAGCCGCCTCGCCGCCCGGCGAGCACGGCGCGACGAGTTCCGTCGCGCCAAGGACGCCAGGCTGCGGCAGGGTACGAAGCTGCGACCTTCCAGCGGGTGGGCGACCATCGTGCAGGCGCTGGCGTTCGTCCGCAAGGAGCTCGCCGAGATCGTCCGGCAACCGAAACTGCTGGTGCTGCTCGTGCTCGGTCCGTTCATCCTGCTGCTGCTGTTCGGTGCGGGCTACAAGGACACGACGATCAGACTGCGCACCGAGTTCGTCGGGCCCGAAGGATCGATCTACGAGGAATCGATCGGCAACTACGCCGATCAGCTCGCCGACTACATCGACGTGCGCGGGTTCAGCGCCGACGAGCAGGCCGCCCGACGGCGTCTCGAGCAGGGGGCGCTCGATGCCGTGGTCGTGTTCCCGCCTGACGCACTCGATCAGATCCTGAGCGGGCAGAGCGCGCAGATCACCGTGCTCCACGACACGCTCGATCCCTTCCAGCAGGTCGCCATCGACATCTCCTCGCGGCTGGCCGTCCAAGAGGTCAACGCGTCCGTGCTCGGATCGATCGCTGCCCAGACCCAGGATGTGATGACACCGGTCGCCCAGACGGCGAGTGCCCTGTCGGAGCAGGCGGCGACCTTGACGCAGGCTGCCGCAGGGTGGCGACCCGGCGACGATCGCCCAGTCGGCGGGGACGGTGGCTGCGACGGTCGCCGACGCGAGGCTCGTCGTGGCGACGTCGCAGCAGGTGATCGAGCAGCTCGACGGCGCAGACCAGTCACCTGCGATCGGTGAGCTGCTGGCTTCACTGGAGTCTGCGGAGGCCGAGGCGAACGCCATCAGCGCCAACGGCGGCGCCGGGATGACCGAGCAGGCGGCGCAACTCGGGTCGACGCTGCCGGCGGTCGCCGAGACGATGTCGTCGGTCACCGCCGTCGATCCCAACGTGCTGGTGCGGCCGTTCGAGGCGGCCACCGAGAACATCGCTCCGGTCACGGTCGAGCCGCCTGACTACTTCACGCCAGCGGCCATCGTGCTGCTGTTGCAGCACCTCGCCATCACGTTCGCTGCCCTCTCGCTCGTCCGGGACCGCGAGCTCGGCCTGTTCGAGCTGCTGCGTGTCGGCCCACTGTCCTCGTCCGAGATCCTGATCGGCAAGACGATCGCCTACCTCGCCGTCGGCCTCACCGTCGGGGCCGTGCTCATCGCCGCCGCCGTGTCCGTGCTCCGCATCCCGCTCGAGGGCGACGTCGCGTGGGTGGCCGCCACGGTCGCGCTCGTGCTGTTGGCCTCGCTCGCGCTCGGCATGGTCCTGTCGATGATCTCCGGCTCGGAGACGCAGGCCGTGCAGTACGCGATGCTCACCCTGCTCGCCGGGCTGTTCTTCTCGGGGTTCGTCCTCGACGTCTCACAGCTCGCCACGCCGTACCGCTACATCTCGTACCTGTTGCCGGTCACCTACGGGATCGACATGCTCCACGACGTGATGCTGCGGGGCGTCGCGCCTGACTCGTCGGACCTGATCGGTCTCGGCGTGCTCGTTGGCGCCTACGGTTTGCTCGCCGTCGCGCTCCTGCATCGACGGCTGCGAACCGCATGACCGGGATCACACCGCCCAGCCGAGTGCGCTCGGCTTCACTGAGAACGTTCTTCACCCGCCGCCGGGTCGGTCGGGCCGTCATGGTTGCGGCCGTGGTCGCCGCGGTCACGTGCCTCTTCGGGGCCGTCGTCGCCTGGCAGCTCCTCGGTGAGTTGAAGGATCGTTCGGCGACGAGCTTGCAGCTCGTCGAGAGCACGCTGCGCAACGTCGACGACTCCCTGGCCATCGCCCAGGACGTCACCGCAACCGTCGGGAGCGCGATCGGCACGATCGAGCAGTCGTTGGGCACGCTGAGCCAGGGCGTGGAGGACGGCGCGACGACACTCGACGCCGTCGCCGACCTCACCGAGGACATCCCACCCGCGCTCGATCGGCTCGACCGCACGCTCGTCACGCTGCGCGACGCGGCCGCCATCGTCGACACTGGGCTGAACGCCATCGACCAGCTGCCGATCGGTCCCACCATCCCCGCCGTCCGACTGGCTGAGTCCGTCGACGGGGTGCGTAGCGACATCCGCCCGATCGCCGAAGGCCTGCGCAGCTCGACGGGCTCGATCCGCTCGCTCGCCGGATCCAGCGGCGAACTGGTGGCGCAGATCGGCGCCCTCGAAGGCGACCTGAGTGAGCTCGACGAGTCGCTCGAGAACAGCACCGAGCTGCTCGCTCGGTACCGGGCCGACACCCAGGAGGCGATCGTGCTGGCCCAGGAAAGCCTGGACGACCTCGACCGCAACATCCTGTTGTCTCGAGTCCTCATCGTGATCCTGGCGGTGACGATCGCCATCGGGCAGATCGCGCCCTTCTACATCGGCCAGCCAGCTCGCCCGTACCCCGGATCCCGTCGTGCCGCTCTCAGTCACAGAAATGGCTGATATCCAGCCATTTCGCGGACCTTGAGCCCACGTCACGAGGGGACCGAGGCGAACTCGACGACGTCCCGGCCGCGCGGCAGCTCGTCGGTCCGTGGTCCAGCGCTAGCCGTGTCCACGACAACGGGATCGGTCTGTGGGTCGGACTGGATCAGCTGCTCGACCGGCGGCGACTGCCCGGTGACGGTGAACTCGTCGAACACGTACGGCACGCCGTTGGACACGAGCGCCGACGGTCGGTCCATGACCTGGAAGTGGAGGTGCGGCCCGGTCGAGCTGCCCGAGTTTCCCGTCCTGGCGATCACCTCACCCTTCTCGACGGTGTCGCCGGTCTCGACCTCGACCGAACCTGGCATCAGGTGGGCGTAGAACGCGTACACCCCGTCCGCGACCTCGAGGATCACGTAGTTGCCGTCCGCCTCCTCGATCGTCACCGGCTCGGCCGCCTCGGGGATCTGGTCCTCGAACCCGTCGGCGGCGATGACGACGGTTGCGTCGGCGACGGCGAGCACCGGCTGGTCGTACGTTGGCCAGCTCTCGTTGAGGCTTGGGTCGCCGGTGGCCAGAAATCCCTGCTCGTCGATCTTGTTGAAATCGATGGCGTAGCGCTGGGCCAGCCACTCGGCGTTGTTGATCGGTTGCATCGATCGGCGGTGCGGACCGTCGCAGCAACTGCCGAACGCCAACCAGCCCGGCCCTTCGAGCGGGGGCCCGATCACCACCGGCGGCTGCGGGTCGACCTCGGATTGCGCGGCCACCGAACTGATCTCCTCGGGGACCGGCAGGCCGGGCGGCACCGAGACCGTGACGTCGTGTTCGATCTCGGTCGGGAGGTCGGAGGCCTCCTCGAACGTGATGTCGAACCACACGATCCCGACCGTCGAGGGGCTGAGCTCGGTCTGCGATTCCGTTCCCGTCGGCATCAGCGACATGGCGGCGGTGAGCTGCTCGCCGCTCAACGTCTCGATCGCCTCGCCGAGGCGGACGTCGCGCACCTCCACCTCAGTCACCGTCGCCGGCACCGGGAACCCGTTGGTCAGTTGCAGCTCGTAGACGAGGTGGACCAGGCCGTCGGACCCGGTGAACCACCGCGGCGTCGAGAAGATCTCCATGAGAACCGGCGTGAACTGTTCGTCCCCGCGGGACGTAGCCGCCACCGTCGTGTCGACGGAGTCGATCTCGTTGACCGCGTCATCGGAGGTGCACGCCCCGACCGCCAAGGCGGTGATCAGCAGCGGCACCGTCCGCCGGTACAGCGCAATCGGGCTCGCCATCTCTCTAGGGTTTAGCCGTGGTGACGGTTGATGTGGCCGCTCAGATGGCGATGGAATTGCCGGAGGTCGTCGAGGGCGAGCACCGTGGCGGTCGCACCTGGAACGTCGGCGGCAAGTCGTTCGCATGGGAGCGCCCGTTCAGCAAGGCCGACCTCCGGCGCTTCGGCGACGAGACTCCGCCGGCCGGACCGATCCTCGCCGTCCGCGTCGAGGACCTGGGGGAGAAAGAAGCGGTGCTCGCCGCGCAGGCGAAGGGCTTCTTCACGATTCCGCACTTCGACGGATACCCCGCTGTGCTGATCCAGCTGAAGGTCGTCGGCAAGCGCGCGCTGCGAGAAGCGCTGGTCGACGGCTGGTTGGCGTGCGCGCCCGAGAAGCTGGCGAACAGCTACCTCAATCGGGGGTGAGTCGAGCAGCTTGCCTGCGAGACGAACCCGATCGAGAGAGGTCGCCAGACCGCTCCGCTGACTGAGCTAGAAAGTGACAGGTGTCGGACTTCGCCCCGTCCGCGACGCGAGGAAGTGTCCACAGCTCGCTCGAGATGACGCGCTCGACGGCGCACTTCGGGGTCATCGTGTTCCTGGCCTCGGACGTGATGCTGTTCGCCGCCTTCTTCGCCGCCTACTTCCTGCTGCGGGCGACCGACACGCCGTGGCCGCCGGCGGACGTCGAGCTGGACACCGTCCGTGCCGGCATCTTCACGGCAGTCCTGTTCGCGTCATCGTTCACGCTCGTCGGCTCTGACCGCGCCGCCGAGCGACTGGATGCCGGCAGGCAGCGACGTTGGCTGATACTGACGTTCCTCCTGGGCGCGGCGTTCCTCGCCAACCAGCTCGCGGAGTACGCGACGTTGGCGTTCACCGCCGATGACCATCCCTACGGATCGATCTACTGGCTGCTGACGGGCCTCCACACGTGCCACGTCACGGCCGGTCTCGTGGCGATGTCCCTGCTCTTCGTCCGAACGATCCGCGCCAGGTCTCCGGCCGCCATCGGCTCGTGGACCGGCGGCATCTCGCTGTTCTGGCACCTCGTCGACGTCGTCTGGTTGTTCCTGTTCGCGACCATCTGGCTGATCCGATGAGGCGGGCGCTGCTGGTGTTGCCGTTCGCCGCGGCGGGCGTCACGGCGGCGCTGTCGTTCGGTGCCGTGGCAGAGCGACCTGAGGCATCCGGCGCGCAGCCGCTCGAGGAACGCGGCCGGACGCTGTACGACCAGCACTGCACGAGCTGTCACGGCGTCAACGGCGAAGGCATCGCGGACCGCGGCCCGCCGTTGATCACGGAGGGCCCGGCCGCCGTCGACTTCGTGCTGCGGACGGGTCGAATGCCGATGGCCGACCCGTTCATGCAGGCCAATCGGGGGCCGGTGCAGTTCACCGACGAGGACATCCGCGCGCTGGTTGCGTACGCCGGCTCCTTCGGAGACGGCGCTCCTGTGCCCGAGGTCGACATCGAGAATGCTGACGTCGCCAACGGCGGCGACATCTATCGCCTGAACTGCGCCGCCTGCCACGTCGCGTCCCTCTCCGGCGCGGCGATCGGGGGCGGTGCCGCGGCACCAACGCTCATGGAGTCGACGCCGACGGAGATCGTCGAGGCGACCCTCGTCGGGCCAGGTCCGATGCCGGTCTTCGGTGCGTTCACCGACCAGGACCGCAACGACCTCGCGGCGTACATCGTCGCGATCCAGGAGGAGCGCCGTGCGGAACTCGACGAAGTGCGCGATTTCGGCGGAGTCGGCCCAGTCGGGGAGGGACTCGGCGCCTGGCTGCTCGCCTTGCTGCCCCTCGTCGCGCTGACCCGCTGGATCGGGTCCCCCCACCAGGGTCGTGACGTCGGCGCCAACCCACCACTCGACGAGCACGGAGACGTGATCACGTGAGTGACATCGACGAACGTCGCGAGCAGTTCGCACCCGAGGACTTCCGGAGCGGTCGCCCTGTCAAGCGGGGGGCGTACTGGGGTGCCGTCATCGCCTTCGCCATCGCTGTCGCCGGTGGGATCACCGCGGCCGTCGCTTACGCCACGGATCTGGGTGACGTGCTGCTCGGCGTGGGGCTGGCCGCCGCGCTCGGTGGCATCGGCATCGGCCTCGTCGCCTGGGCCAAGTTCCTCGACCTCGATGAACACGCCGTTCAGCAGCGCGAGCAGCTGACCATGTCCGCCGAGGACATCCAGAACCTCGAGGAGGAGCTCGAGCTGACGCGCGAGACCGTCGGTCGGCGCAAGCTCCTCGTCGGGCTGCTCGGCGCGTCCTTCGTCAGCATGCTGGTCGGATTCGTCGGGCCCATCGGCTCGCTCGGGCCGCGACCCGGTTCCGAGCGGCGCAGCACGTCGTGGTCCGCCGGCAAGCGACTCGTCACGTCCCAGGGCCTGCCGATCGACAGCGAATCCCAGCGATTCGATCAGCTGAGCACCGTCTTCCCGGAAGGGTCGATCGGCGTCGACGACGCGCAGGTGATCGTGATGCGACTCCCACCCGAGGCGTTGACGGAGAAGACGGTTGCCGGTGGAGCGATCAACGGGTGGGTGGCGTACTCCAAGATCTGCACCCACGCCGGCTGCTCCGTCGGGCTGCTCGGCGTCGACAACCGCCCGCCCGACACGCTCCGCCAGCTCGTCTGCCCGTGCCACCAATCGGTGTTCGATCCAGTCGACGCGGCGCGGCCCGTCGGCGGTCCTGCACCCCGACCGCTCCCGCAGCTCCCGCTCGAGATCGACGCCGAGGGGTTCCTGATCGCGAAGAGCGACTTCCCCGGTGTCGTCGGACCCCTCGCATGGAACGAAGCCGGTGACTTCTGAGGCCTCGCTTCGCAACCAGAGGTTGCTCAGCGACCTCGTGGAGCCGGCCGGTGGCCGGCGCCCACGTCGTGGGCGATCGACCGGCAGAGCCGGATCGACCGCCGGCGGGGGCTCCGGCGGAGCCTCTGCCCCCGCACCCCCGCCACTCGCAGACCGACCCGGGACGTGGGAGGTCTGACCGATGACATCGTCGACGCCGACTTCTGAGCCCGTGACGACCGAAGCGGCGGCAAGCACGCCGACCGAGCGCAAGCGCCGTCGCGGCCTCGTCGAGCGCTACGTCGACTCGGTGGCCGGCCGGGTCGGTGCCGGCTCAGGCCTCTACAAGGGGCTGCGCAAGGTGTTCCCGCACCACTTCTCGTTCCTGTGGGGAGAGATCGCCCTCTATTGCTTCGTCGTCCTGCTGGTCACCGGGACGTACCTGACGTTCTTCTTCGAGGGCACCCAGCAGACGACCGTCTACAACGGCTCGTACGCGCCACTTCGGGGTGTCGAGGTGTCGGGCGCCTACGAGTCCGTGCTGCGCATCTCGTACGACGTCAGGGGCGGGCTCGTGATCCGCCAGATGCACCACTGGTCAGCGCTCGTGTTCGTCGGAGCGATCGCCCTCCACATGGCGCGCATCTTCTTCACCGGGGCGTTCCGCCGACCACGGGAGATCAACTGGGTCGTCGGCGTGCTCATGCTGATGCTCGCGCTGGCGGCCGGCTTCACGGGCTACTCGTTGCCGGACGACCTCCTGTCGGGCACCGGCCTGCGCATCACCTACGCCATCATCCTGGCGATCCCGCTCATCGGTGAAGGCCTCGTCTACCTGATCTTCGGCGGCGACTGGCCCGGCACGGACATCATCGGACGCCTCTATCCGGTGCACATCCTGCTGATCCCTGCCGCCATCGTCGGCCTGCTCGCCGTCCATCTGATGCTCGTCTGGCGTCAGAAGCACACTCAGTTCACGCAGGGCGGCGCGACCGAGCGCAACGTCATCGGTGAGCGCATCTGGCCGACGTTCGCCATGAAGTCGATCGGCCTGATGTTCATGGTCGCCGGCGTCATCGCCGCGATGGGCGGGATCTTCGAGGTCAATCCCGTGTGGCTGTTCGGGCCCTACGACATCGGTGCGGCGACGTCCTACTCACAGCCGGACTGGTACATCGGCTTCCTCGAAGGGTCACTGCGACTGTTCCCACCGTGGGAGACGCGCGCCTTCGGGTACATGATCAACAACATCGTGTACTCCGGGGCGATCATCCCCGGCATCATCTTCTCGGGCCTGCTGATGGTGCCGTGGATCGAGCGGCGCCTCACGCGAAACAAGACTGACGTCAACCGCGAGCACCACCTGCTCCAACGACCTCGTGACAACCCCCACCGCACCGCGGCCGGCGCGGCGGCCATCGGCTTTGTCACCGTGCTGTTCCTCGGCGGTTCACAGGACGTCATCGCCGGCGTGTTGACGGTCTCGATCGGTCACGTGACCGCGGCACTGCAGTTCGCCACCCTCCTCGTCCCGCCCATCACCTACTTCGTGACCTACCACCTGTGCGTCTCGTTGCGTCGCCGCGAGGGTCCCGAACGCACGGAACGGGCGGGCGTCGTGGCTCGTGACCCCGGAGGCGGCTACCACAGTGTCCACGAGACGGTGCAGGAGGAAGACCGCGTGCCGGCCGGGACGGGTGGGGACTGATGTCGGCGCCCATGCTTCCGCCGCCGCTCACCGAGCAGGCCGAGGACATCGACCGCGTCTGGGACGTGTTCCTCATCGGCGCGGTCGCCGTGTTCGCGTTCGTGTTGATCCTCGTCATCTTCATCGTCGTGCGGTTCCGTCGTCGGGACGACCGTCTGCCCCGCCAGATCCGGCTCAACCTGCCGTTCGAGCTCGCCTACACGTTCATCCCCCTCGTCGTCGTCGGGGCGCTGTTCGCCATCACCTTCATCTCGGTGCGCGACGTCGACGCCGAGGTCGATGCCGACGACATCGACCTCACCGTTGGCGTCGTCGGATTCCGCTGGCAGTGGCGCTTCGAGTACCCCGATCAGGGAGTCATCGTCAGCGGTTCGGAGCAGCAGATCCCTGAGCTCGTGTTGCCGGCCTCATCGTCCGTGCGCTTCGAGGTCAGGTCCGTCGACGTGATCCACTCGTTCTGGATCCCAGGGTTCCGCTTCAAGCGGGACCTGTTCCCGGACCTGGAGTCAACGGTCGACGTCGAGATGGCGGACACGACGGGCACGTGGCCGGCAGGGGGCATCTGTGCCGAGTTCTGCGGCCTCGACCACCACAAGATGTACTTCGACCTCCGCATCGTGGCGCCCGAGGAGTTCGATCAGTGGATCGCCGACCAGGGTGGAACGCCATGACGACGATCGACCGCCGTCCGGGGCCCGACGCAACCTCCGACGACCTCTTCGAGATCGATGACTTCATCGGTGAGGATCCGGCAGCCGCTCCCGACCAGCGGGGACTGCCGCACACGCTCATCGGGTGGCTGACGAGCACGGATCACAAGGCGATCGGCGTGGCCTACGGGGTGACGGCGCTGGTGTTCCTGGCGATCGGCGGCGCGCTGGCCGGCATCATCCGCGCCGAGCTGGCCACGCCTGGGATGCAGCTCGTGGACGAAGCCTTCTACAACCAGGTCTTCACGATCCACGGCAGCGTGATGGTGTTCCTGTTCGCCGTGCCGTTCGGGTTTGCGATCGCCAACTACCTCATGCCGCTGCAGATCGGTGCGCCGGACATGGCGTTCCCACGGCTCAACGCCCTGTCGTACTGGCTGTACCTGTTCGGCGGCATCATCATGCTGTCGGGCTTCATCACGGACGGCGGCGCCGCAGCCTTCGGCTGGACCGCCTACGTGCCGCTGTCGAGCTCGGTCGGAACGCCGGGGTTGGGCGGGGACCTGTGGATCGTCGCCATCATCCTCACGGGCACCTCCGGGACGCTCAGCGCGGTGAACATCATCACCACGATGACGATGATGCGAGCGCCCGGGATGACGATGTTCCGGCTGCCGATCCTGTGCTGGAACGTGTTCCTGACCAGCTTCATGGTGCTCGTCGCGTTCCCCGTGTTGTCGGGCGCCTTGATCATGCTGCTCGCCGACAGAAAGTTCGGCACCCACTTCTACGAGCCGATGTCGGGCGGCTCCTCGATCCTCTATCAGCACCTGTTCTGGTTCTTCGGCCACCCGGAGGTGTACATCGTCGCCCTGCCGTTCTTCGGCGTCGTGACGGAGATCTTCGCGGTGTTCGCCCGAAGACCGGTCTTCGGGTACAAGGGTTTCGTCCTCGCGACGATTGCCATCGCCACGCTGTCGACGTCGGTGTGGGCGCACCACATGTTCGTCACCGGCCAGGTCGTGTTGGTCTTCTTCGCCGCCACGACGTTCCTGATCGCCGTGCCGACGGGCGTGAAGGTGTTCAACTGGGTCGGCACGATGTGGGGCGGCTCGATCAGCTGGGCGCCGCCGATGCTGTTCGCCGTCGGGTTCCTGGTCACGTTCGTCGCTGGTGGGGTGACCGGCATCATCCTCGCCTCACCGACGCTCGACTTCCACCTCAACGACACGTACTTCGTGGTCGCCCACTTCCACTACGTGATGGGCGGGACGGTCATCTTCGCCGTGTTCGCCGCCATCTACTTCTGGTGGCCCAAGATCACCGGTCGGATGCTCAGCAAACGGCTCGGCCAATGGCACTTCTGGCTGCTCATCATCGGCTTCAACATGACGTTCTTCGTCATGCACATCCTCGGCCGCAACGGCATGCCACGGCGGGTCGCCGATTACCAGGAGACCGACGAGTTCGAGGCACTGAACATCTTCTCCTCGATCGGTTACCTCGTCCTGGTGGCATCCATGGTCCCGTTCGTCTGGGCGGTCGTCTCCTCGTTCCGCAAGCCGATGACTGCCGGCCCCGATCCGTGGCACGGCAACACGCTCGAGTGGGCCACGACGTCGCCTCCTCCGCACCACAACTTCGTGTGGCTCCCGCCGATCCGCTCGGAGCGCCCGGTGTTCGACCTGCGGTGGATGAACCACGAGGACGTCAGCGCCATCGGGACGACGCAGGCGTGGCAGGGGCGCGCCGACCACGACAGCCGATGGATACCGCTGCACCAGTACGACCTCGACCACAGTGACGAGCCGACGGCCGACTCACAGCCTCGAGAGCGACCGTCCGAGGGACAAGGCGGTGAGCCGTGAGGGTGGAGATGCTGCTGTGGGGCGGACTGGTCCTCTATTACGTCGTCCTCGGCGCCATCTACTGGGCCGTTGACGGCGACCCTGCCGGGGCGACGTTGCTCCTGATGGCCACTGCGCTCGGCGGTCTGGTCGCCGGCTGGATCTGGGACTGGCGGCGCCACCACGCCCACCCCCGCTCGGAGGACCGGGTCGACGCGGACGCCAGCGATGAGGCCGGCATCGTCGGCGTGTTCCCGTCGGCCAGCGTCCGCCCGCTGGCCCTCGCCGCCGGCGCAACCGGGATCGTGCTGGGCGTCGTGATCGGGTCATGGATGCTGCTCGCCGGCGTCGCCATCACGGCCTCCCAGATCGCCCTGCTGACCCGCGACGCCGACCGGTGAACGTTCAACCTGGGCCCGTCGCCTCGTGCGAGCGAGTGAGCGCCAGCGAACGAGCGGCCACCGACGGCCTGCGTGGCCGGGGAACGCAATGAGTGCGGTGCTCGCGCACGACGGCATCGACCACCTGTTCATCGGGATGGGCGCGGCCGCCGCCGTGGGCATCTATGGCGCGGCGTGGCTGGCCCAGCCGCGGCCCGTGGCTCGGTCGCGTCGTTCAGAGGTGGATGGCCCGGTTCGGCACGGCGGGCGCTCCAGCGCCTTCGCCGGCCGCAACGTGAACGTGTGGCGGCTGCTGTCGTGGATCACTGGTGTCTGCTGCGTGCTCGTGGCCTCGCTGCCGTGGATGGAGGCGCTGGCGGAGGAGAGCTTCACCGGGCACATGGTGCAGCACCTGCTCGTGATCATCGTCGGCGCACCCCTCCTCGTGCTGGCGCAGCCGGTGCACACGCTCGGCAGGGCCGGCTGGATTCCGATCGGCTCCCGGCTCGGGCCCACCGGCAGACGCTGGGCGGCGGCGTGGCGCCGGTACGCGCCGGTGATCGGCCCGATGTTCTTCGTCGCCGTGCTCTTCGTCACCCACCTGACGTCGATCTACGACCAGGCGCTCGACAACCGCCTGGTGCACGAGCTCGAGCACGCCGCCTACCTGCTCGGCGCCACCCTGACGTGGAGCGCCGTCCTCGGCGTCGGACGCGGGGGTGCGGTGGCGAGAATCGGCGGGGTCTTCGGCGTCGCCGCGGGCGGTGCCTTGCTGGGCATGGTCTTGCTGTCCGCGCCGAGCCCGCTGATCCCTACGTACGAAGCGCAGCTCGGCACGCAGGAGGCGCTCAATGACCAGCGTTCGGCGTCCGCCCTCATGTGGGTCGGAGGGATGCTGACCACCGTCCCGCTGCTGCTGCTCGCCGTGTGGCGATGGGCCGCCACGGAGGAGCGAGTAGCGCTCCGCGCCGAGGCGCTGCGCGACGACGATGTGCGCCTCGCTGCGCTGGAGCGAGCCAGAATGACGGCGACGGGTGCCGCGCGGGGCAACGACCACGTAGGGGGGACACGAATGAACGAGTTCATCGTCGGCGTCGACGGCAGCGAGACGGCGCACCGCGCCGCTGTCGCGGCTGCCGAGCTCGCCGCCAACTGCGGCGTCACGCTGCACGTCGTCACGGGCGTCACGAAGCGGGGTGGGTCAACCGTGACCGCCGGCTCCGATACGTGGCACGTCGACCCACTCTCGGACGCCGAGCAACTGCTCGCCGCGCTGAAGAGCGAGTTGCCAGCGCCGAACATCACCACCGCCGTGCTGATGGGCGATCCGGCGACGTCGCTGTGTGACGAGGCGAAGCGGCTCGACGCCGGGATGATCATCGTCGGCAACCGGCGCGTGCAGGGCGATGTCCAGGATCCTCGGCTCGGTCGCCATGGACGTCGCTCGTGCGGCGCCCTGCAACGTCCTCATCGTCCACACCGACTGGCTGAGGCCCCGCGAACAGGCAGGTGGGCGAGCCGTCGCTTCGCGGTGACGTCGGTGAGCCCGGAGTCGTCCGTGACAGCGGCGGCGAGCTCGGCAGGTGAGTCGAGCAGCTTGGCTGTGAGACGAACCCGACTTCAGAGGACGAGCTCGGTGAGCTCGCCGCCGCGGACCTCCACCTCTCGCACGTCTCGGCCGGCTGCGTCGAGCACCCAGTAGGTGCCCTCGACGAGCGAGAGGAACAGGGCCGTCGTCACGTGCCCACCGCCTTGGTGGCGGGTCCACACGCCGGTGTGCACGCTGAAGTCCGGGTCGTCGTTGCGCAGGTAGAGCTCGCGCCCCGCCCACTGCTCGTCGAGCACCACGTTGAGGGCGCCCACCTCGCCGCCGATGTCGAGCACGGCGGCTCCACCATGGCGTGATGGGCGTGATGGTGATGGTCGTGGCTCACGAGCCGGCGACGGACAACGGCAGCACGTCGTAGCCGCTGACCGGGTGGTCGAGGTACGGGAAGACGTCGAGGTACGTGACGTCTCCGAGCACCTGCGTGCCGTCGTGGATCAGATTGGCTGCCCCGTCCGGCGTGAACGTCGGATCGACCAGGGGGATGGTCAGTCCGGCGACGGCCCTGAGCTCGATGGTCACGACATCGTCGATGACGCGCCGGCCGTTGGGGAAGCCGGCGAGGTCCCCGCCGAGGATGCCGTTCACGTTCGGATGGCCGCTCGGTGGGATGGCCACGTTGAGGCGCAGCAGGTCGGCCAGCGTCGGACCGGTGAAGTTCTGGAAGCCGGGGACGATCCCGGCGGGGATCCCCGTCAGGAGGATCGCCACGAGGTCGTCACGGTTCTTGTTCGGGTCGCCGTTGCGCGCGGCCAGGTTCGGGAACACGCCGGGGTACAGGATTGGCAGCAGCGTTCCGAGCTCGGGCTTCTTGACGTACTGCACGAAATCGGCGTCCTGATCGGGTGTCGCGCCGTTCCACTCGTCCTTGCGGGGGATCGGAACGATCACCTCGTTGAACAACGGGTTGCCGAGGCGCGAGACCTGCACGAACGGTCCGACACCGGTGCTCTTGCCGTCGTCGCGGAGGGTGGCCTTGCGGCGGTACGCCGCGCCATAGACACCGATCGTCGCATTCGTCGCCATCGGGTCCGTCGGCACGCTGCCGTCAGACGTCAAGCGGCTGATCGGGATCTGGATCGCGATCGTGTGCACGTTGAACGAACGCAGCGCGTTGACCCCGGCGGCAGCCGCCGTGGGGATGAGGTGCAGGTTCTGGAACGGACGCAGCGCGGCGAGATCGAAGATCGAGCCGAGGTCGACGTAGAACCCGTCGAGCCGCTGACCGGCGAACACCTTGATGCCGTCGCCCAGGTCGTAGATCGCGGCGTTGGCGAGCGCCGGGTAGTTCGGCGTCGAGCGGATGCCCACGTTGCACGGTGGCGACAACAGGTCCTGGCCGAGGCGCCGGCGCCGCCGCCCGCGCACCTCGTGCACCTCGTAGGACTGCTTGCGGTTGAAGTTCGGGCTGTCGATGCTGTCGATCGGCCCGGTGTTGTAGAGGAACGTGTTCGGGTTCGTGTTGCGCGTCGTGAACGCGAACTCGTAGGTGATCTCCGGCTTGCCGTCGTTGTCGTTGTCGATGTTGATCTCGTACAGGACGTCGTCGCCGAACTCGAAGAAGTTGGGGCCGCCGGCCGGGTCCTCCAGCGGGATGTAGTTGGTGATGATCGTGACCGTGTCGGGCCGGTCCGGGCTGACGAAGGCGTAGGTGTCGGTGTTGTCGGCACACGGATCCTTCGAGATCTCCGGTGCTTCGCGATGCGATGACATGGTTGCTCCCTCAGATCAGACGGCCCGGCGGGCCTGGGCGGCGCGGATGATGCGGTTGACCAGCTGGCGGTCCGTGACGATGACCTCCTGCATGCCGTGGAGGATCGAGACCTCGCCGGACTGCACGTCACGGACGGAGAAGATGACGGGGCCGCTGACGTCGAACTGGACGTCGTCGACCGAGTCCGCGGCGTCGTGACCGGCGGCGGCGCCACCGGCCTGGGAGGCACCCGTTGCGGCGGCGAAGCCGCCAGCGCTCAGGGCGCTCATCGGGACGGCCACGGCGGCGGCTCCGGCCGACGCGCGCGAACAGATCCCGGCGTGACATTCCGGACATGTGGTTCCCCTTTCCCTCGACGGGGTCCGGCGGATGGACCCTCAGTGCTGTGACGTTCGTCGCCGCACCGTCGGTGGATTGGATGTCGCGCTGGACAGGCTGTCGAACGACTCCTGGATGCAGTCCGCGTAGAAGCCCGGGTCGGGCAGCATCTCGCGGCACGACGTGAACGAGATCGTGATGTCGCCGCAGTAGCTCGTCACCGGGTGGATCAGACCCATCCCCTCGATGATCATGCCAACGACGTACATCGCGACGAGCTGCGCTCCTGCCATGTACAGCGGGTGCTGAGGACCTGGCATGTTCGTCACGGTGGTGTTGAACACCGGGCGCATGCGGTTCGCCAGCGACAGCCGCGCCGAGGTGCGCGCCCCGAGGCCGACGAGACCGCCGGGCATCAGGTCGGCCATGTCGAGCAGGGTGCGTGCACCCAGTGCGTTGGCGAACTCCTTCGACTCGTGCGTGCCCTCGCGCACGGCCACCAGCCGCTCGTACGGGTCGGCCACGTCCGTGCCGAGGGTCGTCAACATCCCCGACACCATGTTCCCGGCAGCGGCTTTGTCGGCCTCCGACCGCACCGAGATCGGCGCCATCGCGATCAGCGGGTCGGCTGGGAGCTCATCCTTGGCGAGGAGGTAGGCGCGCAGTGCTCCGCCGACGGTCGTCAGCACGACGTCGTTGATCGTCGCGCCCGGCACCGTCGCCTTGATCGCCCGCAGATCGTCGAGACGCAGGCGCACGGCGTCGAAGACGCGGTGGGCGCTCACCGGCCCGCTCCACCGCGTCCGCGGGATCCTCGTCGGCGGCGGCGAGATGGAACGCTCGCCGAGCTGGCGTTGCAGGCGGCCGAGCTGGGGAACTGCTCGCGCCGCGACCCTGCTGGCGTGCATCGGTCGGGTGGCGTTGTTGAGGCTCGCCCGCAGCAGCAGATTGGAAGTGCTCGGTGCCGATTCCGGTCGCCACTCGGTGTCGGGAATGGATGGCGCGGCCGTGGGGGAGTCGTCGTGGATGGCGTTCGTCATCTCCATGCCCGACATGCCGTCGATCGCGGCGTGGTGCACCTTCGTCACGACGGCGAAGCTGCCCGTGGAACGCCTTCGACGTTGTCCAGTCCCTCGACGACGTAGAACTCCCACAGCGGCCGGTCGAGGTCGAGCGGCCGAGACATGAGTCGGGCCACCTGGATGCACAGCTGGCGCCAGTCGCCTGGCGCGGGCAGCGCGATGTGGCGGACGTGGAACTCCAGATCGAAGTCGGGGTCCTCGATCCAGTACGGGTGGTCGAGGTCGAACGGGACGCGCACCAGCCGCTGGCGGAACACCCGCGCTTCGTGGAGGCGTTTGTCGATGTGGTCGAGGATCCCCTTGAACGTCACCCGGCCGTCTGGGGCGGTCGATGGGTCATAGATCGCGATGCCCCCACCTGCCATGTGCGCTTTCGGCGTCTCGGCATAGAGGAACGAGGCATCCATGCCGCTGAGCTGCTGCATCTGACCAACCCCTCAGTCGTGCTGGTGTTGACTCGGCAACCCGAGCGTGGCGAGCGTGTCGGAGGCGAAGTCGAACTGGATGAGCACCGCACTCTCGTCGCCGACGACCCACGCATCGTGCCCCGGCTCGATCACCACGATGTGCGGGGCGCGGAAGTCGAAGCCGCACCCATCCGCGTATTCGCCGCGTAGATGGCCCTGGGCCAGGAACCCGACATGGCCGTGCATGCAGAGATCCGTCCCGACGAGCGGCTTGACGTCGGTCGACCATCGAGAGCCGGGCCGGTAGATCAGTCGTTTGACGCGGGCGGAGCCAACCTGCACGGAGTCGACCTCGATCCCGGCGAAGTCGCCGTGCTCGGCGCCGGAAAGGCGGCCGAGGAGACCTCGCTCATCAGCCATCGC
>CAVZFS010000044.1:0-48602 GCA_963774635.1 uncultured Acidimicrobiia bacterium
GGTCGGCGGGCGATCGACCCTGGAACAGCTCGACCGGGTTCCCCGACGGGTCGTCGGCGACGATTTGGCGCCCGCCCTGCCCGTCGATGACTGCGCTGCGGAATCGCACGCCGTGCTCGCCGAGCCGACTGACTTCTCCTTCGATGTCGTCGACCGCCAGCTGGAACCTGTTCCACCCACCAGGTGAGGGCAGTGTGCCGTCGGCTGCAGGCTGCCCTGCACCACCGCCGCCGCCCGGCGTGTTCAGCAGCAGGCGGAGGTCATCACGACGCAACATCGCGAACCCCGGGCCGGGGTTCATGACCACCTCGAATCCCAGCAGCTCGTAGAACGTGATCGCACTCGACGTGTCCTCGACGATGTATCGGACTGATGTCTCCATGGCTGCACCTCCGTTCGGGATGCTCGTCGATCTATGCAACACTACTGTTGCAGAGTATCCTCTGGCGGTGAGCCAAACGCAACCCCGCGTCGATCCGAGGATCCTTCGCTCCCGCCGTGCCATCCTCGAGGCCGCGCTCGCCGAGCTGGCGGAGCGGGGCTACGGCGGGTTCGCCATCGACGGCGTCGCCACTCGAGCCGGCGTCGCCCGCAGCACCATCTATCGCCACTGGCCGGATCGAACCGCGCTCATCGCTGACGCCATCGATGCGCTGAACGTGCAGCCGGAGGCGGGGCCGGCCGACGCGGAGTCACCACGGGAGCGAATCAGTGCTCTGCTCCACCATCTCAGCGACGCCATGCGCACGTCACCGGTGTCGGCGTGCCTCCCCGCCCTGATCGACGGTGCCGAGCGAGATGGTGCGCTGCGCCGCTTGCACCATCGCTACAGCGACCGGCGCCGAGCAGCCCTCGTCGCCGCCATCGCTGCGGCCATCGAAGCGGGAGAGCTCCGTGATGACATCGACCCGGAACTGGCCGCAACCGCACTAGCCGGGGCCATCATCTACCGTCGCCTGATGACGGGGCGACCCCTCCCCGCCGACGAGGTCGATCCGCTCATCGACACCGTGCTCGGCGCTCCGCCCGCCGGCGCGCAGTGACGCTTCGGTGACCGGCGCGCGGCACCGGTGCCGCTGTGCAGGTTCGATGAACCCTCCGCACCGGTCACAGACGGCATCCAGCCAGCAGGCCGGATCTCCACTGAGCTCATCCATCGACGCGCACAGCGTACTGGGGACGACTCTGCTGTTACGCAGCGCTGGGTGGCGGCAAGACTCGGTCCGTGCGTGCGCTCCGCAGCGAGCCGGTCGCAAGCGAGAAACCTCCGTCGCGCTGGCGTCGGTTGGCCACGATCGACCGGCGCCTGCTCGTTCTCTTGCTCTGCGCGCCGTTGCTCGGGTTGGTCGGCGTCGTCGCCGCCGACCTGGTGCCGAACGACCCGATCGCCGACAACCTGCTCGACGCCCGTGACGCCGAGCAGATCGGTCCGTCGGACGAGAACGCAACTCCGCTCGGCACGTCGGCGGCGCGCTACACCGAATGCACGGCGTTCTCGCTCGGTCTGGGAGCGCGCGCCGACGCGAACGTGTTGACCAACGCCATGAGCAGCCCGGCGTACACCGGGTGCACGCGGCTCGACGCTGCGCTCGACACGTACGCCGAGACCGGCACGTTGCGTGCTGGGTTTCCGTACCTGCGCTACTGGCACGGCTACGCCGTGATCACCCGTCCTGCGCTGGCGCTGTTCGGTGTGACCGGCACCCGCTGGATCGCCTTCGCGTTCTCGCTACTGGCGGTGTTCGGAATGTGCGCCGCCGTGAAGCGTTCGTTCGGTCTGATCGCCACGCTGTTCGTTGTCGGACCCGCCTTGCTGACCAGCGACATGGTCGTTGCCGGGCTGTCGGCGACCACGGCGATCGGCAGCGCGTGCGCCTGGCTCGGCGGGTGGATCGCGATGGTGGCGGTCGCCGTCCGGCCGAATTGGGTGACCGCCGCCCTCGCCGCCGCCGTCGCCGGGGCGATCAGCGCCTACCTCGACCTGATGACGACGATGCCGGGTGCGCTGGCGCTGACCTCGGTCGGGGCGACACTCGGCGCCTGCGTGGCCGGTCGTGTGTCGCTGCGGACCTGGCGGATCGCGGCGGCTGCCGTGGTGGGCTGGATCGTGGGACTGGCGTGGATGTGGGGCTGGAAGTGGGTGATCGCGGCGATCGTGCTCGGCTTCGACACCGTCGACGACAGCGTCCGCTCGCAGATCGAGTTCCGGCTCTCGAGCGGGAGCAGCGGCGTCACCGACTCGCGCTTCGGCGGCCTCACCGCCAACGTCGAGATGTGGTGGGACCGCCCGCTCACGCCGTGGGTGGTGCTCGGCTCCGTCGCCGCCCTCGGCGTGTTGGCACTCGTGAGCTTGGCCAGGCGCAGGCGGCTGAACGGGCGGTGGGGCCTCGTCATCTGTGCACTGATCGCCCTCGCACCTGCTGTTGCGTGGTACGTGGCGTTGAACAACCACAGCCAGATCCATCCGCTGCTCGTGTACCGGTCCCTACCGATCGCTTTCGGTGGTGCGTCCGCGCTCGTGTACCTCGCGCTGCGCGGCCCCAACGAGCGTGCGGATCAGTCCACGGACACGTCGTCCAGCCCGAGCCAGCCAGCAAGCGCCTGAAGCTCGGCGTCGACGGCCGCTCGCATCGCTCGCGTGAAGCGCACGTCCTCATGGACGGCGTGCACTCGCAGCACCGAAGCTGAGCGGTCGGCCGCGGTGTCGATCTTGCCGACGAGCCGGTCGTTGTGCAGTACGGGGAGGGCGAAGTACCCCCAACGTCGCTTCGCCTTCGGCTTGTACATCTCCAGGACGTACTCGAAGTCGAAGAGCTCCGTGGCGCGGGCGCGATTGTGGATCAGTCGGTCGAAGGGCGACAGCAGCGCCGTGCGGCCGGCGAAGCCCTCGGCAGTCGCCTCAGAATCGACCCGCCACTCGCCCGACGTACCCTCGATCTCGACGGGCACGCCGGCTTCGCCGACGATCCGCGGTCGGGCCACGCCGAGGGAGCGCAGCCGCTTCTCGTCGCGGAGGCGGCGAGCGTCATCTGCGGGGACGACCGTTGTCCTCGCCGGATAGACACGCTCGGCCAGGTCCCAGAGGCGATGCCGGCCACGCCGCCCAGCGACGGCGACCTCACCGCGTGACGTCAGGAACTCGAGCATCTGCGTGACGTTGCGGTCGTTGGTCCAGCCCGACGAGGCCCATGCCACTGCGGAGGTGTCGAGGATGTCGCGAGAGGGCAGCGGGCCCGACGCAGCCAGCTGTTCAAGGACTCGCTGACGGAAGGCCTCGTTGGCGGTGAGCCATTCGGCGGCGCGGCGGCCCCAGCCTGCTGGCCAGGCAGCCATCTCGGCCAGGTAGAGGCCGAGGTCTGCCATCGGCCGAACCATGACGAGGATCGGCTCGACGGCCGAGTCCTGGCCACGGTGCTCGAACAACGTGCGGTCCTGCTCGAGCGCCTGTTGCAGCTGAGCCGGGTCGTAGCCGTCGCCGAGCCGGCTCCACGAGACCAGGTCGGCACTTGGCGCCACCACGGCCGTCGGGTCGAGCTGCAAGAAGGTGAGGTGCTGGACGACCGTGAGCAGGTCGGCCGGACGTCGCGCGTCGAGCAGCTGCGCCCTGACGGCGATTCGGCGCGCCTCCTCTCGACGGAGTCGCCTGCTCCCCGATTTCTGGCTCAACGTCCCTGTTGCAACGCGCGCGCCGACGCGCTGCGGTTGGCCTTGTCGATCGCCTTGACGAGCTCCGCCTTGGTCATCCTCGAACGTCCGCTGATGTCGAGCCGCTTGGCCACGTCCATGAGGTGGGCCTTGCTGGCGTAGCTGTCGACGCCGCCGGCGGTCGGCGCCGGTCGACCCTCGCGAGCAGCACGGCCGCGGCGCGCCGCCTGGGGATCGCTCGGCCCCTTCTCGCGCTTGGGCTCCCAGTGATCGCCGACCTTCTCGAACGAGTGCTTGAGCGAGTCGAGGGCGATGCGATGGGCCGCCTCCCCGTCGCCGTGGGTCTTCTCCGCCGACTCCAACGTGTGGATGTAGGTCGCCTGTGCCTTCTCCGGCGAACGTGCCAAGGTCGATGGCAACCGGTCGCGTTGCTTCTTCGTGAGCGCCATGGCCGGGTCCTACCCAGCAGTGCCCGCTGTCAATAGCCGGGGAAGGCCCGCCGCAACTCGTCCATCGTCATCCCGCCGCTCGGCTCGACCTCGGCTGATGCTGATCCTGGTTTGAGACGCCCGGAGAAGAGCCGCAGCAGCGCCTCGGCGGGGAGTGCCAGCGCGCCATCGCCGTGGCCGTCGTGCTCGACGGGCCGTAGCTCAGCCCCCTCGCCGAGCACCAACTCGTACTTGCGAACCGGCGCCGTCGTCTCGATCAGCAACGTCGTCTCCTCGGCCGGGCGGGTCTCCCGCGGCAGGAACCAACGCGCCATCGCGACGATGCCTCGCTGCCCATCGATGAGCAGCGCAGCCGCATCGGGCGCCACTTCTGCGCTGCGGTCGAAGGCGGCAACGACATCCCACGAGTGGAGGGCATGCTCACCCAGGCGGAACGAGGCGAGCGTGGCGACGTCGATCGGTTCGCGAAGGTATGGCACCTCCACGCGCAGACTGGCCAGCTGGTCCTCATCGAGCGTCTCGTAGCGCTCGACCAGCGCGCGATCGGCGGCGACGAACGCGGTCGCCTGCTCCCTTGGCGACATGGCGTTCCACCTGGCCCAAACCTCCTCGTTGCCACCGTCGCCGAGCGGGTCGTCGCCGCCCGCCGCGCTTTCCAACGTGGCCTGGCTGATCTCCGCGCTGCTCCCGAGGTGGGACAGCACCTGGGCGACGGTCCATTCGGACGCCATCGACGGCCGGCCGAGCGCATCGTCATCGAGCTCGCCGACGAGGCTCACCAACCGATCGTGTGAGGCGCGCAGCACGCCGATCCAGCGCCGGGGATCCTTCTCCATCCTCGTCTCCAATCAGCGGGCCGCCACGGTGGCGGCGGTGTGCTCGGCGATCGCCAGCTCCTCGTCCGTCGGCACGACCATCACCGTGATCGCGCTGTCGTCGCGAGACACCACGAGCGTGTCGGCGGCGTTGCGTGTGTCATCGAGCAGGATGCCGAACGGCTCGAGCCCCTCGCACACACGGCGGCGAACCGGCGCGCTGTGCTCACCGATCCCACCAGTGAAGACCAGCGCGTCACAGCGACCGAGCACGGCAAGATACGCCCCGACGTACTTCTTCACGCGGTAGCAGAACACGGCGAGCGCCGTCGCCGCGGCAGCATCGCCTGCGTCGGCACGGTTGATCACCTCGCGGATGTCGGAGACACCGGTCAGGCCCTTCAGCCCGCTCGCCGTGTTGAGCTCCGACGCAACATCCTCGAAGCCGTCGGCCCGTTGCTGCCGCCACGTGAGTGATCACGGTCGGGTCCACGTCGCCGGAGCGCGATCCCATCACCAATCCTTCGAGCGGCGACAGTCCCATCGAGGTGTCGATGCTGCGCCCGCCCGCGATGGCCGCCATCGACGCACCGTTGCCGAGATGGGCGACGATCAGGTGGAGTGACGCCGGGTCACGGCCGAGCAGCTTCGCCGTCCGGCCGGACACGAACTCGTGAGAGCTGCCGTGAAAGCCGTAGCGGCGTACACCGTGCTCGGCGTACCACTGCGTCGGCACCGCATAGAGATAGGCGTGTGGTGGCAGTGTCCGATGGAAGGCGGTGTCGAACACCGCAACGTGCGGCACGGCTGGCCAGACCCGACGGGCCACCTCGATGCCCCTGATGTTGGCCGGGTTGTGGAGCGGGGCGAGCGGCACCAGTGCCCGCAGCGCATCGAGCACGGCGTCGTCGATGAGGGACGGTGCGGTGAAGCGTTCACCTCCGTGAACGACCCGATGGCCGACAGCGTCGACGGCCACGTCACCGAGCTCCGTGACCACACCGTGGAGCGCCACCTCGTAGTCGGTGACCTCCTCGGCGGCTCCGCCGGCCATCCGCTCACCGCTCTTGGACTCGATCAGCTGGTACTTGATCGACGAGCTGCCGGTGTTGAGGACGAGCACCCGCATCGGACCGCGTCACTCGCCCGCCTGGATCGCCGTGATCGCCACCGTGTTGACGATGTCCGTCACCGTCGCACCGCGCGACAGGTCGTTGACGGGCCGCCGCAGCCCCTGCAGCACCGGACCGACAGCGACTGCCCCGGCCGAGCGTTGCACTGCCTTGTACGTGTTGTTGCCGGTGTTGAGGTCCGGAAAGATGAACACCGTCGCCTGGCCGGCGACCCGGCTGTCGGGCAGCTTCGTGCGCGCCACGCTGGCGTCGACGGCGGCGTCGTACTGGATCGGTCCTTCGACCATCAGGTCCGGCCGCAGCACCCGCACCCGCTCGGTTGCCGCGCGCACTTTGTCGACGTCGGCGCCGGCACCCGACTCACCCGTCGAGTAGCTGAGCATCGCCACGCGAGGCTCGATGCCGAACAGCTCGGCCGTCGCCGCCGACGAGATGGCGATGTCGGCCAGCTGCGCCGCATTCGGGTCAGGGTTGATGGCGCAGTCGCCGTACACCAGCACGCGGTCGGCGAGCAGCATCAAGAACACGCTGGAGACGATCGACGTGCCCGGGCTCGTGCGGATGATCTCGAGCGCCGGCCGGATCGTGTGCGCTGTGGTGTGTGCGGCGCCCGACACCATGCCATCGGCGATGCCCAGGTGGACCATCATCGTTCCGAAGAAGCTCACATCGGCTACGGCGTCGTTGGCCTGGTCGATCGTCACGCCCTTGTGCGCCCGCAGTTCTCGATACGTCTCGGCGAACTCCTCTCGGCAGGGAGCCGTCGCCGGATCGACGATCGACACCTCGTCGAGGTCGAAGCCGAGCTCCGACATCCGCTGGCGCACCGCGCTCTCGGCACCGAGCACGGTGAGCTCGCAGACCTTGCGACGGACGAGGCGGTCAGCGGCCTCGAGGATGCGCTCGTCGGCTCCTTCCGGGAGCACGATGTGGGCGGCGGCCACCTTGGCCCGCTCGATCAGCTCGTACTGGAACATCAGCGGCGTGACGACCGTCGAACGTGAGACCGAGACGCGCTCGTCGAGGCGGCCGGCATCGACGTGTGTCTCGAACAGCCCCAGGGCAGCCTCGACCTTTCGCTCGTTGGACGGCGTGATGGAACCCTCCACCGCGGCGGCCGCGTTCGCCGTGTCGAACGTGTCCGCGTCGACGGCCAGCATCGGCAGTGGCTTGCTGCCGTCGCCGAGCCCACTGATGAGGTCGGCAACCCGCTGATCGGGACGCAGGCCTCCGCTGAGGACGACGCCGGCCACGCTCGGCACGGCTCCTGAATGCCGTGTGAGCGCCGCCGTGACGATCACATCCGGGCGGTCGCCGGGCGCGATGAAGACGGTGCCGTCCTCGATGTGGTCGAGGAGGTTTGGCACCGACATCGCGGCCACCTTGACATGGCGCACCTCCCGGTTGAGGTCGTCGTGATCGCCAGCCACCAGCTCGGCATCGAGGGCGCGGCCAAGCTCGGCGAGGGTGGGGTAGTGGAGGCCGTCGTCCTCGGGCAGCGCCCACACCGGCGGTGCATCGGCGGGGCGGCTGGCGAGAGCGGCGCTGATTGCGTCCATGTAGTCGGGGTACACCCGGTTGACGATCAGCGCGAGCACCGCGCCGCCGCCTCTGGCGAGCGATTCCTCGCCGACGCGCACCATCTCCAGGATGTGCTCGACCTCGTGGTCGTTCCCGTTGAGCACTGCCAGCGACCGGCGCTCCCAGATGGCGGGCGACGCGGGCGTTGAAGTCGAACTCGAGCGGTGATGACGGCCCCGTGAAGTCGGTGCCCTCGATGACGACGATGTCAGAGCGAGCCTCGAGCGCCTTGAACTCGGCGAGCGCCTGGGCGATGCCGGCGTCGGCGGTCTCGTCACTGCCGGCGACGAGACGACGCAGCTCGTCCTCGACGAAAGCGTGGCCGACCTGGTTGTCCTCGAGTTGGTACCGGGCCCGGATGAGCTCGATGTCGTTGTCGGGCACGCTCTGCACGATCGGTCGGAAGAAGCCGAGGCGGCTGACCCGCCGGGACAGGTGCTCGACCAGTCCGAGGGCGACGATCGACTTGCCGCTGGCGGGGCCCATCGCCGTCACATAGACCGAGCGCGACACGGCCAGCGAGCGTAGAACTCGTCCAGGCGAGGCGAGCAACTTGCTTGCGAGCCGAGCCCTAGTCGGCAGTGATGGCGGGGACCTGCTGGGTGATGCAGTGGATCCCGCCGCCGCCATAGGCGAGCACGGCACCGACGTCGAGCGGGATCGTGGTACGGCCGGGGTACTGCTCGGCGATGATCGCCACCATGTCGGCGTCCGCGGCGTGACCGCACACCGGGACCACGACGAACCCGTTGCCGACGTAGTAGTTGAGGTACGGGACCACGACGCGTCGACTCCCGATCTCGGCGAACGGCAGGATCGGCACTTCGACCACCTCGAGGGGTCGACCGCGGGCATCCGTCGCGGCGGCCGCCCACCGGCGGTTGACGTTGCAGCGCAGCCAGTCCGGCTCGGCTTCGTCGGAGCAGCCCTGCAACATGAGAACGCCGGGTCGCGCGAAGGCCGCCACGTTGTCGACGTGGCCGTCGGTGTCGTCGTCGAGGGCCAGCCCGTGGGGCAGCCACACCACGACGTCGATGCCCAGCTCGTCGATCAGGTGCCGCTCGATCTCGCTCTTCGTCATCTCGGGGTTGCGGTTGGGGTGAAGCAGGCACTGCGTCGTCGTCACGAGCGTGCCGGCGCCGTCGACGGCGATCGAGCCGCCTTCGAGGACCATCGGGACAGAGCGCACGGCATCACCGGCGTGCTCCGCCCAGGCACGGGCGAGGGCGGCGTCGCGCTCCCACGGCAGGTACTTCTCACCCCAGGAGTTGAAGATCCAATCGACGGCGAGCCGTCGCGCACCGTCGTCCGAGACGACGTAGATGGGACCGGTGTCCCGGAACCAGGAGTCGTCGGCGTCGAGCTCGACGATCTCGACGGCGCCTCCGCACATCTCGCCGGCCCGCGAAGCGACGGCCGGAGGAGCGATCATCGTGACCGGCTCGAAACCGGCGATCGTCGCCGCCACTTCGGCATGGGCGCGCTCGGCCGCCGGGAGCAACTCGCCGTAGAGCGGGATGCGCGTCGGCCAGCACATCACGGTCCGCTCGTGCGGCGCCGACTCCGCCGGCATGCGCATGCTCATCGGGTGCGGGTCACACCGTCGAGCGTCAGCAGCGGGCCGTACAGGTCGGGTCGCCGATCGCGGAAGAGCCCCCAGGAGTGCCGGTCGCGGCGTCCCGCCTCGAGATCGAACGTGGCGACGAGCACGGCCTCGTCGTCGCGGCCCGCCTCGGCGACCTTGGCACCCGTGTGGTCGGCGATGAACGACGAGCCGTAGAACGTGATCTCCGTCGTCTCACCTGCCTCGTGCCCGATGCGGTTGCAGGCCACGAGCGGTGTCAGGTTGGCGCCGGCGTGGCCTTGCATGACGCGCTGCCAGTGGCCGCTCGAATCCCAGGTGGGATCCGGCGGCTCGCTACCGATCGCCGTCGGGTAGCACAGCACGTCGGCGCCGAGCAGCGCCATGCAGCGCGCCGATTCGGGGAACCACTGGTCCCAGCAGATGCCGACGCCCACATTGCCGGCCTGCGTTTCCCACACCTTGAACCCGGTGTCGCCAGGGTTGAAGTAGTACTTCTCGGTGTAGCCGGGACCGTCGGGGATGTGGCTCTTGCGGTACGTGCCGAGTACCGAGCCGTCAGCGTCGACGATGACCACGGAGTTGTACGTCGCCCGGTTGGCCCGCTCGTAGATGCTCAGCGGCAGGACGACGCGCAGCTCCGCGGCGAGGGCGGCCAACTTGCCGACCGTCGGGTGACCGTCGACCTCGCGCGCGGTCGAAGTGCTCTGGCTTCATGTCCTTGCAGAAGTACGGACCCTCGAACAGCTCGGGGAGCAGGATGAGCTGCGCACCCTGCGCGGCGGCGTCGCGCACGAGGCGCTCGGCCGTCGCGAACGTTGGCGTCGAGATCATCGCCCATCGCCATCTGGATGGCGGCGGTGGTCAATCGCACGGTCGAACTCTATGGCTGGTCTACTACTCGGGCTCAGCTCGCAAGCAAGTTGCTCGCCTCGCCTGCCGAGCTCGCCGCCGACGCTTCGCATCGGCGTCTCACCCACCTTCCTCTGAGCGGGCCTGTCACCCCAGCAGTTCGGCCTTCAGGTCGCGCTTCATGATCTTCCCGTTCGGGTTGCGGGGGAGCGGTTCCTCCTTGAACCAGATCCGCACCGGCACCTTGAAGGCGGCGATCCGGGCGCCGACGAACTCACGCAGCTCGACCTCACTCGCGCTCGTACCCGGCGCCAGGTGGACGACGGCACCGACCTCCTCGCCGAGCACGTGGTGGGGGATGCCGATCGCCGCGGCGTCGGTCACGGCAGGGTGCTCGAACAGCGCGGCTTCGACCTCGACGCAATACACGTTCTCGCCACCACGGATGATCATGTCCTTGGCGCGGTCGACGATGAACACGAACCCTTCGTCGTCGACACGGGCCACGTCTCCCGAGTGCAACCAGCCGTCGGTGATCGCAGCAGCCGTCGCCTCCGGCTTGTTCCAGTAACCCTTGACGACGTTCGGCCCCTTGATCCACAGCTCACCGATCTCTCCCGTCGGCAGCGGCCGTCCGTCGGGGTCGACGACCTGCACGTCGCAGACCGGGATCGGCACACCGACGCTGTCGGGCTTGCGCTGGTAGTCCAGTCCGGCGTTCATCGTCGTCACCGACGACGTCTCGGTCAGCCCGTAGCCGTTCGACGGCGTCCTTCCGGGGAACATGGCCTCCAGACGGCGCACCAGCTCGGGCGCCGCAGGGGCGCCGCCGTAGCCGATCGACTTCACCGACGACAGGTCGTAACGCTCGAAGTCCGGGTGCTCGAGCACCTGCCAGGCCATGGCCGGGACGCCACCGAAGATCGTCACCCGCTCCCGCTCGATCAGCTGCAGCGCCCGCGTGGCGTCCCAGCGGTGCATGATCACGATCTCCCCGCCGACGGCAAGGTTCGCAACGAGCACCGAGTGGCAGCCGGTGGCGTGGAAGAACGGCACGGAGAGCAGGTAGATGTTTCGCGCCGCGGGCGCCATCGCGGACGAGGCGGCCTTGGTCGAACGCATCGCCCCACGGGCCACGCAGTAGCCGAGGCTGAGCAGGTTGGTGCAGATGTTGCGGTGGGTGCCCAGTGCTCCCTTGGGCTGGCCGGTCGTGCCCGACGTGTAGAAGATCGTCGCGTCGTCGTCGGGACCGATGGTGACGTCGGGTAGCGGCGCGTCGGCCTCGACGGGCCCGATCGCGTCCTCGAACGGGATCGTGCCGGGAACCGCCTCGCCGGGCCCGGCGCGAGCGACGATCACCGTCTCCAGGGCCGGGAGCTCAGCGCGGTGCTCGACGATGCGTTCGGCCCGTTCGTGGTCGGCGATCACCACCTTGGTGCCCGAGTCGGCGAGGCCGTACGCGAGCTCCGGACCTGTCCACCACGCGTTGAGCGGGACGACCACCGCGCCGGCCGCGGAGGCCCCCCAGAACGCGATGCTCCACTCGGGGAAGTTGCGCATGGCGATCGTCACCCGATCGCCCGGCTGGACACCGTGATCCTCGATCAGTCGATGGGCGAACGTCGCCGCCGCCGCAGCGTGGGCACGGAAGGCGACGCGGTCGAACGGGCCAGGCACGGCACCCGGTGCTTCGCCGTCGTAGACGAGGAACTCGGCGTCGCCGTGGAAACGGCTGAGATCGAGCAGCTCGCGCAGGGTCGGCGGGGCGTTCTTCCAGGCCCGTAACGCGACATCGTCGACGACGATGTCCTCCATCTCGAACGGTGCGCCGGGGGCCGTCAGGGCAGCAGTGACATTGGCCAGGTCAGGAACGTCGTCATTGCTCACCCGTCCGAGTGTTCCACGTCCGACGCCCGTAACCGACTGCGCACGGTCCGGAAACACGGAGGAAACGGTTCTTCCGTACGTTCCGCCCCGGAGCGCACACCCTGGCGGTCCGGAAAGGGTTCCAGATGGACAGCGGAAGTCTCGCCTGGGTACTGACGGCAGCAGCCCTCGTGCTCTTCATGACGCCGGGACTGGCCTTCTTCTACGGCGGGATGGATCGGCGCCGCAACGTGCTGAACATGCTGATGATGAACTTCTACTGCCTGCTCATCATCCCGATCCTGTGGATGGTCGTGGGGTACTCGCTGGCGCAGGTTCCGTTCGACAACGACTTCATCGGCACGTTCGACGCCGCGTTCCTCAAGGACATCACCGACGTCGGCGACGGCGGAACGCTCGCTGTCGTCGCATATCTCGGGATGTTCGCCGTCATCACACCCGCCTTGATCTCCGGCGCCGTCGCCGACCGGATGAAGTTCTCGGCCTGGGCGCTGTTCGTCCCGCTGTGGCTGTTCCTGGTGTACGTGCCGATCTTCAAGTGGGTGTTCGGTGGATGGCTCGGGCAGCGTGGTTCGCTCGACTTCGCCGGCGGCACAGCGATCCACGTCAACGCCGGCATTGCTTCGCTGGCCGCCGTGCTCGTGCTCGGCAAGCGCCGCGGCTGGCCGCACGAGAACGAGCCGCCGCACTCGATGCCGCTGGTCATGATCGGTGCCGGCATCCTGTGGTTCGGCTGGTTCGGGTTCAACGCCGGCTCGGCGCTGGGCGCCAACGGACAGGCGGCGCAGGCGTTCATGAACACGTTCCTCGCCGCTGCCGCCGCCGGCTTGATCTGGATCCTCGTCGAGTGGCTGCGTGACGGCCACCCGACCAACCTCGGAGCGGCCTCGGGCATCGTGGCCGGGCTCGTGGCGATCACGCCGGCGGCCGGGTACGTTTCGGGCGTCGCACCACTCGTCATCGGCGCTCTGGCCGGCGCGATCTGCTGTTACGCCGTGCGACTGAAGACGAAGGCCGGCTACGACGATGCGCTCGACGTCGTCGGCGTGCACTTCGTCGGCGGTCTCGTCGGATCACTGCTCATCGGGTTCTTCGCCAACCCCGACTTCTTCCTCAAGGCCGACGGTGAGGCGTACTTCTCCGGGGAAGGCCTGTTCTTCGGTGGCGGACTGAGCCTGCTCGGTGAGCAGCTCCTCGCCAACGGCGTCGCCATCGTGTGGTCGTTCGTGCTGACGTTCCTCATCGTGAAGGCGCTGCAACTCACCATCGGAGTTCGTGTGGCCGAGGAGGAAGAGGTCACCGGCCTCGATCTCATCGAGCACGGCGAGACCGCGTACCACGGCGCGGCCTGAGCGAGGAGTCGACATGAAGCTGATCACCGCCATCATCAAGCCCTTCAAGCTCGACGACGTGAAGGCCACGCTGAAGGCCGCCGGTGTGGTCGGGTTGACCGTCACCGAGGTTCGTGGCTTCGGCCGTCAGGGCGGGCACACCGAGACGTATCGAGGGACCGAGTACCAGATCGACTTCGTCCCGAAGGTCAAGCTGGAGATCATCGTCGAGGACGGCGTGGTCGACGCGGTGGTCGACTCCATCGTCGAAACGGCGCGCACCGAGAAGATCGGGGACGGCAAGATCTGGGTCACCTCGCTCGAGGACCTCGTGCGGATCAGGACGGGGGAGCGGGGACCCGACGCCGTTTGATGGGCGATGTGGCCGCCGAAGCGCCTGGAGGCGCCGGCGTGCCGAACCGGGTCCTCGCCTCAGAACGACGCGACCTGCCAACGGCGCGGCCGGTACGTTCCGGCAGTGGCCCGCTTGGCCTGCCTGCTCGCCGTCGCGGCGATCGCCGCATGCTCTGGTGAGCCTGACACGGCGCCGAGCACGTCCGTCGACGCGACGACCTCGCCGCCGACTCCAGCGGCAACATCGACCACCGTCGACCACCTCGACGACCTCGAGCACTTCGACCACCACGACTCGACCGCCGACGACGCCGCGACGACCACCGTGGCGCACGTCGCCGGCCTCGTCACCGACGCCGTGCAGGTGGTCGAGTTCGGCCGCTCCGTCGAGGGGCGGCCGCTCGTCGCCGTCGAACGTGGGACGCCAGGTGGTGTCGTCGTGCTCGTCATCGGCGTGATCCATGGCGACGAGGACGATGGCGTGGCGATCCTCGACCGGCTGGCGACGGCGCCGGTGCCCGACGGCGTCGACCTGTGGCTCGTCGAATCGATGAACCCCGACGGCCAAGCGGCCGGACGGCGGACGAACGCCAACCTCGTCGACCTCAACCGCAACTTCCCGTTCGGGTGGGCACGCGCTGGAGGAACCCGGCGGCTCGCAGTACGGCGGCACCGGCCCTGCCAGCGAGCCCGAGACCCAGGCGATGGTCGGGCTGATCTCGCTCCTGCAGCCGGATCTCGGCATCTGGTACCACCAGGACCTGTTCCGCATCGCCCCCGGCCAGGGGCGCGACGGCGAGCTGCGGGCCCGCTACGCCGAGTTGACCGGGCTGCCGGTGCTGGACATCAGCGGCGGCACCTACACGGGCGTCGCCGCGACGTGGCAGCGGCGCACGATCGAGGATGGGATCGCGTTCATCGTCGAGCTGGGCCCGACGCTCACGGAGGGCGACGCGATAGTCCACGCCGACGCCGTGCTGTCACTGGCCAGCGATGTCGTCGCCGACCAATGACGCCAGCTCACGCGTCCCGAATGGTCTCGGCGGAGAGCTGCTGGTGGTGGCGGATCACCTCGTCGACGATGAAACGGAGGAACTTCTCGCTGAACGCCGGGTCGAGGCCCGACTCCTCGGCCAGGGCGCGCAGCCGCCGGATCTGCTGTTCCTCGCGCTCGGGATCCGATGGCGGCAGGCCGACCTCCGCCTTGTAGCGGCCCACCGCCTGCGTGGTCTTGAAGCGCTCGGCCAGGAGGTGGACGAGGGCCGCGTCGATGTTGTCGATGCTGGCCCGGTACTCGGCCAGTCGGGCATCCGCCGTCACAGCACGGAGCTGCCGTACATCTCACCGAGCGGGTCGGCGATCAGTTCGAGGCGCTCTCCGTCAGGTCCACGGAAGTACATCGACACACCGCTCTCGTCGTGGTGTTCGATGCCGGCCTCGTCCAAGCGACGCCGCAGCTCCTCCCAGTGCGCGGGCTCGACGCTGATCGCCAGATGGTGATGGCCGCCGAGCACCTCGGCATACGGCCCGACGTCGAGCCCCGGGAAGTCGAAGAAGGCCAGCGCGTTGCCGTTGCCGATGTCGAAGAAGAAGTGCGTCGAGCCCGGGTAGTCACGGTTCTCGAACAGCTCTGTCAGGGGGAAGCCGAGCAGGCCCTGGTAGAAGTCGATCGTCCGGGCGACGTCGGAGGAGATGTGCGCGGTGTGGTGCACGCCGCGTGGCCGTCCGCTCGGGGGCACGATGCGCTCCCGCGGTGCCACGCATGGTAGCGCTCCTGCACCCCCGTCGCGAGTTTGCGGTGGCGATCGCGGGCACAGTGCGCCGCTGCGCAGCATGAGGACCGCACATTCGTTCGCTAGGCGGCTCATGACGTGGACGCTCGAGCGACTGATCGGTCCAGGGCCTCGTCGACGGCGTCGAGGTCGGACCGGGGCTCGGCCACCAGCCGGCTCACGTAGGAGATCGTGACCTCGTCCCGCTCGATCGCACCGCCGTCGGTCTCCGGCGGCAGCTCGATGGTGTCGCCCCACTCGAGACGAACAGCGAACGCTCCATCTCGACCCTGGATGGGATCGAGGCGGGCGGTGGTGACCGCCCGCGGAGGGAGGAGTCCGATCGAGGCGTGTCGCCACCCACGGATCTGCTCGATGGGCAGGTTGGGCACGTTGACGTTGACGACGACGGGTTCCGCCGGCCGGGACGCCAGGACGGCGCCGACGACGATGCTTCCCACGGACGCCGCGGTGTCCCAGTGTTGATCGGCGATCATCTCGTCCCAGCCCTGGCCCTCGACGCCGAACCCTGCTGACGGCCTGGCTGACGGCGACGCCACTGACGTTGCCGTTGCGGGCGGTGAGCGCAGCACCGACGGTGCCCGAGTGGTAGACGGCCCGGCCGACGTTGGCGCCGGGGTTGATGCCGGAGACCACGAGGTCGAACGGACCGAAGGCACCGAGCCGGGCGAACATGACGCAGAGGGCCGGCGCGCCGTTGACCGCCCAGGCTTCCTCGATGCCATCGACCCGGACGCGACGCACCTCCGGTTGCATGAGGTGCAGGGGCCCGAGCGCGGCTCCGGCACCCGAGTACTCCGTGTCGGGTGCGGCGATGACGACGTCGCCGTGCTCGCGCATCGCCCGGGCGAGAAGGTGCAGCCCGATGGAGTCAACACCGTCGTCGTTCGTCAAGAGCAGGCGGGGCATGTCGTGACGCTACGGCACGCGTTCTGTCCGTAGGAATCGCATCACAACGCACGATTTCTACGGACAGAAGGGCTCAGCGGGTCGTGCCGATCGGTTCGGAGGACCGTACGTAGCCGAGCACGGGCGTGGCGAGGACGCGTGCCCGGGCGCCCTGCGGTACCGCCGTGCGCTCATTGGACAGCCACGCGCTGACGCGGTCGGAGCGACCGTCGTCGATGGCGATGAACAGCGCGAACCGGTCCCGCCGGGCCAGGGGCCGGAGCAGTCGGGGAAAGGGCACGACGCGCTGCGGCCGGCGAGCTCGCACGACCACACCCTGGCGCTCGACCGTCGAGAACAGGTCGAACGACCCGGCGATGATGAGCCACCCCATCCACAGCAGCGGCAGGATGACGATCGCCGCCAGCACGAGGGCCACCGTCTCGATCAGGTCGGCCTGATCTGGGAAGTCCTCGAACACACTGAGCAAGGCCTCGCCGCGGGCGACGTCCAGCAGGAAGCGCTGCAGCGCCACCAACCCAGCGCCGACGATGAGCCCCGCCAGCAGCATCATCGCCGGATGCCGGCCGTAGCCCGGTCGGAACGGGTACCGCACGCGCACGACGTGCCACTCGCCGGTGGCGTTGCTCCACGCCAGCCGATCGTCCTCCGGCACGACCGGCAGCTCCTCGGCCGCCCGCTCGGCGAGGCCGAGGGCGGCGGCGTAGGCGAGGGCGCGACTCGTGCTGTTGGCGGCCGTCGCCGATGCGCCCTCGAACCCTCGTGGTTCCATCCACGCCCGCACCGAGAGCCAGTGGGCAGCCCGCTCGAGGCCGAGCTCGGTCGGCCGCTGGGCCCGCGACCTGATGCGCTTCACCAGGCGACGGATGACGAGCAGGATGGCGATGAGCACGGCAACGGCGACGCCCCTTGATTGCAGGGAGTCGACGACGGCGGTCTCCGGGCCCGTGCGGACCGACCGCCACCACATGAACCCCGACAGCGCGCACGTGATGATGGGCGGACCGAGAGCGAGGACGTCCCATCGGCGCTTGGAGAGACCTTGGCGGCGGGAGTCAGCGACGACGGCCTTGGTGAACCGCCGCCACCACTTGCGGGGGAGACGCAGCCCGGCGATCTCGATGCCTGCCCCGGAGACGCCGGTCAGCAGTCCCGCCGTCTGGCGATGGACGTGGTTGAGGACCTGCTGCTCATACGGCGCCAGCACGTCGCCGGCCCGGCCGCGCCGGTCGGTCAGCAGGACGACCTCGTGCTCGGCCTGCTCGATGCGGAGCCAGCCACGAGCGACGAGGTCGAGCAGGGTCGCGTTGGCCGCCGGCGGCGTGACGACGAACCCGTTCGTGAGCAGGCTGGTCACTGCCGGGGACTCGCTCCCGAGCTCGTTGGAGGTGGTCGCTGCGGTCAGCCGTGGGGGTCGCGTGGCGATGCCCGCCCGCAGCAGCAACAGGGCGGTGAGCACGAGGAGGATGATCGACCACCACAGCGACGCGCCGTCGGGCGCGGTGAAGAACGCAGTCATCGCTCCCCCCGCCCACCGGACACGTCGCCCATCATGGCATCTACGGTGGCTGCTGGCGCGTCCACAGCTGCTGCGGCGGCGGGCGCGGAATCCCGGCCTCGTCGAAGGCGCCCTTGATGGCGAGGAGCAGCGCCCGTTGCAATTCGAACTGGGCGCCTGGCGTGGTCTTGACCGTCAGGCGCAAGAGGACTCCCTCCGATGCCGCCGACTCGACACCGAGAAAGACGGGCGCCTCGAGCACGTGGCCGGCGTGGTCCCCCTGCTCGACGATGCGCTGGGCGGTCTGCTCGAGGATGCGGCCGGCGCGCTCGATGTCGGCGTCGTAGGCCACGACGACGTCGACCACGGCCACCGACCACAGCTGCGATCGATTGCCGACGCGCACGATCTCGCCGTTGGGCACGTGCCAGACGGTGCCATCGAGGCCACGCAGCACCGTTGCCCGCAGCGTGACGCGCTCCACCACGCCGGACGCCTCACCCACGTCGACGATGTCACCGATGCCGAACTGATCCTCGATCAGCATGAACAGCCCGCTGAGGCAGTCCTTGACGAGGCTCTGCGCGCCGAAGCCGAGGGCGACGCCGGCGATCCCGGCGCCGGCGATCAGCGGCGCCAGGTCGATGCTGAGCTCGCCGAGGGCGACGAACACGGCCATCACCCAGATGATCACGCTGATGGTCGACGCCACGACCGCCGAGATCGACTTGGCCCGGGCGGTGCGGCGAGGGTCCTCGGCCGCAGGTACAGACGGCTCGGCAGCCGGGTTGATCCGCTGCAGCGCCCGCCCCGCCGCCTCCCGGTCCGTCACGACGACCCGGTACACCGCCTTGCGGACGAAGTGCCGCACGATCCGCGACAGCACGAAGGCGACACCGAGGATCACGACGACGGTGAGTGGCTTGCCGATGAACCAGTCGGCGAGCTTGGCCAGCGTTTCGTTCGTCGTGCGATCCCACACCCACTCGCAGACGGCAGTGGGATCGTCGCCGCACGCCTCGAGGAGCCCAGGATCGAGCGGTTCGATCGGCGCGCCCACGGGCATTGGCGACACGGTAGTCACCGGCTTCTCCGGAAGGTCTGGTGTCAGATCTGACGGCGGATCTTCCAGAGAATCTGATGCGCCGTGATCTCGTGCGACGTCGAGTCGACGGCCAGTAGCGTCGCAGCCCATGTCGCGGATCGCCATCGTCGGCACGGGCTACGTCGGATTGACGACCGGAGCCTGCTTTGCCCATCTCGGCCACGAGGTCACGTGCGCAGACGTGGATGCAGACAAGGTCGCTCGGCTGTCCCGTGGCGAGATCCCGATCGTCGAGCACGGCCTCGACCGTCTCGTGGAGGAGGGCCTACGGTCGGGGCGCCTTCGCTTCGTGGTCGGCGCGGCCAACGCGGTGCGCGACTGCGACATCGCCTTCCTGTGCGTTCCGACGCCGCAGGGCGACGACGGAAGCGCGGATCTGTCCTACATCGAGCAGGCGGCGCGGGAGATCTCCGAGGCCCTGCCGTACGAGAGCGTCGTCGTCAACAAGTCCACCGTTCCGGTCGGCTCGACGAGGGTCGTCGAGCGGGTGCTCGATCGCCCAGACGTGAAGGTCGTCTCGAACCCCGAGTTCCTACGCGAGGGCTCGGCAGTGCAGGACTTCCTCAAGCCCGACCGCATCGTCGTCGGCAGCACCGATCAGTCGGCGGCGATCAAGGTGTCGGCGCTGTATCTCGGTGTTGCGGCGCCGGTGATCGTCACCGACCCGGCGTCGGCGGAGACGCTCAAGTACGCGGCGAATGCCTTCCTGGCGACGAAGCTGTCGTTCGTCAACGCCGTCGCGGCGATCTGCGAAGGAGTGGGGGCCGACGTCAATGACGTCGTGTTGGGCCTCGGATACGACAAGCGCATCGGGCAGGAGTTCCTCCGACCGGGTCCAGGTTGGGGTGGTTCCTGTTTCCCCAAAGACACGCGGGCGCTGCTCAAGATCGCCACGGACGCCGGCTATGAGTTCGACCTCCTCGAGGGCGTCGTGGCCATCAACGACGAGCAGTTCGACCGCGTGACCGACAAGATCAAGGCGGCGGCTCGCGGAGACATCGCAGGCAAGGTGATCGGCGTGTGGGGACTCACGTTCAAGGCCCGCACCGACGACCTCCGGGAATCTCCATCACTGGCGATCATCGACCGGTTGCTCGCGCAGGGCGCCAAGGTGCGCGCGCACGATCCGACCGTGTCGGGGCCGAAGCCAGGGCTTCCGGAGTCGATCGAGATCTGCTCCGAGCCGTACGAGGTGTGTGAGGGTGCCGACGTCCTGGCGGTGCTCACCGAGTGGGACGACTACCGGTGGCTCGATGCCAGCAAGGCCGCCGCGGCGATGACCGGCAGGGCGGTGGTCGATGGTCGCAACCTGCTCGACCGCAGCGAGTGGCGCCGGGCCGGGTTCGACTACCAGGGCATCGGTCGGTAACCGAGGATGGCGCGCATCGTCGTCACAGGCGGCGCCGGCTTCCTCGGCTCGCACCTGTGCCGGGCACTGCTGGCGCGCGGCGATCAGGTGATCGCCGTCGACAACCTCGTCACCGGGGCGGTGTCGAACATCGAGGAGCTGTTCGGGCAGCGCGGGTTCACGTTCGTCGAGCACGACGTGAGCCAGTACGTGTGGATTCCCGGAGCGGTGGACGCCGTGATGCACTTCGCCAGTCCCGCCTCGCCGGCGGACTTCGAGCGGATCCCGATCCAGATCCTCAAGGTCGGCAGCCTCGGCACCCACAACACGCTCGGGCTGGCCAAGGCGAAGAGCGCGAAGTTCTTCCTCGCGTCGACGAGCGAGGTCTACGGCGACCCGCAGGTCCATCCGCAGCCGGAGACGTATTGGGGTCACGTCAACCCGATCGGACCGCGTGGGGTCTACGACGAAGCGAAGCGGTTCGCCGAGGCGATGACGATGGCGTACCACCGCCATCACGGCCTCGATGTGCGAATCGTTCGCATCTTCAACACGTTCGGGCCTCAGATGAGAGCCGATGACGGGCGGGCCACCTCCAACTTCCTCGTCCAGGCGCTGCGGGGCGATCCGATCACGATCTTCGGTGACGGAAGCCAGACCCGCTCCTTCTGCTACGTCGACGACGAGATTCGCGGGTTCCTCGCCCTGCTCGACGGCGACATCACCGGCCCGGTCAACATCGGCAATCCTGGAGAGTTCACGATCCGCCAGCTCGCCGAGATGGTCCTGGAGGTCACGGGATCCAACTCGGAGCTCGTCTTCGAGCCGCTCCCCGTCGACGACCCGACCCAGCGCCAGCCCGATCTGACCCTCGCCCGGTCGGCGCTCGGGATGGGAGCCCGAGATCCCCCTGCGGACAGGTCTCGAGCGCACGGCCGAGTACTTCCGGCGGATCCTCGGCGCCTCCGGCTCTGAGTGAGCGAAGACGCGGTCAGGACACCGTTTCGCTCACACAGAAGCTCGGTCAGCCTGTGGTGGTTGGCTCCGGCGCCGTGCTCGAGGGCGCTTCACCGTCGGTGGGCGCAGCCGGCGCGAACCACTGGTGGAGGACGGGGATGACGTGCTCGGCGACGCTCTCCTGCCCGTCCGGTGTCGGGTGGAACGGCGCCTGGCTCTCGAACGAACTCGGGCTCGTCACGGAGTAGATCGACAAGCCGTAGGCCCACGGGTCATCGGAGCACCAGATGTGGGACGTGCCCTGCACGGTGTATGCGCCGGAGATGTCGGCGACCGCGACGTTTGGATCGTTGAGCCCGGTGACGTGTCGACGACGATGCCGTTGAGCTGATCCACGAGGCTCGACAGGTACTTGACCTGGTCGGGATACAGGTAGTTCGTGTCGTTGCACTTCGTACCGTCGGGCGGCAGCGGATTCGGGTAGTTCGTGAAGACGACCTTCGGCTCCGGACGTTGTTGGCCTGCGCCCGCTCCTTGATCCAGGACACCAGCGTCCCGTAGTGCTGTTCCAGCATCTGCAGGGCATCGAGGAAGTCCGTCTGGATCGTCGAGCCCGGGTTGTTGTCCACGCACCGGAGCGACCTCGATGTCCCAGTAGTACTCGTAGGCGTTCTTGACACAGTCTTCGATGATCGAGACGAACTGCAGATCGTCGGCGCCGAGCGTGAGAGGACGAGCTGCGGCAGCGGCGGCGTCGTAGTCCGCGTTGAGGTCCGTCTGCGTCGCCCAGTTGCCGAACTGCGCAGGGCGGTATTCCTCGATCAGGCCAGTCTCGGGTGCGGAGATCCCGTTGTTGAACGTCGCGCCCGTGCAGGCGAACTGGTGGAACGTGGCGCCGAAGTAGACCGCTACGACGGTTGCCGTAGGCGTACTGGCGAGTCGTGGCAGTCGGGATACGGCGCGCGGCCAGGTCGCGTCGATGTTGCCGTCGATCCACTCCTGACTGGCGCTGTCCCATTGGTAGCCGTACAACGTGCCTTCACCGGAGGCGACCGAGTCGCCAAGTTGGACGATCGACGTCAGCGGCTCGAGCGACGCGTCTGCTCGGGCGCCTGCGCCGTCGGGTTGACGTCGTTGCACCCGACCAGAGCGAGCATCCCGGCCGCCACGGACACGATCCATCAGGCGCGTCCCTCATAGGAAGCACCGTCGACGCCGCCCGTACAGTGCCGGGCGATGACGGAGATCCGCAGCCCACTGCAGGGCACGGTCGTGTCCATCGAGGTGGAGGCTGGCGACATCGTCGCGGGCCGGCGAAGCGATCATGCTCATCGAGTCGATGAAGATGCACCACGACATCGTCGCGCCGGAAGCCAGGTCGGGTGGGTCAACTCACGGCGACGATCGGGGCGGCGGTGATGCCGGGTGATCTCCTCGCCCTCCTCGAGCCCGTCGACGACGCGTGGACGCGCGGCCGATCGCGGCGACGACTCGACGCGGCGGGCTAGCGAACGGCCGGATCTCGCCGAGAGCGTCGCGCGCCACTTCATCGGTCTCGACGAGTCCCGCCCCGACGCAGTTGCACGCCGGCGCGCCGTCGGTCGTCGGACCGCTCGCGAGAACATCGCCGACCTCGTCGACGCCGGCTCCTTCATCGAGTACGGACCGCTCGTCATCGCCGCCCAGCGACGGCGGCGCGAGCTGCAAGACCTCATCGCCAACACGCCTGCCGATGGGCTCGTCGGTGGCATCGGGACGGTGAACGGAACGCTCTTCGAGGGCGAGGCGGCGCGCTGCATCGCGATGTCGTACGACTACACGGTCCTCGCCGGCACGCAGGGCCTGCAGAACCACCGCAAGAAGGACCGGCTGTTCGAGCTGGCCGAGCGGATGCGCCTGCCGATCGTGTTCTTCACCGAAGGTGGCGGCGGGCGGCCGGGCGACACCGACGGCACCGGTCCTTCCGGCCTCGACTGCCTCGCCTTCCTCTGGTTGGCAGAGCTGTCCGGCCTGGTTCCGCTCGTTGGCGTCAACGCCGGCTACTGCTTCGCCGGCAACGCCGCCATCCTCGGCTGCTGCGATGTCGTCATCGCCACCACCGACTCCAACATCGGGATGGGCGGTCCGGCGATGATCGAGGGCGGCGGGCTCGGCGTCTTCGAGCCGACGGCGATCGGTCCGATCGATGTGCAGCGCCGCAACGGCGTCGTCGACCTCGTGGCCGACGACGAGGCCGCCGCGGTGGAGCTGGCCAAGCAGTACCTCTCGTACTTCCAGGGACGCCTGGACCGGTGGGACTGCGCCGACCAGGCGATGCTGCGTGAGGTCGTGCCCGTCGACCGTCTGCGCAGCTACGACGTGCGGCGCGCCATCGAACTGCTCTTCGACACCGGCTCCGTGCTCGAGCTGCGGCGCGACTTCGGACTGGGGATGATCACCGCGCTGGCTCGCATCGAAGGTCGGGCCGTCGGCGTCATTGCCAACAACCCAGCGCACCTCGCCGGAGCCATCGACACGCCGGGCGCCGACAAGGCCGCGCGCTTCATGCAGCTGTGCGACGCCTTCGACCTTCCGATCGTGACGTTGTGTGACACGCCAGGGATGATGGTCGGCCCGGACGTCGAGGCGACCGGTCTCGTGCGTCACTGCAATCGCCTGTTCGTCACCGGTGCCAACGTCACCGTCCCGACGGTGACCATCGTGTTGCGCAAGGCCTATGGACTCGGCGCGCAGGCGATGATGGGCGGGTCGACGAAGGCGCCGCTGGCGTGCGTGGCGTGGCCCACCGGCGAGTTCGGCGGCATGGGCCTGGAGGGTGCGGTCCGCCTCGGCTACCGGCGTGAGCTCGATGCCGTCGAAGACGCTGAGGCGCGCGAGGAGCTGTTCCAGGAGCTGGTGGAGCGGATGTACGACGTCGGCAAGGGCCTGAGCGTCGCCTCGTACTTCGAGATCGACGACGTGATCGATCCTGCCGACAGCCGGCGCTGGATCACGACGATCCTCGACGCGGCTCCAGCGCCGGCACGGCGACCCGGGAAGAAGCGACCGAACATCGACACCTGGTGAGCGCGGCCGCCTACGTCGGGGTGGCGGTCGTGGTCGCGGTGGCGGCCACCGTGCAGCTCTCGGCCGGCTTCGGATTCGGATTGGCCGCCGTGCCGCTGCTGTCGATCGTGCTCGACCCGCACGATGCGGTCGTGGTGGCCCTGGGCCTCGCCACCTTCACGAACAGCTATCAGGCGTTGACCGGTCGCCACGAGGCCGACCGACCCGTGATCGGCCGGCTGCTCGCCGGAGCCGCGGTCGGACTGCCGCTCGGGCTGCTCGTCTTCCGCCTCGCCGACAGCCAGGTTCTCGGCCTCGTCATCGGCGTCGCCGTGCTGGTCGCCGTCGTGGTGATCGCCGCCGGGCTCGACCTTCGCCACGTCGGCCCGGGACTCGATGTCGGCGCGGGCGTGCTGTCCGGGGCGCTGACCATGTCGGCCGGCGTCAACGGCCCGCCACTCGTCTTCGTGCTGCAGGCGCGGCACTTCCCGCCGGCACGATTCCGAGCGACCATCACCACGGTCTTCGCCGTGCTCGACATCATCAGCATCGTCGTGTTCGCCGCGATCGGCGACGTCGACGGCGACGTGCTCGCCGCGATCGCCGTGTCGCTGCCCGGTCTGGCGCTCGGGGCGGTCGCGGGCATCTCGCTGCGACGCCACCTGGATCCGCCCCGATTCCGCCGTCTCGTTCTCGCCCTGCTCACCGTCGCAGGAATCTCGGCGATCGCAGCCGCGCTCACTTGAGGGCAGAGTCGGAGGCGCTGGAGCGTCCGTGCCGTAGTCGAACATGGCTGGTCAGGCCGAGCGTCGGCCCGCCAGAGCCAGCGAGGCACGCGCCGTTAGCGCAGCGAACATCGGTCAGCCACTGCTCCTTGGTGGAGGGCCGGTAGACGTAGTTCTGCTCCCGGATGGCGTCGATGCTGGCGCTCGACGGCAGGGAGTAGCGGTGCCCGGGGAAGACGATCGTGTCACCCGGCAGCATCGCGAGGCGCTGCAGGCTGTCGTACATCTGCTCGGCGTCGCTGCCGGGCAGATCGGTGCGCCCACATCCGTCGAGGAACAGCGTGTCGCCGGACACGAGCCGACCCTCGACGAGGAAGCACTGGCTGCCGGGCGTGTGGCCCGGCGTGTGCACGAGCTCGATCTCGACGGCCCCGACCCGAACGCGGTCGCCGGGGTCATGGACCGCCAGCTCGCTCTCGGCGATGCCGGTGGTGCGGCTGACCCACGGTGCCTCGGCTCGCTGCACATGGACCGGGCACTCGACCCGCTCGAGCAAGCGCGTCACTCCTTCGATCGTGTAGCCGGCCATCGAGCCACCGACGTGGTCCGGGTGGTAATGGGAGGCCAGGACGCCGCCGACGGTCATGCCGTCGGCCTCGATCGTGTCAACCAGTTCGTCGACGCCATACGCCGGGTCGACGAGCAGGGACTCGCCCGTCGACCGGTCCCCGATGGCGTACACGAAGTTCACCATCTCGGACGCCAGCGGGTCACCGACGGCGAAATCCCGGCCCGACAGCAGCTGGCGGAAGTAGAGACGGTCGTCCGGCGACATGCGGTCACGGTACCGACGGTGACCCGTACGCTGCGCACGTGGGCGCGCGACTCGAGCAGCTGACGGCCGGTCAGCAGATCGTGTTCGGTGGCGATCGTGTGACGTCGGTGCCGGAAGCTCTCGCCGCGGCGTTCGTCCCCGGCGATCGGCTGCTCGTCGTCCAGGAGACGGGCGACCTGCTGCACGTCCCGGCGACGGCGCAGGCGGCGGCTGCCGACGCCGTCACGACGGCCGCCTCAGCGTTCGGAGCGCTCAGCCGCTGCACCGACGACGAGATCACCGCGTTCTTCGAGGGCTTCGCCGACCGCCTGGCCGACGACACGACTGCCGCTCAGATCCTCGAGGCCAATCGCCGTGACGTGGCGGCAGCACAGGCCGCCGGACGTTCGACGACGCGACTCGTCCTGACCGACAAGATGCGGGCGGACATGGTGGCCGGTCTGCGGTCGTGGGCCGAGTCGCCGCTGCGCCGAGATGAACCGGTCCAGCGCGTCGAGCACGCGGCGTGGTCGGTGGAGGCCCGCCGGGCACCACTCGGCATCGTCGGATTCGTGTTCGAGGGACGGCCCAACGTCTTCGCCGATGCCGCCGGCGTGCTGCGCACGGGGAACGCGGTCGTGATGCGCATCGGCTCGGATGCGCTCCGCACGGCCGAATCGATCACGGCCGATGCTCTCGAGCCTGCGCTCGCCGCGGCGGGCCTGCCGCCGGGTTCTGTCAGCCTCGTCCGCTCGCCGGACCGCGCCGCGGGCTGGGCACTGTTCGACGATCGACGGCTCGCCCTCGCCGTCGCCAGGGGCTCGGGCCAGGCCGTCGCCCAGCTCGGTGCGGTCGCCCGCCAGGCCGGCACGCCCGTCAGCCTGCACGGAACCGGCGGCGCCTGGCTGATCGCCGGAGAAACGGCCGATCCGTCGCGCCTGCGGGCCAGTGTGCTGCACTCGCTCGACCGCAAGGTGTGCAACACGCTGAACGTCTGCTGCCTGCCGAGTGCTCGTCCCGACCTCATGGCGGTGTTCCTCGACGCGCTCGACGAGGCAGCGGCTCGTCGCGGCACGAAAGCAGCGCTGCACGTCGAGCGGGCATCGTCCGCCGCGCTGCCACCCGAGCGGGTGGCGACGGAGATCGACCGGGACGACCTCGGCACCGAGTGGGAGTGGGAGGACGCGCCCGAGGTGTCGCTGGTCGTCACTCCCTCCGTCGATGACGCCGTCGACGCTTTCAACACGTTCAGCCCTCGGCTGGCGGCGTCCCTCGTCAGCGAGGATCCGGAGGAGCACCGCCGCTTCTACGCCATGGTCGAGGCGCCGTTCGTCGGCGACGGCTTCACCCGCTGGGTCGACGGCCAGTACGCGCTCGGCACTCCCGAGCTCGGCCTCTCCAACTGGCAGGGCGGCCGCCTGCTCGGTCGCGGAGCGGTGCTGTCAGGCGACTCCGTCTTCACGGTTCGGCACTGGGCGCGCATCGCCGATCCGGATCTCCATCGCTGATGCGCCGCGTGCTCCTGGTCCTGGCAGTCGTCGTCGCCGCATGCGGCGAGACGGGCGTTCACACCGAGTCGGCGGTCGAGCGAACCACCGCATCGACGTCGCCAACGTTGCCGACATCACCGACATCACCGACATCGCCGCCATCGACGTCGAGCACGCCCACGACGCAGCCGCAGACTCCGGAGACCACCGAACCTGCCATCACCGAGCCGCCGGCGGCGCCTGCACCCACCCAGGGCGTGGAGTCGATCGGCGACTCGCTGTTCCCGCAGCTCGGCACGGACGAGCTCGACGTGCAGTCCTACGACGTCCGCATCCAGTACGACCCGTCGACGCAGATCATCGACGCCGACGTCACGATCACGGCGCTGGTCGTGGGTCGGCCCGACCGTCTCGTACTCGATGCCGGGGAGATGGACATCGAGGCGGTCGCCGTGGACGGCGCTGCCGCCGACTTCTCGCTCGGTAACGAGGAGCTCCTGATCCAGCCGGCGACTCCGGTCTCCGTGCAGCAACCCGTCACCATCGATGTCGCGTACACCGATCGCGCGAGTGGCAACGACTCGCCGGTCGGGCTCGGGATCGGATGGTTCGCCACGCCGACCGGTTCGTTCGTCCTCAACGAGCCCGACGGTGCGCATTCGTGGCTGCCGAGCAACGACCACCCCTCCGACAAGGCGACGTGGCGGTTCGAGCTGACGGTCCCGAGTGGAGTCACCGCGGTGGCCAACGGTGAGCTGCTCGAGCAACGGGCGGGCCCCGAAGGTGACACGTGGGTGTGGGAACAGCGCGAACCGATGGCGACGTACCTGGCCCAGATTCTCACGGGGGACTACGAGGTGCTCGACCACGGTGTCGTCGGCAGCGTTCCGATCGTCGACGTCGCGCTCTCCGACGACGTCGAGCAGATGGCGCCGTACTTCGACCTGACCGACGACCAGATGGCGTTCTTCGAGCCGTTGCTCGGTCCGTATCCGCTCGATCGCTACGGGCTGGCGTTCACCGACAGCTTCTCGGGCCTCGCCATGGAGACGCAGGGACGGTCGCTGTTCTCCCGCGACGACTTCCCGGGCGGGTCACCCGGCGTGATGCAACAGCTGCTGCTGTCGCACGAGCTGGCCCACCAGTGGTTCGGCAACGCCGTCACGCCCGCCGACTGGTCCGATCTGTGGCTCAACGAGTCCTTCGCCACGTATGCCCAGTGGCTGTGGCTCGACCACGCCGACGTGTTCCCGCTCGAGACGCAGGCGAGGAGCAACCTGGCGTTCCGCCAGGACTTCGCCGAGTCGACGGGCGAGCCCACGGTCGAGAACCTGTTCGGGTTCGAGCGCTACGACGGTGGGGCCGTCGTGCTGCACGCGCTACGGCTGGAGATCGGGGACGAGGCCTTCTTCACGCTGTTGCAGCGCTGGGTTGCCGACAACGACGGGACCTCGAAGCGGACCGCGGACTTCACGGCGCTCGCCGCCGAGATCGCTGGGCGCGACCTCACCGCGTTCTTCGACACGTGGCTGTTCGCGGAGGACGTCCCGGACGAGTATCCGGCATAGGCCCGAGACTCGATCAGCGACCGGTGACGACGGACAGCGCCCGGGACCACGCCTTCGAACGGGCATCTGCCCAGCGCCCAGTCGATTGCTCGGCGCGATCGGCGCGAGCAGCGGCGCGGCGACCGAAGTTGATGCCCATCCAGCGCAGGGGCTCTGGCTCCCAGCGCGGCTGCCGGTGCTCCGCCCACGGCAGCTCCGTCAGGTCGCTGCGCACGCCGTGGATGAGGTCGGCCAGCGTGCGACCGGCGACGTTCGTGGTGGAGACGCCGTCGCCGACGTAGCCGCCAGCCCAGGCCAGCCCGCTGGTGCGGTCGAACTGCGCCGACCACTCCCAGTCCCGCGGCACACCCAGCGGTCCTCCCCAGTGGTACGGCACATCGACGTCATCGACGACGGGGAACAGCTCGCGCAGCGCACCCACGAGGATCGTGCGGACGCGCTCGTCGGTGTCGAAACCAGGCTCGATGCGAGACCCGAAGTGGTACGGCGCGCCACGCCCGCCGAACGCCAGCCGGCCGTCAGCCGTTCGCTGCCCGTAGATGATGAGGTGGCGGGCGTCGTGGAAGGTCTCTCGGGCGGCCAGCCCGATCTGCTCCCACTGTTCGGCGTCGAGCGGCTCGGTGCCGACCATCAGCGAGTACAGGGGAACGAGGTCCCGGCGTCGACCCGGCAGCGTCGCCGTGTAGGCCTCGGTGGCGACCACCACGACGCCGGCACGCACGCGCCCGTGGTCGGTGCGGACCTCGCCAGGGACGACCTCGACGACCGACGTGCGGTCGTGCAGCACGACACCGCAGCGGCGGACCGCGGACGCGAGGCCGTGCACGAGCCGCATCGGATGCAGCGCCGCGCAGTGGGGCGTGTAGAGCGCGGCTCGAGCCCCGGCCATCCGGCATCGCGCGGCCAGCTCGTCGGGCTCGAGCCACCGCAGATCGCCGTCGCCGAGCCCGAACGAACGAGCCTCCGCAAGCTCGTCGGTGAGGCGCTGCTGCTGCGCCGCGGTGCGGGCGACCGTCACGGTCCCGCCCTTGGCGTACTGGGCGTCGATCCGCTCCAGCTCGATGACCCGGCCCACCTCGTCGACCGCGCCATGGAGCTGCTGTTGCATGGCGACCGCGGCCGACCGCCCGTGGCGCCGTTCGAGCCGACCGAGTCCCGCAGCAAGCAGGCCGGAGCACCATCCGCCGTTGCGCCCGCTCGCGCCGAATCCGACGCGCTCGCGCTCCAGCACGGCGATCCGCATCCCGCGGTCAGCCGTTGCGAGGTAGTAGGCGGTCCACAGTCCGGTCAGCCCGGCACCGACGATGGCGACGTCGACGTCGAGATCCCCCGGCAGCCGCACGCCCTCGACGAGCGCCTCCGCTGGCACCGTCTTCTCCCAGAGCGATGTCATTGCCGATGCCGATGTCATTGCCGATGGCGGCGGGCCACGGTCGCCGCTTCGGCCCTCGAGGTGACCCCCAGCTTCGTCAGGATGCGCGACACGTGGACGCTGGCCGTCTTCTCGCTGATGAACAGCGAGTGAGCGATCTGCCGGTTGGTGGCGCCACCCGCCAGCAGATCGAGCACCTCCAACTCGCGGGCGGTCAGCCGCTCTGCGCTCTGGCTGGCTGCGGGCGCGCCCCCCGCAGGTGCGGCCACGCGCAGTCCGGCGCGCCGGGCGATGCGCTCTGCTTCCTCGGCCAGGGCGCGATTGCCGAGCTCGGCTGCCTTCGCCGCGACCTCGTCCAACCCTGAAGCCGCCGTGGCGCGGTCGCCGACCTCGAACGACGCGACGGCCGCCGCCAGTCGCGCCCGCAGTGCGAAGCGAGGCCACACGACGTCGTCCCATGCGGTCGCTGCGGCCAACCACGAAGCCGGGTCCGGATGGGCGCGTTCGGCCGCCAGTTCGGTCGCCAGCGCCGTGGTCGCCCGACGGCCGGGACGGCCGGCGATGGCGGCCTCCACGACGCCCTCGTACCGAGCACGCAGGTCATCCAGCTGATGCTTGGCACCGGCGGCACCGCGGCGGTCGAGCTGCTGGTTGCGCTCGCGCACGATGCGCAGGCCGAGCAGGCCCAGCTGGCCGAGCACCTCCTCGTCACCGGTCGTGGCGACCATCCGCACGCCTTCGTCGATCGCCGCTCTGGCCCGCTCACCGTGCCCTTCGGCCATCGCGATCTCCGCCCGCACGACGGCGAGCGTGCCGCCGAGGCGACCGTCGAGCAGGGGAGCGGCGAGGAATCGGGCCATCTCGACGTGCTCGCGTGCCTCCACATACGCCGCGTCCTCGTGGTCGCACCATCCCATGAGCACGTGGCCGAGCGCCAGGGTGACCGAGGCTCGGGCGTCTGTCATCACCGCCTCGGCGAACCGCCTCGCCGCGCTCACGTCGCCCCGGCGCAGCTCCATGCTCGCCGCCACGCCGTCGACCAGCGTGGCATTCGGATCGACCCATCCTGCGGCGCGTAGTCGAGCTGCGGAATCGACGGCCACGGCGAGCGCCTCCGCCAGCCGCCCCTGCGGCGCCAGCAGCTCACAGAGGTCGGCCAGCGCGACGGCACCGGTCACCGGTTCCAGGTGCTCCTCCGCGGATGCGACGGCGGCCACGAACTCGCGCTCTGCGCCGGCCCAGTCCTGGGCCACGAGCAGGGCCCGCGCCAGCATGTAGTGGGCGTGGATCCGGACCTGTGGTGCGGTCACGGCGGCGTCCATGGCGGCCTGGGCTCTGGCCAGAGCGGCGTCGGCATCGAGGCGCTGCTCGGCTGCTCGCACCGTTCCGGCGAGCACGGCCGCTCGAACAGCGGGCGCCGCATCGTCTGGCAGCAGTTCCACGGCCTCCGTGTACGCCCGGTCGGCCTCCTCGCTGCGGCCGAGACGCAGCAGGTACCACGCACGCCGTTCGGCCAGCACGCTCGCCGTCGTCGGATCGTCGGCCGCGTCGATCGTCCGACGCGCGGCGTCGATCACGTCGACGGCGACGTCCCGATTCCCCGAGCGGTTGGCGACCTCGGCGGTGCGTCGGCTCAGGTCGACGAACGAGCAGCCGGCCGCCCGGTCGGGTTCCTCGACCTGGTCCCACAGCTGGAGGGCGCGCCGGTAGTGCCCGAAGGCGTCGTGGGCGGCGAGGTCGGCCGCGGCCAGGTCGCCGGCCGTGATGCTCGCCGAGAGCGCCCGCCGTGGCTCACCCGCCTCCGCCCAGTGGTGCGCCAGCACGCCGGCCGCCGCTTGCGTCCGCAGCACCTCGGCCCAGCGGCGGTGCATGGAACGCCGCTCCGTCGGGAGCAGCTTGCGGGCGACCGCCTCGGCCACCAGCACGTGGTGGAACTCGACGACGTCGCCCTGGCGGACGAGGAGATGGTGGTCGAGTGCCTCGCGGAGGCCGGCGGCGACCACGTCGTCGCCGATCGCGGACAGGTGCTCGGCCAACACGGATGCGTCGACCGGGCGTCCGGCCGTGGCCAACGCGGCCGCAACGTGGCGTCCGGCCGGGGACAGCCGTTCCGCCCGGGCCAGCAGGACGTCGAGCATCGGGAGGTCGTCGGGCAATGTGGCGCCCCGGCGGCCGAAGTTGCCGGCGCAGAGCTCGCGGACGAGCAGCGGGTTGCCCGCGGAGCGGTGGAAGATGGCGGCCGCGGTGACGTCGTCGACCGGTCCCGTCAGGTGCTCGATCAGTTGGGCCACGTCGGCTGGGCCGAGTCGGCGCAGCTGCACCGTGGTCACCAGTTCGGCCTGGCCGAGCTCGGCCAGCAGCATCCGGACGTAGTGACCCAGGGGCAGCTCATCATCGCGGCAGGTCATGAGCACCGTGGCTGGGCGGCTGGCGACGTGGCGGGCGAGCACCATCAGCACCTCGCAGGTTGCCCGGTCAGCCCAATGGACGTCCTCGACGACCAGGATCTCCGGCGCCTCCTCGGTGCCGACCTCGACGAGCCCGAGCATCCGTTCGAGCAGCTGCTCGGTCGTCGCGCCCGCCAACGTCCCCTCAGCCGGCCCGGCGCTGCGCAGCAGGTCGACGAGGGCGGCGTGACGGAGCGGCTCACCGCCGAGGGCGATGCAGCGGCCCTCGTGGACCGTGCCGGTCCCGGCCGTGACGTCCCGGACCAGGCGCGACTTGCCGATCCCGGCTTCTCCGACGATGGCCAGCGCGCCGCCGCGGCCTCGGCGGGCCCGGTCAAGCGCCTCCTGAAGCGCGGCGACGGCGCGCGCCCGTCCGACCAGTGGTGCGTGGGCGGCGGGCAGCACCGGCACACCTCCATGCTGGCGTATCGAAGGGGCGTTCGTGGAGGTGCCCGTCGATCAGGCCGTAAGACGCCGAAGAAGGCGTCCGACCGACGACGTAGGGAGGGCTGAGAGCGCACGCTGAGACCGTGTCCTGGAGCGTGCGCTGGATCGTCCTGCCCAACGGCGTCGTCGGTGACGACCTGAAGCTGTCGATCGTCGCGACGACAGCGGGTTCGCCGCGGCCCGACTGGCCGGCCCTGCTGGCCGATCTTCCGCCGCGGCGCCTCGTCTCAGCGGACGGCAGCCTCGATCTGCCGCTGACCATCACTTCGACCGCCGCCCCGATGGTGAGCACGGGCTTCGACGCGACGTCCGGCTCGTCGGCCGCCGACATCGCCGACGCCGCCCGCGAGCTCGACGAGCTGGAGCGATCGATGGCGCGGCTCAGCCCGGCAGCCTGGCCGAGTGCCGGCGACGCCGCCGCGCTGGGCGTCGTGGGGGAGATGGCCGCTACTCGCCGGCGAGGCCGCGTCCCGGTCGGCGCGATCACCCGACTGGCAGGTGGCGTGCCCGAACGGCACGACGTCGACCGCTTCGGGCGACCCGGGCTGCGGATCGACGCCACCGTGCCGAGGTTCGAGGGCGAGCACGCGGTCCGGGTGGTTGCCGCTGACGGCCGTCTGCTCGACGGTCCTGTGCGGGTCGGGCAGCCGTGGACACTGGTGCGCAGTGATCCGTCAGGGTGGATCGTCGTGCCACGCGACGGCGGGAGGAGGTATCGCCCGGACGTCACGCTGACGCGGCTTCCGGTCACCGAGCTGAGCGAGGCGGTCGATGCCTTGGCCCAGGACCTTGCTGCAGCCGGTCCGGACCACCGGGTCGTGCTTCCCCAGCTCGGCGACGGGGCGTTCACGCTGGCGATGCGACCCGGCGTTCCTCCGGATGAGTCCGACGGCGTGCTCCACGCCGAGGACGTCACACGCGGCATGCAGGCCGAGGTCGCCATCGACGGCGGCGCCTTCCACCCGATCGGCGAAGGACCGGTCGTGACGTGGGAGGGGACCGACGGTGCTGGTCCGCGCTACGGCGATCACATCCGGTTCGCCGTGCGGGGCGTCGACCTGGCCGGGAATGTCATGCACGGCAGCGACCACGTTGTGTCCCACGGTCGGTACCTCCGACGGTCCACAGTCGACGCGCCAGCAATCCTCGGCACTGCTACGGACGAGGTACTCGATGTCGTCGTGCGCAGCGACGGTGACGGTTGCCCGATCGGGCCTCGTGCGGAGTGGACGATCGTGCCGCCCGAGCTCGATCCGCGAACGGCCACCCGCCACGGGATCGAGCCAAGTGCCGACCCAGCGGCCGCCGGGCTGGCACTGATCGGACTGCCTGGACGATCCCAGCCGGTCGTCATCCCGTTCGCAGGCGTCGGCTCGAAGAACCACCTGCGGCTCTCCATCCGAGCCGCCATCGGCGACGAAGTCATGGGCGATGACGTGGTTGTCGATCACGACGTGGGGTCTGATCTTGTCGAGCTGCTCGTTCCACCTGGTCTCGCCGCCAGCTTCGAGCTGGCAAGTCCGGTCGCCGGCGATGCCCTGCAAGATCTCTACGTCGGCGACCTTCCGCCCACGACCTTGCTCGACGGTACTGCCGTGATGCGTTGCCGGCGTCGTCGAGTGTCGGTGCTGCACGCCGTCCAGCGCCCGGCAGTGGTGCCGACCGCGGTCGATGGACCGACAGTCGAAGTCCCGCAGGACCACGGGCTGCCCATCGCGATGCATGCGGCCTACGGGATGGACGGCTGCTCGACGGGTCACCTTCACGTGGACGCCAGGTGGACGGACCTCGTCGACGACGGGTCCGGCCCGATGCGGCACGCCGGCGGTCGCCAGCGCGTGGCCTCGATCGAAGTGGGCGCGGATCAGACGGTCGCAGAGCTCACCGCAGTGCTCGACCTCGACTGCCGCCGACGCAGCCTCGCGTTGCGGCCCATCGCATCGTCACGTTTCGCCGAGCACTTCGAGCTCGACGACGACGGCATCCAGCGTCGTGGAGACGAGTTCGTCGTGGTCGTTCCGAACCGCGAGCGCCCGCCGGCCCTCCGCGTCGTCTCGAGCGAGCACCGGAGCACGTCAGGTACCCGACAGGTGCGCGTCGTGCTTGCCCGGCCATGGTTCGTCACCGGGCCCGAGGAGCGGCTGGGTGTCGTCGTGCACCCGGAAGGGTCGAGGTGGTCGCCGTCGGGTGGATCATGGTGGGAGGTCGACGACGCCCGTGGCCCACTGACGGCCGGGCAGGTGCTCGCCGGAACCGACATCACAGACGCCGTCGTTGGTGTTCCCGTCTGCTTCGACGAGGCGCTCGACGCCTGGGTCGCCGACCTCGAGCTGGCCGTTCCGGATCGGGCCGTCCTCCACCTCGCCGTGGCCAGGTTCCAGCCGGTGTCGGCATCCGGCTGCCACCTCTCTGCGGTGACGGACTTGGTCCTCGAGCCACGAGTCGGGGTGCCGGCGTGAGCAGCCTGCTCGACGCGGTCCGCGCGGTACGCGTGGAGGGTCGCCCGCTGGGTCCCGGCGTGATGGATGCCGCACGTGATGCCTCGGCCGGGCTGGTGTACGCGTCCCACGGACCGCAGCGGTGCATCCACGTGTTGCGAGCGCACGACCTCCGTCCGATGGCAACGATCGGCGACGCCACGTTCGTCGGCCCACGTGGCCTGGCCGTCGACGGCGAACTGCGCCGGGTCTACGTCGCTCGCACGCACCGTGGCCCACGCCAGTCCGTCGACGCGCTCACGGTGATCCAGCGACACGCCACCGGGCGGCACACGGTCGATCGCACCCTGTCGGTAGGCGACGGTGTGGAACCCCGTTTCGTCGCCGTCGATGCCGCCAGCGGGCTCGTCTTCGTGGCAGGACGGGGGAGCGCCTGCACCGCACCTGCGCTCATCGTGCTGGATCGCCTCACGCTCGACGAGCTGGGCCGTGCCCTGCTGCCGGGACGGCCCACGGCGCTGACGATCGGCGAGGGCGCTGCGGTCCAGGTCGGGATCGGTGCCGGCTCGCACGTCGTGGACGGTCGGGCCGTCGCCCACGCGGCCCCGACGGGTCCGTCGTCCCCCGGTCTCGCTGGGTCCTGACCGCCCAGTCTGCGCCCGACTCGCACCAGTACGATCCGCCGCGTGCGGACCCGGCAGCGCTCGTGATGCTGCGTCCTCCGACCGCGCTCCCTCCGCCGACGGGGGTCCCAGCTGGTTGGTACCGCGATCCGTACGGCTATCCGTTGCTGCGCTACTACGACGGTCGCGGGTGGACGGCGCACACCACCGGGGTGCTGACGCCTGCTCGCCACACCGAAGAGCATCCGACACTGCCGTTGCCCGTCGCCATCGGCGCCGTCGCCGTGCTGATCGCCTCGCTGATCGCCAGCCGATTCCTGCTCGACGCACTTGCGGGACGGGACTGGCCAGTGCTCGTCCTGGCCGCGATCGGGATCTTCGTCGGCTACGGGCCATCGGTGTGGTGGTGCTGGTTCGCCAGCCGCCGCTGGGGGAGCGGTCGGCTGGCCCGTGATGTCGGGCTGCGCTTCCGTTGGTCGGATGCCGGATGGGGGCCGATCGTCTGGATCGCCGCGTTCGGATGCGAGCTGGCGATGTTGCTCATCGTCCGGCTGACCGGCATCCCGCTCATCGGCAACACCGAAGGCGTCGGCGACGTCGACGCCGATCGCGCCTACGTCATCGCCCTGCTGCTGACGGCCGTCATCGCCGCCCCGCTCGTCGAGGAGCTCGTGTTCCGCGGCGTCATGCTGCGCGGCCTGCTGAGCCGCGTGGCGGTGGTCCCTGCGGTCGCCCTTCAAGCCGTGCTGTTCGGCGTGGCCCACGTCGATCCGGTGCGGGGGAGTGGGAATGTCGGGCTGGCGCTCGTCCTGGCTGCCGTCGGGGTGGGCTTCGGCGGCGCCACGTACCTGCTGCGGCGCCTCGGGCCGGCGATCATCGCCCACGCCATGTTCAACGGCGTGGTGCTGGCGATCGTGCTGCTCGTCGATCCGTGATCGGTGCCCGCTCGGCGGCCCACGGGCGCACCACGTCCGCCTCGTAGAAGTCCCCTTCGCCGACGCGGTGCTCGACGACGCCGCAGCGAGGATCGGTACCGCCGAGGTCATCTCCCTCGACCGTCAGCGATGGCGCCCAGACTGCGCAGTCGAGCCGGCCGGCGGTGTGGCGATGACCGGAGGCGATGATGCGCACGTCGCTGCCCTCGACGGCGGCGGCGAATGCGGCGCGGGCGGCCTGCGGCATCTCCCAGCCGTCGATCGGGTCACCGGCCAGCGGCTGGTGGATGAACACGAGGACCGGCGCTGCGGTGCGGGTGACTGCGTGGAGCCAGTCGTCGTGCTCGGCATGGCCGAGCAGATAGGCATCGGCGCCGACGATTCGCCAGCCGGCGAGATCGAAGATGAAGCGATCGTCGCCCCACGTCTCGCGGAACGTCTCGATGCGACGTCGGCGGTCCAGCTCGTCGCCGTACCTGCCGACGTCGTGGTTGCCGGGGATGCACGCGAGGGGAGCCGGGACCTCGTCCAAGAGGCGGCGGGCGAAGGCCCGATCGTCTTCGTGGTCCGGATCCTCGTACACGATGTCGCCGCTGTGCACGACGAGGTCAGGTGGGTCGTGTCGCAGCCACTCGAGCGTGGGCGGCCATTGATCCGGGACACCGGCACTGGCCGAGAAGTGGGTGTCGGTGAGTTGGACGACCCGCGCCACGGGCATGCGCACATGCTGTCACGGGCGTGGGCTCAGCGAGATTCGGCGAGCGCAGCGAGCCGAGACGTTGCGGTAGCGACGTTGCGGTAGCTTCGCCGATCGTGGCACGACGAGTGCCGGCCCGTCTGGCCGGAGAGATCGTGCAGTGGGCGTGGGAAGCGGCGTGCGAGCTGGGCGCGATCCATGCGGACACGCGGCGCGCTCGGCGCTTCGGTGCATTCGGCGCGCGCAGCGTGATCTGCTTCCCGCCGACCGCCATCGTCAACGAGCGCTACATCCGCATCGGATCAGGGACGGTGTTCGGGCCGCAGGTCTCGCTGTCGGCCGGGATGCTGCCCGGCCAGGAGTGCGCCTCCGATCCCGTCGTGCGCATCGGTGACCGCTGCCTGATCGGCCGGGGCAGCGGGATCGTCGGCCACCTGTCGATCGAGATCGACGACGACGTGTGGACCGGCCACCACGTGTACATCACCGACCAGAACCACGGCTACGAGGACCTCTCGCGCCCGATCTCCCAACAGCAGATGCCCGAGGAGCCGGTGCGCATCGGCGCCGGGTCCTGGCTGGGTCACGGCACGGTGGTGCTGCCGGGCGCCACGATCGGTCGCCACGTCGTGATCGGTGCGAACAGCGTCGTGCGCGGGGAGATCCCCGACTTCTCAGTCGCCGCAGGCAACCCCGCACGCGTCATCAAGACGTTCTGTCCGTAGGAATCGATCGTTGTGATGCGATCTCTACGGACAGAACGGGGCTGAACCTCAGTTCAGGTCGAGTGGCGGGGCGCAGGACGGCATCTCGTTGTCGCCAGCGAAGCGGTCGAGCTTGTCGCTGATCGGGATCCCGTCGACGGCGGCCTCCGTGAACGGCTCGTTGCGACCAGCGCGTAGGACATCGGCGTACGCCCGGCGGTTTTCCAGGTACGTCCGGTAGTCGGCCTCCCAGTCGGGGACGATCGCCGCACCCTTGTCGTCGGCCGGCGTCACGGCGACGACATCGTCGAGCATCTCCTCCACTACGTCGGTCGCCGAGTCCACGAGGTTGCCGCGCTCGGCCATCATCGCCGCGTCGCTCTCGTCGACGCGGCGGAAGTCGGCCAACGCCTCCCGGCGCACCTCGGCCTCGGCGCAGATCGCCTCTGCTCGGGCGGCCCACGCCCGGTCGCCGATCTTGTTGATCGCCTCCTTCGAGGCGAAGAACAACGCCCACACCCAGAACGCCGCGAACAGTGCGACGACGAGCCCGAGCAGGATCCGCCACGGGAAACGTCGACGATCCGTCGGGGCTGGGGCGGACTCCGTGATCGTCATCGGGCCGGGCGGTAGCACACGGCCAGTTGGGTCAGCGCTCCGCCGATGCCGAGCACGGCGGCGATGCCCGCCCCGCGCCACCCGTCCCAATCGTCAGCGACGCCGATCGCATGGTCCACGGACAGTTGACCTGGGCCGATGGTGGCGACAGCCCACGCCACGACGGCAATCGACGCCACGTACTCCCAGCCCTCCCCCTTGCGGAAGATGAAGAATCCGTTGTGGCGGTGGGCAACCCACGCCGCAACGAGCATCAGGCCGATCATCCCGCCGGCCGCGAACGGCGTCAGCAGGCCGGCGGCGAACAGCAGCCCGCAACTGATCTCCGTGGTTGCGGCGAGACGAGCCTGCAGCGCCGGCCAGCGCATGCCCATCGACGCGAACCAGCGCCCGGTACCGGCCAGCCCGCCACCGCCGAAGATCTTGTTGTAGCCGTGGAAGAAGAGTCCGACGCCGAACATGATCCGCACCACGAGCAGTGCCAGGTCGGTCGGCTCCACTGCCGGGCAGGGTACCGGCACGCGTACGCGGTAGAACGGAGCGGGTGAACCCTCTGAGGCATGCGAGCGAGTGAGCGCACGATCCGTGGACAGTGTGCGAGCGAGCGAGCGCTAGCGAGCGAGCGGCCAAGCGCGGCCTGCGTGGCCGGGGAACGCAATCGCGTCTGCGTGGCCGGGGAACGCAATGAACGTCGTGCCACCCGACAGCACAGAGCGCTTCCACCGCGCCCGCGAGAGCATGGCGATGCTGCGCGCGGAGTTGCGGCTGCACCCACGACCGTTCGCCATCGCCGTCGCTGGCGCGGCGGTGTTCGCGCTGTGCACGGTCGGCTCGAGCATCGCCGTGCAGTGGGTCACCGACAACGTCATCGTCCCCCGCTTCGACGAGGGGGAAGTGGCCGTCGGCACCGTGCTGACCGGGATCAGCTTGATCATCGGGATCGGGCTCCTGCGGGCGGGGGGTGTCGTCGTTCGACGCACCTGGGCCGGCAAGACGCAGTGGCGCATCGCCGGCTCGTTGAGCGAGGGCGTCGTCGCTCGCCTCGTTCGCCAACCGATGTCATGGCACGCCCGCCGCCCCGACGGCGACCTCGTCGCGCGGGCCGGCGTCGACACGGATGCCGCCGTCTCCGTGCTCGCGCCGGTCCCGTTCGCCACCGGGACCGTGCTGCTGATCGCCGTCTCGGCCGTGTGGCTCCTGATGACAGATGCGGTGCTCGGTGCCGTGGCCGTCGCCGTGTTCCCGCTCCTGATCGGCGTGAACATCGTGTACCAGAAGCGCGTCGAGTCCTTCTACGACGCGGCCCAGACGCACCTCGGTGATCTGTCCGCGGGCGTGCACGAGAGCTTCGATGCCGTGCAACTCGTCAAGGCCTACGGCGCCGAGCAGCGAGAGACCGAGCGGTTGGCCACCCTGGCCGGCTACCTGCGCACCGCTCGGGTGAAGGCGGTGACGCTGCGCGGAACGTTCGAGGCGCTGCTCGACGTCCTGCCCTCGATGGTCAACGTCGGCCTCGTCCTGCTCGGCGCGATGCGGGTGGACGCGGGAGCGATCAGCGTCGGACAGCTGACCAGCTTCATCTACCTGTTCACGCTGCTCGTGTTCCCGCTGCGCTTGATCGGCTACGCCCTGTCCGAGATGCCGCATTCGCTGGCCGGCTGGCGGCGCGTTCGGGAGGTCCTGGACGAGCCGATCGAGCCCGACCCGGTGGCAGCGATCGAGCCGGCACCCGACGGCCTCGGCGTGCAGCTCGACTCGATCCGCTTCACGTTCCCGGGTGAGCTGCGACCAGCGATCGACGACGTCGACCTCGCGGTGGCGAAGGGACGGATGGTGGCCGTGGTCGGGCCGACGGGTGCAGGCAAGACCACGCTCGTCGAGATCGTCGCCGGGCTGGTCCCGCCGGGGTCGGGCGTCGTGCGGCTCACCGCCGGGCCGCGGGCGATCGTGACCCAGGAGGCGTTCCTGTTCTCGGGCACGATCCGTCACAACCTCGAGCTCGGGCAGCCGATGCCCGAACCGGACCTGTGGGAGGCGCTGCGCATGGCCCGCGCCGACGACTTCGTCGCCGAGACACCGAACGGACTCGACACTGTGGTCGGGGAGCGGGGCGTCAGCCTGAGCGGCGGCCAGCGGCAGCGCGTCGCCCTGGCACGGGCTCTCGTCCGTCGGCCCGGCCTGCTCCTGCTGGACGACACCACGTCGGCGCTGGACCCGACGACGGAAGCCGCCGTGCTTGCCAACCTCCGCGGCGGGCTGCTCGGCACGACCGTGCTGATGGTCGCGTCCCGCCCGTCGACGATCCGTCTCGCTGACGAGGTCGTGTTCCTCGCCAACGGCCGCGTCGTCGACCACGGGCCGCACGACGAGCTGGTTGCCCGCCAGGACGGCTACCGCGCGCTCGTCGAGGCGTTCGAGGCCGATCGCGAGTCCGCCGACGTCGTGGTCGGGGGCGCGTCATGACCGAACCGGTGGGACGCTTCGGCGCCGTCCACACGATCGGCCGCGGTCTCGAGGAGGCGCCGATCCTGCGCCACGGGCTGTGGATCACGTGGCTCCTCGCTGCGGTCGGCGCGACGGGACGGGTCGTCGTGCCGATCCTCCTGCAGCAGGCGATCGACCGCGGCATCACCGGCGGCGTGAACATCGGGCTCGTCGCCGTGCTCTCCGCGATCGGGGCGGTCGCCCTGGCGATCGCCGGCATCGCCCAGCGCCAGGCGGTGGTCCGCCTCGGGCAGCGCTCCGAGCAGGCGCTCTACGAACTGCGGACGCGCCTCATCTCGCACATCCACCGCATCAGCCTGGCCGACCACAATGAAGAGCGACGCGGCGCGCTCGTCGCCCGCGTGACCAGCGACATCGAGACGCTGGCCCAGTTCTTCCAGTGGGGCGGCCTGGCCTGGCTGCTCGACGGTCCGCTGATGCTCATGGTGGCCGCCGTGATGCTGGCCTACGACTGGATCCTCGCCATCGTTGCGTTCGCCGTCGCCGCGCCGCTCGCCTTGGTGCTACGAGCCGTGCAGCGGCACCTCGTCATCGCCTACGAACAGGCCCGCGAGCGCAACGGCGAGATGCTCTCCGCGGTCACCGAGGTCGTCACGGGCGCGGAGACGATCAGGGCCTACGACGCCGGTCCAGCGTTGGAGGCCGATGCCGACAAGGTCATCGACGACCGCGTGCAGGCGCAGGTGCGAGCCGGTGTGATCGGTGCGTTCCTCTTCCCTTCCGGCGAGGTGTTCTCGGTGCTCACCGTCGCTGCAGTGATCGTCGTCGGGGTCATCCGTGGACCGGAGAGCGGGCTCACGGCAGGCGCCATGATCGGCTTCATCTTCCTCACGTACCGGTTCCTCGAGCCGATCGCCGAGTTCACCGAGGTGCTCGACCAGACCCAGACCGCCGTTGCCGGACTCCGCCGCGTGCTCGGTGTGCTCGACCTCCCCGTCGGGCCGCCCCCGCCGGAGGATCCGCGCCCGCTCCCGACCGGCCGGCTCGACATCGACGTCCGAGACGTCACGTTCTCGTACCCGACGCGTGGGCTCGCCTCGTCCACGGATGACGCCGTGCTGCGTCATGTCACGGCGTACATCCCCGCCGGTCAGCAGGTCGCCCTCGTCGGCGAGACGGGATCCGGCAAGACGACGTTGGGCCGGCTCATCGCCCGCTTCGCCGACCCGACGATCGGGGAGATCCGCGTCGGCGGCGTGTCACTGCGCCACGTGTCGAACGAGGAGCTGCGATCGAGGCTCGTCGTCGTCTCCCAGGAGCCGTTCCTGTTCAACGGCACGATCGCCGCCAACGTCGGCTTCGCCCGGCCCGGGACCTCCGTCGACGACGTCGCCTCGATCGTCGATCGTCTGGACCTGGACGAGTGGATCGACAGCCTGCCCGACGGGCTGACCACCGACGTCGGCGAGCGGGGCGACCAACTGTCGGCCGGCGAACGCCAGCTCGTTGCGCTGTTGCGGGCGGGCATCGCCGACCCGGACGTGCTGGTGCTCGACGAAGCCACATCGTCGGTCGACGCGCTGACCGAGGTGCGAATCTCCAGGGCGCTGGAGCGGCTGGCCGAGGGACGGACGACGATCGCCATCGCCCACCGGATGTCGACGGCGGCCCGCGCCGACCGAGTGCTCGTGCTGCGCGACGGGATGCTGGTCGAGGACGGCAACCACGATCGCCTCATCGATGCCCGTGGCACCTACGCCGCCCTCTACGACGCGTGGATGGCAGCGACGGCGACGTTCTGATCGGATTGCCTCGTTCTGTCCGAAGGATCGTTCGTTGTGATGCGATTCCTACGGGCAGAACGGGCTAGTCGGTGTTGAAGTCCTCGAGACCGAACGGCACGGGCCCGTCGATCGAGCGGATCGAGCAGTCGAGGTCGCCCTGCAGCCCACCCGCTCTGAACCGGCCGGTGAACTCGGCCCGCTCGCCGGCCGGCACGTCGTCGACGTCGAAGCGGTGGTCCCGCTCCACTGACCCGGCATCCACCTCGACGAGGACGGAATAGTCGCGCTCGCGTCGGCTCTGGTTCTCCACCACGCCGCGCACGACGACGTCGTTCCCATCGACGATGCACTCGGTCAGCTCGCCGTCCACCGGTCCGGGATTGAGGAACGCATTGAGCTCGCGGACCACGACAACACTGAGCACGACCCCAACGACGGACGCCAGCACGCCTACCGAGCCAGTGATGATGCCGGTGACGGCGAAGCCCTGTCCGGCGCCGCTGGTGCGCGAACGCCGCAGACCGACGATGCCGAGGACGATGGCGACGATCGCCGCGGCCAGCCCGATCGCGACCACGAACGGGATCCAGCCGACGACCACGCTGGCGATACCGCAGACCATCGCGGCGACCGCCACTCCATTGCCGGCGCGGCGTGATGGCTCGATCGGCAGCCGGTCGATGTAGCGCTGGCCTCCGGTCGACACGTCGGCGGTCCAGACCTCGCCGTTGTGGAAGCGCAGCTCGTACCGGCCCGCGGGGTCGGGATACCACCCGCTCACGGCGCGGACCCTAGACGTACCCTGACGCCGTGGAGCTCGTCCTCATCCGTCACGGCCAGCCCGAATGGGTGCGTGAGGGGCTCAACGTCGTCGACCCGCCGCTCACCGAGCTCGGGCACCGCCAGGCGAAGGCGCTGGCCGAATCGATGGCCGGGCAGCATTTCGACGAGGTGCTCGTCTCACCGCTCGTGCGGGCTCGCCAGACCGCGGCGCCACTGCTGGAGTCACTCGGCCGGGTCGAGGAGGTGGACCTCTGGCTCGAGGAGATCCGCGACCCGAACTGGCACGGGACCCCGGCCGAGCACGCCGCCGAGGCGTACGAAGAGCTGCGCAGCCGGCCGTCGCTCGATCGCTGGCGCGGGCTGCCGGGCGGAGAGGACATCCGCGAGTTCGTGGGGCGCATCCGGCTGGGCGCCGAGAAGTTCCTGCAGGAGCGCGGCGTGGTGCAAGTGGAGTCGGAGCTGCCCGTGTGGCAGATCGCCGACCCGGGCCGGCGCATCGCGCTCGTCGCCCACAACGGGACGAACTCGATCGTCATCTGCCATCTGCTCGGTCTTCCCCCGACGCCCTGGGAGTGGGAGCGCCTGGTCCTGCGCCACGCGTCGGTCAGCCGGCTGGAGGCGATCCCCCTCGGAGACGGCTACACGTTCAGCCTCACCGCCCTCTCCGACGTCGAGCACATCCCGGTCGCCGATCGGACGCGCTGAGATGCGGCCGCCGAAGCGCCTGGAGGCGCCGGCGTGCCGAACCGGGTCCTCGGTTCTGAACGACGCGGCCTAGCTCCGTAGCGTCGTCTTCGTGCGTACTGCTCCACCAGCGCCCGATCCGGACCGTCTGAAGGCCTTCCAGTTCCTCGTCTTCTCCAAGCTGGAAGGCGCGACCACGGCCGGGATGATCCACCTCGGTGACCGCCTCGGGCTGTACGCCGCCTTGGCTGCGGCAGATGCGCCACTGACGACTGGCGAGCTGGCCGAGCGCACCGGGCTCGTCGAGCGGTGGGTGCGCGAGTGGGCGTACAACCAGGCCGCGGCGAGGATCGTCGCCGTCGACGGGGAGGACGGTGACGAACGCTTCTCGCTGTCACCCGAGGCGGTGGCCGTCCTCGCCGCGCCGGAACACGAGGCATACGGCGTCGGGATGTTCCACGACCTGCCGCAGACGATGCGCGCGCTGGAGGCGCTTCCCGAGAGCTTCCGGACGGGGCTCGGGTACGACTACGACGCCCACGGCCCGGAGGCGGCCATCGGGATGGAGCGCAGCTTCGAGCCGTGGAACCGGGCGCACTTCGTGCCGACCGTCCTCCCGACGATGGACGGCGTGCAGGCCAAGCTCGAGGCGGGGGCGCGGGTGGCCGAGATCGGCTGCGGCGCCGGGGGAGCGGTGCTGATGCTGGCCGAGGCCTTCCCGGCCAGCGAGATCACCGGCTACGACATCTCACGGCATGCACTGGAACGCGCCGCCGCCCGCCAGCGGGAGGCGGGCCTCGAGAACGCCGCCTTCCACGATCCGCGTGAGGACCCGCTGCCGGCCGACCACTCGATCGACTTCGTGTTGACGTTCGACTGCCTCCACGACATGACGGACCCGCAGGGCGTGATGAGCCTGATCCGTGGTGCCGTCGCCGATGACGGCACGTGGTTGCTCGTGGACATCAAGGCTCGCGACACCCTCGCGGAGAACATGACGCGCAACCCGATGGCGCCGATGATGTACGGGATCAGCGTCCTGTCGTGCCTGTCGTCCGCGCTCTCGGAGCCCGGCGGCGCAGGGCTCGGGACGCTCGGGCTGCCGGCCAGCCACGCGGAGTCGATGGCTCGCGCCGCTGGGTTCACGCGGTTCCGCCGGTTGCCGGTCGACCACGCGATCAACGCGTTCTTCGAGGTCCGGCCCTAGAGAGGGCCCGAGAGGTAAGTCCTCGGTCAGAAATCGCGGCGCCGCGTTGCCGGCGGCACGAGCCAAAGTTACCCTGCGTTACAGGCGGAAGATGAGCATTCGGGGCGCGCATTGCTGCGCCCGAGCTCGCAATGGGTGGAAAGGGCATGTGATGAACGTCAGGCGGGCGCGGCTGGAGCCGTGGTGGTGGGTGGTCTGTTGGTGCTGCCAGCGGTGGCATCGGCGCACACGACGAACGTGTCAGCGGCGTGCGGGGAAGGCCTGCACGTCGACGTGGCGCTGTATCCGGAGGGTGTGACGACCACGGTGATCATCGACGGCGACGTCGTCGACGTGATCGACGGAGGGGTCAACCAGACCTACGACCTCGGTGATCCGACGGAGCCGCACAGCTACGAAGTGTTCGTCGACGGGGCCGGCAGCGATGAGTTCGACCGGACGTTCAGCGACTCGGTCGAGGCCTGCGAGCAGCCGACGCAGAACACGAGCCCACCGGAGACGACGAATCCACCGGAGACGACCGGACCTCCGGTCACGACGGCTCCTCCGGTGACGACTGACCCATCGACCACGACGCCAGCGACGCCCGTGGCACCAGCAGGGCCCCCGGCACCTCCGGCACCTCCGGCAGCTGCCTCCCAGGGCGCGACGTTGCCGGCGACCGGCTCGACGTCGACGGGCCTCGTCATCGCGGCCGCGGCCACCCTGGGTGCCGGCGCCACGATGTGGTTCGTCAGCCGCCGTCGCCGCACGGTCTGATCAGAACCTGATCACGGCCTGATCACGGGCCGAGGGCGAGCGGCGCTCCGATGCGAGCCAACGGGTGACTCGTATCCTGCGGCTGTGCGGATCTCGCCCGAGCGGTACCGGCTGATCACCGTCGTCGCCCTCGGCCTCCTGATCGCCATCGTCATCTCGGGCGCGGCGGTCCGGCTCACCGGCTCCGGGCTCGGGTGCGACGACTGGCCCAACTGCAATGACGAGCGGCTGATCGACGTGTCGTCGGGCCATGCCGCCGTCGAGCAGGTCAACCGCCTGTTCACCGGTCTGGTCGCCGTCGCCGTGATGGCCGCCGTCCTGGGCTCGCTGGTGCGCACACCGCGGCGCCGCGACCTCACGTGGCTGTCGCTCGGACTGGTCGCCGGCGTCCTCGGCCAGATCGTCCTCGGGGGCATCACGGTGTTGGTCGAACTCCACCCGGTCGCTGTCCAGAGCCACCTCTTGCTCTCGATGGTGCTCGTGGCCACGGCGGTCACGCTGGTGCGCCGTGCCGGTGAGCCGGATGATGTGGAACGGGGCGCGCTCGTCAACTCGCGCACCCACTGGCTCATTTGGGCCCTCGCCGCGACGACCGCCGCTGCCATCATCACGGGCACGGTCGTGACCGGCGCAGGACCGCACGCTGGCGACGAGGAAGCACGGCGCTTCTCCGTCGACATCGCCGACGCGGCCCGGATCCACGGCGTCACGGTGATGATCGCCCTCGTCCTCGCCCTCGCCATTGTCGTCGTGACGAGGCGGACGCCCGATGCGCAGATCGTCAACGGACCGTTGTCGTCATGGCTGTTCGTCGGTCTGCTCCAAGCGGGGGTCGGCTACACGCAGTACTTCAACGAGGTACCGGCACTGCTCGTCGGGATCCACGTCGCGGGCGCGACCGCGCTGTGGGCGATGACCGTGTGGCTCGTGCTCTCGATCCGCGGACCGGTCGCCGTCAGCGCGGCGCCACGGTCAGCAGTGGCCGTCCCGGCATGATGCGCTGGCGTGCTGTCCTGCTGGCGGCCGTGGTTGCGCTCGCCGCATGCGGTGACGACTCCGCGCCGTCGCCGGACCAACAGCAGGACGCCGCAATGGCGACCGCGCTCTGCAGCGCCCTCCGAGACCAGACCAACGAGTTGGTCCGCATCGCCAACCGCGCCGTCGCCGGCATCGAGGGCAAGTCGCCACAGGAACGCTTCGAGGCCATCGACAGCGGCTTCGTCGAGGCCGACGCCGCGGCCACCACGTTCGCCGACGAAGTCGAGACGCTCGAGCTCCCGGACGTCGAGGAACGAGACAGCCTGCGCGAACAGGTCGCCGACGGTGCCGAGCAGGCGATCGAGGAGGTGGCCGACGAGCGCGACAAGTTCGAGCAGACCGGTTCGACCGTCGAGGACGCCGACACGCGCGGCCGGGTCGGAGAGTTCTTCAACAGCATCGAGAAGGTGATGTCGGTCGTCGAGCCGACGATCGCGACGTACGACCGGCGGGAACTGCAAGAGGCGTTCCTCGCCGAACCCATGTGCGCGCACGTGATCCAGTCGTTCCGTCTGGACTGATACTCAGGCTCGGCTCGCGAGGCTCGCCTCGCACCGAGTTGCTCGCCGCGCTGCCGGTGGGGCGTGCGTCGAGCGGACCTCCCGGGGGGCGTACAGTACGCAGCCGTGGACGGGGGGATTCGCTTCAGATGGCTACGCATCGTGCTGCTGGGGCTCCTCGCTGCCATCGGCCTCGGCGACATCGCCGCCGCCCAAGGCACGGGCGAGGGGGCCGGGGTG
>CAVZFS010000045.1:0-90831 GCA_963774635.1 uncultured Acidimicrobiia bacterium
GTTGTGCCGGCAAGCGCTTGGCTCACCGGACAGCCGATCTTCGCGGCCTCCAGCGGCGTCGGCGAACTCCTCGGGCGGTCATACCGGGGACTTCGCCCCGCACGGTCAGGTCGATCCCGGAGATTCCCTCGCCGGGCTGGAACGTGACCTCGGCCTTCGTCTCGAGCGTCCCCGGCGGTGTGCCTGCCTTGGCGAGCGCGTTTTAGATAGTGCCATCGAGAAGCACGACGAGTGAGCGGCTCCGATTAGCTCCTCCGGGCTTGTGCGACCGGCAGGGTCTTCTCCGCTGGACGCCCAGGTGACATCGAAGCCGCCGAGACCTGACGACTCCGGCTCGAACACGTCCGGCACCTTCCATGAGGGGTCCGTGCCAAGATGGTCGTGGCGGATAGGGTAGTGGCCATTTCAGACCTCGCTTCTCTCGGTACGAGTGGTGGAACGCCCACCGTACGTCCTCCTCGTGTTCCCGACCGCCGGATCACAGTCGGCCGACATTGGGGCCAACAAGGTCGTCGATGTCGCATCCCGCCTCACGTGCCTCGAGTGCTGCGACGTCAACGGCGAGACGAAGCGCATCGGGGTCAGCCGTGCTATGCGGTGGCTTCGATCCCTCGTTCTTGAGCGGTGGCAGCTCCCACCACGGGCTCCCGTTGCGGCAGCGTTCGGAGTCGAGTCACTTGTGGTCCGCAGCTCCTCACAGTTCAACGCCATGTCGGCGACCGTACTGCGCTACCGGATTCCCGGACGACGGCGAACGAGTCCTCGGCCGTGATCCGGGTGCGTGGTTTCGCCCTCCTCGGAAGCCTCAAAGTGCGGAGCGCTCGCGACCCTGAAAGGGCCGCGCCAACGCGCCCCGGACCTCATCTCGCAGGTGGCGCGAACAGTTTGAGCGCGATGTTGTCTGGATCACGAAACGACAGTCCTGATCCATACGCAGCGTCGACGATTCCGCCGTGCGGGATGCCGAGCGTGTCGAGACGGAGAACCCACTCGGCGAGCTCGTCGCGGTCAGCGAATTCTCAGAAGCCACCGCGGTGCAGTCGGATGCTTAGGCGTTCCATGAGCTGGTCGAAGCGCGCGAGCTGCGTGGGAGCGCCGGGCGGACCACCAGGGGCGTTGAGGTAGTCGGGCACGCCGACGGAGGTCACCAGCATGCAGGCTGCCCGTGTCGCGAAGTGCTGCGAGACGGCCTCGTCGTAAAACGTGAGTCCGGTCGCGCCATACCCGAGGGCGAAAGCGCCGAGCGCGAGCCGTCCGGCTGCGATGCCCCCCTCGAGTTGCGCGGCGCGGTAGCCGCGAGCACCGAGTGCGCCGAGCACCTCGTCGAGGTCGGCGGCGTGGAACACCGTGTATGCGGAATCGCCGCCGAGCGGCTGGTCGAGACAGAGGTGCGCTGCGACGTCGCGGGCGTGGCCTCGCGTCCGGCGCGAGCCGACCGTCGCGCAGTCGGTACGAACCGGGCGCGACACCCTCGACGTCGTGGACCGACACGAAGTGCTGGAGCAGGGTGGCGTTCTCGCGGGCGAAGTCGCCGGGCACGGCGCGTGCTGCGACGCCGAGCCCCCAGGTGAGCAGCTCACGGCGGACGGTTTCGCGGCGCATGAGCCGTGTCGAGCCGCGCCGCAGGATCACCGCCTCGATCGGCTCGTCGGATGCGCCCGTCGGTGGTACCACCTCGACGAGCGTCGGCGTACCTAGCGAGCTCGCTGTCGTGCGCCACTGCCTGGCGGCCGTGGCGTCGGCGAGATCGCCGTCGCGCTGCGCGGCGGTTACCAGCGGGAACTCGATCGGCGCTCGGTGAGATCGTTTCGACGGTGAGGTCGAGGGGCTGGACCGCGCCGGGTCCTCGACGTCCTCGGTCCCGCCAGAATTCGACTTGGGCAACACGACGAGCGCGAGCGGGTACTCGGAGACACCGTCGATACCGATCAGCCGGCTGATCGCCTCGTCCGCGAAGCCGACGCGCACCGAGGCCGACGGTTCGAGGGCCAGCAGGTTCGCCAGCATCGTACCCGCGTCCCAGTAGAGGTGTCGGAACCGCGCTCGCCGTACTTCCACGCGGTGCGCCAGGGGATCCCGGTGACCACGAGCGTGACCGGTGCGTCGGCAACTTGTGGGTCGGCCGCGGCCGCGGCGAGCGCGTCCCGGAAGTCGCCACGGCGCAACTCGGTGAGCCCGAACTCGAGCGGCGCGAAGTGATGGACACCCGCGGGGACACCGACGAGGTCGCCGCAGATGACATAGATCTCGACCGGGTGCAGGTTTCCGGCCGACATCGCGGTGCGAAAATATGTCGTTTCGCCGAGCACCGAGCGGCTGGTGCGGCTCACCCCATTTGCGAAGAACAAGAGCCGCGCGAGGCGCTCTTCATCCCAGGAACCTTCGACAACCCTGCGAGGTACGCCCGACAGCACGCTGGTTGCCGGCGCACTCGAGAACGCGAGATCCCGCGTCAGCGGCACCGGCTCGCGTCCTACATACCGTTTGAACGGTGCCGGCCGGTTGCTCGGATCCAGGGGGCGGAACGCCACGAGCCGTTGGCGATCAGCGGGACCCAGCACCGAGCCATGCCGGGTGAGGCGATGCAGAATTGCCGCGGCGCTCATGCCACGCTCAAGGTTCATCGTCGGCCTGCGGCTGCGCGGGGGTGACGTGCGCGGTAAGCGTGCCGGATCCCGGCGCGACGTGCGCCCAGTGATCGATCGTGATCGTGCCGAGCGCGCCCGTCGGATACCGGGGTGACGACCCGCACCACGTTGCCGTCAACTCCTCCAGCGGAGGGGTTGTGCCCGATGAGCATCACGGTATCCACGTCGTTGCGAAGCGCGCCCACCGACTCGAGCGCCTCGCGCCCGCCGGCCGTGTACAGCGCTCGCTCGTAACGCACTGCACAGCCCAACGCGTCGACGACTGGCTTGGCGCTTGCCCGGGCGCGGCACCGCGGTCGAGCACCGCACCAGATCGACCGAGCAGCCTGCGACGTGCCGGCGATCACCTCGCGTGTCCGCTTCCCCCGTCGGTTGAGGGGCCGGTCGTGATCCGCCAGCGACCGGTCCGAGCCGGTCCGATTTCGCATGGCGGAGCAGATGCAGCCTCTTTCATGGCGCACGCCTACCCGCGAGACAGGGACGTCCCCCGAGCACCTACACCAACCTAGGTCGCCCAGAGCGAGCCCGTCGCGGAAGGGGAACAACGCAACCCGATTTCGACGGGCAAGAACGATGAGGCGACCGGCCTCGTCGTTCGCGGGATGATCACCGGTGGTGAATGTGCACGATGGCCGGATACTGATCGCGGGTGTGGTCTCCCTGTCGGGACGCTACGCGCTCCAGGGGCATCTGGCGGCTGCTGGCCTGCAACAGGCCGTGGCCGATGCTCGACACGCCGGAGGAGTTCGCCTCGAGGACCGACACGTCGTTCCTGCGTTGGTAGTCCTCGACGATGGGGGCACACACGCTGGTGTCCGTCAGGCGCTCGAGAGGCTGGCTGAAGCGGACCTGATCGTCGGTCCCTATGGCAGCGACCTGGTCCGAGCGGCCGGCGCGTGGGCGGCGGAGCAGGGACGGGTGCTGTGGAACCATGGGGGAAGCGCCGATGACGTCGAAAGCTTGTCTGGTGTGGTGTCGGTGGCCTCGCCCGCCAGTCGGTACCTGGCGGCCGTACTCGAGGCCGTTGCGCGGCATCGGCCCTCGGCGCTGGTGCTGGTCGCGGTGGGCCGAGGCGGGTTCGGGCGGCATGCGGCGCAGGGAGCACAGCAGGCAGCGGCGCGTCTGGGCATGTCCGTCGTGGGTTGCGTGACGCACGACGAGGTGCCCGAGGTGCCCGATGCTGACGTGTTGTTGTTGGCAGGGAGCTTCGAGCAGGACCTCGCGCTGCTGCGACGTCTTCGCACCCGACCTGCGATCATCGGCGCTGTCGCAGCCGGACTCGGGGCCTTCGCGGACGAGCTTGGTCGCCAGGTCGAAGGCGTCCTCTCGCCCACCCAATGGGAGGAGGGCGCGCGCTTCGCCGTCGACGTCGGCCCCCGGCCCGCACACGTGCTGCGCACGCTGCGAGCCCGGGTGCTGCCGACGCTCAGCGCCGGGATGGGAACCAGCCATATCGAGTACCCGAGCGCCCAGGCCTACACGGCGGTGCTCATGGCGCTGCACTGCGTGCAAGACTCCGGCTCCTTGGACGATGAGGCACTCGCTGCCGCGGCCCGACGCATCCGATGCACGACATTCTTCGGACGATTCGGGATCGGCGAAGACGGCCGCCAGCTCGACCATGAGATCCTCGTGGTCCAGTGGCGTGCCGGGGTGAAGCGAATCGTGTGGCCTCCCGCACTGGCCGACACCGAGCTCGACCCGAACAGGATGTGACTGGCCCCAGCGCGCGCCTACGTGGACTCAGTCACCTCGCGCCGCTTGCCGGTCGTGACCTGGTAGACGAAGCCGCGGAGCTGGTCTTTGCGGGGGCTGAACCGGCTCGCTTCGATCCTGGCGATCGACTGACGAACATCGGCGTCGACTTCGCTGAACGCCGCGAGCGCGAACGGCGGGCGGTTACCGGTCTCGTGCTCGATCGCGGTCTTCAAGTCGTCGTCGCCGAAAAGTGAGCATCCGCGGTCGCTGTGGGACGATCTCCGCGGTTCCCAGGAGCCGCTGCAGTGCCGTGGCGGGTCTGGCCACGTCCGCGGCTGGTGACCGAACTCGTAGGTGGACACCAGCAGGACCTGAACGACCCCGAAGCCAACGGGCGGGTAGCAAGCCTTTACCGGGCCCCGGGTATCAGCGCAGACGCACCTCAAGGCACGCCTCCGCCCGGCGGAGGGCGTCCTCGACGTCTTGCGCCGTCGGTCCACGGGCAAACACGAACCCCAGGTAGCGATCACCCTCGGGCAGCGGCACCACCGGCCGGCCCGACGCGATGCTGATCTCAACACCGACGACTCCTTCGATGGCGAGGGCCTGCTCCTGGCCCGACACCCGGTCCAGCACCCCGCCCGACCGGATCGGGAGCATCATCACGCCCGACGCCTGCGTTTCCCGGGTGAGGCCGTCCAACCCCAGACCGAGGGCGTGACGGATGATGACCTCCTCGAGGCAAACCCCAGCCCCGAACCGCAACGCCCGCGCGCACAAGCCGCCGATGGAGCGAGCGGCGAGCTCGAGAATCATGAGCGCACCTGCAGCGTCGATGCGCAGCTCTGCGTGCACCGGTCCTTCCCGCAACCCCAACGCTGCGGCGGCCCTGGCGGCGGTGGCCGCGAGGTCGGCGAGGACCGAGGCCGGTTGCCGCGCCGGCGTGACGTAGATGGTCTCCTCGAAGAAGGGGCCGGCCATGGGGTCGGGCTTGTCGAACACGGCCAGCACCTCCAACCGTCCTCCCACGAGCAGACCCTCGACCGCCACCTCGGCTCCTGGCACGAAGCGCTCTACCAGCAACGGCTCCGGCCCGTCCCCGACGATCCGCGAATGCGGATGGCGGCCGCGGCGGCCTGGATCGCATCGTCGACGCGGATGACACCCTGGCTGGCCGACCGTGAGACGGGTTTGACCACGCACGGATACCCGACCTCGGTCGCCGCCGAGGCGACGTCGGCGCCATGAGCGACGATTCGGTAGGCGGGCTGGGGGAGCGAGGCAACGGCGAGGCGCTCCCGCATGGCGGCCTTGTCCCTAGTGGCGGCGACCGCGGCGGGCGGATTGTGGCGCAACCCGAGACGCTCGGCCGCCGCGGCCGCGACCACCACCCCCTGGTCGTCGACGGCCAGGACGGCGTCGAGCGGTGTCCGATCATGGAGGGCCACGATGGCGTCCACCGCGGCGTCGCCTCCAGCCAGAGGCACGACCACGGCCCGGTCGCCCATCGGGCCGGCCAAGGCCTGACGATGCTCGGACCCGACCACGACGTCGACACCCAGGCGAGCGGCCGCGGTCACGAAGTCCGCTGCCCGGTAGCTGGCAGTCGGCAGCAGCAGGAGGATCCGGGGCACCGCCCTATGCTGGCGCGACCAACCACGCTGAGGCGAGGGCACCATGACCGGCATCGATTCCAACGACGTGCTAGTCCTGCGAACGACCGACGCGGCGCTGGCCAAGGTGCTGGAACTGCGGGCTCGCGAGGACAGCGCGGGATCACTCGCCCTGTGGGTCGAGGTCAGCGGTTCGAGCGAGGGCGCCTACACCTACGACATGTACTTCCAGGCGACCAGCGAAGCCCGGCCCCAAGACTGGTCCGACGAGCGTCGCGGACTGGCACTCGTCGTCCCCGCCGACAGCATCGCCAAAATGCGCGGCGCCACCCTCGACGTCAACCGCGATCTCCTCCAGGGGGGCATGGTCATCCAGAACCCGAACCAGCCCCCGGCCCCGGCCGGCGCCAGCCCGGCCATGGCCGGGCCGCCGGTCGACCTCAGTGGCGACGTGGCCCAGCGCGTCCTGCAGGTCCTGGAGCAGCAGATCAACCCGTCCATTGCCGCCCACGGCGGCCGCGCCGACCTTGTCGCGGTAGAGGACGACGCCGCCTATCTGCGCTTGAGCGGAGGCTGCGCCGGCTGCGGAATGGCGACGGTCACCTTGAGCCAGGGGATCGAAGTGGCCATCCGCGAGTCCGTCCCCGAGATCACTCGAGTGATCGACGTCACCGACCACGCCGGGGGCACCAACCCGTACTACGAGGCGGCCAAGAAGTAAGTCCCAGACGGCGATGAAGCGGCGGGCGTCCTTCGCCGCGTACGAGGCCACGATGGCGTCGGTTGCCACAGTCGCGTGGACCCGACCGAGGGAGCGAGGCTTGGCCTACATAGCCGATGCCTTGATGCAGGCGGACGGTGTTGCAGTCGTGTCGGATACGGGCCAGCTCGGACTCGAGCGCGGCGGGATCGGCGATGTCTTCGAGGTGGGCCACATGCCTTTGACATAGACGAACAGCGACTCGATCCAGGCCTGATCGATTCTCAGCAGCTCCACGCGCATGCCATCTGAACAGGGCTGTTGCGGAAGTTAGACGGGGAACACAGCTAAAGCGCGGCAGCTCGGTCAGCTGAGCATCCCCGAAGGTCCTCGCGCCCCCCGGTGGCGATGACGCGATGTCCGATTTCGCACGTCCGATACCGCTCGCCGTGCGGTCAACGAGCGCGTCCGCAATGTGCCGGTCTTCCCGCTCGCGATCGGGACCACGAAATGGCGCTCGTGGCGGTCATCTCGAGATCGTGGAGGCGCACGGGGCGCGCACGCTGCGCGTCCCAGAACGTACGCACAATCAGTCTTCCTGGCCTCGCCCCGAAGTGTTGTTACACGGGTGATCCGGGAGTCTCGGGCTGGGGTCATTGGAGCATGTCGGGCGGCTGGTTGTCGATGCCGTCGAGGAGGCCGTTGAAGAGGCGGGCGCGGTCGGGTTGATCGTGTTCGAGGGCGTGGTCGCGTTGGCGTCGCAGGATCGGGATGAACTGGGGTCCGGTGTCGAAGAACCCGCATCGTTCGCAGATCGTCTCGAAGTTGCAGTCGAGCGCGGCGGGCCGCGTGCAGTGTCCGTTGCCGAGCAGTCGTCGGTGGTCGGCGGCGAGGCGTCGCATGTTGTCGCCCTCGACCGCGGCCGGAAGCGGTTCGCTGGTCCGGTAGCTGGCTTCGACGGCTTCGGTGACGCGGAAGTACTCATCGGCGACGGTGCGATCCGAGATCCGGGCGTAGACGAGGGTCATGCGCATCGTGCGATGTCCGAGCAGGGCGGCGATCGCTTCGAGGCTCATCCCACGGTTGATCGCCTGGGTCGCGAGCGTGTGACGCAGCTGGTGGGGGTGGACGTGGCCGACGCCGGCGCGTTTGGCAACGGTGGCGACGTAACGGTGAATGGTGCGCCGATCGAAGGGTTCGCCGTCGTCGCGTTGAACGAGCAGCCCACTGGATGATGGTCCGCGCTGGGTCCGGTAGTTGGTGATCAGCTCGACCAGGATCGGGTGCAACGGGACGTAGCGGTCGTTGTGGAGCTTGCCGACCGGGACGCGCAGCCAGAACGTGTCACCGATGCGAACCATGGCGTCGTCACGCAGCGCCGGCAAGTTCTCCGGCGCGCATGCCGGTGCGGGCGAGCAGCTCGACCATCAATCGTCGCCGTGGGTTGGGGTCGACGGCGAGGGCGGCCATGAACTTGGCGGCGGTCGGGTCGTCGAGAAACTTGGGGAGTGGCTCGTCGGGTTGTGGGAAGTCACCGGCGAAGATCGGCACCTTGGCAGGTGCGTCGTCGTAGTCCCAGTCGATGATCCGTTCGAAGAACGTGCGCAGCAGCCCGAGGCTGTGACGGATCGTGGTCGTGGTCAGCTTCGGGGTCTTCTTGCCGGGCCGCTCGGCGAGCCAACACTTGTAGTCCTCGAGATGGCCACGTCCGATCGATGCGACACGTACACATGTCGGGTCGGCGGCGGTGACGCGGCCGGCGAAGAACCGCAACGTCAACGAGTAGGCGTCAACTGTCGACGGCCGTGCCGACACTGCGAGCTGGTCCAAGAACCGGCCCATCGTGAGCACCATCTGCGGTGCCCTGGCGGCGATCTCGGCCCAGGTGATCTCTTGCACCTTGCGTCGCGACGGCCGCTCGGTCGATGCCGGCGACAGCGCCCGCTGCGCGGGCTGGGCGCTCATCGGGCTGCGCCGATCATCGCTTGCGCCTCGATCGCTTCCGCGGCGCGTCGATACTCGCCGGCCAGCCAGTCATCGCCGAGATGGAGATAGACCCGTGTCGACGCGATCGAGCGGTGCCCGGCCTGGGCTTGGATCGCTTCGATCGGCATCCCCGCCTGGCGCAGCCGAGTGAAACAGGTGTGCCGCAACTCGTGACACGTCCCGCCCGCCAGCCCGGCCCGCTCACGCGCCGCGGTGAGGATCTGATCGAGCCCGTCGGGCGACAACGGCTGCCCGCGGCGGGCGCCTTTCAACACCACGAACACCCGGTCCGTCACCGCGTCGGCTGGGCGTTCCTCGTTGAGGTAAGCGGCGACCGTCGTGAAGAACGTCTGCGAGATCGGCACCAGTCGCTGGTGGCCGCCCTTGCCGTCGGCGATGAACACCCGCCACTCGCCGAGACGAAGATCTTCGAGCCGCAAGCCGAGCACCTCGCAACGGCGCAAACCCGCCCAGCAGCATCGCTTCCACGATCGCCCGATCCCTGGTTGTGCGCAGCGCCGCCAACAGCGCCTCGACCTCGCCCGCCTCGAGGATCTGTGGCAGGCGACGCACGCCACGCACCAACGGCACGCCACGCTGGTCGCGATGACGGCTGCGCCGCGTCGGCAACCCACGCGGCACCGGGTTCGCGTCCACGCCGGCGTCGCCGCGCACGACGAGATAGCCGAACAAGCTCGACACCGCCGCCAGCCGCCGCTTGATCGTCGACGCTGACAGCCCCGCCCCACCATCAGAGATGCGCACCAGATTCTCGGCGCCCGGCCGAGCGCCGTTGCTGGGCGACCACGAACGCCAGCACGTCGCGTGACGTCACGTCGCACGGGTCCTTGCCGACGACGGTCGAAGAACGCCTTCAGATCGTGCGCGTAGGCCCGCACCGTGTTCGGCCTGCACCTCCCCGACGCGAACTCCAAGAACTCATCGACGAGCTCGTGACCGAGCCGATAGCTGCGTCGACCATCGCCACCGACCGTCGACTCCAACAACGGGGACCAACCCATCCGAACCACCTCCACATCTCGGGACCGATGCCCGAGAAGGCTTCTCGGGCACTCAGCCCGAGACGTGGATCACCCGTATAAGTGCCGATAGGGGACGGTCGCGACTTCCCAAAGCGATGTCCGTTGCGCTCCGTCCGCGAACGCCGGGACTCCGACATCCGCAGGTCAGCGAGCCGGACGACGGCCGGAGTCAGAAGTGCGCGAGCCGTGTGGTCGACGGGCAAATGCTGCAGGAAGTGTCTACGAATCGCGCCGGGTATCGCGACTGGCGGTGTCCTGTACTGCCGGCCGTCGTCACCGGTGACCCCGACCGGTCACTCCGGGCGCGCCCGGCTGTCGGCGGGCACGCTTGACGACTCGTCAGCTCTTGCCGTGGTCCGGCGTGCGGTCAGCCAAGTTCCCCACCCTGCCTGGGAGGTGACGCCATCCCAGCTGCCCGGCAGCGCGTTGAGCACCTCGGTGGGCGGGAGGTAGATCGGGGTCTGGTCCCCGTTCGTGCTCACCCACAACAACACACCGTCCTCGGCCAACACACGCGCTACTTCCACCGGGAACAGGAACATGTTGATCAGCGCCACCACGGCCGCCGACCCCGTGCGCAGCGGCAGCGCCGCGGCATCCGCCTGGATCGGGCGCTCGACGCCCGAGGCGAGTCGGAGCATCTCGCGTGACAGCTCCACCGAGACGACATCATGAAACGCGCCTCGCAGGTCGGCGGTTGCGTTGCCGGTTCCCGAACCAATCTCAACGCACCAACCGCTCGGGAACGAACCACCTCGGGCAAGGGCGTCCGCCAATGCCTCGTGACGCTCTCGGACGTCTCGCTCGCGCCAGCCCGAAGCGAGGGAATCGAACAATGAGGCGATCTGCGCGACGCGTTCCGACGTCCAGGCGTCACGGTCGATCGCAATCGAGCGGGTCAGCTCGCGCATCGGACGAGCCGCCTCACCCCACTCAGGGCGTCCAGGCTGCTCGGGTATGAGCCTCGGCAGCTCGACCATGGTCATCGAGCACCTGCCGTCGCCGTGCCTGCGTCATGGCGGGGGTCGTCGCGCCCGTCAGCAGTCGCCCTCGCCGGCATCCTCTCAGACTGCCCGATCGCCGACGCCCGATCAGCGCGCCCCGGTCATCGCCTGGTAGCGCGTCCGGTCCGGCCGGCTTGCCGCCTGCGGGCGGTCGCGAGCGCGGCCCGGCAGGGCGCGTTCTGGAGCTGCTTCTACCGTCCGTTCACTGCGCTACGTTGCCGTCCGGGCACCGGCGTCTTGGGTGGCGGCGCGCTCGCTCGGAAGGCTGTTCCAGCAAGAAACGACCGTGTCGACACCAACTTGGTGACACACGGGGTGCTCGTCCCAGTCATCAACGTCCCTGTCAACTGAACCTGAGCACCAGCGGCACCACCCGCTCACCTTTCGACGCCGGTGAGCGCACCGCCATGCCCCGCGGCACCGGTTCGACTCGACCTCGCCGAGCGCGACCAGATGGGCAGAGAACCCGACAGCGTCGACGGCCGGCGCCGCACCGTCGACAACGCCGACTCGGTGGCCATCGACGGTGATGTAGCTGTCGGCCCAGTCGTTCCGCACGGTGTGTCGACTCGCTGCTCGCGAAATCGGTTAGTGCTTACCTGCGATGTCGAGCGAGCGACCAAGGAGCATCCCAGTGACCACGAACATCCCCAGCGTCACGCTGAACAACGGCGTCGAGATGCCGATCCTCGGTTTCGGCGTCTACCAGATCCCTCCGGAGGACACCGAACAGATCGTCGCCACTGCCCTCGAGGTCGGATACCGACTCATCGACACCGCAGCCTCCTACGGGAACGAGGAAGCTGTCGGCCGTGCCGTGCGCAGCAGCGGCATCCCGCGTGACGAGTTGTTCGTCACCACGAAGCTGTGGATCCAGAACCCCGGCGAGGCGAACGCGAAGGCGGCCTTCGAGGGGTCCCTCCAGCGCCTCGGGCTCGAGCACGTCGACCTCTACCTGATCCACCAGCCGCTCGGCGACTACTACAGCTTCTGGCGGGCGATGGAGCAGCTCCACGCCGACGGCCGTGCCCGAGCGATCGGCGTCGCCAACTTCTACCCCGACAGGCTTGTCGACCTCATCGAGCACAACGAAGTCACCCCGGCAGTCGACCAGATCGAAACCAACCCGTTCTTTCAACGCCACGCCGACCAGGAGATCCTGCGCTCCCACGGCGTGCAACTCGAGTCGTGGGGCGGGTTCGCCGAGGGCCGCAACAACCTGTTCGGCGACCCGACGCTCACTGCCATCGGCGACGCCCACGGCAAGTCCGTCGCCCAAGTCGTGGTTCGGTGGCTGATCCAGCGTGGCACCGTGACCATCCCGAAGTCCGTGCGCCGCGAGCGCATGGAACAGAACCTCGACGTCTTCGACTTCGCCCTGACCGAAGATGAGATGACACGCATCGCCACGATGGACACCGGGGCCTCGAACTTCTTCGATCACCGGGACCCGTCGATGGTCAGCTGGCTCAACAGTCGACGAGACACCTGACATCGTCCCGCCGACACGAACCGCCGCACATGGATGCGTTCCGGAGTGCCCTGTCGTCGGCCGGGCGGTAGACAGCGATCGTGTCGGCGCCCGTGTTCTTGGCCGTTGATCTCGCGACGACGGACCTGACAGCCGACGACCGAGTCTTGGCGGACGCCCTCGAGGCCGCTGGCGCCGAGGTCGTTCCGGTGGTCTGGGGCGCACGGCTCCCGAGACACGGGAAGCTGGTGATCCGATCGACGTGGGACTACGTCGACGACCCGAACCGATTCCTCACGTGGCTCGGGGAACTCGACGCCGAGGATGTCACCGTCTTCAACCCGACATCGCTGCTGCGCTGGAACATGCACAAGCGCTACCTGATCGAGCTCCGTGAGCGCGGCGTTTCGATCGTGCCCACCGTCGTCGTGCCCAGACAGCACGCTGCCGATCTTGGTGAGTTGATGCGACTCCACGACTGGGACGATGCGGTCATCAAGCCAGCGATCGGTGGCACCGCTCGACTGGCGTTGCACGTCGGCGACTGCGAACCCGATGCCGCCCAACGCCACCTCGACGAGATGCTCGCCCACGAGGATGCCCTCGTGCAGCGGTTCGCCCCGTCGATCCAGTCGGCCGGCGAGACGTCAGTGATCGCCATCGGAGGTGTGATCACCCATGCCGTCCACAAACGAGTGGCCAACGGCGACTGGCGAGTTCAAGCCGAGTTCGGGGGAAGCGTCGAGCTGGTCGACGTCGGTGACCGACTCGTGGCGGCTGCCCGACGAGCGATCGAGGCCGTCCAGCCGACACCTCTGTACGCACGAATCGATCTCATCGAGGCCACCAGCGGCGAGCTGCAGGTCATCGAGCTCGAGCTCGTCGAACCCGAACTCTTCTTTCGCCTCGCGCCTCACGCCGCCATCCGCATGGCTCAGCTCCTCCGCCACCACAAACCCCGCCGAGACCGCACGCCGTGACATGCCCCGGACCGAACGAGACGCTGGTCCGTAAGGACGGCCTGAGCCGGGGATGACGCCCGTCAGGTGGCGCACCCGATGCAGCGAGTGGTGGTCGGAAGTGCGGCGACGCGCTCGAGGTCAATCTCGCGACGGCACACCGTGCAGACCGGCCGCTGGCGCTCTTCGAGGTGGCTGCGCGTGATGGCGAGTGCGTCACAGTCCTCACGCGCCTGGCGCAGTAGTGCGGTGGCCTGCGCACGCTCGTACGCGATCGTTGCGCCTTCGGGATCGTGTTCGTCATCGGTGGAGGTCAGCTCTGACCCCTCGACGATGGCCGCAACGGTTGCCTCCAGCGAGGCAACCTGGTGAGCGGTCCGCTCCTGCGCGACCGTGACGATGGCGAGAACGCTCGTCGATGTCGAGCGCGCTCACCTCATGAGCTTCGCCGGTTCCTCGGGGCCGGGCATCCGACACGGCATCAACCCGGTGGGCGGAGCTCACGGAGACGACGCGCTCGCGGCGATCTCGAGAATGCGCACCCCGGCGAGGTCCAGGCCGACGCGGCGTTGGTTCTCAGCATTCCCGCGAATGTTCTCGGACATCGCCTCAGCGGCCGCGAGCGAGTCATACGTCAGCACCACGAGGCTTTCCGATATCTCCCGATCCACCATCCAGTGTCCGGAGACGAAGCCGGGGAACTGCCGAACTCCTGGGACGATCATGCGCTCGAGACCCTCGCGCTGCTCGGACTCTCGTGCGTTGGCCCGCTGTCGCTCCGCCGATCGATCGTCGAAGCGAGTCCTCGACCGATCATGATCGGTGGTTCCGTGATGTACTCGAGTCGTGGACATCGCGGAGCTTGAATGGATCGCGTGGACGAACCCGATCACCACAGCGTTCGGCACGGAGGTCGCGGCGTCGGACCTATCGGGCCGCACCGTGTCCTGTCACCAGCACATCGCGCCTGACATCATCGGCATCGTCGGTCCGCTCGTCGAAGCCGGGGCCAGCGTCCGAATGGCGCCATGCAACCCGGATAGCACCGACGACCGCACCGCAACGCATCTCGCCTCGATGGGCGTGGAGATCCGTGGCCACGCTGGCATGTCTGTCGTTGAGCACACCGACGCGCTGGCCTGGCTGGCGAGCGAGCCAGCCGATGCGCTGTGCGACATGGGCGGTGAGTTGATCGTGGCAACGGCGGCGGCGGGCTACCGGCCCGCCGGTGCCCTTGAGGCCACCACGACCGGGTTGCACCGCTTGGCCGGCGTCGATATCCCATTCCCAGTCCTGGACTGGAACGGGATCGCGCTCAAGGACCTCATTCACAATCGGCATCATGTCGGCGCCGAGACGTGGCCGGCGTTCACGGCGATCACAAACCTGTCGCTGTACGGCCGCGAGATCGTGGTGGTCGGGTTCGGCCCTGTCGGTCAGGGCGTTGCGCAGCGCGCCCGCGATCTGGGCGCCAACGTCACGGTTGTCGACCTCGACCCGGTTCGGTTGGTCCAGGCGCAGCACCACGGCTGCCGCGTCGCCGACTTCGATGATGCCGTTCGGAGAGCGAGCGTGATTGTCACCGCGACCGGGTTCGATGGCGTGGTGGGAGCGGCACAGATCGAGCGCCTCGCCGACGGCGCGATCCTCATGAACGTCGGCCACAGCCATCGCGAGATCGACGTCGACTGGCTGAATCAGCACCCCCACACCGAAGTGCGTCGACATCTCGAACGGTATGAGGTGAACGGCCGACGCGTACACCTGCTCAACCGGGGCAGCCTCGTGAACCTGGCGGCCGGTCTGGCCAGTGGCGCACCGCAACTCTTCGATCCCTTCGCGGCGATCATGCTGCTCGGCCTCGACGCGATCCTCCAGGGCCGAATCGCTGGCCTGTCCGCCGGTGTGCAGCGGTACCCCACCGAACTCGAGACCAGAGTCGCTCGCGCTCTCATCGACACCACCTCCGACTGAGGCGACGCGAGGACGAGGATTGGTCGCTCAAGAGGTTCGCGGAGACGCTCGAGATCGCCCCGGAGCCGCCTTCGCGCGGTCGACTCGAAACAACCCAGCTCGTCGGAGAACCCCTCCAGACCTCAGCCAAACCACCCAAGACACCGAGCCCGAACTGGACAGTGAGCCCGTCGGTGCTGGCTCTGGAACGATGCTGTGATGACATCACCTCCGAGCGCGGCCGCGCCCGAGCTCGACCAGCTCACCATCACGATCGTCGTCGACAACGCCACCGACACCCTCTCCAGCATCGCCGCAGGCATCCCACAGCTACCCGAACTGGCATATCTGCTCGGGAGCATCCCGCCCAGCGGGCGGCACGACGGTCACAACTGTGTCGTCGCTTTCGACCATCTCTGCGTCGCCTGTCACGGCTTCTCCGCACTTGCCATGGCGCGACGGGGCGACCGCACGGCAACCGTGCTGTTCGATGTCGGCCCCTACGGCGATGTCTGGCTCGCCAACGCCGAACGTCTGGCCGTCGATCTGTCGACGATCGATGTGCTGTTCCTGTCGCACTGGCACTGGGACCACTCCGGCGGCATCACCACCGTCGTTGCCGCCATCGCCGCCGCCCGCGACCGTGCCGGTCGCCTGCCGCTCGTCGTCGACGTCCACCCGGACCGGCCCGACCAGCGCGGGATCCTCACGCCGCTCGACATCTTCGCCATGTTGCCGCCCGATCCCACGATCGACGCCATCGAAGCGGCCGGCGGTCGCGTCGTCACCCACGCTGAGGTCCACGAGGTCGGCGATCTCTTCCTCGCCAGCGGTGACATCCCGCGCCAGACCAGCTACGAGACCGGGCTCGCAGCACACCACACCTGGCGTGGCGACCAGGTCACCCTCGATCCGGGGATCCACGACGAGCGCTTCCTCGCCGCCACCGTGCGGGGCCGAGGGACGACGGTGCTCACCGCGTGCTCCCACGCCGGCGTCGTCAACGTCGGTCTTGCAGCCCGGCAGCTCATCCCCGACCATCCGGTCGACCTCCTACTCGGCGGCTACCACCTGGCAGGCACCACCGTCGAGGACCGCATCGAACCGACCGTGCGCGACCTTGCGGAACTCGTCGCACCTCGAATCGTCGCTCCAGGACACTGCACGGGCTGGCGAGCAGCCGCCGCACTCGTCGACGCATTCAGCCCGACCGGCTACGCACCAAGCGTCGTCGGCACCCGCTACTTGCTCAACGCCATGTAGATCGACCTCCCGTTCACAACCGAGGGCGGGGTATCACGCGTCGACGTCACTTCCCGTGACGCGACTCCGGCTGGTTCTGCTCCGTCACTTCCGGCCGCGGCTCCCCGAAACGATCGAGAGCTTCGATGTTCCGCGAGAGGCCGCTGCCGAAGCCGAGACAGACACTCGGTGCGCCGTGCTGCCTGGGCGACGACGCGACAGCCGGCGGGTGATGCGAGGATGCCAGTTCCTGCGGAGCGTGGAGTTCGCAAGGATGTGCTGGCTCACTGCCAGGCGCCGGGGAGGGTTCGGATGCGTCGCTTGATCGCGGTCGGGTTGGTCTGCTTGCTGGCGGTGTCGTGTGGGGATGGCGGCAGCGGCGAGCAAGAGGGGTATGTCGACGCCATCGCAGTGAGTCTGGCGAGCGGCGATCCGACGGCGATCAACCTTGCCGGGGATGAGGCTCGGTGCGTGGCAACGAAGTGGGTCGCCACAATCGGCGTTGACCGATTCAAGACGAAGGGGATCGAGCCCGGCGACATCGGCAACGGACCCAGCCGCGTCGGTCTGGCGGTTATTGGGTTTAGCCAAGCCGATGGTCACGAAATGTACGACGCCTTCGCTGCATGCCAGGTCGACATCGAGCAAGCGATCGTGGCCGCCAGCGGGCTGGGCAATCAAGGCCGCCGCTGTCTCACCGACGCCGTCGACGACGACTTGTTGCGTGAGTTCATGGTCGCGACGATCACGAACCCCGACGCGGGTGCAGCACCGCCGAGCGACGTGGACCGAGACTTCGAGGAGATCTTGGAGCGATGCAGTCGCGAGGAGCAGAACGGTTGAACGGATCGAAGTCTTGGGGCCGTCACGATCCCGATCGTGACGGCTCGCTCTCAGCGACAGACTCCAGCGGAGCGTGCGGCGCCAGACGGAACCGCTCCGCACCCTTTCGCGGCTGCAAGCCGGCGATCTCGGACGCTGCGGCCCCGGCATTGTCTCCCGTTCTTTCGCGCCAACCGAGAGGCGCTCCGGACGTCACTCGCGACCGCCGGGCAAGGAGAGTGCCGAGCCGTCGTTCGGAGCGGGTCCAGCGTCAGCAGCTGAGTCGGTGGTGCTGCTCTGTACGGGGCAATCGGTCGCGCTCGCGTATCGTGAGCGTGTTGTTCGACTCGCCGCATGCCGGCACGACGCGGCCAACAGGGTCCTCCTCTTGGGCGGCACCGCTATGAACCGGGCAGTCACGATGATGGGCGGGCGGTGTCATCACGCCGACCGCGCGGTCTTACGGGGTTGGCTGGAAGTAGTTGTCGAGCGCCCAGTCACCTACCTGTGTGCCCGTCTCGATTACCGACCACGTCTGCGGTCCGGAAATGGATGCCTGACCAGACCCGGGCATCGACTGCATCCCGATTCAGCTGAGACGCAAACTCGTAGTGGCGGGTGGTACCCGCCACGGTGATGTTTACGTCAATGCGGCCGCCCCCAAGTCCGAGCGTTCCGCTCAAAGCGCGGGTGGCTGCGCCCACGATCGACGTGAGACCGCTGGTGTAGTCGGGGTACGGCGGAGTTGCGAATCAGCGGGAGCCAGCCGGGATCCGGGAGCGTGTCCGGATTCCCATCAGTGTCGGCCAGCTGGATCGCGGTGACCGGCCGCCAGAAGCCAAACTCGAACTTCGAATCCCAGGAGGTGATCACGCCATCGGCCGCGCTCATGGCAACCGCCGCGAACAGCCGTGCGCTGTCACTGATGTCCAGCTGGTGACGGGCCGCCAGGTCACGCAGCGAGGAACTGACCAGCGGGATGGTGCTCCCGGCGATGAACCGTGCGGTCGCGGTCTGTTCTGGTGTCCGGACCGCGCTCGTGGCCGAACCCACCGCCTTAACCTCGTTGAAGTCCGCCGTGTACGTCTGGGACGTCATCGCCGGAGGGGGACCGGGCCGGAACTGGCTCGGCGAATCGAGCAGCAGCGGCCGCAGCTGCGACAGCCACGGATCAAAGAACGGCGCAAACGGGCGGGGGCGGGGTCGGTTCGGGTCGGGCGCCAGACGCCGGGCGCAAGCGGGACATCGAAGGTGACCGGCGCGAAACGACCGTCGTCCTGGCGGAGCTCGATGAGCCGGTCTGCGGCGTGTTCGCCAGAGTGGATCCCCTGCTTCTTCAGTCGGCCCATCGGGGATCTCGGCGAGTGATGCGGCCAGCGCGGTGTCCAGCCGGCCCTGCGACGCCGGGAAGTACTCGAGCAGGACATCATGCGCGGCGACTGCGGCCGCGGCCTGCGGTGACGCCCCACGGGGCCCACGAGCGTTCCAGTTGTAGAGCTCATAGTGCCGGGTGATACCGACAACGGCGTTGTACACGGCAGCCTGCTCGAACGCGAACCACATGAACGCTTCCGCGTTGGCCTTTCCAGCGTCGACGACGATCGTGTCGAAGGCAACCGCGTTCCAGTCGCGGATGACTTTCGGATCGGCCGCGCCTTGCGGTCGGCTCTGCCGACACCTCGACGCTGGGAGGCTCGTCGACAGAAGTGCGACGGCTACAACGGTGACAGCGTGGCCACGTCTCCGGTGACGAACGACCCCGCTCCGAGGCGGGTCGGAAAACCGAGAACAAACCGTGTTCAACCGCATGCGCAACTCCCTCCACGCACAGGGCGCCGCAGCCCACATATGCCGCGCCATTTCGTCAACACACCGGACTACCACGATCTGCACGGCAATCAGTCGCACGGGTGCGACTGATTGATGCTGAGAAGGGCGATCGTGAGCGTCTTTCTGATGGTCGACGGGGTCATGCAGGCCGGTCTGCGATTGCTGACCGAGCGGCCCGCTTCTCTGGACTGAATGGCTGGCGAGCAACGAGCGGCCAGCGGCTTGGCCGAGCAGTACCGGCGAAGTCACCCGGGTCGGATGACGCATGACGACGCACAACACCACCGTCCACATATCACGGACGGGCGTGGAGGGCGCTCGCGATCGTGAGCGACCAACAGACCGGTGTCCGTCTGACGGATCCCGAACCGCCGCTCGGTGCTCTCAGACTACGTGCTCCACCCGGGCTGCTCGCGCCCCTACTCGGCGTTCGGTGCGACGTCGCAACAGACCGGAAGCTGCCGATCGAACAGCCGGCCGCCGTCGTCGACGGCGCCGCCTAGCTCGACCTCGGCTACCGAACGACTCCGTGCGAAGTTCGGTAGCTAGTCGGCGATCTCGGACCCGGCACGGCGGGATATCCGGACGCGATACTCAGACGGTGCCCATCCTGTCGACGTCTCGTGAGGGAGGCCGTGTCGACACGGGTATACGGCAAGGACCGTGTCGGTCTACGTCGGTTCATCCGGTGGTCGTTCCATCGTGCCCACTAGGCCCGCAACAGGAGTTCGGGGGCGGATGGTTTGCGGGGGGACGGTGACCGATGGATTCGCTGGTACCGCGGGACGAGTACGTCGCGCTACGTCACTGCGTGTACCTGAATCAGGCTGCGCTCGGCCTGATTCCTGCCACCAGCGTGTCGGCGATGGTGCGCTTCTTGGCGGATGTCGCCCAGCTGGGCAATTTGCGGATGTCGGACGACGCCGAGGTCGTCGTTCTCGATGACCTGCGCCGTGCAGCCGCCCAGCTGCTGGATGTGCCGCCGGCATGGGTGGCAATCACCGGTGGTGCCAGCGAGGCGCTCGGCCAGGTCGCGGCCCTCGTCTCGGAGATCGAGGGTTCGGTCCTGCTGGTGTCCTCCGATTTTCCGAGCGTCACATACCCGTGGCTGACGGCGGCGCAGCGGCACGCTACGGCGATCAAGACGGTTGACGATCGTGCCGACGAGAACCTCACCGAGAGTCTGATCGACGCCATCGACGAGTCGACCAAAGTGGTGTGCTTCGGCGCCGTGCAATACGCGACCGGCTCCCAAGTCGATGTCGCTGCCGTGGCCGAGCGTGCCCACGGCGTCGGCGCTCGAGTCGTAGTCGATGCGACCCAGCTCGCCGGTGCCGGACCGGTGAGCGTACGGCAATGGGGCGCCGATGCCGTGGTCTGTAGCGGGTACAAGTGGCTTTCCTCCCACGGCGGCGTAGCGGTGCTGACTCTGGCACCCGACCTGGCCGAGATGACCCCCCAATTTGTCGGCTGGAAGGGGACCCGCCAACCGTTCGCGTTCGAGCCGCTGTCGCTCCCCCTCGCCCCCGATGCCCGCCGCTTCGAGTTGTCGACGATCGCCTACGTCTCGGCGATCGGCTTGCGGGAGTCGATCGCGATGCTCACCGCGCTCGACCCGTTCCGCATCGAGCAGCACGCCCATCGCCTCGCCCGGGAGCTCATCGAGCGGGTGGAACCGCTCGGGTGGACAGCGTTCCGTCCCCTCACCGATCCTGCCGCGAGCAGCCACATCGTGGCGTTGTCACATCCAACGATGCCCGCCGACGACGTACAACGAGGGCTCGCCGACAAGCACAACATCATCTGCAGTAGCCGCAACGAGTCGATCCGCGTGTCGCTACACGTCTACAACGACGACCACGACCTCGCCGCACTCGTGGGAGGACTCCGCCGCCTCGCGCCGGTGACGTAGCAGCCAACGACCCGGCGTTATCCCCGCCGCGAGAAGTCATTGATCGGTGGATCATTTTTCGTGGCTCTGTGCGCCACGTGGGGGTTGCAGCTCGGCCCTGCCTACCGGCGCGGCACGGCCGGCTACGTCGTCGCCGCAGGCGTCACGGGCGTGCCGGCGCCGTGCAAATCGTCGTTGGCATCGACGGGTATCGGCGATTGCCTCGGTGACCGAACCGCTCAGAAGGAGTCCGTCATGGGTGCACTGCAGATGTCCACAACTGAACGTGAGTCGTTCCTGGCCGACCTCCACGTCGGGGTGCTCGCGGTCGAGCGAGCCGACGGCCCACCTGTGGTCACACCCGTCTGGTACCGCTACGAGCCCGGCGGCGCGGTCGAGCTCTCCACTGACGCGTCGAGCGTGAAGGGCAGGCTCCTCGCGGCGGCAGGACGAGGGACGCTCTGCGCCCAGCGCGAGGAGCTGCCCTATGCCTACGTCACGGTGGAGGGGCCGGTCACATTCGGCGAGGCATCCGACGACGTCCGCCGCGACATTGCCGTGCGCTACCTCGGCACGGAGATGGGGGAGGCGTACCTAGCCTCGAACCCCGGCGGTGACAACACGCTCGTCCGCCTCACACCCCAGCACTGGCACACCGTCGACTACACCAAGCTCGACATCCCAACCGGCTAACCCCTCCTCGGACTGGACCGCAGCCTGACTGGTGGTCTCCACGACGATCGCGACCACCAACTGCTGTCAGAGATCGCGCCCACTTCGCCCGACGCGCTCGGATTCGGCGTTACGCGCCCAGCTCCATTCCGCCCAGCGTCAGAACCTGAAGCGAGTGAGGCCGCCCGGCTCTGTGCCCAACACGACAGTCGCCGAGCGTGGCTCGACGCGAAACACGTGCCACGGCGGTGGTCCTTGCGACGGTGCGTTGAACGGCGCGGTGATGCCGGAACCGCTCTCGTCGGGCTCCGCTGGCCAACCGTTGTCCGCCCACGCCTTCGCAATACGCGCCACGATGGCCGGATCGGACACCCGAGCGGCGTCACCCTCGATGACGACGTCCGCGTCGCGGATCGACACGGCGATCGAGCAGCGCGGATCGCGCGCGACGTTGCGGCCCTTCCGGGTGCCCGAGCCTGTTTGGAACCAGAACGCGCCGTCGAGCCAGAGGGCGCCGACCGCAGTCACATGCGGGCTGCCGTCCTCGTTCAGCGTCGCCAGCCAGGTCGTTCGAGAGTTGTGCGCGTCTGGAGCCGGCGCCGATCCCGCATCGAGCTTCTCGGTGACTGCGGCCCAGTCGACTGGCGGCAGCCCGTCCCCTGCACCCAGGTTGATGATCTCCATGGCACCTTCCCTTTCGTATCCGCGCGACACGGCCGCAGCGGCATGACATAGATCAGACGTGCCGTGATCAGTCAAGTCATCGCACCGGCGGAAAGTTGCGGACATTTGCGGGATCGGCGTCCGACCTACGCCATAGATGGGGAGATGCCTTCGGAGCGTGCGGGCGAGCGTCGCTCGCCGACCTCACAGCGTCAATCGACACGCTGATGCCGGAACCGTGCCAGTCGCACCAGGCGAGACCCCCAGCGAACAGCGCTGCGCCGATCACGGCGATCGACGGAGCGTGGTCGGGACCGGTGCTCGGCAACGGCTGCTCGGAACTGCCAAGCGCGGCCGTGACGGTCAGAGTCGCTCGGGTCACGAACCCTTCCCCGTCAGCAATGACGTCGTAGGCGCCGGGACGCGACGGAGCGGTCAGCTGGGTGGCGTAGGTGTTGTTGCTGCAGATCGCGGCGGTGACGTCACCGGCCGGCTCGATCGCGACATCGATCGAGGCGCCGTCCACGCAGGTCACGCGGAGGGTGGCCCTGACGGAACCACCGGGAGCAACCGACGATGGGTTGAGCATCAACGTCGGACCCGGCTGCCGGTACTCGGCGCTCGCGGTGTCGACACCGACGAACATCGCCGCAGCGACCCAGGCGACGACAGCGAGTCTCTTCACGGGTTGACCTCCAGTCGATCGAGTCGTGGCCGGGCACGTAGCAACGGCCGTCTGGCTTTACCGTGAGGCTGTGTGAGCGAGCGGCCGGCGTGGCCACGTGGTCTCGCTCAGGGCGACGCCAGGCGAGATATTCAACGTTTCGTCGATCATCGATGTCGAGAACCAGGTGGCGGCTCCGTTCTTCTGACGAGAACACTTGTGGATGAAAGGAACACCATCGTGACGAACGACGAGATTGCCGAGATTCTGGCCAAGCCGTACGCGCAGCAGCTGCTCAACGGCCCCGAGCCGGCTCGGATGGCGTACGACGGCCTCGACGGCGACCCCCGGGTCATTCCGATCGGTTTCTGGACCGAGGGCGAGCGCATCGTGATGGCCACCGTGCCAAAGTCGGCCAAGGTCGCCGCCCTTCAGCACAATCCGAAGGTTGCGCTCACCATCGACCAGGGCGCCTTCCCGCCGAAGGTGCTGCTGATTCGCGGCACCGCCGAGGTCAAACTGGTCGAAGGGATCCCGGACGGCTACCTGGCTGCCGGTCGGAAGGTGATGACCGACGACCAGTACGCGGGATGGGTGGCCGGTGTGCAAGGCCTCTACGACGAGATGGTCGTCATCACGATCACCCCGACCTGGGCCAAGCTCCTCGACTTCGAAACCACCATCCCCAAAGCGGTCGAAGACCTCATCAAGGAGAAGGCGGCCGGCTGACGGGCGTTCTGGTCCGGCCACGCCTTGCAACGCACGCGCTCGTCGCCGTCATTCGCTCACGCCTCTGCTCAGGATGGCGAATCCGCACCGCGGCCTCCACGTCGGCGGTGAACGATGTGACCACCTCTGCCATAGGTACCTGCTCCGATCACACCGTGGGTGTCGTCTCTTCGAGGCGGTTCAGGTAGTCGTGGATGCGGCTGCGCATGGCGCGTCATCGCTGTACTCCGTGTCAGCATGGTGTCGTGAGGCGGCCGGATGAATCGCACGATGGTCCGTCCACGTCGGCGTCGGGCAGCGAGGTTGTCTCCAAGGGTTCTGTCGACGGCCAGCCCGACGGAAAGACGTCCTGGGTGCAGCGGCTCCTCGACAACAAGACCGGCTTGCAGCGAGCCGTCATCTCGCTCGGAGCGCTCGCCGCCGCGCTGATCGCGATCGGGGGTGTTGTAGCGGCGGTAGTGCGGGTGTTGGGGGACGATGGGGACAGCCCCAGCAGCCTCGAGCAGACGCCGGACGCGACGCAGGGGATCGTGAGCGGCACGCCGGCCGCTGACGAATTTGTTCGCGACCTTCTCGAGCACGACGGCAGCGTCGTGGCACTCGATCACGAGGTAACCGCCGAGAAAGGCCCCGCTGATGTGCGGCTCCAGTACGACTGCAGCGACGCCGGCGTTTGCGCAATGGTCCGGTTGCAGGACGTCGCTGTGGAGGCTGGCGTTATGCCCGAGGGATTGTGGTTCGCAGGCTGTTTCGCCGTCACGCAAGACGGCGTCGGATACGGAGCGGAGGGGCTCGACATTGAGCTGAGATTCCAAGGCGAAGCATGCCCTTGACGAGACTGCCGGGCTGAGCGCCGAGGATGCCGTCAGCTCATCCAGTGGTGGAGTTGCCTCGCGCGTCGCACGGGGGTGGGACGCCACCTGTCAGGTCGGCGAGGCGTTGCTCGACGTCACGAAGTTCCACCGGCTCGACGCGGGCGAACCCCTCGAATTTGCGATCCAGGTCGATGATGACGACGAGACTGCCGGCGAACACGACGACGGTCGCCGCCAGCAGGGGGACGCTGTAGGGGAGGCGGACTCGCCGGTTGGTCAGCGCCGCCGATCCGCCGACGATGATGGCGACCGAGACGACGAGCAGCACCGTGACGAGGGTTGGGACCGAGGGCTTCGCCTCGCTCAAGCGGTGGCGGCGGGCGGCGATCCGGGCGTTGTCAGCATCGAGGACCGAGTCGAGCACCGGCTGATCGGCGGTGACTTCGCTCGCCGTCAGCAATGCCTCCTCGACTCGATCGTTGGCTTCCTCGGTGACCGGCGACGTCTGGCGTGTGGCTGCCAGTGCGTCCCATCCGGGTCCGGCGACGGCGAGGGCGTAGCACCTCAACGCGCCGATGATCGAGACGGCCGATTCCGATGTCAGGCGGCGGGCGGCCTGTGCTTCGGAGAGCACGGCTGTTGCTTCCTGCGAGGCGCTGTCGCTGGCGTCCTGGAACGACGAGAACGTTTGCACCAACACGAACGCCAGCAGCAAGGCGACCAGCGTCAGGAGCGGGCGGAACAGGTCGGCGACGTCAAGACCCTCGACGGTTGATCGGTCGTCGTCACCGGTCGAGCGATGCACATCAGCGACGTGGACAGCGAGGCCAACAACGGCCGCGATCACGACAACCGCCGCCACGATGGAGAGGTCGACCACGGCAGCGACGCTAGGGCAGCGCTGGCGAGGGTCAGAGGACGTCCCGGACCGACGATCGGACGCCGAGCCCGTTGCTGCTGACGCTTCGGATAAGCAAGCTGCGCCGAACGGGCGCACCGTTCCCGCTCAAGGTCAACCCACGAAGAACCGTCGATCTGGGCGGGATCTCCGCCGCCCAGTTAGATCAGCTCACACTCCGGCGTAGTCACCCGGCGAGACGTCCGTTCCTCGCGACCACACGTCCTTGCTTGAGCACGAGCTCGCGGACGGGGTGTTGAACCACGGCCTGCGCCGCAGTTTGCGCCTTGACGACCACGAGGTCGGCGGGTGCGCCCGGCGTCAGCCCGTAGGGCTCGACACCAAGTGCCCGCGCTCCACCGTACGTGGCGGCCTCGAGGGCCAGCTCGATGTCCTCGTCCCGGCGGAACGCGCTGCGGTAGGCGACGTGCATCGCACGCTCGAGCATGTCGCCACTGCCGTAGGGACCCCACAGGTCACAGATTCCGTCGTGGCCGCAAGCCACGTTCACGCCGGCGCGACGCAACCGCTTGATTGGCGGAACCGGAAAGCTGTAGACCGCGGCGGTGAGCACGGTTACCCCGGACTGCGCGAGCTGGTCGATCAGCCGATCTTGAGATGCGCGATCGGCCGAGCTGAAGCCGTACGCGTGACTGACCGTTACGTAGCCTGCGAGATCGGTTGCGCGCGTCCGCTCGGCGATCAGGTCGAGCTCCCACTCGCCAAGCGACCCGCCGTCGTGCAGGTGGATGTCCACGCGCGCGATAGCGCGCGGCGAGATCGAAGACCACGTCCAGATGACGGACCGGATCGCCGTCCATGCCAGCCGGATCGATCCCCCCGACGGTCTTCACCCCGGCTTCGAGGGCATCAGCGAGTAGTTCGGCGGTCCCCGGGTTGGTCAGGATCCCGTGCTGAGGAAACGCCACCTGCTCCACGCTGATGCGGCCATCGAGCCGATCCACGGCGGCCCGTACAGCCTCCACGCCTCGCAGCCCGACCTCGGGATCGATGTCGGTGTGGCTGCGCACGTACGACGTACCCGACGCCACCATCGCCTCCAGAAGCGCCACGATGCGATCAACGTTCGGGATCGCCAGCTCACCGCGTCGCCGCAGATCGTTCGAGATGCGCTCGGCGAGCGTGTCGCCGGCCGAATGCGGCACCCACGGCCCACCGAACAACGTCTTGTCGAGGTGACAGTGGGCGTCGACCAGTCCAGGCAGCACGAGCCTGCCGGACACGTCGAGCACCTGCGCCTCCCTCGCGTCCAGGTCCGCTTCCATCCGCTCGATCGTTCCGTCGCGCACCAGGATGTCGACCGGGCGGCCTCGACCCCACGGCTCCCCACCACGCAGCAGCAGGTCAACCATCGTCAGTTGCTCCGATCGATTGGTGCTTCCGGGTGGGTTGGCCGGGCGACTCGTTCATCGGGAGCGTAGATCGACCCTGACGAGCGCACCGGTTCTGTCAATCGCAGGTTGACGCAGGCTGATGTCAACAGTAGGTTGACACCAGTGAACCTGAACGAGTTGGTCGCCGCGGTTGAGGAATCGGGTGACGATGACCCGCTCGCACGCGTCGCCGCGGCGGCTGCGGTCAAGGAGCAGATCGAGGCGCTCGGCGACGAGCTGCTCGACCACTTCGTGAAGGACGCGAGGGAGGCGGGCTGCTCGTGGACCCAGATCGGTGACGCCCTCGGTGTGACCCGTCAGGCTGCTCAGCAGCGTCACGGTGGCCTGCTTGGTCGGCTGGTGGCGGGTTTGAAGGAGAGCAAGTTCCGCCGGTTCACTCCTCGTGCTCGGGCTGCGGTGATCGCCGCGCAGTCCGCCGCACGCGACCGCCGTCACGCATCGATCGACACCGAGCACCTCTTGCTCGGTCTCTTCGACGCCACCGCCCAGGGCAACGTCGCGGTGCAGGTCCTGGCTCGCTTCGACGTCGATGGTGCCGTCGTCGAAGGCCTCGTGGACGAGCGCGTGCCGAGAGGCACCGAGTTCGTACGCGGTCACATCCCGTTCACGCCTCGCGCCAAGAAGGTGCTCGAGCTCACTCTTCGCGAAGCGTTGCGGCTGGGCCACAACTACATCGGCTGCGAGCACATCCTCCTCGCCTTACGCCGGGAGAAGCAGGGAGTCGCGGCTCAGATCCTCGCCGAGCGGGGGATCGAGTCCGCGCAACTCGATGCCGCGGTGCGAGAGATCCTCACCACAGGGGCGGCGTAGCCCAACGGCCTCGGCGTCAGAGGACGTTGACGTTCGTGCCGAGCTGCACGTACCTGAGCGGTGCCATCTCCGTGATCATCCGTGCGCCCAGCTCCTCGGCCTGTTCGAGCAGCTCGCTCTCATCGATGGTGACCAGCTTGCCCTCGTGGACCGTGAGCTTCCCGGCCACCATGACGGACTCGGCGTCGGTGCCGACGCCGTAGCGCACGAGCGTTGACACGGGGTCGGTGGACGGTGACAGTCGCACATTGTTGGCGTCGATCACGGTGATGTCAGCGGCCTTGCCGACCTCGAGCGATCCGATCTCGTTGTCCCACAACAGCAGCTTCGCGGCATCGATCGTTCCCATCTCGAACGCGTCGAGGGTGGTGAACCCGTACGGATCGAACAGCGGCATCGCCGCCTGGTTGTGCATGGTGAAGGCGATCCGCATCAGCTTCAGCAGATCGTTGATGATCGTGTCGCAGCCGAGGCCGACGGTGATCCCCAGCTCCCGCATCAACGGCACCCGCGTGACTGCCGACATGATGTCGGTGCACACGACCGGCGCATGGGCCAGCTTGGCCCCCGCCTCGGCCATCAGCCGGATCTCGCGATCGGTGGTGAGCATGGCGTGGATGGCCACGAGCCGCTCGGTCAGTGCTCCGATCGACGCCAGGTGCTCCAGCGGCCGGTGCCCGAACAGGGAAACCGCCAGCTCGATCTCCTCGCGGTCGCGGTTGATGTGGGTCATCACGCCGGTGCCCCACTCCTTCGCCAACTCATCCGTGGCGAGGTACCGCTCGTCCGAGCACGATGGCACGCCGAGGTTGTGCACCCACGGGCGCAGCCGGCCCTCACCCTTGGCGAACCACTTGGCGAAGAACTCCTTCGTGTAGGCGAGGTCGTCGGCGAGGATCTTGGGATCGTCGCGGTACCACGACCGCTCGGTGATCTGCTCGTAGTTGCCGGCCAGCCGCGACTCGCGGTCCCACATGCCCCGGGCCAACGCGCAGCGGATGCCGGTCTCCATCACTGTCTCGGCGATCGGCTCCTCGTGAGCGACGGTGCACGTCGTCTCCGTCATCGTCGTCACGCCGGCTCGCATCAGTTGAGCGAAGGCGACCTTCGCGCTGATGCGCACGTCGTCCTCGGACTGGATGGCCTCGGCCGGGATGTAGATCCGATAGATGTTCGGGAAGTCCTCGACCGTGCTCTCCCGGCACAGCGCCTGCGCCACGTGGTTGTGGCAGTCGATCAGCCCCGGGATCACGTAGCGCCGCTCGCCGCCGATCCGTTGTGCGTCCGGATACCGCTCCCGGAGCGCAGCCGCGCTGCCGATCTCGGTGATGCGATCGCCGGCGACCGCCACGGACCCGCCGGGGATGACGCGCCGAGCCGGGTCCATCGTGATGAGCGTTCCCTCGACCAACGTCGTCACGTCCACAGCACCGGCGTCTGACCGATCTTCCACTTCCGCTCCTTCAAGATCTCGGTCCCGGAACGTTGCCACAGCGTCGAGACGAGGCCCGAAACGAGGTACGGTCCCCGCTGGCGGGCACGGCTCAGAGACTTTCCTCGGGAGGTGGGGCATGGGGGCCCGTACACGTCATGCTGCTGCACTGGGCTCAGGCCTGGTCTTGATCCTTGGGACGCTCGCTCCCGGCAGTGCCGGCGCGACCAGCCCTCCTGACTGGCAGCCCACGGCGACACGACTGCACATCGAGTCGCCCGCCCGAGCCGCCATCGAGCGGGCAATCGATCCAGACGACTACGAGTGCGGGCCGACGCAACTCGACGCCTTCGTCGGGTCGCTGGTCGCCGAGATGACGTTGGCAGACCTCCAATTCCTGCTGGCCGACGACGGCCTCGTGCTGAACCTGCCGACGTATGACGCCTGGTTCTTCGGCTCGAACACGGACTCCCGCTACGCGCTGCGCGCCGACTACTCACAGCTGCTCACCAAGTCGTTCCGCGACGCCAAGCGCTTCTGGGACATCCAGTCCGCTGACATCCAGTTGCACGCCATGCACGGCGACGTGTTACTCGACACGGCCCGGGTGGCCCGGCTGCTCGTGCTGTTCGGCGAGACCGATGCCGAAGCGGCGGCTCACGCCGCGTCGATCGCCCAGTTCGCCGCCAACAGCGCAGCGTTGGACGGTGGCAACAACCCGATCTTCACGCTCAACGCCTTCGCCTTCTCCGGCGTCGACGAGACGGACCCGTTCTTCCGCTCGATCCCGGACAAGCTCGTCATGGGTGACGGTGTCCTGGACGCTCTCGATTGGATCGGGATCGGCAACGTCGGATCCCGCGTCGTCCTCGGCCACGAGTTCGGCCATCACATCCAGTACGAGAACGACCTCTTCGACTCGCCGCTGCCCGGGCCGGAGGCGACCCGGCGGACCGAGCTGATGGCGGACTCGTTCGCGACCTACTGGGGGACGCACGCCCGCGGTCTCTCGCTCAACGCCAAGCGCGTCGTGGACGCCGTGCTGTCGTTCTATGTGGTCGGTGACTGTGCGTTCGACAACGACGGCCACCACGGCACGCCGAACCAGCGCGAGCAGGCCGCCGAGTGGGGTGCCGAACTCGCCGCAACGGCACGGCCACAGGGCAACATCCTTCCGTCCTTGACCGTGGCCGAGCTCTTCGAGCAGAAGCTGCCGGAGTTCGTCGCGCCGGATGCGACTGGCAGCGGCTGACGGCGGATCGGCTCAGCCGTGGGCGGACTGGGCCATCCCGTCCAGCGCCCGCCTGACCAGCTCGACGAGCGCCCGCCGGCGGTAGTCGCTCGTCGCATGGATGTCGGACGTCGGCTCCTCGACGTCCACGGCTGACGCCGCGCCGGCCTGCTCGGCGAGTTGAGCCGTGAGCTCGACGCCGCGCACCTGGGCCTCGGCCGCCGCCAGCCGCACCGGGGCTGCGCCCACGCCGAAGGCGGCCAGGCCGACGTCGTCGACCATCGTCCCGTCGGGCGCGAAAGCGCAGCGACGCGGCGACGCCGACGACGGCAAAGTCGCCGTGCCGGGGCGCCACCTCCACGCAGGCGGCACGGGAGCTCGTCGGCGACGGGAAACCGCACGCCAGTGAGGATCTCGTCCGGCTCGACCGCCGTGGTGAACGGTCCCTCGAAGAACGTCGCTGCCGGGACGCTCCGCACGCCGCGGCTGCTCGCCAGCTCGAGCGTCGCGTCGACCGCGACTGCGACCGCAGGCAGCTCGGCCGCCGGGTCGGCGTGGGCGATGCTGCCGCCGATCGTGCCGCGGTTGCGGTTCTGGATGTGGCCGATCCACGGCATCGCCTCGGCGAGCAGCGGGCAGGCGGCTCGCACCTCAGCCGAGCGCTCGGCCTCACGCTGGCGGACCATCGCGCCGATGCGCAGCTCACCGTCCTCACGGGAAAACGTCTGCAGCGCCGACACCAACTCCAGGTCGACGAGCATCGACGGCTGGGCCAGGCGGAAGTTCATCGCCGGGATCAGGCTCTGCCCGCCGGCCAGCGGCTTGGCCTCGTCTCCATGCGAGGCGAGCGCAGCGAGGACCTCCTCCAGCGAGTCGGGGCGGAGGTACTGGAACTTCGGTGGTTTCACGATGCGGCGCCCGCCGCGTGGATCGCCGCCAGCACGCTCGACGGCGTGATCGGCGTCTCGACGATGTCGACGTCGAACTCCGCCAGCGCGTCGGCGACCGCGTTGCCGATCGCTGCGGCCGGCCCGATCGTGCCCGACTCGCCGACGCCCTTCACGCCCAAGGCTGTCGTGGCCGATGGCGTCTCGAGGTGCTCGATCGTCATCGGTGGGATCTCGAGACTGGTCGGGACGATGTAGTCCATGAACGAGGCGCTCAGCGGTTGCCCGGCCTCGTCGTAGACGACGTGCTCGTACAGCGCGCCGGCGATGCCCTGTGCCACGCCGCCCGTCGTCTGGCCCTCGACGATCTGCGGGTTGATCACGGTCCCGCAGTCGTGCACGACGACGTAGTCGACCACGCCGATCGTGCCGGTCGTGATGTCGACCTTGACCACTGCGGCGTGGCTGGCGTTCGACCACGCCGCGGCGACGTTCATCCGGCCGTGCTCGTCCGGCTCGGTGTCGATGCCGGGCGGCTCGTACGTCGACGTCGCTTCGAGGCCGGGGTCCACGCCCTCGGGCAGGAGCTCGGTGCGGACGTACGCGGCGATGGCGACGTCACGCATCGTCACCGAGGGCTCATCGCTCCCGCGAACGTGCAACTTGCCACCCGTGATGACGATGTCCTCCGGGTCGGCCTCGAGGAGCGCGGCGGCGATCAGCTTGGCCTTCGCCACCACGATCTCCGCAGCCTTGACCACCGAGCCGCTGGTCACGATGGCGCCTCGGCCTCCCCATGCACCGAGGCCATAGGGCGACAGGTCGGTGTCACCACAGACGACGCTGATCTCCTCCAAGGCAAGACCGAGCGCATCGGCGGCGATCGCCGCTGTCGTGGTCTGGATGCCCTGGCCGATCGCCTGCACGCCGATCCCGACGACCGCGCTGCCGTCGGGCTGGATCCGCACCAGCGCGGAGTCATACGACTGCCAGAAGCCGGTGGTGCCGTAGTACGACGGCCCGGTCGGCTCGACGAACGACGTGAACCCGACACCGACGCGGATGCGTGGGTCGTCGGCGTATGCGGCACGGGCCGCTTCCAGCGCCTTGTCGCCGAGCTCGACGGCACGGTCGAAGGCCTGGCGGTGGCTGCCGAGGCCGAGCCGCCCGCCCGACGGCGTCACAAAGGAGCCGTCGCCGACGGCCGGCAGCATGGCGCGCCGAGCGTCCCGCGGGTCGACGCCCGCCAGGCGAGCCACCTTCTCGATCGTCCGCTCCATGGCAAACGTGGCTTCGGGTGATCCGAAGCCGCGATACGCGCCCGACGGCGTCTTGTTCGTGACGACGCACGCTGCCGACACCTCGGTGACCGGGATGTCGTAGGCGCCGGTCAGGCAGCCCTGCGACACGAGTGTCGTCGACGTGCCGGGGATGAACACCTCACCCGAGCCGACGTTGGTGGCGATGTTGCCGCGCAGGGCGAGGATGCGCCCGGAGCCGTCGTAGGCCGCCTCCACATCCATCCGCTGCTCCCGGGCGTGGATCGACGTCATGAGGTGCTCGACGCGGTCCTCGATCCAGCGCACCGGCAGGCCGAGGCGCATCGCCAGCCACGGCACGACGAGGTCCTCCGGGTACTGGTGCAGCTTGCAACCGAACCCACCGCCCACGCTCGGGACGACGACGCGGATGTCGGACTCGCGCAGCCCGAGCATCATCGACAGCGTCGTGCGCAGGATGTGCGGGCTCTGCGTCGACGCCCACACGGTCAGCCGGCCGTTCTGGTAGTCGGCGACGATGCCGCGGGTCTCCATCGGACTCGGCGACTGGCGTTGCATGCGGAACGTCGTGCGCACGACGTCATGGTCGGCGAAGATCCGGTCGACCTCGGGCTGCGTCGCCGGGAGGTCCATCAGCTTGTTGTCGGGCCACTCGTCATACAGGCGCGGCGCGTCGTCGGCCAGCGCGTCGTCCACCGACACGAGGACGGGTAGCTCGTCGTAGTCGACCATGACGAGCGCGGCGGCGTCCTCGGCGGCGTAGCGGTCCTCGGCGACCACGGCAGCGACCGGCATGCCGACGTAGCGGACCCGATCACGCGCCAGTGGGAAGGAGTCGACGTCCTTCATCCACGGCACGAGGTGTGGGTAGTGCGTGACGCCATGAAGGTCGGCTGCGGTGACGACCGAGAGGACGCCTGTCTCGGCGCGGGCGTCGTCGACCTCGATGCTCGTGATCTGGGCGTGGGCCAGCGTGCTGCGCACGAACGTCGCCTCGACCATCCCGGGCAACGTGACGTCGGCGATGTACTGGGCGCGTCCGGAGAGCAGCGGTCCGTCCTCCCGCCGGCCGACGTTCGAGCCGACGTACCGATCGTCCACTACTGACGCCGTCATCACGATGCCGGCGATCTTCCCCACGCGTCCTGCACCGCCTGCACGATGTGCTGGTAGCCGGTGCAGCGGCACAGGTTGCCCGACAGCAGCTCCCGCACGGCGTGCTCGTCGGGCCACTCGGCCGGATCGGCCGACGCCAACGTGACGAGGAAGCCAGGTGTGCAGAACCCGCACTGCAGCGCGTGATGGCGATGGAACGCCTGCTGCATCTCCGTCAGCTCGCCATCGCTGGCCAGTCCCTCCACCGTCGTGATCTGCTTCCCGTCGGCCTGCACGGCCAGCATGATGCACGCCCGCACTGCGCCGCCGTCGACCTCGACGGTGCAGGCACCGCACACGCCGTGCTCGCAGCCAACGTGCGTTCCGGTCAGTCGCAGCTCGTCACGGATGAAGTCGGACAACAGCAGCCGCACGGGCACCGTCCGCCGCACGGTCCGCCCGTTGACGACGAGCTCGATCGGGAGCGTCTCGACCGGCTCGACGACGGCTCGCGCTTCAGCCATCCGTCGATGCTCGCGCCACGTCGAACAGCCACCGGCGGTACTCGATCGAGAGACGGTCGGCTCCCCGGACGTAGAGCTCGGCCGTCATGTCGAACGGCAGCTCCTCGGGCGTCTGCGACTCCGAGATGACGCGGTCGGCCTCGGCGATCTCCTGCTGGAACCTGATGAACCGCTCGTCGTCCTCGTCGAGGGCGAAGTTGCGGGCGTTGAACGTGAAGCTCCGGCAGTGCTTCTGGCTGATCGGGGAGCACGCCATGAACAGCACGAAGGTGTTCCCGCCCGGCAGCTGCTGCTGCAGCCACACCGTGAACGGCAGCGGCACCCGGTAGTTCCGGCGCCCGGGCACCTTGGCGTTGGCGCTCTCGAGCTCCAGCGTCTCGGTCTTGTCCGTCGACGCCGGCTCGTCCACTGTGATCGTGGTCCGCAGCTCGTCACCGTCGCGCCACACTTCGTGGTCCGGCACCTCGGGATCGTCCCGACTCGCCAGCACGCCGTCGTGGACCCATGCGAAGTGGGCGAAGTCGACGAAGTTCTCGGTCCGCCGCGCCGCTCCCGTCCGCCAGTCGTAGGCGGGCACGACGGCGACGTGGTACTCGGGGTCGTCGAACTCGGGGAAGTCGGGGATCGGGAAGACGGGATCGGGGTCGAGGCTGACGTAGATGAGGCCGTTGCGCTCGGCCGCGAGGTGCTGCTGCAGTCGTGCGTTGGGTGGGATCTTCGTGCCGAACCGGGACGGGATGCTCGTGCAGACGCCGTCGGGTCCGTACGTCCACCCGTGGTACGGGCAACGGAGGATGACCTCGTCCTCGACCCAGCCCAGCGACACGGCGGTGCCGCGATGGGCGCACCGATCGGTGAAGGCCCGCACCTCACCGGCGAGACGGACGACGACGATCCGCTCGTCGAGCAGTGTGACCTGCTGCGGGCTGTCGCCGAGCTCACTGGCGTAGAGGACCGGATGCCAATAGCGGCGCAGCGAGCGGTAGAGGCGCTCCTCGCCGCCGACGGTCCAGTCGATCACGGTCAGATCCTGTGTCGTCATGGGTGACGCCCCTCGCTCGTGAGCCTGTCCAGGAGCCGCGCCGCGTTCGCACCGCGGCGGCCGAGATGCGGATGCGGGCGGCGTTGAACGCCGGTCCACGCGTGGCGTCGATCGCCACGCGCGACGTCGAACCGTCCGGGGTCGACGACGGGTCGAGCGCGCTGCCGGGCAGCCGCTCCACGATCATGATGTCCTCCGCCGGCTGGAAGCGCGTGGCGAGCGCCCACAGCACCTCGCTGTCATCGGTGAGGTCGACGTCGTCGTCCACGGCGATGACGGTCTTCAGATACGGGTCCCAGCCGAGCAGGCCGAGCATCGCCTGGCGGGCTTCACCGGCGCGGCGCTGCCGCACGCCGAGGTAGCAGTGGAAGTGCGTCCCCGAGCGCGGGTAGTGCACGTCGACCACGCAGGGGAACCGCTCCGTCAGGCGCTCGATCATCTCTGCCTCGCGCGGCACGCGGGCGAGGTTGAGGTGCTCGTCCGAGTTGCCGCCGACGACGTCGACCCAGAGGCCGTCGCGCCGCCGCAGCACGGCCTGGACGTCGAGGCGGCTGTGGGTCGAGCGGTCCGATGAGTACCCGGTGAACTCACCGAAGGGTCCTTCCTCGGCGTGCTGCGAGGGGTCGATCACGCCTTCGAGGACGTACTCGGCGCTGGCTGGGACGCGCAGGCCGTGCACCGGGGTCCGAACGACCTCGAGGCTCTCGCCGAGGAGACCACCGGCGATCTCGCGCTCGTCGACGTGGTACGGCACACGGGCCGACGCCGCCAGCATGAACAGCGGGTGCGCGCCGAGCACCATCGCCACCGGCAGCGTGGTCTTCGTGTCGGCGGCGTTCTGGTGCATGCGCCAGATGTCGCCACGCGAGTGCAAACTCGTCCCCAGCGTGGTCGGTGACAGCACCACGGCACGGTGGTAGCTGAGGTTGCCGACGCCCGTCACCGGGTCCTCGGCCACGAGGATGCCGTTCGTGATGTAGGGCCCCAGGTCCGACTCGAAGTGGGTGATCAGCGGCAGCGCGGCGAGATCGACGTCGTCGCCGAGCGCGACCTCGTCGAGCACCGGCCCACTTTCCACCTCGCGCATCGGCCTGGCCTGCCTGGCGCGCCGCTGGTACGCCTCGTGCAGCTCGGTCAGCTCGACGCCGAGCCAGCACGCGATCCGCGTCCGCGAAGCGAACAGGTTCGTCACCAACGGACGCCCCGGCCGTCGACGTCGTTGCACCAGACGACCGGCCCCTGGTCGCGTGCCGCCAGCTCCCACACCAGCGCGGTGACGTCCTGATCGGCCGAGACCCGCTCCTCCACGACGAGCACGTCGTCGGGGTGCTGCTGTCGGTAGGTCGCCAGGCAGTCGTGCAGGTCCTGCGATCGGGTCACCGGCGATGTCGGCGTCGTCGTCATGGCTCGGCCTCGGTCGGACTCGTCCAGCGCCGGAAGAGCTGGTGCTCGATGCCGAACTGGTCGAGCACCTTTCCGGTCGTCTGGTTGACGAGATCATCGATCGACGTCGGTCGGTGGTAGAAGCCGGGCACCGGCGGCAGGACAGTGGCGCCGGCCTCGGTGACGGCGACCATGTTGCGCACGTGGATCAGGCTGAGCGGTGTCTCGCGCGGAACGAGCACGAGCGTCCGGCGCTCCTTCAACGTGACGTCCGCGGCGCGTGCAAGCAGGTCGCCGCTCAGCCCGTGGGCGATCGCCGCCAGCGCGCCCATCGAGCACGGCGCCACGACCATCCCCATCGTGAGGAACGATCCCGACGAGATCGCCGCGGCGAGGTCGCCGGGCTGGTGGACGACGTCGGCCAGCGCCTCGACGTCGCCGACCTTGAGGTCGGTCTCCAGCTCGATCGTGCGGTGCGCCGCGCTCGACACCACGAGGTGGGTCTCGACGCCCGACAGATCACGGAGCGCGCTGAGCAGCGCGATGCCGTAGTGCGGCGCGCTCGAGCCACCGATGCCGATGACGAGGCGGCGGGGTCCGGTCATTGGTGCACCGTCGTGCGGTGGCAACTTGCAAACTGCGGCGGGCGGTGCACCAATGACCGCCTCGCCGCTGCGCGGCGAGGCACCGTGACATGGTTCGCTCGCTTCGCTCGCTCACACCGAGACGGGACCGGCCGAGCCGGCCGCGAGGCGGGACTCCGCCTCGTCAACGGTGGCCGGCGGTGCCGTGCCCTCGATCCCGACGAGCTTGGCCACGTTGTTGCCCATGTAGCCCTCGAGCACCTCCTCGCTGCAGTTGAGGCCCTGCGGCGGCGGGGTGCACAGCACCTCGAGCTGGCGCAGCCACATGCCCGGCTCGTTCGGCGGCGAGTCGGTGCCGAACACCAGGCGGTCGATCGGCATCTCCTTGGCGAACTCGACGATGCGCGACTGCAGCAACCAGCCCGACTCGCCGTACACGTTGGGGCTGTCGAGGATCATCCACAGCGCCTCGAAGCAGTACACGCCGCCGGTCTGGACGCCGAAGTGGCCGATGATGAAGTTGACGTCCTTGAACTCGCGGATGATCGGGTAGAACTGCGTCGGGATGCTGTATGGGCCGTCGCCCGTGTGGAGCAGGACGACGATGCCGAGCTCGGCGCACTTGCGCAACCCCGGTCGCAGCCAGTCGAGGGCACGATCGGGCCGGTAGGCGTGCATGTTGGCGTGCAGCTTCATCATCTTGTAGCCGTACTCCTTCACGTGGAACTCGAGCTCGGCCGCGGCGTTCTCGGGCCCGAACCGCGGGTTGTACGTGAAGTCCCCGATGAAGCGATCCGGATACGTCTGGACCAGGTGCGTGATGTACGCCATGTAGTCCCGGATGCCCTCCCGCCCCGAGCGGTCGCCGTCGCGCCACACCGTGTTGCCCGGCGGAGGCTGGATGAACCCCATGTCGATGCGCCGTGGCTTGCCGTTGATGATGAACGGTCCGTCCATCATCTCGAGGAGTCGCTCGCCGGTGAACGGCTCGCCGGTGTGGCGCCACGCCTCGTCGACCTTGTTGGTCGGATGGAGGTGGGTGTCGATGATCATGTGGTCGTCTCCTCAGGGATGAAGTCGGCTGGGCGGACTGGGACGCGTGGAAGGTCGAGACCCGTCGCGTTGCGAAGGGCGTTCATGATCGCCGGTGTCGACGACAGGCTGGGCGGCTCACCGACGCCGTTGAGGCCGTACGGGGAGTCCGGGTGGGGGAATTCGAACACCTTCGTCCTCATCGGCGGCATGTCGAGGATGGTCGGGATGAGGTAGTCGGTGAACGAGGGGTTGCGGATTCGACCGTCGACGATCTGGACCTCCTCCATGAGTGCCAACCCGAGTCCCTGGGCGGTCCCGCCTTCGATCTGGCCCTCGACAGCGATCGGATTGATGGCCTTGCCGACGTCTTGCGACGTCGCCAGCTCGACGACGCGGATCAGCCCGAGCTCGGTGTCGACGTCGACGACGGCGCGGTGTGCGGCGTACGCGAACGCCACGTGCGCGTTGCCCTGACCCCGCTCGTCATCGATGGGCCCGGTGGGGCGATGGTGGTACTCGCACTCCTCGTCGACGACGTCGTCGCCGAGGACATCGGCGAGCGAGACGCTGACGGAATCGTCGTCGGCCGCCCACACGCGGCCCTCCCGCAGGACGAGCGACGCCGCCGGCTGCTCGAGCAGCTCGGCAGCCCGCGTGAGGAGGACGCCGCGCGCCGCCTCGCAGGCGCCGAGCACGGCACCACCCGTCATCCACGTCTGGCGCGAGGCCGAGCTCGACCCGGAGTCGCCGATCGACGTGTCGGCCTGGCGGACCACGACCTGCTCGATGCCGAGCTCCGTGCGCACGATCTGCGCCTGCACGGTGACGATGCCCTGACCGCACTCCGCGGCCGCGCTGTGGACGTCCGCGACCGGGACGCCGCTGAGGACGCGGACCCGGACCCGCGCCGTCGAGTAGTCGTCGAGCCCGCCCGAGTAGCCGATCGCCTTCATGCCGAGCGCGTAGCCGAGACCGCGCCGGATGCCCTCGCCGTGGGTCACGTTGCCGAGCCCGCCGGGAAGTGTCCGCAGATCGAACGGCTCGCCACCGCGCTCGGGGGGCAGCGGCAGGTCGCGCAGGTGCTCCAGCAGCTCGCGCACGGGCGTCGGTCCGTCGGCAGCCTGGCCGGTCGGGAGCACCGTGCCCTCCTCGAGGGCGTTGCGCAGGCGCAGCTCCAGCGGGTCGATGCCGAGCTCACCGGCCAGCCTGTCGATCGCCGACTCGATGGCGTAGCAGGCCTGCACGGCACCGAAGCCGCGCATCGCGCCGCACGGTGGGTTGTTGGTGAACACCGCATAGCCGTCGATGCTCACGTCGGCGATCTGGTAGGCGCCGGCGGCGAAGTAGCAGGCGTTGGCGATCACGACCTTCGACGTCGAGGTGTAGGCGCCTCCGTCGAGGAGCAGCCGCACGTTGGCGAAGACGAGGAGGCCGTCGCTCGTCGCGCCCAGCTCCACGCGGGCGTGCGCCGGATGGCGGCGGACGTGGCCGAAGAACGACTCCTCACGGTTGTAGACCATGCGGACCGGACGTCCGGTGCGCAGGGCGAGCATGCACGCGTGGACGTGCATGGACAGGTCCTCGCGCCCGCCGAACGCGCCACCCACTCCGCCGAGCGACAGCCGCACCTGCGACGGCGGCAACCCAAGGGTCGACGCCACTTGGATCTGGTCCAGATGCAGCCACTGCGCGGCGACGTACAGGTCGACACCGCCATCGCCGTCGGGGACGGCAAGGCCCGACTCGGGACCGAGGAAGGCGGGGTCCTGCGTGCCGACCTCGAACTCCGCATCGATCACGACATTGGCGCGCTGCCGTGCCTCGTCCGTGTCGCCGTGGCGGATGCGCACGTGGCGCACCAGGTTGCCGCCGGGATGGACGAAGCCGTCATCGCCGGCGAGGGCGACCTCGGGGTCGACGATCGGCGGCAGCTCCTCGTACTCCACGACGATCTCGTCGAGCGCACGACGGGCGATCTCGGGGTGGTCGGCGGCAACGACGGCGATGGCCTCGCCCTGGTACCGCACCTCGTCGAAGGCGAGCACGGGCTGATCGGCCACCTTCATGCCGTACGTCTTCTCGCCCGGAACATCCTCGTGGGTGAGCACGGCGGCGACGCCTGGCAGCGTGAGCGCGCGCGTCGTGTCGAGGCGGACGATGCGGGCCCGGGGGTAGGGACTGCGCAGCGTGGCGCCCCAGAGCGCGCCGGAGAGGTGGAGGTCGGAGGAGTAGGCGAAGTTGCCGGTGACTTTGAGCGTGCCGTCGGGCCGGGAGGCCGAGTCACCGACGCCGCCGCGCTGGTCGGAGCCAGGCGGTGCCTCCGGGCGTTCGGTCTCGACAGCGGTCATCGGGGCACCATGTCACTGGTGCGAGCGAGCGAGCGCACGCGAGCGAGCGGCAACCAACGGCCTGCGTGGCCGGGGAACGCAATGAACGTCATTGCGACACCAGCTCAGAGTCCGTCGCAGGCGCCGGCGCCTCGACCCTGGCGAGGATGTTCGAGATGTGCTGCCGGGCTGCCCGCTCGGCTCCGTCGGCATCACGCGACGCCATCGCGGCGAAGATCGCCTGGTGCTCGTCCAGTGCATCTCGGGTGTTGCGCTTGGCGCGCCACAGCGTGAAGCGCGACAGGTGGGCACGGCCTTGGATCCGGGCGAGGATCGTGCTGAGCTCGGGGTTGGCAGCCGTCTCGCGGATGATGCTGTGGAAGCGGGTGTCGAGCTCGACGTTGGCCGGCTCGTCGCTCGATTCGACCACGAGCGCGTGCTCGTCGAGCACCTCCCGGAGCGAGCGCAGCTGCTCGTCGGTCGCGCGCTCGGTGGCGAGCCGGGCGGCCAGCCCTTCGAGCGCCTGCCGCACCTCGAGCAGGCCGCGGAAGTCGTCCGGCTTCAGCTCGCTGACGATCGCACCCCGGTGTGGCACGTTGGCGGCCAGGCCGTCGTAGATCAGGCGCTGCACGGCCTCCCGCACGGGACTGCGGCTGATGTTGAGGCGGCGGGCCAGCTCGGGCACGCTGAGTGGATCGCCGGCGACGAGCTGGTTGCGGAGGATGGCGCGGCTGAGCTGGCGATAGGCACGGTCGGCGAGCAGGTCACCGGGCTCGATCGCCTGCAACTCGTCGAGGTCAGTCATGACCGCCTCCGGCGGGTGCGAGCTCGGGCGCCTTGCACACGATGAGCCCTTGCTCCAGCGTCTCGCGCTGGAGGTCCTTGCCGATGAAGACCACCCGGCTGTCCCGATGCCGATCGCCCCACGGCTCGATGGGATAGATCTCGAACAGCTGGTGCACGCCCTGCAGCGCGACCTTGCGGGACTCACCTGCGATGGCGACGATCCCCTTCCAGCGCAGCAGGTCGGCGCCGAAGTCCTCGGCGGTTCGTTCGGCGAAGGCGCGGAGCAGATCGCCGTCGAGCTCTCCGGGCACGCGGACCGTCACCGCCATGACGTCGGGATCGTGCGAGTGGTGGTAGTGCGTGTCGAGGAAGCCGGGCTCGGTGGCCGCCCGCTTCGACAGCTCGAAGGCCTCGATGCCGAGGATGGAGTCGAGGTTGACCTCGGCGTAGCTCGAGAGGGCGATCTCGGCCCGCTCGTTGAGCCGCGCGATGCGTCGGCGGATCCGCTCGACATCCTCGGCGTCGACCAGATCGACCTTGTTGATGATGATGCGGTCGGCGGAGACGATCTGGTCCACGGCCTGGTTGTCGATGCCGTCGTAGCGGACATCGTCGAGGTGCTGTTCGATGTGCTTGGCGTCGACGAGCGCCACGATGGCGTCGAGCGCGACCTCTTCGAGCACGGGATCGTCGAGGAAGAAGGCCTGGGCGATCGGCATCGGGTCGGCGAGTCCGCTCGCCTCGATCAGGATGTAGTCGACACGGCCGACGAGCTTGCGGATGACGTCGAGCAGGTCGGTGCGGACCGACGTGACGCAGCAGATGCAGCCGTTGCTCATCTCGATGATCTCTTCGTCGGACGTCACCACGAGGTCCGAGTCGATGTCGATCTCACCGAACTCGTTCTCGATCACGGCGACGCGGCGGCCGTGCTGCTCGCGCAGGATGTAGTTGAGCAGCGTGGTCTTTCCCGAACCGAGGAAGCCGGTGAGGATCGTCACCGGAAGTTTGCCGCGACCTCATGTCGCGGTTCCCTTCTGCCGTCGAGGCCAGGCGCACCGCGTCCAGGATCTTCTGGTAGCCGGTGCACCGGCAGAGGTTCCCGGCCAGCGCCTCCCGTACCGACTCCTCCTCGGGCTCCGGCTCCCGCCGCAACAGCTCATGCACGGCCACGATCAGCCCTGGCGTGCAGAAGCCGCACTGCACCGCACCGGCGTCGAGGAACGCCTGCTGCACGGGGTGCAGGTCGTCGCCCTCCGCCAAACCCTCGATGGTGACGATCGATGCGCCGTCGGCCTGCCCCGCCGCCACGAGGCACGAGCACACCAGGACATCGTCCATCAGGACCGAGCACGATCCGCACTCGCCCTGCTCGCAGGCGTTCTTCGAGCCCCGCAGCTCGAGGTGCTCGCGCAGCACGTAGAGCAGGCTCTCGCATCCCCAGACGCCGTCGACCTCGTGGTCGCGACCGTTGACCGTCAGGCGCAGCCTCATCGCCGAGCCTCGCCGAGCGATTCCCACACCCATCCGAGGCACCGGCGCGCCAGGACACCGAGGGCGTGACGCCGGTACCGGGCGGTGCCCCGCACGTCGTCGATCGGGCTCGCCGCGGCAGCCACGAGCTGACCGAAGCGGTCGGCGACAGCGGGGTCGAGCGGGCCCGGGTCATCCCACCGCCCGTCGATCACGTCGGTGATGAGCGCCTCGGCCTCGCCGGCCCGCAGTGGGGTCGGCCCGGCCGAGCCGATGCCGGTGCCGATGCGCCGATCGCCGCGGTCGAGGCAGAGCGCGAACGACGTCGTCGCGATGACCATCGCGTTGCGCGGGCCGATCTTGGAGAACTGTTGGGGTCCGTCGGCCACGGGGATGCGGACGGCGCGGATCAGCTCGTCGGCTCCGAGCACGCTGCGCTTCGGACCGACGAAGTAGTCGTCGATCGGCACGAGGCGCTGGCCGTTCAGGCTCTCGATCTCGACGACGGCGCGAGTCGCCAGCAGCGGCGGGTGCGCGTCGCCGGCGGGGGAGGCCGTCCCGAGGTTGCCGCCGACGGTTCCTCGATTGCGGATCTGCGGCGACCCGATGGTCCGTGACGCCATCGCGAGACACGGGGCGAGATCCGTGAGCTCGTCGACGATCTGGGTGTAGGTGACGCCTGCGCCGAGACGCACGAGCGGGCGGTGTCCGTCGGTCGCTTCGAGCAGCTCCCAGGTCGCCAGCTCGGAGACCTGTGAGAGGTCGAGCAGGCCCGCTGGCCGGCGGCGGTCGAAGTTGATCTCGACCATCACGTCGGTGCCGCCGTTGATCGCCAGCGCCTCGGGGTGGGCAGCCCTCAGCTCCAGCGCTTCGGCCCACGTCGTCGGGCGCAGTGTGGCGGTCGCTTGGACCACTCGCTCCACATTACATGCAATGTGCTCGTTCATCAGCCGCCGAGGACTGTCCGCACAGCGCTGTCGAGGACGTCGACGTGGAGGTCGACGTCGTCGTCGGTCGTCGTCGGGCACATCAGCGCCATGTTGTGGAACGGCGTCAGCAGGACGTCGCGGTTGACCAGGAACAGGTGCAGGTAGTCCTCCAGCTCGACGTCCGTGGCCTGCTCGGATTGCGTGCCGGTGCACGGTGCCGGCTTGACGAAGCGGTACTCCGAACGGGCCCCGAGGCGGGCGACGGACCAATCGAGGTCATGGGTGGCGATGATCTGCTCGACTCCTGCGGTGTAGCGCGCCGACCGGGCGATCATCGTGTCGAAGGCGTCGTCGGTGAGGACGTCACAGAGGGTGGCTCGCGCCGCGGCGAGCGACAAGGCGTTTCCGGCGAGCGTGCCACCGACGCCTCCCGTGTCGACGAGGTCGAGGTCCCGTTGCAGAGCCAGCCGGTCGACGACCTCGGCCGACAGCCCGTAGGCCGCGGCGGGGATACCTCCTGCGATCGCCTTGCCCACGGTGACGATGTCGGGGTCGAGCGACCACGCTCTGGTACAGCCGCCCGGGCCGGCCGACAGCGTGTGGGTCTCGTCGTTGATGAGCAGGACCCCGGCGTTCCGCGTCAGGGTGCGGACGCCGTCGAGGTAGCCCGGCTCGGGCAGGACGATCCCCACGTTGGTCAGTGCCGGTTCCATCAGCACGGCGGCCACGTCGCCGTGCTCCAGCTCCTGCTCCAGGGCGTCGAGGTCGTTGTACTCGGCGACCCGGCTGGTCAACGTCACGTCGCACGGTGCGCCGACATTGCCGGGCCGGGAGGCAGGCCCTCGGGGGCTCGTGACGATCAGCGTCTCGTCGACGCTGCCGTGGTAGCACCAGCTGTTGACGAGGATCTTCGGTCGCCCGGTGGCGGCGCGGCTGAGACGGATCGCCCACCGGTTGGCGTCTGTGGCGGTCAGCGAGAAGCTCCACTGCAGGGGGCCGAAGCGACGACTCAGCTCGGCGGCGACGACAGCGGCGTCCTCGGAAGGCATCATCGTCGTCGCCCCACCGGCCTCGGTGAAACGGGCGGTGACTGCGGCCACCGTTGCCGGCGGTGAGTGCCCGGCCATCGCGGCCGTGTCACCCAGGCAGAAGTCGACGAGCTCGTGCCCGTCGAGGTCGACGACCCGGTTGCCCGACGCGCCCGCGCAGTACAGGGGGAAGCCGCCGGGCGCTTTCGCCATCCACGTCATCGGCACGCCGCCGAACAGGCTGCCTGTACGGGCTGCTTCGGCCGCGGCGCGCGAGCGCGGGTTGCGGTCGGCGAACCTCTTCCGCTCGTCGGCCAGCAGGGCGCCCAGTCGGTCTCGATCGATCACTCAGGCCTGCGATCGCACGCTCACGGGCACGTCGGCGGCGAGCTCGTACAGCCACTTGCGGTACTCGATCGAGACCCGATCGGCTTCCCGGATGTGCAGTTCGGCCGTGAGATCGAACGGCAGCTCTTCCGGACGCTGCCCCTCGACGACCGGCTTGTCGGCGGCGATGACCTCCTCGTTGAACGAGAGCACGTCGTGGTCGCCCTCGGGCGTGAGTCCGTAGTTGCGGGCGATCAACGTGAACGTTCGGGTCAGCTTCGGCCCGAGCGGCGAGAACGCCCAGAACAGGACGTACTTCTTGCCGTCCGGGAAGCACTGCTCGTTGAGGGCACTGAAGGGCATGAAGAGGCGGTAACGCTTCTCGGCCGTGACGTTCTCGTCGGCCAGGCCGAGGTTGGCGTTCTTCTGGGTGTCGCTCGGCTCCTCGAACTCGATCTCCACCCTGATCTCGCCTCCCTCGCGGCGGACCTCGTGGCGGGGAACCTCGGGACGATCGCGCGAGCCGAGCAGTCCTTCGTGCAGCCACGCGAAGTGCGCGAAGTCGACGACGTTCTCGAAGCGGCGCGGCGCCGAGCAGCGCCAGTCGTACGCCGCCACCTCGAGCACCCGGAACTCCGGGTCGTCGAAGTGGACGAACTCCGGCAAGCCGAAGCGCGGTTCGTCCTCCAGGCAGACCCACACGATTCCGCACCGTTCCGCCGCCTGGTAGCGGCGCAGCCGGGCCCTGCCCGGGATGCGCCCACCCTTCACGGAGGGGATCTCCGTGCAGACCCCTGAGCAGTCGTACGCCCATCCGTGGTAGGCGCACCGCAGCCGGTCGTTGTCGACGAAGCCGAGTGACAACGGCGTACCGCGGTGGACGCACAGGTCGTAGAAGGCGCGGACCTCCCCGGCGAGCCGCACGAGCACGACCTCGTGATCGAGCAGGCGGACGTTCATCGGCTCGTCGCCCAGCTCCGACGAGTAGGCGACCGGGTGCCAGTACTGCCGGAACGACTCGTAGAGCCGCGCCGCGCCGGCGTCGGTGTTCTCGACCAGCGTCATCGCTCCTCCCGGAAGAACGGCCGCGCCAGCGCGGCAGGCGCGGATGATCCCCTCGAGCGGGTGATCGAGCTGAGGAGGACAGCGGCGATCGCCAGGAGGAACGGGATCATGCTGAGGATCTGTGGCGACACGCTGACGTTGAGGATCTGGAGCGTGAGACCGAGGCGCGTCGCCGCGCCGAAGACGTACGCGGCCAGCAGCGCCCGCCACGGGCGCCACCGGGCGATGATCACGATGGCGATCGCGATCCAGCCGGCTCCGGCGGTGATCTCGTCCTGCCACGACGGGATCAGCGCGAGCGTGAAGTACGCGCCGCCGAACCCTGCGGCGGCTCCTCCGACGAGGACGTGCGCGTAGCGCACCGCGGCGACACGCACGCCGGCGGCGTCGGCGCTGGCCGGGTCCTCACCGACCGCGCGGGTGGCCAGTCCCGTTCGGGTCTTGAACAGGTACCAGCTGGCGAGTGCGGCGAAGATCCAGGTGACGTACACGACGAAGTCGTGACCGAACAGGATCGGCCCGACCACCGGCCAGTCGGCGGGACCGTCGTCGAAGAACGGGGTGATCGTCGCGCTGGCCGACTGGCCGTGCAGCGGCGGGTCGCCGGATCGACCGATGTAGCTCGATAACCCGATCCCGAAGAGCACCACCCCGAGCCCGGTGACGATCTGGTTCACGCGCAGCGAGATGCTCATGAGCGCGACCACCGCCGACATCGCCGCGCCCGCCGCGATGGCGACGAGGATGGCGAGCCACACGCTGCCGGTCTGCACGGACGTCCAGAACGCGGCGACGGCCCCGACCAGCATCATCCCTTCGATGCCGAGGTTGAGCACTCCCGATCGTTCAGCGAGGATCTCGCCGACGGCGGCGAGAGCGAGCGGCGTCCCGAACAGGATGCCGGACACGATGAGGGTGACGACGGTCGAGTCGTTCACGCCGCCACCACCTCCTCGTGCTTGTCGACGCCGTGGCGTGCCACCCGCTTGATGCGGTAGGTGGTGAAGAACTCACCGGCGGCAACGAAGAGCAGGATCGTGCCCTGGACCATCACCACCGCTGGTGCGGGCACGCCGATCGACTGCAACTCAGGACCCGAGACCGTCACGCCGGCGACGAACACGGCGGTTGGGAGCACGGCCAGCAGGTTGAAGCGGGCCATCGCGGCGACGAGGATGCCGGAGAAGCCGAGTCCGATGGTCAAGCCGCGTGGCTCGAACGAGCCGAGCGGGCCGGCCACGAGCACCGCCCCGGCGAGACCCGCCAGCGCACCCGACAGGAAGAACGTCTGGACGATCTTGCGGCGGATGTTGATCCCGGCGTAGCGGGCCGCACCGCGGGAGTCGCCGATGACCTGGAACTCGAACCCCCAGCGCGTCCGGCGCAGCGCCCACCATCCGATGATCCCGGCCCCCACGCCGACGAGCACGCCGATGTCCAGGCGGTCGAGCAAGTGCGGAAGATCGAACACGTCGGGGAGGAACCGTCCCTGCGGGAACGAGGACGTCACCGGATCCCGCCACACGCTCGCGCTGCCGAACACGAGGTAGTTGATGAGGTTGAGCGCGACGAAGTTGAACATCAACGTCATCACGATCTCGTCGGTGCCCCAATAGGCGCGTGGTGCTCCGGCCAACAACGCGTACAGCCCTCCGCCGATGGCACCGGCGATGAGCAGCAGCCCGATGGCCGGTACGGCCGGCAGCGCGTCGCCGAGCGCGAAGGCGATGCCCGACGCGAAGACCGCCCCGAGGTAGAGCTGGCCCTCCCCGCCGATGTTCCAGATCTGGAGCCTGAAGGCGAGCGCGGCCGCCAGTCCGGTGAGGATCAGCGGTGTCGCCTGCACGAGCGTCTCCGTGATCGCGAAGCGGGATCCGAACGCGGTGTCCAGCATCGTGCGGTAGACGTCGATCGGGTCGTAGCCACCGAGGGCGAGGAATCCGGCGGCGATCAACGCCGCGCACAGCACCGCCACGACGGGCACGGCGACGGTGAACCAGCGCGGTGGAACGGGACGGCGCTCGATGGAGAGGCTGCGCATCAGGTGCGTGCCTCATCGGCGTCGTGGCCGGCCATCAACAGGCCGATGCGGTCGACGTCGACGTCGTGCGCGTCGAACTCACCGACCACCCGACCGCCGTAGAGCACGATCAACCGGTCGCTGAGCGCGAGCAGCTCGTCGAGATCCTCGGAGATCAGCAGGATCCCCGTCCCGGACTGGGCCTGTTCCAGCAGGATCCTGCGGACCGCCGCGACCGCTCCGAGATCGAGTCCTCGCGTCGGATACGAGGCGACGAGGATCTTCGGGTGGCCGGAGATCTCTCGCGCCAGCACGACCTTCTGGAGGTTGCCGCCCGACAGCAATCGCGCGGGCAACCCGCTGCGCACCCCGCGTATGTCGAAGCGCTCGGTGAGTTCGCGTGCGTGCGCGCTGACCTCGCGGGTGGCCAACAGCGGACCGCGCGAGAAGGGGGGATGCAGGTAGGACTTCAACACCAAGTTGTCGGCGACCGAGAGCCCCGGGGAGACGCCGACCGCCTTCCTGTCGTCCGGCACGTAGGCCAGGCCGAGGTCGGTGCGGTCGACGACGGGAAGGTTCGTGACGTCCGCGCCCTCCCCGGCGATCACGATCGCGCCACCGCTGGCGGGACGCACACCGGCGATGGTCTCGGCCAGCTCCCGCTGGCCGTTGCCGGCGACGCCGGCCACGCCGACGATCTCGCCACGGGCCACCTCGAAGGTGACGCCGCAGAGCGTCTCGGTTCCATCGTCGCTGAGCACGCGCAGCTCGCGGACGCTGAGGCCGGGCTGCCTCAGCTCACCGTGCTCCCGACGCTCGGGCAACTGGAACTCCCGCCCGATCATCAGCCGCGCCAGCTCGCGACGATCCGACGTGGCCGTGTCGACCTGCCCGACCCGGCGCCCGTCGCGCAGGACGGTGATCCGGTCGGACACGCTCTGGATCTCGCCCAGCTTGTGCGAGATGATCACGATCGCCCGCCCGGCGCGGGCCATCTGCCGCAACGTACGGAGGAGATCGTCGGCCTCCTGCGGCGTCAGGACCGCCGTCGGTTCGTCGAGGATGAGGATGCGCACGTCCCGGTGCAGGAGCTTGAGGATCTCCACCCGCTGGCGCTCGCCGACCGAGAGGTGGGCGACGCGGGCGCCCGGATGGACGTCGATCCCAAAGCTCTCCGCGAGGTCGGCGACCTTCCGTTCGAGCCGGCGACGCCGCAGGCGTACCGCGGCCGTCGGGTCGCCGAGCGCGACGTTCTCGGCGACGGTGAAGCTGTCCACCAGCCGGAACTCCTGGTACACCATGCCGACGCCGGCGGCCAGTGCATCGCGGGGCGAGCCGAACGAGACGGTCTCGCCGTCGACCGTGATCTCGCCGTCGTCGGGTCGGTAGAGGCCTGCCAGCACCGAGCAGAGGCTCGTCTTGCCGGCGCCGTTCTCGCCGAGGAGGGCGTGCACCTCTCCCCATCGCAGATCGAAGTCGACGTCATCGATCGCCTTGGTGCCGTAGAAGGACTTCGAGATCGAGGTCATCTCCGCGGCCAGCGGGCTATCGAGCGGTTGACCAGCGGCCGGCGTGGCTGTCGCGGGACCGGCGCCCGGTCCGAAGCCGACGGCGGACTCGGAGGAGGTCTCCGCCATCTTGGCCACATTACATGCAATGTGCATACTATGAAGCGGCCCAGTCGTCAGGGGGATGAATGGCCACCAGCCAGCCAGCGTGCGATCTGCTGCTCATCGGGGGCTCCGTGGTCACCGTCGACGACGATCGGCGCGTGATCGAGCCAGGTGCCGTGGCCATCGACGGTGAGCGCATCACCGCGGTCGGCCCTGCCGAGGACTTCGCCGGGTGGACCAGCGCCCGCCGGATCGACTGCTCCGGCAAGGCCGTGATCCCCGGGTTCGTCGACTGCCACAGCCACCTCTTCCAGACGCTGGCTCGAGGTCTCGGCGACGGGCTGGCGTTGTGGCCGTGGCTCAACGAGTTCATGTGGCCCTACGCCGGCACGATCGCTCCGAACGAGGCGCGAATCGGCGCTCTCGTGGGTGCCGCACAGGCCACGCGGGCCGGCACGACGTGCATCATCGACAACCACTACGCGCCGAACGATCTCGAGACGACGCTGTCGATCGCCGCCGCGATCGACGAGGTCGGATTGCGGGGCGCGGTCGCGAGGGGGATCGTCGGGCCGCCGACCGAGGTGGCCCGTCGGATGGGCCTGACCAGCAGCCTGTTCACCCGGTCGGCCGAAGAAGAGCTCGACATCACGCGCGGCTGCCTGGAGCAGCGCGGCCCGGGAGGCCGGGTGGTGGTGTGGCCGGCGCCGCTGAACGTCATCTACGTCGGGCAGGACCTGTTGCGGGACTCCGTCGAGATGGCGCGCGAGTTCGGAGTCGGATGGCACACGCACTGCTCCGAGGGGAGCATCGACCCCGAGGTCTACTTGGAGGTCTACGGCATCCGGCCGGCGGCTTGGCTCGCCGACGAAGGCCTGCTCGGACCGGACGCCACGCTGGCGCACGGCATCTGGTTCGACGACGCGGAGATCGAGCAGATCGGTGCCACGCGGACCGGCGTGTCGTACAACCCGGTCTCCAACGAGTACATCGGCTGCGGCGTGGCCAGGCTCCACGATCTGCGCCGGGCCGGCGCCTCCGTCGGTCTCGGCACCGACGGTGTGGCGGTCACCGGGCAGGACATGTTCGAGTGCATGAAGCAGGCCATCCTGCTCCAGCGCGCGCACACGGGAGATCCGGTCGCCGCGCACGTCGAGGAGGCGATCGAGCTGGCGACTCGCGACGGAGCGCAGTACGCCGGCATCGACGCCGGCGTGTTGGCGCCCGGGAAGTTGGCCGACGTGGCGGTGGTGGACCTGAACAAGATCCACACGCGTCCGCTGCATCGGGCGGTGGCCGCGCTCGTCTACTCGGCGCGCGCGTCGGATGTCGACATGACGATCGTCGGCGGGCGCGTGGTGTACGAGGACGGGCGATGCCTCTTCGTCGACGAGGCAGAGCTGATCAGGGAGGCCGACGCGCGGGCGAAGGAGCTGGTCGAACGGGCAGGGATGACGGGGCTCACGAGCCCGTGGCACCGCAGCACGTTCGGCGTCGAGGTGGAGCGGTTGGGCTGAGGTGCAGGGCAGACAGACACGACTACAGGGGAGATGATGTGATCGGTCAGCAGCAAATGTCCGGCGCCCGCAGATGGCGCTGGTTGGGAGCGATGGTGGCCGGGCTGGCCTTGGTCGCAGCCTCATGCGGAGGTGATGACGACGACTCCGCCGGGGAGAGCGGCGGCGGTGACACCGCGGCCGCGACGACCGCGACCACCGCGGCCAGCGAGACCAGCGGGTCCGCGGCGGCGACCACCGAAGGCGACGACGAAACCGGCACGGAGCCGTGCGTGCGCGCCGCGTTCGTGCTGGTTGGATCAACCACCGACAACGGATGGAACTTCCAGCACCAGAAGGGCATCGACCAGGTCAAGGAAGAGCTCCCGTGCGCCGAGGTGCTCGTCCTCGAGGAGATCACCGAGGCCGACTCCGAGCGCGTCTTCCGGGACCTCGCGCAGGACGGTTGGGACATCGTCTTCGGGACGACGTTCGGCTACATGGACCACATGGCGAGAGTGGCGCCCGACTTCCCGGACACGAAGTTCGAGCACGCGTCGGGCTTCAAGCTGGACGAGAACCTGTCGACGTACTGGGGTGACTACTACTACGGCGCCTATCTCGAGGGCATGGCCGCGGGCGCGGCAACAGAGAGCGGCACCATCGGCTACGTCGGTGCGTTCGCGATCCCGGACGTCCTGTCCGACCTCAACGCCTTCACCCTCGGCGCTCGCGAGGTCAACCCCGATGCGACGGTGCAGACCGTCTGGGTCAACTCGTGGTTCGACCCGCCGACGGAGGCCCAGGCGGCCGAGGCGCTGATCGATCAGGGAGCGGACGTCCTCAAGATGAGCACGAGCTCACCCGCCGTTGGCACCACCGCCGACCAGCACGGCCTGCCATGGGACGGGCAGGCCAGCGGGGCGCAGCGGGTGAACGGGCCCGAGACGTTCATGACGTCTGCTGAGTACAACTGGGGTCCGTACTACGTGAAGACGCTCCAGGACGTCATCGACGGGGCATGGGAGTCGCACTCCTACCGCGGCAACATGGCCGACGAGTTCATCACGCTCGCCGAGCTCGGCCCGATCGTCGACGCCGAGACGAAGGAGCTGATCGAGACGCGCTTGCAGGAGATCATGGCCGGCGAGTTCGAGCCGTTTGCCGGACCGGTCACCGACCGCGACGGGACCGTGCGCATCGCCGAAGGCGAGGCCCCCGACATCGAGCATCTCACGACGATCGACTACGTGGTCGAAGGCGTGGTCGGCGAGCTACCTCAGGGGTGACGTTCGAGCGTGTCGAGGAGATCCTGCGCATGGAGCGTGCCCGGCGCGCTCGCGGTTCGCGCCATCTGCCGGATCGTCTCCTGGAGAAGCGCGTTGGCGGGTGTCTCGATGCCGTGCAGGCGCCCGAGCAACACGATCTCGCCGTTCAGGTAGTCCACCTCCGTGCTCCCCGTACGGCGCAGCAGGCTCTGCATGGTCGAGCCACCGACGCGATCGTTGCCGTTGGCCGGGCGCCACGGCGCGAGGATGCCGCGGCGGCGTTCGGCGAACGATGCATCGTCGGTCCACGTCCAGCCCGCCGCCATGAAGCTCTCCTCGCCCTCGGCGCGGGCGCGTTCCGCGAGCGCTCCGGCGGCCTCGCTCTGCGGGTCGGCGCAGGCCGCCTCGACCGCGTTGCCGAGGTTCAAGAGGAGCTTGGCCCGCTTCCACGCGAGGATGTCGGCGTCAGGCCGCGACGAGAACGACGCGCTGCTGAGGTCGGCGGCGACGCGGGCATCGAGCTCGTCGACGCCATCGGGCACGCGGCCGACGTCGAGGATGCCGGTGATCGCGCTGCTGCCGACCACGACGGATCCCGGCTCGAGGTGCGTGGCAGGGAGCATCACGACGACTCCGTGCACGTTCGGGAAGATCCGCAGCGCCATGCGTTCGTTCGCCACGCCGTTCTGCAGGCAGAGGACTGGCACCTCGTTCGGCGCCACCGCGGCGAGTTGTTCGAGGGCCGCCGGGGTCTGATGCGTCTTGGTCGCCACCAGCGCGACGTCGTCCTCGGTCCAGTCCACGGCGGCGGGATTGTCGACGACCGGCACGTCGAGGACGGCCTCGCCGTCCGGATCGCGCAGCCGCAGGCCGTCGCGCGACAGCGCGTCGAAGTGAGCTCCGCGCGCGACCAGCACCACCGAAAGCCCGTGCTGGTGGAGGCGGCCACCGGTGGCACCTCCGATCGCGCCCGCACCGATCACCACGTATCTCACCGCCCAAGTATCTCCGGGAGGAGACCTGACATGCCCACCGTCTGTTCGCGATGACGAAGATCGAGTCCATCGAGGTCGTCCCCACGACGCTGCCCGACATGTTCGGCGAGCAGATGCACCTCTGCCTCGTGCGTGTGGAGGCCGAGGGGGTGGTCGGCTGGGGTGAGATCTGCGACAGCTACTGCTGCACGTTCCCCGAGGTCTACGCACCGCTCATCGACCACGTGTATGCGCCGCTGGTGCTGGGGAGCGAGCTCGTGTCCGTCGACGCGCTCACGCGCAAGCTGCGGATGTGGGCCCGGCGGCGGATCGGCGACGCCGGGCTGGCCGTCCAGGCGTTGAGCGGCTTGGAGCTGGCGCTGTGGGACCTCCAGGGGAAGCTGGCCGGGCAGTCGGTGTCGCAGCTCATCGGCCAGACCCGGGAGCACATCCCGGTCTATGCGTCGGGCAAGTTCCTCAACGAGCCGATCGACATGCACGTCAGGATCCTGGCGCCGCTGCTCGATCGTGGTGTGAACGTGGCGAAGGTGCGGACCTCGCTCGATCCTGATGCGGATCTCGCGGTCCTGCACGAGCTGCGCGCCGAGCTGCCGTCGTCGCTCTCGATCCTGGTCGACGGGAACGAGAACTTCTCGGTGACGACAGCGCTGCGGATGGCCGCGGGACTTGCCGACGAGGGCGTGGTGTTCTTCGAGGAGCCGGTGCCGCAGCTGTACCGTCGGGCGGTCGCCAACCTCGTGAGCCGTTCACCGCTGCCGATCGCCTACGGCGAGCACCTCTTCGGCGCCTCCGACTTCGGAGACGCGCTGGCCGACGGCTGGCCGGACGTCGTGCAGCCGGACCCCTCGATTGCCGGTGGGTTGTCGGAGTGCCTCCAAGTGGCGACGATCGCCGAGGGCCATGGCGTGCCGGTGATGCCGCATGCCGCGGCTGGTCCGTTCGCGATGGCTGCAGGACTGCACCTCGCCGCGATCCGCCAGAACGTGCAGCTGCTGGAGCACGCGTTCACCCTGGAGACGATCTGGGACGTGCTTGTTGGACCGCAGCTGTCGACGTCATCGATCGTCGACGGCGCCTTGGCGGTCCCAACGAGGCCCGGACTCGGCTTGGAGGTCGACGAGGCGGCGCTGCGCGCGCACCCGTACCAACCAAAGTCGTATGACATGTCGATGCCACGCCGCTCGATTGGCGTGATCTAGCGCCGCGCCCTCCGGCGCTCGCCCATCTGGGTGGTCGCGGTCTCGAGTTCGAGGCTGTGGCCACCCAGATGTCGGGGTGAGACCACGGCCACCCAGATGGGACCGTGATAACCGTGAGTGATCAGGCGGTCTCGCGACGGACGACCACGACGAAGATGTGCGCCTGCTCGTCTCCCTGGACCGACCATCGGTGCGGGATCGGCCCCGGGTGGACGACGCAGTCACCGGCACCCAGCTCGACCGCCGGCCGCCCGGCGAACTCCAGGCGGAGCCGTCCCTCCAGCAGGTGCAGCACCACGTCACCGGGGTGCTCGAACCACACATCGAGGTCCTCGACGCGGTCGGTCATGTACTCATAGACCTCGAGGTGCCGCTCGTCATCGCTGAACAGCACGCGGCCGACCGCCGAGTTCGGCCGATCGCTCGACGGAATCCGACGTCCCTGTCCCATGCGAACGACGCTCACCTCGTCCTCGCGGTGGACCGGCAGCAGGGCAGACGGCTGGGTGTCCAGGACCTCGGCCAGCCGATACAGCGTCGAGATCGACGGCGTGGACAGGCCCCGCTCCACGGCGCTGATGAACGGCTGGCTCACACCGCACTGCTCGGCGAGCTCGCGCATCGACATGTGCGCCCGCGTGCGCGCGCTATGGATCGCCTGGCCGACGCTGGAGCGGATGCGGTCGACCTCCGTATCGCTCGTCGTCACTCCTCGTCACCTGCCACCAGCACCGCCGCCACACTGTCGGCGACAGCGTGGAACTCCTCGGTCCTCGTGAGCTCGGGCGTGCGCGGTCGCGGAAGGTCCACGTGGACGGTGGCCAGGATGGTGGACGGCCGTGGCGACATCACCACGATCTCGTCGGCCAGGAGCACGGCCTCGTCGATCGAGTGGGTGACGAGCAGCGTGGTCGTCACCTTCGCCATCCAGATCCTCTGCAGCTCCATGTTCATGCGCCGCCGGGTCATCGCGTCGAGCGCACCGAACGGTTCGTCGAGCAACAGCACCGTCGGTTCGGTGACGAGGGCGCGGGCGATCGCCACCCGCTGGCGCATGCCGCCGGACAGCTGCCGTGGGCGGGCCGACTCGAACCCCTTCAGGCCCACCAGCCGGATCATCTCGTCCACGGCCGACTTCGGCAGCTTGGCCCCGGTGACCTGGAGGGCGAGCCGGATGTTGTCCCGGACGTTGCGCCACGGCAGCAGCGCGGGGTCCTGGAAGGCGACACCGATCTGGTGGTCGTCACGCCACGCCGACGGCGGGCGCCCGTGGATGCGGACGGCGCCCGACGTGGGTTCCTCGAGCCCGGCGAGCATCCGCAGCACCGTCGACTTCCCGCATCCGGAGGGTCCGAGCAGCGCCGTCAGCGTGCCCATCGCTGCGGTGTGATCGACGCGCTGGATCGCCACGAGTGGCTTGCGATCGAGGACGAACTCCTTGCGGACGGCGTTGAGCTCGAACCCTGCGGTCTCGGTCAGGACTGGGTCGAGGGGCGTGGTCGACGAGGCGGTCACGAACGGAGATCGTGTGCTTCCTGGAGGATCGTGACATCGAGGAGCTCGTCGACCGTTGGCAGGTCGGTTGCGCCCGCAGCGGCGAGCCCCGGGAGCACCTCGTTCTCCATCTTCTCGGGGTCGACCGACAGCAGCCCGTTGGTATCGGTGAACTCGCTGTCCATCGAGCGCGATGTACTCGGGGTTCGCCGCAGTGGCGTACTCCTCGTTGATCTCGGCCTCCTCCCCGTACTCCGAGACGAGGATCGGGATGACGGCCATCGGGTCGGTGCGGTTGTCCTCCGCGCCGCCGAGCAGGCCGGCGAGATAGCGCACGAGCAGGTCGCGGTTCTCGTCGATCCATGCCCGCGACGCGAAGAGGATGTCGCCGTAGGACGGCAGGCCGAAGTCGGAGTAGGGCTTGGCCTCGACCTCGTTACCCGAGAGGGTCAATTGGATGGGCTGGTTCGTGATGTAGGAGATCATGACGTCCATCTCGCCGTCGACGAGCGGCTGCGGGTCGAAGGTCATCGGGATGTACTCGTACTGGTCGGTCGGCAAGCCGTTGATCGCGAGCACCGCTTCGAACTGCACCTGGTCGCCCTGCGGACCGCCGACGCGCAGGTCCACCAGGTCCTCGGCGGACTCGATCGTCGTGCCCGCCAACCACGTCAGGCCGAGCGGGTTGCGCTGGTACATCGAGCCGATGATGACGAAGTCGGACCCCTCGGCGTTGGCCTGGGTGATGTCCAGTTCGCTCGCGGAGATGCCGACGTTGCCGTCGCCCGCGGCGAGAACCTGGACGACTGCCGGTGTGTTCGGACCGCCGTGGCCGAGCTCGGACGTGACGTCGTACTCGGCGAAGTGCCCGTTGGCGTCGCCCAGGTACCAGGCGGCCCACTCGACGTCGGGCACCCAGTTGAACTGCGTGCCGACGACGCCAGCCTCGCCGCCGCCGCCGGCGCTGGTCGTGGCAGTGCTGCCGGCGGTCGTGGCGGTCGTGCCGGCGCTGGTGCCGGCGGTGGAGCCGGCAGTGGTGTCGGAAGCGGAGTCGTCGTCGTCGCCTCCGCATGCCCACAGCAGTAGGGGGCTGGTCACAATCGTGAGTCCGCCGACCACTCGCGTGGATCTGGACAGGAACAGCCGACGGTCGTAACGCTGGTTCAATCTGGGCCTCCTGGGTCCTTTGAGTTGTTCATGTCCACCGGCGGTGGACGGCTTGCTCGAACTTTCCGGCCAACGCGAACACCACGAGTGAGGTGCCCACGACGACCAGAGCCGCGCCGAAGGCCCGCGGCAGGTCCAGCTGGTTGTAGGCGTACGAGAACTCCACACCGAGTCCTTGGCGCCCGATCAGGGTCTCGCCGACCACCGCGGCGATGACGGCCGAGCCGGCGGCGATGCGGAAGCCGCTGGCGATGTGCGGGACGGCGGACGGCAGCACCACACTTCGGAACCGCGAGTTCGGAGTTCCACCGAGCGCGTTCACGACGTCGAGGGCGGATGGGTTCGCCGCGGCGAGGCCCGAGCGCGTGTACACGAAGACCGGGTAGAAGACCATCACAGCGGCGAGGAGCCGCACGGTGTTCGCTTCGTAGCCGATCACGCGGGCGAAGAGGGGGAAGAGGGCGACGAGCGGAGTCGCCGCCATCAGGACGACGATCGGGATCGTGAGACCGGCCAGCAGCCTGAACCTGAAGGCCACGAGCGCCGCGCCGAGACCGATCACGGTGCCGATGGCGAGTGCGATGGCCGCCGTCTGGAGCGTCCAGAGCGCGGCCGAGAGGTACTCGCCTGGCGATGACGAGATGTCCTCCCAGACCGCCGAAGGTCGCGGGACGACGATGCCGGCGATGTCTGCCAGCTCGATCCACGCCCACCACGCCGTGACCAAGATGGCGATCAGGGCGACCAACGCGACGATCTCCGCGAGGATCACGGAGATCCGGTTGCTCTTGTGCCGGGGACGCGGCGCGCTCTCTCCGATCGTCGTGCCGAACCGGAGAGCGAGCAGCGTGCGGGAGCCGGCCAACAGTGCGAAGGCCGCCAGCCCGATCGACGCGCTGAGCAACGAGGCCGCCCACAGCTGCTGCGGCCGAGCCGACTGCATCGCCGTGATCAGCAGCACACCGAGACCACGGGGCGCGCCGTACCACTCTCCGAAGATCGCACCCGCCAGCGCGGCGGGCGCGGCCAGCTTCAGCCCATCGGCGATCGAGGGCCACGCCGCGGGCAACTGCACCAACCACATGCGCTGGAACCGGCTGGCTCCCAGGACCGATGCCACGTCGTGAGTGGCGGCCGGCGCCGCGCTCAGGCCGACCGTCGTCGAGATGAAGATGAAGAAGAAGACGGCGATCGCGGCCACGGCTGTGGGGCCACGGTCCTTGCCGAGGATGATGATGAGACAGGGAGCGACCGCGACCCACGGCGCGGCGTTGGCGATGGCGGCCAGCCTCGTGATGCTGCGGCGCAGGAACGGCACCCCGGCGGCCAGCAGCGCCGCGATGAACGCCAGCGATCCTCCGATGAGGAGACCACGGAACGCCGACCATGCGGTCGCCTGAACGGCTCGCCAGTAGATGCCGCTGGACTCACCGAAGATCGGCTCGACGGCCTTGGCCGGCGTGACGACCATCCCACTCGCCCAGCCGGCGCGCCCGCCGTAGATCCAGATGGCGAGGAGGATGAGGGCGCCGAGCAACGGCAAGAGGCGGTTCGCCGAAGGGCTCCACCATCCCCTCGACGGGCGCGCCGCGGTGTCCAACCGCGGCATTGTTACCTCCCCCTCTACCGCCCTCAACGGTGTCTGCCTCCCCGTCACGGGTTCCTCGCGCTACTTGCGCCGAACCCCGTAGCCATAAACACTACTTATTGTCGGCGGCCGAGTGAAGGCGAGGGGACCGGTCCATGGAAGAAGTCGTCCTGGGGCGAACGGGCCTCCGCGCGCGCCGGATGGGGTTGGGGACGGCGCCGCTCGCCTCGGCGTTCTGGAACAACGACGAGGAGACCGCCGTCAGCACGGCCCGTCGAGCCCTGGAAGCCGGCGTGACGTTCTTCGACACCGCCCCGTTCTACGGGCTGGGTGAGTCCGAGCGCCGGTTGGGTGCGGCGCTGGCGGGACGCCGCGACGGCATCGTGCTGGCGACGAAGGTTGGCCGCCTTCTCGACGAGGATCCCGATGGCCAGATCGATGCTCGCTTCGATTTCAGCGGTGATGCCGTGCGTCGTTCGCTCGAGAGCAGCCTGAGCCGGCTCGGCGTCGATCGGGTCGACATCGTCCACATCCACGACCCGGAGGACCATCTCGACGAAGCGTTCGCCGGCGCGCACCGGGCGCTCGTCGACCTCAGGGAGCAGGGCGTCATCGGCGCGGTGTCGCTGGGCACGAACTTCGTGAAGACGGCGGAGATGTTCCTTGACCGCGGCGACCTCGATTGTGTGCTCCTCGCCGGCCGGTACACGTTGCTCGACCAGACGGCCGCGCCGGTGATCCGTCAGTGCGCCGAGCGAGGCGTCGCATATCTGGCCGCCGGGGTCTTCAACAGCGGTGTCCTCGCTCGGCCGACGGAGGGCGCCTGGTACGACTACGCGCCCGCCGCCCCTGCCGTGCTCGACCGGGCGCGCCGGATCGAGCAGATCTGCGAGCGTCACGGCGTGTCGTTGCCGGCGGCTGCTCTGAGCTTCCCGCTCACGCACCCCGCCGTGACCGTCGTGATCGTCGGCATGGCGGCGCCGGACGAGGTCGACACCAACATCGAGGTGGTACGCGCCGGCGTACCCGGGGAGCTGTGGACCGAGCTGGCCGACGATGGCCTGCTCGCGACGAACACCTGAGGAAGGACCGGAATGAAGATCGAGAACGTACGGGCCGTGCTGACCGGCCACCGGATCCTGAACCCGGAGATGCAGCGCAGCTGGGCCCTCGTGCGGATCGAAACGGACGATGGCACGGTCGGTTGGGGTGAGGCCTCGACGAACTGGGGCCACTCCTACCCGACGGTGTTCCGGACCGTCGTCGAGGACGTCTGCTCCCGTCACCTCGAAGGGCGCGACGCCCTCGCCATCCGTGACCGCGTCGGCGACCTCCGGGTCGCGCTGGACGGCTACCTCGGGTGGGAGGGCCTGACGTCGCAGACGATCGGCGCCATCGAGATCGCGCTGTGGGACATCCTCGGCAAGACGCTCGGCGCGCCGATCCACCAGCTCCTCGGTGGCCGTGCCTATCCCATCCCGCTGTACGGCACCGGCACGACGATGTTCGAGCAGTCGCACGACTGGCACGCCCACTACTTCGACCAGTGCGTCAGCCTCGGGTTCAAGGGCGTGAAGGTCCGACTCGGACGGGCCGTGGACGAGGACGTCGAGCTGGTGCGGCTGGTGCGCGACCACGTCGGGCCCGACCTGCTGATCGGCGTGGACTCGTACTGGTTCCACGACGTCGACAGCGCCATCGAGCTCGTGGGCAGGATCGCTCCGTACCGCATCCACTTCTTCGAGGAACCGGTCCCGCAGTACCAGATCGACGGGCTCGAGCGGCTGCAGCACAGCTCGCCGATCCGCGTCGCCGTCGGGGAGCGCGTCTACTCCGCCCGGGCCTTCAGCGAGCTGGCCCGTCGCGATGCGGCGCGGGTGTTCGAACCGGACGCGACGCTCAACGGCGGGTTGCTGTCGTGCATGGAGATCGCCGACATCGCCGCCCGCTCGTCGATCGAGGTCATCCCGCACATCGGCGGTCCGACCGTGGTCGGCCTGGCCGCCAACCTGCAGTGGGCGACGGCGGCACGTGTCCGGTTGTTCGAGTTCGACATCGAGCGCGATCAACCGATGATCACCGACATCGGCGACAACCCCGGCCTGGGGCTCACCGACATCCGGGACGGGACGCTGACCGCTCCGTCGGGGCCAGGCCTCGGCGTCGACGTGGACGAGACCGAGCTGGCCAAGCATCCGCACGTCGAGGGCGACACCTACGCCGAGCTGTTCCCGGAGCACGAGTCCGGCCGCACGGCGCACGCCGGCACGAGGGAGGAGAACCGGTGAGAACGACCACGGCGGCGGCATTGTTCGCCGTGGGCGCCGACTGGGAGCTGGTCGAGCTCGAGGTCGACCCACCTCGGGCCGGCGAGGTCCACGTGCGCTTCGACTACGCGGGCCTGTGCCACTCCGACGAGCACCTCAGGTTCGGGGCGGCGGGGCGGCTCCCGATCGTCGGCGGCCACGAAGGCGCGGGCGTCGTCGAGGAGGTCGGGGCCGGCGTCGACGATCTCGCGCCTGGCGACCACATCGTCGCGTCGATCGTGCCCACGTGTGGGCGCTGCCGATGGTGCGTGACCGGCGCGCCGTACCTCTGTGACGACGGCGCACACGCGCTCACCGGGATGTCCCCCGACGGATCCTTCCCCTTCCATCGCGGCGACGTGGACATCGGCGGGTTCTGCCAGGTGGGCGCGTTCTCCCGGTACGCGACGTTGGCCAGGGGGTCGGTCGTACGGATCCCGTCCGACATCCCCCTCGACCAGGCCTGCCTGCTCGCCTGCTGCATCCCGACGGGCTGGGGATCGGCAGTCAACGCCGCTCGCGTCGTGCCGGGTGAGGTCGTGGTCATCATCGGCGTGGGCGGAGTGGGGTCCTTCGCCGTGCAAGGCGCCCTCGCCGCCGGCGCCTCGGTCGTGGCGTGCATCGACCCCGAGCCCTTCAAGCTGCAACACGTGTCCCAACTCGGTGCGCACCTCTGCTACCAGTCCTTCGACGAGGCCGAGGCCGCGCTGATCGAGGAGACCTCGGGCGTGATGGCGGACAAGGTCATCGTCACGGTCGGGGACGTCACTGCCGAGGTCACGGCTCAAGCGTTCGCGTTGACGCGCAAGGGTGGAACGCTCGTCCTGACCGGGATGTCACACGATGGGCAGGCGCCGACCGTCACGCTTCCCGGGACGATCTTGAGCGCGTGGGCCAAGACCGTCGTCGGCTGCCTCTACGGGCTGTGCAGCCCGCACCACGACATCCCGATGCTGGTCGACCTCTGGCGGCGCGGCCAGCTCAACATCGCTGACGCCGTCACCAACCGCTACCCGCTCGCCCAGGTCAGCCAGGGCTACCAGGATCTCGAGGACGGCAAGAACATCCGCGGCGTCGTCGTGCACGCGGACGCCCCCTGATACTCAGCGTCCGGTCGCCTTCCAGAAGTAGTAGTCAGCCGTGTAGGCGACTTCCTCGGTGGTGCCCGCCGTCGATGCGTTGCACTCCGCTGCCGGCGGCTCCACACCGCCGGTGGTGTTGATCCGTTGGATGAACGTGGTCGACGTCAGCCGATCGCCGTCGGGTCCGGCCGTGGTGGGTGCGGCAGACAGCAGCAGCCACGGAATCGCCGTGGGGTCGACCGTCACGCCATCGACCCGGCTGCCGACCACCTTGCTGCCGTCGCGCGCCTGCCACGTCGGTCCGCCGAAGTGCGTCATGACGAGCTTGCCGTTCTCGCCGTAGACGTCGGCGCGTGGCCCGCCGAAGGTCCAACGCGGGCCGCTCGCCCCGTCCGTGCACGAGTAGATCTGCACGCCGACGGCGTGACCGACGAGGAACACCTTGTTGCCTGCCTCGACCTGGATGGTGTCGGGCACGTCGGGTTCGTCGGGCCTCGCATGGGCGACGCCACTGAGCGACAGTGCGGCGATCGTCGCCGTCACGGCGCCGGCCGCGGCGAGAACAGGGTGGAGGCGGGGGTTGCGCTTCATGCCGTGGAGCGTGCGCTCCGTCGACCACATCCGCATCCGTGCCAGGCACGGATTCGACGGCCTCGCCGGTGACATGCTGGCGGCGTGAGGGAGGTGCCGGCGGGTGTGACGGCTGACCAGGTCGTGACGCGTCGCGAAGCGGAGGTGCTGGCACTCATCGGCGAGCACCTGACGAATGCCGAGATCGCCGCTCGGCTGTACATCTCCCAACGCACGGTGGAGTCGCACGTGTCCGCGCTGCTGCGCAAGCTCGGCGTCGCCGACCGGCGGAAGCTGGCTCGACAGGCAGCGCCCGCGACAACTTCGCCTGCGCAAGCGGCGATGTCGCCCGTGTCTCCCGCGCCGGGTCCGCCTTCACTGCCGCCGGCACTCGCCCTGCTCGCCGACGACACCACGTTCGTCGGTCGCAGCGCCGAGCGGGAGGTGCTGCGGCAGCAATGGCAGCTCGCGCGGGCCGGCCACACGCTGATCGTCGTCATCACCGCCGAGGCCGGGATGGGCAAGAGCCGCCTCGTCTCCGAGCTCGCCACCGAGGTCCACGCGGCCGGCGGCCGGGTGCTGCTCGGTGCGTGCCATGAGGATGTCGACGAGCCGTACGGGCCGTTCGTCGAGGCCATCGCCGACGACGCAGGTGGCCTCGGGTCCGCCGAGGCTCGGCGTCGCGCTGGTGACGCGGTCGACACGTTGGCCCGCCTGTCTCTCGACCTCGCACGCGTTCTCGGCGCGGCGTCCGGGCAGCAGCCGAGTGACGATGTCGATGCCTTCGAGCGCTCGATGGTGCTCGATGCGATCAGGCAATGGTTCATCGACGGTGCGGCCGCCGGCCCATCACTGCTCGTCGTCGAGGACCTGCACTGGTCGACGAGCACGACGCAGGAACGTGCTGCGCCATCTCGCTCGCCGTGCGGGCCGCGATCCGCTGCTCGTGGTGACCACGGCCCGCGACTCGAAGCCCGACTTCGACGCCGACCTCGTCGCGCTGCTGGCGGACCTGGAGCGGCTGCCGACCGTCCGACGGCTGTCGCTGTCGGGGCTGGACCCTGCCGAGGTCGGCGAGCTCGTTGGCTCGACCCCCGATGAGGCGAAGGCAATCCGCGCCGACACCGGCGGCAACCCGCTGCTCGTCACGCACATGAGCTCGTACGCCGGACAGCGGTCGCTCCCGGCGTGGCTCGTGCGGCGCGACGCGCTGCTCGACGACGAGTCGCGCGCCGTGCTCGATCAGGCAGCGACATTCGGCTCGGAGTTCGACGCCGATCGGTTGGCGGCCGCTCACGGCGCGCCTCTGCTCCGCGTGCTCGAGTGCTTGGAGGCCGCCGATGCGGCGGGCCTCATCGCTCCCCATCCGTCTCGGATCGGGTGGTTCACGTTCGTGCACGCCCTGTTCCGCGCCCATCGATACGGCGCGTTGCCGCTGCGGCGACGGCTCGAGCTGCACGCGCGAGCGGCCGCCGCGCTCGCCACACCGCTCGACGACGCGCGCGTCCAGTCCGAGCGGGCGCGGCATGCCTGTCTGGCGCTCCCGCTGGGCGACGCCCAGCAGGCGATCGAGCTGGCCCGCGCCGCCGCCCAGCACGCCGAGCAGAGCTACGCGTACGACGAGGCGATCGCCCACTATCGGCGTGGACTCGACGCGGCCCGCCTCCTGGACTCTCCCGATGTCACCGTGACGCTCGATCTGACCGTGTGCATCGCCGCCGCGCTGCACCATCGCGGCGACCCTGAGGGGCTCCCGATGCTGCTCGACGCGGCTCGGCGGGCGCGGGATGCGGGCGACAAGGACGCGCTCGTTCGGGCCGCTGCGGCGATCCCGCAGTTCGGTGCCGTCGGCTTCGTCGATCCGATGCCCGAGGGCCGGGCCGTGACTGAAGCCGCGCTGGCAGCGCTCGGACCCGAACCAAGCCCGGCGCGCGCCCGTCTGCTGATGGACCTTGCCTCGCACTGGCTGTTCCTCAGCGTCGATGAGGCGCTGCGCCTGGCCGGCCAGGCCGAAGCGATCGCGCGGGACCTCGGTGAACCGGAGGTCCTCGGCGCGGTGCTGCTCAGCGCGCGTCACCTGTACAGCCATCCCAGTCACATCGACGAGCGGGTTCGGATCGGCGCCGAGCTGGTCGCGCTCGGACGCCAGCTCGGACGGCTGGCGATGACGCTCGGTGGGCTGCACGCCCTCGCCGTCGCGCACCTCGAACGCGGCGACCTGGACGCTTGGCGCGACGAGTTCGATCGGTTCACCACCGTGCTCGGCGACCACAGTCTCGGTTTCTTCCAGATCCAGGCGATCAACCACCGGGCCAACCGCGCCTACCTGGAGGGTGATCTGGCGGCTGCGGAAGCGATCGCCGCCGAGACCGTGCCGCTGTCGATGGGGATCGGCGCCGGCCGTGTCTTCGCCGAGTGGGCGATCGTCGCCAGCCGCCGGCTGCGGGCGCGTGACGAGGAGCTCCTCGCCCGGTACTCGCGGGCGGCGAGTCGCTCGCCGGAGCCCTGGTACCGGTGCTCGCTGGCCGCGATCCAGGCGCGCAGCGGACGACTGGACGACGCGCGCGCGACCCTCGACGTGCTGCGCGACGAAGGCTTCCCGATCCGCCAGATCTATCCCTGGTCGGTCGCCGTGAGCGACCTCGCGGAGGCTGCCGAGGTCACGAGCGAGGCGCCGGTCGCCGCCCATGTCCTGCAGGTCGCCGCGCCGTACACCGGCCGGATCGCGGTCGGCGGCCCATTCCCGGGCCGGCCGTTCGACCAGGTGCTCGCCCAAGCATCGCTGGCCGTCGGCGATCCGGATGCCGCGTGCGCGTACGCAGAGCGGGCCGTCGGGGCCAGCCGGCAGCGGACGACACCGGTGTTCCTGGCCCGCGAGCTGGTGTTCCTCGCCGAGGCCCGCCGCCGGGCCGGGGCCACGCGCAAGGACGTGCGCCCGCTCGTCGAGGAGGCGATGGCCATCGCCGAGCGCATCGGGGCGCGCATCGTGGTCGTCGACATCGACCGCTACGGGCTGCTCGGCTGACGCCAACGGGATAGGCCAGGTGGGCGAGCGCCGCTGCGGAGCGGCGGCGGCGAGCTCGGGAGGTGAGTCGAGCAGCTTGGCTGCGAGACGAACCCGAACATGAGGATCCGTGGCCGCCACGGATGTCGGACCGGGCATGCGTTCTGCACAGTGGCGGCCATGGACCAGTCAGTCCGCAACGGAGTCGACACAGCCACCCTCTTCGCGACGATCGACGCGGTGAAGGCGACGCCGCAGCTCGCCAAGTTCCGGTTCCGCGCCGTGAACCACTGGGTCAGCGGCGCCCACAGCCAGTCGACGATCCACGCCTTCCACGGCGTGATGCAAGACCTGTCACACGAGCGAGTGCACGTGATCGACGCCGACCATCCCACGGTGCTCGTCGGCGGTGACCGTGGCGTGACGCCGGTCGAGTTCGTCCTTCACGCTCTGGCGGCGTGCCTGACGGCGGGTCTGGCCAACATCGCAGCCGCCAGGGGAGTGACGCTGACGGAGGTCGAGTCGACGCTCGAGGGCGACATCGACTTGCTCGGCATCTTCGGGCTGTCGGACGAGGTACGCCGGGGCTTTCGTCGGATCAAGGTCAGCTTCAAGGTGCGCGGGGACGAGCCGGCCAAGCTCGAGCGGCTCGTCGAGCAGGCACGCAAGCGTTCCGCCGTGTTCGACATCCTGACCAACGGCGTGCCCATCGACATCGAGGTCGACGCCGCCTGAGACGTGGCGGCCCGGACGGTCCGTTCTCTGGCAGATTCATGCTCGAAAACGAGCTTGACCGGGAGTCAAAACCGTTCTTGTGGGACTGTCTCGGCGAGGTTGATGGTCGTGTCGGCGCCGAGGGCCTCGAGGGCGAAGCGCGTTGCGTTGGTCAGGTGTCGTTCCCAGCACGCCACCGCGGCCGCGCCGTCGCGTGCTTCGACGTGAGACAGCAGCTCGGCGTGCTCCTGGTTCGCCCGCCCGACCTGTGCGTCGTCCGCAGGCCGCACGCTGAAGATCGCCCGGTTGTGTGTCTCGACGATGTCCAGCATGATCCGCCCGAACAGTGCGAGCGTCCGGTTGCCGGCCAGCTCGACGACCTGCAGGTGGAACTGCGCCGCCGCCACGGGGAAACCAACCGGATCGTCGGCGAGCGCCAGCAAGCCCTCGTGGGATTGCCGCAGCACGTCGAGGTCCTCGTCGGTGCGGTTGGCGGCGAGCAGCCCGACGGCAGCGGGCTCGATGACGCACCGCGCCTCGAACACGTCGGCCAGTGGCGTCTGCTGGGTGCGCAGCCAGAGCGCGGCGTGGCGCGCCGTCACCGACACGTCCGGCCGTTGGACCCTGGCTCCGCCGTTGGCGCCGCGCTTGACGGCGATCAACGACTCGCTCTCGAGGATGCGGAGCGCCTCGCGCACCGTCGGCCGGGAGACCTCGTAGTGGCGCATCAGTTCGCTCTCGTTGGGTAGGGATCCCCCGTGCTCGAGGTCGCCCGAGACGATGCGCCGGCGCAGTCGGGCCGCGACGACGGTCGCCGCCTTCGGGATCCGCACCGGCTCGACCTCATGCTCCCGCACGTTCACCCTCGTCTTCTTGACGGACGTCATCTCCGATAATACGCTAACGAAATAGACGAATCCAGCGAAATGCCTGTCGACGACGATTGGAAGTTGGCCTGGAAACCGCTGCAGGAGGCGGTCGGTCGCGACTTCGGTGACGAAGCCGTCGTCGGCGCCGATCGCGTCGAGGCCGGACTGATCCGCCGCTTCTGCGAGCCGCTCGAGCTCGGCTGCCCACTGCACTTCGACGAAGACGCCGCTCGTGCGGCCGGCTACGACGGGATCGTCGCGCCGGTCAGCAGCGTGCTGACGTTCTCGATCCCGGCGATGTGGAACCCCGGCGACGGACCGTTGTTCACGACGCCCGGCCGCGACGACCAGCCGGCTCGCTCACCGATCAAGCCGCCGACGATCGACGTGGCGCCGCCGACGACCGGCTACTTCGCCACCGACATCGAGTTCGACTTCCTCACTGATCTCGTCGTCGGCGACACGCTGACGCGAGTCGGCAACGTCCTGTTGTCGTGCGAGCCGAAGGAGACGAGGGTCGGTCGCGGCGCCTTCACGAAGTGGCAGTGGGAGATGCAGAACCAGCGCGGCGAGGTCGTGGCGCGAGTGCGCACCGGCCTGTACCTCTACAACGCCCACGACAGCGAGGAGCCGGCGTGACCGTCGACTGGAGCGAGCAGCGGTGCTGGGAGGACGTCGCGGAAGGCGACGAGCTGCCGCCCGTCGCCTTCCCGCTGACCGTCTACCGGCTTGTCGTGGCCGCCGGTGCCAACCGGGATTTCAACGCCATCCACCACAACTCCGAGTTCGCCCGCGCCTCGGGGGCATCGGAGATGTACGCCAACACGACGTTCCTGCTCGGCATGTGGGAGCGGGCGGTGCGCGAGTACATCGGCGTCCAGGGCAGCATCGTCGGGATCAAGGGATTCCGCATGTCGTCGTTCAACGTCGTGGGTCAGACCGTCACGGTGAAGGGCCGCGTCGCGGGCCGGCGGGAGGACGGACCACTGGGCTTGGTCGATCTCGAGGTGTGGTCGGAGCATGATGACGGCGTGTCGGTCGGCCCGGGGACCGTCACGGTGTCACTACCGAGGAGGGGCTGAATGGCGTCGACGGGTGCGATCGCCGGACTCGGCATCACCGAGATGGGCAAGATCTACGGTCGCACGGCGACGGACTTCGCCGCCGAAGCGATCGCGCTGGCGCTCGACGACGCGGGGCTGGCCAAGGCCGACGTCGACGGGCTGCTCGTCAACGGCAACCTGTCGCCGGAGATGAACCCGAACCTCCAATTGACGCTCGGGTTCGAAGACCTGACGCTGCTCAACGTGATGAACGCGTACGGGTCGACGCCGGCCACCATGCTCCAGTACGCGTTCACCGCGATCGAGCAGGGCCAGGCCAACGTCGTCGTCCTGCTGTACGCCGACGCGCCGCTGCAGCCGGCCACGTCGGCCGGCGCCGCGTACGGCACCCGCCAGGGCCTGTACGGGATGGGTGGCGTTCTCAACGCCCACGGCTTCTACGGCGCCAACCCCGGCTACGCCATGGCGACCCAACGGCACATGAGCATGTACGGCACCACGAGTGAGCAGCTCGGCGCGATTGCCGTGTCGCAGCGGCAATGGGCGATGAACAACGAACGGGCGCAGATCCGCAAGCCGCTGACGCTCGAGGAGCATCAGGCCTCCCGCTACATCGCTGAGCCGCTGCACCTCTACGACTGCTGTCTCGTCTCCAACGGTGCGATCGCGTTCATCGTCACGTCAGCCGAGCGAGCACGGTCGCTGCGCCAACCGCCCGTCTACGTGCTCGGTGTGGGACAGGCGGCGCCCGGCGACAGCCAGCGCACGGATCGCCATCCGGCCACGCACACCGGCGCCACCCGCTCAGGTCAGCTGGCACTGGGTCAGGCGGGCGTCGCTCTGGCGGACATCGACGTCCTCGAGCTGTACGACTGCTACACGTACACCGTGCTCGTGACGCTCGAGGACTACGGCTTCTGCGGCAAGGGCGAAGGTGGCTCGTTCGTGGAGGACGGCCGGCTCGGCCCCGGGGGCTCGCTGCCGACCAACACCGGCGGTGGGCAACTGTCGTCGTTCTACATGTGGGGCTTCACTCCGCTGTCGGAGGGCGTGATCCAAGCCAGGGGTCACGGCGGCCTGCGCCAGGTCGACGAGCACGACCTCGTGCTCGTCAGCGGCAACGGCGGGTTCTTGAACTACCACTCGACGATGATCCTCTCGCCCCATGACTCGTGAATCACTCGAGCGCGAGAAAGCCGACCGCGAGGGCGGTGAGCTAGCGGTGGGGGAGAGCGGGGTCGACGCATCGATCGAGGTCGAGTACACCAAGCCCATCCCGCGGCCCGACGCGCACAGTCAGCCCTTCTTCGATGGGACGTTGCGCGGCGAGCTGATGCTCCAACGCTGTGGTGCCTGCAGCAGGTGGATGTGGCCGGTGCGGGCCCGCTGCATCGAGTGCTTCAGCGACGACCTGGCGTGGACGGCGGCGCGCGGCACGGGAGCGCTGTACTCGTACACGCTCGTCCACCAGGTGTTCCATCCGGGGTTCGCCAGCGAGGTGCCCTACAACGTGGCGATGGTCGATCTCGACGAAGGTGTGCGGATGGTGACCAACATCGTCGGCCTGCCCGACGAGGAGCTGCGCGTCGGGATGCCGCTCGTCGTGGAGTTCGAACGGATCAGCGACGAGCTGGCCCTGCCGAAGTTCCGCCCAGCCGAGGCGTGACGCCGTGACCACCGCTCCGCTGCAAGGAGTGCGTGTCGTCGACACGACCGACGACTCGGCCAACTTCGCCGGCCGCCTGCTCGCCGACCTCGGCGCCGACGTGATCCTCGTCGAGCCGCCTGGAGGGAGCCGTGGTCGGGCGCTCCCGCCGTTCGTCGACGGCGCCAGCGTGAGCTTCTCGCTGCGCAACGCCAACAAGCGCTCCGTCGTGCTGGACACGGAGACAGCCGCGGGCCAGCAGCAGCTGCTCGACATGCTCGGTCGCGCCGACATCTGGATCGACACTGCTCCGGGCGAGGTGCGCCGCGGCAGCGCGCTCGACGTGGAAGCCGTTCGAGCGGCGGTGCCTGATCTCGTCGTCGTGTCGGTCCGGCCGTTCGGTGAGGCTGGCCCGTACGCCGGCTATCAGGCGAGCGATCCCGTGCTGTTCGCCCTCAGCGGCATGCTGTCGTTGAGCCGGCTCACCGGGAGGCCTCCGCTGCCGCCGCCCGGGCGCATCGCCTACGACGTCGGTGGCGCGATCGCGGCGTACATCGCGTTGGTGGGGCTGTGGAACCGGCTCGAGACGGGCGGCGGGCATCACTTCCACGTGTCGCTGCACGAGGCCATGGTGCAAGCGGGCGACGCGGTGCTGCCGGTCGCCGAGCAACTCGGTCCCCGGGGCCCGATCTCGTACCCGACGTACCGGTGCACCGACGGCTTCGTGCGCATCGTTCTGCTCTTGCCTCGCCACACGGAAGCGATGCTCGCCTGGCTCGACGAGGGTCGTGAGGGTGGCCCGCTCGACCGCGCGAACGCGGCGGAGGTGGCCGCCGAGTACCAGCGCTTCTTCGCCGGGCGCGACGTGGCGTCCACGGTGGACGAAGCGCAACGACGCGGCATCCCGCTGGCGCCGGTGCTCACCCTGCAGGCCGTGCTCGACGCCGAGCCACTGCGCGAGGGTGGCGTGTTCCTCGACGGCGAGGTGATCGCCGACCGACGAGCGGCGCTGCCGGCCGGGCTGTTCCAGATCGGTGACGAGAACGTCGGCTTCCGCCACCGCGGGCCCGACGTCGGCGAGCACACCGACGACGTCCTCGCGTTGACGGACACGACGCCGCGGGTCACGGCGGCCGCCGCGCCGACCGAGCCCCGACCGCCGTTGGAGGGCATCCGGGTGCTCGACTTCGGCGTCGTCTACGCCGCGCCAGAGACCGGCAAGCTGCTCGCCGACTTCGGGGCCGACGTGATCCGCGTGGAGAGCCGGTCGAACCCCGATCTGGCCCGATTGGCCGGAGGCGCGGCCGGCATGAGCGCCCAGTTCGTCACGCTGAATCGCAACAAGCGCAGCTTCGGCGTCGACCTGAAGAACGAGACCGGCCGCGAGCTCGTGCGCCGCCTCGTCCAGCGGTCCGACGTGCTCATCGAGAACATGGCCCGCGGCGTGCTGGAGAAGCTCGGGCTGGGTGTCGACGAGCTGCGCGAGCTGAACCCGGGGCTGGTCATCGTGAGCAGCCAGCTGTTCGGCCGCGCCGGCGCGTGGTCGGACTGGCGGGGGTTCGGGCCGAGCGCACGAGGCGCGGGCGGCCTGTCCGGTCTGTGGCGCTACCCGGACGACGAGACCGGATTCGCCGATTCCACGTCGGTGTTCCCCGACCACTTCGTCGGCCGGCTCGGCGCGCTCGCCGCGCTGGCGTGGGTGATCGAGCGCCGCGCCTCGGGACGTGGAGAGGTGATCCGCATCCCGCAGGCCGGGGCGGTGACGAACCACCTGAGCGAGCAGTTCGTCATGCAGACACTGGCGCCCGAGTCGGCGTCGGCGGTTCCCGACACGACAGGCGTCTATCCGTGCGCAGGCGAGGACCAATGGTGCGTCGTCACGGCGGATGATGACGCTGCTCGCCAACGGCTCGCCAGCGCCATCGACGCGTCACCGACCGACGATCTGCAGGAAGCGCTGACGGCATGGACGTCGACCCGCACGCCGACGGAGGCGATGGAGCAACTGCAGGCGGCGGGCATCGCCGCGGCGGCCGTCCTCACTCCGACTGAGGTGCTCTCCGATCCGCACCTCGTCGATCGGGGTTTCATCCGCGTGCTGATGCAGCCGGGATGGGACCCGCTGTTCGTCGAGGGTGACTGCGTCCGCTCCGAGTTGGTTCCGGAGACGCCACTGGAGCCTGCGCCGGTGCACGGTGAGCACACCCGCGAGATCGCCCGCGAACTGCTCGGGTTACGCGAGCAGGAGGTCGACGACCTCGTGAGCTCCGGCGTGCTGGAAGTTCCACCGCCCTGACCATCCGAGTGTTTGAGCCCGTCCGAGTGCTGGATCCCGGGAAAATCGAGGTCCGGCACTCGGATGGGGCCGAACACTCGGATGGGTTCATCCTCGTTCGGGGAGGCGGATCGCCCGGGCCGGATCGTGGGCGGCGCGGAGGTCCTTCTTGACGATCTTGAGCGTCTCCGAGCGGGGGATGGCGTCGGCGATCTCGTACCAGCGGGGCCGCTTGTACGGAGCCATCGAGGCCAGGCAGTGGGCGTCGAGATCCTCCGGCGTCGTGGCGGCGCCAGGTGCCAGCACGACGATCGCCTTCACGGCCTCTCCCCACTTCGCGTCGGGGACGCCGATCACGGCGCAGTCGACGACATCGGCGTGGCGCAGCAGCACCGACTCGACCTCGATCGAGTAGACGTTCTCGCCGCCAGGCTTGATCATGTCCTTGGCCCGGTCGACGAAGTACAGGAACCCGTCCTCGTCCATGCGCATGATGTCGCCGGTGTGCAGCCACCCGTTGGCAAGGGCGACGGCCGTGGCGTCGGGCAGGTTCCAGTACCCGAGCATCGTGCTCGGGCCACGCAACCCGAGCTCGCCTTCTTCGCCGGGCGGCAGCTGACGGTCGTCGTCGCCGAGGATGGCGGCGTCGAACCCGAACAGGGGCCGGCCGATCGTGCCTGGCCGGACCCGCTCGTCGTCGGCGCTGCTGACCGTCACGAAGTTGCCGGCCTCTGTGGATCCGTAGATGCCGCGGAAGTGCGCGTCCGGCAGCACCTCGGCGAGCCGGTCGAGCGTCGTCAGCGACTCCATCGCTGCCCCCCCGAACAAGATGCGCACCGACGAGCGATCGACCTTGTCGGCCATCGGGTGGACGAGGGCGTGCTTCAGGCCGGGTAGCGAGATCGTCGTCAGGGACTCATCACCGACGAGACGCCAGAGCTCCTCGGCGTCGGCGCTGGCCGGGATCACGATGCGCGCTCCCACGGTGAGGTGGGCGAGCACGATGCCCAATCCGGCGACGTGGAAGAAGGGGTAGAACCCGAGCAGCACGTCGTCGGGCACCGTGCCGAACGAGAGAGCCAGGTTGGCGTTCGCAGCAAGCCAGCCTCGCTGAGAGAGCAGGCAGCCCTTCGGCGTCCCGGTCGTCCCCGACGTGTACAGGTGGATGCAGGGACCGTCGGACGGTGGACGAGGCGCGTTCCACGAGCGCGGCTCGGCACCGGAGATGGCGCGCTCGAGGTCCGGACCGATCGTCCAAGCCGTCGTGCTCCCCAGGCCGCTCGCCTCGCCCAGCGGAGCCAGGTCGGGATGGACCAGCGCGTGGGTCACGCCGGCGTCATCGATCTGGAAGCGCAGCTCGGCGGCGACGAGCCGCGGGTTCAGCGGCACGACGACGGCACCGAGGAGGGAGGCGGCGAGGCAGGTCTCGACAACCTCTGGCTGGTTGGACGACAGCACCGCCATACGGGTGCCCTCGCCGACGCCCGCTCCAGCGAGCGCTCCGGCGATGCGAGCCGTGCGGTCGGAGAGCTCGCCGTACGTCCGCGACCTCCCGTCCCAGGTGAACGCCACCCTGCTGCCCCACAGCGTGGACCCGCGGTGCGCCAGATCGCCCACCACCATTGCAGCTGAAGGTTGCGCCACGCGGCGATCGTACGCGCCGTGTCCTACTGCCAAGATGACGACGATGACGAGCACGCCCGAGGATGCGATCGCCAGCGGCTGTCCCGTGGTGGACATCGACTACCGGCTGCACCGACCAGCGTTCTGGCACTTCAACAGCCTGAACGAGGTTCGCGAGCAGGCCCGGGTCTCGATGAACACGGTCCCGCACACGTTCTGGATGCTCAACCGATACGACGACGTCAGGGACGCGTTGCAGCGGCCGGAGGTGTTCACGAACCGGGTGACCAGTGCGCTGCAGGACCCGGCGACGAAGGTCAAGTTGATCCCCCAGAACGCGGTCGGCCGCGAGCACGTGAAGTATCGCCAGGTCCTCAACCCGTGGTTCTCGCCCGGTTCGGTCAAGCGCATCGAGCCGATGGCGCGGGCGCGTTGCGCCGAGATGATCGAGGAGCTGGCGCCCCGCGGGTCGTGCGACCTCGCCGTGGACTTCGCCATGCTCTACCCGACCGAGGTCTTCCTGGCGATCCTCGGCCTGCCCACCGAGGACGGCCGCCTGCTGCTCCCGCTCGTCGAAGGCGTGTTCCGACGATTCTTCGGTGGCGACGACGAGGAGACGGGCACGTACGTCGAGGAGCTGCACGCCTACTACAAGGCCGCCATCGACGATCGTCTCGCCTCACCACGGGACCCCGCGACCGACTTCATCACCTACCTGCTGCAGACCGAGTCCGACGGTGCGCCGCTGCCGCACGAGGACGTGCAGACGCTGTGCTTCACGATCATGCTGGCCGGCCTCGACACGACGCGCAGCGAGCTGGGGTACATCTTCCACCACCTGGCGACGCACGAGTCCGACCGACGGATGCTCGTCGACCGGCCCGAGCTGATCCCCGACGCCGTCGAGGAGTTCGTCCGCCTGTACGGCCTGCTCATCCAAGACGGCCGCTACGTCGCCGAGGACATCGACTTCCACGGCTGCCCGATGAAGCAGGGCGACATCGTGTGGCTCGGGCTGGCGGCGGCCGGTCGTGATCCACGCAAGTTCGAGGACCCCGACGAGTTCAAGCTGGACCGTGAGTTCACCAAGCACCTCGGCTTCGCCGCCGGCGGCCATCGTTGCCTCGGCTCCCATCTCGCCCGCAGCGAGCTGATCGTCGCCCTCGAGGAGTGGCTGCGGCGGATCCCGGACTTCCGTCTCGCCGACGACGGCGAGCTCCAAGAGCGCGGCGGGCAGCTGATGCTGCTGCGCGTGCCGCTGCAGTGGGACGTCTGAACAGTGGCCGGGGCGCTGGAGGGGATCAAGGTCGTCGAGGCCGGGCTGCTCGTGCAGGGCCCGCAGGCGTCGGCGACGCTGGGCGAGTGGGGTGCGAACGTCATCAAGGCCGAGCTCCCCAGGTTCGGTGACCAAGCTCGATGGCTGCCGGTCCAGAAGGGCGACCCGCGCAGCGCCTACTTCGCGGCCTGCAACCGTGGCAAGCGCAGCATCACCGTCGACCTACGGCGGCCCGAAGGACGCGAGATCTTCCTGCGGCTGGCGGCGTGGGCGGACGTCGTGATCACGAACTTCAAGCCGGGAACCATGGAGTCGTGGGGCCTCGGCTTCGAGGACGTGGCAGAGCGCAACCCCGGCGTGATCTACGCCGCCGGTTCGACGTTCGGGCTGGCAGGGCCTGATGCCCCACGGGAGGGCGCCGACCTGAGCGCTCAGGCGGTCGGGGGGCTGATCAGCACGACCGGGCGAGCTGGCGGTGAGCCGACGCCCGTCGGGGCGACGATCGCCGACCACATCGCCGCGCTCAATCTCGTCGGTGGCGTCCTCGCCGCCCTCGTGGCCCGACAGCGCACAGGCGTCGGCCAGCGCGTCGACACCTCGCTGGTGGGAGGCCAGCTCTGGGCCCAGGCCAGTGAGATCACGGGGTGTCTGATGACGGGCCGTCCGGGTGGCCCGGCCGAGCGCGGCAACCCGTACGTGCCAGGGCTGTACGCCATCTTCCCGACGGCGGACGGCTGGCTGGCCGTCGTCGGTGTGGTCGGAGCGGCGCGCGCCCGGTTCTTCGAGGTCGTCGGCCGGCCGGAGCTGGCCGAGCAGTTCCCGCAGCCGCTCTACTTCGCCGAGGAGCGGGCGGCGCTGTTCCCCCTCCTCGACGAGGTCTTCAGGACTCGCCCGACGTCCGAGTGGTGCGACCTCCTCGGGGCGGCCGGGCTGCGCTTCGCGCCCGTGCGCGACCACAGCGAGGTGGTCGCCGATCCGAGCGTGTGGGACAACGGCTATCTCGTGCGCGCGCCCGCCCAGGACGGCACCGAGACGGCCGTGGTCGCCGCACCGGTCCGGTTCAGTGCGACCCCCGCTGAGGTCCGTGCGGACCTGCCAGAGCTCGGTCAGCACACCGAGGAGGTCCTCCTCGAGCTGGGCTACACCTGGGACGACATCGGCGAGCTGTCCGCCGCCGGCGCGATCTGAGGCCTGCTACCGGACGAGTCCTTCGATCTCGGGCAGGAGCTGCTCGGCGGTCGGCATGACAGCGATCTCGGCGGCGACGCGCGTCGCCGCGTCGCGGTAGGACCTGTCGGTGAGGACCTCGTGGAGCGATCGCTCGATGTCCTCGCTGCTGCGCCGATCAGGATCGAGGATCATTCCGCATCCGGCCTCGCTGACGGCGGTCCCGTTCTCCCATTGGTCGGCGAACAGCGGCACGACGATGTGCGGCAAGCCCCGCGCCGCGGTCCCGAGCACGGTGCCGGCACCGCCGTGCGAGATGACCGCCGAGACCTGCTCGAGCACTCGTGCCTGCGGCACGAAGCGCTCGACGTGCACGTTGGACGGCACGTCACCCAGTTTCGACAGATCGACGTGTCGTCCGATGGTGGCCACGGCGTCCACGTCCAGCCGTGCCAGCGCCGAGAACACCTCGGCCCATGGGTACGTGACGGCGAGGACCTCGGTCCCTGCCGTCACGTAGACGCCGTCTCGTTCGGCGCCGAGCAAGGCCAGCCATGGCGGTGGGTCGTCGGTCGGAACCACCGCGGTCGGCCGGAGGTCCCGGACCACGTCGGCCTCGGGACGTTGATCGAACGAGGGCGGGAACGGGTGAAGGTACAGCCGGCCGAACAACTCATCCCAGGACGGTGCACCGAGGCCTTCGGCGCGCCACAGGGGCGCCAGCGCGTCCAGGCCCTCGCCGCGGGCCCACTCAGGGATCGCGCCGCTGAACCCGACCGTCACCAGCGGCACGTCTCTTGCCAACGACATCGGCACGGCCGCCACTTCGCCCGTCTCGCGCACCACGAGCTCGGGTCGGAAGGTGTCGAACAGCGCAGTGAGGTCCTCCCTCATCACCGGAGCGGCGATACGAGCGAACAACGCAGCGAACAATGGTCCGCGTCGTTGCGCCGGCGGGAGCGCCATGATGCGCGGCAGGTCGGGTTCGGACAGCTTGCGGCGGGTGGGCACAGTGACGCCGGCGGGCGACCACTCGAAACCCATCGCTGCCACTGCATCGCCACCGTCGGTGGCGATCGCCCAGTGCACCGTGTGCCCGGCGGCGCGCAGCGCCACGGCCACGGGCATCAGCGGTGTGATGTGACCAGTGCCGGGCGTGCTGGTGACCAACACCCGCAGCGGGCGTGATCCGCCGTTCTCGTTCACGGGGCCAACGTACGTTCTTCTTCGCGCGCTCCGTTGTCGTCCGCCTCGCTGGCGCGGCGAGACTGCATCCGATCGCGACTGCGAGATGTCGCGCGACAACCGGGGTGCGCGTATGGCTGGGGGACGGATGGCGGCTGGGAACGGTTCGGCCGACGAGCTCGATGTGGTGGTTGTCGGTGCTGGCTTCGCCGGGCTGTACATGCTCCATCGGCTGCGTCAGCTGGGGTTCTCGACGACGGTGCTGGAGTCGGCCGACGATGTCGGCGGGACCTGGTACTGGAACCGCTATCCGGGCGCGCGGTGCGACATCCCGACCACCGACTACACGTACTCGTTCGACGCTGAGCTGGAAGACGAGTGGACCTGGTCGGAGAAGTACGCCACCCAGCCCGAGATCCTCCGCTACCTCCAGCACGTCACCGAGAAGTACGACCTGCGGCCGGACATCCGTTTCTCGACCCGCGTGGCGGCGGCGACGTGGGAGGACGACGCCTCGCGCTGGACGATCACGACGGACCAGGGCGATCGCCTGTCGTGCCGTTGGTTCATCATGGCGACCGGATGCCTGTCGATGCCCAAGGCGGTCGACATCGACGGCCTCGACCGCTTCGCCGGTGACGTCTACTTCACGAGCACCTGGCCACACGAGGGCGTCGACTTCACCGGCCAGCGGGTCGCCGTCATCGGGACCGGTTCGTCGGGGATCCAGTCGATCCCGTTGATCGCCGAGCAGGCTCGTGAGCTGGTCGTGTTCCAGCGCACTCCGAACTTCTCGATCCCCGCCCACAACGGCCCGCCGTCGCAGGAGCGCCTCGACGAGATCGCCCGCGATCGCGACGCCTACCGGCAGTCCGGCAAGTGGTCGCGCGGAGGCATGCCCTTCGAGATCCCGGTCGACACGGCTGCGTCGCTGCCGCCCGACGAGCAGCAGGCCCGATTCGAAGCGGCGTGGGAGGCGGGCCAGCTGTTCTCGATCCTCGGCACGTTCGCCGACGTGCTGATCAACCGCGAGGCCAACGACGTCGTCGCCGAGCACATCCGGCGCAAGATCCGCGAGATCGTGAAGGACCCCGAGACGGCCGAGGCGCTGTGCCCGACCGACCACCCCTTCGGCACGAAGCGACCGTGCCTCGACACCAACTACTTCGCCACGTTCAACCTGCCCCACGTTCGCCTCGTCGACCTGCACAAGCACCCGATCAGGTCGATCACCGAGCAGGGCATCGACACAATCGACCAGTCGTTCGAGTTCGACGCGCTCGTCCTCGCCACCGGCTTCGACGCCATGACCGGGGCGATCGTGTCCGTCGACATCACCGGGCGCGACGAGCTGAGCCTGAAGGAGAAGTGGGCGCACGGCCCGACGACGTACCTCGGGCTGACGACGACGAGCTTCCCGAACCTGTTCCTGATCACGGGCCCGGGCAGTCCGTCGGTGCTGTCCAACATGGCGGTGTCCATCGAGCAACACGTCGACTGGGTGGCGGATTGCCTGGAGTACCTGCGGGCCAACGGGTTCGAGCGGATCGAGCCGACCGACACGGCCGAGGCCGGCTGGGTCCAGCACACCAACGACTGCGCCGACATCACGCTGTACCCACTGGCGAACTCCTGGTACATGGGGGCCAACGTGCCGGGCAAGCCGCGCGTGTTCCTGCCGTACATCGGAGGTGTCGACACGTATCGCGCGGCGTGCGACGAGGTCGTCGAGCGGGGTTACTTCGGCTTCGAGCTCTCCGGCCCGACCGGTCGGCAGCGCAACGACGGCGTGATCCGCCGCCTGCAGCCCGACGTGTTCGCCGTGTTGACCCTGCTCGAGCAGCTGAACCTGCCATTGCTGGAGTCGATGAGCCCGACCGACGCGCGCGCCTTCTTCGACGTCATGAACGCGGACCGCCCGCTGGGCCCCGAGGTCGGCGAGATCGTCGACGGTGAGCTGCCCGGAGCCGACGGTCTGCTCGAGTACCGGCTGTACCGGCCGGCGACGCCCGGACCGCACCCGATCGTCGCCTACTTCCACGGTGGCGGTTGGGTGCTCGGCAGCAAGGACTCGGACGAGCCGCTGTGTCGTGACCTGTGCGTCAGCGCCGACGCCGTGATCGTGTCGGTCAACTACCGCCACGCACCCGAGGCCTGCTTCCCTGCGGCTGCCGAGGATGGGTTCGCCGCGGTCCAGTGGATCGCCGCCCACAGCCAGGAGCTGGGTGGCATCCCCGGCCAGCTCGCCGTTGCCGGCTGGAGCGCCGGCGGCAACGTCGCCGCGGTCGCCTGCCAGATGGCGCGTGACGCCGGCGGGCCCGAGATCGTCGGGCAGCTGCTGCTGACTCCGATCACCGATTGCGACATGGAGACTGCGTCGTACATCGAGAACGCCGACGGCTTCGTCCTCACCGCGCCGCTGATGCAGTGGTTCTGGGATCACTACGCCGACGCCGACGAGCGGACCGATCCCCGGGCGGCGCCGTTGCGTGCTGCCGACCTCTCGGGCCTCCCGCCGGCGTGCGTCGTGACGTGCGAGTTCGATCCGCTCCGGGATGAAGGCAATGCCTACGCACAGGCGCTGGAGAAGGCCGGCGTGCCCGTTCGGGTCATCGCCGCGCGTGGACACACCCACACCTCGCTGACCATGGTCGGGATCGTCATCTCGGGCGCCGGCGTGCGGGCCGAGATGGCTGAGGCCCTGCGGGAGTTCTTCCAGGCTTCAGTTCCGGCCTGATGTGTTACGACTGAGGGATGACCTCCACCTCCTCCAATGCCCGCACCAGGCGTCCGTTGGAAGGTGTTCGCGTGCTCGACGTCACTCGCGGGATGCCCGGCGCGGTGGCCACCATGCTGCTGGCCGACTACGGCGCAGAGGTGATCGTCGTCGAATCCCCGGGCGGGTCCCCACTGCGGGCGACCGGTGCGCACAGCATCTGGGGGCGGGGTAAGCGCAGCGTCGTCCTCGACCTGGGCACGCCCGACGGTCAACAGCAGGCGCGGGTGCTCGCGGCCGGTGCCGACATCGTGATCGAGGACCATCGGCCCGGCACGATGGCCGAGCGGGGCCTCGGCTACGACGATGTGGTCGCCGACAACGACGACGTCGTGTACTGCTCGATCTCGGCCTATGGCCAGGAGGGCAGTCGCCGCGACCGGCTCGGCTACGACGCCGCGGTGGCCGCCCACCTCGGGATCATGAACGAATGGGGCGGGAGCCGGGACGGGCCGATCTTCCTCGGCCACCCGGCGATCGACTACTCCACGGCGCTGTTGGCGGCGATCGGGATCCTCAGCTGCCTGCGCAGCCGCATCCTCACCGGCTTCGGCGACCACGTCGACGTCTCGATGCTCGACGGCGCCCTGGCCCAGTACACGATGAACTGGTTCAGCGAGTCGGCCGGCAAGGCGATCGACCGCAAGAGCGCAACCGGCGACCTGCAGTTCGGCAACAAGCGCCTGCTGCTGCGCATGTTCGAGTGCTCCGACGGCCGCCTGATCCAGGTCCACACCGGCGCCGCCGGAGCGTTCGACCGGGCGATGGAGGTGTTCGGGCTCGCCCAGGAGATCAGCAAGACGCAGGGTTCGGTCCAGATGGACAGCCTGCTCACCGACCGGGACATGGAGATCCTCGCCTCCAAGCTGCCCGACATCGTCCGGACGCGACCGGTCGCCGAGTGGCTGCAGCTGCTGTGGTCGAACGAGGTCGCCGCCCTGCCCATCGGCCTCCCCGGCGAAGCGCTCGACGACGAGCAGGTCCGCTACGCCGGGATCGTCGCTGAGATCGACGACCCCGCGCTGGGCCGCATCGAGCTGGTCGGACCGTGTGCGTTGATGTCGGAGACGCCCGGACGCATCGCTGCTCCCGCTCCGCAGCTCGATGCTGACGGCGAGTCAGTGCGGTCCGCCGGCTGGTCGGCCGCAGGACTGCCGGTGGTGTCCGGAAAGGCGCCGATGGCCACCCCCCTCGAAGGTGTCCGCGTCGTCGAGTTCGCCACGTTCTTCGCCGCGCCGTACGGCCATCGGCTGCTCTCGGACCTCGGCGCCGAGATCATCAAGGTGGAGGCCTTGGCCGGCGATCCGATGCGGCCGTTGGCGGAGATCTTCGAAGGCGCCAACCGCGGCAAGCGGGACATCGCCGTCGATCTGAAGCATCCCGATGCCGCGCCGCTCCTGCGCGACCTCCTCGCGCGAGCGGACGTCGTCCAGCACAACCTGCGGCCAGGGGTCGCCGAGCGGCTGCGGATCGACGACGCCTCCGTGCGCGAGGTACGGCCTGACATCGTCTACCACTACTCGCCCGGGTACGGCTCGTCCGGGCCGAAGTCGATGCTGCAGAGCTTCGCCCCACTCGTCTCGGGGTTCGTCGGCCAGTTCGTGATCGCCGCAGGCGAGGGCAACCGGCCACGGGCGACGTTCGGCAACGAGGACTACTACAACGGCCTGCTCGGCGCGTGCGCCTGCTTGCTCGGCCTGATCCACCGCGAACGCACGGGCGTCGGCCAGCGCGTCGAGTGCCCGCAGCTGCACTCGTCGGTGTTCACGGCGAGCGAGTACTACAAGCGTGACGGCCGCTACGAGAGCGTGATCCCCCGGCTCGACCACGGCCAGTACGGCTGGAGCGCCGGCTACCGCATCTACCAGTGCCTCGACGCGTGGATCTGCGTGACGTGCACGCGGCCCGAGCAGTTCGCCGCGCTGGTCGAGGTGGTCGTCCCGGAGGAGGCGCGAGCGGGCTTGTCCGCGGAGGATCTCGGTGCGGACGCGCCGACGGGCGGCCCGGCTGCGGAGCTGCTCGAGTACCACTTCGTCGAACGGCTGGTGGAGGACTGGATGCAGGTCCTGGCGGAGCATGGTGTCCCCGCCGAGGGCGTCCGCGAGGACAGCTGGCTCAACCGCGATGCCTTCCTCGAACCGGAGATGCTCGAGGACGGCCGTGTCTACGCCTTCGAGCATCCGGTGCACGGCGGCATCCGCATCGTCGGCGACCTCGTCCACCTGCGCCGCCAGTCCTCGGCCCGGCGCGGCCGGGCTCCGCTGCTCGGCGAGCACACCCGCGAGGTGCTCGGTGAGCTCGGCTACGACGACGCCCGAGTCGACGAGCTCCTCGCCGCATCGGCCGTGCTGGCGTCAGCCGACGTCGGCGGTCGGCCCTAACAGGCTGCGCGGCTGCTCGTACTCGCCGATGGCCATCGGCGACGGCCCGGCGATCGTCGTCAGTCCACCGTCGATCGTCAGCACCTGACCGGTGACGAACCAGGCGTCGTCGCTGGCGAGGTAGAGAGCACCCGCCGCGATGTCGTCGGGCTGCGCCGGACGGTCCAGCAGCGCCCGCTCGGCGAGCGCCTGCTGCGCACCGTCGAGATCGCCCGCGTCGCCGGTCAGGATCTCCGCCGTCATCGCCGTCACCGTGGCGCCCGGCACGATGCTGTTCACACGGATGTGGTGCGGACGAAGCTCCGCAGCGACCGAACGGGTCAAGCCGAGCACCGCGGCCTTGGCCGCCGAGTACACGTGCGCTCCGACGCCGCCGACGACCCCGGCCGGGCTGGACGTGGAGAGGATCACGCCGCTGCTCTGCGGCATCATCACGGCGGCGGCGTGCTTCATTCCGAGCAACGTGCCGCGGAGGATGACCGCGACGGTCCGGTCGACGTCGGTCATGTCGAGCTTGGCGATCGAACCGACCGCGCCGATGATGCCGGCGTTGTTGAACATCACGTCGAGCCGGCCGAACTCGGCGACGGCGAGCTCGACCGCGGCGCGGACGTCGTCCTCGTCGGTGACGTCGACGCGCGCGAAACGGGCCTGGTCGCCCAGCTCGCCGGCGAGCCGCGTGCCCTGGTCGACCAGCAGATCGGCGATGACGACGCGCGCTCCCTCCCCGACGAAGCGCCGAGCCGTCGCTGCCCCGATGCCGCTGGCACCACCCGTGATGACGGCGCTGCGCCCGGCCAGCCGGCCACCGGTCACGGCAGCCCCTCGGACGTGGGTGACATCGCCCATCCGGTGCTGAGGTCGGTGCGCACGTCGAGGGCGATGGTCTTGTCGGCTGATGCGCGGACCGTCGTCGCCGACGACGACGATGTCCCGGTACTGGCCCCATCCGATCACCGATCGGGCGTCGGCGCTGACGAAGAAGAAGTACGACTCGACGTGCACTCGCTCGTCGTCGTCGACGTCGGCGACCTGGTTGGTCAGGAAGTGGCGCCTTGCGCCCATCTCCGGGAACGAGTGCTCGTAGAACCCGGCGACGGCGTCGATGCCGGTGAAGTCGCGGCTCGGGATGTGCAGCACCGCATCGTTGGTGAACACGTTGGTGCGCAGCTCGTCGACGGCCTTGTGGTCACACGCGCTGGCGTAGGCGATGGTCGCAGTCTTGGCCAGCTCGATCAGTTCGAGGCGCCGCAGCTCGCGAAGAGAGGTCATCCTGGCTCATCGGGCGGACAGTACCGCCACCTCACGCGATGACGCCCCGGGTCCGCAGCGACGCCACGGTCTCCTCGTCGTAGCCGAGGTCGGCGAGCACCTCGTCGGTGTCGTGGCCCGGCTGGCTGGCGCGGCCGGCAATCGCCCCAGGTGTGCGGTCGAGGCGCGGAGCCGGCGCGGGATGGACGACACCGTCGACGGAGACGATCGTCGCGCCGGCGGCGATCTGCGGGTGCCGGGGTACCTCGGCCAGCTTCAGCACGGGCGCCACGCACGCATCCACGCCCGCGAAGTGGTCGGTCCACGCGTCGCGGGTCCGATGCAGGAAGCGGGCGGCGAAGATCGCACGCAGTGCCTCCCAGTTCGCACGATCCTGGCGATCGGGGAGGCTGGCCGCGTCGAGTTCGAGGCCGTCGAGCAGGCGGGCGTAGAACTGCGGCTCCAGCGCACCGACCGCCACGTACTCGCCATCGGCGCAGCGGTAACAGTCGTAGTACGGGGCGCCGGTGTCGAGGTTGTTCGTGCCGCGCGCGTCGTTCCATGTCCCGGCCTGCTGCGCCTCGAACCACGGCCCCATGAACAGCGCCGTGCCGTCGAGCATCGCGGCGTCGACGACCTGGCCGGCGCCGCTCGTCGCACGCTCGAACAGCGCGCAGGTGATCCCGTAGGCGAGCAGCAGCCCGCCGGCGCCGAGGTCGGCGATGATGCTGAGCGGCGGCACCGGAGGTTCACCGGCCCGGCCGAAGGCGCCGAGCGCGCCGGCGACGGCGAGATAGTTGATGTCGTGTCCGGCTCGGTCGGCGAGTGGGCCCGAGCGGCCCCACCCGGTCATCCGCCCGTAGACGAGGCGAGGGTTGCGGCCGATGCAGGCGTCGGGACCGAGGCCGAGGCGCTCGGCGACACCAGGCCGGTAGCCCTCGATCAGCACGTCCGATGCGGCGACGAGATCGAGGACGAGGGCCAGCCCGTCGGGCTGCTTGAGGTCGACGGCGATCGAACGGCGGCCGCGATCGAGCACCTGCTGGGGGAGCGCAGCCCCCACCGTGCGGTCGAGCCGGATGACATCGGCACCCATGTCGGACAGGACCATCCCGCAGAACGGGATCGGACCGATGCTCGCCAACTCGAGCACGCGGATGCCGCGGAGCGGCCCCCGGGGACCGTAGGGCTCGACGGCTGGACCAGGAGCTGGCGACCCGACCATGAGGTCGAGTCAAGCACGAACCGGTACCGTGGCCTGGCGATCTGAGGACCTCCGACCGAAGGAGAGCCGTGATGGGCATCCGCCTGGCACTGCGCTACGACATGCGAGCGCCCGCGTTCGGCGCTCCCGCCGCGGACCTCTATCCGGCGGCCGTCGAGCAGTGCGCCATCGCCGACGGCGCCGGGTTCGACACCGTGTTCCTCGCCGAGCATCACGGTGCCGAGGACGGCTACCTGCCGTCACCGATCGTGCTGGCCTCAGCGATGATGGCCCGCACGAAGCGGATGACCGTGCACTTCTCGGCCCTGCTTCCGGTGCTCCACAACCCGATGATGCTGGCCGAGGATCTCGCCGTGCTCGACTTGATCAGCGGCGGCCGCGTCGAGCTGACGCTCGGCATCGGCTACCGCCTCCACGAGTTCGCCATGTTCGGCGTCGAGAAGTCGAAGCGGGTCAAGATACTCGAGGAGACGATCGGCGTCCTGGAGCGGGCCTGGAGTGGCGAGCCGTTCGAGTACGAAGGAATGACGGTCCAGATCCTGCCGACGCCGGTGCAGAAACCGCGGCCTCCGATCTACATCGGCGGCTCGACGGAGGCGTCGGCGATCAGAGCGGCCCGCTATGGCGACGACTACATGCCGGCCACGCCCGAGCTGTACGACGTGTACGCCGCTGAGATGGAGCGGCTCGGCAAGCCGGTGCCTCGGCGGCCCCGGCCGAAGGGGCCGCTGTTCCTGTTCGTGACGCGGGATCCCGAGCGCAGCTGGGACATCGTCGGCCCGCACGTGATGTACACGACGAACTCGAACTCCGAATGGGCCAAGGAGCGTGGTGTCGGCGACACGCCGTACCCGCCGATCGAGACGGTCGACGAGTTGAAGTCCAAGCCTCAGTTCGCCGTCGTCACGCCGGAGGACTGCGTCAACGTCATCACCGCTGCTGGTGCCGACGCCGAGATCACGCTCCACCCGTTGATGGGGGGACTGCCTCCAGACGAAGGGACGGCGAGCCTCGAGCTGTTCACGACCGAGGTGCTTCCGGAGCTGGCCCGGCTCGGCGTCTGGATCGATCCGCGACACGGTGGCGAGAGTGGAGGTTCGACGTGAGTATCGCGATCGTCGGCGTCGGAGAGACCGACTACGCCTGGAAGGACCCGCGGTCGCCGTCGGCACTGGCCGTCGACGCGGTGCAGCGGGCGCTCGACGACGCCGGCCTCAGCGGTGCCGACGTCGACGGCATCGTCACCGAGTCCTACACGCTCGTCAACTCCGCGCCGGCAGACCTCGTCGGTGCGCGCATCGGCATGCGCCAGCGTCCGTTCACCGCCCACGTCGGCATCGCCGGCTCGGGAACTGTCTACGCGCCTGCGCTGGCGCGCATGGCGATCGAGTCGGGCGAAGCGTCGGTCGTCGTCAGCTACTACTCCATCAACCTCAGCGCGCGAGGCGCCGGTGGCGCGTATGCGCTGCACGCCGGCGACCGTGCCAAGGCGGCGTTCGAGATGCCGTTCGGCTACTACGGCCAGGCCGTGTACTTCGCCGTGGCGGCCGCCCGGTACCGCCATCTCTACGGGCTCGAGCCGGAGGAGCTGGGCGCCGTCGCGGTGGCCGCCCGGGCGCACGCCCAGCAGACACCGAACGCACTGCGCCAGGAGCCGCTGACGATGGACGGCTACCTGGAGAGCCCGATGGTCTCGGATCCGTTGCGCAAGCTCGACTGCTGCCTCGTCAACGACGGCGGCGTGGCGTTCGTGATGACGAGCCTCGAGCGAGCCCGCGACCTGCCGCACCCACCGGCGGTCGTCGCCGGCGTCGGCTTCGGCTCCAAGCCGCTGCCACAGTCCGGGTACTTCAGCCAGGCGGGGGACCTCCTCACGACGGCGGCGACGATGTCCGGCCCGAAGGCGTACCGCGAGGCTGGGTTGACGGCGGCCGACGTCGACGTCGCCGAGATCTACGACTGCTTCTCGATCTCGATGCTGCTGCAGCTCGAGGATCTCGGGTTCGCCGAGAAGGGCGCCGGGGCCGAATTCGCCGCGTCAGGCGCGATCGGTCCGGGCGGCGAGCTGCCGGTCAACACGCACGGCGGGCTGCTCTGCCAGTCGTACCTCGTCGGTGGCAACCACGTCGTCGAGGCCGTCCGCCAGCTCCGCGGTGATCGCGGCGAGGCGCAAGTTGAGGATGCCGAGGTCGCGCTCGTCGCCGGCCTCGGTGCCCCCGAGCACGCCACGCTGCTGTTGACGAAGGACCGCTGATGGGGCTGCCCCACTACGACCCGCCCCTCGACGACGAGATCTCCGCCCCGTTCTGGGCGGCGATCGACGAGGGGCGACTCGTCCTGCCGCGCTGCTCGGAGTGCGGGAAGTGGCAGTGGTACCCCGACGAGGCAGGGCCCGAATGCCCTGGCGCATCCCTCGTGTGGGAGCAGGTCGCGACGACCGGAACCGTCCACACGGCGACGCGTGTCGAGCGGGCGTTCCTGCCCGGCGGTCAGGCCGACGTCCCCTACGTCGTCGCGTTCGTCGAGCTCGACGGGGTGGACGGCGTGCGCCTCGTCACGAACCTCGCCGACGACAGCGAGGTCGCGATCGGCGACCGCGTGCGGGCCGAGTTCGTCGACTTCGGCGAACGGCGCCACCTCGTGTTCGTGGCGGCCTGACCGTTTCTGTGCTGGTTTCGGTACCGCTAACGGACCGAAACTCGTCAGAACCTGAGCCCTACTCCTCGAGCGTGATGGCGTCCTCGGGGCAGACGCGGATGGCTGTGCGGGCGGCGTCCTCCAGCCCGGCGGGGACCTCCATCGAGCTGCCCTTGATCGTGACGAAGCCCTCGTCGTCGCACTCCAGCAGCTCCGGCGCCCGCGTGTAGCAGCGACCCTGGCCGCTGCACAGCTCGCCGTCGACCACGATGCGCATCATGCCTCCCACTCGAGTGGCACCGTCTGGAGCATCAGCTGCCCGCCGCGCTCCATCAACTGCTCGTCGGTGGCCAGCCGGAAGTCGGGAATGCGACGCAGCCACTCCTCCAGGACGATGATCAGCTCCACGCGGGCGAGGTGCGCACCGAGGCAGCGGTGGGCGCCGGCACCGAACCCGAGGTGCTTCGTGAACTGGCGGTCGATGACGAACTCGTCTGGCCGCTCGAAGCGCCGCGGGTCGCGGTTCGCCTGCGCGAGTCCCAGCCACACCATGTCGCCCTCCTTCATCGGGCAACCGTGGAAGTCGATGTCCTGGTCGACGTAGCGGCCGTCCTGGAACACGAGCGCGTAGAGGCGGACGAACTCCTCGATGGCGTCGGGGATCCGCTCCGGGTCCGTCGATCAGCATGTGGCGGTCGGCTTCGTGCGTGGAGAGGTGATGGAAGATGTAGCCGAGCATGCTGCGCGTCGTGTCGAGGCCGGCCAGCATGATCGTCATGCAGAGCGTGAGGATCTCGTCGTTGGTGATCGGGCGCGATCCCATGTTCGTCTGCAGCAGGTAGGAGACGAAGTCGTTCCCGACGTCGCGAGGCTGCTCGGCCCGATCCTCGACGAGCTGCTCGAAGTAGCCCTTGATCTCGTCGGCCGCCGTCGCCTGCGCCACCGGGTCTCCGCCGAAGAAACCGCGGAAGATCGTCTCGACCCGGGGCAGCATGAACGCCCCGTCCTCCACCGGCAGGCCGAGGATGGCGAGGAACATCTCCGTCGCGTAGAGCATGGCGAAGTCGACGGCCATGTCGCAGCCGCCCTTGGGCCGCAGCTCCTCGATCAGCGCGATGCACCGCTCGGGAGCCAGTGGTTCGAGCCGCTTGACCGAACCGGGAGAGAACCACGGGTTGACGACGTGGCGGCAGTCGACGTGGGCCTGGCCGTCGAGGTTCTGGGGGAGCAGGTACAGCCGGTGGTCCGGGTCGCCGAGCGTGCTGAGGACCTTGTTCGAGAACACCGATGGTGTCTGCAACGCCTCGCGCACGTCGTCGTAGCGGGTGACCATCCAGAAACCATTCGGCGTCGTGTTCCAGACGATCGGCGCCAGCTCGCGCACCTCGTTGAGGCTGGCGTAATGCCCGAACGCCGGCCGGGCGTTCCGGTAGTCGATGTCAATGACAGGACAATGCGTCCCCGGCGGTCGTTCGGGTATCGGGTCACCATCGGGTCATTCCCCCGGACCGCGTGAAATACTACCGAAATGAAACTATAGTCTGTGTGCAGCAAGCACCGCCCGGGCTTGCGTCGACAGGGGACAGGGGGATGACGTGAGGCGTATTGCACTGCGCAAGGTGCTGGTTCCCGCGTTTGCGTTGGCTCTCGTCGCCGCCGCGGGCGCGGTGACGACGACGACAGCGACAGCGCCGAGGGGACCAGCCAGCGGGGACGGAGGCTCCCGCCGCAACGGAAGCGCCTACCGACACCGAGGCTGCTGAGGAGACGTCGCCACCGGAGGACACAGAGGCGACGGAGGACACCGAAGCCACCGAGGGCAAGAAGCCGACGAAGGCGGTGCGGAAGCCGCCAGCGCGATGGTCGTCCCCGGCGGGGACAGCAGTGCCGACCTCGGACCGTTCAAGCTGGGCGCGATCAACTCCAACGACCTGTTCCCGGACTACGGCGGCGCCGTGGAGGCGGCCGTCGAGTACCCAACGCCGAGCTAAACGGGCTGGAGGGCCGGCAGATCGAGCTCAACCTCTGCGCCATCGACTACAAAGTGCCCGAGGACACGCAGCGGTGTGCCAACGAGCTGGCGGCTGCCCAGGTCGACTTCGTGATCTCGACGATCAACCAGTTCGGCACCCACATGCAGATCCTCCGTGGCGCCGGCATCCCGGTGATCATCGGCACGCCGGTCTCGGTCCTCGACTACACGACCGAGGGCGTCTACGCGCTCGCCGGAGCTGGATGCGCCGGCTCCCTGACCGGCATGTCCAAGTACGCGCGGAGGAGTCGGCGCGAAGCGGATCGCGATCCCGTACACCGACATCCCCTCGGGCGTGCTGTGCTACGCCGACAGCGAGAAAAGCCGCTCGACATCCTCAAGGGCACGGTGAAGGGAGCGACGTCACCCGACGCCGGGTCCATTCCGGATCTGGAGCGCCAGGGGTTCGCCATCCCGCCGAACGAGCCTGACCTCACATCCATCGCCAACCAGATCCTGGCCCACGAACCGACGCCATCATCTTCTCCGCCGCGGCGACGGTGTCTTCCCGCTGCTCAACACGCTGACCAGCGTCGGGTATTCGATCGAGGAGGTCCCGTTCGTCATGACGACGTCGTGTTCGACCAGACCGCGGCGACGGATGCCGGCGAGTGCCAACGGCATCTACTTCGTGGGTTCGCCGCCGTTCCTTAGTGAGGATCCGGCGATGCTCGAGGCCGACCAGGCCGAGCAGGCGACGCTGTACCAAAAGAAGGTCGTCGAGTACGGCCTCCCCGTGGATCTCATGACGCGGAACTTCGCCCAGCAGGGCTTCATCATGATCATGAGCATGGTGCAGCGTGCGGCCGAGGTGGCCGCCGCCGACGAGCAGGTCGACGGCCAGACCCTGGCCGACGCCTTCGCAGCGACCGAGAATGCGCCGCAGTTCGGCAGCACACGGACATCTTGTCCGGCCGCCACCGCGCCGTACATCTCGGTCTGCAACAGCACCGTC
>CAVZFS010000046.1:0-229085 GCA_963774635.1 uncultured Acidimicrobiia bacterium
CGCCCCCAGGGATTCGAACCCTGAACCAATGGATTAAGAGTCCACTGCTCTGCCGTTGAGCTAGAGGCGCCGGGGGTCCGGCAGTGTACGGGTCGATCGACCCGTACACCGACGGATCCGCTTGGGGTGAGCGAGGGGACTTGAACCCCCGACCTCCAGGGCCACAACCTGGCGCTCTAACCGAGCTGAGCTACGCCCACCATGGGACGGCCCAGTTTGCCACGGCGCGGGCGGCGCGGCACCTTCTGTTCCGCGCTCGCGCGCACCTCCGTCAGAGCTCGATGCGAGGAGCAGCCGTCGCGGGATCGCCCGAGTTCGGGGTGCCCGTCGGCTCGATCAACAGCACGTGCGCCTCGTGCTCGGCGAACGGCTGGTGCTCGGCTCCGACCGGCACGACGAACAGGTCGCCGGGCCCGAGCTCGACGTCGCCCTCACGCATCCTGATCGTCAGGTGGCCGTCGAGCACCAGGAAGAAGTCGTCGGTGTCGTCGTGATGATGCCACGTGAACTCGCCCTCGACCTTGACGACCATGACGTCGTGACCGTTGAACGTGGCGACCGTCCGCGGCGACCAGCGGTCGTCGAACTGGCGGAGCTTGTCGCGCAGGTTGATGGCCTGGTGCAATCTGCACCTCCTCGCTGCGGTGGTCATGGCTGGTAGCGTCCGGCGTTCAACGAACAGCTGCCCAAGGGAAGTGATAACCCATGACCGCGACCGATCCGTCATCGGGTGTGGCCGTCGAGTCAGATCGTGAGACGCGGGACCTCGTGTCCAAGGCGAAAGCGATCACCGAGCGGGAACTGGCCCGGTACGCAGAGCGCACCGTCGGCTCGCAACGGGCGACGGAACGGGCGCGCCGGGTGCTTCCGCTCGGTGTGGCCTCCAGCTTCCAGGCCTACGACCCGCACCCGATCGTCGTCCGCCACGCCTCGGGCGCCCGCATGATCGACGTCGACGGCAACGAGTACGTCGACTACGACATGGGTTTCGGCGCCCTGTTCGCCGGCCACATGCATCCAGCTGTGCGCGCGGCGATCCAGTCTCAGCTCGCCGACGGCACGCTGTACGTCACGCCATGCGAGCTCAACGCCGAGGTCGGAGAGCTGCTCGCCGACCGGTATGGGCTGCCGATGTGGCGTTTCACGAACTCGGGCACGGAAGCCACGATGGATGCCATTCGCGTTGCCAAGGGCGCGACGGGGCGGGACAAGATCGTGAAGGTCGAAGGCGGCTACCACGGTCATCACGACGAGGTGATGATCTCGATGAAGCCTCCGCTCGACCAGGCTGGCCCGGCCGACGCTCCGCGCTCGGTGCCTGGCACGGCCGGCATCACCAAGGGCATCGTCGCCGACACCGTGGTGGTTCCGTACAACGATCCCGGGGCGCTCGAGCGGGCGCTGGCGTCCGGTGAGATCGCCTGCTTCATCGTCGAGCCGGTCATGGAGAACATCGGCATCTGCCTGCCGAGGCCCGGCTACTTGGAGGCGGTGCGTGAGCTGACGACCCGCTACGGCACATTGCTCATCTTCGACGAGGTGAAGACCGGCATCACCGCGGGCTACGGCGGTGCGACGGGCCACTTCGGCATCGAGCCGGACCTCGTCACGCTGGCCAAGTCGATCGGCGGCGGCTTCCCGGTCGGCGCCTTCGGAGGCAAGCAGGAGTACATGGACCTCATCACGGCCGGCAAGGTGCTGCACCTCGGGACGTACAACGGGAATCCGCTCGTCATGGCTGCGGCTCGAGCGACGCTCGCCGAAGCGTGTGCACCCGCGCCGGTCGACGAGGCGATCGCCCGCAACCGTCGCCTCGTGGCACGTTGCCAGTCGATCATCGAGGAAGCCGCCCTGCCGGCACACACGGTTCAGTTCGGAGCCAAGGGTTGCATCACGTGGCGCCGTGAACCGGTGCGCAACTACCGCGACTACAAGGCGACCGATTTCGACCTGGCGTTCGCCCAGTGGATCCACGGCATCAACCGTGGTGTGCTGCTGCCGCCGGGCCTGGACGAGCAGTGGCTGATCTCGGTGCTCCACTCCGATGACGAGGCGAACCGGTACGGCGACGTGTTCGGTGAGTTCGTGACCGAGCTGACGAGTTAGCCGCAACCGCTGCGGCCCGTATCGCAGTGGGCGGTCGATGTCAGGCCGAGCGTCGTGCCGCTAGGCACAGCGAGGCACGCGAGCGAGCGATGGCGAGCGAGCCATCGTTACGACCAGTGACGCTGATCGCCGTAACGATGGACGGAGATCGGAGCTGACCACAGCCGGCGGCGTCGCGCCGCCTCGGCGCTGAGCATCAGCCCGAGACCGCCGATGAACAGCGCGCCGGCGATGATCAGGACGAACGGCAGATTGTGCTTCGCGACGGCCGGGATCACGGAGATCCACGGTGAGTCGTTGAGCTCTGGCACGGCGTACACGGGTATGAGCCAGCCGATGACGACGACGGCGATCGCCGCAGCGATGCAGAACGTCCCGATCCCGAACACGGCGTCGGCCTTGCGTGGGTGAGCGAGGAACCCGAGCAGGAGAGCGACCGCACCTGCGATGGCGGCGATCGGCACGGCCCAATCGAGCACGGTGTCGGTGATGCGCAGGGCGGCGACCTCCTCGACCGGGAGGACGATGTTTGGTAACGCCGCGGCGCGCTCGTCGCGCACGATCTGGACCAGTTGCTGTCCGGTGATCTGCACCTCCTCGGTGCGCGCACCGATCAGCCGGGCATGTGAGTCGGCGATGATCTGGCGCAGCAGGTCCGAGCCCTCCGGGGTCTGGACGACCTGCTCGACCCTGGCCCGAAGTTGGTCGGGCGGCAGCCCAAGCGTCTCGGCGGCGGCGTGGACGCTGACGTCGGCGATCTCGTCGCGGATCGCCGGCTCCTGCAGGACGACCTCGGCGAGCTCGGCGCTCGTGCTCGTGTCGAAGGCGACGCGCTGCAACCACCATCCGGCCGCGGCGATCGCAAGGCAGACCGCTGCCACGAAGAACAGCACTGCGGCCACGCCACGACGCACGTGGCGAGTCTCGCGGATGCGGGTCGTAACGTGCGGGCGGTGAGGCGGCCATCGTTCGCCACGATGGTGTGGAGAGGGTTGCGGCGCCGCTGCCCGTGGTGTGGCGGCCGCGGTGCGTTCTTCCGCAGCTGGTTCCACAAGCAGGAGACGTGCCGCACGTGCGGCATCAGTTGGCGCCGTGGCTACGAGGGTTTCGAGCTCGGGGCGTTGGCGATCAGCGCCGTCTTGGTGCTCGGGGTGCTCGTTGTCGCCATGGGCATCGGCATCGCGGTGACGTTGCCGGACGTGGCGGTCGTGCCACTGCTGTTGATCCTTGGTGGCGGGGCGATCGTGCTTCCGATCCTTTTCTATCCCGTCAGCTACACGCTGTGGCAGGCCGTCGATCTCGCCATGCGGCCGCCGGAGCCGGGCGACGACGTTCCGCCGCCGCGGCGCTGACTGATCAGTGAGCGACGAGCGTGTTCTGGCGGGCGACGATCCACCAGCGGCCGCCCTCCTTGGCGAGCACGTAGAGGGCGACCATGGCGTGGCCGACGTCGATCGGCGTCCCGTCGGCCTGGACGGCGCGGGCGGCCTTGTGGGCGAGGGCGACGTCCGGGCGGACGAACACGACATCGACCACGTCGTAGCGGGCGAACTGGTCGCGAAGCGGCCCGGCGAAGGCGACGCGATGCATCTCGAGCAGGGCGTCGAGTCCGCTCGAGCGGGCACCACCAACGGTCACGGCCGTTGCGTTGCGAGCGAAGTGGGCCACCGCGAGCTCGGGGTCCTTCGCGTTGAAGGCGGTTTCGACGTCGGTGATGATCGCTTCGATGGCCGCCCGGTCGGCGGCGTGGTCGGTGGTGTCCTCGATCGTGGGGGTGGTCGGGGTGTGGGCGGTGGGGGTCACGAGCCGACCGTACGAGTTCAAGTCAGGTGGAAGTCAAGGACACCCCTTGAACGAACCTCTGTTCGTAGATTACACTCGTGTCATTCGTCCGGGTTCACTGTTACACCCCCGCTCTAGGGTCGATCGCATCGGACTTCCCCGTCCCACGACCGCTGGTTCCGAAAGGCAGACGAGATGAGCACTGATCGTGACAAGGCGTTGGAGATGGCGCTGGCACAGATCGACAAGCAGTACGGCAAGGGCTCCATCATGCGGATGGGGGAGAAGGGTTCGATGGCCATCGAGTCGATCCCGACCGGGGCGCTGTCACTGGACCTCGCCCTGGGCATCGGCGGCCTGCCTCGCGGGCGGGTCACCGAGATCTACGGCCCCGAGTCGTCGGGCAAGTCGACGCTGGCCATGCACGTGGTCGCCGAGGCCCAACGCAACGGAGGCGTGTGCGCCTACATCGACGCCGAGCACGCCATGGATCCGGTGTACGCCAAAGCCATCGGGGTCGACATCGACCAGTTGCTGATCTCCCAGCCGGACACTGGGGAGCAGGCGCTCGAGATCTGCGACATGCTCGTGCGCTCGGGCGCGCTCGATGTCGTGGTGATCGACTCCGTCGCCGCGCTCACGCCACGGGCCGAGATCGAGGGCGAGATGGGCGACACCCACGTCGGGCTGCAGGCCCGCCTGATGAGCCAGGCGCTGCGCAAGCTGACCGGCAACCTCAACAAGACCAAGACCATCGCCGTCTTCATCAACCAGCTGCGGGAGAAGATCGGCGTGATGTTCGGCTCACCCGAGACCACCCCCGGTGGGCGGGCGTTGAAGTTCTATTCGTCGATCCGGCTGGACATCCGGCGCATCGAGTCCTTGAAGGACGGCGCCGAGGTTGTCGGCAACCGCACCCGGGTCAAGGTCGTGAAGAACAAGTGCTCCCCGCCGTTCAAGCAAGCAGAGTTCGACATCATGTACGGCAAGGGGATCAGCCGGGAGGGATCGCTGATCGACATGTCGGTCGACCTCGGGATCGTCAAGAAGTCCGGGGCGTGGTTCACCTACGAGGGCGAGCAGCTCGGCCAGGGACGGGAGAACGCCAAGAACTTCCTCACCACCAACCCGGAGATCATGGTCGAGATCAGCGACCGAGTTCTCGAGGTGGCGGGGCTGAAGCCTGGCGACGGCGCTGGCTCGCCGGCGGAAGCCAACGGCAACGGCAACGGCAACGGCAACGGCGACGGCGATGCCGGCCCGTCGTTCTCGGAGGCCGACGAGGCTCCGATCGAGCTCGACTGACTCGTCAGAGGCCGGGCTTGAAGAGTCATCAGGTAGAGGATCACCACCAGCAAGACGGTGGGTGACACCGATGCCGGCGGCCAGGCGGCTCTTGGCCGTCTCGCCGGGATCGTTGATCGCGGGCCTGATCAGGAACCAGCTGACCAGCATCAGCACGACCCATCCGATCAACGAAAGGAGGATCCAGGTCTGGCTCAGCTCCCAGATGTCGTCGGAGGCACCGACGAGGCCCATGCCGAGGACCCAGACCAACGTCAGCGCCGGCAGCATCAATCGGACATGCATCTTGGCCAGCGCCTGCGATGCGCCGGCGCGCCGCATCGATGGGTAGATGAACAGGGGGCCGAAGGCGACGATGACGGCAAGAACGTGGAGGTAGCCGAGCAGCTGATAGCCCGTCGAGATGTCGAGGATGGCGAGCACGGGCGGTGACGCTAGTGAGGCCCTGCGCGGCAGCCCAAGCGGCGCCGCGACGATCGCCTACCATCGGCCGGTGACTGAGCAGTCGCTCACCTACACGTCGTATCTGGCCCTCGACGAGGTGCTCGGCGCGCAGCGCCCTCGCTCCGACGAGCACGACGAGCTGCTGTTCATCATCGTGCACCAGGTCTACGAGCTGTGGTTCAAGCAGTTGCTCCACGAACTGCGCCACGTGCAGGATCAGCTCGCTGAGGCGGGCACGGCCGCCTCAGTCCATACGTTGCGTCGTGTCCTGACGATCCTGAAGGTCGCCGTTGCGCAGATCGACGTGCTGGAGACGATGACGCCGCGACAGTTCACGAGCTTCCGCCACCGTCTCGAGGCCGCCAGCGGCTTCCAGTCGGCGCAGTTCCGCGAGCTCGAGGCAGTGCTCGGCCGCCGCGATGCGGGAGCACTGCGCGCCTACCCCGAGGACAGTCCGGCGCGCCGTCGGATCGCCGACGCCATGGCCCGCCGCTCGCTGTATGACTCCTTCCTCGAGTACCTCGCCGCCCACGGCTACGCGGTTCCCGCGGCAGCACTGCACCGCGACGTGAACGAACCGGTGACGCGCCATCCCGAGCTCGACGACGTGCTGCTCGCCGTGTACGCCGACGACGGCGGGCCTGCCCAGGTGGCCGAACGGCTCGTCGATCTCGATGAAGGCATCCAGGAGTGGCGTTACCGGCACGTCAAGATGGTCGAGCGAACGATCGGTGACAAGAGCGGGACCGGCGGGTCGATGGGGGCGGCCTACCTGCGCAGCACGCTGTCGGCTCCCGTGTTCCCCGATCTCTGGGCGATCCGCAGCCGGCTCTGACCAGCGACTGCCGCACTGAGAGGCTCCGCGTTGGCCAGGTGGGCGAGCGCCGCTGCGCAGCGGCGGCGGCGAGCTCGGGAGGTGAGTCGAGCAGCTTGGCTGCGAGACGAACCCGCACTTACGGTCGGTTCGCCACCTGCCATGCAAGTGTGGCGAGGCCGCCGAGCGCCACGACGAGGACGACGATCGAGCCGGGCGGTGACCAGGATGCGACGAGGGCGGCGAGGCCGGCCACCGCGAGCGTCACCACGGCCAGCGCCAGCAGCTGGAGCACCCACGTGCGCACGATCCCCCGGCTGATCGTCGCGGTGGCAGGAAGCGCCGCGGCCAACGCCGACCCGCCGTGCACGCCGAGCAGTGCGAGGGCGGTGACGACGGCTCCCGCCGTCACGTCCCCCGGCGCCCGGGCCAGCCAGCAGGCGCCGATCAGCAGCACGAGTACGAGTGCGGCGATCGTGTCGGGGACGACCACACAGACGACAGCGACCAAGACAGCTGCGGCGACGTAGACGTTGGGCGCGTCCCAGCTCGGCAGCGTGGTGCCGAGCAGGGCAACGGTCGCCGCAGCGGCGATGAAGCCGCGGAGCGCCCACGTTGTCGGAGGCATCCTCCGGGCGGCGGCGATCGCCGCCGAGATCCATCCCGCCACCAGCATCAGCGGATCAACCTCGGCGCGACGGCGACGCGGCTGAGCACACGCAGGACGTCATCCAGTGTTCCGCGACCGCGCCATGGGACGACGGGCACGCCGAGCGCAGCCAAGCGATCGATCTCGACGCTGCGCTCGAGCAGGCGGACTCGCCACGCCAGCGCGCGCCACGGTTCTGCCTCCTCGACGGCATGCGCCGGCAGCGTGTCGATCACGACCACGGCATGGCGGTGCCGCACCAGCTGAGCGATCTGCGCCAACCCGGCGCCACCGAGCAGGGGGCTCAGAGCGACGACGAGCGATCCGGCGCGGATGTGCCCCAGCCGCCGCACCTCCTCGCTCCGGATCGCGCCGGGTGCGGATGCCACGAGCACGTCGAGCACGCGTCGCAGGTGCTGGCGGCCGCTGCCGACCGGGACCGTGCGCACCCGCTGTCCGATGTCGGTCAGCGCGACCCGGTCACCGGCGATCAAGTAGTGCTCGGCGATCGCTGCCGCGGCGCGCACCGCGACGTCGAGGCTGCTGGCCCGACCGTCGACGCCTCCGCTGATGCCGAGATCGTGCTCGGTGTCGAGCAGCAGCACCACCTCGGTGTCGCGGTCGGACCATGCCGCGGTGACGTGCAGGGTGCCGGTGCGGGACGAGACCGGCCAGTTGATCCTGCGCAGCCGGTCGCCGGTGCGAAACGGTCGGACCTCCGCCAACTCCGTGCCCTCGCCGTGACGCCGGGACCGATGGAGGCCGACGAGGCCGGCTGGTCTGGGAAGCGCGTCGGCGGCGGCGAACGTGTCGGCGAGCGGGAGGGCCGTCACGACGATCGGAGTGGGGATGAGCGAGATCCGGAAGGCGCCGCCCGGCGATGTCACCCGCAGGGCATCTGCTCGCACTTCGTGGCGCCCCCACCGCACCGCCCGCATCACGACTGCCAGGTCCGTGCTCGGCTGCTGCACCGGCACGGCGCGTGCCGCACCCCGCGGGTCGAACTGGACCCACGGATCGCCCGTCACGGCGGCGGCCACGACGCCGTCGGGAAGTTCCCCGCTGGTCAGGTCATCGACGGTCACGTGCACGGTCGTCGCCTGCCCTTCGACCATCGTTGCCGCGTCGACCCGTAGCTCTGCTCGCGGCGGGGCCGAGGGTCGACGCAGGCCACCGAGTGCCGCCGCGGCGAGCAGCGGCGCGGCCATCACCGCGAGGTCGGGCCGTTGCGCCACGACGGCGATTGCCGCCAGCAGCAGGCCGCCGACGACGGCCCTGAGGTGGGCAGGAGTTGCACCCCACCGCGGCTCGGGGGTCATGGTGAGGTCGGCGCAGGCCGGACCGTCGGCGGCGCTGGCACGCTGCTGAGCACGTCGCGCACGACCGACGCAGCCGAGATGTCGTGGAGCCAGAGCTCCGGCCGCACCGTCACACGATGCGCCAGTGCCGCCGTAGCGACCGCTTTGACGTCTTCGGGGACCACGAAGTCCCGTCCACTGATGACGGCATACGCACGCGCCGCGAGCAGGAGCGCCAAGGATCCTCGCGGCGATGCGCCGACGAGCACGTGGCGGTGGCGACGTGTCGCGGCGGCCAGTTCGACGCAGTACTTCCCGACCGTCTCGTCGACCGTGACGGCCTCGCACGCCTGCTGCATCACCAGCACGCCCTCGGCGTCTGTCTCCACGCCGACGTCCTGCTCCTCATGGCGGCGCCGCATCCGACGCTCCAGCACGTCCCATTCCTCGTCCGCCGTTGGATAACCGAACGAGACCCGCAACAGGAAGCGATCGAGTTGGGCCTCGGGGAGCGGATACGTGCCCTCGTACTCCACGGGGTTGGCGGTCGCGAGCACGTGGAATGGCGCAGCAAGCGTGAACGTCTCACCCTCGACGGTCACCTGCCGTTCCTGCATCGCCTCGAGCAGGGCCGCCTGTGTCTTCGGGGGCGTGCGGTTGATCTCGTCAGCCAGGAGCAGCCCGGCGAAGATCGGCCCGGGCCGGAACACGAAGTCCGACTGACGTTGGTCGTACACGAAGGCACCCGTCACGTCTGAGGGCAGCAGGTCCGGCGTGAATTGCACCCGCCGAAATGACAGGCCGAGCGCCTGCGCGAAGGAACGGGCGGCAAGGGTCTTGCCGAGCCCGGGAACGTCCTCGAGCAGGACGTGGCCGCCAGCGAGGATCCCGGCAAGTACCAGCTTCAACGGCTCCTCCTTGCCGACGACAGCCGTGGCGACACGGCGCAGCACGGCGCCCGCGAGCGATGAAGCGGCAGCCGTCACAGCTGCTCGATGCGCTCGACGGTCCGCTGCAACCGCCGCAGGGAGATCCGTTGGTCATCTGGCCCCATCAATGCGGCCCACGCATCGTCGCCGAGGCGCTGTTTGGCAGCCGCCGGTTCGTCGTCGAGGTCGACGCCGGCGCGCCGCAGCCGGTGGCTGGCAACCGCCAGCAGGATCGGACGCACCCGCAGTGCGAACGCCGTGTCGCTCTCACCGCTGCGGCGCAGGGAGTGCTCGAGGAACGTGATTCGGCTGTCTGACGCGACCTCAGCATGCGGCGGTCGAACGACGGACCAGGTCGCCGGCTCGATCGAGTCGTTGATGGTGCGAACGGCGGTCGACGCCACTGCTACCGCGACGGCGAGCGCGAGGAAGTACTCGACGCGCGGCGTCCACCCGACCGCGACCAGCCCGACGATCACGACGACCGCAGCGAGGACGCACACGACGAGGTACTTCACGAGCAGGCGGATCACGTCGTCCCGACCGGAGACAGTGCGGCACGTATCTCGCGCAGCGCTTCGGCGGCTTCGGTCCACGCGTCCTCGTGGAGCTCGTGGCGTGAGTAGCGGGCTTCGCGGTACAGCGCGAGCAGTCGCCGCGTCGCCACCTCAGGCACGGCCAGCTCGCGCAGCGCGCGCGTCGCCAGTTCGGCCGGTGTCTCCCAGGGGAAGCGCTCGACACCCGCTGTTGCCACGGCGTCCTCGAGCCGGACCCAGCAGGCGATGATCGTCTCGTCGACCGGCCCGCGGGCCAGCTCCGCCAGCCCGGCCTCGACGGCCTCAGCCAGCTCGTCGCGACCTGTAGGCGCCGCAACCTCCCACTCCGCCGGGTCAGGGAGGGGCTCGATCTTCACCGCCCGGGCGGTGCGCCAGACGAAGCGGCCCAGCAAGTAGGCGAGGACGGCGACGATGATGACGCCCGCGATGCGGCCGAACAACGTGAGCCAGTCGCTGCCGTCGAGCGCCTCGTCGACGAGTGGTACGCGGTCCCCGGAGACGATCTGCTGGACTGGCGCATTCTCGGCATCGTCGCCCCACAGGGCCCACGTCCACCCGCAGCACCCCTCCTGGGCGGGGTCGACCGAACCGCCTGCGGCGGCGAGGACGACGACGACGAGCGTGCCGATGGCCAGCCCGAGGACTGCCGCCCGTCGCGCCCTTGGGGCCGCCATGGCTGGCAACCGTAGCGAACGTCGGAAATGGGCACCGGTAGCCTCGTGGTCCGTGAGCAGCACCTCCGTACCCCGTCGTTACGTGGTGCGCACGTTCGGCTGCCAGATGAACGAGCACGACTCCGAGCGCATCGCCGGCCTGCTCGAAACCGACGGTCTCGTGCCTGCTGACGGCGCCGGCGACGCCGACGTCATCGTGCTCAACACGTGCTGCATCCGGGAGAACGCCGACAACAAGCTGTATGGGAACCTCGGCCAGCTGAAGACGTGGAAGCAGGAGCGTGCCGGACGCCAGATCGTCGTGGCGGGCTGCCTGGCCCAGAAGGATCGCGACCTCGTGCGCCAGCGTGCCGCCCACGTCGACGTCGTGCTCGGCACGCACAACGTTCATCGCGCCGCCGAGCTGCTCGGTGAATCGCATCGCGCCGGACCGATCACCGAGATCTTCGACGCCGCGGTCATCGATGATCACGCGCTCTTCCCGTCGGCCCTGCCGGCCGTGCGCGAGCAGTCGTTCCGGGCCTGGGTGACGATCCAGATCGGCTGTGACAACCGCTGCGCCTTCTGCATCGTGCCGGCCGTGCGCGGCGAGGAGATCTCGCGGCCGTTCGACGACATCCTCGAGGAGGTTCGACAGCTCGCCGCCGGCGGCGTCACGGAGATCACGCTCCTCGGCCAGAACGTCAACAGCTACGGGCGCGACCTCCAGCTGGCGGCCCGCCGCGACGGCGACGCGAGCGTTCGGGTTCGTCCGCTGTTCGCCGACCTGTTGCGGCAGGTCGGTGCCGTCACGGGAATCCGCCGAGTTCGCTTCACGTCGCCCCACCCCAAGGACATGAGGGCCGAGACCTTCGCCGCGATGGCCGAGACGCCAGCGGTGTGCCCCCACCTCCACTACCCCTTGCAGGCCGGCTCCGACCGCGTGCTCGCAGCCATGCACCGCGGGTACACGGCGCAGCGCTACCTCGACCGGCTGGCGGAGGCCCGGCGGGTCGTCCCGGACCTCGCTGTCTCCACCGACATCATCGTGGGCTTCCCGGGGGAGACGGAGGACGACTTCGCCGCCACGCTCGAGGTCGCCGCCGAGGCCCGCTTCGACGACGCCTACACGTTCATCTTCTCCCCACGCCCGGGCACGGAAGCCGCCCTCCTGACCGACCGCTTCATCGCACCCGATGTCGCCGGTCAGCGGTTCGACCGCCTCCGCATCGTCATCGAGCGGTCGGCGCTCGCCGCCAACGAAGCCCGCGTCGGTCGGTCGGAAGAGGTGCTGGTCGAAGGACCGAGCAGGAAGGACCCCGCCGTCGCGGCGGCCCGTACCGCGCAACACCGCCTCGTCCATTTCCGGCCGTCGCGCCCGCTCCGACCAGGCACGTACGCCGACGTGGAGATCACGGGCGCCGCACCGCACCACCTGACCGGACGCCTTGTGGAGGTGTTGGCCGAGCCGGCCCACAGGGTTCGCATCCCGGTGCTCGCCACGTAGTGCCGCCCGTCGTTGTGCTCGGTCCGACTGCGGCGGGCAAGTCGGACGTTGCCATGGCCGCCGCTCTCGCCATCCCGGGAACCGAGATCGTCGCCGTCGATGCGATGCAGGTCTACCGGGGCATGGACATCGGCACCGGCAAGCCGACCGCCGCTGACCGTGCGGCCGTCAGCCATCACTGCCTCGATCTGATCGAACCCAGTGAGGAGTTCACGGTCGCTGACTACCAACGCGCGTACGGTGCCGCCGTCGCCGGCATCTCTGGTCGCCCGCTTGCTCGTCGCCGGAACCGGGCTCTACCTCGCCGCCGTGGTCGACGAGCTGGACGTCCCTGGTCAATGGCCTGACGTTCGGCAGCAGCTGGAGGCGGAGGACGATGTCCGTGCCCTCTGGTGCCGACTCGATGCTCTCGACCCCGTCGCCGCTGGGCGCATCGCCCCAGCCAACCGGCGGCGCATCGTGCGGGCCCTGGAGGTGACGCTCGGCGCCGGCCGTCCATTCAGCTCGTTCGGTCCCGGTCTCCGGGCCTATCCGCCGACCGACGTCGTGATGATCGGACTGCGCTGGCGCCGCGAGGTGCTGGCGGCACGCATCGAGCGGCGGGTGCTGGCCATGGTCGCGGCCGGCCTGCCCCAGGAGGTCGAGCGTCTGGCGGCAGCCGGGCCGTTGTCGCGTACCGCCCGCCAGGCCCTCGGGTACAAGGAACTGCTCGACGAACCGGATGTCGACACTGCCGTGAAGGCGACCATCGCCCGCACCCGCCAGTTCGCGGTGCGCCAGGAGCGGTGGTTCCGCAGGGACCCCCGCGTACGCTGGATCGACGTCGAGCACGACCCGGTTGCCGAGGCGGCGCCGGCGCTGATCGACGTCCTTCGCTTTCCGACGTGATCGATCTCACCCTCACCAAGCACCACGGGCTGGGCAACGACTTCCTCGTCGCCTTCGAACCGGCGGTCGTCGATCTCCCGGCGCTCGCGCGCCGGCTGTGTGATCGGCGGCGGGGGATCGGTGCCGACGGCCTCCTCGTCGGTACCGATGATGGTCCGAACGCCTCCACCATGGTGATCTACAACGCCGACGGGAGCCGTGCCGAGATGAGCGGCAACGGCGTGCGGTGCTTCGCCCAGGCCGTGGCGATCGCGTCATGCCGCGCCCGGCCCGCTGCGCATCACCACGGACTGCCGGGTTGCGCATCGTCGAGATCGCCGCCACCGAGGACCCGGCCACCGTCGTGGCGTCGGTCGACATGGGCGAAGTCACGCGCCATCGAGGCACCGCCCGGGTGGGCCTCGGTCGGTGTGCTGCCGGACCGACCGGTCGCCCATCTCGTCGTCGGCAACCCTCACACGGTGGTCGCCGTCGAGGACGTCGGTGCCGTCGACCTGGTTGCGCTCGGGCGCCGCGTGCCAACTGTCAACCTCGAGATCGTCGAGCCGGGGCCCGAGCCGAATGCGGTGACGATGCGCGTGCACGAGCGAGGCGCCGGCGTCACCGACGCCTGTGGCACGGGTGCCGTCGCCACCGCATGGGCCGCGGCCGGGTGGGGCCTCGCGCGCGGCGAGGAACTGGTCGTGCACATGGACGGCGGGAGTGCCAGAGTGGCCCTGCACGTCCCCACGTCCGGACACGCAACGCTGACCGGACCGGCCACCTACGTCGCAAGGATCGAGATCTCCGTCCCGTGAGCACCCCATACTCCGAAGCGCTCGGCGCCACCCTGATCGAACGGTCCATCCGTGAGCGGATCGTGCTCGTCGGTGTCACGTTCCCTGGCTCGGACGACGAGGCCACCGAGGCCAGCCTCGACGAGCTCGCCGCCCTCGTGGACACGGCCGGGGCCGACGAGGTCGGCCGGATGCTGCAGCGGCGGGACCATCCCGACCACACCTGGTTCATCGGCAAGGGCAAGGCGGCCGAGCTGCACGAGCTCTGCCTCGAGGTCGACGCCGACACAGTCGTGTTCGACAACGAGCTCTCGCCCGCCCAGCAGTACAACCTGGAGCGGTTGCTCGGACGCACTGCGATCGACCGCACCGCCGTGATCCTCGACATCTTCGCCCAGAACGCGAGCACACCGGAGGGCAAGGCGCAGGTCGAGCTGGCGCTGCTGCGTTACCGGCTCCCGAGGCTGCGGCGCGGCGCGGCCGCCAAGCTGTCGCAGCAGCGAGGTGGCGTCGGCATGCGGTTCGGCGGCGGTGAGACTCGGCTCGAGGTCGACCGCCGGCGCATCATGCGCCGGATCAGCGCCCTCGAGAGTGACCTCGACAGCATCGCCCGGACCCGCCAGCTGCAACGCCAACGCCGTGATCAGAGCGGGATGTCGGCGGTCACGATCGTCGGCTACACGAACGCCGGCAAGTCGACGCTGCTCAACACCCTGACCGACGCCGGTGTGCTCACGGAAGACCGCCTGTTCGCCACCCTGGATCCAACGACACGGCGCTTGGCGCTGCCCGGTGGCGAGCCCGTCCTCCTGACCGACACGGTGGGCTTCGTGCGCCGCCTGCCCCATGGCCTCGTCGAGTCCTTCAAGAGCACGCTCGATGTCGCCACCAGGGCCGATCACCTCGTGCACATCGTCGATGCCAGCGCGGCCGACCCCGAGGGGCAGATCCAGGCCGTACGCGAGGTCCTGGACGAGATCGGCGCGGCGTCCGTGCCCGAGCTGTTGGTGATCAACAAGGCCGACCTGGCCCCCCTGGTTGCCAAGCAGCTCGTCGCCGACCACGTCGGCTCGGTCGCCGTCAGCGCCGCCACCGGCGACGGCATCGACGACCTCCTACGTGTGCTCGGCGACCGGCTGCGGGCGATCACGCGCACGATCGAGCTGGCCGTCCCCTACGAGCGCGGGGACGTGATCGCAGCCATCCACCGCGAGGGCGAAGTCGTCTCGACTCGGGACGAGGACGGCTGCTTGCACGTGCTGGCTCGGTTGTCAGACGCATCCACCGGCCGCCTGGCCGAGTTCGTCGTCTCGCCGTGACGTCAGTGGACGGCTCGGACGTGCGGGCCGCCGGCTTCGTCCCGCCGCCGTATCCATACGCGCGGCTCGACGGTCTCCTGGCGATCGCCAGCGAGCACGAGGGAGGTGCCGTCGACATGTCGATCGGTACCCCGATCGATCCACCACCGCCCGAGGTGACCGCCGCGTTCTCGCGATCCGGAGCCGAACGGGGGTATCCCTCCAGCCCTGGCTCACCCGACCTGCGCCGAGCGGCGAGCCGCTGGATGGCTCGCCGCTTCGACATCGCCGTCGACCCGGACTCGATCGCCGCCTGCATCGGCACCAAGGAGTTCGTCGGCACGCTGCCGCAGTGGCTGCGACTGCGCAGCCCCGACCGCGACACGATCCTGTATCCGGCGATCTCCTACCCGACCTACGAGATGGGCGCGATCCTCGCCGGCTGCCGCGCCGTCCCGGTGCCACTCGATGCGGCGGGTCGACTGCTGCTGTCCGGGATCGCGCCCGACGACGCCGGCCGTGCGCTCGCGCTGTGGGTCAACAGCCCTGGCAACCCGACGGGTGTGCTCGACGATCTCGGTGCCGCTGCCGCCTGGGGACGTGCCAACGGCGTGCCGGTGTTCTCCGACGAGTGCTATGTCGAGTTCACCTGGTCCGGCCCGGGCCGCTCGATCCTGCAGCACGGCACGGAGGGCGTCGTTGCGCTGCATTCACTGTCGAAGCGCTCGAACCTCGCGGGAGGGCGGATCGGGTTCTACGCGGGAGATGCCGACCTCGTGCGGTACCTGCTGGAAGTGCGCAAGCACGTCGGGATGATGGTCCCCGGGCCGTCCCAGGCGGTGGGGATCGTGGCATTGGACGACGACGAGCACGTCGCGCTGCAGCGCGCAGCGCTACGCCGCGCGCCTGGCCCGGATGGCCGACATCCTCGGTGTGTGGACGGGGCAGCAGATCACCGGTCCAGCGGGCGGCTTCTACCTCTGGTTCGCCGTCGGTGACGCGTGGACCTGGGCCGAGCGCCTCGCGAGGGAAGGCGGTGCCGTGGTGAGCCCGGGCGAGTTCTACGGACCTGTCGCCGCCGACCACATTCGGGTCGCCGTGGTACAACCTGACGATCGGATCGAGCTCGTCGCGCAGCGGCTAGGGGTGTGAATGGCGCAGTCGGATCGGAGCTCGGTGCGGCGGTTCCGGTTGCTCGGGATCGTGGCGCTCGTGCTCGGTGTCGTCGGCGCGGTCGCGCTGTGGCTGATGGCGGGCAAGCGCTACGACGACGCCGTTGGCAGTCTCGCTCCCGCGCCGATCGGCTGCGACACCACGTTGGTCTTCGATCGCGCTGGCATCTACACGTTCTTCGTCGAGACGAAGGGGTCGGTCGGTGAGATCGATGGGGACTGCGACAACGACGACCGCAGCTACGACCTCGACAGCGCTGATGCACCGGAGGTCGAGCTGGTCCTCCTCGACGAGGACGGGCAGCAGATCAACCTCGACCGGGTCGACGGCCCGACATATGACCGGGCCGGCTCGGTCGGCGCAGGTTTCCGCACCGCCGACATCGAGGTGGAGGGAACCTACGTCTTGAGTGCCAACTCGGCGGAGCCCGAGGCGATGGTCCGCGTCGGTCGGGATCCCGCCAACGGCGTGACGCCGATTCGGCTCGGCGCCGTCGGGGTGCTCGTCGCGGGAGTCGCGATCGGCGCCATCGCCCTGTGGAAGGACAGATCCGTGTGGTCGATCCCGTCCGCGCCGCCCAGCCAGCCGACCTACCCGGGTTGGCCGCCGCGGGGTCCTGTGAGCCCACCTGTCGCTCCGCCCTACGCCAATCCACCGACGCCCCCGCCGTACGCCCCGCCGCCGCAGTCGCCGCCCTCTCACGCCCCGCCTTCATATGGGCCACCGGACAGCGGCCGACCGTTGCCTCCTCCGCCGCCACCACCACCGCCACGGGCACGATGAATGCGCTGGTGAGCGGTCAGGTCACAGGCGCCGCATCACGGTGACGACACGACCGTAGATCTGCACCTCATCAGGGTCGAAGACCATCGGCTCGAGGGTCGCGTTGGAGGGTGTCAGGACGATCCTGCCGTCCGCCGCGGAGTACGTCTTGACCGTTGCTTCGCCGCCTGGGATGCCGACGACGACGATCTCACCATTTTCGGCAGTCTTCTGCTGCACCGCGATGACGTAGTCGCCGTCCAGGATGCCGGCCTCGATCATCGAGGTGCCGCGTACGCGGAGCATGAACAGCTCGCCCTCGCCGGTGAAGTCGGCGGGCACCGGCAGCAGCTCCTCGACGTTCTCCTCGGCGAGGACGTCGGTGCCGGCCGCCACGTCGCCGACGAGCGGGACATGGCGGACGGGCCGGCGTTCCATCACCGCACCGGAGTTCGGGTCCCAGCGCACCTCGATCGCTCGCGGCTTGGTCGGGTCACGACGGAGATAGCCGAGCCGTTGCAACGTGTTGAGGTGGCTGTGGACCGTGGATGGCGACGTCAGACCGATCGCTTCGCCGATCTCCCGCACGGATGGCGGGTAGCCGTGCTCGCGCATCTGGAACTCGATGAAATCGAGGACTTGGCGCTGCCGGGCGGTGATCCGGGTCCCGGCCCGCCGGCGCGAAGCGGGCACTCGCAATGGTTCGGTCATGGATTTCATCGTACGGACGTTCGCAAGAGAAGTCAAACATCTGTTCTGACAAAGTGGTTGACGGCCGATGCCGCTTCTGCTTGACTGCGAACAACCGTACGCCGAACGAGCGTACGAGGGCCGCTGCCGGCGGCCACTCAACGCCTGACCGGTCCCGGCGGCGTCCCTGCCTCCGCCGCCGGGGCCGTGACGGTCATCGCCTCGTGGTGGGCCGGAAGTAGCGTGGCGGCGTGCACTGCCCGGCGTGTCGCGCCGACGAGACGAAGGTCGTCGACTCGCGCCTGGCCGAGGAAGGCACTGCCGTGCGTCGCCGTCGTCAGTGCCTGGCGTGTGCGTACCGATTCACCACGTTCGAGCGGGTCGATGAGGTGCCATTGGTGGTGGTGAAGGGGGATGGACGCACGGAACCGTTCGATCGCGGCAAGATCGTCGCAGGGATCGTCGCCGCCACGAAAGGCAGGAGCGTTGACCCCGGGGTGATCGAAAGCGTCGCCGAGACGATCGAGGACTCGGCACGGCTGCAGGGGTCCGAGGTGACGACCGCCCAGATCGGCCTTGCCGTGCTCGACCGCCTGCGCACGATCGACGAAGTCGCCTACCTGCGCTTTGCCAGCGTGTACAAGAACTTCGACGCGGCCGCGGACTTCCACCGCGAGATCGAGCTGCTGTCGAAGGCGCCCGACGCCTGACGGCCGCCCGCCAACATGAGGTTGAGTTCAGCTTCATCTCCACGTACTGTGTGACCGCCGGCCGAGCCGGCTCCGCGCTGGATCGAAAGGGGATCGACCATGCCGTCTCCGTCGCGCCGCCGCCGTTGGCGTGTCTTGCTCGGTGCGCTCGTCGCCGTGCCGGTCGTTGCGACCGTCGGGACGTCGGCCGCACCGGCGGCTGCCGCTGCGCCGACCTTGCCGATCGTCTTCGTGCACGGGTTCAGCGGCTCCGCCGCGCAATACGAGACGCAGGCGCTGCGATTCGCGAGCAACGACTATCCCAACGTCGTCACGGGGATCGACAGGATCTCAGCGACCCCAGCCGTCATCTATCCAATCCTCGACGCCTTCTTCGATGACGTCATGGCGGACACCGGGGATGAGCAGATCTACGTCGTCGGGCACTCGCAGGGGACCTCCGTCATGTTCGGATACCTGAACAGCTCACCCGATCGGGCGGCGCGGGTGGCGAAGTACATCGGCATCGACGGACTTGCCGCGCCGGCATGTCCAGGAGGCGTGGAGTGCATGGGTGTCTGGGCGCGTGGCAACCCCGCACGTGCGCTCGGCACGCGGAACGTGCAGTTCGTTGACCAGGGCCACACCCAGTCGGTCGGGTCGGCGGAGTCGTTCGCCGCCCAGTACGAGTTCTTCACCGGAGAGCCACCGGCGACGACCGAGATCACCAGCGAGCCACGCAACCTCCAGATCTCCGGGCGCGCCCTCAACTTCCCGGCGAACACCGGCATCGCCGACAGCGTGCTCGAGGTGTACGAGGTCCGTCCCGCGACCGGAGCCCGGCTGGGGCGTGGCCCGATCCACACCGTGCACATCGGTCAAGATGGCAACTTCGGCCCGCTCGAGGTACGGCGCAACCAGCACTATGAGTTGCAGCTGACCCGGCAGGGCCCCGACGGCCCCCTCCAGCAACACTTCTATTTCGAGCCGTTCGTGCGCAGCAACCACCTCCTGCGTCTGAACTTGGCACCGATCGATTCCCCGCTGTCGCAGGCGATCCAGCGCGGCCCGCACACCACCGTGAGCATCGTGCGCCAGAAGGAGTGGTGGGGCGACAACCCCACCGACCCTGCCAACGTCGACACGTTGGATGTGTCGACCCGCATCCGCGGGGACGTCGAGTCCGCTGGCAACATCATCAACGGCGCCACCGCGCCGTATGCGGCCAGCACCATCGCCGTGCTCAGCTTCGACATCAACGTCGACGGCGTGACCGACACCAGCAAGTTGTTCCCGCTCGGTCCGTTCCTGTCGGGCGTCGACGCCTACATGCCGGCCACCGAGCCGCCCGGCGGCACGATCACGTTCCGCCACGAGCAGCGCCAGGTCGACGAGGAGCAGGTGCTCAACACGCCGAACTGGTCGTCCGAGGCCAGGCACAGCATCACGATCAACTTCCGCGACTGGACCGACTGACCGACCTACGATTCGCTGATGACCGTCGCCGGCGTCCGCGCCGGGCGGGCGGTGGGCGGCCGGGTGCTCACTGCCCGCGGATTGCGCACCCGAGAGAACCTCGTCAGCGCGGCGCACCGCGTCTTCGAGCGGACCCCGTTCCCGGACGCTCGCCTCAGCGACATCACGGCCGAGGCGGGCGTCGCCGCCGGCACCTTCTACACGTACTTCGACTCGAAGGAGGAGATCTTCCGCGAGGTCGCCGACGACGTCCTCGCCGAGCTCGCCACCGCGGCGCGCCGCGATCCCGGCAACATTGGCGGCGATCGGATCCGCGACATCGCCTACGCCAGCCGTTGCTACTTCGAGGCCTGCCTGCGCAACGCCACGGTCGTCCGGTCGATGGAGCAGCTCGCTGTGAGCGACAAGGCGATCAACCGCTCACGGCGGGCCACCGTCAAGGTCGGAATCGGCAAGGTCGAGCGATGGATCGCCCACCTCCAAGAGGAGGGCATCTGCGACACCGAGCTCGACCCCCACACCGCGGCGATCGCGCTGCACACGATGAACGTACGGGTCGCCTACGACCACCTCCTCCTGGCTGGCGCCGACGCTGACATCGACGGACTCGTCGCTGCCGTCACCCGCGTGTGGGCGCGGACCGTCGGACTCGAGTCACCGGCGCGCCGCGTTCGCGCCTGACTCAGCGCTGCCGGATCCAGCGCGTGTACACGAAGGACCGGTTGTCGATGGCGACGTGCGCCACGCTGAAGCCGGCGACGGTGGGAGCTGCACCTGCCGTGACCCGAGGCGATGCGCCGCCCGCCAGCACCGGCGACACGGTGAGGTCGAGCTCGTCGACGCAGTCGGCGTCGACGAGCGAGCCGTTGAGGCGCGGACCGCCCTCGCACTGCACGAACGTCGGAGCATCCACGACCTCGGTGAGGCGCTCGAGGGCCAGCGGGAGGTCGACCTGACCGGCGCCGGCGCGCACCGTCTCGATCGGGCCACGGGTTCCCGTCGGGGTGGGCGGACCATCCTCGGGCATGATCAGGAAGCCGGCGCCGCTGGCGAACAGCTTGCCTTCTGGGTTGACACCGCCCGTCGCCGTCACGACGCCGATGCGCTGCCCGGCCTTGCGCGGCGGTCCGTAGCTCTCCTGGCGCACAGTCGCGGCGCCGACGATGATCACGTCGGCGGCCTCCCGGAGGCGGGCCAGCACCGCAGCGTCCTGTGGATTGGACAGTCCGCCGGAACGGCCCTCGACGACGGTTGCGCCATCGAGGCTGGCGACCATGCAGATCCCGACCCATGGCCGCCCGGCGACACGCTGCCGGGCGACGCCGTAGAGATCGTCGAGCGACGCCTCGCCGGCCGGCTCGGGGAAGATCCTGCGCAGGTTCACATCGCCTCCTTGATGCCCTTGCGGATGAGAAGGATGTTCATCGGATACGACGTTGCCAGGCCGATGGCCATGCCGATCTGCATGAGGAACCAGTAGGACGCCTTGTTGGGCTCCAGGTGCGGGTCAGGGAAGAACACCCAGAACATCAGCGCCATCCAGCTGAACAGACCGATCTCGAAGGCCGTCAGCGAGAAGACATCCGCCTTGGCCGCCCGCCCCAGCGTCGCGACGAAGGGCAGTCTGGCCATGGCGTGGACGGCGGCGAACTGGAAGGCGATGCCGAGCGCCAACGCGAAGGCGTAGTCGAGGACGAACGAGGCCCAGATCGCCGCCCCGAACAGCGTGATGCCGAAGGCGAAGATCAGCGTCTCGGCGATGATGTCGCCGAGCGTGCAGCCACCGCCACAGTGCGTCGACGAGACGGCCACGCGGACCCAGTAGGGGTGCTGTGTCGCGCCGTGCTGGGCCTCGTACTTCGGCGTGCTCCGGCGCCCCACGCGCCAGTAGAAGGCCAGGCCGAACGGGCCGAGGTACAGCGCGGTGATCGGCCACACCCACTCCATCACGCCCATCCGCTGGCGGTAGTTGCGAGCGACGATGTCGATGACGATGACGGCGCTGCAGATCACTGCGGTGACGAGCGCGATCCACGCGATCACCTCGAGCCAGCCTGGCGGCACGCCTCCCTCCTTCTCACCCCTGGCGGGCTGCTCGGTGGTCGACCGATGAACGCGACGTTACGCACACCGTGCTCCCAGGGAAATTCACAGGGTTTTGCCCCTTTCACCCCACAGGTTCGACTGTCTAGGTTGGACGTTTGTGCCGGCTGCGGTGCGGCACGCGGATCGGTAGTTGACCCGGGTGGGGACGACGTGGGGCCGATGGGGTCCTGAACCTGCGATGCCGCACCGCGTGCCCGCCAACGCGTCCGAGCGACGGTTCACGACAAGTGTTGACAGGACCGTAACTACAGTGGTGTAATCTTGTCCTGCACCACAAGGACTTGTGGGTCAGGGGCGCTCCCGGCGGGAGAACCCACCAGATCTTGTGCCATCAACCCCGTCGAGGGGAACACTCGCCGCCCCCCGGCGGTTGAAGGAGAGGTCCGTATGTCACTGGCACCCGAACGTTTCGCCATCGGCCTCCGCCGGCTGTTCACCTCTCCCGGCGTCGATCCCTACGACGAGGTCGTGTGGGAGCGCCGAGACGCCCGCATCTCCAACTGGAAGGACGGCACGGTCGCCTTCGAGCAGCGCGACGTGGAGTTTCCGGTGTCGTGGTCGATGAACGCCACGAACATCGTGGCCCAGAAGTATTTCCGCGGAACGCTCGGCATGCCCGAGCGCGAGTCCTCGCTCCGCCAGGTCGTCGACCGGGTCGCCGAGACGATCGCCACCTGGGGCCAGGAGGGGGGTTACTTCATCGACGACGAGGAGCGCGAGGCGTTCCGTGACGAGCTGAAGTACATCCTCGTCACCCAACGGGCGGCCTTCAACAGCCCGGTGTGGTTCAACATCGGCGTCAAGGGAGTGCCTCAGCAGGCCTCGGCGTGCTTCATCCTGTCTGTCGACGACACGATGGACTCGATCCTCAACTGGTACCGGGAGGAAGGCGTCATCTTCAAGGGCGGCTCCGGGTCGGGGATCAACCTGTCCAGGATCCGCTCGAGCCGTGAGCTGCTGCAGGGTGGTGGCACCGCCTCGGGACCGGTGAGCTTCATGCGCGGCGCCGACGCCTCGGCCGGCACGATCAAGTCCGGGGGCAAGACGCGGCGGGCCGCCAAGATGGTCGTCCTCGACTCCGACCACCCCGACGTCGAAGAGTTCATTTGGTGCAAGGTCAAGGAGGAGCGCAAGGCGCGAGTGCTCCGCGACAACGGGTTCGACATGGACCTGGACGGCTCCGACTCGTTCTCGATCCAGTACCAGAACGCCAACAACTCCGTGCGCGTCACGGACGAGTTCATGCAGGCCGTTGGCGAGGACGCCGACTGGGGTCTGGTCGCGGTCACCACCGGCGAGGTGCTGCGCACGGTCAAGGCGCGGGACCTGTGGCGCCAGATCGCGCAAGCGGCCTGGGAGTGCGCCGATCCCGGACTGCAGTTCGACACGACGATCAACCGTTGGCACACGGCGCACGAGACGGGTCGGATCAACGCCAGCAACCCCTGCAGTGAGTACCTGCACCTCGACAACTCAGCGTGCAACCTCGCCTCGATCAACCTGCTCAAGTACCTCGACGAAGACGGCATCTTCGACGTCGATGCGTTCCGCCACACCGTGGAGATCGTGTTCACGGCACAGGAGATCCTGGTCGGGCGGGCCGACTACCCGACGCCGCAGATCGCCGAGACGACGCGCAGCTTCCGCCAGCTCGGGCTGGGCTACGCCAACCTCGGCGCGATGCTCATGGCCCTCGGCCTGCCGTACGACTCTGCCGACGGACGGGGATGGGCAGGGGCGATCACGTCGCTGATGACCGGCCACGCCTATGCGACGAGCGCCCGGATCGCCAGTCGCATGGGACCGTTCGCCGGCTTCGCCGAGAACGAGGAGCACATGTTGCGCGTGCTGCGGATGCACCGTGACGCCGGCCTGGCGCTCGAGGCCAACGACGTGGTGCCAGCGGAGCTGGTACGAGCCGGTCAGGAGGCGTGGGAGGTCGCCGTCCGCGATGGTGAGGAGCACGGCGTCCGCAACTCACAGGCAAGCGTGTTGGCCCCAACCGGCACCATCGGCTTGATGATGGACTGCGATACCACCGGAATCGAGCCGGATCTCGGCCTCGTCAAGCTGAAGAAGCTGGTCGGCGGTGGAACGATGTCGATCGTCAACCAGACGATCCCGCGAGCCCTGCGGCGACTGGGCTACTCGGCCGCCCAGATCGACGACATCGTGGCGTACATCGATCGGGAGAAGTCGATCCTCGGCGCTCCGCACCTGACGTCGGAGCACCTCGCCGTGTTCGCCTGCTCGATGGGTGACAACGCGATCCACTACGAGGGTCACGTGCGGATGATGGGTGCCGTGCAGCCGTTCCTGAGCGGCGGCATCTCGAAGACCGTGAACATGCCCGAGCAGGTGACCGTCGAGGACGTCGAGGGGCTGCACCAGCTCTCGTGGGAGCTGGGCCTGAAGGCCGTCGCCATCTACCGCGACAACTGCAAGGTCGGCCAGCCGCTGTCGATGGCCAAGAAGGGCGACACTGCGGCGGGCGAGGCAGCGACGCAGATCGTGGAGAAGGTCGTCGAGAAGATCGTGCATCGGCCGCTGCGCCAGAAGCTGCCGCGCAGCCGGAAGGGACGCACGTTCGAGTTCCGCGTCGCCGACTGCAAGGGCTTCGCGACGGTTGGTGAGTACGACGACGGTCGGCCCGGAGAGATCTTCCTGACGGTGTCCAAGCAGGGCTCCACGCTGTCGGGGATCATGGACGCGTTCGCCAAGTCGATCTCGTACGGCTTGCAATACGGCGTGCCGCTGCGGGCCTTCGTCGAAGCGTTCACGAACATGCGGTTCGAGCCAGCCGGGATGACCGACGACCCGGACATCCGCTTCGCCACGTCGATCATGGACTACCTGTTCCGCCGGCTGGCCATCGAGTACTTGAGCGCCGACGAGCGGGCTGAGCTCAGCATCTACACGATCAACGAGCGCATGCAGCCGACGCTGCCCGGCGTCGACGAGACGGTCGTCGAGACGTCCACCGGCTCCGAGATCGTCGCCGACCCGAAGTCGGTGCCATCGGCCGACGATCTCGCCGGCCAGATGGAGCTGGGCACGGTTGTGCCGACGCCGCTGGACAACACCCCGGCGGCCGGCGTGATCCGTGACGTCGATGCGCCGATGTGCATGCAGTGCGGCGTGACCATGATCCGCGCCGGCTCATGCCACGCTTGCCCGAGCTGCGGCAGCACGAGCGGCTGCAGCTAGCCGTTGGAGGGTGACGTTGGTCACCCAACTGGCGAGAATATGACGGGTTGATGACGGTGCTCCTGGGTACCGTGTCGGCCAGCGGGCAGCGTGGAAAGGATTTGGAGAGCATGCGAGTCAAGCCCTTCGCAGCGGCGGCAGTCGCTGCATTAGCCCTGACGACATTCGCTGCCTGCAGCGACGACGACGATGACGTGAACATCGAAGAAGACGGGACGATCCCCGCCGACGGGACGCTCTCGATCGAGGTCGAGACCACGACCGCCACGTCCTAGCCCTCAAGACCGCTGGCCCTTCCCCGACCCGACGGCCGGGGCAAGGGCCGCGTGTCGCCAGGCATCAACGGCGGCGCACCTCGAGCCGCACCAGCGGGCGGCCGCCGGGACGGGCCGCCTCTGCGAACCCGGCGCGCTCGAACATGCCGGTCGTGCCGGTGTACAGCGCCGCCGCGGCTTGGTCGACATGCTCGATCGGATAGCCCTCGACCAACGTCCCGCCTCGCTCGGCGACGAACGACCGCACGGCTGCCAGCAGTGCCTCGGCGACTCCCTTGCCCCGTTCGTCGCGACGGACGAAGAAGCACGTCACGACCCAGCTCTCCCGCTCGTCGATCGGCCGGAACGTCCTGGCCCGAGGGTTCGTCAGGCGCTCGTAGCGGCTTCGGGGTGCGACGGCGCACCAGCCGACAGCCTGACCGTCGATGTAGGCCAAGAGGCCGGGCTCCAGTTCTCCCGCGACCTGGCGGCGCAACTCGGTCCGACGCTGCTTCGGGGTACGTCGCTCCCACTCGCTACTGCGCCATGTCCAGTACGTGCACCAGCAGTTGGAGAACGCGCCGTTCGGCCCGAACAGCGCCTCGAGGTCGTCCCACCGCTCGGGCGTGACAGGGAGCACCTCGATCATCGGTGCCGCAGGCAACCGTCAGGTGACGACGACCGTCGTACCGACGGTGGCGAACTCCCACATGAAGGCGGCGTCCGTGTCGTGCTGACGCTGGCAGCCGCCCGAGAGCCGGGTTCCCAGCTCGTCGGTGGTCTGGTACGGCTCACCGTTCTCGACGTGGATCGGGATGCCGTGGAACCCCAGGTTGCCGATGTCGGTCGGGTACCAGCGGATCATCAGCGGCAGGATGGCCTTGCCGTTCCAGGCAGAGGATTGCTCGGACCGGCTGAACACCTCGTGGGTTCCGGGCACCTCGTTGTCGTACTGGCTGCCGGAGACGAGCCAGGAGCGGATCACCTGGTCGTTCTCGTCAACTGCCCACGCCCGCTGGCCGGCCCGGTCGTAGACGACCCGTCGGCCACTCCCGGAGGCCGCGGGCAGGGGTGGGAGGTTCGGATCGTCCCCTGACACGGCGACGGGGGAGAGTTCGAAGCCCCAGCGGTCCTCTGCGCCTTCAGGCGGCGGCGGTGTCCGCACGACGAGCGACTCTTCGTCCGGCCAGATGCCGAGCGACAGCCCGGTCTCTCGCCCTGCTACGCCGTCCACGAAGAGGCCGCGCTGCTCCTGCAGGTGTCGCACCGCCTCTGCCGTGGCGTTGTCATACAGCCCGTTGATCGTCGCCGCGTAGAGACCGGCGTCGGCCAGCGCCTTCTGCAGGCACTCGACGTCAGGGCCCGACTTGCCGATGCCCATCGAGCGCACCGTGAGCCGGCAGCCATCGGGTTCGTCGGTGGCGGCAATGGCGTTGTCGAATCCGGCCGGGACCGCCGTCTCCTCACCCGTCGGTGCAGACGCGGGCGCGGTGGCCACGGGAGCCGTCGGCGCGGGCGCGACGGTCGTCGGCGCCGCGAGCGGCTCATTGCTGGCGGAGACCGAGCCGCCCGACGGCTCGCGCAGCACGGTGGCGATGCCGACGCCTGCCAGCGTGATCACCGCTGCGCCGGCCACCAGCGCGGTCATCCGGTTCTTGCGGACGCGCTGCGGGGAGCGGCGGGGGTACAGGGCTCGCGTGTCGTCGTCGCTCATGCTGCTCGGGTCAAGTGCTCGATCGGGGGCGGCCGCAACGGCCCAGCGCCGGGCCCAACCGTCCGGTCACCGAGGCGAGAGAGTAGCCGAGGAGCACGCCAATGTGGCGGTTCTGTTGCAGCTTTCTCGCGGCTGTAACAGTCAACCGGCGACCGACCAGGTCCCGTTCGACCGCAGCAAGGCGGAGAGGTCTCCCGGTCCCTTCTTCTCCGCGGCGGCAGCCAGCTGGCGGCCGATCGCCGAGGCGTACTCCTGGCGTTCGACCTGCCGGAAGATGCCGAAGGGAGTCGGAGAGTGGTCATCGGTGCTCAGGCGGGCCAGAGCGAACGCCAGGCTGGGATCCGGGCGCGAGGCGTCGTGGACGAGGATCGCCTCCTCGCCGACATCCGCGACCTCCACCAGGCGCAGCTGCCCGTCCGAGCCCATCACCACGCCCCGTTGACGCTCGGCGCCGAACCGGATCGGTTCGCCGTGGACGAGCTCGATCATCATCTCGTCGCGCACCTGCTTCTTGGTGATGTCGTTGAACTGACCGTCGTTGAAGACGTTGCAGTTCTGGAAGATCTCGACGAACGCGGCCCCGCGATGATCGTGCGCGGCGCGGAAGGTCTCCATCATGTGCTTGCGGTCGAGGTCGTGGGTCCGGGCCACGAAACTGGCCTCGGCGCCGAGGGCGACGGCCAGCGGGTTGAACGGCGGGTCGACCGAGCCGAACGGCGTCGACTTGGTGACCTTGCCGAGCTCTGAGGTCGGTGAGTACTGCCCCTTTGTCAACCCGTAGATGCGGTTGTTGAACAGCAGGATCGTCAGGTTCACGTTGCGGCGCAGCGCGTGGATGAGGTGGTTGCCGCCGATCGAGAGCCCGTCACCGTCGCCCGTGATGACCCACACGTCCAGATCCGGCCGCGCGACGGCGACGCCCGTGGCGATGGCCGGCGCCCGTCCATGGATGGAGTGCATGCCATAGGTGTTCATGTAGTACGGGAAACGGCTCGAGCACCCGATGCCGCTGATGAACACGGTGTTCTCGGGCGCCACGCCGAGCTCGGGCATCAGCTGCTGGACGGCTTGCAGGATGCCGTAGTCGCCGCAGCCGGGACACCAGCGGACCTCCTGGTCGCTGGCCCAGTCCTTCTTGGTCGTCAGGGAATGGCGGTGTCAGTCATGGTCGTGTCTCTTGTGCCTGCGAGCGAGCGCCAGCGAGCGAGCGGCCAACAACGGCCTGCGTGGCCGGGAACGCATTTCAGTCATTTGGGGGTCGTTTCGAGCATGGAGTCGATGGCGTCTTCGATCTCGCGGGAGATGAACGGAAGGCCCTGCACCTTGGACAGCGACCGGGCGTCGACGAGGTACTGCGCGCGCAGCACACCGGGCCAGCTGACCGGTGTTGAGCTCGGGCACCAGGATCTTGCGATAGCGGGCGAGGACCTCGCCCAGATCCGAAGGCAACGGGTTGAGGTGCACCAGGTGTACCCAGGCCACCTTCTGCCCGGCTCGCCGGCGCCGCTGGACGGCGGCGTCGATGGCGGCCCACGTCGAGCCCCAACCCACCAGGCACAGCTCGGCGTCGACGTCGCCTTGGACCTCGACGGGCGGGATGTCGGCAGCCACGGCGGCCACCTTGGCCGCCCGCAGATCGACCATCTTCTGGTGGTTCTCCGGCGTGTAGGAGATGTTGCCGGTCCCGTCGCCCTCCTTCTCGATGCCACCGACGCGGTGCATCAGGCCCTTGGTGCCCGGGATCGCCCACGGGCGGGCCAGCGTGTCGGGCTCGCGGAGGTATGGCCAGAACTCGGGGCTGCCGTCGGCCGCCGTGTGGTTCGGTTCGCTGGCAAACGGCACGGAGATGTCCGGAAGATCTGCGACGTCGGGCAACTGCCAGGGCTCGGAGCCGTTGGCCAAGAACCCATCCGAGAGGAGGATCACCGGCGTGCGGTACTTGATGGCGATGCGGGCTGCCTCGATGGCCGCGGCGAAGCAGTGCACAGGGCTCATCGCGGCGATCACCGGTAGTGGAGCCTCACCTGAGCGGCCGAAGAGGGCGATGTTCAGGTCGGCCGCTTCAGTCTTCGTCGGCAGCCCGGTCGACGGCCCGCCGCGCTGGATGTCGACGATCAGCATCGGCAGCTCGACGGAAATGGCGAGAGAGATCGTCTCCGCCTTGAGCATGATGCCGGGGCCACTGGTCGTCGTCACGCCGAGGTGTCCGGCGAACGCCGCGCCGAGCGCCATGCCCGCTGCGGCGATCTCATCTTCTGCCTGCACGGTTCGCACACCGAAGTGCTTGTGCTTGGACAGCTCGTGGAGGATGTCAGAGGCGGGCGTGATCGGGTACGACCCGAGTGTGACCGGCAGCTTGGCCAGCTGGCCGGCGGCCACGATGCCCCACGCCAGCGCAGTGTTGCCCGTGACGCTGGTGTACTCGCCGGCGGGAAGGTGGGCCGGGCGGACCTCGAAGCGATGCCCGACCGCTTCGGTCGTCTCGCCGAAGTTGTAGCCGGCCAGGAAGGCGGCGCGGTTGGCGGCCAGCACGAGCTCGTTGGAGGCGAACTTCTGCTCGATCCAGGTGATCGTCGGCTCCGTGGGACGCGTGTACATCCACGACACGAGGCCGAGGGCGAAGAAGTTCTTCGACCGCTCTGCATCGCGCGGCTTGACGCCGAGCGGCGCTGCCACCTCCTTGGTCAGCGAGGTCATCGGCACGCGGATGACGCGGTACCCGTCGAGACTGCCGTCATCGAGCGGGTTGATCACCTGCCCGGTCGGCAGGGTGTAGCCGGCCTTCTCGAGGTTTCGATCTTCGAAGGCGTCCTCGTTGACGATCAACGTCCCGCCGGGCTCGAGGCGACCGAGGTCGGCGCGCAGCGCCGCCGGGTTCATCGCCACGAGCACGTTGGGCTCGTCGCCCGGCGTGGTGATCGGGTGGTCCGAGATGTGGACCTGGAAGCTCGAGACCCCGTGCACCGTGCCCGCGGGAGCGCGGATCTCGGCGGGGAACTCGGGCAGGGTCGACAGGTCGTTGCCGTAGGACGCGCTCGACGGACGTGAAGCGGTCGCCGGTCAACTGCATGCCGTCGCCGGAGTCACCGGCGAAGCGCACGACAACCCGATCAAGGATCGTCGCTCCGTTGCCACCGCGATCGCTGCCGCCGTTGACGGCGACCTGCGTGGTCGTCTCAGTCATGGTCGTCGGGTCGGCCACGCTGCCGGCCCCCTCCTCCGCACTCCACGGTAGCTGGCGCTGGACGCATTGTTGCGGACAAGTTGCGGTCTAGATCCTCAGACGGGGACCAGGCGATATCCGCCGTTGTGCAACGTGAGGATGATCGGCTCGCCGTCGACGTCCATCTTCACCGCCGTGACGATGCGGCCCTGCTCCGGCAAGCTCAGGCGCACCGGGGCGTAACCCTCGCCGATCGCGAACATCGGTCCAGACATGTCGGAGAACACGTAGGCGCCCTGCAGGGACGGGATGGCCGCTCCCCGATACACGCAGCCGCCGATCGAGGCCGGGCCGAACTGGTTGTGCAGATACTCCCAGATCGGCGGCTGGTTGGGCTGGGGCGCGCCGTCGTATCGGACCTGCGTACCCTCCAGGAAGTACCAGCCGAAGTTCATCCCGGACGTGCCGACGGGGATGTGGTTGACCTCCTCGACGGTGTCCTCACCGACGTCGGTGATCCACATGTCGCCGGTCGGCGCGTCGCGACAGAAGCCCCATGGGTTGCGCAAGCCCTTGGCGAACAGCTCCGGCGCGATTCCCTCCTGCCCGATGAACGGGTTGTCGCCGGGGATGTCGTAGCCCGGACCGCTCGTGCGGGGGATGATGCGGATGATGCCGCCGAGCAGCTTGCTGTAGTCCTGAGCGTCACGGCCGCGGCTGCCACCGCCGTCGCCGAGCGCCAGCATCATGACCCCGTTGTCGTCGAAGACGATGCCGCCACCCTTGTGGCCGATACCCGGCTGGTCGACGAACAGCACTTCCCAGCGCGACGCCGGGTCGGGGCGGCCGTTGGCGTCCAGTGCGTACGACACGACGTGCGAGTCGCTGGCAGCGTCGTTGAAGTACAGGAACAGCCGTCCGTCGACAGGGTTGAATCCGATGCCGAGCATGCCCCGCTCGGAGCCTTCCGCCCACGGCGCCACCTCGCCGCGCAGATCGAGGACCATCTCCGGTTGGCCGCCCTCGACCATCTTCCACACCTCACCGGTCTGCGACGTGAACCACAGGCTCCGGTCGGGGTGTTGGACGACCGCCGTCAGCAGCGGCAGCTCGACGAACTTCTGCAGCGCCACGCTGGCGGTCTCGAGCTGTGCGGCCGGTGGCGGAACAGCCGGTGGCGGTGGCGGCGGAGTCGTCGTCGCGGCCGGTGCCGCACCGGTCGTCGCCGTCGCCGCATCGGTGGGGGCGGCGGTCGCGCCGGGCACCGTGGTCGCGGCCGGACCAACGGTCGTGGCGGCGGAGGCGCCCGTCGTCCCCGGCGTCAGCGCATCCGATGAGTCATCGTCGCCGGCGCATGCGCTGACCAGGAGTAGACCCGCGGTGACGACACCGACGGTCGCCCGGAACCGCTGGTGGCGGGGCACGGAGAACATCGCTACGACGATAGGGCCGGGAGGGCGCCGAGTGACGGCATCCCGATGCATGCTGGGGCATGCAGTTCGCCGCGCTGGCCGCCGTCGCCGACCAGCTCGTGGCCACTTCGAAGCGGGGCGAGAAGGCGGCGCTGATCGCCTCGGTCCTGGCTCGACTGGAGCCAGCGGAGGTGGCACCGGCCGTTGCCTTCCTCACCGGAACGCCCGTGCAGGGTCGCATCGGCATCGGCTGGGCAACTCTGCGGGACGTTCGGCCGGAGCCTGCCGCCGCACCGTCGTTGACAGTGGGGGACATCGACAGGGCGTTCAGCGAGTTGGCGGGCATGTCCGGTGCCGGCGTCACGGCTGCGCGCCGGGCTCTGCTGACGGACGTCTTCAGCCGTGCGACCGCACCTGAGCAAGGGCTGCTGTGGCGCATCTTCAGCGGTGAGCTGCGCCACGGCGCGCTCGACGGCGTGATGGTCGACGCGATCGCGAAGGCCGCGTCGGTGCCGGTGGCCGCCGTGCGCCGAGCGCACATGATGTCGGGCGACCTCGGAGCAGCAGCCGCGGCCGCATTGTCCGGCGGCGAGCCAGCGCTCCGATCGATCGCCATGTCTCCCGGCCGTGCCGTGCAGCCGATGCTGGCAGCACCGGCGGCTGACGTCGCGGACGCGCTCGCCGCAACCGGGCCGGCCTCGGTCGAGTGGAAGCTCGACGGCGCGCGGGTGCAGGCCCATCGGCGCGATGGGGACGTGCGGCTGTACACCCGCAACCTCAACGACATCACGACTCGCCTCGGCGGAGTCGCCGCCTTGGTGGCCGGACTGCCAGGTGGCGACCTCGTGCTCGACGGGGAGGTGCTCGGTGTCGACGACGAGGGCACGCCGCGCCGCTTCCAGGACACGATGGGGGACTTCGGCGCCGATGCACCCTCGCGGCGCGGCGCCGGGCTGTCGGCCTACTTCTTCGATGTGCTCCACGCCGGCGGCGAATCAACCGTCGATGAGCCGCTGTCGGTGCGCCGGGAGTTGCTGGCGACGATCGTGCCGGCCACGTCGCGGCTGCCGTCGCTCGTCACCTCCGATGTCGACGAGGCCGGCGCGTTCCTCGATCGCGCTGTCGCCGCCGGCCACGAAGGTGTGATGGTCAAAGCGTTGCACGCGCCGTACGACGCCGGACGCCGAGGCGGGGCGTGGCGCAAGGTCAAGCCTGTGCACACGCTCGATCTCGTCGTGTTGGCGGCCGAGTGGGGGCACGGTCGGCGCATCGGGTGGTTGTCCAACTTGCACCTCGGCGCGCGGGGTGACGGCGGCGAGTGGGTGATGGTGGGCAAGACGTTCAAGGGGCTCACCGACGAGCTGCTGACGTGGCAGACCGAAGCACTGCAGAAGCTCGCCGTCGGGACCGAGTCGGACCACGTCGTCCACGTCCGCCCTGAGCTCGTGGTCGAGATCGCGCTCGACGGCGTGCAGGCGTCGACGCGCTATCCCGGGGGCGTGGCACTGCGCTTCGCCCGCGTCCGCCGCTACCGACCCGACAAGTCACCTGCCGAGGCCGACCACATCAGCTCCGTCCAAGCGATGCTGCGCTGAAACCTCGGATCAGAAGGTGGCGGTTGACCAGACGCGGTCCGTCCCGCTGACCACGAGGTCGACGTCGGTCACGTCGGCATCCCCCGGGAGCGGGACGATCCAGGCTCCGGCGCCCGGGTCCCACGCGGGCGATTCGACGACGCGACCATCGGCCAACCTGATCCGGCACGTGTAGGAGACGTCCGCCGGCGCGTCGACGATGGCGACGACCATCACACGCTGACCGGCGAGGTCCTCGACGGCGACCGTACCGACGGGCGCGCCATCGGCGAGCTGAAGCCTCGCGGCACCAGACGATTCGTCGCCCGACCGCCCGAGCAACCACCCGCCGACCGCCAACCCGACCACGACGACGGCGGCCGCGGCGATCCCGAGGACCCACCATCGCGGGCGGCGTCGCGGCGGCGCCGTGTCGATGCCCAGACGCTGCAGCACTTCCACGTCGAAGCCGAGCTTCGGCTGTACGGCGGGCACCGCCGGCAGGAGCTCGCCGACGATGCTGTTGACCTCGTCGAACTCGTGTCGGCAGTCGCCGCACGAGAGGACGTGCTCGGCGGCCGCCGACCGTTCCTGTCCGTCGAGCTGGCCCAGCGCCAGCGCCACGGCATCCACGTGTTCCTCACCCGCCCGCATCGCCCTCGCCTCCTGTCTTCTTCTCCGCAGCGCCGGCCCGCAGCCGCAGCAGGCCGGATCTGATACGCGTCTTCGCGGTCCCCAGCGGAATGCCGTCGCGCCGGCTGATCTCCTCCGCCGTGCAGCCGCCGAACACGGCGAGGATCACCGCTCGCGCCTGGTCGGGCGGCACCTGGCGGAGCCGATCGAGGACCTGTCCGGCCTCGACGTTGGCCGTCGCATCCCGCGCCGTCACGTCGCTCGATCCGCCGGCGAAAGTTGCCTGCATCAATCGGTCGAGCTCCTCGTCGTCAGCTGGTTCGCTGCGTCGTGCCCGCACGGCATCGATCGCCGCATTGCGCGTGATCGTCAGCAGCCAGGCGGCGACGGTCCCCCGTCGACCGTCGTAGGTCGGGGCGGCACGCCACGCCCGCACGAACGCTTCCTGGGCCACGTCGTCGGCGAGCGCGCGGTCGTGGGTCACCGCCAACGCCAGCCCGTAGACCTTCGCCTGGAACCGGCGGACGAACGCGGTCGCGGCATCGCCGTCCTCGACGGCCAGGCCCGCGACGAGCGCGTCGTCGGCCAGTTCGGCATGATGCGGGATCCGCACGCCCATGACTACGAGGATCGTCCGTTCCCGGATTGCTCGCAATCCGTGGGCTTGTTCCGTTCGTAGTCGTGGTCAACCCCCGAAGGAGGCATCGTGAACAAGCAACCTTCCCGTATCGCGCTCGGCGCTCTCGCCGTGCTCGGCCTCGTCGCCGCATCCTGCGGCGACGATGACGACGGCGGTACGACCGGAACTGAGGCGCCCGCCGGCACCGAGGCAGCGGCAGGCACCGAGGCGCCGGCCGGAACTGAGGCGCCTGAAGCGACCGAGGCACCTGCCGGCACCGAAGCACCTGAAGGCACCGAGGCGCCGGCCGGAGGGGAGGCTGCAGGCGGCGAAGTCGAGTTGGCCACCGCGGACAGCGAGTTCGGCACCATCCTCGTCGACCAAGAGGGCCTGTCGCTGTACATGTTCATCCCTGACGCCCAGGGTGAGCCGACGTGCGAGGGTGACTGCGCGGCGGCGTGGCCGGCCTTCCTCGGAACCGCGACGGCCGGCGAGGGCGTCGACGAGTCATTGATCACCTCGGTGCCGCGGGCCGACGGCGGCGGTGACCAGGTGAGCTACAACGACTGGCCGCTGTACTACTTCGCTGAGGACTCGGCGGCAGGCGATGTCAACGGCCAGGGCGTCGGCGACGTGTGGTACCTGATGTCACCGGATGGTGAACCGATCGAGGAGTCGGCCACACCGACGTCGTAGTCCGCCTCGGCTCGCGGGCGCGGCTGTCGTGCGCCGCACTCACCAGGCGCACGGCAGCCGCTTGATCCCGTTGATGAAGAAGCTCTGCAGGTAGGCCGGCTCGCCGGTCGTGTGCAGCGTCGGCACGCGGCGACGGATCTCGTCGAACATCACGGCGATCTCGCGACGGGCGAGGTTGGCGCCGAGGCAGAAGTGCGGACCACCCGCCCCGAAGCCGACCTGCACGGGCTGCAGCGGGCGAGTCACGTCGAAGCGAAATGGGTCGGCGAACACCCGCTCGTCGCGGTTGGCCGAGTTGTACCAGAGCACGACCTTCTCGCCAGCGGCGATCGGCTGACCGCTCAACTCCGTGTCGGCGGTGGCCGTGCGGCGGAAGTGGATGACGGGTGACGCCCAGCGCACGATCTCCTCGACCGCCGTCTTCGTCACACCGTCCCAGTCGTTCCACCAGCGCTCCCGTTGGTCCGGGGAGTCGGTCAGCGCCTTCATCCCGTGGCTGATGGCGTTGCGTGTCGTCTCGTTTCCGGCGACGACGAGCAGGATGAAGAACGAGCCGAACTCCTGAGTCGTCAGCTGCTCACCGTCCACCTCGGCTTGCATGAGGACGGAGGTGATGTCGTCCGTCGGCTTGGCGCGGCGGTTCTCGCCGAGCGCCTGGGCGTACGTGAACATCTCCAGGCCGGCGTTCATCAGCGCCTCGTAGCTGCCGCCGAACTCCGGGTCTCCGGCGCCGAGGATGACGTTGGTCCAGTGGAAGACCTGCTTCGACTCGTCGTCGGGGATGCCCATCATGTCGCAGATGATCTGTAGCGGCATCGGCGCGGCGATCGCCTCGACGAAGTCGCACTGGCGGTCCGGGTGTTGCTCCAACATGTCGTCGACCACGGCCGCGGCCTTGACCTTGACGTACTCCTCGACGCGGGCCACCTCCTTGGGCGTGAAGCCCTTGGACACGATCGAGCGCAGCCGGAAGTGCTTCGGGTCGTCCATGTTGATCATCGATCCGAAGAACTCGTTGAGCTCTTGCGGCAGATCGACGATGTTGGATCCCTGCCCGGAGCAGAACAGCTGCGGGTTGCGGCTGGCCGCCCAGACGTCGTCGTGGCGCACCAGCGACCAGAAGCCGGGACCAGGGGGGAACGGAGAGTCCTCCAGCACGCGTTCGGCGTTGAAGTGCAACCCCGGCATGTCCCGGAGGCGTTTGAACGCCGCCTCTCGGACGTCCCGGTCGAGCAGCCAGAAGTCGAAATCGGAGAGGTCGACGTCGTCCGCCGCGATCGGATTGGTCGTCATCGGCCGATCGTAGGATGCGCCGATGCCTGGGCCAGAGTCGCAGACGCGCTGACGGTCCAATGAGCCTGCTCCGCTTCAGCTTCGGGACGATGGGGTCCGGGAAGAGCACGGTCGCGCTGCAGATCCACCACAACCTCTCCAGCCGCGACCTCTGCGGTCTCCTGCTGACGTGCCTCGACCGCGAGGGCAACCAGGTGACGAGCCGGCTCGGCGTGGCGGCCCCGGCGATCGACGTGACGCCTGATCTCGACCTCCATGCGCTGGCCTTGCAGCACTGGCCGATCCACTACCTCGTCTGCGACGAGGCGCAGTTCTACAGCACCGAGCAGTGCGACCAGCTGGCCCGCGTCGTCGACGAGCTCGAGGTCGAGGTCTACGCCTTCGGGCTGATCACCGACTTCCGCGGTCGGTTGTTCGCAGGCACGCAGCGGTTGCTCGAGATCGCCGACGAACGGGTACCACTGCAGGTCGAGGGCCGCTGCTGGTGCGGTTCACGCGCCACCCACAACGCCCGCGTCGTCAACGGCGAAGTCGTGTACGAGGGCGAGACGATCGTCGTCGGCGACACCGACGACCCCACCACACCACCGCTCTTCGGCGACGCCGTGCACTACGAGTTGCTGTGCCGCCGCCACTTCCAGGCCGGCGAGCTCGGCAATTGACCCGTTCTGTCCGTAGCAATCGATCGTTGTGATGCGATTCCTACGGACAGAAGGCCTCTACACGGCGTAGCGGGCGGCGTCGCTCAGGACGTTGGCGGCGACCCACTCGGACGTTCTCGCCAGTCCTTCCTCGAGCGAGACGACGGGCTCCCAGCCGGTCAGCTCGCGCACGCGGGAGTTGTCGGCGAGGAGACGCATCACCTCGGAGCCTTCCGGGCGGATGCGCGCCGGGTCCTGGACGATCTCGGCGTCCTTGCCCGACACCTTGATCAGCAGCGACACGAGATCACCGACGCTGACCTCACGCCCGGTGCCGAGGTTGAGCGTCTGGCCGAGGGCGCTGTCATGCTCGGCGGCCGCCATGAACCCGGACGCGGTGTCCGTCGAGTACGTGAAGTCGCGCGTGGGGGTGAGCAGGCCGAGCTTGATCTCCTTGGCGCCCGAGTGCAGTTGCTGGAGGATCGCCGGGATCACCGCGCGGGCCGACTGCCGGGGGCCATAGGTGTTGAACGGCCGCACGATCGTCACCGGCGTCTCGAACGACAGGTAGTACGACATCGCCATCATGTCGCCACCGATCTTCGATGCCGAGTACGGCGACTGCGGCTGCAGCGGGTGATCCTCCGAGATCGGCACCGTCAGCGCCGTGCCGTACACCTCGCTGGTGCTCGTGGTGACGACCCGCCTGGTGTCGTGGCGACGCGCCGCGGCAACGACGTTGTGAGTCCCGACCACGTTGGCATGCACGTAGGAGTCGGGAGCCTCGTAGCTGTACGGGATCCCGATCAGCGCGGCCAGGTGGAACACGGTGTCGGCCCCGGCAACGACGTCCTGCACCTGGCCGTGATCGCGGATGTCACCGGCGACGACCTTCACGCGACCGGCCTGCACGTGGTCGGCGATGAAGCCGTGCTCGCCGTACGGCTTGTAGTGGGCGAACGCCGTGACGTCGGCGCCGGCCTCGACGAGGAGGTCCGTCAACGTGCTGCCGATGAACCCCTCGGCGCCGGTGACGACCACGGGGCGGTCGGTCCAGAAGGTCATTGCTCTCCCTTGTCGGTCAGGAGGTCGTTGCGCCCGGCCAGCTCGATCGCCCATCGGGCGACGGTCGTCGCGGCGGCACCATGGTCGACCAGTCGCGAGTTGTGCGCCATCGCCTCGCGGCGCTCGTCGTCGGTGAGCAGGTCGTCGAGCACCGGTCCGAGTGATGCGGCGTCGAGATCGTGGTCCTCGATGATCACCGCACCGCCGGCGTCCGCCAGCGCTTGGGCGTTGTGGAGCTGGTGGTTCCCCGGAGCGTGCGGGTACGGGACCATGACGCTCGCCACGCCGACGTGGGAGATCTCGCTGACCGTGCCGGCGCCGCAACGGCAGACCATCACGTCGGCGGCGGCGTAGGCATGGTCCATGCGGTCGATGTACGCGACGGGACGGGCGACGGGATTGCCGTTGGTGCGGGCGATGGCGTCGTCGAGCTGGCCTGCGCCGGTCTTGATCAGCAGCACGACGTCGTCGCGCTCCTTCCACTGATCAGCCAGATCGAGGGCGGTGGTCGTCAGGCTGTGCGCACCCAGGCTCCCACCGCTGAAGACGACGAGCTTCTGGCCCGGCGTCAGCCCGAACGCCTGTCGTGCCGGCTCGCGCAGCGCGGCCCGATCGATCTGTGCCACCTCCGGGAGCAGCGGCATGCCGACGGTCCGCACGTCGGCGCGCTTGGGCAGGTGCTGACGGGTGCGCTCGAAGGCGATGGCGATGTGCGGCGTCAGGCGTGCGATGAACGCGTTGGCTCGCCCGGGCACGGCGTTGCTCTCGTGGATCAGCGACGGGACCTTCGCCCACCGCGCGCCGACCATCGCAGGAGCCGACGGGTAGCCGCCCATGCCGACGACCACGTCGATGCCACGGTCCTTGATCACCCGCGAGGCGCCGTGGCCGGCACGGATCAGTTGCGGCGGTAGGCGCAGCGCGCTTCGCCAGTCTTTGAGCCCGATCATGTCGAACATGAACAGCTCGTAGCCGGCGTCCGGGACGAGCGTCGTCTGCAGGCCCCGCTTCGTGCTGATGAAGCAGATGTCGACCGCCCCGTCGGTGGTCTCCTCCAGCGCCTTGGCGATGGCGAGCCCGGGATAGATGTGCCCTCCGGTGCCGCCGGCACCGATCGCGACGTGCAGGGTGCCGGTGCCGGTCATGACGGCCGGCAGTATGCCAGCGCGATCCCGCCGCGCAGAGTCGTCGGTACGCTCGCCCCATGACCGAGCACGCACGGGGGCTGCGCCCCCGAACCCCATCGTCGTCCGGCTCGCTGGCGCTCGCGCGGCCGACCGGTCATGAGCTCCGCTCATGACCGAAGCCGTCATCGTTGCCACTGCTCGCAGCCCGATCGGGCGGGCGGCGCAAGGGGTCGCTGGTGTCGATCCGTCCGGACGACCTGTCGACGCAGATCGTGACGGCGCTCCTCGACAAGGTGCCCGAGCTGCCCCGCGACCAGGTCGAGGACCTGATCATGGGCTGTGGTCAGCCGGCCGGTGAGGCGGGGTTCAACATCGCCCGGGTCGTGGCCGTGCTGGCGGGCCTGCCGGAGGTCCCGGGCGTGACGATCAACCGCTACTGCTCGTCGAGCCTGCAGACGATCCGCATGGCCGCCCATGCCATCAAGGCCGGTGAAGGCGACGTGTTCATCGCCGCCGGCGTCGAGACCGTCAGCCGCTACGCGGCCGGAGCGAGCGACACGGCGCCGAACCCGATCTTCGGTGAGCCCGGCGAGCGCACGGCCGAGCGGGCGCTCGGTGGCAGCCCGGACTGGACGCCACCGGAGGGGCTCCCTGACCTCTACATCGCCATGGGCCAGACGGCTGAGAACGTGGCGGAGTACGAGCACGTCACGCGCGAGGAGATGGACGAGTTCGCCAAGCGTTCGCAGGACCGCGCTGTGGCCAGCGTCGAGAACGGCTTCTTCGCCGAGGAGATCACACCGGTCACGCTTCCCGACGGCAACGTCGTGGCGAAGGACGACGGTCCCCGCGCTGGCACGACCTTGGAAGGCCTGGCGCAGCTCAAGCCGGTGTTCCGACCCGACGGAACGGTGACCGCCGGCAACGCCTGCCCGCTCAACGACGGCGCCGCTGCCGTGGTCGTGATGAGCGACACCAAGGCGGCCGAGCTCGGCATCCGACCGCTGGCTCGGATCATCTCGTCCGGCCTGTCGGCGTTGAACCCGGAGATCATGGGTCTCGGGCCGATCGAGGCGAGCCGCCAGGCCCTGGCTCGTGCCGGTATGACGATCGACGACATCGACCTGGTCGAGATCAACGAGGCGTTCGCCGCGCAGGTCATCCCCTCGGCCCGGCATCTCGGCATCGGCGCCGACAAGCTCAATGTGCACGGCGGCGCGATCGCCCTCGGACACCCCTTCGGCATGACCGGCGCCCGCATCATGACGACGCTCATCCACGGTCTGCAGGCCGAGGACAAGACCATCGGCCTGGAGACGATGTGCGTCGGCGGCGGTCAGGGCATGGCGATGATCATCGAGCGCCTGTCGTAGGTTTCGCTTTGCAACCAGAGGTTGCAAAGCGAGCTCGAAGCGCCGCCTTCGGCGGCACCCAGTTGCGGGCGATCGACCGGACAAGCCGGATCGATCGCCGGGCGGGGGGCTCCGGCGGAGCCTCTGCCCCCCGCACCCGCCGGGGCTGGCCGAAGGTGTCACCTCGAACCTCCGGTTGCGAAGCGAAACATCTCTCACCAGAAGGGTGAGGCCTCCGCCCGGATGCAGACGACGCTCGGATCGAGCGTCGACGGCATCGCCCGTACGACGTACTGCTGGCCACCGCTCGTCAGCGCGGCCAGCGACCAGGCATTGCCCCGCTCCGGCTCCCCGGTGCCGAGTCCCTCGAGCGCATCCACGTCGAGCCCGGCCGACTCTGCCTCGGCCTGCCACAGGTGCACGAGCCCTCGCCGCAGCTCCGGGTCCTCGATCAGATCGCGGCCGTCGAGATGCAGCTCGACGTTGGTGATCGTCACCGGTTCCAGCTGCTCCAGGTCGATGACGTCGCCACCGAGCTCGCCGTCGAGCATCACGACCACCGGGCCGACGTCGCCGGCCACGCCGCCGACGAAGCCGTAGCGCACGAGCGGCAGGCCATCCTCACCAACCGTCACCCAACGCACCCGGTCGCCGAGGCTGAAGCTCATGGGGTTGACGTCAGCTCTTCCACGACGGCGTCAGACAGCGCCGGCCAGCACCGCATCGCGTCGATCGACCATTCGTCGAACGCTCGGTCCGTCAGCGCGACCAGCGCACCGCGAGCGTTCGGATCGACCCAAGCCATCGTTCCGGCGCCGCCGAAGTGTCCGTACGTCTCAGGCGAGTTGGTGCGGCCCGTCCAGTGTGGCGACTTCTGTCCCCGGATCTCGAACCCCAACCCCCATGGGCACGGATCGAAGCGCCCCACGCCGGGCACGATACCGGCGAGTGCCGGAAACTGCGGCCGAACCGCGTCGGCGGCGGTGGCTTCGCTCAGCAACGTCGGCCGCTGCAGTTCGGCGAGGAATCGCCCGATGTCCCCGGCGGTGCTCCGCAGTCCGTGGGCCGGTGAACCGACGAGCTCGGAGCGGCTCATCTCGAGCGGCTGGAGAACGGCGCCGCCGAGGTACTCGTCGAACGCCATCCCGGATCGTTCGACCACCGCGCCGGCCGCAACCTCGATTCCGGTGTTGGAGTAGATGCGTCGTCGGTTCGGAGACGTGATCGGATCGGGCCCGTCGAACGAGTAGCCGCCGGCATGCGCCAGCAGGTGGCGCAGCGTGCAGCCGGGTTGGCCGACCGGGTCGTCGAGTGCGAGCAGACCCTCCTCGGTCGCCACGAGCACCGCCCACGCCGTGAGCATCTTGGTCAGCGACGCCAGCATGAACGGGCGCTCCACATCGCCGAACTCGCCGAGCACACGACCATCTGCCGCCACGGTGACCGCCGCGGCGTTGGGCACCGGCCACGTCTCGACGAGTTCGAGGGCCGGCACGGATCAGGAGGGTGTGCGGCCGACGAGTTCGCCGACGCGGAACGCGAGGTCGAGACTCTGGCGACCGTTCAACCGAGGGTCACACATCGTCTCGTACCGGTGGTCGAGGTCGGCGTCGGACACCTCGTCGGCACCGCCGAGGCATTCGGTCACGTTCTCGCCGGTCAGCTCCACGTGGATGCCGCCGGGCCACGTGCCCTCCGCATGGTGAGCCCGCACGAAGCCGGCGATCTCCCGCATGATCTCGTCGAAGTGGCGGGTCTTGCGGCCGCTCGGGGCGCTGAACGTGTTGCCATGCATCGGGTCGCAAGCCCAGACGACGGGATGCCCGGCATCCGTCACCGCTCGCAGCAGTGGCCGCAGGCGGTCCTCGACGGCGTCGGCGCCCATGCGACTGATCAGCGTCAGACGTCCGGGGATGCGCGCCGGGTTCACACGTTCGCACAGTTCCAACAGTTCGGCCGGCGCGACCGTCGGCCCGAGCTTGCACCCGATCGGGTTGCCGACGCCACGGAGGAACTCGACGTGCGCTCCGTCGACGTCGCGCGTGCGCTCTCCGATCCACAGCATGTGGGCCGAGCAGTCGTACCACGAGCCCGTCAACGAGTCCTGACGGGTCAGCGCCTCCTCGAAGCCGAGGATCAGCGCCTCGTGGCTGGTGTAGATGTCGACCGTGCTCAGGTTGGGGTTGCTGGCGGTGTCGACGCCGCAGGCCCGCATGAAGTTCAGCGCTCGGTCGATCTCCGCGGCCAACTGCTCGTAGCGCTGGCCGGCCGGGCTCGTCGCGACGAACTCCTGGTTCCAGGCGTGAACCCTTGCGAGGTCGGCGAAGCCGCCCTTGGTGAAGGCCCGGACGAGGTTCAGCGTCGAGGCGGACTGGTGGTACGCCTGGACGAGGCGGTCGGGATCGGGCATGCGGGCGGCAACGTCGAAACCCGGACCGTTGACGATGTGACCGCGGAACGACGGGAGGTCGACGTCGCCGACTCGTTCCGTCGGGCTGGACCGCGGCTTGGCGAACTGTCCTGCGATTCGGCCGACTTTGACGATCGGCACGCCGAGTGAGTACGTGAGGACGACGGCCATCTGAAGGATGACGCGCAGCTTCTCCCGGATGTTGTCGGCGGAGAACTCTTCGAACGATTCGGCGCAGTCGCCAGCTTGCAGGAGGAAGGCCCGCCCGTCGGCCACCTGGGCCAGCGAGGACTGGAGCGACCGCGCCTCACCGGCGAACACCAGCGGGGGGTAGGACGCCACCGTCTTCAGGGCGCGATGCAGACCGTCAGCATCGGGCCAGTCGGGCTGTTGAAGGGCCGGGAGGTCCTGCCACGACGAGGGTGACCACACCTGCGCCATGCGCCGCAGGTTACTGGCGGCCTGGAACCTCTCCCTGTTCAGAATCCGCGTGCACCGCGGGGGTGCTCACACAGCGAGGATGCGCTCGGCGTCGTCACGCAGGCCGACGACGGCACGGCTGACGAGCCGGCGGGCCGCTTCGGCGGTGACGCCGAGGCGCTCGCCGACCTCACGGAAGCTCTTGCGCTCTCCGTCGACGAGCCCGAACCGGGCCTCGACCGCGTACCGGGCGCGCGAGTCGAGCGTGCCGAGCAGCTCGTCGAGCAGATCGCCGTCGACGATGGCCATCACGTGGTCTTCCGGCGTGCCGTCGCCGTTGGCCATCAGGTCGCCGAGCGTGGCGTCGCCGTCGTCACCGACCGTCTTGTCCAGCGACACCGGAGTCGTCAGACGGTGCAGCTCCGCGTTCGTTTGATCGAGCGTCTCACCGTCGCCGGACGCCTGGCGCAGCGCGGCCCGCAGGCTGGCCGAACGGTCGCCGGGGATGCGGATCAGGCTGGCCTTCTGGTCAAGCGCTCGACCGATGGCCTGACGGATCCAGAACGTGGCGTACGTGGAGAACTTGAAGCCGCGCCGCCAGTCGAACTTGTCGACGGCGTGCTCGAGGCCCAGGTTGCCTTCCTGGATGAGATCCAGGAGGTCCATGCCCTGGGGCAGCGGGTAGCGCCGGGCGATCGACACGACCAGGCGCAGGTTGGACCGGATGAAGCGGTCCTTGGCGTCGGCGGCATCGGCGACGGCGCGCTTCAGCGCGACGCCGCGGCGACCGCTGCCCAGCTGCTCGGCGGCCTCCCGGCCAGCCTCGATGAGGCGCGACAGCTCGCGCTCGTCCTCAGCGGTGAGCAAGGGAACCTTGCCAATGTCGTTCAAGTAGAGACCGATGGAATCATTCATAATGGGGCAGTACAACCGTTCGTCAAGAGAGGTGAGGCTCCGACCACGAGCGAGGGGGCGCGACGCTGCACGCCATGGCGCGCGATGCTGTTTCGCAGGGAAGGGCAAGCGTAAATGCGTGCTGTCACGGTCGGACGGGGGGGAGACTCCAGAGTACCAGCCATGTCAAGGCGCGGCCGTTCAGGCGGCCAATAGAATCCGGCGCCGTGCCGCTGGGGGATCCCGAACCGCCCGCTTACCGGATTGGGCTGTTCGGGGGGACGTTCGATCCCCCGCACGTGGGACACCTCGTGACGGCGGTGAACGTGCGCCATGCCCTCGATCTCGACGTCGTGATCCTGATGGTCGCCAACGTGCCGTGGCAGAAGGAGGGAAGTCGGCCGATCACTCCGGCGCTCGATCGCCTGGCGATGGTGGCCGCCGCTGTCGCCGACGTGCCCGGGTTGCAGGCAGGTGCGCTGGAGATCGAGGCGGGCGGGCCGAGCTACACCGCCGACACGCTGGCCAAGCTGGCCGACAAGGAGCCCGATGCCGAGCTCTTCACGATCGTCGGCGACGACGCTGCGGCCGGCCTGCCGACCTGGGAACGCCACGACGAGGTTCTCGCCCGCTCGCGCGTGGTCGTCGTCGACCGACCAGGCAACGCCGTGCAGCTCCCCGGTGATGTGCCGTGGATCCACGTCGAGGTGCCCCGGCTCGAGGTCTCGAGCACGGATCTGCGCGCCCGCTTCACCGATGGTCGGCCGCTCGACTACCTCGTCACGGATCCCGTCCTGCACCTCATCGCCGCCCGCGGCCTCTACCAGGACCCCTCGTGACGGCCGTCACTGCGTTCCCCGGCCACGCAGACGCCACGGCGTTCCCCGGCCACGCAGGCCGCGGCCAGCTGCTTCCTCGCTGGCGCTCGGTCGCTCGCGGCTGGCGTGTTCGCTGGCGCTCGGTCGCTCGCACTGGTGGACTGGCTTGACCGCTTCACCGCGGCGACGACGCCGTGCCACGCTTGTCGGCGCCTGCGTCGCCATCGTCGCCACGCTGGCGGCGGCCGGGCTCGCTGTCGCCGGCGGTCTCACCATCTACAACTCGACCGACGCCACTGACACCCGCGAGACCGTTCCCGAACGTGTGTTCCCACAAACGCCGACTGGCTTGCTGGCCGCAGTCGACGACACGGGGGCGCTCGCCTCAGTGGCGGTGCTCGTGGGAGCGCCGAGCGGCGCGGGCGGGAGCATCGTCTCGGTGCCCGTCAGCGCCGACGCGTCAGCCGGCGGCGAGACACGGCTCCCGCTCGACCAGGCGCTGCAGTCCGGCGGAGCCGAAGGGTTGGACCGCGAAGCGGAGATCGCCGTCGGACTGTCGATCGATGCCACGGAGGTCATCACCGCCGACCGGCTGGCGGCGCTGCTGGAGCCGCTCGGCCCACTGGAGGTCGACCTGCCTGCGGCGGTGACCAACGCGAACGGCGAGGTGGTCGTCGAGCAGGGTGTGCAGACCCTCGATGCGGAGCAGGCTGCGGCCGTGCTGACGGCACGGGATCCGGCCCGGACCGGCGCCGAGCGATATGCGGCAGCGCAAGCCGTGTGGGCCGCAGTCGCCGAGGCGGTGGGCGACGGGGCCGATGGCGTCGCAGCAGACGGTTCCGGCGCCATCGATGCGGTGCTCGGCCCGTTGCTGGGGGGCCCGATCCGTCACCGCGGTCTCGGGTACACCGTCCCCGAGGCGGCGCAGAACCCGAGCGGGGTGGACGTCGTGGAGCTCGATCGCATCGACGCCGCGCTCGTCTTCGGCCAGGTCGCCCCCGGCAAGATGTCGGCACCTGGCCCGGCGCTGTCGTTCCGCATCGAGAGTCCCTTCGACGAGGTGGCCGTCGGGGAAGGCGGATCGACCGCCCAGGTGGCCTACGACGCGATCGCCCAGGTGCTGTTCGTGGGCGGCAACGTCCTGTCGGTCAGCACGGCGGCAGGCCCCGTGCCGGAGGTGACCCAGGTGGAGGTCAGCGACGAGAGCCTGCTCAGCGAGGTGCAAGGCCTCGAGGGGCTGCTCGGCGACGTCGAGATCAGCCTGGCCGAGGAACGCATCGCCGGCATTGACGCGGTCATCCGCCTGGGCACCAGCTACCTCGATCAACGGGCTGCGGCCGATGGCGGGTGAAGACGGGCGGGCCGCCGCTCGCGTGCTCGCCGAGGTCGCCGCCAGGGCGGCCGACGAGAAGCAAGGCCGCAACATCATCGTCCTCGATGTCGGCGAGATCCTCGGCATCGCCGAACTGTTCGTCGTGCTCGACGCACCCAACCGGCGGCTCGTGCGGACCCTGGTGGACGACATCGAGGTCGGCGTGCGGGAGGCGACCGGGCGGTCGCCGCGGCGAGTCGAGGGGCTGCGTGAGCAGCAATGGGTCCTCATCGACTACGGCGACGTCGTGATCCACGTGTTCCTCGACGAGATCCGCCGCTTCTACGAGATCGAGCGGCTGTACCGGGACGCACCGTTCGTCGACTGGACGGCCTGACCGCCCGACGCGACCGCCGCACATCTGGGTGGCCGTGGTCTCACGACCCCATCTGGGCGGCCACGGTCTCGAATTCGAGACTGTCGCCACCCAGACGCATACCGGGCTCCCCATGGTCGGCCGCGACCGCTATCGTTCGACGAGGTCCGGGGCTGTAGCTCAGTTGGTAGAGCGCATCCATGGCATGGATGAGGCCAGGGGTTCAATTCCCCTCAGCTCCACCGGCACGGCGGGCATCGCTCCTGTTTGGCTCGCGGGCCGTCTTTCCATCCGGTCGCACGGTTGGTTCCGAATTCAATCCCGGCGGACGTGTCGCTGATCACGGAAGAAGTCGGACTGGACGACGGGGTCACTGCCCTCCGGCAGCTCGGCCTGATCGCCGAAGCATGACGGGCGTCGCGCCCTGACTGGCGACGCCGAGCCGTCATTCCGGGGTCGAACGGCGTTCACCTTCGGGCCAGAGCGTCCGAATCATGGTCGAGGCGCACGTTCTGCAGCTCTCGGAGAGGAGCTCACCGAGTCGCTGACGTCCTGGACCGGCCCGATCGGCCTGTTCGTGCACAAGCCGCTGTTCATCGACGATCCGGGTGAGGACAAGCGATGGCTACCACTCGTTCACCGTGGCGAACCGCGTCCCGCTGCTCGAGTTGATCACTCGCACCAATGTGCGCTTCGTGGCCTCTTGAGCACTGCCGACTGGCACGTTCCCGCCCAGGTTCCCGGGACTCCACTCGTCCCCGTCCCCCGGGGATCCACGTATCTGGCCGGTCTTCCAGCCATCTTCATGCGCAGTACAAGCGCGCAAGCGCATGCTGGCTTCAAACAGGGGAGCCGAAGGCGCTTCAGAGAAGCACCCGAGGCAGAGAGAGAGAAGGGGAAGGGACGATGACGATCGATGCGCTCCAGGTTCGAGTCGGCGACATCGTCGACTACCACGGCGAGCACCACCAGGTCGAGTACGTCGAGCGCTTCGACGGCTGGGCATGGCCGGTCGCCTCCGACGGCGCTGGATGGGCCATGGCGCTCGGCGGCGACGTCGTGCTCGTGGGTCGCGCCGCCTGACGTCTACCGCAGACCGGCGACCGCCTCGATCGCCGCGTCGACCTCCTCGGGTGTCGTGACGATGCTCGGCCCGAGGCGCAGGTACGGCTGACGATAGGGCGTCACGCTGGCGCTGATCCCCTGCCGCTCGAGGGCGGCGAGCGACTCGAACGGAGCTTGGCCGGCCAGCTCGAAGCACACGATCCCCGCCGAGAGCTCCTCGCTCAACGGCGTGACCACCCGCACTCCGGGCAGGTCCGCCAGCCCCTCCTTCAGCTGGGTGGCCTGGGAATGCGTTCGCTCGGCGACCCTCGCCCGTCCGATCTCGAGCTGGAAGCCGAACGCATCAGCCAGCGCCCAACGGTGCTCGAAGGAGTGGTAACCGCCCGGAGTGTTGGCCGCTCCCGGCGTCAGGGTCGACGCGGCGCTGCCGGAGAGGTACCGCTCGAAGCTGGCGCCGGCGAACGTGGGGATCGTCGGCTGGACCGCCGGCCACGCCTCGGCCCGCCCCCAGACGATCCCCGTGCCGCGCGGCCCGAACAGCCACTTGTGCGTGCCGGCGACGAGGAAGTCGGCGCCCAGCTCCTGGACCGAGACGTCCTCCACACCCAGGCCGTGGACCCCGTCGACACACAGCAGCGCCCGATCCGCCTCGTCCCGCTCGCGGTTGAGATCCGCCATCGCGGCAGACATCGCCGCGATGGGCAGCTTCACACCCGTCCCCGAGTGGACCCACGTGACGGCGACCACCCGTGTCGAGGCCGTGATCGCGTCGACGAGGCGGCCAACCACTTCGTCCTCGGACACCGCGGCCGGATCGGCATACAGCTGAACCTGCTCGACGCTCGCCCCGGTCCGCTCCGACCGCAGTCGCAGGGCCTCGTGCGTCGAGTAGAAGTCGTGCTCCGTCGTCAGCACGTGCTGATCCGGCCGGACGACGATGCCGCCGTACAGCAGGCCGAGCCCCATCGTCGTGCTGTCCGTCAACGCGATCTCGTCGGGAGAGGCCCCGAGGTACTGGGCGGCGGCCGCCGGAACCGCCGCGTCGAGCTCACCCTGGTGCATGCCGAGGTATGCGTGGGTGTCGGTGTCGAGGCCGGCTCGGTGCCGGGCGACCGCTGCAGCCACCGGCCGCGGGTGAGCGGCCAGCACGAACGCCGCGAAGTGGGCGACCTCGGGAGTCAGCTCGAACTGCGACCGCACCGACTCCCAGTCGTCCGGATCCAGCTGACGAGCGCCATCGCTGCTGCTCTCACTGCTGCCGCGGCAAGCCGTCGCCCCGGCGGCAGCGAGTCCAGAGCCGATGAACGTCCGACGAGTCAGCGCCACCAGATGCTCGCTCAGGTCACGAACCGGTAGCCCATGCCGGGCTCCGTGATCAGGTAACGGGGATGCGACCGGTCCGGTTCGAGCTTGGCCCGCAGGTGGGCGAGATGGACGCGCAGGTAGTTGCTCTCATCGCCGTACTGCGGGCCCCACACGTCCTGCAGGAGCTGACGTTGGCCGACGAGCTTGCCGGCGTGACGGACGAGCACCTCAAGAAGATGCCATTCCGTCGGGGTCAGGCGGATCGTCGTTCCGTCGCGATCGATCACCCGCTTGTCGGCGAGGTCAACGGTGAAGTGCTCCGTCGTGACGATGGCCTCCTCGTCGGCCGGCGTGGCGCGCCGCAGCGCCGCCCGCACACGGGCCAGCAGCTCGTCCATGCCGAACGGCTTGGACAGGTAGTCGTCGGCTCCGGCATCGAGGGCGTCCACCTTGTCCCGCTCCGACCCGCGGGCGGACAGCACGACGATCGGCACCGCCGACCAGCCGCGCAGCCCATCGATGACCTCTCGCCCGTCCATCCCCGGGAGCCCGAGGTCGAGCAGCACGATGTCGGGGTGGTGGTGCGCCGCCAGATCGAGCGCCTGCTCACCGGTCGCCGCCACGTCGACGTCGTAGCCCCTGGCCCGCAGGTTGGCTGAGAGGGCGCGGCGGATCGGCGCCTCGTCGTCGACGACCAGCACTCGGGTCATGGCGGACCGCCCGGATCCTCATCGAGGCTGAGCACCATCGTCGTGCCGCCGCCAGGCGTGTCCTCGATCGTCACCTCTCCGCCCATCGCCTCGACGAAACCTCGCGCGATGGCCAGGCCGAGGCCGACGCCCGACCCGTCCCCGCCGTGATCGACAACTCGCTGGAACGGCTGGAACACGCGCTCCCGATCGGCGGATCGGATCCCCGGCCCGTGGTCGATCACTCGCACGTCGACCAACCGCCGCGCATCGCGCCGAACGGCACCGGCGGTCACCAAGACGTTGCCGCCGGCCGATTCGAACCTCGTCGCGTTGGAGATGACGTTGGCCAAGGCACGTTCGAGCATGGCGGGATCGGCGGACACGGCGAGGTCGGCGGCGACGTCCACGTCGACAGCTCGGCCTGCCGCGCCCAAGCTGGCCACGGCCGACAGCACGACCTCGTCCACGCCGGTCGGTCGCCGATCGACGCTCAGCGTCGATGCCTGCAGGCGGCTCATGTCGAGCAGGTTGCCGATGAGGACGGTCAGGCGGTCGGTCTCCGACTCGATGGTCTCCTCGAAGTCCACCACCACATCCGGCGGCCAGTCGACGTCTCGTTGGCGCAGGCTCGAGATCGACGCCTTGATGGACGCCAACGGCGTGCGCAGATCGTGGGACACGGCCTGCAGCAGCGAGTCCCGTAGCGCATTGGCGGCAGCCAGGTCGTCGGCCTTGGCGGCTTCGGCGCGCAGTCGGTCACGCTCTGCCGCGGCGGCCACCTGCGTGGCGAATGCGTCGAGGACCCGCAGGTCGTCTGCCGAGGCCGTTTCGCCGTCGAGGGCCAATGCGACACCGTCGCCGAGCTCCCGACTCCATGTCGCCTGAGCCGGATCGGCGACGGCGGTGCCCGACGACAGCATCACTCGCCACTCACCTTCGTCGCGTCGCAGCAGTGAGACGCCGCGCAGTCCGAACGTCATGCGCAGCTCGTCGAGCATGTCGCGCGATGCGCCAGGCCGGGCCAGTGTGCCGACCAGTGCGGCCAGCGTCTCCGCCTCGGCCTGTGCCCGCACCGCACGGAGGCGGCTCCGCCCGATGCGGTCCACGAGCACGGCGACGATGCCGGCGGCGACGAAGTACACGCTGAGGGCAAGGGCGTTCTCGGCGTGGGCGATGTCGAGCTGGCCGTACGGGGGCGCGAAGAACCAGTTCGCCAACAGGAAGCCCCCGATGACGGCGAAGGCCGCCGGGAACACCCCACCTACCAGGGCCACGACCATCGCCAGCACCAGGTACAGCAGCAGCACGCTGGTGAGGCCGAACGTGTCGCGGGCGCCGATGAAGGCAAGCGTGATCGCCGGAAGCCCGAGCGCGGCGATGAGCCAACCTGCCAACTGTCGCCGTGGCGGCAGTGGCGTCAGCACGCGGCGCATCGCCGGGAGTCGGCGTGCCTCGTCCTCGCCGCTCGCCGGCGGTGAGATCACATGGACGTCGATCGGTCCGGAACGCCGCACGACGCGATTGATGATCGAACCGTGGAAGAGCTCGTGCCAGCGAGACCGGGCGCTCGCCCCCAAGACGATCTGCGTGGCGTTCTCGGCTCGCGCCAGGTCGACCAATGCACCGGCGACGTCGCTGCCGACGATCTTGCGGTACTCGCCACCCAACTCCTCGAGCAGGCGCCGCTGGACACCGATGTCGACCGTCGGCTGATCGGTCGAGAGCCCGCTGTCGGACACGACGTGCACGCCGATCAGCTCGCCTTTGGCCCGCTGCGCGATGCGCGAGGCGCGGCGCAGCAGGTGATCGGCGCCGGCTGCTCCAGACAGCGCAACGACGACCCGCTCCCGCGTCTCCCACGGCCGGGAGATCCCGTGGCGGGCCCGGTAGTCGGCGAGCTCGTCGTCGACGCGATTGGCGACCCACAGCAGCGCCAGCTCGCGCAGCGCCGTGAGGTTGCCGGATCGGAAGTAGTTGGCGAGCGCGGCATCGATGCGATCAGCCGCGTACACGTTGCCGTGAGCCATCCGCCTGCGCAACGCGTCCGGATCCATGTCGACGAGCTCGATCTGATCCGCCGCCCGCACCACCTCGTCCGGGACCGTCTCCCGCTGCTGGATCCCGGTGATCCCTTCGACCACATCGTTCAGCGACTCGAGATGCTGGATGTTGACCGTCGAGACGACGTCGATGCCGGCCGCCAGCAGATCGTGGATGTCTTCCCACCGCTTGGCGTGGCGCGATCCGGGGGCGTTGGTGTGCGCCAGCTCGTCGACGAGGACGACTTCGGGGCGCCTGCGCAGGATCGCCTCCGCATCCATCTCCGTGATCGTGGCGCCACGGTGCTCGACGGTCCGCCGTGGCGCGACTTCGAGGTCGCCGATCTGCTCGGCCGTGCGGGCCCGACTGTGGGTCTCGACGAGCCCGACGATCACGTCGGTTCCTCGGTCGCGGCGGCGGCGTCCCTCGTTGAGCATGGCGTACGTCTTGCCGACGCCCGGCGCAGCCCCGAGGTAGATGCGCAACGTCCCGCGCTTCACCGCCGGCCGGTCCGACGGAGCCGCATCCGCGGAGATCACTCGCCAATCATGTCGTCGAGCGCGAGGTTGACGAGTAGCACGTTGACTCCTGGGTCACCGAGCACGGCCAGCGGGCGGTCGGTGGTGTGCTCGTCGACGGCCGCCATCACCTCCGCGACATCGACGCCGCGAGCAGCCGCGACCCGGGGCGCCTGCAACCGCGCGTTGCGCACGGAGATGTGCGGGTCGAGGCCGGATCCGGAGGCGGTCACGGCGTCGACAGGCACGAGCGCGCCGTCGCCGAGTCCGTTGGCGGCCCGATAGGCGACAACCCTCTCGGCGACGAGGTCGAGGTACTCCTCGTTGCTCGGACCGAAGTTCGAGCCGCTCGACGCCGTGGCGTCGTAGCCGTCGCCGGCGGCGGACGGACGCGCCTGGAAGTACTGCGGCGACGTGAACTGCTGTCCGATCAGTTCGGAGCCGATCACGGTGCCGTCGCGCTCGACGAGCTGCCCATCGGCCCGGTCGCTCCAGCCGAGCTGGGCGATGGCCGTAACGGCCAGCGGGTAGGCGAGGCCGCAGATCAGCGTGAAGATGACAACGGCGAGCAAGGCCGGGCGGAGCTGGCGCCGCATCGCTAGCTGACCCCCAACGCAGAGACCACCAGGTCGATCAACTTGATCCCGACGAACGGAGCGATCACGCCGCCGACTCCGTAGATCAGCAGGTTGCGGCGCAGCACGGCCGCGGCGGATGCGGCGCGGAACCTGACGCCGCGCAGTGCCAGCGGGATCAGGGCGACGATGATCAGCGCGTTGAAGATGACCGCCGAGAGGATCGCCGAGCGTGGGCTGTCGAGGGCCATCACGTTGAGCTCGTCGAGCGCCGGCAGGACGCCGGCGAACATCGCCGGGATGATGGCGAAGTACTTGGCGACGTCGTTGGCGATGGAGAACGTCGTCAACGAGCCGCGCGTGATCAGCAGCTGCTTTCCGATCTCGACGACCTCGATCAGCTTCGTCGGGTTGGAGTCGAGGTCGACCATGTTGCCGGCCTCCTTCGCCGCCTGGGTACCGGTGTTCATGGCGACTCCGACATCGGCCTGCGCGAGCGCAGGGGCGTCATTCGTCCCGTCTCCGGTCATCGCCACGAGGTTGCCGCCGGCCTGCTCGCGCCGGATCAGCGCCATCTTGTCCTCGGGCGTCGCCTCGGCCAGGAAGTCGTCGACGCCGGCCTCGGCGGCGATGGCGGCGGCAGTCAGTTGGTTGTCGCCGGTGATCATCACGGTCCGGATGCCCATCGCCCGCAGCTGGTCGAAGCGCTCCGTCATCCCCGGCTTCACCGTGTCCTTGAGCCGGATCACGCCGAGCACCCGCGGTGCCTCGCCGTCGCGGCGATCGGTCACGACGAGCGGAGTCGCGCCGTCACGCGAGACCTGCTCGACGAGCGGGCCGAGTTCCAGGGGCACGGTGCCGCCTTCGGCCTCGACCATGTGCCGGACGCTCTCGGCGGCGCCCTTGCGCACCGACCGCGCCGAGATGCCATCGGACGACGGGAAGTCCATGCCGCTCATCCGTGTCTGCGCGGTGAACGGCACCATCGTGGCGCCGGCGGCGGCTCCAACCGCGTCAGCTACGAGCTGCCCGATGACCTGGTCGCGTCGTTCAGGGGTGAAGTCCCGGTTCGGCACGGCGGCGGCTCCAGCCGCTTCGCCGGCCGCATATTGGACGATCGAACGGCCTTCGGGCGTCTCGTCGGCGAGGCTCGAGGCCAGCGCGGCCTCGGCCAGTTGCTGCTCGGTCACGTCGTGGACGGGCAGGAACTCGGCGGCCTGGCGCGAACCGAATGTGATCGTCCCGGTCTTGTCCAGCAGCAGCGTGGTCACGTCACCGGCTGCCTCGACGGCCCGCCCCGACATCGCCAGCACGTTGCGTTGGACGAGGCGGTCCATGCCGGCGATGCCGATGGCGGACAGGAGGCCGCCGATGGTCGTCGGGATCAGGCACACGAGCAGGGCGACCAGGACGACGATCTGCTGCTCGGCCCCCGAGTAGATGGCGAACGGCTGCAGCGTCACGACGGCGAGCGTGAAGATGATCGTGAGGCCGGCCAGGAGGATCGACAGGGCGATCTCGTTGGGTGTCTTCTGACGGTCGGCTCCCTCGACCAGGGCGATCATCCGGTCGAGGAACGTCTCACCGGGTCGCGCCGTGATGCGCACCACGATCTCGTCGGAGAGGACACGGGTCCCACCGGTGACCGCCGAGCGGTCGCCGCCCGATTCGCGGATCACCGGCGCGGACTCGCCCGTGATCGCCGACTCGTCGACCGTGGCGATGCCCTCGATGACGTCGCCGTCTCCGGGGATGATCTGCCCGGCGGTGACGACGCACTCGTCGCCGATCTGCAGCTGCGACGACGGCACCTCGACAGTGGTGCCACCGCGACGGACGGTGGCCACCGTCTCGCTGCGGGTCCGACGCAACGTCGCCGCCTGCGCCTTGCCGCGTCCCTCGGCCATCGCCTCGGCGAAGTTGGCGAACAGCACGGTGAACCAGAGGAACGCGATGACGAGGGCGGCGAACACGTTCTGGGCCCGGCTGGAATCGCCCAGGTCGCGGAAGAACAGCACGGTGCTGAGCGCCGAGCCGATCTCGACGATGAACATCACCGGGTTGCGCGACAGCGTTCGCGGATCGAGCTTGACGATCGCGTCGATGGCCGCTCGGCGGAGGATGGATCGATCGAACAGCGAGCCGGCTCCCGCTGGCGTATCCGTACTTTCGGGGGACGCCCTTGACTGGCCTCGTTCGCTCGAGACTCGCTCACTCGGCTGTGGCTCGTCGCTGGCGCTTCCCTCGCCACCTGTAACGGACTACTCGCTGCGTCCGGGCCGAAGCGTCAGTCCCGTGCGTTCCATCGTGTCGTTGAGTGCTCACAGGGTCAGCTGTTCCAGGATCGGGCCGAGCGCCAGCGCGGGGAAGAACGTGAGGCCGGCGACGATGAAGATGGCGCCGCCGACGAGCGCGCCGAACAACGGGGTATCGGTGGGGAACGTCCCGGAGGTCACCGGCACCCGCTGCTTGCGCACCAGCGACCCACCGATGGCGAGCGCCGGGATGATCAGGAAGAACCGCCCGATCAGCATCGAGAGGCCCTGTGTGATCGTGTACCAGTCGCCGCCGGTGCTCATGCCGGCGAACGCCGAACCGTTGTTGTTCGCCGTCGACGCGAAGTTGTAGAGCACCTCGGACAGTCCGTGTGCACCAGGGTCTTGGAGGTCGCCGGCCGCCGAGCGCAGCACGACGGAGGCGGCGGCGAAGCTCAACAACGCGACGGGCATCGCCACGAGGTAGAGGACGACGAGCTTCATCTCGGCGGCCTGGATCTTCTTGCCGAGGTACTCGGGTGTGCGACCGACCATCAGGCCGGCGATGAACACGGCCAGCAGCGCGTAGATGAGGATGCCCATCAGCCCGACACCGGCCCCGCCCGGGCTGATCTCGCCGAGCATCATCTGCAGCATCGGCATCATCCCACCGACCGGCGTGAAGCTGTCGTGCATGCAGTTGACGGAGCCGTTCGACGTCCCGGTCGTCGCGCCGGCCCACAGGCCGCACGTGGCCGGCCCGAAGCGCACGTCCTTGCCCTCGAGGTTGCCGCCGACCAGCTCCGTGGAGCCGCCTTGATCGACACCGAGCGCGGTGAGGTTCGGGTTGCCGGCGGTCTCGGCGATCATGGCGAAGACCGTGAGCACGAGGAGGATCGCCGCCATCACGCCCAGTAGGACGCGCGCCTGCCGTCGGGAGCCGATCATCACGCCATAGGCCACGACGAGCGCCACCGGGATCACCAAGATCGCCCACGTCTCGATCAGGTTCGTGATGCCGGTCGGGTTCTCGAACGGGTGAGCCGAGTTGGCGTTGAAGAAGCCGCCGCCGTTCGTGCCAAGTTGCTTGATGGCGACCTGGCTGGCGACGGGCCCGCCGGGGATCGCCTGCGCCCCCACCTCACTGGCGACGGCCGGGTCGAGCGGCGTGGCGGCCGTGTCGCCCGTGAGGTTCTGGACGACACCGCCGAGCGACAGCAGCACGGCGACCGCGAACGACAGCGGCAGCAGCACGCGCAGCATCGTCCGGGTCAGATCGACCCAGAAGTTGCCGAGCGTGCGCCGGCCCCTGCGCACGATGCCGCGGATGATCGCCACGGCGACGACCGTGCCGGCGGCGGCGGAGACGAAGTTCTGCACGGTGAGCGCGATCATCTGGGTGAGATGGCTCATGGTCGACTCGCCGGCGTACCACTGCCAGTTCGTGTTCGTCATGAAGCTGACGGCGACGTTGAACGCGCCGAACGGCGCGACGTTGGAAACGCCTGTCGGATTGAGCGGCAGGTGCTCCTGCACGCGCTGGAGCACGTACACCACGAGGAACGACAGCAGGCTGAACGCGAGCAAGGAGATGGCGTAGACGTTCCAGCGCTGTTCGCGCTCCGGATCGACGCGCAGCACGCGGTAGATGGCGCGCTCGATCGGCGCGAAGAATCGGTCACCGCGAGGTCGTCGTGCACCCTCACCGACGGGCCCGTAGATGGCGGCGAGGTAGCGACCGAGCGGCGGCGCCGTGACCGCCAGTGCGACGACGAGCACGACGAGCTGCAGCAGCCCGGCGCCTGACATCAGAAGCGCTCCGGACGGACGAGGACGACGATGAGGTAGATCGTCAGGACCACGGCGACGGCGAGACCGACCCAGTTGTCGAGATCGGCTGCGATCATGCCGCCACGTCCTGCTCGATGGAGCGCTCGACGCCGTCGACGGGATCGATGACCTCGTTCACGTCGTCGGGACCGATGATCCGGTCGCACCAGCGGACGTAGGCAAGGCACAGGGCGAAGAACGCCACGGTCGTCAGCAGCACCACGAGGTCTCTCATCAGCGGTCCTTGCTGTTCGGGCTCGTCGGCAGCCAGACGGCGGCCACCTGGTCGGCGATGGCGACCGCGACGAGGCGGTCCTCGAGCGTCACGGGCTCACCGAGGGTGGGCACGAGCACGAATCGTCCGATGTGCTGTCCTCGGGCCAGGACCGGCAGCTCGACGCCGGATGCCGGCAGCTCGAAGCCGCGGCGCCCGTCATCGGCCACCCGGAACTGCCGCTCGGTCACACCTTGGACCGCACCGTTGCGACCCAGTCGAGGGAGCATCGTGTCGGACCCGATGGGCAGCGCCTCGAACCGGCTCTGCTGAAGTCGCAGGAGGGCGCGCAGCTCGTCCTGGGCGATCTCGATGACCTGCGCCGGCTCGGCCCCGGACGCGGCGGCCTCGGCAACTCGATGGATGCGGCGGATCTCGGCCCGCGCCGTGGTCTCGCGACGGCGCGCCGTGCGGCCGGCGGTGGCGATCGTGCCGACCAGCACGGCGGCCACGAGGAGCAGCACCGTGGTCTCGATGTCGTCACGGGAGTCGATGGCGAGCGAGAGGTACGGCTGGGTGTGGAAGAAGTCGAACGAGATGACGGCGATCAGCGCGGTCACGATCCCGGCGGCCCGACCACCGACTGCGGCGATCGCCACGACGACGATCATCAGCACGAGCGCGGCGTTGGTCGTGTCGAAGAACGAGCGAGCGGTCGCCATCACGGCGGCGACGGCAACGGTGACCGGGATGCCGACGGCAACGCCGATGACGAGACCTGTCCGGTCGACGCCTGGTTCGGTTGCCATGAAGTCGATCCAACACCCGCACGCAGGCGCGACGATCACCCTTCACGTGTTCTTGACGCGGGGCCGGCGAAGGTTGACGAGATCTTCACGCGAGGCGACGACGCCACCGCGTCGTCAGGTGGCGATGCGCTCGAGCGCCTTCAGCATCCCCTCGACGTCGAAATCTGCTGCCTCGCACACGGCGCGCAGCGCAGTGACGCTGGCGGCGCCGTCAGCGAGGACCGCGACGTCCGTGCCAGGCTCCAGGTCGCCTGCCGGCGCCTCGTAGTCCAGCTTGACGTAGCCCTCGCCCGTCTCCGTGAGCACGGCCTGCACGGCGCCGACCGAAGCCAGACTCGCGGCTCGCAGTCCGGCCAGCTCGTGCGATTCGACGTTCGGCACGTTGACGTTGAGCACGAGGTTCCCAGCGCCGTCGACGATCGACGCCAGCAGCGTCTCAGCGACCCCGGCGGCCGTGTCCCAGTGGATCGGATCGCCGACCCCGATCGAGAACGCGGCGCCCCGGGCGCCGGTCGTCGAGGCGGTCAGCGCGGCGCCGACCGTCCCCGAGTGCAGGGCCGCGTGGCCGGTGTTCGGCCCGATGTTGATCCCGGAGAGCACGACGTCGGGTGGTGGGCCGAAAGCTCCCGTCGACGCTGCCCGAACGATGAACGCAGGTGCTGCCTCGACGGCGAAGATCTTGACGTCGGGCAACGCGTCAGTGGTCCGCCGGTCGAGGATCAGCCGTCCGTCCGCCAACGCTGCCGTCAGCGACGCGCTGGCACCGCTGCTGTCCCAGCTCGGCGCCGCAATCACGACGTCGTGGCCGTGGCGGTGGGCAGCGGCGGCCAGCGCCAGGATCCCAGGGCTGTCCACTCCATCGTCGTTGGTCACCAACACACGTGCCATCACCTACTCCCTTCGACGTCGTCTTCGACGGTGACGAGTGCGGCCAGCCGCTCGATGAGGTCCTGACGACCTGAGGCCAGCCCGCGCCGGGTCACGTTGAGCGAGCCGGCGGCAGCGCCCAGTGTCAACGCGTCCACCATCGTCCGTCCGTGGGCGACGGCGGCGGCCATCGCCGCGGTGTACGAGTCGCCGCCGCCCTTCGCTTCGACCGCCTCGAACGTCGGCGGAATCACGCGCACACGTCGCCCGTTGATCGAGGCCAGGGTGGGCTGATCGGCGCGTGTCACCACCACGTTGGCAGCGCCGCCGGCGACGAGCGCATCGATCGCCGCCGTCAACGAACCGGCCTTCTCGAGGCGCCCGTCGGATTCGAGCTCCTCATCGCTGACCTTCAGGAGGTCGACACCGCCTTCCAGCGCGGACTCCAGTCGACCGCCTGAGAGGTCGGCCACGACGAACCGGGCATTGCTGCGAGCGTCGAGCGCCAAGCGCCGGTACATGTCGTCCGGCACGACGTCCTCCTGGGGACCCGTGAGCACGGTCACCGTCGACGCCAGCGCCTCGATCAGGGTGACGTCGTAGAGGTCGTCGACCTCGTGACGGGAGAGGCGGCCGGCGGCCATCGTCGCCACGACTTGGCGTTCACCGCTGCGGCGGTCGTGGACGTACGCCCCGTTGGAGCCGGCTGTGGACACAGCGGCGACTTGCACGCCGGACGCGTCGATCAGGGTGCGCAACACCGTGCCCGTCTCCCCGCCGAACGAGGCGCACATCACGGCGTCGACGTCCAGCTCCTGCAGCAGTCGGCAGACCCAGAACCCTTGGCCGCCCGCATGCACGTGCAGTTCGGAGTCGCTCTCGGCGTCGGTGGCCACCTCGGCCGAGACCGTCAGCAGGGGAGCGGGGGCGAAGACGCAGACCCGAGGTCGTGGCGCGCCGTCCCCCTGGTCGTGGCCGAGCTCCGGCATCGGAGGGGACCTACCCCCGTCACAGCGAGGACAATCGAGGGCATCGCGCCCACCGTCGGTCGGTCACGCCCCGCCGTGATCGGTGCGCCTGGACTCGTACCAGGAGTCGCCGACCGGCACACCCTCCATGTTCCAGCTCCACGAGACCGTTGGATCGATCGGCATGTACGTGCCGGGGCCGACCAGCCCCACCCGCTCGACCGGTTGCCCAGCGCGCCCGTAGATCCGGATGCCGCGAGCGATGAACGGCTCGAAGGACACCATGTCGTCGACGACGAGGGCGACGTGCTCGTTGCCCGCCATGACGTTTCGGAACTTGCGGGTGGCGAGTACGGACGCACCGGGACCGCCGACCCAGAAGCGGGCGCCGTCGAACTCGTAGCTGACGGGTACGACGTCGGGTTGCCCGTCAACGGCGATCGTCGCCAGCCTCGCGAGTGGCTGGGACGCCAGGTACTCTCGCTCCTCGGCAGTGAACGACATCGATGAGCCTCCATTCCCGCAGACGCGCAGTCAACGGTAGGTCTCTCGGAACATGATCGAGGTCGAACTGATCGGCGTGCCGTTCGACGGATATGGCCGTCCCGGGAACCAGGCGTCGGCAGCGCGAGTGCTGCGCCACCAGGGGTTGGCCGAGTGCTTCGTTGGCCATCGTGTCGTCGATCAAGGCGACCTGCGATTGCCGCCCGCTACGTCGGAACGGGGGGCGGCAACGACGTTGATCAATGAGCCGGCGCTGCTCGCGATGACCGACGAGCTGGGCGACCGCGTCGGTCGAGCGGTGGTCGAGGGGCGATTCCCAGTCGTCTTCGGCGGTGACTGTTCATCGCTGCTCGGCACCGTGTGCGGACTGCGCGATCGATTCGGGCGGATCGGCCTCGTGTTCATCGACGGCCACGAGGACACGATGCCGCTGGACGTCTCCGAAGACGGCGAAGCGGCGAACACCGAGATCGGGCTGCTCCTGGGTCTGACGGGACGACTGCTCGCTGGGCGACTGGCAACGCGGCTCCCTGCTCTGGACCGGGCCGGGCTGGCGGTGCTCGGGCCCCGCGACGAGCGCTGGCGTCAGCAGTTCAACGTCGGCTCGCTGCGCGATCACGGAGTTTGGCTGCGCTCCGTCCACGAGGTTGCCAACGATCCGGCCGCGGCCGCACAGGACGCCGTGCACCACGTGCGAGCTGTCGATGACCGCTGGTGGCTGCACGTGGACCTCGACGTGCTGGACCCGCTCGAGTTCCGTGCCCAAGGACTTCCCGGTGTCGACGACGAGCCTGGAGGTCTCACCGTGACGGAGCTCGGCGACGTGCTCGTCGCCGCCGTCAGGGCCGGAGGCTGCGCCGGCTGGAGCATCGCGATCTACGACCCTGATCAGGACCCCGATCGCACTGATGCGGCACGGATCCTCCAGCTCGTCCGCGCCGTCTCGGCGAGCCTCTGACTCCGATCAGCGCACGACGTCGAAGATCTGCTTCTGGATCCCGTTGGGGTACGCCTCGTACTCGACGAGACTCAGCTTGGTCGTGTCCTTGTCCGTCTGGCTGAACAGCCGCTTACCCGCACCGAGCAGCACCGGGAACACGAGCAGGTGGTAACGGTCGACGAGGCCGGCGTCAGCAAGGCTGGCGCCCAGCGTGGCGCTGCCGTGCACGGCAATCGGGCCACCATCGGTCTGCTTCAGCGCGGCCACTTCGTCGAGCGAACGCAGGACGGTGGCTGGCCAGCGCGCGTCGTCGGAGGCGAGGGTGGTCGAGACGACGTAGCGAGGCATCGCGTTGTACTCGGCGAACTCCTCCATCGTCGGCCACACCGGGGCGAACTCTTCGTACGTCTGCCGGCCGAACAAGAGGGCGGTGGTCTCCTCCTGCTCACGGCCCTTGATCTCGTAGGCGGCCGGATCGAACTCGACGTCCTTGAACGTCCATCCGGCATTGCGGTACTCGCCGCCGCCCGGGGCTTCCATCACGCCATCCGCTGACACGAAGGCGGTCACGATCAGGGTTCTCATGTCTGTCTCCTTGTTCTCGTCGGTTGCCGAGACAACGAACGAGATCAGCAGAATCGACAGGGAGACGGAGAATTCTCACCCATTGATGTCGTGAGCTACGTCACTCGCGTGACTGCTTCTCGGGGATGACGAGGGGCTCGGTCCCCTCGAACGCCCACACGTCGGCCCGGCAGACGAAGCGGACGGGCTTGAACGTGACGTCGGCGACCGCCGACGACGCCGACACCGGGTGAGTGGGACGCAGTCGCGGTTCGCCGCAGGCAGCGGCGTCGAACATGTCCAGGAAGGGTTCGCCGCGTTCGGCGCTCGCGAACTGGAACTCTCGCTCGACCTGCAGCAGGCGCAACCCACGATCGAGCCGGGCCGGGTTCATCGTGGACGTGTACTGCAGGTCGGATGGCGACAACGCCCTCGGCGCAGTGTGTCCGGCGGCCAGCGCGACAGACCCGTCGACTGCGACCCGGCCCGTGGCGCCGTCGTAGCGGCGGCTCACCGTGACGTCGGCCACCGCGACGCGGAAACCCCATCCCGTCGCCAGGAGCTGCGCCACGTCGGGATTGTCGACGAAGGCACCGACGTGGTACCCGCGGGTCCGGATCCCGCTGCGGCAGAGCAACCGGACCTCAGCGAGTGTGAACGGACCATGCGCGCACTCTCGTGCTCGCAGGAACGAGAACGTGACGACTGGCGGGTTCACGGGGTGGAGCGCCGGCGGAAGCATCGAGTCACGTTCGGCGGCCTCGACCTCCCAGGCGACCTGCAGCAACTCTGCTCTCGGCACCGAAAGGGCCTCGATGGACGGCGTGCCGACGTGCGGGGCAGCTGCGACCACGGTCTCGAGCGCCGCCGTTCCCTGCAGCATCACGGCCGCCCCGAATTGAACGCCGGCAGCACTTCGGAGGCGAACAGCCGCATCGACGACAGCACGTCCTCCTGCGGGATCACCTCCGCCGTGTTGAGCACGAAGTTGACGGCGTCCACGCCGATCTCCTCCCAGACCTTGATCGCCTTGACGATGCGATCTGGGTCGCCGATCGCGATGCCGTCGGGGACCGGTCGACGTTCGGATGGGTTCTCGCTCTCGCTGCGTCCGGCGGCGGGGGCAAGGTTGGCGAGCGACTGGTAGGCGGCCGTCGGGTACACCTCGCGGTTCCAGAGAAGGTGGCCGTTGAGCAGCATGAACGCGTTGAACATCTGACCGCCGGCGGCGGTCGCCATGCCGTCGTCCGGATGGCAGTACAGGAAGTTCATCGTGGCGACCTGGTCGTTGACGACTGAGCTGACCGGATCGCACAGGGCGACGCGCTTGCGGTACTCGAGCGTGCGGCGCTCCTGCTCCTGGAAGCTCGCCGCGGCCACGCCGAGGCAGCCGATCCCGCGGTCGGCTGCGTCGAGCTCGGTGCCCGGCGTCGTCACGGTGACCCACATCGGCGGGTGCGGATCCTGCACCGGCTTGGGCAGGACCGGTCGCTCGGGCATCGACACGGTCGCTCCCCGATGGGCGACGCGTTCCTCGGTCCACAGGCGCGGCAGCAGGTGCACGTACTCGTCCCAGGAGATCTTGGTGGTGTCGGGATCGACGCCGAAGCCACCGAGCTCGGTCCAGGTGGAGGCGCGCGCCGTGCCGAACTCGAGACGCCCGCCCGACAGGATGTCGAGCACCGCCGCCCGCTCGGCGACTCGGATCGGGTGGTTCATCTGTGGCACGCAGACCACCGCCCCGTGCCCGACACGGATCCGCTCGGTCTGCACGGCCACGGCCGTGAGGAACAGCTCCGGTGCCGAGCAGTGCGAGTACTCCTCGAGGAAGTGATGTTCGACCGCCCACACCGTGTCGAAGCCGAGCTCGTCGGCCAGCCGAGCTTGCTCGAGCGCGTTGCGGTAGACGGACTGCTCGGCAGACCGCGTGAGCGGGCGAGGAACCGACAGCTCGAAGAAGATCCCGAACTTCACCTCGCTACCTTCACACAGCGGGCCCCGAGTCGAAGGCGGTGAGCCGGCTCGACCGAGCCGATGAGTTGGCGCACCGTCGCCCGTCGAAAGGGGTGATGAAGCGCGCCGCCGAACTCTTCAACTTCGAGCGCCGACCATCGTGCTCGCCGTACGTCCAGGAGTTCTGGCACACACGAAGTGTCGCTGAGGAGTCCTTCATCTCGGTGGCGGCCTACCACTGGGAGATCGTCGTCACGCGACAAAGTGGCGCCGCCGTTCTCACGGTTCGAGGTCCCGAGACCACAGCAACGACCGTTCCGATCCCAACGGACGCTGAGTTCTTCGGCATCCAGTTCACGCTGGGCACCTTCATGCCGAGCCTGCCGCCTGGGCGCCTCGTCGATCGAGTCGGTCGTGTTGCCGCAGGTGTCGAGCACGAAGTTCTGGCTGGACGGGACAGCGTGGGAGCTCCCAGAGCCGCACACGGTCGACGTCTTCGTCGACCGGCTGGTCGACGCTGGTCTCTTGGTGCATGACGCTGTCGCATCGGCCGCGTTGCACGGAGAGGTGAACGGTCTGTCGGACCGCTCGGTGCAACGACGGGTGTCGCGGGCGACGGGACTCACCCCAGGGGGGATCAGGCAGATCCGACGTGCCGAGCACGCGCTGGCGATGCTGGTCCGAGGCGTGTCGAAGGTCGACGTGGTGCACGAGGCGGGTTTCGCCGACCAGGCCCATCTGACCCGGTCACTCAAGCGCTTCGTGGGCCAGACGCCGTCGCAGATCACGGCCGCAGCCGGGGACTAGTTGTCGCATTCGTTCAATACGACGTGGCCCGCTGGCGGCTACGCGTTGGGGAATGCGGAAGCTGATCAACGCCACGTACATCACGCTCGACGGTGTGATCGAGGGCCCTCACCTGTGGCCCGCTCTGAAGGGCGGCACCTCCGACGAAGGCGGCGCGATACAGACGGCGTTGCTCCAGACCTGCGACATCGTGCTGATGGGCCGCCGCACCTACGACGTGTTCGCTCCGGCGTGGACCAGCCGCAGCGGCGATCCGTACTCGGATCGCATCAACGCCATGCGCAAGGTGGTCGTGTCGACCACGCTCACCGACCCGCAATGGCAGAACACCGACGTGATCTCCGGCGATGTCGTCGGCGAGGTCCGCCGGCTCAAGGACGAGGACGGTGGCCACATCGTGCAGTACGGCTTCGGTGACGTCTCGCGGGTCTTGCTCGAACAGGGTCTCTTCGACGAACTGCAGCTGTGGATCCATCCCCAACTGGTGGGGCCACCCGACGCCAGCGACTTGCTGTACCGGCCCGGCCTCACCGCGACGCTTGACCTCGTCGACACGAAGGTTCTGAGCAACGGAATCATCCTGGCGACCTACGCGCCGTGATTTGACGTGACTCAGGCGGCTTCGGTCGGTTGGCGGCTTGGTGGTCGCGGGAACGTGAGCCAGTGGGTGTCGAGGCGTTCGCCGGTGGGGTGGGCGTAGGGCTGTCGCGGTTCGAGTGGTGGTCCACGGTGACAGCTGCGGCACAGGGCGCACAGATTCCACAGCTCGGTGGGTCCTTGGTCTTGTCGGTGGATGATGTGATGGACGTCGAGGCGGCGGGTGTTGTGGCACCACGGCACCCGACACTTCTTGTCGCGAGCCAGGACGAGGCGGCGGATGCGGTCGGGGATGCCCTTGATCGTCGGGCCGACGCTGAGCGGCCGCCCCTGGGCGACGAACGTCGGTGTGATCGTGCCTTCGCAGGTCAGCAGCCGATGGATCGACTCCGGTATCGCGAAACCGTCTCCCCAGGTTGCCGGCAGGTCGGCGGTGGGGTCGACGAACACGTTGATGCGGTACAGGTTCCGTCGTTCGAGCGGCGCCGCGGCGAGGGACCGTTCGGCGATGTCAACGAGGGCGTCAGCGCTCGTCACGTCGCGTTGGCCGTCTCGGAACAACCGGTCGCGTGCTTCGCGAAGGGCGTTGGGGCGACGGTCGACAGCGGCGCCAGCTCGGCCATCATCTCGTCGACGTGGGCCGGGGCGGTCACGGCGACCGCCGCTTGATCAAGCGATAGCCGGCCGTCCTCGAACACCGCGCTCGACAGCGGGATGGGTCGTCCTCGCGGCCGCGAGACGCAGCACCTTCTGCGCGGTCGCGGGGTCGACGCCGGCCTGCCAGGTCAACCAGTGCTTCGGGGAGCGGACGCCCATGCCGGACCAAGCATCGTGCTCGATCACTTCGGCGACGATGTCGACGACCCATCGAATGATCGCCAAGCACCTCGCCTACAGCGTCAAGGCGATCGAGGCTTATCTTTCGCGGATCTACGCCAAGACGGGATGCCGCAACCGCGTTGATCTGGCGCCGCGCTTCACCGCTGCGCCGGCCTGAGCACGCTGAGGACCCTGGGGAGCCACCATGTCGAACGAAGTGCCGGACCCGCTGCCCTGATCCGACCGGTCCGAACGCCGTCGGACGGGTCTCGTACGAGTGGCTGGACCAAGACCGCGCCGAGATCTATTCGACGAATCCCGACGATCGGCGTGAGCTCGTGGTGTGGGTGTGGTACCCGGCTGCTGCCGACGGGAGCGCGGTGCGCGCCGAGTACCTGCCCGCGGCGTGGGCTCCGAACGCGCAGTTCCTCGGGCTCGCCGTGGATGGCGTGCGTGCGCATGCCATCGAGAACGCCACCCTCGCCGACGGCGCCACGAGGTACCCCGTGCTGCTGATGTCGCTCAGCGGGTTCCCGCCGCTGCTGCACAGCTCGCTTGCCGAGGAGTTGGCGAGCCATGGGTACGTCGTCGTCGGCGTCAACCACACGTACGAATCCGCGGTCACCGTGTTCAGCGATGGACGGGTGGTGCCGGCGAGCCCGCAGGCCGTGGCCGGCGCGCTCGGGCCGCAGAGCGGCAGCCACGACGACGCATTCCGGGCTCGGGGCGAGGTCTGCACGGTCAAGGCGAAGGACCTGGCGTTCGTCGCCGATCAGGTCGGCCTGCTCGATGCCGAACCGCCCGGACCGGCTGGTCGCTTTGCAGGACGCCTCGATCTCTCACGGATGGGCGCGTTCGGCCTCTCGTTCGGCGGGAACGCGGCGCTCGAGTGGTGCCGCACCGATCCGCGGGGCAGGGCCGCTGTGAACCTGGATGGGGCGCTGTGGACCGACGTCGGCAAGGTCGGCCTCGATCGACCGGCGCTGCAGGTGCTGGCCGAGCACGAGGAGTTCGCCGTGTCACCCGAGCAGGCGGTCGAGGCCGGCATGGCACCCGACGTCGAGTGGTTCGTCGCCGAGAAGGCGATCACATTCGGTGGGTGGCGCACGGTCCACGAGCGGAGTCGACCCGGCTACACCGTGCGCGTCGCCGGCGCCACGCACCTCAGCTTCCTCGACGTGCCACTGCTGCCGCGCGAGGAAGGTGCGATGGTCACCGGGATGTTGGCGGCCACCACCATTGGCGCGGAGCGCATGTGGCGGATCATCAGCGACCTCGTCTTGGCGTTCTTCGGCAGGCACCTCGAGGAGGGCGATGGTCGGCTCCTCGATGGCCCTGATCCGGCGTATCCCGAGCTGACGTACGGGCCGGCCTGAGCAAGGATCCACCTCATGGCCAAGGCTCCGGCGATCGACGTCGCGGTGGGGGAGCGGACGGTCAGGATCACGAACCCCGACCGCGTGTACTTCCCGGCCACCGGCGCGACGAAGCTCGACCTTGTCAACTACTACGTGGCGGTCGGGCCTGGCATCGTCAACGCGCTCCGCGAGCGTCCGTGCATGATGCATCGTTTCCCGACCGGGCTGAGTGGCGAGAAGGTGCACCAGAAGCGAGTTCCGGCCGGCGCGCCGCCGTGGCTGCACACGGTGCGGCTGCACTTCCCGCGCTACGGCCAGCACGCCGACGAGCTCTGCGTCACTGAGCTGGCCGAGGTGGTCTGGGCCGTGCAGATGTCGACCGTCGAGTTCCATCCCTGGAACAGCCGGCGCAGCGACGTGGAGAAGCCGGACGAGTGGAGGATCGACCTCGATCCGATGCCGAACTGCACGCTCGACACGGTTCGTCGGGTCGCCCACGTCGCTCGCGAGGTACTCGACGAGCTGGGCGCGGTCGGGTGGCCGAAGACGTCGGGCGGCAAGGGGATGCACATCTACGTGCGCATCGAGCCGTCGTTCGGGTTCCGGGACGTGCGGTCGGCGGCGCTGGCGTTCGCTCGTGAAGTCGAACGCCGTGCCGGCGGAATGGTGACCACGACGTGGTGGCGCAAGGATCGCGATCCGACGACGGTGTTCGTCGACTACAACCAGAACGCCAGGGACCACACCATGGCGGCCGCGTACTCGGTGCGCGGGGTGCCCGACGGCACGGTGTCGACGCCGATCACGTGGGAGGAGATCGACGTCGTCGATCCGCACGACTTCACGATGGCGACGGTTCCTGACGCGGTTCGCTGAGCTCGGCGATCTGCACGCGAGCATCGATCAAGCGGTCTTCCGGATCGATGAGCTGCTCGAATGGGCGGCCCGGGACGAGCAGGCCGGTATCGGCGACGCCGCCCCGCCGGAGGAGTGAGGCCGGCTCCACCGTTCATGTCAGCTCGATGAGCGCAATCCGGGCCACCGCTTGAGGGTCTGCTGAAACCGTTCGACTTTGCCGGTGGTCTGGGGATGGTAGGGCCGCCCGGTGATCGGGCGGACCCCGGCGTCGCGCAGGCGAGCCTCAAAGAGCACCTCGAAGCCGCGCAGCTTGCCGGAGAAGCACAGCCCGTTGTCCGACAGCACCCCGGCCGGCAGCTCCCACGTCTCGGCGGCGGTGCAGAACGTCGTCCAAGCCTGCTCGCTGGTCGCCTCGGTGACGGCCCGGGAGGCGCACGCCACCCGGGAGTGGTCATCGACAATGTTGAAGATCTTCACCGGGCCGGGCGCCGCGGCGATCACCCAGTCCATCGAGTCGATCTGCCACCACTCGTTCGGCGCCGGCGCTTCGAAGCGTCGCCATGACGACTTCGGGCGTTTCTCGGGTGCCGGCAGCACGAACCCGCGGCGGACCAGGATCCGATGCGCCGTGGACAAGGACGGCACCGGCGCCGTGAACCGATCATCGAGGCCGAGATGCCACAATCCGATCGATCCAGCTGACGAGAACGCTCGACCACGATGCCGTGGTTGGCGAAGAGGAAATCGACACGCGCGACATGCCGACCGTCCCGGCGCTGCACGGCCTGGGTCACGGGCCGCGGCAGGCCACCTCGACGCATGAGCTCCAGGAACCGGCGTTCGAGCACGGATTCGCCACCGGAATCGACCAACAATCGGTCAAGGAGCCGTGTGCCTCGCCGGCCCCGCCCCCTCAGCTCGCCGAGCCGGCGTTCGAGCACCAGCGGTGCCGACAGCCCGAGGCGGACGGCACTGTCGATCGCTGCCTCCAGTCGCCGTTGCGTCGCGCCTGCCGCGGCCAGGTCGAGGATCGTGCGGGTCGCCGACGAGCAACGGAATCCGTTGATCGTGACGACGTCGAGCGCGGCCACCGAGCCCGTCGTGTGAATGGTTCCTGAGCAGACGGTGCCTCGACGCGATCTCGGCACGGCGAACTCGACGGCATCGTCGGGGGACCGGTCGAGCCCGTGCAGCCGGGCCGCTGCCTCATGGCTCACCCAGCGGCGTCCGCCGAGAGCGAGCAGGCCGACTTGTAGCCGGCGATGCCACGTGTCGGGCGAGCCGGCGACGACGAGGACCGTTGGCTCGACGATGTCGAGCCAGCCGGCTGCGTCGCGAAACTCCACGCCCCCATGGGTGTCGTGAGCTTGCGGGAACGGAAATGAGCGGCGCAGCGACCGACTAGTCGCCCGTCGTGCCGTCGATGGCCTGGCGCAGGAGGTCGGCGTGGCCACAGTGTCGGGCGTATTCCTCGATCATGTGGACGATCGTCCGCCGCACGCTGTGGCCGGGATCCGGCTCGCCCTTGCCGACGTCGTCGAGCGAGGCGTCGGCGAGGTTGCGGTTGGCCACGTCGATCTCCGCCCAGTACGCAGCGAGTGCGTCGGCGAGCGTCGCGTCCGGTGGCGGATGGAGGTCGCCGTCGTCGTCCACGCCGTCGATCGTCCGGTAGTAGATCGGTGGTGCGTCCTCGGCGAAGAGCGATCGGCGGAACCACATGCGTTCGCCCTCGGTCATGTGCCGTAGCAGCCCGAGCAGCGTGAGGTCGCTCGGGGGGCACGCTGCCAGTCGCGCCTGCTCCTCGCTCATGCCGTCGACCTTGCGAGCGAGGACGGCACGGTGGTAGTCGAGATAGCCGAAGAGCACGCTCCGTTCGTCCTCGGCGAACGCTTTCGCGCTCGGCAGTGGGGTCGTCGGCTCGCCCGTCATCGGCGCGCGGCTCGCATTCGCTCGAGCTGAGCGCCGATGCGGGCCAACGTCTCCTCTGATGCCCAGATGCGCGCCACTGTCGGATCGACGACCGGCGAGTCGCGCTCGATGCGGGCGATCGAGTCGTGGCGCAGGTGCTGCTTGGCCATCGCGTACGCCTCACTCGGCAGGGCAGCCAGCTCCGAGGCGATCTCGACGGCCCGCTCCACCAGACGCTCCGGCGCTACGGCCTCGTGGACCAGATCGGCGCCGATCGCCTCGTGCACGTCGAGCAGCCGGGCCCGCAACACGAGGTCGTCGGTGCGGTGGCCGCAGGCATGGTGCATCACCTCGATCGCGGCGACCGGGAACGGGACGCCGACCGTCAGCTCAATGGCCCCGATCCTGGCCGGACCGTCGGCCATCAATCGATGGTCACAGGCGGCGGCGATGATGCAGCCACCGGCGATCGCCGCGCCGTCGATCGCGGCGACCATCGGTCGCCGGCATCTGAACAGCGTCAGGAACGTCCGGTGCAGCGCGGCGATGAAGGCCGCGACGTAGTCCGCACCGCCTTCGAGGACCCGTTTCAGATCTGCGCCAGCCGAGAACACTCGCCCGTTGCCCGTGATGACGATCGCCGGTGCGAACCCGGCGAGATCGTCCACCACGGTCGCCAGCTCATCGAGCACCTCGACATCGAGCTCGTTGACCTTGCCGTGCTCGAGCCGAACGACGGCGACCTCACCGACATGGTCCACCCTGATCATGCGGTCACCTTAGGAGGCCCAAATTTGTGTCACCGTTTCCGCGATCGACCGCGAAAATCGTGACGCAAACCGAGGGGGAGCGCCGCCCAGCGAATCGTTGGGCGCGCGGTCGTGGGCGTTCCTGCGCGAGCGAGTGCACGATCCCGACCGCGTCTTCCTGCGCCGGGGACTGCGCGTGGCGGTCGTGTCGCCCGCGCTGTTCGCCATCGTCGGGTTCGCGCTGGATCTCCGCACGGCGGGCATGTTCGTCAGCTTCGGGTCGTTCGCCTCGCTGGGCCTTGCCGATCTCGGCGGTCCGCTGCCTCGCCGTTTCCTCGGCTACCTCGTCATGACGGCCGTCGGGGCGAGCCTCGTCGTCGTCGCCACGCTGGTCGCCGAGTGGATCGTGTTGGCCTGCGTGGCGACGGCCGTTGTCGGATTCCTGATCCGCTTCGTCGGGGTACTCGGGGGCTACTTCAAGGCCTCGGGCTTCGCCGTGACGCTGGCCTTCGTTCTCGCCGTGGCGCTGCCGACGACCAACAGCCCACTCGGCCAGCGCGTCGGCGGTTGGGCCGTTGGCGGAATCGTCGCCGCCTTCGCCGCGGTCCTGCTGTGGCCGGCCCGCGAGCGACCCAAGATCAGGGCTGCCATGGGCGTGGCGTGTGACGCCCTCGCGGAACTCGTCGACGGCCTCGCCGGTGGCGCCGACGAGACCCGGGTCGCCGACCTCGATCGTCAAGCCGACGATGCGGTCCACGCCGCCCAGATGCGCTTTCGCATGGCTCCGTTTCGGCCGGCCGGCCCGACCGTCCACGACCGGGCGGTGGTGCGCGTGCTCCAGCGGCTTCCTTGGGTACTCGACCTGGCCCGCCTCACCGCCCGGCTTGGGCCGCGTCGAGGCAGCCGACGCCACGTTGCTGAGCTCCTCCGCGGATGATCTGCGTCACTGCGGGCGCGCACTGACAGGCGACAGCCTGGTGCCACTAGAGGCGTCGATCGAGGAACGAGCCCGCCATCGCAACGAGCTGGTGGCCAGCTTCTCCGAACGTGCCGACCAACCTGCGGCCGCCGCCGATGCAGCGGCTCGGCTCGAGCGCCGTTTCGGTCCCCGCGCCCTCTCGTACGCCGTGCTCTCACTCGCCACCAACGTTGCGGTCATCCACGGCCAGCCGGTGCCGACGACGGCCGACCCGGCAGTGGTCGTGGAGCCGCAGTCTCCCAGCGAGTTGGCGAAGCGGGCGCGGTTCACGTTCCGCACGCAGCTACGTCTGGACTCGGTCTGGTTCCGCGACGCGCTGCGCGTCGGCGTCGCCCTCGGCATCGCCATCGCCGTCGCGCTGGTCGGGGACCTCCCGCACGCGTTCTGGGTCGCCTTGGGCACGCTCAGCGTGCTGCGAGGCAACGCGATGTCGACGGGCTACACCGTGGTGCAGAGCCTGCTCGGCACGCTGATCGGATTTGTCTTGGCAGCCGGCCTCGTCAGCATCACCGCCGACGAGTGGTTTCTCTGGCTGCTCCTGCCACTCACTGCCTTCCTCGCCGCGTACACGCCCTCGGCGATCCACTTCGTCGTCGGGCAGGCGTCCTTCACGGTGTTCGTCGTCGTGCTCTTCAACCTGCTGACCCCGCAGGGCTGGCGGACGGGGCTCATCCGCCTGGGCGACATCGCCATCGGGGCCGCGGTGAGCCTGGTGGTGAGCGTCCTGTTCTGGCCCCGGGGCGCGAGCGCCCAGCTGCGCCGCGCCTGGAAGCTGGCCATCGCCGCCAATGGCCGCTACGTCGCCGATGCCGTCGAGGATCGATTCAGAGCTCCCGATCGGACTGGCGCGGACGAGGCACTCGCGAGCGCTCGTCGCGCCGCGGTTGCCGCCGAGCGACGGGCTTCGGAGACATTCATCTCGTTCCTCGGTGAGCAGGGCCGGCGCCGGCTGCCGATCACTACGGCGCAGGAGCTGCTGGCGACGAGCCTGCTGGTGAACGAGATCGCCGGAGCGTTGGAGTACTTGCCGATGGCCCCGCCGACGGCGGGACCGTGCCAGGCCGCTGCCGACACGCTGATCGACGAGGCGGGTGAGCTGGCGGATCGGTTCCAGCTCGATGGAGCTGAGACGCCGATCAACGTCCGCATCGATGACTGGCATCGGCGCAGCGTCGAGGCAGTTGGTGGCTGCGTCGTCGCCTCCGACGCGCGTGGCGAGACCGTGCTCGGGGTGTCGTGGACGTCCTCCTGGCTGCGTCACCTCTGGCACGTCGCGGAGCGAGCCGAGCGCGCCGACGCCGAAGCGGCGGCGGCGACGGCGCGCAAGTGGTGGCGGTGACGCTCAGGGACCTGCGTCGGCGTGGCGGACGATGGCCTCGAACTCGGCGTCCGTCAGGGGCAGCACCGACAGCCGGTTGCCACGGGCGAGCAGCTTCGAGTCGGCGAGCTCGGGGATCGTGCGCAGCTCGGCCAGCGGGACGAAGCGCAGCTCACGTTTGGGCGCCACAGTGACCCAGTCCCACCGCGGATCGGCGGGGTCGGACGTGCGGTCGTAGTACCGGCTGGTCGGATCGAACTGCGTCGGATCCGGCTCCGCCGCACCGACGATCGTGCAGATCCCGGCGACACCCGGCGGGTCGGCACTGGAGTGGTAGTAGATCGCATCGTCACCGACCTGCATCTGGCGGAGATAGATGCGCGCCTGGTAGTTGCGGATGCCATCCCACCCCTCGCGGCCGCTGCGCACGAGGTCGGCATAGCTGAACACCTGCGGCTCGCTCTTGAGCAACCAATAGGCCACGGCCACAGAGTCTGGCGGCCAGCGGTGGGTACCGTGGACGCATGCCGGAGATCGAGCGCACGGATGAGGAATGGCGGAAGCTGCTGACACCGGAGCGGTATCACGTCCTGCGGGAGGCAGGAACCGAGCGGCCGTGGAGCGGCGAGTACGTCAACAGCCACACCGACGGCACGTACACGTGCGCCGCCTGCGGTGCTGAGCTGTTCGACGCTTCCACGAAGTTCGAGTCGGGCACTGGCTGGCCGAGCTTCTACGAGCCGACGGTGGCCGAGGCGGTGGAGCTCGTCGAGGACGGCAGCCTCTTCATGAAGCGCACCGAGGTGCGGTGCCGGCGTTGCGGCTCGCACCTCGGCCACGTCTTCCCGGACGGCCCTGCGCCGACCGGGATGCGCTACTGCATGAACAGCCTGGCCCTCGACCTCGTGCCCGCCGCCGAAGCCGCGGAGGAACGCCCTAGCTGACGTCTTCGCTCAGGCCGAGGCGGCGTTCGAGGCGTTCCACGCGAGCCCAGAGCTCGGCGACGTCGCGGGCGAGATCGACGTAGCTGGGAGCCGACGGCGATGTTGGCGCCAGTCGCGACTGGACGGGCTCCGGCTCGGGCTCGGGCTCGGCCATTGCTTCGGGCACCTCGCCCGAGATGATCTGGGCCCATCGCGGCTCCCGTTCGCCAGGCCGCCGTCCGACACGCACGACGAAGGGATCGGGGCTGCGGGCCGCCAACGTGTCGAGGACCTCCTCGACCGTGGCGGCGTCATCGCCACCGAGGTGGCGCTCGGCCCGCGTGCGGATCTCGTTGACCGTCTGCGGGCCGCGCAGGATCAGCACTGCGAGAACGCCGAGCTCGGCGGGGAGAGGCGCCACCGCTCGTCGGCGACGTGGCGGTAGCGGATGGTGCGTCCACCGTGGGCCGGGTGCATGAAGCGGACCAGGCCCATCGACTTCAGCGAGACCAGCGCCGTCTCCATGATGCGGTCGTCATAGGCGACGATGGGGTCCCGGTTGGTGCTCTGGTTGCACGCCAGGCGCAGCGCGTTCAAGGTCAGCGGATAGCTGTCCGGCACGGTCGCCTCCTTCTCGACCAGGCAGGCCAGGACGCGGGCCTCGGTGGCGCTCAGCTCCATCTCGCCAGTCTCGCCGCCGTAGGTGCTTCATCCGAGTGTTTGCCGCGGTGCGGAGCCGCGGCAGATACGGCAGCACGCGAGCGGGAGCGGCAGACGGTCCCGGGCGAGCGTCTCGAGCAGGTCGAGGGCATGATCGAGATCGGGTCGGCGCAGCGCCTCTGCGGCGATGCGCTGCGCGGCTTGCCGGTACGTGGGGTCTCCGAGCACGTCGAGCGTGGCAGCCCGGATCCGGTCGGGGGTTCGTTCGTCGGCGGCGACCGTCGTGCTGACCCCGAGCTCGCTGCACCGCCGTGCATTCAGCGGCTGGTCGGCGGAGATCGGCACGACCACGAGCGGGAGGCCGTTACGCAGTGCCGCGCTGACGGTTCCGTACCCGCCGTGCGTGATGACGGCGTCACAGTGCGGCAGCACTTCATCCTGCGGGATCCAGCGCGCGATGTGGACGTTGGCCGGCTGCGGCCCGAGCTGGTCGGGGTCCTCCCCCGGACCAACCGTCATCAGGAGATCGACCGGCTCCGCGGCGAGCGCCTCGAGGATCGTCGCCAGCAGCGCTGACGAGTTGTACACGGTGCCGAGCGTGACGTAGACGGTCGGGCGGTCGCCGCTGCCACTGCGGCGGTCGAGCCACGGCAGCGCCTGGTCATCCGAGGGTCGCGTTTCGATCGGCCGCAGCCGATGACACGTCGGCGCACCGTCCTGCTCGGTCTCGTCTAGGCCGGGTGGCGCGAAGGACAACTGCAGATAGCGGAACGGCATCTCGGCGTCCGGGTCCGGCGGCAGGCCCACGTGGCGACGCGTCTCGGCCAGCGCATCGGCGACGGCACGGCGATCGGCGTACGAGGAGCTGCCGGAATCGCTCCGCACCACGGTGTGCGGCAGGCCGAGCAGCTCAGCGCAGAGCGGTCCGGCGTACTCCGCTGCTTCGTGGACGATCAGGTCCGGGCGCCACCGCTCGGCAGCGGCAAGGAGGTCAGGGACGGCGGCGATCGCGGTTCGGCCGGCGAACACGATGCTTCGCGCCGCCGCATAGCGCTCAGGTCCGGGAGCGACCGAGCCGATCTCGGGGAAGCGCTGGGCCATGTCCGCCGTCACCCAATCCAGGCCAGCGGCGAAATGCGCATGGCCGGCTGCGGCCACATCCGGAGCGAACGACGCCGACGTGGCGAACGCGACGTCGTGCCCTCGCCGACACAACCCGTCGGCGACCGGCAGCAGTGGGAACAAGTGACCGAGCCCGGGCTGCGTGGTGAACAGGACACGCAAAGCCATCGACGCCATCGTGTCGCGCCTGACCGGCGAAGTCTGAGAGGTGACGTGACGACTTCCTGGAGATCTCGGCGCGCGACCGCTGGGCTACGAGCCTGCTGGGCGCTCCGAGAGGCTGACGGTCACCGTGTGCTCCTGGCCCCCGCGCTGGTACGTGACCTCCACGTCGTCACCCGGTTGATGGGTCGCGATGGCGGCACCGACGTCGTCGGGGATCGTGACGGCGAGACCGTCGACCGACGTGATCACATCGCCCGCCTGGATGCCGGCACCTGCTGCCGCCGAGCCCGCCTCGACACCGGTGACGACAGCGCCGCCGTCGCCGACCTGCTCGACCGGAGCAAGGGACACGCCGAGCAACGCATGCGCAGGCACCTGTCCAGCGCGCAGCTGGTCGATCATCGCCTGCGCCGGATTGATGGCGATGGCGAAGCCGATGTTCTGGGCCTGCCCGGCGATCGCGGTGTTGATGCCGACGACATTGCCCTGGAGGTCGAGCAGCGGGCCGCCGGAGTTGCCCGGGTTGATCGCGGTGTCGGTCTGCAAGAGGTTGGCGAGATGCTCCCCGTTGGGCTCGGTGAGGCTGCGGTCCTTGGCCGACACGATCCCAGTGGTCACAGTGGGCCCTCCGGAGAGGTCGAGGGCATTGCCGATGGCGACGACCTGATCGCCCACCTCGAGGGAATCGGAATCGCCCAACGGGAGGGCTTCGAGGTCGTTGCGGTCGACGTGCAGGACGGCGAGGTCCGATCCGGGGTCTGCTGCGACGACGTCGGCGGCGACTTGATCACCGTCACTGAACTGGACGGTGATATCGGTCGCGCCGTCGATGACGTGATCGTTCGTCACGATGTAGCCGTCGCGGGAGAGCACGAACCCGCTCCCGGCGGCTTGGCCCTCGACCTGGCGACCGAAGATGTCCGTCTGGGCGATCGAGTCGTGGATCGACACGATCGACGGTTCAGCCTTGGTCGCCAGATCGTTGATCGTGTTCGGCGTGGCGGCGATCGCCGCCGGGACGCTCGCGCTTGCTGCTGGAGCACTTGCCGGGCCATCGTCGTCGGCCGCAACGGCGACGATGGCTCCGGCGACCACCGCCCCCACCACCGCACCGAGCGCGACACCGGCGAGGAACCGGCGTGCGCCCCGAGGGGGGTGGCGGGGCGCCTCGTGTGGTGCGGGAGGTGGAGGCGGCGGGTGGGGAAGCTTTGATTCCTCGTCGACGTGGGGGGTGATGACGTCGGTCATGGTTCTTTCGCCCGTTGTGGTTGTCGTCTCCGCCAGGGTGCGCTCTCGGAGATGAGACTGCGATGAGAGCTCTCACCTTCCCCTCACCGGCGCACCGATACCGTGCCGCAGCGTGGCCGCGGCTCGCCGGCTCTCGCTTCGCACTCGGCTGGCACTACTCGCCGCCGCCGGGGCGATGCTGGTCCTCAGCATCGGCGCGTTGCTCCTGTATCGAGATGTCAGCGGCGCGCTCAGCGGAGCGATCACCGACGAGTTGACGGTCCGGGCCGACGATCTCGCGGCCAGCTTGGACACCGAGCCGATCTCGACAGAGCCGAGCTCCGTCGTCGCCCAGGTGGTCGGTCCGACCGGTGCCGTCCTCGCGCCACCGGGCGTGGAGCCCGTGCTGACGGCAGACGAGCTGACGCGAGCAGCTCGCGGGGAGGTGATCGTCGATCGTGCCATCACCGGCGTCGGCGAGCACGCCCGGTTGCTGGCTCGCCCGATGCGCGGCCCCGTCGGCGAGGAGATCATCGGTGTCGTCGCGACCAGCACCGCATCGCTGGCCGAGGCGCGTCAGCGGCTGACCATCGTGCTCGGCGTGGCCGGTCCGGTGCTCGCCGCGGCCATCGGTGCGGCCGCGTGGTTCCTCACCGGCGCCGCGCTCCGACCCGTGCGGAGGATGAGCAACGAGGCGGCGACGATCTCGATGGCAGAGCCGGGCCGGCGGTTGGCGCAGCCCGGAGGCGACGACGAGATCGCCGAACTGGGTCGGACCCTCAACGCCATGCTGGCTCGCATCGAGACGACCATCGCCCATGAGCGGGCCTTCATCGACGACGCCGCGCACGAGCTGCGTAGCCCCCTGGCCGTGCTCCGTGGCGAGCTCGAGCTCACGGCCGACGATCCGGGTGACGAAGCGGCGGTCGCCCAGGGCGTGGCCAGCGCACTCGAGGAGACCGACCGTCTGGCTCGCCTGACCGAGGACCTGCTGACACTTGCTCGTGCAGACGCCGGGCAGCTCGAGCCCGGCGAGACGATGACGGAGTTGCTCGGCGCCACCGAGGAGTGCATCCGCCGTCTTCCTCATCGCGACGACGTGCACATCGAGGTGTTGGGAGATCCCATGGTCGTACGCGGCGACGCGACGTGGATCCACCAGATCGTCACCAACCTCGTCGTCAATGCCGAGCGCCACGCCCGGAGCCGGATCCAGCTGACCACGACTCGTCACGGCGAGTACGGGCGGCTGGCCGTCGCCGACGACGGTGTGGGCTTCCCCCCACAACTGTTGGACCAGGCCTTCGACCGTTTCACGCGCGGCGACGGTGCGCGCACCCGCTCCGGAGGAGGCGCCGGATTGGGACTGGCCATCGTGTCGTCGCTGGCGGCCGCCCTGGGCGGGACGGTCCGTGCCACCAACGGTCCGCCGTTCGGTGGTGCGTGCGTCGAAGTCGAGGTTCCTCTGGCTCGCTCCTGAACGCTCATCGTGCTCTCACGTCGCACGGTTCAGGCTGCTGCCATGTTCGGCCTGACGGACGTTGACGGTGTCGGTGGTGGGCGCGTGCTCGTCGTCGACGACGACCCCAAGTTCGTGCGCATCGCCGTGCGCCGCCTCGAGCGTGCCGGCTATGACTGCGTCACGGGCGAATCCGGCGACCACGCGCTGTGGGCGGTGGCCGATCAGCACCCGGACGTCATCGTGCTGGATGTGATGATGCCCCACCCGAGTGGGATCGAGGTGTGCCGACACCTGCGCGCCGACGGCTGGACCGGCGGCGTCGTCGTCGTGAGCGCCCGGAGTAGCCCAGCCGACCGCGCCGCTGCCGAGCGAGCCGGCTCGGACGTGTTCCTCGGCAAGCCGTTCCCACTCGACGACCTCGTGACAGCGGTCGACCGGCTCATCGAGCGGGACCGGCGACACGACTGACGCAGCGGTACCGTGCCGACGGTGCGCCTGCTCGTGGTCGAGGACGACGTGAAGATGGCGTCCCTGCTGAAGCGAGGGCTCGAGCGCGAGGGATATGCCGTCGACCTTGCGGCGAGTGGCGAGGACGCCGTCTGGGCAGGTCGTGAGCTCCCGTACGACGCCATCGTGCTCGACACGATGATTCCCGCCCCCGACGGGTTCGACGTGTGCCGGCAGCTGCGTGACGCGGGCAGATGGATGCCGGTCATCATGCTCACCGCCCGGGACTCGGTCGGCGATCGTGTCCGCGGCCTCGATGCCGGAGCCGACGACTACCTCGCCAAGCCGTTCTCGTTCGCCGAGCTGTTCGCCCGGCTGCGGGCGCTGTTGCGCCGCGACGCGGGGGAGCGGCCGGCGGTGCTGCGGGCCGGCGATCTGCAGCTCGACCCGGCCACGAGGACGGTGAACCGTGGTCAGGCCGCCGTCTCCCTGACGGCCCGCCAGTTCTCGTTGCTCGAACTGCTCATGCGCCACAAGGGCGAGGTCTTGAGCCGTACGGCGATCCTCGAGCACGTCTGGGACTTCGCCTACGACGGCACGTCGAACGTCGTCGACGTCTACGTGCGGTACCTGCGGGACAAGGTCGACCGGCCCTTCGGGCGCAGCGCCATCGAGACGGTGCGCGGCGCCGGCTACCGGCTGCGCGCCGACGGCGGGTAGTCGGCCACGTCGTGACGGCTACGTGCGGGCCGTGTCGCGCTGGTACACGCGCACGGCGAGCACGGTCAGGACGAGCGTCCACACGGCGACGACGATCCAGGCCACAGTGGCCATCCCTCGCCCGTCACCGCGGATTTGCCGGCCTGGACGAGCCAGTACGACGGGAGACCCTTGGAGATCGTGCGCAGCGCGCCTGTCGCCGAGGACCGGGCCCCATGCGCCGCCGAGCAGCGCGAACAGCGCGGTCAGCCCACCGATCGCCGGGCCGATCGAGTCCGCCGTCAAGCAGGTGGCCGATCAGGATGCCGAGCACGGCGAAGGGGATCAGTCCGATCAGGATCAGGACGGTCATCGTCAGCCAACCGGACACCGGCAGTCGGACGCCGAGCGAGATCCCGGCGATGTACAGGAGGATGATCGTCAGTGACGCCATCGCGTAGCCGCTCTCGATCTTGGCCCTGAAGTACGTGCGCACGGGCAGCGGTGTGACGCGCAGCTGGCGATGCCACTGGACTGACCGCTCGACGGCGATGCGGGCACCGCTGGCGATGACCGCGGCCATCGCGCCCCAGCTGATCATGCCCGTCATGTAGTAGACGGGGAACGAGATGCCATCGAGCTGCTCGTGGCGGTTCGGCCCGGCGATCAGCAGGAACATGACGAGCGGGAACGCCAGCGCCAGGACGAAGAAGCGGACGTTGCGGAACGCACGCACGAGCTCGTAGCGGGTATAGACAGCGGTCGTCATCGCGGCGCCTCCAACTCGGGGAGCTTGTCGGCGTTGACGGTGAGCTCCAGGAACGCTTCTTCCAATCCGGCACCGCGGATCTCGATGTCGCGTGCGCTGGGATACGTCGTCAGCAGAGCGCGCACCGCGGCGTCCGAGTCGGTGCACTGCAGCTCGATGGTGTCGCCGTGACGGGTGGCAAGGGCGACGCCCGGAAGGTCCGCCAAGGTGTCGGCGTCGACCTCGGCGAGCGTGGCGCGGAGGATGTGCCGGCCCACGCGCGCCTTGATCTCCGTCGGCGGACCTTCGGCGACGACGCGTCCCCGAGACATGAGCACCACCCGGTCGGCGTAGGCGTCGGCCTCCTCGAGGTAGTGCGTGGCGAAGATGACGGTCTTGCCACGGGACGCGAACGCTCGCATCACGGACCAGAAGCTCTGGCGCGCTTCGACGTCGAGGCCGACGGTCGGCTCGTCGAGCACGAGCAGGTCGGGATTGGAGACGAGCGCAACTGCGAAGCGAGCACGCTGTGCCTGACCGCCCGACAGTCGTTGCGTGCGGCGTCCCGCCACGTCCTGCAGACCGGCGAGGACGAGAACCTCGTCGACCCCGAGCGGGTGCGGATACAGCGACGCAACCATCGTGATCAGCTCGCGCACCGAGAGGTCGCGGATCAACGCGCCGGATTGCAGCATGACGCCGACGGCACCGGCCTGGACGGCGTCACTCGGGGACATTCCGAACAGCTCGACGTGGCCGCGATCCGGTCGGGTCAGCCCGAGCATCATGTCGATCGTGGTCGACTTGCCGGCGCCGTTCGGCCCGAGCAGGGCGACGGTCTCACCTGGGGCGACGGAGAGGTCGACGCCCCTGACCGCCTGCACCGCGCCGTAGGACTTGGCCACGTCGACAACCTGGACACCGGTGCGTGGTGGACTGGAAGTGACGGTGATCATCACCGCCACTGTTAGCGCCGACTCGATGAGAGCAAGATGAGACGCGGTAGGGAGGAGGGCTCCTGGCCAACCCGACTGCGGGGCGCCTCACACCACGACGTTGACCATCCGGCCGGGGACGACGATGACCTTCTTCGGCGTCGCGCCGTCGACGGCCGCGATGACCTTCGCGTCGGCGAGCGCGGCGGCTTCGACCTCATCGGGCGTCAACGACGCGGGAACGACGATGCGGCTGCGGACCTTGCCGTTGATCTGCACCGGGTACTCGACCGTGTCCTCGACGAGCAGCGCTGGGTCCGCCTCGGGGAACGGGACGAAGGTGATCGTTCCCTCGTGGCCGAGGCGGTGCCACAGCTCCTCGCCGACGTGCGGCGCGAAGGGTGCCACCATCGTTGTCATCGCCTCGGCCACCTCGCGGGTCGTCCCGGCGGCGTTCTTCGTCAGGTGGTTGTTGAGCTCGATCAGCTTGGCGATCGCGGTGTTGAAGCGCAGCGCCTCGATCTCGCTCTTCACGGTTGCGATCGTGCGGTGCAGGAGGCGGCGGGTCGCATCGTCGGTCGGACCGTCCACGAGCGCCAGCTCACCCGTCCGCTCGTCGATGATGTTCCGCCACAGCCGCTGCAGGAACCGGTACATCCCCACGACGTCGCGGGTCTCCCACGGGCGAGACGCGTCCAGCGGGCCGGTGGCCATCAGGTGCAACCGCAAGGTGTCGCTGCCGTACGCCTCGTAGATGACCTCGGGCGAGACGGCGTTCTTCAGGCTCTTGCCCATCTTGCCCCACTCGCGAACGACCGGCCGGCCCTCGGCCGTGAACGTCCCGTCGTCCTCGGCCGTCACCTCCTCGGCCTCGACGTAGATGCCGCGCTCGTCGGTGTAGGCGGCTGCCAGCACGTAGCCCTGGTTGAACAACCGGGCGTATGGCTCGTGCGATGACAGGTGGCCGAGGTCGTACAGCACCTTGTGCCAGAACCGGGCATACAGCAGGTGCAGGACGGCGTGCTCCACGCCGCCGACGTACAGGTCCACACCGCCCGGGTGGTCGGGACGCAGGTCGGTCTGCGGGCCCATCCAATAACGCTCGACCTCCGGGTCGACGAACGCCTTCTCGTTGGTCGGGTCGCAGTAGCGCAGCTCGTACCAGCACGAGCCTGCCCACTGCGGCATCACGTTCGTATCGCGGCGGTAGCGCCTCAGGCCGTCACCGAGGTCGAGCTCGACGTCGACCCACCAGTCCAGGCGGTCGAGTGGGCTCTCCGGCTCCGAGTGCTCATCGTCCGGGTCGAACGTGCGCGGCGAGAAGCTGTCTGTCTCGGGCAGCGTCAGGGGCAACTGCTCGTCCGGCAGGGCGTGGGGGCGGCCCGCCTCGTCGTAGACGATGGGGAAGGGCTCCCCCCAATAGCGCTGCCGGCTGAACAGCCAGTCGCGCAGCTTGTAGGTGATCGTCGCCTCGCCGTAGCCGTTGGCCTCGAGCCAGGCGTTGACGGTGGCGATGCCCTCGGAGACGGAGTCGACGCTGTTGATGTCGAGGTCGGCGTGGGCCGAGTTGACGTACGGCGCGTCGCCGACGAAGGCCTCCGGCCACCGCAACGTGTCCAACGTGGGCGTGATGCCCTGCTCGGCGAACCATTCGTCGGGCGGCCGTTGGATCGGCGGGATGTCGAGGCCGTACTGGCGGGCGAACTCGAAGTCCCGCTCATCGCCGCACGGCACCGCCATGATCGCCCCGGTGCCGTAGCCCATCAGCACGTAGTCGGCGATCCAGATCGGGATGTCCTGGCCCGTCACCGGGTTCGTGGCGTAGCTGCCGGTGAACACGCCGGTCTTCATCCGGGTCTCGTCCTGCCGCTCGAAGTCCTTGCGGCTGGCGGCCTGACGCTTGTACTCGAGCACGGCGGGCGCCTCTTCACCGATCGTGAGATCGGCGACCATCGGGTGCTCCGGCGCCAGCACCATGAACGTGGCCCCGAAGAGCGTGTCTGGACGGGTCGTGAACACCTCGATGGGGCCGGCCGGCGACGGGAAGAAGATCCGTGCACCCGGGGAGCGACCGATCCAGTTGCGCTGCATGGTCTTCAGCGAGTCGGTCCACTCGAGCACGTTCAGATCGTCGATCAGGCGATCGGCATAGGCCGTGATCCGCATCATCCACTGGCGCATGTTGCGCTGGAAGACCGGGAAGTTGCCGCGATCGCTGCGCCCGTCGGCGGTGACCTCCTCGTTGGCGACGACCGTGCCCAGGCCTGGGCACCAGTTGACCGGCGCATCGGACACGTAGGCCAGGCGGTACGCGTCGATGATGTCGGCCTGCTCGCCGGGGGACAGGCTCGACCAGCGGCGCCCGTCGTCGAGCTGGCGCACGCCGGCGTCGAACTCCGCACGCAGCTCGGCAATCGGGCGAGCGCGTCCGACGCCTCCGTCGGGACGCACGGCCTCAGGGTCGTACCACGACTCGAAGATCTGGGTGAAGATCCACTGGGTCCATCGGTAGTAGGCCGGATCGGTCGTGTCGATCGAGCGCCGGGGGTCGTGACTCAACCCGAGCCGGCGGATCTGGCGGCGGTACGTGACGATGTTGTCGGCGGTCGTGATCGCCGGATGCGTGCCGGTCTGCACGGCGAACTGCTCGGCCGGCAAGCCGAAGGCGTCGAAGCCCATCGTGTACAGCACGTTGCGGCCGGCCATCCGCTGGTAGCGGACGTAGACGTCGGTCCCCGTGAACCCCAACGGGTGCCCGACGTGCAACCCGGTGCCCGACGGGTAGGGGAACATGTCCAGGACGAACAGCTTCGGTCCGCGGGCGGCAACGGCGTCGGGATCGGCCAGCGGACCGGCCGGGTTCGGCGACTCGAACGTGCCCTCGGCGTCCCAGCGGTCCTGCCAGCGCTCTTCGATCTCCTGCGCCAGCGCGGCTGTGTAACGGTACGCCGGGGCCTCGTCGTCGGGCGCCGCCGATCCAGGGTCGCGTTCTTCCGGGGGCATAGCGAAGATCCAGCCTACGTTCGTGCGGTGCCCCATAACCTGTCTGTCATTGCGTTCCCCGGCCACGCAGACGCCATTGCGTTCCCCGGCCACGCAGGCCGGCGTTGGCCACTCCCTCGCTGGCGCTCGGTCGCTCGCATACCGCTCCGGCTGGCGCTCGGTCGCTCGCATGCCACGGCGAAGCACTGGCCGCAGATAGCCTCGACTCGAATGAGCGGGTCGCTGCCTCCCTCCACGACGGCGCGACTCGAGGCGGCAGCTGACTCCGGAACGGGCGTACGGTTCGTCGGCTCGTCGGTGACGCCCGATGGCGCTCCGCTCTACGTCTCCTGGCGCCAGCTCCATGACGAATCGAGGTCAGTCGGTGCCGCGCTGCAGGCCCGCGGCCTGATGCCCGGTGACCACGTCGCCATCCTCGGCCCGACGAGCCGAGCATTGATCACCGTCGTGCGTGCCTGCTGGATGGCCGGAATGGCGTCCATGGTGCTCCCGCTGCCGATGCGCATGGGCTCGTTGGAGAGCTTCGTCGGCTCGACCCGGGCGCGCATCCGCCACGGCGACGCCAAGATCGTGTTGATCGACGACCAGCTGGCGCCGTTCTACGAGGCGCTGCCGGGCGATCCACCGATCGTCTCGATGGCTGCGGTCCTGCCTGGTGCCGCCGGCGTGCCGAGCGGCGATCGCCTGGAGGTACCGGCTCCCGATCCGGAGCGGCTCGTCATCCTGCAGTACACGAGCGGCTCGACCAGCGAGCCCAAGGGCGTGATGATCCCCGATCGCGTCCTCACCGCGAACGTCGACGCGTGCTGTGATGCGGCCACGATGACCGAGAACGAAGTCATGGTCTCGTGGCTCCCGCTGTACCACGACATGGGGCTGGTCGGGTTCATCTCGATCCCGATGACGCGCGGGGTCGACCTCGTGCAAGCTGCGCCGCAGGACTTCCTCGGGCACCCGGGCAACTGGATGCAGTGGATCTCCGACTGGGGCGGCACTGTCACCGCGGGACCGAACTTCGCGTGGGTGCTGGCGACGCGGGCGTTGCGGAGGATGCGCGACCTCGATCTCTCCACGCTGACGCTCGCGCTGTCGGGTGCCGAACCCATCGATCCGGACGCGATGGAGGCCTTCGTGGCTGCCGCCGAGCCGTTCGGCTTCCCGTCGGGAGGCGTGTTCCCGGCCTTCGGGATGGCCGAGGTCGCGATCGGCGGTTCGTTCCCGCCCCGCAACCGCGGTCTGGTGTGCGACACCGTCGACCGTGTCATGCTCGAACGTGACCGCGTCGCCAAGCCGATCGACGTCGTCGATCCCGACGATCTGGCGCTGGTCGCCCGTCGGCTGCCCTTGCTCGGGCCACCGGTGCCAGGGCTCGAGTTCCGTGTCATCGACTCCGACACGTTCGAGGACCGACCGGATCGTCACGTCGGCGAGCTGCTCATCCGCGGCACATCTGTGACGCCCGGGTACTACAACCGGCCGGACGCCACGGCCGAGCTGTTCACGGACGGGTGGCTGCGGACCGGCGACCTGGCCTATCTGCTCGAGGGCGAGCTCATCCTGTGCGGGCGGATCAAGGACGTCATCATCGTCGGTGGGCGCAACGTGTTCCCGGAGGACATCGAGCGGGCGGTCGGGTCGCTCGACGGCGTGCGGGCGGGGAACGTCATCGCCTTCGGCATGGACGGCTACAAGGGCAAGGAGAGCGTCGTCGTCGTCGCCGAGGTCAGGCGGACAGAGGGTGATCCGGTCGACTTGGACGCCGTGCGCCAGGCCATCCACCACCGCACCCTCGACGTGTGTGGGTTGCCGCCACGTGACGTGATGCTCGTGCAGCCGAGCACGTTGCCGAAGACGTCGTCGGGCAAGCTGCAGCGGGCGCTGTGCCGGGAGCAGTACCTGGAAGAGGTGCTGACACTGGCGTGAGCGCAGCGAGCGCCACCGGCCGAGCGACCGCCAGGGAGCCGGACGGGGATGGGGTCTGGGGGCGCAGCCCCCAGGGTGTTGCGGCGTGATCCGGGTCTTTGCCTCGGACCGTCATCGTGGGCACGACCCCGAGCACGAGATCGAGGCGTCGGCACTGCAGGTGCCGTTCGAGCATCCCGGCCGGGCCGAGGTCGATCCGTGCCGCCCTCGCCGCCGATCAACGCTTCGAGGTGCTCGAGCCGCCGGACGCCGGCACCGCGGTGATCGAGGCCGTGCACGACGCCGGGCTCGTGCGGTTCCTCGCCTCGGCATGGGAGGAGTACCAACGTGACGTCAAGCCGAGCCACGATGTCGTTCCCGACGTCTTCGCCATGCCGGGGCTGCGCGATGGGATGGGCGGGCGGGGCGAGCCGGCAGCCGTCGCGGCCCGGCTCGGGTTCTGGTGCTACGAGACGACGACGCCGTTGACGGGCGGCAGCTACGACGCGGCGCGCTCGGCCGTCGACTGCGCGGTGGCGGCGACGGATGCCGTTCTCGCCGGGGAGCAACTCTCGTACGGGCTGTGCCGGCCGCCGGGACACCACGCGGCGACCGCGCTGTACGGCGGCTACTGCTTCTTCAACAACGCGGCGATCGCCGCCAGCCACGCCGCGTCGGCCGGCGGCGGGCGCGTCGCTGTCCTCGACGTCGACTACCACCACGGCAACGGCACGCAGCAGATCTTCTACGAGCGCGATGACGTGCTGTTCGTCTCGCTGCACGGCGATCCCCAGCGGGCGTACCCGTACCACACGGGCTACGCCGACGAGACCGGGGCGGGACGAGGCCGGGGCACGACGTGCAACGTGCCGCTGGCGGCAGGTATCGACGACGACGCATACCTGGCGTTGCTGGACCGGGCACTGGCACCCGTCGACGCCTTCGACCCGTCGGTCGTCGTCGTGTCGCTCGGCGTCGACACCTACGTCGGTGACCCGATGTGCGACCTCGCGTTGACGACCGACGGCTTCCGGCGCTGCGGTGCCGCAGTCGCCGCCCTCGGCCGGCCGCTCGTCGTGCTGCAGGAGGGCGGCTACGCCGACGACGCGCTCGGCGCCAACGTCACGAGCTGGTTGCTCGGCGCCGATGCAGCGTTCTGTCCGTAGACATCGATCGTTGTGATGCGATTCTTACGGACAGAAGGCGTGATCAGGCCTGCTTGATGTCCTCGATCACCTTGGTCCAGCGGTCGGGGTCGCTGCGGTACGGCGCGTAGAACGAGATCCGGTCGACGACGTCGCCGTAGCGGCGATGCAGCTCGGGGCCGACGTCCTCGGGCGCACCGACGACAGCGAACGTGCCGAGGATCTCGTCGTCGATCAGCTCGCCCATCTGCTCCCACTGCCCCTGCTTGGACAGCGCGTTCAACTCCTCCTGCAGACCACCCCAGCCGTGCACCTCCAGCACGCCGCGGTAGGCGGGGGTCGAGCCGTAGAACGCGATCTGCTGGCGTGTGCCGGTCGCGGCGGCGGCGAGCTGCTCATCGTCGGTGCCGGTGACGACGAAGCTCGGGCCGACGATCTCGAACCCGTCCAGCGTCTTGCCGGCCTTGGCCCGTCCGCGCTCGAGGGCCGGCAACGTGACCTCCCGCAGGTAGCGCTCGGTGGTGAAGCCGTGGCAGAGGAACCCGTCGCAGACCTCTCCGGCGACCTCGGTCATCAGCTCGCCGACGCCGGCGAGGAAGATCTTCGGTACGCCGAAGCCGTCGAGGTCGGCGGGGTCGGGCGCGAAGAACGGGGTCATCAGTGTGTGCTGGTAGAACTCGCCGCGGAACTGCAGCGGGGTGCCGTTCAGCCACGTGTCCCAGATGGCTCTGATCGCCAGGATCAGCTCGCGCATGCGAGCCGCCGGATGGCTCCACGGCATCGAGAAGCGCTTCGTGATGTGCGGCTTGATCTGGCTGCCGAGGCCGAGCATGAAGCGGCCCTTCGAGTACGCCTGGAGGTCCCATGCCGTGTTCGCCAACGTCATCGGGCTGCGGGCGAAGGCCACGGCGATCGCCGTGCCGAGCTCGATCGACTCGGTTCGTTCGGCCGCCAGCAGGATCGGCAGGAAGGGATCGTGGCTCGTCTCCGAGGAGAACGCCCCGGAGAAGCCGGCCGCTTCGAGCTCAGCGGCCTGTGCGCCGACGGCGTCGAGCTGAGTCGGGAGACCCCCATCGATCTTCATGCCGCAGACCGTAGGGGAGCGCGCTCACGTCACTGCCATCCGGTGAGCCCGAGGGCTCACACCCCGGTGGCGCTTGAACGCGGTGCTCAGCGCGAAGGGGCTGCCATAGCCGACCTGCTGGGCGACCGAGCCGACGGTGGCGTCGGGCTCGCGCAGCAGGTCGGCAGCGAGGGCCAGTCGCCACTCCGTGAGGTACGCCATCGGCGGCTCACCCACGAGCTCGGTGAAGCGCCGGGCGAGGGCAGCACGAGACACACCGGTCTCCTTGGCGAGGCCGGCGACGGTCCAGGGATGGGCCGGGTGGTGGTGCAGCATGCGCAGTGCCCGTCCGACGACAGGATCGCCGTGCGCCCGATACCACGACGGAGCCTCGGCGTCGGGCCCGGCGAACCAGGCGCGCAGCGTGGCGATCAGCAGCAGGTCGAGGAGGCGGTCGAGCACCGCCTCCTGCCCGGGCTCGTCCCTGAGGACTTCCGCGCTGAGCACGTCCACGAGCGGTGTGTCCAGCGTGCCTGCTGGCACGACGAGCAGCGCGGGAAGCGCCCCGAGCAGCCGCTGGCTCACGTCGCCCTCCAGCTGGTAGGTCCCGACGAGGAGGTCCGCGGACCCGTGCGGATCGTTGCCCCACGTTCGAACACCGAGATCCATCGCCTGGTGCAGCTCCTCGCCGTCGGGGGTCGTGCAGTGCTGTCCCGGGTGGATCACGGCCTGAGGAGACGTGGCGACGTCGTCGGCGAACGTGAACGGCTGCGGGCCCTGCGTGATCGCGACGTCGCCGCGTGCCAGGTGAACCGCGTCACCGTCGTCAGGGAAGACCCATGCCTCACCGCGCACCACGGCGACCAGGGACAGCGGCGCCTCGTCCTGCACCCGCACCGACCATGGTGCGCTCATGACCATCCGCAGGAGGAACGCCTCGCGAGCGCGTGGCCCGTCGAGCAGCGCGGCGAGGGCATCCATCGGTGCTCCAGCGTAGACGCTGGCGTATGGATTCGAGCGGTTCAGCGATGGACCGTCTCACCTTTCTCAACTTGACTCGTCGGCATGAGCAATCACCACCTCCCCACGTTGATCACCTGCGGCACCGGCAAGACCGGGCGCCGCGTCGCTGACCGGCTCGAGGCGCTCGGACGCCCGGTCCGCATCGGCTCCCGTTCCGGGCATCCGCCGTTCGACTGGAACGATCCGACCACGTGGTCGGGCGCGCTGGACGGAGTCGGGTCGGTGTACGTCACGTACGTCCCGGACATCGCTTTTCCGGGCGGCGCCGAGGCGGTCGACGCGTTCACCCGCCTCGCCGTCGAGCGCGGTGTGCGCCGCGTCGTGCTGCTGTCGGGCCGCAACGAAGTCGGCGCTTTGCGTGGCGAGGAGGCGGTGCAGCGCTCCGGAGCAGACTGGACCATCGTGCGGTCAAGCTTCTTCGCCCAGAACTTCAGCGAGGGCGCGTTCCTCGACGGCGTGCGGGCCGGCGAGATCGCCGTCCCGGCCGGCGACGTCGCCGAGCCGTTCATCGACGTCGACGACATCGCCGACATCGTGGTCGCTGCGCTGACCGACGACCGCCACATCGGTGAGCTCTACGAGGTGACCGGACCGCGCCTCCTGACGTTCGCCGACGTGGCCGCCGATCTCACGACGGCGATGGGCCGACCTGTGCGCTACTCGTCGATCAACTCCGAGGAGTTCGCCGCCGGTCTGCAGGCGGCCGGCTTGCCCGAGGACGACGTGATGGGGCTCGTCGAACTGTTCACCGAGGTCCTCGACGGCCGCAGCGCCTACCTCACCGATGGTGTCCAGCGGGCGCTCGGTCGTGAGCCGCGGGACTTCACTGAGTACGCCACGGCAGCCGCGGCCGCCGGTGCCTGGGATGACGAGGAGGTGGCGTGATGGTCGAGGGTGTCGCCGGGGTGCTGGTGTTCATCAGCGCCATCGGGAGCGGGCTCGTCGCCGGCGTGTTCTTCGCGTTCTCGACGTTCATGATGCGGTCGCTGGCCAAGCTGCCGGCACCGATGGGGATCGCCGCGATGCAGTCGATCAACGTGTACGCGCCGAACCCGCTGTTCATGCTCGCGCTGTTCGGCACGGCGGGAACCTCGGTCGCCGCGGCGGTCGTCGCCATCGCCGATTGGGGCGAGCCGTACGCCGTGTACACCGTGATCGCCGCCGCGGTGTACCTCGTGACCGTCGTCCTGACGATGGTGTACCACGTGCCGCGCAACAACGCATTGGACAAGCTCGAGCCGAACGACCCGAGCGCAGTCGCACACTGGGAGCGTTACGTCGCGGAGTGGACGGCCGCCAACCACATCCGCACGATCGCGCCGCTTGCCGCAGCAATCCTGTTCACGCTCGCCCTCCGCGCGACGTGACCGGACGCCAGCGTCAGTTCTTGCCCTGCTCGCGGAGGAAGCGTTCGACCTCGTCGGCCAGCTCCTCGGCCGAGCGCAGCTCGAGGCCTCCGACGGGTGTCGCGGAGGCGTCGTCGGCGGCGTCGTACAGCCGCTCGAACTGGGCGATCATCGCCTGGTGCTCGTCGTTGGCCTCGACGAGCTGGTCCAGGCGCTCGCGCTGGAGGAGGGACTCCCTCCGCAGCTCGCTGGCCTCGACGCGTACGCCGGTCGCCGTGGCCAGCCCCTCGAGCAGCGCCACGGAGGCCGCGGGGTACGACATCGACGCGACGTAGTGCGGAACCTGGGCCCAGATGCCGACGGCCGGGATGCCCCGCTCGTGCACCGTCTGCTCCAGCGCCGCGGCCATGCCGGCCGGCACGTCGACCGAGCTGGTGCGGAACGGCAGCGCCGCCAGCACGTCGCGTGACGGCGAGGTCGCCGAGACGTGGGAGGGCCGGGTGTGCGGCGTGGCGAACGGATAGGCGCCGAGGGCCGCCATGCGCACGACGCCGAGCTGGGCGGCCAGGTCGGCGATCGTGGAGGCGAAGCGGTGCCACGCCATGTCGGGCTCGGGACCGCTCAGCGTGAGCACGTCGCGACCGCTCGGATCCCGACCATGCTGCAGCGCCGGCGAGGACCAGACGAGCCGATCGTTGACACCGTCGCGCAGCTCGAGGATCGGCCGGCGGGCGCGGTAATCGATGTACATGTCGTCGTCGAACTCGACGAGCGGGGCGATGTCGCACTCCTGCTCCAATGCCGCCATCGCCGCCGCCGCAGCGCCGCTGGCGTCGATCCACCCGGTCAGCATGACGACCAGCACTGGTGCGTCGAGCTTCGGGATCTCGGCGACGAAACGGTGGTCAACCACGGCACCCCGACGGTACCAACGTTCTCGACGCGGCCGGCGAAGGCGCTGGGAGCTCAACCAGCTGCGTCCTCACGCCCGTGGTTTTCGGCCGCCGGTAGCCTCGAATCCATGGCCTATGTCGATGTCACCGACGCCACGTTCGACACCGAAGTGGTGCAGCGCTCGAAGGAAGTGCCCGTCGTCGTTGATCTGTGGGCGCCGTGGTGCGGCCCCTGCCGCACCCTCGGGCCGATCATCGAGAAGGTGGTCGAGGGGACCGACGGCCAGGTCGTGCTGACGAAGGTCAACGTCGACGAGAACCCGGGCATCAGCCAGGCGTTCCGGGTGCAGTCGATCCCGGCGGTGTACGCCCTCCGGGACGGCCAGGTGGTCGACGGGTTCATCGGCGCATATCCCGAACAGGAGGTCACTCGCTTCGTGCAGACGCTGCTGCCCACGGAGGCCGAGAGCGAGCTCTCCCGGCTGCTGTCCGCCGGCGACGAGTCCAGCCTGCGCCAGGCCCTCGAGCTCGAGCCCGGCAACGAGGACGTCATCGTGGCCCTGGGTGAGCTGCTCGTCGAGCGAGGAGACGGAGCAGAGGCTCTGACGTTGCTGGAGCGCATTCCGGAGACCGAGCGCACCCGCAAGGTGGCCGCGGCCGCTCGTGTCGGTGACGCAGTGATGGACGATCACGACGCCAAACTGACTGACCTGCTGACGCGAGTGAAGGATGACGACGAAGCGCGCCAGGAGTTCGTCGACATCCTGGAGTTGATGGGTAACGACGACCCGCGCACCGCCGAGTACCGGCGCCGGCTCACCGCGCAGTTGTTCTGACACCCCTCCGATAGGGTCACCCCACCGACGTCCCCCTCGATCTCCGGCGCGCCCCGGCGCGCTGTGCAGTGAGGAGACGTCATGTTCGTCGAGAACCTCGATGAGCCCGCGGTCCCGGAGCGTCCACCGCCCGGCCGGATGGGTCCGCTTCGACCGTGGATCGAGTGGTTCGGCGCCGGTCGGCTGATCGCCGGAGCCCTCACCGTGGTCCTGCTCGTGGGGGTCGGCTGGTGGTTGCTGCGATCGCCGTCGCCGCCGACGGAGGCCGGTCTGCCGCGGGCCTCGGCGGCGGGCAGCTCGACGGCGCTCGCGTCTGGCGGGTCAGTGGCCGCGGCGCTCGGGTCGGCGCCCCCGGCGACGGCTGGACCACTTGTCGTCCACGTCGCTGGCGCCGTCGCCCGACCGGGCGTGTACGAGTTGGCGCCGGGCTCCCGCGTGCAGGCGGCCGTCGACGCCGCGGGAGGCGCCGCGCCTGGGGCCGATCCAGGTGCCCTCAACCTCGCCGCACCCGTGGCCGACGGCGAGCGGGTGTACGTGCCGCTGGTCGGTGAAACCGTCCCAGTGGCGGCAGGGTCGCCGGCCGTCACGGCCGCGGCCACCGGGCCGATCGACCTCAACCGGGCGAGCGCCGCCGAGCTCGACGAACTCCCGGGCATCGGACCTGCGACGGCGGCGGCGATCGTCGAGCATCGGGAGCAACACGGCCCGTTCGCGTCGGTGGAGGACCTCGAAGCGGTGCGCGGGATCGGCCCGGCCAAGCTCGACGCGCTGCGCGATCTGGTCCGCGTGTGACCGAGAAACCTCTGGTTGCGAGGCGAGACTCAGATGAGCGCGTCGCCGACGACGATGCGGGCGATGATCAGCGCGGCGGTGGCGCCGGCGCAGATGCCGCATGCCAGGTACGCGTAGTCACGCCAGTAGTCGCGCCACGTGGCCATCGGGTTGCGCGTCACCCGGCGGGACACGACCCACCCGACGCCCAGCCAGAGCACCACGCTGAGAGCGATGCCCAGCGGGTACCAGCTGGAGCTCGAGAACGGGGCACCGACGGCGAGCAGCCCGGGCGCCGCGAAGACGCCGAGCAAGAGCCCCGACAGCCCCGTGCTGGCTCGGTTGCCGACGTTCAGCAGGAGCAGCGCCAGGGCACCGACGATCAACGGGGGGACGAGAGCGACGAACGGCCCGCGGGCGCGAATCCGCGTGCGGTACCAGCGCGGCCCTTCGTACGTGTAGCGGCTCATGGTTGAAACGGCGATGGGCGCAGGTTACGGGGTGCCATTGCCGCGCCCGCGGCATCCTAGGAAAGGCGGATCGAAGCACCTGGGTACGGCGTGGGTCGTGTTCGCCGCGGTGATCGTCGCGTCCGCCGCGGCAAGTCGTCATCCCGCAGTCGTGGTCGGTGCCGCCGCGGTCGCCGCGTTGGTGCGACGGCCGGCGTTGGGCGTGGTGCTCGTGGCGTTGGCTGCGGTGACGATCCTGCGTGCGGATGCGGCGTGGCGATCCCTGATGCCAGAGCGCCTCGGACACTTCGAAGGGTGGGCGGATGTGGTCGGAGAACCGCAGCGCTACAGCAGTGCCCTGCGGGTCGTGCTCGACGTCGATGGGCAACGCTTCGAGCTCTGGGCCAGGGGCCGTGCCGCCGGCCAGCGGGTTGCCGGATGGCGTGGCGGCGACCGCGTCGCGGTGTCCGGCCGCCTGCTCTCACTCGACGAGGACCGGGCCCGTCGGGTCGCCTGGCAGCACGTCGTCGGCGAGCTCGACGCCGACTGGCTCGGTGATGCCCGTGCCGGAAGCCGGTTGGCCGAGGCGTCGAACCGCGTGCGGGGCTTGATCGAGCGAGGTGCGGGCGTCCTCGCCCCCGATGACGCCGCGTTGGCACGCGGCCTCGTCGTGGGCGACGACCAGGATCAGCCACCGGCGATGGTGGAGCGGTTCCGTGCCAGCGGCCTCGCCCATCTCACCGCGGTGTCCGGTCAGAACGTGGCCTTCGTGCTCGCCGCCGCGGGTCCCCTGCTGCGGCGGTCCCGTCCGCTCAGCCGCTGGATGCTGACGTTGGGGCTGATCGGGTGGTTCGTTCTGCTCACCCGCGCCGAGCCATCGGTCATGCGGGCGGGAACGATGGCCGCCCTGAGCGCCACGGCGTTCCTGCTCGGCCGCCAGCGCGAGCCGGTGCGGTTGCTCGCCCTCGCCGTCGCGGGGTTGCTGTTGCTCGACCCGCTGTTGGCCTGGTCGGTCGGCTTCTGGCTCTCGGTCGGCGCGACGGCGGGTGTCACGGCGATCGGGCCGTGGCTGGCGCCGCGCCTCGGCGCCCTCGGTCCGCTGGCGCTTCCCGTCGCCGTCACCGTCGGGGCGCAGCTCGGCGTCGCCCTGCCGAGCCTGCTGGTGTTCGGCCGGCTGTCACTGGTGGGCACGGTCGCCAACCTGGTCGCCGTCCCGGTAGCCGGGCTCGTGATGCTGTACGGCCTTCCCGCCTGCCTCGTCGCCGGGGTCGTGCCGGTCGTCGCCCCGGTCGTCATGGCACCCGTCGCCGTCGGGGTCCGCTGGATCGACGCCGTGGCGACGATCGGCTCGGCCGTCGAGCCTGGACCGCCGTGGTCGTGGCTCGGGTGGGTCGCCATCGCCGCCGTGCTCGTTGCGCTGGTGTGGCGCGGCCGACGCCCTCCGGACGTCAACCATCGACCGGCAGAGGGGCGAGGATGAGCGCGGCTGCGCAGAAGAGCAGGGTGCCGGCGGTGACTCGCCGCAGCGCTTGGTGGTCGGCGACGGGCGGCCATCCATGGTTGTTTGGGCGGTCGAGTGGGCCCAGGTCAGTGCCGAAAGGCAGACCATTCCGCCGACGCCGATGAGCGTGAACACGATGATGCTGGCGTTGGGTGAGTCGACGTACTCCCAGACGCGTCGCAGGATCACCGCGCCGGCGACGGAGGAGGCGAGGGCGCTGCGGCTCCATGCCAGATCGGTGCGCTCGCCGGCGAGCCCGGGCACGTCGGGATCGTCGAGCGGCTCCTGGGACGGCGCGCTCGAGCTCGGCGAGGATGGCGCCGAGGCTGTCGTCGATGGTGCGGACCATCGCCGCGTAGCACTCCATGTAGCGGGCGAACACTTTCTGCTCGTCGGCAGCGAGGGTGGTGTCCCAGGCCGCGACATCCTCGTGCGGTTCCGTGTTGCGTGGTGGCAGCTCGGTGTCCTCAGCCATGATGCCGAGCTCGATCTCGCGGGCCAGGCGACGCTCCCGAATGACGTCTCAACCAACGTCGTAGCGGCCGCGCATGGCTTCGATGTCGGCCTGTGTGGCGTGCACGGCGCCGTGGGCGCAATAGAGGAAGAACGGCTTGTCGGGGTCGGCGGTCTTGACCTCACGGATCATGCGCACGGCCCGGTCGGTGGTCGTCGGTGAGGTAGTAGCCGTCCGGGCAGCGACGAGGTCCATCCGCCGCGCGGTGCGGTGCGCACCTGCTCGCCGTCGTCGATGGGTCCCGCCGAGGCGCGGGACGCGTGTCGGAATGTGTCGGTTCGATGAACAGAGGAGTCGAAGGCAACATCGAGTATTGACGTTGCGGGCGCCAGCGTCTGTAGACGCCATGTGCGCGTCGAGAAAGATCAACGGCCAGCCCTAGACGGCGCTGCTTGCCGCATGCCAAGCTCACCCCGGCAATCGGCGAGGCGCGCACGCGCTTGACGTCTCCAGCAGAACCGGTTCTGCCGCGTGATCTAGCGCGCGCATATTGCTAAAACTGAAGACAATCAACCCTCGAGCTTTCTGCGATCTGTGACAGTCCGGTGACGACCCATTTGGGGGACTTGAAGTGCGTGAGGCGAGGGTTTAGGAGTATCTGAGCGGGCACGCCACCGACCTGGGAAGAAAGGGCGGACATCTATGACCACCGCATTACGGCGCCGACGGCGCGCGCTTGCGCTCACGCTTGCGCTTGCTGCCGGGGCCGGCACGCTCCTCGTGTCGAATCCTGTGGAGGCCCAGGTGCCCGATCCAGGGACCGGCGCGGAGGCGTTCAAGAACTGTCCGGCTGACGTGGCGACAATCGGCCAGACCATCAACTGTAATTTCATCGTTGCGAACACCGGTGACTTGGCTGCCGAGGTCACGGCGCTGACGGAGACGAGTCCGTTCCCGGGTGGGACGGTCGTTAATGTCAGCTGCACGCTGGCCGGTGGAGCGGTCATCACCGCAGGTAGCACCCTGGCGGCGAACACCGCGTGTTTCGGGACGTTCCAGCTCACCATCCCGAACGATCCGACGCTCTGCGACACGAGCCTCGTCGACAGAGTGGAGATCGCCCTCCGGTACAGCCAGTTCCAGGTGCCGTTGACGGCAGGCGCGTTCGCCACGGAGACCACGCTCATCGAGTGCGCCGATATTACGATCACGAAGACGGCCGATGAGCTCTCCAAGGTGGGCGACCCGGTCACCTACACGTTCGTGATCTGCAACCCCGGCGACATCACGGTGAACCGTGGCAGCGTCACCGACAACGTGCTCGGCGACCTCACGGCGTTCTTCCCGGCCACTTTGATGCCGGACCAGTGTGTCACGGTTGTGCGGACACGCACGGTGGTGGCCGGTGACCTTGATCCGCTCGTGAACACGGTGACCGCCATCTACTCAGCAGGCGCGTCGACAGACACGGCGACGGCCACTGACAGCACAAACCTGTTCCAGCCATCGGTGGACGTGACCAAGAGCTGCTCACCGAACCCCAACGAGGTCGGTGGCGTCTCGACGTGCACCATCGTCGTGACCAACACGTCGTCGGCGGATTCGCCCGCCCTGATCAACGGCACGATCAACGACACGCTGACGGGTGACCTGCTCGCCGCCGGGAACGCCGCGGTCGTGTCCAGCAACTGCACCGCCACGCTGGCGGCTGGGGCATCGTGCACGATCACCACGGCCCGGACGATCCTGGCGACTGACCCGAACCCGGTGGTCAACACGGTCACGGTGCATTACAACCCGGCCGGCTTCCCCAACGACATCACCGACATGGCGACCGCCAGTGTTGGCCTGGTGGCCCCGGCCATCACGATCACGAAGATGGCCGATGAGCTCTCCAAGGTGGGCGACCCGGTCACCTACACCTTCGTGATCTGCAACGCTGGGGCGTTCCCGGTGTCCAGGACTTCGGTGACGGACACAGTGCTCGGCGACCTCACGGCGTTCTTCCCGGCCACTTTGACGCCGGGCCAGTGTGTCACGGTTGTGCGGACACGCACGGTGGTGGCCGGTGACCTTGATCCGCTCGTGAACACGGTCACCGCGGTCTACTCGGGGGCGGGAGCGTCGGCCATGGCGACGGCCACTGACAGCACAAACCTGTTCCAGCCATCGGTGGACGTGACCAAGTCGTGTGGCCCGGACCCGATCGTGGTCGGTCAGGCCGAGTTGTGCACCATCGTCGTGACCAACACGTCGTCGGCTGACTCTCCGGCGTTGCAGAACGGCACGATCAGCGACACGCTGACGGGTGACCTGCTCGCCGCCGGGAACGCCGCGATCGTCAACTCGACCTGCACCGCAACGCTGGCGGTTGGCGCATCGTGCACGATCAACACGACCCGGACGGTGATCTCCACCGACCCGTCACCGTTGGTCAACACGGTCACCGTGCACTACAACCCGGTCGGCTTCCCGAACGACATCACCGACTCCGCTTCGGACCAGGTGATCATCGAGACGCCCGGTGGCGAGGGTTGCACGCCTGGCTTCTGGAAGCAGGAGCAGCACTTCGACTCGTGGGCCATCTACTCGCCCACGGACTCGTTTGAGCTGATCTTCGGCGTGGACATCACGCTGGGGTCTGGCAAACCGAACGACCCGTTCATCACCAACCCGACGCTGCTCCAGGCGCTGCAGGCTGGTGGTGGCGGCGATGACGCCCTCGCTCGTCACGCCGTGGCGGCGCTGCTGAACGCCGCCAGCCCCGACGTGGACTTCGACTTCACGACCGCTGAGGTCATCGACCTCGTCCAGGACGCATTTGCGTCCGGCGACTTCGAGACGGCGAAGAACCTTCTCGCCGCGGCGAACGAGGCGGGCTGCCCGCTGAACTGACGCTTCCCATTCGGTGAGTTGATGGAGAGGAGGGGCTTCGGCCCCTCCTCTCCGCGTCCGCAGCCAACATCGAGTGATGATCAGCAAGCCCAAGACGACTGACCGGCACACCCCGCGCATCAATGAGGAGACGCGATACCCGAGCGGAGGAAGTGCGCGCCCGAGTTCAGCGAGGGGTGGTGACGATGTTCGGGAAGCCGGCAGGCGGACTGTGGACGTGGCAGGATCCCGGCATCGGCGCCAGCGCCTTGGGAGCTGCGCGAGAAGGAGCGGCTGGCCCGGGCGAGGAGTCCGCGGGGACTCGAGTCGAACTGCGCTGAACTCGACGCCGCCAACAACCTTGGCTGCCCGATTGGAGAATCCGATGAGGCCGCTGCCTGTCGGCTGAATCAGGGATGGACGCAAACAGGCCAGAGCGATCTGGCCCGTTTGCTTCTCTCCGCAGCAGGCGGCGAGAGGCAGAGTCAGATTTGGCTCATGGACCGGGAGGACCTGGGAGGCTGTCACCGGCCAAGGGTGTAGGCGGATCGGGATTGCCTGGCGGCGACCCGGCCGGGTTGGACGGGGGCAGGCTCGCCGCCGAGGGTCGTTCGGGTGAGTCGTTCGTAGGTGGTCCGGGCTCAATGTTCGGTGGTGGTCCGGGCTCGTCTGGTGGTGATCCGGGCTGAATGTCCAGCGGTGGTCCGGGCTCGTTGTCCAGCGGTGGTCCGGATGGGTGGCTCGGTGGAGAGTCCGGCAGGCTGGAGGGCAGAGGGTTGGCGGGCTCGACTGGCGGCGAGCCAGCTGTGATGGGCGGCTCGGCCGGGGCGATGGCGGGCTCGAACGGCGGCGAGCCGGCTGAGACGGGCGTTTCGGCCGGGATGGTGGCCAACGGGCTCTCGGGGCCGCCGCCAGGGACGAGATCGTCGGGGATCGGCGTCGAGACGCCCGGGCGCCTGTCGACGACGCCCGGCCCGACACTCGGCGGCATCACCCACAGTCTCTTCGTTGGCGTCCGCATCGTCGCGGACCGTCTCCTCAGGGAGGATCGAGATCTCCACGCTGGCGGGACTCGGATCGGTTGGATGCTCGAGTCTGGAGGGGCTGCCGTCGGGCACCGTGATCCCGATCTTCGAGAGCACTTCTGCGGCCACGCGCTGGACGCCGTCGGGGAGGCTGCCGGTTGCCGCCGCGACACCCGTGGCGGTGACGGCACTGAGGGCGGTGACAGCGACGAACACGTTCACGGGGCGACGGCGGCGGCGTGCCGGGCCCGACCTTCCCGCCGTGCCACCAGTTGCAAACTCCGACCGGAAGAGGGCGACCGCATCGAGTTCGCCGACGAGTTCGGCCTCGGTGGCCGGTCCTCGGGCGGCGGCCAAGACATGTACGAGTGGCTGGTAGGTGGCTGGAAGCGCGCCATCGTCGGCGGCACCCAGCAGCTGATCGACGAGCACGTCATCGAGGGCGAAGGGATCGTCGTCGAAGCGTGCGCTGTGACGGACGGGCGGCATCGCGCCTTCATCAGCGATTCGACCGTTCATATCGTTACGCCTCGCGCCAGCTGATCAGCGTCGAGGTGCTGTGCCAACGTCCGCAGTCCGCGGTGACAGAGGACCCGGACGGCACCATCGGACTTGTTGACGATCGTCGCGGTCTCGCCCACGGTCAGCCCCACGATGACCCGCAACGCCACGATTTCCCGCTGGTCGGGGGTCAGTCGCCGCAGCAGCGTCAGCGCTGCTTCGAGCGCTGCATCGGCATCCACCAGCGAGGAGCTGGTGGCCACCGGATCCGCCACGTCGAGCCCGTCGAGAGGAGCGGCAGCGCGGCTCGCGTTTGCGGCGGCGCGCCCAGTCGATGGCCCGTCGGCGGGCGGTGGTGAACACCCAGGCGCGGAAGTCGCGTTCGTCGCCCTCGAACGACGCGAGGCCGCGCGTGACCGTCACCCACACCTCCGATTCCACATCCTCGGCGCCGCCCGGTGCGACGACCGACAGCCAGCGCAACAGCGGCGGGTGCAGCGAACGCCACAGCGCGGCGAACGCCACCTCGTCGCCGCCCTGCGCCGAACAGAGCGTGCAGTCGAACTCCGCGCCACCTACCCAGTCGCCCATCCGCTTCGTATCATCGCTCGTCGCGACCGGGTCCGTTGTCACGCCGTTCCGCACCCTCCTTGCGACGCATGGCCACCATTCTTTACAGTGCATGGCCGTCCTTTACAGCGATGTGTCGGCGGTAACGCGTTGGCCGATCCTGTCGCCTTCTGTGGTGGGTGGCCACACAGACGGTCGTGATCGGGTGCGGCGACACCGCACGGGCGGCGGCGCTGACGCGGGCCGTGAAGGGCGTGGGGTGGCAGGACGTCGCCGAGGCGTGGCCACTGGACCGGGCGCTTGCCGCTGCGGGCGCGGAGGACACCGCCGTGCTTGTTCTCGACGCCTATCCATCGGCCCAGACGCTGCGCGCCATCGCCGACATGACCAGTACTCGCCCTGAGCTCGGCGTGCTCGTGGTCGGCCCGATGGAGCCAAACCTGGACGTCATGATCGCCTTGGCGTCAGGGGCATTCGGCTATCTGCCGTCGGGGAGCACACCGGCGGCGATCGCCGATGCTGTCGACACGATGCTGGCAGGAGAAGCGGTGCTGCCCCACGCCGTGTCGTCTCCGCTCGTCCGACACCTTCGGTGGGGCGGACGAGGCTTCGTCGTGAGAGTGCTCGACGGCCGTGACGTCGAGCTGACAAACCGCGAATGGGGCGTCCTGGTGCTGCTACGACAGGGGCGCAGCACCGCTGAGATCGCCCGGCACCTCGTGGTGTCGAATGGCACGGTCCGCACACACGTGGCGGCGCTCGTGCACAAGTTCGGCGTCCGAGATCGTGACGGGCTGGCTCAATCGACCGGAGCTGATCCAGCCCGCCCGTCCGACACCGTCAGTTCGCGGCAGTCGACCGACGTCAGCGTTCGCTAGCCGCAGCTGACCTTCTCGAACTCCACGATGACGTCGGAGCCGACGACCGTGATGTGGGTCGTCACGTTGAACCGCACGTGCTCGCCGTCGTCGGTGCGTCCCCTGACGCTGAACGTCGAGGTCGCGTTGAACGTTCTGGAGTTGCCGTTCTCGCCGAACCAGGTCGTGAAGCTGCCCGTCGAGTTGGGCAACGCCGGATCGGTCGGGGCGAACGAGAACTTCCCGGTCTGGGTCCCTGTGACGTGATAGCGGCCATCGTCGAACTGCGTCACGTGGAAGACGCTGTTGTAGGTGATCGTCACCATTCCTGCGCCGCCGCCGCACGGTCCCTCGAACGGAATGGTCTCCGTCACGTTCTGCTGCGTGTCGGTGAAAGTGTCGGGTGGCCCGCCGGCGGCAAGCGCCGGAGTCGACGCCCCGAGCGCCGCTACGGCGAACAGACCGACCAGGGTGAGCTTTCGCATGACGTTCACTCCCTCCAGCCGACGTGCGTGAACGCGTGCCGGCGTAAATGCCCTCCATGAGACGTACGCCTCAAACACACACCGAGCAATGACGATGCGCGTCGAGAAAGACCAACGTGTGGCATCTTTCATAGCAGCCGCTGGCGGCCTAGATTTTGAATGTTCAGCCGTCACGACTAAGGGGCACTCGTGACGGCGGCGGGGAGGGAGGCGAAGACACGAGTCTGCGTATCTCGGAACGGTTCACCAAGTCTGGTTGCCGATCGGTCTCATCGATCGCGCTGGAACTGCTCGCTGATCGACGTGCCGAGACCGGCTTGATTGTCGTCTCACTGCGCGGCAGCGGGAGAAAGGGGGACGACTTCACACTTGCAGCTTGGAGTCTCATCGGGTTGTCCGTGACGGACGAACTCGACAGCGCGTCCAGATGAAGCTGCGCAACAAAGTTTTCGATCGTACATGAATGGAAGGTCAAATCGACATGACTTCTGATGAAGGCCTTGGTGGTCCGGCATTCGACGAGAACGACTCGGTAGCTGAGGAACCTACCGAGCGTCCGCCAGAAGAGCTGGTCCGGGCCGATCACCCGACTGCTCCCGAGGACAGCCCAGCGTCGTTGTGGAATCGCCGCACGTTCTTCAAGTCAGCGGCGCTTGGCACCGCCGCCGCGGCGATGTACGAAGGCGGGCGCGCCGTTTTCAGCCCGCTCGTCGCCTACGCCAACGACCTGAGCCATCTGCCGTGCACGGCCAACGACGTCCAGATCATCGGTACCGGCATCGATCGTCAACGAGCCGTGCGACTGTACGGGCACCTTCGACGCAGAGGTCACGTTCACGGGTCACGGAACATCACCGGCACGGGCCGCTACTGCGTCTCCGTGCACCTGCCGTGACGGCAGGGACATCCTCCTCGTTCGCTCCCGACGGCACCAGCACTGCATTCGGCAAGGCGCAAGGCGAAGACTTCCGGGACGACCCTCATGACCGGGACGCTCCCGGACTTCCCGTGCGGCGCCGGCCTGGTGTGCTTCGGCCAGGAGGGGGTGACGAGGGGCAAGTGCGACCCCGGCACCTGCTGCTACCGTCGCCTGGAGCACCGCCCCGGCAGGCGCCAGCTGCACCACCTCGACCTGACGCCGCCCGGCGTGGCCAGTGCCGGCACCAGCAGATCTGCATCCAGGGGCGTGGTGGCACCACGCTCGACTGCGACCCGACCGTCGACGGTGTGCAGAGGAGTGCGCCGTCGTGTGCGGCGGCGACGACGACCCTGCGGCTGTGCACGACGAGCCCGCCACCTTGGTCCGTTCACGTTCACGCTGCGCAACGGCCAGTCGTTCGGCCCGACCGGACCGACACCTGCCACGACTTCACCGTGGGGCCGATCACGGCAGACCACGACCTTCACCGGGATGTGTTACCAGACGACGCGGACTGCGCCAAGTGCGATTCCGTCACGCTGACCGTCGACACAGTCGACGGCTCAGCCGACGATCGTGGTCGCCGGGGACGCCAACTGCAACGGCGTGCTGACGCTCACCGCGCTCGGTCGGACTGCGGCACTGGTTGCACGTTCATCCGTGGACGGAGGCGCGTCAACGACTCTGCGGCACGGGCAACCACGTTCACCTACGGCCGCCGTGCCGGACAGCATCTGCCACACCATCAGCGTCGCCGTGGATTGCGGCGGCTGCGAGCGCCGCGGCATCGGTCAACATCAGCCAGTGCGTGCGAGACCACCGTCGGGTGCACGCCATAGCGAGCAACCGGCAGTCTGAATCCAGACGACTGTGCCCCGGGGACGGAGCCCGCCCCCGGGGCCAACTACATTCTGACGGATATGGCCGAGATCACCGTGACTCCCCAGCCTGCGCCCGCGTCGCCGTCGTTGAGGCGAACGGGCGACGGCCGGTCCGGCCGTCTACAGGAAGCCATCGCTAGCGGACCTCGCCGTCGCGTACGACCTCCCCTGCGCTGACGCGAAGTTCCTCGCGCCACTGAAGCGCTCGGCCGAGTTCCGCGCCCTCCGCGGGCGGCTCGCCGGCACCGCGCCCCATCCGGTGTATGACTCGTGGCTGGATGACGGATTCCACTTCTTCGTGTTCCTCCTTGCGTCCGACGGGAACGGCGCGAGTGCGGCGGAGAAAGCCAGCTTCGCCGTGTTCGCCATGCATCCGGAATCGCCCGACCCGGTGTCGGCGATCACGGTCGTCCCGCAGCAGTCCGGCGCCGAGGCCGAGATCACGAACCTGCAGCCACCAGGCGGTTCCTACATCGCACCCTTCCCATTCACGAGGAGCTCGAGCCAAGAGACAACCGAATGTGACGTGTCGAGATCTGTTGGGCTGAACTGACCGGACTCGTCAAGCTACGGGCGGTACCGCTCCCGTGTCGCGCTCGAACTGATGCGCCTTTCGATGGAGCGAGGGCCGCCAGCACCGTCGTGGATCCCGAGTGAGTCTACGACTGCCATTCCATCGATAACGGCGGCGCGCGCTGACGGTCGTGTCGACGTGAACCGGGGCGCGATGAGGTCAGCCGTCGTTGCTGGTATCGGCGCGGCGAGTGTTGGCGTCACTCTCGACACGGCGAGCAGCGGCGTCCGCCTCGGCGTGCTGCTGCTGGGCCTCGCGCTCGCTCTCGGCCAGGCCGTCTTTGAATTCCTTCTGCGCCTTACCGAGGTTCCGGGCCAGCTTCGGCACCTGAGTGCCACCGAAGATCACCAAGACGATTACCAGGACAATGATCCATTCGGGGCCTGACGGCATGCTCAAATTCTACCGAGTCGGCCGGTCCCGTGGGAAGGTGCTCGAGCCGATTTATGTGCGATCTCCAGCCGAGGCTCCCCTGGCGGCAGCTGGCCGGAACGATCAGCGACCGGCAATCGCTGCACGGCTCAACGCCAACGGTCGATCGGCTCGGGCCGGCCGGCTGCGATGTGGCCCCAGCAGTCGGGCCGACTGCCATCGATGTCCGTATGGCCGTATTCGAGTGCCAGGCCGTGGGAGGTGAGCACTTGGCCAGCGAAGCGGGCGACGTTGCCGTCAGCGGCCAGGGCGGCGATCCCGCGAGCCACGAAGGTCGGCGACTCGGAGATGGCGAACTCGGGCGTTGTCGCCAGGGCATCACGCCATGTGTCCTCGGTGACGCCGAAGTGGTCGAGCATGTTCTCCGAGCGGATCCACCCCGGTGTGACGGCGAGCGCCGTCACACCGGTGCCGTCGAGCTCGACCGACAGCCCGGTCGTGATGCGATCGACGTTGGCCTTGACCAGGTCGTAGTAGAAGCCCACGTCGCGGCGGAACCCGCGGTTGAAGTCGCGTGTGCCGTCGGTCATCTCGACAACGAGTCCGCGATCACCCTGGAGCATGAGCGGGAGTGCCTTGTTGGCGGTGATCAGATGGGTGTGCACTCCCATCGCCAGCATCCGCAGACCACCCTCCAGGTCGTGCTCCCAGAGCGGGGTGTTCCACTGGGCGTACCGGTCTCCGCCGAAGATGTCGTTGACGAGGATGTCGAGCCGCCCGTGCTCGGCTCCGATCCGTTCGACGAGCGCGGCGACCTCATCGGGGGCGAGATGATCGACGCGCAGCGCGGTGCCGTCTCCGCCAGCGGCCTTCATGAGGTCGCCGGTGTCCTCGATGGTCTCGGGTCGATCGATCTCCGAGCGGCCCTGAGTGCGGCTGCTGCGGCCGGTTGCGTAGACATAGGCACCAGCGCGGGCCAACTCGACGGCGATCGCTCGCCCGCAGCCGCGCGTCCCACCGGCGACGAGTGCGACCTGCCCGCGCAACGGGTGATCGTTCACATCAGACAGCGAACCCTCGAGCAGTGACGACGTCAAGACAGCTCAGCGGACGATGTTGACGACGCCATAGCTGTCAGGCGCGGGGATGAGCACCTCGCCGCGGTCGTTGATGCCGAGGGCCTTGTTCTCCGCTCCACCCGGCGGGTCGAGGGTAATGAAGGCGAACTCCCGGCAAAGGTTCGAACTCCGAAGGCAGTCGGATTGACCGCAGTGCGATGATGACCGGCCGATGACCGCCCACCTGCTGACCGGGGACGACGAGTCACTCGTCCGCGCCGCGGCGAGCGATGTCGTGCACCAGCTCGTCGGCGACGAAGACCGGGCGCTCGCTGTCGTCGAGTTCGACGCCGACGACTACGAGCTGGCTGCCGTCATCGATGCGGCGCAGACCCCGCCGTTCCTCACGGCACGGCGCGTCGTCGTCGCCCGTGACGTGGGCCGCTTCACGGCTGACCAGGTCTCGCCGCTCGTCTCCGTCGTCGCCGACCTGCTTCCCACGACCGAGCTCGTGCTCGTCGCCGGAGGCGGCCGCGTCGCCAAATCCCTGACCGACGCTGTCAAGGCCACGGGCGGGACGGTGACGAGCACGACAGCGCCGACGCGCGCCCGTGAGCGACAGGCGTGGATCGCCGAGCGGGCCGAGGTCGAAGGGATCCGTCTCAACGCGGCGGCCATCGAGCTGATCGGCGAGCGGCTCGGGGAGGACATGGGGCGGCTCGACGGCGTCGTCGCCACGCTCGTCGCGACGTACGGATCCTCCGGTCGCCCCCTCGGCGCCGAGGACGTCGAGCCGTTTCTCGGCGAGGGTGGCGGCGTCCCCCCGTGGGACCTGACCGATGCCATCGACGCCGGGCGCACGTCGGATGCTCTGGGACTGCTCGGGCGGATGATGGGCGCCGGCGGCCGTCATCCGCTGCAGGTGATGGCGATCCTCCACGGGCACTTCGCCAAGCTGGCCCGCCTGGACGGTGCGGATGCCGGTTCCGAGGCGGCGGCCGCCGCGGTGTTGGGCATCAAGCCGGGTTACCCGGCCCGTAAGGCGCTCCAGCAGTACCAGCGGTTGGGCGGCAGCGGTGTGCAGCGGGCGATCGAGCTGCTCGCCGCCGCAGACCTCGACCTACGCGGCGCCCGCGAGCTGCCGGACGATCTCGTGATGGAGGTCCTGGTCGCTCGTCTGTCGCGCCTGCGCCGCTAGATCTGGGCGCTCACGGTCTCGGATTCGAGACGTGGCCCCAGAAGGTCGGGTGAACTGTCGCCACCCAGATGCTGGGCACGGTTCAGCCTTCGACGGCGTCGGCGGCGGAGACGTACTTCATCAGGCGGCTCTTGCGGCGAGCCGCCTGGTTGGGATGGATGATCCCCTTGGCGGCGGCCATGTCGAGACGCTTCACGGCGAGACGGAGGTCTTCGGCGTTCTGGTCGGTGCCGATCGAGCCGGCGGCCGTCTTCACCCGCGTCTTCAACTCGCTCTTGACGGCCTTGTTGCGGGCCGCCCGCTTGGCGTTCGTGATGTTGCGCTTCTGCTGGCTCTTGATGTTGGCCACGGGTCGACGTTCCTCAGAGATCGGGAAGGGTTGGGCTGCTCAAATCAGCCGGGCAAGGGTACCGTCGCTGGGAGCGCATGGAACGTTCTCGCATCCGCAACTTCTCGATCATCGCCCACATCGACCATGGGAAGTCGACGTTGTCGGACCGCATCCTCGAGGTCACCGGGGCTGTCGACGCTCGCGAGATGCGCGAGCAGTTCCTCGACTCGATGGACCTCGAGCGTGAGCGGGGCATCACCATCAAGGCGCAGAACGTCCGCGTCGAGTGGAAGGGGCATGTCTTCCACCTGATCGACACGCCGGGCCACGTCGACTTCGGCTACGAGGTCAGCCGGTCGCTTGCCGCGTGCGAAGGCGTCGTCCTCGTCGTCGATGCCGCCCAGGGAATCGAGGCGCAGACGCTGGCCAATTGCTACCTGGCCCTCGAGCACGACCTGGAGATCGTCGCGGCGCTGAACAAGATCGACCTCCCGGCGGCCGAGCCAGACCGGTACGCCCAAGAGCTGGAGAACGTCCTCGGCATCGCCGCCGAGGACATCCTGCGCATCTCGGCGAAGACGGGCGAGGGCGTGACCGAGCTGCTCGACGCCGTGATCGAGCGGATCCCGCCGCCGAGCGGCGACCCGGAGGCGCCGCTGCAGGCGCTGATCTTCGACAGCCAGTTCGACCAGTACCGCGGCGTCGTGTCGAGCGTGCGGGTGGTCAACGGCCGACTCACGGCCGGCTCGCGGTTGCGCTTCCTCCAGACGGGTTCGCAGCACGACGCCATCGAGATCGGGGTACGGGCGCCGGCGCCGACACCCGTGCCCGAGCTCGGTCCCGGTGAGGTCGGATATCTGATCGCCGGCATCAAGGACGTCGGCGAGGCCCGCTCCGGTGAGACCGTGACGACGGCGGCCCGGGGCGCCACGGAGGCCTTGCCCGGCTACCGCGATCCCAAGCCGATGGTCTTCTCTGGGTTGTATCCGGTTGATGGAGACGACTTCGAGGACCTCCGTGACTCGCTGCAGAAGCTGAAGCTCAACGACGCGTCGGTGACGTACACCCCGGAGACGTCCGGCGCGCTCGGGTTCGGCTTCCGCTGCGGCTTCCTCGGCCTGCTGCACATGGAGATCGTCAAGGAGCGCCTCGAGCGGGAGTTCGACCTGGCGCTGATCGCCACAGCGCCGAGCGTGGAGTACCGCGTGCAGCGCACCGACGGCGAGCTCGAGCTGGTCGACAACCCGGCGGACCTGCCGGAGCCACAGCGGATCGCCTTGATCGAGGAGCCCTTCTTCAAGGTCTCGATCATCACGCCGACGGCCTACACGGGAACGTTGATGGAGCTGTGCCAGCAGCGCCGCGGCGAGCTCGACAAGATCGAGTACCTGTCGCCGGAGCGGGTCGACCTGCAGTACGTCGTCCCGTTGGCCGAGGTCGTGGTCGACTTCTTCGACCAGCTGAAGAGCCGTAGCCAGGGCTACGCCAGCCTCGACTACGAACCCGCCGGCTATCGCCGCTCCGACCTCGTCAAGGTCGACCTGCTCCTCAACGGTGTGCCGGCCGACGCGTTCTCGACGATCGTCCATCGGGACAAGGCCTACGAGTACGGCCGGGAGATGGTCGAGAAGCTGCAGCAGCTGATCCCGCGCCAGCTCTTCGACGTCCCGATCCAGGCCGCCATCGGCGGCAAGGTCATCGCTCGAGAGACCGTCCGGGCCAAGCGCAAGGACGTCCTGGCCAAGTGCTACGGCGGTGACATCACACGCAAACGCAAGCTGCTCGAGAAGCAGAAGGAGGGCAAGAAGAAGATGAAGTCGATCGGCCGGGTCGAGGTCCCGGGCGACGTCTTCATCTCCGCCCTGAAGCTATGACTGACCTCGCCGTCCAGCCAGCCCCCCGCGCCCACGGCAACGCGTTCCGCAGCCTCCGTCATCGCAACGCACGGAGGTTCTTCGCCGGCGTACTCGTCTCGACGATCGGGACGTGGCTGCAGCTGACGGCGATGGCGCTGCTCGTCTACCAGCTGACCGGACGGGCCACCGACCTCGGGATCACGCTGGCGCTGCAATGGCTGCCGATGCTGCTGCTCGGCGCCTGGGCCGGCGCGGTCGCCGACCGGCGGGACAAGCGGACGATGGCCATCGTCACACAGGCCGGGCTCGCCGTGCAGGCCTTCGTGCTCGGGCTGGTCGCCCTTGCCGGGCTGGCCTCCGTGCCGGTCGTATGGGGCCTGACGCTCGTGCTCGGCCTGCTCAACGCGTTCGACAATCCGGCCCGCCGCGGGCTCGTCACCGAGCTCGTCGAGCCGCACGACATCCCGAACGCCACGTCGCTGAACACCGCGGTGATGACCTCGTCACGCATCTTCGGGCCGGCCCTCGGCGCTGTGATGGTCGACACGGTGGGCGCGGCGTGGTGCTTCCTGATCAACGGCATCTCCTTCACTGCGGTTCTGCTCTCCCTGTTCACGCTCCGGCGCGACGAGATGTACCCGGCGCCGCGGGCGCCAAAGGGTGGGCGACCCGTGCGCGAGGCGCTGGCCTACGTCGTTCACCGTCGCCGACTGCTCGTCGTCCTCGTCGTGATGGCGGTCGTGTCCACGTTCGCCTTCAACGCCCAGGTCGCGCTGCCGAAGCTCGCTGACGTCCGTTGGGGCGGGGCAGGGTGGTTCGGGCTCGTGCTGTCGGTGTCGAGCGCCGGCGCGGTCGTCGGGTCCCTGCTCACCGCCCGGCTGGGGTGGGTCTCCATGCGCTGGTACCTCGGTAACACGCTGATGATGGCCGTGTGCGGCCTCGGCCTGGCGTGGGCCCCCAACCTCGGGATCGCCCTCGTGTGGGCCGTGCCGATGGGGATCGGTGGGGCGGCGTTCATCAGCGGCGCCACCGGCATCATCCAGCAGGACATCCCCGGCCAGATGCGCGGGCGGATGCTGGCCCTGACCGCGGTGGCGTTTCTCGGCTCGACGCCGATCGGCGGGCCGATCACGGGCATCGTCGGCGACTCGGTCAGCCCCGAGTGGGGGTTGGCCTACGGCAGTGTCATTGCACTGGTGACGGTCCTCGTCGCCGCCGCCGTGCTCGCGAGGCCCCAGCACGCGGCCGACGGGCGGGACGTGACCTCCGCCGCAGCCCCCATCTCCACCATCCCGCCGCCAGCGCCCCAATCGCAGCCAGCGAGCCGAAGCCCTTGACGAGCGGGTACTCCACGAGCGCCGAGAAGAAGTCCGTCGTGGACTGGACCGCCGATCGACCCTCGGCGTCGACGCGAATGGTCGCTTCGTAACGCCGCGGCGACCCAGGCAGGGTCGCACCGTCCGCCCGCACCACCGGGAGGATCTCCAGGTGCAGGGTGAGCGCACCGGACCGCACCGGCCGAACCTGCCAGATCCACTCGATCGTCGCCTCGTCGAGGAACGATGCTTCCTGGTGCTCCGGCGGGTCGATCTCGAAATCAGCGCCGCGCAGCTGAGCGCGCACCTCGCAGTGCAGCGAGACCTCGACGATCGTTGTCGGCGGACCACCGACGGGACCGCTCGTGATCTCCAGCTCGCCGACCGACGCACGGACGACCACGTCCTCGAGCTGGCCGACGACCATGTCGGCCGCGGGTGTGAAGCCCACCTCGGCGTCCTTGGCCTCCCGCTCGCAACGCTGCAGGTCCGTCTCGGCGGGTGCGTCCGACTCCGTGGTGCCCGATGTGGTGCCCTGCGGCGGGTCGGTGGTCAGCGGGGCGCCAATCGAAGGCTCGCTCTCCGTCGTAGCCGGTGGAGACGTCGACGGCGGCGCTGAGGCGGCCGCAACGAGGTCGCCGCTGATGGTGGTGGCGCCGACTCGGAACGTGATCGTGCCGAACGACTCGCCGGACCACTCCGGCTCGAAGCCCACCTCGACGGTGCAGGATTCGGCGACCGCCTGGTCCGTGCAGTCGTCGTCGACCACGTTGAAGCCGTCGCCAATGATGTCGACCTCCTGCACGACCGGCGATCCGCCGCCCACGTTGGCGAGCGTGACCACCGCCGACGACGAGCTGCCGACGGCGATCTCCGGAAACTCGAGCTCCGAAGGATGGATCTCGAGGCGTGGTGCCTCGCTCGAGTCCGCGGTCGTCGGGGTCGTCGGGGGCGTCGAGGTCGTCGAGGTCGCCGGCGGATCCGGGTCCGGGTCTGGCGCCGCGCCGGCGGCGCCGGCGGCGGCGAGGAGTGCGAGACATCCGCCAGCCACGGCTGCCGTCGGCCGCAGTGCGGCACGGATCGGGCGGACCCCCACGTCCTGTGGACATCGGCGCGACCATTCGTGATACACGGCTTTGGCGGCCAGCCGTCAGTTAGCACTCGGTAGGCTTGACTGCCAGCATGCTCGATGATCGGAAGACGGCGATCTTGAGCGCGGTCGTGCAGGAGTACATCGCGACGGCGCAACCTGTGGGCTCGACCCACATCGCCGACGCGCCCGGCGTGCGAGTGTCCTCGGCAACGGTGCGCAACGAGATGGCGGTGCTCGAGCAGGAGGGATATCTCGTGCAGCCGCACACGTCGGCCGGCCGGATCCCGACCGACAAGGGCTACCGGTTCTTCGTCGACAACTTCGTCTCACCCGGGCGCCTCGATCAGGCGACGCGCCAGCAGGTGGGCGAGTTCTTCCGGACGGCGCATGGCCGCCTCGAGGAGATGCTGCACAGCACGTCGGACCTGCTCGCCCACCTGACGAACTACGCCGCCATCGTCGTCGGCCCGCGGGCCGAGGCGCTGGCCGTGCGGAGCGTGCAGTTCGTCGCGCTGTCCTCGACGCTCGCCACCGTGGTGGTCGTGCTCGGCAACGGCTCGGTCGAGAGTCAGACCATCGACCTCGACGCCGACGTGACCGACAACCACCTCGCCGCAGCCTCGGCCCATCTGAGCGCCCAGCTGAACGGACGAACACTCGGCGCCATCAGCATCGTCGACTCGAGCGGAGACGCCGTCGTCGACCGCCTGTGCGGCGTTGCCCTGACGACGGTGCGACGGGAGTCCGGAGCCGAGCACCTCTACATCGGCGGCTCCTCCGCGATGGCGACCGCCTTCGACGCCGTCGACATCGTGCGCAACGTGCTGCGCACGCTGGAGGAGCAGTTCATCGTCGTGTCGTTGATCGGCGACCTCGTGCAGCGTGGGATGTCCGTCGCCATCGGCGTCGAGCACGGGGTCGAGCCCCTGTCGGCGTGCTCCGTCGTGGTCTCGCCGATCGTCGTCGACGGTGAACCCCGCGGATCCGTCGGCGTGCTCGGTCCGACCCGGATGAACTACCCGCAGGCGCTGGCCACCGTCGAGGTGGTCAGTGATCAGCTCGGCCGCCGGCTCGAGGAACGGAGAACCTGAGCTGGCTGACTACTACCAACTGCTCGGGGTGTCCCGGTCGGCCAGCACAGACGAGATCAAGCGGGCCTACCGCCAGCGCGCTCGCGAACTGCACCCCGACGCCAACCCGGGCGACGCCGCGACGGCCGAGCGGTTCAAGGAGGTCGCGCGGGCCTACCAGGTGCTGTCCGATCCCGACCAGCGCACCCGTTACGACCGCTTCGGGGAGGCAGGCGTCAACGCCGGCGCCGGCCCGCGGGTCGAGGACATCTTCGGTGGCGGCGGCGGCCTCAACGACCTGTTCGACGCGTTCTTCGGTGGGCAGAGTCCGTTCGGGGGCGGGGGTGGCCGTCGCGGACCGGCGGGGCCGCCGCGCGGGCAAGACCTCGAGGTCATCGCGGACGTGTCCTTCGAACAGGCGGTCTTCGGGGCGACGGTGCCCGTGACGTTGCGGATGCCACGGCGCTGCGAGGAGTGCGACGGCAGCGGCACCGGATCCGGCACGCAGCCCGTCACGTGCGCCGATTGCGGCGGGAGTGGGCAGGTCCAGCGCGTGCGTCAGAGCCTTCTCGGTCAGATGGTCACGTCGGCGCCGTGCCCGCGCTGCGGCGGCCTCGGTGAGGTCATCGTGACGCCGTGCCCGGCGTGCCGCGGCGAGGGTCGCGTGACGGTCGAGCACACGTACCACGTCGACGTGCCGGCCGGCGTGGACTCGGGATCGACGCTGCGTCTCAGCGGCCGCGGCGCCGCCGGGCCGCGGAAGGGGAAGTCGGGCGACCTCTATGTCCACCTGCGCGTCGCCGAGCACGAGCGGTACCGGCGTGATGGCAACGACCTCGTGACCGATGTGCCGATCTCGATCGCCCAGGCCGCGCTCGGCACGACCATCGAGCTGCCGACGCTCGACGGCGACGAGGAGCTGCTCGTGCCGGCGGGCACCCAACCGGGCCACGAGTTCGTGCTACGTGGCAGGGGAGTGCCCCGGCTGCAAGGGCGCGGCCGGGGTGACCTGCGGGCTCGTCTCGTCGTGGAGGTCCCCCGCAAGCTCGCCGAGGACGAGGCCGATCTGCTCCGCCAACTCGCCGAGAAGCGCGGTGAGCGGATCAACCCACCCGAGAAGGGACTGTTCTCGCGCATCAAGTCGGCGTTCTCGTAGGGCCCGACCGTGGAGGACGCGCTGCGTCGATCGGCGGCACACGTGCTGGTGGACGACGTCGCTGCCCCGGTGCTGTCCGACCCCGCGTGGCACCACCTGCGCAGGGTGCTGCGCTTGCGGGACGGTGAGCCGGTGACGGTCACCGACGGTGCGGGGCAGTGGCGGAGCTGCCGCGTGCGCAGCGACGGCGTGTCGCCTGAGGGTGACGTCGTGGTCGAGCCGCCGAACGACGACCCGTTGACCGTGTACGTGGCGATGCCCAAGGGCGAGCGCGCCGACTGGCTGGTGCAGAAGTGCACAGAGGTCGGCGTCGACCGCATCGTCGCCGCTCACCGCTGAGCGATCGGTGGCGCGCTGGAGCGGGGAGCGGGCGGCGCGGCCGGTGGCCCGCTGGCGGCGCATCGCCGAAGAGGCGGCGATGCAGGCGCGGCGCGTGCGTGTGCCCGAGCTCGACGGACCGGTGGCCGCGGCCACGGTGCTCGGTGCGACGACGGTCGCCGAGCCCGGCGGGCGCGAGCTGGATTCCCGCGACGTCGCGGTGGCGATCGGTCCGGAGGGCGGCTGGTCGCCCGCCGAGCTCGCGGCTGCGCAGGATCAGGTGTCGCTCGGGCCGTACGTGCTGCGGGTGGAGACCGCGGCGGTCGTGGCCGCGGCCCGGATGGTCGCCCTGCGGGCGGTGCGTCAATGACGGAGCGGTTCGGGGTCTACGTCCACATCCCGTTCTGCGCGCATCGGTGTGACTACTGCGCGTTCGCGACGTGGACCGATCGAGCGCACCTGATCGACGACTACCTGGCGGCTCTGCGAACCGAGGTCTCGCGGGCCGTCGATGCCGGGATGCCGGTTGCCACGAGCGTGTTCGTCGGCGGCGGAACGCCGTCACTCGTACCCGCCGATGGGCTCGCCACGGTGATTCGGTGCGTGCCGGTCGCACTTGGTGCGGAGGTCACGATCGAGTGCAACCCGGACGACGTCACCGAGGACCTGATCGACACGTACGCCGAGGCCGGGGTCGATCGTGTGTCCATCGGCGTGCAGTCGATGGTGCCGCACGTCCTCGCCGCGCTCGGCCGTACCCACGACATCGGGAATGTCGAGCGGGCTGTCGCGGCCGTCCGCAATGTGGGCTTGCGAACGTTCAACCTCGACCTCATCTACGGCGCCGTTGGTGAGTCAACGGCCGACTGGCGCACCACGGTGGAGCGTGCGCTTGCACTCGAGCCGCCGCATGTCTCGGCCTACGGGCTGACGGTCGAGCCCGGCACGCCCCTCGCTGCCGACCCCGCCCGCTACCCCGACGACGACACCCAGGCCGACGAGTACGAGATCGCCGATGAGCTCCTCACGGCTGCCGGACTCGCCAACTACGAGGTGTCCAACTGGGCGCGCCCCGGCCACGAGTGTCGCCACAACCTCCTGTACTGGGGTCAGCACGACTATCGCGGCTTCGGCTGCGCCGCCCATTCGCACCGCGCCGGGCGACGGTGGTGGAACGTGCGCACTCCGGAGCGCTACCTCGAGGCGGTGGCAGCCGGGAGGTCAGCCGAAGCAGCGGGCGAGACGCTCGACGACGATGCGAAGCGCATCGAGGGACTGCAACTCTCGCTCCGCACGGGGGCAGGTGTGCCGGCCGAGGCGCTCGACGGCGAAGCCCTTCCGGGGCTCGTGGAGCGCCACGACGACCGGTGGGTGCTGACCCGTCGCGGCCGCCTCATGGCCAACGAGGTCGCCGTGCGGCTGCGGTGAATCGAGACAACGGGTGCAACGGGCCGGCTGCTAGCTTGACAAGCCGCAAGGGCGCGTAGCTCAGTTGGTTAGAGCGCCAGCATGACACGCTGGAGGTCCCGGGTTCGAGTCCCGTCGTGCCCACAAAATGCCTGGTAGACGGGCAGTCTGGAACGCGAAGAGGCCCCCGGTGTGACCGGGGGCCTCTCCTCGAGGAACTGGGTCGGTTCAGGTCACGGGTCGATGACGATGGTGCAGACCAGCGTCTTCGGCGGGATCGTCGCTTCGAAGTGCATGTTCAGCACGGGGTTCTCGTCAGCCGGGACCGACGAGCCGTCATCGCAGGTGATCGTGGAGGACGTGCCCCCAGGAACCTGCGACGCCACGCTGACTGTGACGTTGGACAGCGGCATGTTGCCGAAGGCCACCGTCTCGCCGGCAGTACGTGGACGCCGTCGCACGACGCCTCGTTGTCCACCAGTCACGGCCTTGGTGGTGTCGCCGTCAGCGACGTACCCAGGTCCGGAACCGTCTCGGTCACGTCGTAGCTCCCGAAGAGGAACCCATCGACGCAAGCCCTGCCGTTGGCATCGGTCACGACCGTCGTGCCGCCGATGTCGAAGGTGACGCCCTCCTGCGGGTGATCGCCAGGTACCGTCAGCGGCGTGCTTGCCGGGTCTTGGTGACCTCGATCGCCCGCGCTCGCCGGTGTTAGTGAACTGCGAAGTTGATACCGCCTGAGTACGGCTGGCCGACGTGCAGTCGGTAGCTCGTCGTTGCTGTCAATTGCGAAGCAGGCCCCCTCCGCAAAGGGGGCCTCTTGCTCTCTCGAGGACGGGCAGAACCGTCAAATCACGGGTCGATGACGACGGTGCAGCCGATCGTGTGCGGCTGCAGGTCGTTGACCGCAGCGTTGCCGCCGTCGACGGTCAACGGCAGTGAAGCCACTCGACAGTCGGTAGCTTCGTTCACGCAGGAGATGCTGGAGGCGGTGCCCCCATCGACCTGCGCGGTCACCGGTCACCGACGAGGTTGCGTCAACGGCGTGGTTGGCGAAGTTGACCGTCTCACCCGACGTACGGATCCTGCTCGCACGTCGCCGTGTTGTCCACGACCACGTCCTTGCTGGCGTCACGCCGACACGTAGCCAGCCGGGACCGTCTCCGTCCACCGTGTAGGCGCCGAAGGTCAGACCATCGACGCAGACGTTGCCGTCGGCGTCAGTGCTGCCAGCCGCGACACCCTCGAGGGTGAAGGCCACGCCCGCGTGCGGGTGGTCGCCGGGACCGTCAGCGGCGTGCTTGCGGTCCTTGTGGATCAGGATCGCGCCGGTCTGCAACGTGTTGGTGAACGTGCAGGTGACGTGCTCGGTGCGCCTGCAGGTCGATGCGCCGACCGGGTCGGAGCCGTCGTCGCACGTCGCGTTGTTCAGCGCCCAGTTCGCCGGGAAGGCGTCTCGGTGACCGAGTAGGTGCCGGGGCTGAGGTCGCCGGAGTCCTTGCTGCTCGCCGTCGCTTGAACGAGAACACCGTCGGCGTCGTAGTTCGCCTCGAAGCCGAAGCTGCGAGTCGGTCGGGTCCGGCGTCGGGACCGTCTCCTTGACCACCGATGATCGTGGCGCAGTTGGCGATGTTGACGGGCTGCGGCGGGACGAAGTCCTTGACCTCGCGAGTTGAAGCTGGTCGAGGCCCGCGTCTTGACGAAGATCGAGCCGAGAAGCCCTCGCAGACGCCCGCGCGGGATCATGCCCGCCGCCGTCAGGTCGATCGACGCCTCACCGAACTGACGCCGGTCGGGACCGGGTTCGGCACGCCGAACGGGTTGGCCAGCGACGCGGTGTTGATCGCGGCCTCGGCGACGACGGTCCGCGTCACCGGGGCGCTCCAGGCGGTGCCGGTCCAGCTCGCGGATCTGCCATGACGTCAGGCTCGTTGCCGTCTGCCCCTGGAAGTCGTAGGAGATCAGCAGGTCGCCGGCCGTACGGATGAGGGTCTTGGCCCCGGCCGTCGTCCAGGTTCGGCTGCGTCAGCCCGGTTGACTTCGAAGTCGAAGTTGGTCGTGCCCGACTGGTTGGCGTTGCGTCAGCCCAGGTCCGAGGTAGAGTATGCCCGTTGCCCCCCTGCTCGCTAGCTGACGAGCAACGGGCCAGGTCGGCCTTGTTGTTGGGGATCGCCCCGCCGCCCACGGTGACGTTGACATCGTTCTCCGACGATGCCCTGGCCGAACGCAGTTGTCCTGCTGACCGGGCGGCGTGTCAGGCCCGTTCACGAAGTTCGACCAGGTTCAGTCCGTCGTCCAGTCGGTGTCCCGCCGTTGGGCACGAAGTTGCCGTCGTTGCCTTCGAACGTGGAACCGGGCAGCGAAGCGCCCGGCGCTGCGATGAGGCCAACACCGCTCCCACGGCCGCGAAGGCCGCTACTGCGGCGATGGCACGCCGCTTTCTGGTCATGTGCAAGTTGTTCTCCCTTGCCGTCAAGGGGCAGTTCCGCCCGCCCCCGCCGGCCGGGGAACGGTAGCCGGCCAGGCCGCCATTCCCTACTCGTGAGTAACACAAGCAAAAAAAATACTATGACAATGCTTGCCCACGCGGGGCTGCACAGGGCGGGTCCTTCATGACACGCTGGTGGTCCCGGGTTCGAGTTCCTTCGTGCCACCCGAGCCGTGCGAGGTGCTGCAGCACAAGTCGTGATGAGTGGCGGCGAACGGTTGCGGATCGATGTGTTGGGCCCGGTCAGGGCGCGCCTGGCCGACGGCCGTGACGTCACGCCCGACGGCCCGCTGCAGCGTCGGCTGCTCGCAGTGCTGGTGCTTCGCCGCCGCCACGGGACCCTGTGGCGGCGCTGCACAACCATCTCTTCCGGCTGCGTCGCGGCCTGCCCGACGATGTCATCGAGTCGACGGGCAACGGCTACCGCCTGTCGCCGCAGGGGACGAGCGTCGTTCGATAGCCATCTATGGACACGAAGAGGCCCCCGTCGAAGCGGGGGCCTCTTCTCTGCTTGGACGGGCAGACCCGTTCAGGTGATCAGACCGGAGCGACCGGCTCCGAGCAGTGGCCCGGACCCGTCACGCCTGTGTTGTAGTTGGCGAGGGTGGTCGCCAGCGCCAGCACCGTGTTCTTGGCAGCGCCCTTCAACGCAGCGCCCGTGGCGGGCGTGTTGTTCTGGAAGAAGGTCGTCGCCGCAGTGATCGCCGCGTCAACAGCAGGCGTGCTGCTGGTGTCGTTGGCGATGTTCAGCCGAGCGCCCATGTACTGCACCGCGAGGATGTAGTACGGGTTGCCGGCCGACACGGTGTTGAAGACCTGGAGCCAGGTCTTGCCCGAGGAGAAGAACGTCTCGTTCGGACCTTCGAAGGTGCCGTCACCGTCGAAGTCAACCGCGTACCACCCGTCGTCGGAGTGAGCAGCCGGTCCGTAGATCGGAGTGCGTTTTCCAGTAGCCGATGGTCAGCGAGCAGCCCGTGTCACACGGCACGTTGGTGTCGATGAGCACGGTGCTCTTCACGCCGTTCAGATCGACCACGTTGGAGTACTGCGCGGGGCCGCACTCCGCTGCGATCAGGTCGATGGTGTAGCTGCGGACAGCTTCCTCACCGACGCAGATCTGGCCGTCGTTGTTGGTGTCGAACAGCGACGCCAACGTCGGGAACTGCGAGTCCGAGATCTGGACGCAGCGGTCCAGTTCGGTGACGTCAGCGCCGACGAAGGTCACGGGCGCGGTGCCCGTGTAGTCCACGCCGAACTCCGTGGTCACCGTGGCCGTGTTGAGCCGCTCGGTCCCATCGGGCAGCGACGAGGCGTAGGCGCAGACGAGGTCTGGACCACCAGCGGTCAGCGTGTACGGGTTCGCCGCACTGACCTCGACACCGCAGTCCACAGCGACGTTGCCGTCGACACCGGAGATCGCATCAGACACGCTGATGAGGTCGACGTCGATCGGGGCCGGGTTGTGAACCGTGATGGCTCCAGCGACGGCCCACTGATCGAAGTGGGACGACACCGTGGCGTTGACCGTGAAGGTCACCGGGTACACCTGGTCGAGGGCCAGGGTCAGGACCGTGCCGGGGAGGACCGAGGAGGTCTTCTCCACGCCCCAGTCGAACACCTGACGCTCGGCGGTGCGGGCCGTCTTGCTGACGTCCAGGCCGTAGCAATTCACGGTCGTGTCAGCGCTGTCGCTCTGACCCGTCTGCGTGATGGTGGCGGTGTTGACGTGGTTGCCCGCGTCGGTCCCGTCGCCATCAGTCGTGCTGCATTCGAACGTCTGCGGGTACGACGGCAACGAGGTGGTGGCCCCGATGTCGAGCCACGACATGCCGTTGGTGTCGGTCACGTCGATCGACGCATCCGTCTCGTTGGTCGGAGCACCGAAGGCGACCGCAGCCGTCCCCGAGTCCCCGCCGATAGCACCGGTCGTGGTGACCGTGGCCGTGTTGGTGCGCGCCGTCGTGTCGGGCAGTGCCGATGAGTAGGTGCAGGTAACCGAACCGCCAGCAGGAACGCTGAACGGGGCCTCCCCCGTCGGCCCGGCCGGTCCGCAGTCCACGGTGGCGTTGATGCCCCCGGTGATCACGTCGGTCACGCTCGTCACGTTCGCCGCCGTGCTCCACGGGTTGGCGATGGTGATGACACCAGCGACGGCGAAGTTGCTGTCGGTGGGGCCGCTCTTGGTCACATCGACGTTCCAGTTCACGACGCCGCTGTCGCCGTCGAACAGGTCGAGGACTGCTGTGTCCACGTCCTTTTGGATCGTCCAGTCCCAGTCCCGATCGAAGCTGGTGACGGCCGTCTTGGTGACGTCCAACTCCAGGTCGTAGCAGAACGAGACGTGGCTGATGTCGTACGGCCGACCCGTGTTCGGGTTGATCGGAGACGCCAGGCCCGAGTCACCGAAGGACTCGGCGGGCGGGTCGTAGACGTAGACGTTGCCGTCGTCCCCGCCCTTCATGATCACCGCATCGACGCCGATGTTCGACGTCCAGGCGAGATACACCCCATCGGTGTTGGTGGTGACCGTGAAGTCACCGTCCGACCACACCCCGTTGCCGGGGTCCTGGTCGACCTTGTACTCGGTCGTCCCGTCCGGACAGCCCGGATTCTTGGGCTGCAGGTCGGGGATGACCCCGCTGTCCGAGACCGGAGCGCTGGGCGACGCAGATACCGGCGAAGCCGCTGCGACGAACACCCCCGCCCCCATGGTGGTGAGTGCCGCTGCGAGCGCGACCCTCCGCTTGTGTCTTGCTGATCAAGTCGTTGCTCCATTATCCCTCTACTGGGAGCAGCCCGTCCGCCCCCGCCGGGCGGGGACGGTAACGGGCTATGCCATCTTTTCCCTACTCGTGGGTAACACAAGCAAAAGAAATACTATGACAATGCTTGCCCACGCGTGGCTGCGGAGAGCGGGTCTTCCATGACACGCTGGTGGCCCGGGTTCGAGTTCCTTCGTGCCCGCCCGAGCCGAGCGAGGTGCTGCAGCACAAGTCGTGATGAGTGGCGGCGAGCGGTTGCAGATCGATGTGTTGGGCCCGATCAGGGCGCGCCTGGCCGACGGCCGCGACGTCACGCCCGACGGCCCGCTGCAGCGGCGGCTCCTCGCACTGCTGGTGCTCCGCCGTGGTCACGTCGTGCCGGTCGACACGGCGATCGACGTCCTGTGGCCGAGTCGGCCGCCGCGGGAGCCTGTGGCGGCGCTGCACAACCATCTGTTCCGGCTGCGCCGCGGCCTGCCCGACGACGTCATCGAGTCGACGGGCAACGGCTACCGCTTGTCGCCGCAGGCGATCGAACTCGACGCCGATCGCCTCCTCGTCGCGCTCAACGCCCCTGCGGATCCTTCCGTGCTCGCCGCGATCGACGAGATCCTCGATCGATGGCACGGTCCGGCCTACCCCGAGCTCGACGACGTCGACGACGGGCGCGCCGAAGCAGTGCGCCTGGCCGAACTGCGGATTCGCGCCACCGAGGAGTTGGCCGCCGTCCGCATCGCCGCGGGCGCCACCGACGACCTCATCACGGAGCTCGCCGCACTGACCGACGAGGAGCCGTTGCGGGAGCGGCCACGGGCGCTCCTGATGACCGCCCTCGCCCGCGCCGGTCGCAACGTCGAAGCGCTGCGCGTGTACGACGACTTCCGGCGGCTGCTGAGTGACGAGCTCGGCATCGAGCCCTCGCCCGCGCTGGTCGCCCAGCACGCCGACCTGCTCGCTGGCACCGGTACGGCGGCATGGAGCCCGCCGAGTCGGCTGCACGTCCCGGTCACCTCGCTCGTTGGACGCGATGCGCTCGTGGACACTGGTGCTGGCGCATGGCAGGCGCCAACCGCCTGGTGACCTTGAGCGGTCCGGGCGGAGTCGGCAAGTCTCGCCTGCTCGATGAAGCGGGCCTCCGCCTGCGCGAGAACGCACCCCGACCGTCCGGTCGTGCTGTGTGAGCTGGCCGCAGCGGACGATGACTCAGCCATCGACGCGGTCGCCGCCGCGCTGGGGATCGAAGGCCGACCCGGTGTCGGACTGGTCGACCGGATCGTTGCGGTGCTCGACGACACCGAGCTCGTGCTGCTCCTCGACAACTGCGAGCACGTCCTCGAGCCGATCGCCGATCTCGTGCCGCGTCTGCTCGCGACGTGCCCGAACGTCACGGTCATGACGACCAGCCGGGAACGCCTTCGTGTGGCCGCCGAACACGTCATTGCCGTCCCCCCGCTGCCGACGCTCTCGACGTCTGCCGACGACACCCCGGCCGTGCAGCTGTTCGTGGCGCGAGCCCGGGCGGTGGACCCTGCATTCGATCCCGATCCGCACACGTTGATGGTCGTCTCCGACATCGTGCGCCGGCTGGACGGACTCCCGCTGGCCATCGAGCTGGCCGCCGCCCGACTCCAGACGCTCGACGTCACGGAAGTGGCCGCTGGGCTCGACCACCGCTTCACGCTGCTGTCGTCCGGGTATCGCGCGTCCGCCCGCCACGGGTCGCTCGCCGCGGCGATGTCCTGGTCCTTCGGTCTGCTCGATGCCCAACTGCAGCGGATGTTTGCCGACCTGTCGATCTTCACCGGATCGTTCACGGTGGCCGACGCCGCGGCGGTCTGCGGGACGGACGCCGCGGACGCCGCCGGCGCGCTCGACCAACTGACCGAACGGTCGCTCGTGCTGCGGGTGCCCGGTCGGCGATACCAGCTGCTCGAAACGCTCCGAGCGTTCGGAGCCGAGCAGCTGGCTGCCGATCGCCGCGCCGATCTCGCAGGCGCGCGCCACGCTCGCCACTACGTCGAGTGGATCGAAGCTGCCGACCGGCGGCTGTCCGATCCACGGCACCCCACCGTGATCGCAGACATCGACGACGGGCTCCCGGAGCTGCGCGGCGCGCTCGGCTGGCTGCTCGACCACGACGAAGTAGCGCAGGCGGGACGGCTGGTCATCGCCCTCTGGAACTACGGCTTCATGCGGGTGCGCCCGGACGTGCTGGCATGGTCCGAGCGGATCACCGAGACCGACCCCGACGACCGCAGCCCGCTGGCACCAGAGGTGTGGGCAGTCAGCGCCTATGCCGCATGGATGGCCGGGGACGTCGCCAAGGCCGGAGCGCGCAGCGCTCGTGCGCTCGTCGCCGCCGCACCGAGTGGCGACGTGCCGTCGTTGGTGGCCATGATGCGCGGCAACTACGAGTTGTTCCAGGGCAACCTCGACAAGGCGGCGGCGTGGTACCGGCGAGCAGCTGACGCAGCGGCGGACGCATCCCAACGCCTGTTCGCAGAGAGCACAGAAGTGCTTGCTCTGGCTTACGCCGGCGATGCGGCGGCGCTCGAGCTGTCCGCACGATTGCTGGCCGAGGTCGGCGCAGCATCCAGCCCTCACGCGGCGTACGTGTGGTTCTGCGCCGGCGAAGCGGACCTGCTCTTCGATCCCGCCCGGGCAAGCGCCCGGTTCACCCAGGCGTGGCAAGTTGCCGAGCTGACTCGCGCTTCCTTCGTCGCCGGGCTCGCCGGCGCGTCGAAGGCGTCGATCGAGGCGAGGATCGGTGATCCGCTCATTGCCGCCGATGCGTACCGGCGGCTGCTCGCGACAGTGGCGGCGGGCCGGGTTCTGGTCGGCGCAGTGGACGGTCCTCCGGTCGATCGCCGGGCTGTTGGCTCGGCTCGGACGCCATCGTGATGCCGCGGTGCTCGAAGGAGCGGTCCGGGCGACCCCGTTCGGACACCGCATCTTCGGCGCCGACGAGGCGGCGCTGAACGAGCTCAGTGCGCAGCTGCGCACGGTGCTCGGCGACGAGGCCTACGGGGAGGCACGTCGCGAGGGTGCCGCGCTCGACGGCGATGCCGCCGTCGAGCACGCGTTGCAAGCATTGTGAGCCTGGCTTTCACCACCGAGGCTGCTCGGTGATGATGCCGAGCACGGCCTTGCCCACCATCTCATGGGCGATGGCGTCGTTGCCGGGATGGAAGCCGCCGCACCGCGCGTCGCGGTAGAGCCGCTCCAGCTCGTTGCCCTTGAACATGGCGCCACCGCCGGCGACGTCGAGGGCGATGTCGACGACCCGCTTGGCTGCCTCGACGGCCCGCCACTTCTGCGAGTACACCTTCGAGATCCACCCCTCGCCGTGGTCGGCGCCGGCCACCCAGTCGTCGACGAAGCGCTCGACGGTCGCGTTCGCGGCGTCCAGCTCGAGGTACATCTCGGCGATCTGGTGTTGGACCATCGGGTTGTAGGCGTAGGCGCCGCGGACGATGGCGATCGACGTCTTGCGCTGAGCGCTCGCCACGGCGACCTCCAGCGCCCGCTCGGCGATGCCGAGGTACACGCTGGCGATGAGGGGCAACGCCCACATCGTCATCGCCACGAGGTACGGATCGCTGCCGTCGCCGGCCGGCACGACTCGCCCGATGCGGGCGTCCGGTACGAACACCGAGTCGAGGACCGTGTCGTGGCTCTGCGTCGGGCGCATCCCGAGGGTGTCCCACGTCTCGACGACTGTCACGCCAGGGCTGGTGCGATGGACGAAGGCGTGCACGGTCTGTGGGCCGCCCGGGGCGTCGGCGTCGATGGCGTGGGCGCCCAGCCAGGCCCACGCCGGACCGTTGGAGCCGAACTGCTTGCGGCCGGTCAGGCGGTAGCCGCCGGGAACCCGCTCGGCGCGGCACGTCGACAGGAGGACGGGGATGTCGTTGCCGGTCTCGGCGTGGCCGGCGGCGATGACCTCACCGTCGGCGGCCGCCTCGAGGATCCACCGCTGCGACAAATCGCCGGCCTTGTCGAGCTCGGCGGCGGCGCCGATCCAGTAGGAGTGCATGGACATCGCCAACGCGGTCGCCGGGGCGTAGCGGGCCAGACGGCGCTGGCTGGCGACGAGCTCGGCCAGGTTGAGGCCACCGCCGCCGAGGTGCTCGGGCACGGCAGCGGCCAGGTACCCGGCCTCACGCAGTTCGGCGAGGTCCTCGTCGAAGTAGCTGTTCGTGCGGTCGAGCTCGCCGGCCCGGGTGCGGAAGCGCTCCAGCATGCTGGTCGGCAGCACGGCGGAGCGCTGGCGGGTGAGGGTCGTGGTTCTGCTCATGGCGGCGACAATCGTCACCGCGCCTCTCATCACCCTCCCATCGACTCACACGGGCCGCGACGATGCGGCCGGCGAAGGCGCTGGAGCGCCCGCCGTGCCGAACCGGGTCTTCGAGCCTGAACGACGCGACCTGGGCCCGGCAGAATGCGAGCGCCATGGCCGTCGTGCTCGCCTTGATCTCGGCCGTGGTCTACGGCACGTCGGACTACTGCGGTGGGCGGGCGACCAGGAGTGCGCCGCTGCTCGCTGTCGTCCTGGTCACGCAGGTCACGAGCGCCTCGCTGTCGGTGATCGTGATCGCCGTCTCGGGCGATCCCTTCCCGGGTGCCTCGGATGTGGCGTGGAGCGTCGGCGGCGGCCTCATGTCGATCACGGCTGTCGCATCGTTCTACTTCGCGCTGGCCAACGGCGCGATGACGGTCGTCGCGCCGATCACCGCCGTGGTCAGCGCCGTCGTCCCGGTCGCCGTCGGGATCGCGACCGGCGAGCGGCCGGCGCCCGTGGCACTGATCGGCGTCGTGGTTGCGCTCGTTGCCGTGGCGTTGATCAGCGGCGCCACGAGACGCGCGGAGCGGGTGACGCCGCGGCGGATCGTGGGTCTGGCGGTGATCGCCGGCGCCGGGTTCGGCCTGCTGTTCGTGTTCCTCGACCGCACCAGCGAAGCGAGCGGCTTCTGGCCGCTGCTGATCGGCCAGCTGACGACGCTGCCGATCATCGTCGTCGCCGTCATGATCACGCGCGTCGGCGTCCGGACAGTCGGCCGTGCCGGCCTCCTCGCCGCAGCCGCCGGGGCACTCGCCGTAGCGGCCAACGTCAGCTACCTCGTGGCGACGAGAGAGGGTCTGCTCTCGCTGGTGGCCGTCATCACGTCCATGTATCCGGCGAGCACGGTCGTGCTGGCGACGGCCCTGGACCACGAGCGCCTGAGCCGTCCGCAGGCCGTGGGTCTGGGACTCGCCGTCGCGGCCCTCGGGATGGTCGCGGTCGGCGCATAACCGGCTCGATGGCCTCGCTCCGTAGGAATCGCTCCTCGGCGTGTGGCTCGTCGCTGGCGATTCCTCGCAGCGCGGACAGAAGGCGGTCAGCGTGGCTCGCGGGGCAAGCCGAGGACGCGCTCGCCCAGGATGTTCCGCATGATGTTCGACGTGCCGCCCATGATCGTGTAGCCGGGGGCGTACACGAATCCGGCGACGACGTCGGACCACAGGGTCGCCTCGGCGCCGAGCACTCGGGTCACGAACTGGGCGACGCGCCACTCGTGCTCGGTGCAGAAGCACTTCGTCGCTGCGGAGAACCCCGCTGGGGCCTGGCGGAGCGCCTCGCGGACGACCAGGATGCGGCCGATGCGGTAGCCGATCTCGAGCGCGGCGATCTCCTGACGGACGAGCGGATCAGCCGTGTCGGCGCGCGCGGCGGCCAGCACGTAGAGGGCACGGTTGGAGACCAGGCGGTCGATGCCCCCGCGCTCGTGCTCCAACTGGCGCATCGTCTGTTTGAACGCATTGCCCTCGACGCCGACGAGGTTCGACGCCGGCACACGCACGTCGGTGAAGAACACCTCGCAGAAGTGGCGGTTCGTCGTCATGTCCGTGATCGGGCGGACCTCGATCCCCGGCGTGTTCATCGGGACGATGATCTCGCTGATCCCCTGGTGCGGCGGGCCGTCGCTCGACGTGCGGCAGATCAGGTAGCAGAAGTCGGCGACGGCACCGAAGCTGGTCCAGATCTTCTGGCCGTTGATGACCCAGTCGTCACCGTCGCGGCGAGCGGCCGTCTTCAGTCCGGCCAGGTCGCTGCCGGCCTCCGGCTCGGACATGCCGATCGACCACGTCGTCTCTCCGGCCAGGATGCCCGGGAGGAACTCCTGCTGCTGGTCGGGGCGGCCGAAGGCGATCAACGTCGGGCCCATCTGGCGGTCGGCGAACCACATCGCGGCGATCGGGGCGCCGGCGGCGATGAGCTCCTCGCCGATGATCAGCCGGTCGATCGGCGGTCGCCCTCCGCCCCCGTGTTCGGTGGGCCACGTCAGCCCGATCCACCCCAGCGCGGCCAGCTCCTTCGAGAACTCGGGCGAGTAGCCGTTGATCCATGAGTCGTTGTGCCGGCCGAACCTGGCAACGGCATCCCTGGCGACTTCGTGGGCTTGTGCCCGCAGTGCCTGCTGCTCGCTCGTCCAGCCGAACTCCATCGGCAGGCGATCGTATGGGGCGGCGTGAACCATGGGGTTATCGTCGGCGCCCATGAGCAAGATCCAGGTCGCCAACCCGGTCGTCGAGATGGACGGCGACGAGATGACGCGCATCATCTGGGCCTTCATCAAGGACCAGCTGATCCTGCCGTACCTCGACGTCGAGCTGGAGTACTACGACCTCTCGATCCAACACCGCGACGAGACCGACGACCAGGTGACGGTCGATGCCGCCAATGCGACCAAGCGGCATGGCGTCGGCGTCAAGTGCGCCACGATCACGCCGGACGAGGCGCGTGTCGAGGAGTTCGGGCTGAAGAAGATGTGGCGCTCGCCGAACGGCACGATCCGCAACATCCTCGGCGGAGTCGTGTTCCGCGAGCCGATCATCATGTCCAACATCCCGCGGCTCGTGCCGGGCTGGACGAAGCCGATCATCATCGGTCGTCATGCCCACGGCGACCAGTACAAGGCGACCGACTTCAAGGTGCCCGGCCCCGGCCGGTTGACGATCACCTACACACCGAAGGACGGCGAGCCGACGGAGTTCGAGGTCGCCGAGTTCGGAGACGACGGTGGCATCGCCATGGGCATGTACAACTTCGACAACTCGATCCGTGACTTCGCCCGCGCCTGCATGCGCTACGGCCTGGACCGCAACTACCCGGTGTACCTGTCGACGAAGAACACGATCCTCAAGGCCTACGACGGCGAGTTCAAGGATCTCTTCCAGGAGGTCTTCGAGGCCGAGTTCAAGGATCAGTTCGAGGCGGCCGGGTTGACCTACGAGCACCGCCTGATCGACGACATGGTGGCCCAGGTCATGAAGTGGGAAGGCGGCTACGTCTGGGCCTGCAAGAACTACGACGGCGATGTGCAGAGCGACGTCGTCGCCCAGGGCTTCGGTTCGCTGGGGCTCATGACCTCGGTGTTGATGACGCCCGACGGCAAGACCGTGGAGGCCGAGGCGGCCCATGGCACGGTGACCCGCCACTATCGCGAGCATCAGAAGGGCAACAAGACCTCCACCAACCCGATCGCTTCGATCTTCGCCTGGACGGGTGGGCTGAAGCACCGGGGCAAGCTCGACGACACGCCCGAGGTGACCCGCTTCGCGGAGACCCTGGACGCAGTGTGCATCGAGGCCGTCGAGTCGGGCGAGATGACCAAGGACCTCGCCATCATCATCGGACGCGACGCTCCGTGGATGACCACCGAGGAGTTCCTCGCCGCCCTCGATCGGCGGCTGCAGGAGAAGATGGGCTGAGGGAACCGGCCGATCCTCGTGGAGCGTCAATCCGTCATGCGTCGCGCACTCTTGGCCCTGTCCGCCCTCGCCCTGCTCGCCGGTTGTGGCTCTGATGACGATGACGGAGGTGATGCGACCACAACCGTCCCTGGTTCACCGGGCACGTCGGTGCCCGGAACGGGGTCTGACAGCGCCGATGAGGACGCCGCGATCGCCGACCTCGCTGAACGGCAGGGGGCCGATCCGGCCGACATCGAGGTCGTGTCCGTCGAGAACGTCACGTGGCCGGACAGCTCGCTCGGGTGTCCCGAGGAGGGAACGCAGTACGCCCAGATGCTGACCGACGGCGTGCTGATCGTGCTCGAGCTCGACGGCCAGCGCTACGAGTACCACGCCGCCGCAGGTGACGAAGTCTTCTACTGTGCCGATCCCCAACCGCCCGTCGACGGCTAGCAGCGCCTTTCTGCGCGGTGTGAGCCGATGTAAGTCCGGCGTGAGTGGCGCCCCTCACGATCGGGGTCATGAACGACACCACATCCATCACCCGTATCCGTCGCCATGCCGCCGGCGCGGCGGGTGCCGCCCTCGCCGCCATCGCCGTTCCGGTCGGCGCAGTCGTCGCTGGACCAGCCGAAGGGCTCTCGTGCGGCGCGACCGTCACCACCGACGTCCGGCTGACGGCCGATCTGGTCGACTGCCCCGGTCAAGGCCTCGTGATCGGGGCGTCAGGGATCACGATCGATCTTGCCGGACACACGATCGACGGGACCGGCGCGAACGCCGGCATCTACAACCCGGACGGCCACGACGGCGTGACCATTCGTGGCGGCACGATCCAGGAGTTCGGCCAGGGGATCGATCTGCTGGAGTCACGCGGCTCCCACATCGATCGACTGCGGGCGACCGGCAACGCCATCGGGATCGTCGTGATGCGCGGCGACCATGTGCGAGTCGAGCGCGTCGAGGTCGACGCGAACTCGTTCTCCGGGATCGAGGTCCTGTTCAGTGAGTCCGTCACCGTGGAGCGCAGCATCGTCACCGGCCACGACTTCGGCGGCATCGTCGACCGGTACTCGTTGGACAGCCGCTATGACCGCAACGTCGTGACCGGTAATGCCTTCTTCGGCATCGAGATGACGGATACGGATCGTGCCGAGCTCTCGCGCAACAACGTCAGCGGCAACGAGTTCGACGGCATCCGCCTGGGCTTCTGGGCGACCGGCGTCACGCTCGACCGCAACGAGACGAGCCACAATGGCACGGACGGACTCGTGATCGAGGAGGCCGGCAACATCGTTGCCCGTCACACGGCGTTCGAGAACGGCGGGCGCGGCATCGCCGTCGTCGACGGGACGATCGACGGCGGGCGCAACACGGCGGCCGGCAACGCCGGCGGCGACTGCGTCGGCCTCGTCTGCGACTGACAACGTTCGGGCTCGGCTCGCAAGCAAGTTGCTCGCCTCGCCTCCCGAGCTCGCCGCCGCCGCTCCACAGCGGCGCTCGCCCACCTCAGCCCGCGTGGCCACGCCTCGCAGCGCGGCGCGGACGCTTGTCAGCGATCACCGAGCTTCACGTAGTCGCGCTCGTCCGGGCCGATGTACCACTGCCGCGGCCGGGAGATCTTCTGATCCTTGTCGCCGAGCAGCTCGTCCCAGTGGGCCAGCCAACCCGACATGCGGGGGATGGCGAACAGGACCGTGAACATGTCGACCGGGAAGCCGAGCGCTTGGTAGATCAAACCCGAATAGAAGTCGACGTTGGGGTACAGCTTGCGGTCGACGAAGTACGGGTCCTCGAGTGCCGTCTCCTCGAGCTTCAACGCGATGTCGAGCAGCGGGTTCTTGCCGGTCACCTCGAATACGTCGTAGGCGGTCTGCTTGATGATCCGGGCCCTCGGGTCGTAGTTCTTGTAGACGCGGTGGCCGAAGCCCATCAGCCGGCCCTTGCCCTCCTTGACGTCATCGACGAAGGCCGGCACCTCATCGAGGGTGCCGATCTCGGTGAGCATGCGTACGACGGCCTCGTTGGCGCCGCCGTGCAGCGGGCCGTAGAGCGCCGCAGCGGCGGCCGCCGCTGCGGAGTACGGGTCGGCGTTGCTCGATGCCACGACACGCATCGCGGTCGTCCCGCAGTTCTGTTCGTGGTCGGCGTGGAGAATGAACAGGACGTCCATCGCTCGTTCGAGCGTCGGGTGGACCTCGTACTCGCCGATCTTCCACATCATGTTGAGGAAGTTGGCGGGATAGGACAGTGAATTGTCCGGCAAGAAGAACGGCAGCCCGACGGAGAAGCGGTGGCACATCGCAGCGAGCGTCGGGGCCTTGGCGATCAGCCGGAGGATCTGCTTGTGCCGGCTCTCGCTGTCGAAGATGTCCTTGGCGTCGTTGTAGAAGGTGCCAAGGGCAGCCAGCGCCGAGATGAACATGCCCATCGGGTGGGCGTCGTAGTGGAAGCCGTCGACGAACCGCTTGCGCATGTTCTCGTGGATGAACGTGTGGTGGGTGACCTCGTACGACCACGTCTTGAGCTGGCTCTCGGTCGGCAGCTCGCCGTACTGCAGGAGGTAGGCGACTTCGAGGTACGTCGAGTGCTCGGCGAGTTGCTCGATCGGATAGCCGCGGTAGCGGAGGACGCCGTTGTCCCCGTCGAGGTACGTGATCGCCGACCGGCAGGCGGCGGTGGACAGGAAGGCTGGGTCGTAGAGGAAGAGGTTCTTGTCGAGCTCTCTCAAGGCCGAGCTCGGAAACACACCGTCGGTGATGGGGACCGTGACCGTCTGGCCGGTGCGGTCGTCGGTAATCGTGATGGTGTCGGGCACGTCGGCACGTTAGTGCGACTGAACGACCCTCAAGTTTGTGTGCCCCGGGCCGTGGCGTACGAGCGATGACAGCCGTGCTCGTGACCGCTTGGGCGGCGCCGCAGCGGGCGTGTTTGGTCAGCCGAGCGTCGTGCCGCTAGGCACAGCGAGGCACGGCGGCGGCGCAGCCGCCGCCCATTCAGAGGGCTCGTGACCGCTTGGGCCGGTACCGCAGTGAGGATGAGGGTCAGGCCGAGCGTCGTGCCGCTAGGCACAGCGAGGCACGGCGGCGGCGCAGCCGCCGCCCATCAGAGGGCTCGTGACCGCTTGGGCCGGTACCGCAGTGAGGATGAGGGTCAGGCCGAGCGTCGTGCCGCTAGGCACAGCGAGGCACGGCGGCGGCGGAGCCGCCGCCCATCTAGAGCGGCTCGTTGCCGTGCTTGCGGCCCTGCAGGCGTTCGCGCTTGTCGGCCAACGCCTCGAAGGCGCGGCCGATGACGCGACGGGTGTCGGCGGGCTCGACCACCGCGTCGACGTACCCTCGGTCGGCGGCGACGTATGGGTTGAGCAGGCGTTCGGCGTAGTCCGCCTCGAAGGCCGCCCGCTCCTCCGGCGTGGCTCGCCGCTGCAGGATCGCCGCCGCCTGACCGGCGCCCATCACGGCGAGCTCGGCCCATGGCCACGCCAGGCACACGTCGTTGCCCATCGTCTTGGAGTCCATGACGATGTATGCCCCGCCGTAGCTCTTGCGCAGGATCACGCACACCCGCGGCACGGTCGCCCGACCGTACGCGAACACGAGCTGGGCGCCGTGGCGGATCATGCCGCGCCACTCGAGATCCTTGCCGGGGTAGAAGCCCGGGGTGTCCACGAGCGTGAGGAGCGGCAGGTTGAACGCATCGCAGAACGCAACGAACCGGGCCGCCTTCTGCGAGGCCGGGATGTCGAGCGTTCCCGCAAGTGCCAATGGCTGATTGGCCACGATGCCGATCGGCTGACCACCCATCGTTGCGAACGCGGTCACGACGTTTGGTGCCCACCGCCCGCGGATCTCGAGCACGCTGTCGGCGTCGACGATCGCGGCGGCGACCTGGCGCACGTCGTAGCTGCCCGTCGAGGTGGACGGGATCAGTGCGCCGGCCTCAGGGCAGGCCCGCTCGACTGGATCGTCGGCCGGCCATCGGGGCGGGTCGTCGTCGACGCTGGAGGGCAGGTAGGCGAGGAGGTCACGCACCGCCGCCAACGCAGCGTCCCGGTCGGCCACCACGAGGCTGGGCACCCCGGTGTGGCGAGCCAGCTCGCTGGTGCCGCCCAGCTCGTTGGCGCTGACCCGTACGCCGGTGAACTCCTCCACCATCACCGGACCGTTGACGAACGCGTAGCTCGCCTCCGTCATCACGACCAGGTCGGCGACGCCGAGCAGCAGGGCGGGACCAGACACCGCCGGACCGTCGACCACGAACACGGTCGGCACGATGCCCGAGCAGTCGACCAGTGCCTTGGCCAGTCGGCCCCAGCCCTCCAGTGCGGCGAGACCCTCGACGATGTCGGCCCCGGGGGAGGCGAGCACGGTCACGAGCGGCATGCCTTCGATGCGGGCGGTGTCCACCGCTTGTTCGACGACTGCTGAGATGGTCGACGACAGCGGCGCGGATCTGGATCCAGAGCTCGATTCCGCACCCAGCTCGACCCACATCACGTGCCGGTCGTCGACGACGCGGACCTCGGCCGTCACAGGCGCGGTCGTCCCGCGCCGCAGGCCGAGGGACGCGACGCTCACTCGCCGACCCTACCGGGCCGGTCACCGCCGCCGAGAGGTCGCGGGACGGCGGGAAGCCGCGCTGCGGCGGGTTGCCGCAGTACGTGCGGCGACGCGGCGGCGGCTGCGCCTGCGCTGCGCAACCACCACGGCGACGATCAGCACGATCGCGGCGATGGCGAGGCCGGCCTCCACGACGGGCGTCGATGATCCTTCACCGGAGCTCACCGGCACGCCAGGGCCCATCGTCGGCCGGGCCGCCGCGGTTGCTGGGATCGTCGCGACCGCAACCGCCGCCGACGTCGTGGACGTCGTGGATGGCGTCGAGGTGGTCGTCGGAGTCACGCCGACGTCGGGAATCGTCGCCTCGTACGAGCGGCCGTCCGCAGTCAGGCGGACGGTGACGGGCCCAGGGGCCGGCATCGTGGCCCGCAACCGGTACTGCTCGGCGAACGTCGTACTGAGGACGTCGACGGCCCGCAGCGCGGCGTCTGCGCCCCAGCCGACAGGCGCGGCAGCGCCGCCACTTTCGTGGGCTGCCTGGGCGAGCCGCGGGCCGACGGTGTCGCCCATCGACACCACGCGCATCGCGGCGCCCAGCGCGGTCGAGCGAAGCGAGCAGGGACGTCGCCTCCTCTTCCTGGATGTCGGAGGCTTCCCCCGTCATCACGACGAGCTGGCGCCGACCATCGGGCACCGTCTCCAAGCGCTGCACTGCATCGCCGGCGGCAGCGGCCAGCGTTCCGGAGGTCGAACCCGGTCGGGTCGACCCGATCGCGTCCATCGCGGCGTCGCGGTCGACGGTCGGCTCCATCTCGACGCCACTGGAGGTGCGAATCATCACCTCGACGTCGGCTGGGAGGATGCGCACCAGCTCCGCCGCGGCGCCCTGCTGAAACGCGAGGCCGGGAGTCCGCACCTCAGGACCGTCATCGAGCACGATGGCCAGCGTGAGGTCGGCAGGATCGAGCTCTTCGACGGTGACGTCCGTGAGGCCCGGCAGCGAGAAGGCCTCGGAGGGCATCTCGCTCGCCCGCTCACGCTCCGGGACAGCGACGTCGACCACGACGTGCGGGAACGCCGTCGTGTCCACGGCCAGGACCTCGAGCGGCTCGGGCTCGGGGGCCGCGGACGCCACGCCGCCGGCAGCCGTCATCGCGGCGATGGCGAGGAGCGTCACGCGGGTCCCGAGCGCTCGTCGGTCGTCCGCGTCAACCATCGCTGTTCCACCCTGTCCGCCCTGTGCGGGTCCAGCGTACGCGACCCTGCGACGGCCGCATCAACTGCGACGTTCGACTGGCGAGCCGTCGTACCGACCAACGCGCCGCAGCGCACAGGCCAGCATCCTTGGAGCTAGTGAGCGGCGAGGCGCGTTGAGAAAGCTCGACGTGCGTGGCCTTGCTTAGTAGCTGTCCCCCACTTACGGTACGCCCGGGCAGACGGGGCGGGTTTCGCGAGAGCGTTCGAGTTCGGCTGCTCCATGGAGCTACGAGGGAGAGCACATGTTGGCGGTTCGGCGATTGGCAGTCGTGGCAGCTGGTCGCTGCCGTTCGGCTGCGTCGGCGGATCGAATCGCACTCCGAAATCACCCCTGAGGAGGGCAACCTTGATCACCACTACGAGGCGACGGCGCGCCATCATCGCCGCGGCAGTCTTCGGACTCGCCGGAACCATGGCCGTCGTCACCGGGCCGAGCGTGCAGGCGGCAGACGGCCCGTTCATCATCGACGGCACTTGTGCCTGATGACCGCCCAACCGTACGACCCGAGCTCGACCTGACGCCGGACAGGGAATATGAAGGAGCTCGGGCCGCTGAACTCGAACACCACGAAGATCGGTGTCATCCACAACGATGCAGTGCCGACGCTCGGCACCACGAACCCGAACGCCCAGGTCGACCTTCGCCAGGCATGGCTCGACATCGAGCAGGAGGCCGGCACGAAGACGACTGGGTGTACTTCGTGTGGGAGCGTGACAAGAGCACCGGTAGCGGTTTCATCGCCTATGAGTTCATGCAGAACCCCGCCCCGGCTGGCTGCGCCTACGACACGGCCACCGACGCTCAGCTGATCGCGAACTGCAACCCCTGGGCAAATCGCGACAGGCCCGAGGCGACTTCATGATCCTCTGGGACCAGCAAGGCGGCAGCCGGGACCTCTAGCTGCGCACGTTTGGCAGGGCACCGCCCCGAACCTGACCCTGGGTGACGCCGACGGCTGCTCAACGATGCCGTGTCCCAGGCCGAGTACAGCGCCGACGGATTCAGGGGTGAGGCCGCGGTCAACCTGACGGCACACCATCTTCGGCGGATCCGATCGCGTGCTTGTCGTTCGCCAACACCATCCCCAGCACGGTGACGGGCAACTCCAACACCGCTGACTACAAGGACACCATCCTCAAGACGGTCCCACCCGATCTCCAACTGCGAGACGACAACGGTGACCACACCGCAGGACGGCGACGGGGCCGACATCCCCGCCGATGGCCTCTCGATCGGCGACGGTGTCGTGGCCGTGAAGGACTCGGCCGTGGTCGACCTGACCGGTGGCACCGCCACACCGGCGGGCTCGGTCGCGTTCTTCCTGTGCAAGGTCGACGCGCCCGAGCTGTGCGACACTGGTGGCACGTCGGTCGGATCGACGGACCTGACCGGTGCGGCATACCCGGCCACCGTGGTTTCGCCGACCGCCTACGTCACCTCCGCCGGCCGCTACTGCTGGCGAGGCGAGTTCAGCGGTGACACGGAGAACGGCATCCCGGCTCGAGCGACTCGGCAGCAGACGGAGTGCTTCACCGTCAACCCGGTGACGCCGACGTTGCCGACGACGGCGGGTCCCGACGTCAACCTCGGTAACGCTGTGACGGACACGGCCGACGCTGAGCGGAACGGCCACGCAGCCGGCCGACCCGGTCATCAACCTGGACGGCACGGGCGGCGCGGCAGCGGGTGGAACGATCAGTTCAAGCTGCTCGGGCCGGCCGACTGCACGACAGTGGCGACGGCACTGGTGACGAACCCGCAGTCGGTCGCCGTCAGCGGTAACGGCACGTACTACGGCCCGGCTGAGCAGTTCACGCCGACCGCGCCCGGCACGTACCACTGGAGTCGCGGTGTACACGCGGCTGACTTGCCGAACAACAACGGTAGTCACGCACAACGCCGACTGCACGGACGCCGACGAGGACGTGGTGGTCAACGACCGTGGCCTCGTCGCTGAGCACCGCCCAGACGCTGGGTGCCGAACGACTCGGCGACCATCTCGGCTCCCGCAGGCAGCGGCAACCTGGCCGGCACCGTGACCTTCGACGCTGTTCGCGTCGAGCGACTGCGCTGTGGGTGGCGACGCCGCTATCTACAGCACGACGGTCGCCGTCTCCGGGGCCCCTCAGCCCGGTCAGACGGTGTCGACGTCGAACACGACGGCAGTGACGGCAACCGGGAACTTCTCCTGGCTGGTGAGCTACGACAGCACCAACCTCGCCCAGGAGGACATCCCGGCCAGCTGCCACGAGACGTCGAACCTGACGATCACGAACGGCGGCACCATCAGCAGCCCGTGATCACATGACCTGACGGGCTGGTCAGAGCAGAGGTCAGCGCATCGCGTGAGACCTTGCTCGTCGACAACCGAGAGGGGCACACCCGGCATGCCGGGTGTGCCCCTCTCGTCGTACGGGCTCGATGCGTCTCACTCTCACTGAGTCCCGGCGCTGCACGAAGCGGCATGATCGCAGCGTGCGCATCGTCTCGCTGCTGCCGTCCGCAACGGAGATCCTGTTCCTCCTCGGTCTCGACGATCAGGTCGTCGGCGTCACGTTCGAGTGCGACTTTCCCGCCGAGGCCCGCTCCAAGCGCATCGTGTCGACCTCCGCATTGCCCGCAGGCCTGAGTCCGGCGGAGATCGATGCCGTCGTCAAGGAACGCATGGCGGCGGGGGAGGACCTCTACCGGCTGGACCGCGGCGCCTTCGCCGAGCTCGATCCGACGCTCGTGCTCACCCAGGACCTCTGTGCGGTCTGCGCCGTCGACGTCACCGAGGTCGACGACGCGCTGGCGTACCTCGGCTGCCGGGCCGACGTGCTGACGCTCGATCCGGCGACGCTGGACGAGATCCTCGATTCGGTGCTCACTGTCGGCGCAGCGACAGGCACGACGGATCGTGCGGCGGAGATCGTGGCGTCGTGCCGCGCCCGGTTGGCTGCCGTCGAGGCGGCGGTTGCCGGTGCGCCGCAGCGGCCGACGCTCGTGCTGGAGTGGACCGATCCGCCGTTCACCGCTGGCCACTGGGTGCCGGACCTCGTCACCGCGGCGGGCGGACGGGCGGTGCTGGCTCGACCGGGTGCCAACTCGGTCGGCGTTCCGTGGGCCGACATCGCCGAGTGCGGCGCCGAGGTCGTGATCGTGGCGCCATGCGGGTTCCGGCTCGACGGAGCCTACGAACTGGCCACGAAGGTCCGCGATGCCGCCGTGCTGCCGCCGGATGCCGACCTCTGGGCCGTCGACGCCGACGCGTTCGTCGTCCGCCCGGGACCGCGGGTCACCGAGGGCGTCGAGACGTTCGCGGCGATCCTCCATCCGGACCGCGTCGGGCTCGCCCGAGCCGAGCGCGGCGGCGTTCGGATTACGCTGACCCTCACCTCATGGTGCGGAAGGCAGCCCGCACCTCGTCGACGAAGATCGCCGGTTGCTCGAAGGCGGCGAAGTGCCCGCCCTTCGGCGGCTCGTGCCAGTAGCGCAGGTCCGCGAAGCGCCGCTCCGCCCACCGCCGAGATGGGCGCAGGATCTCCTTGGGGAAGATCGACGCACCGACCGGCACGGACACGGGCACATCGCGCCGGACGCGCAGGCTCTCCCAGTACAGCCGCGCCGCCGACGCGCCCGCCGCTGGCAGCCAGTAGTGCATGACGTTGTCGAGCAGTCGCTGCCGGGTGAAGGTGCTCTCCGGGTGGCCGTCATTGTCGCTCCACGACCAGAACTTCTCGACGATCCAGGCCGCTTGAGCAGCCGGTGAGTCGACGAGCCCGTAGCCCACCGTCTGCGGCCGGGTCGCTTGCTGCAGGGAGTACGCAGAGTCCCACTCGCGGAACTCCGCCAGCGCGGCCATGGCCGCTCGTTCCGCGTCGGTGAGCTCACCGGGGTCCTTGCCAGGTCCGACGGTGACCATGTTGAGGTGGACGCCCAACACCCGCTCCGGATGCTGCGCGCCGAGGCACGCCGCCACTGCCGATCCCCAATCACCGCCCTGCGCGCCGAAACGGTCGTAGCCGAGCGCCGTCATCAGCCGAGCCCAGACGTCGGCGATGTGCTCGACGCCCCAGCCGTGGCGTGCCGGCTTGTCGCTGAAGCCGTAGCCGGGCAGCGTCGGACAGACCACGTGCATGGCGTCGGCCGGGTCGCCGCCATGGGCACGCGGATCGCGGAGCGGTTCGATCACGTCGAGGAACTCGACGACGGAGCCGGGCCACCCGTGCGTGAACACGACCGGGATGGCATCGGGTTCCGGCGACGGTGCGTGGAGCACCTGGATGCCGACCTCCTCTCCGGTCGGCCCGTGTCCGGTGAAGCGCAGCTGCTCGTAGCGGTTGAGCTCGGACTCGACGACTCGCCAGTCGTAGTCGTCGCGCCACGTGGCGCACAGCGCCTGGACGTAGTCCAGCGGGATGCCCTGCGACCAATCGTCGACGGTCTCGCGCTCGGGCCAACGGGTCCGTCGGAGCCGCTGGCGCAGGTCGTCGACGGCGTCGTCGGAGACGGCGATGGGCGCGGGAGCGAGCTCGCCGGTCACTGTGGGTTCAGTGGTCACGCCAGCGGTCAGTCCGTGCCCGGCCGTCGCGTCGATTCCTTCTCGGGGTCGCCCTTGTACCCCGGCGGATACGTCGCTGCCAGTTGCTCGGCGGTCGGCTTGACCCGCTTGCGAGCCTCGGCAGGCAGGAGCTTCGTGATCGCCTTCATGATGCGCTTGGTGTCCGCGTCCAGCGAGCGGTACTTGAGCTCGACCGGCGGACCGACGCGGATCCGTACCTCAGGTGGATTGGTCACGTTCAACACGTTGGGGAGGCGGCTCGAACGCGGCCATACCTTCTCCGTGCCCCACATCCCGATCGGGATCACCGGGGACTTCGTCAACGCGGCCAGCCGGGCGGCTCCCCAGCGTCCCGTCAGCTCCGGCTCGAAGAATGCCCTCCCACGAGGGATCGTTCCCTGCGGCATGATCGCCACGACCTCGCCACCAGCGAGCGCGTCGGCGGCTGCCTCCAATGGCTCGTCTGACCCGGTGCCACGGTCGACGCGGATCCCACCCATCGCCGTCGCCAGCTGGCCGAACACCGGGACGTCGAAGACCTCCTTCTTGCCGAGGAAGCGCACGGTGCGCCCGCTCTGGGCAAAGACCACGGACATGGCCAGCGGGTCGAAGTAGCTGCGGTGGTTGCCCACGATGATCGCCGCGCCGGTGTCAGGGATGCGCTCGACACCCTTGATGTCGAAGCGGGCGTACGGCATGAGGGTGGGGCGGGACAGCTGCATCGCGACCCGCTGAAGCTCGACACCGAGGACCGGGATCTTCACGACGCCCGGTGAGACGTCGAGGTTGAGGATCGGCCAACGCCGGGATGCAGCCATGATCACCATCCGTGGGTCGGGGTTGACGACGATCGGCGTGCCGACGGCGTCGAGGAGCGGCGTGTCATAGAAGCTGTCGGAGTAGGCGTAGCTCTCCTTGAGATCGATGCCATGGTCGGCCGCCCACTTGCGGACGGCGTCGAGCTTTCCCCTGGCCCAGACGAAGTTCCCAGCGACTGTGCCGTCGTAGGTGCCATCGGCGTTCACGCCGTACTTGGTGGCGACGACGTCGTCGAGACCCAGACGGTCGGCGAGCGGCTTGACGAGGTCGTAGGGCGTGGTCGTGGCGAGGACGATCGGTCGGCCGGCCTGGCGGTGCTGCTCGAACACCGGGACCCGCGAACGGTTGGACCATCGCCGCAAGTGGTTCGGCGGCAGCTTCACCGGCGTCACGCATCGCTTGGCGTGAACGGCCCTTGGCGAACCCGGCGGCCTGGCGGGTCAGCATCATCGCCGGCAACGTCTCGCCGATGGTGTTGAACACCCGATAGACGAACCGCTCACCAGGGACGGGCCGCGTGGTGAACCCTGCGGTCTGCAGCGCCGCCGAGAACACCTCGCCGGATGCGCCGGCCAGCAACGTCCGATCGAGGTCGAAGAACGCAGCCCCTGCCATGCCTGGAGCGTAGGTCAATGGCCTTGGACGGCTGGCTGGCGGGCTGCGCGTGTGCGCCGGCGGACCGACGTTGGTGATCGTCGGGATCAGCAGAACCATCCATCTGGGCGCGGTGAGTCTCGAAAATGGGACCGTGCGCACCCAGATCGCAGCGAAAACGGGAGAAGCCCCGCTGGGGGAGCGGGGCCTCTCTACCTGAACCCTGTCGATGGGGGGTCGACGTTCCGGGTTCTATCGAGCGGTACATGGGGGGTGTATCGCTTCGATCGTTGTGCTTGTGAGTATACGCACATGGCAGGCATCTGACAAGTAGAACGTGGAGATGCCCGCTATCGTCCGAAGAGATGGCGAAGCGCAACGAGGGGTAATGGACGTCCGCCAGCTCGCCGCGCTGGTCGCGATCGCCGACCACGGCACGTTCTCGGCTGCCGCCCGCGCCCTGTTCACCGTGCAGTCCAACGTCTCGGGCCACATCGCCCGCCTCGAGCGCGAGCTCGGCACCCAGCTCGTCGACCGGGCCCACGGCGGGCTCACCGATGACGGCGCCCGGGTGGTCGAGCGGGCCAGGCGGATCCTGCGTGAGCTGGAGGACATCAGCGCCGACGTCGCCCCGATCGACGGCCACGTCGCCGGTGATGTTCGGCTCGGCATGCTCGGCACGACGGCCCGCTGGCTCCTTCCGCAACTGCTGTCGTCGCTGGCCAGCGACCACCCGCACGTGCGGGTCATCGTGTCCGAGGGCAGCACCTCGGCGCTCATCCCCGGCCTCCTGACCGGTCGCTTCAACGCCGCCGTCGTCCACCTTCCCGTCGACGACCCCGAGCTCTCGCTCGAGCCGCTGTTCGCCGAGGATCTGGTTCTCGTTGCCCACGGCGACCATCCACTTGGTCAGCGCGACGAGCTGACACTGCGCGACCTCGGCGACCATCGCCTCCTCCTGCCCCCGACCGGATCGGCGCTGCGGAGGGTGCTCGATCGCGCTGCCAGCGGCGCCGGCGTACAGCTGAGCGCACAGGCCGAGATCGACGGCGTCCGGCTGCTCGCGTCGTTGGCCTTCGACGGCTACGGGGCCGCCATCATTCCGGCGACCGCCGTGCGCCGGCTCGGGGTCGGGGACGTCCGAGTCATCCCCGTGCCGCAGTTACCTCCTCGCGTCGTTGCCCTCGCCCACCCACGGCGGCCGCCGCCGAGCACGCCCTCGCGGGCGCTGTTCGACGTGCTGCGGTCGGTCCTCGCGGCGCGTGCCGACGCGCAGCCCGGAGTGCGGCTCGGAACCTCGGCAGTCCCGCTCTCGCGCTCCGGCTGACCGGTTGGCACGGGGCGCCACGACCTCGAGGAACCTGCCGAAAATGTGTAGCTCCGGGCCCGTCACCGCCTCTGCGTTGTGAGGCCGCGCGCCGACGCGCTGCCTGACGACGACGACGACGACGAAAGGCGGGCCCAATGCGGTCTTCACGACGGATCCGAATGGCGTGGCGAGCGAGCGCTGTTGCGGCAACGGCCACGATGATCTTCATCGGCGGGCACGGACTGGCCGGAGCGGCAGATCGACCACCCGCCGACGACTCTCCGGGATCCATGTCCATGACCGTCGCGGGCGAGGGGCAGGTCGTGCGCACGCCGCCGCCGCCTCAGCGCCTGACGTCGTCGGGGCTGCGTCCGCTGGAACGGGGAGAGGTTGACCGGCTCCGCGGTGGCGGTGTTTCCAGGGCCATCTCGTGCGACATCGACTTCGACGACGACGCGGCGATGGCGCTGATCCCGAACGGTGCGATCGACACCTTCGCCTATTCACCGTGGTGGAACCAGATGTGCAGCGGCCACTACGTGCGGGTGTACCCGACCGACACGGACCACCTCCATGTCGGTTACGTCGACACCACGATCGGTCCGTGTCTCGACTCCGACAACCCCTACGACACGCCGGGCGGTCTCTTCAGCCGGGGTGATGACTGCGAACCGATCGATCCGGTGACCGAACCCCGCAGCTCCATCACAGTCGGCCACTTTGCGAAGTTGCACGGTCGGCTCGACGTGATCGACTCGTACGGCTCCGACTACACACCGCGGCCATTCACCCTCGAGCGCATGCGCATCCTCTCGGCGCCGGCCCGGGTCTGCTACCGCATGCCTCCTCAAGGCCCATGGGTCGCCGCCGCACCGGTCGGCCCGTTCGATGAGCCGGGGCTGGTCTACTGCTGGCCGAGCCTGGGGCCAGGGCTGTGGGACCTCTCCGACTGGACCTCGGGCACAGTCAGCGTGGATTTCGTCGGGAGCACCGACTCACTCCCCGGCTACGACGACTTCCGGCTCGGCTGACCGCCCCCGCCGATCCTCAGCTCGGGGCACCGTTCGGGACGGCGGCGTGCCCGCTGTCGTGGTCGCTCTGACCGACGTTGGCCACACTGTCGCGGCGGACGAGCCGAGCTCGTTGGACCACGGTGAACGGCGGATCGTCCGGATGGTCCATGCGATGGAAGAGCATCGACGTGGCCAGCCGACCCATCGCCGGTTTGTTCACGGTGACCGTGCTCAAGCGGGGGCGAACGAGCCGGGCTGCCTCGATGTCGTCGAAGCCGATCACGGAGACGGATGCCGGAACCGGTACGCCGCGCGCTCCGAGCTCGCCGAGGATGGCGATGGCGATCGCGTCGTTGACCGCGACGACCGCACTGAAGCGGCGCCCACGGCGCAGCTCCTGTCCGACGGCGGCGGCAACGGTCGGCGGGTCCTGCGTCGGCCGATCGACGTAGCGCGGCTCGAGGCCGGCCTCGGCCATCGCCTCGTCGTATCCGCGGCGCCGCTCCGCTGTGGCACCACCGATACCCGTCGTCGCGCCGGCGAGGACGATCCGCCGGTGCCCGGCTGCGATCAGCGCGCTCGTCGCGTCGGCGGCTCCGCCGGCGTCGTCGCTGACGACACTGGAGTGAGTGTCGCGGTCCTCGGCGTCACCGTCGACGAGCACGATCGGACGGTCACCGAGCAACGACGCGGCGGCCGACGACAGCCACGGGCCGATCACGAGGAAGCCGTCGATGCCCGCCTGGCCGACGAGCCTCGGCACCTCCATCGGGCGGTCGCTCTCGTCGACGACGAGCGTGCCGAGTCGCACGTCCACTCCGACGCCCGAGCAGGCCTGCGTGATCGCACCCATCAGCGGTCCGTACGTGGCCTCCGGCGTGCCCCTCGTTCGGGTGATCACGAGCATGCCGATCGTGAACTCGGCGGGTACTTCAGCGGTGGCGCGGATCTGGTATCCGACGCGGCCCGCTGCGTCGAGGATCCGTTGCCTCGTGTCCTCGGCCACCCCGGGTTTGCCGCGCAGGGCGAGCGAGGCGGCAGCGGCCGAAACTCCGGCCGCTGTGGCGACTTGCTCCAGCGTCACGCGACCGCTCATTGAAGGCGAACTTTAGACCCGGCGATATTTCAATGAACAGGGGACAAAAGTTCACGAGCATGTCACTCGAATCTCCTGAACATCCTGCTCAGCGAGTTGTGCGGAACCCCATTTGCAAAGTCATATTGCCTCTTGCACTGATGGCGAGGAATCGTTCACGATCGAGGCGTGCAGGCGGAAGCGCACGGTGGAGGGCTGGTTCATGCCCTCGGGCGCATGATCGGGCTGACGCTCGCGTCTCTTGGCGCGGCGTTCATGCTCACGATGCTCCTCGCCGGCCATGCCGATGCCGCCGCGGCTGAGACGGGGGCCGGGCGGCCGTCGGCGGCATCGGTCACGGACGTCGCTCCGCCGGCGGACGGCGCGACGCCGGCAGTCGACGGCGAAGCTGCCGACGACTCCTCGCCGTCGCGACAGCCAGCGCTGTGGGCGGATGCCGACGCGCTGAGCGTGGCGTCGTCGCGGCGGGCCGCTGCTGAGTCCTCTTCGACTGCCGTCTGGTCATCGGCGCCGTCGGCGTCGAGCCTCGCCGGACGGGCGGGAGACGACCGTGGACCAGCGGCCGCCGCACATGTCGGCGTCGGTGTCACGTCGTCACCGATCGGGTCCTTCGGCGCGTCAAGCGGCGCGCCTGACGCGGGACCCTCGATCACGCAACTGGCGGTGCTCGCGGCAGCACTGGTCGGCGTGCTGTGGCTCTCGCAACGACTGCTCGCGAGCGAGCTGTCGTGGCGGAGCGCGTTCCTCACGCTCTCCATCGAACGTCCCGGATAGCTGCGGGGCCAACCCCGGGCTTTTGCGCGCCCTGATTTCGGGCGCGCCTCGCCACGCGTCCTTCGAGGACCGAGCAGAGCAGCCCCTCCGCCGCACCTACGCGCCGCGGTTCTGAGGAGAGTTAGTTGCGCTCAGCGCAACCAACTGTCGTCAGAACCTCAGCTCGCGGGAACCACAACATTCTGACGGCACTTGGTCGCGGTGGGCGCGACCAAGTGTCGTCAGAAAAACTCAGTGCTCGCCGGAGGCGACCTTCTGACGGACGATGTTCAGGGCCGATCCGCCCTTGAACCACTCGACCTGCTCCTCGCTGAACGTGTGGGTGCACTCGAAATCGCTCGTCGTTCCGTCCGGCTTGACGATCTGGCAGCGCACCGGCTGACCGGGGACGGGCGGAAGTCCGAGCACATTGATCGTGTCGTCCTCGCCGATCTCGTCGTAGGTGGCGCCGTCGGAGAACGTGAGCGGGACGAGGCCCTGCTTCTTGGCGTTCGTCTCGTGAATCCGGGCGAAGCTGCGGGCGAAGATCACCGCGCCGTTGCGGAAGCGGGGCTCCATGGCGGCGTGCTCACGCGACGAGCCCTCGCCGTAGTTGCGATCGCCGACGGCGCACCAGCGAATCCCCTTGAGGCCGTAGTTCTTGGCGATCTCCGGGAACGAACGGGTCTCGCCGTCGGTGACGTCCTTGCCCTCGCCGGTGGCGCCCGTGAAGGCGTTGACGACCCCGAGGAAGAGGTTGCCAGAGATGTTCTCGAGGTGGCCGCGGTACTTGAGCCAGGGGCCGGCCGCCGAGATGTGGTCGGTCGTGCACTTGCCCTGCGCCTTCATCAGCACCGGCAGTCCGAGGTAGTCCTCGCCGTCCCAGGCCGGGAATGGCTCGAGCAGCTGCAAGCGGTCGCTGTCGGGGCTGACCTCGACGGTGACGTCGCTGCCGTCCTCGGGCGGGGCGGTGAACGTGTCCTCGCCCGGGTCATAGCCGCGGCTGGGCAGCACCTCGCCGACGGGCGGATCGAGACGCACCTCCGTACCGTCCGGAGCGGTCAGCGTGTCGGTCGTCGGGTCGAAGTCGAGCCGTCCGGCCAGCGCCAACGCCATCACCGTGTCCGGCGACGTCACGAAGCTCAACGTCTTGGCGGAGCCGTCGTTGCGCTTGGGGAAGTTGCGGTTGTACGAGTTGACGATCGTGTTGGGCTGGCCGGTGATGCTGTCGGGCCGGGACCATTGGCCGATGCACGGCCCGCAGGCGTTGGCCAGGACGGTGGCGCCAACCGCCTCGAGGTCGGCGAGCAGGCCGTCGCGCTCGATGGTCGAGCGGATCTGCTCGGAGCCGGGGGTGATCAGCAGCTCGACCTGCGACCGCAGTCCCTTGGCCGACGCCTGGCGGGCGATCGATGCTGCCCGCGTGATGTCCTCGTACGACGAGTTCGTGCAGGACCCGATCAACGTCGAGGAGATCTCGAGCGGCCAGTCGTTCTCCTGCGCCGCGGCACCCACGTCGGCACCGACCCGATGGGCGCGGTCGGGGGAGTGCGGGCCGTTGATCAGCGGCTTCAGCTGGTCGAGATCGATCTCGACCAGTTGGTCGTAGTGCGCGCCGTCGTCGGGCCGCAGCTCCTCGGCCACCTTGTCGGCGGCGTCGGCGATGGCTTCGCGCCCTGTCGCCTTGAGGTACTGCGCGATGTTGGCGTCATACGGGAACAGCGAGGTGGTGGCGCCGATCTCGGCGCCCATGTTGCAGATCGTTCCCTTGCCGGTCGCCGAGATCGAGTCCGCTCCGGGACCGTGGTACTCGATGATCGCCCCGGTGCCGCCTTCGACCGTGAGCACCCGGGCGACTTCGAGGATGACGTCCTTCGGGCTCGACCAGCCCGACAGCGACCCGGTCAGTCGCACCCCGATGACCTTCGGCCAGCGGACGTTGAACGGGAAGCCGGTCATGACGTCGACGGCATCGGCGCCGCCGACGCCGATCGCCACCATGCCGAGGCCGCCGGCGTTGGGCGTGTGCGAATCGGTGCCGATCATCATCCCGCCGGGGAAGGCGTAGTTCTCGAGGACGACCTGGTGGATGATCCCGCTGCCCGGCCCCCAGAACCCGATGCCGTACTTCGCCGAGACCGAACGGAGGAAGTCGTAGACCTCCTGGTTGGTGTCGATGGCGACGCCGAGGTCGATGTTGGCGCCGACCTTGGCCTGGATGAGGTGATCGCAGTGAACGGTGGACGGAACGGCGACCTCGGGCAGGCCGGCGGTCATGAACTGCAGCAGCGCCATCTGGGCCGTGGCGTCCTGCATGGCGACGCGATCGGGATGGAAGTCGGCGTAGCTCGAGCCTCGCTCGAGCTCCTGCTCCGGGTCGTGCAGGTGATTGATGAGGATCTTCTCGGTCAGGGTCAGCGGACGCCCGAGGCGCCGGCGCCCGATCTCCGCCCGTTCAGGGAGCGTGGCGTACACCCCCGCGACGATCTCGATGGGCGTGGTGGCGCTGACGGTGCTCATGACGGGCCTCCTCGATCGAAAACAGCTTGCATCACGCTGTCATGTAGACAAGTCTAATACAAGTGGACGCTGACGCAACCTGGCTCGAGATCGATCACGTGCAGCTGGCCATGCCGGCCGGTGGTGAGGACGCGGCTCGGGCGTTCTACGCGACGGCGCTCGGCATCCCGGAGGTCCCCAAGCCACCGGGGCTGGCCGGCCGGGGCGGGTGCTGGTTCGAGGCTGGCGCGGTGCGTGTCCACGTCGGCGTGGACGAGGACTTCCATCCGGCGCGCAAGGCCCATCCGGCTTTCGTCGTGCGCGGCCTACGCGAACTGGTCGAGCGAGCCGGCCTGGAGGTCACATGGGCCGACGACATCCCCGGCGTCGTGCGGGGCCACGTCTCCGACCCGTTCGGCAACCGCATCGAGCTGATCGAGGGCTGATTGCGCCGGATCCGGTACCAGGAGATCGCCGACGAGCTCCGCGGCCTCGCGGCCGCCGGCGCGGCGGGGTCGCTGCTGCCGAGCGAGTCCGAGCTCTCGGCGCGCTTCGGCGTGAGCCGGGTGACCGTGCGGCGAGCACTGGAGGTGCTGCGCGACGAGGGGCTGATCGCCGCCCGCCAGGGCTTCGGGTGGTTCGTCGGCGGAGAGCCCGTGCGTCAGCGGCTGGAGCACCTCGGCACGATCGAGGACCAGCTCGAGTCGCAGGGGCGCCGCGCCGAGCGCAAGGTCCTGGAGTTCGCGTTCGTCATTCCTCCCGAGCACGTCCGTCTGCTGCTCGGCCTGCAGGCGTCCGATCAGGTCCTGCAGGTGTTGCGCGTCAACCTGGCCGACGGCGAGCCGTTCGCCATCGTGACGGTGTGGTGCCCTGCCGAGCTGGGCCAGGGGCTGTCGCGCGCCGACGTCGAGCGCCGCCCGTTCTACGAGCTGCTCGGGCTTCCCCTACGCGGTGCGACCCAGACCATCGGCGCCGACGCTGCTGACCCGGCCGAGGCGAAGCTGCTGCACGTGCCGGTCGGCGCGCCGATGCTGCGCTGCCGTCGGGTCACGACTGACACGTCTGGCCGCCCGGTGCTCGTCAGCGAGCACGTGTACCCGGCGCATCGCACCGAGTTCGTCGTCGACCTTCCTTTGGCGGAGCCCTCGCTCACACCGGCTGGGCTTCGTCTCGTCCGGTGACGCCGGGCGCGATCCGCCGCGGAGCGTTCAGCCTTCGCCGACGACGCGCAGGCGCCCGCCGGCGCCGGTGGCCGCAATGAGCATCGCGCTCTCGGTCTGCTCGTCGGCCGGCAGCCACGTGATCAGTCGCAGGTAGGCCTCGTCTGCGAGCAGCAGCGTCTCGAACGTCACCCTGAGCTCGCCAACGGACGGGTGCATGATGCGCTTGGCACCGCGCCGCTTCTCGGCGACGGAATGCGCCGCCCAGCGGGACGCGAACTCCGGCACGTGGAGCAACTCCTCGATCAGCGCGTCGAAGCCAAGGCTCGGGCCGGCTCGCAACCCGGCCTGCCGCAGCGCAGCGACCTGACCGTCGGCGACATCTCGCCAGTCCGGATACACGTCCCTGGCCCGGGCGTCGACGAACAGGTAGCGGACGAGGTTCGGCGCCGAACCGTCGAGCATTCCGAGCGGTCGCACCATCGTTTCCCACGCCCGGTTCGCCGCCAGCACGTCGCCGGACGCGCCGAGCACGAACGCCGGCGTCGGATCCAGCCGCTCGAGCAACTGCAGGATCGATGGTGCGATGTCCACGGCCACGGCCCGTGCGGCAGGGCACAGCTCGCTGGAGCCGCTGATCGCCGCCAGCTTGAACAGGTGCATGCGCTCGTCGTCATCGAGCCGCAGGGCCGCGGCGAGGCCGGCGAGCACGCCCGGCGAAGGGTTGACGTCCCGTCCCTGTTCCAGGCGCACGAGGTAGTCGATGCTCACGCCGGCCAGCGTGGCCACCTCCTCGCGCCGCAGTCCTGGCGTGCGGCGGCGGCCGGAGGGTGGCAAGCCGACGTCCGCCGGCTGCACCTGCTCGCGGCGCGCTCGGAGGTACTCACCGAGCTGGGATCGTTCAGGCACGAACCCAGCATGCCTGATCGGGGGACGGTGATCCTGGCCCCAGCGCTACCAGGATCACTCCGGCCTTCCTCGCCGACCGCGGCGTGCCGACACTGACCACATGAGCATCACCCAAGCGGTTCCCCTCACCCTGCGACCCGGCGTGTGGCGGCTGGACGCCGCGCACTCCATGGTCGGGTTCTCGATCCGCCACCTCGGCATCGCCAAGGTGCGCGGTCGCTTCAGCCGCTTCGACACCGAGCTGGTCGTCGGCGACACGTTGCAGGACTCGGTGCTGACCGCCGCGGTCGAGCTGGCTTCGTTCGACACCGGCAACATCGACCGGGACGACCACGTCCGCTCATCCGACCTCCTCGACGTCGAGCGCCGACCGAGCATGACGTTCCGGTCCACAGGGATCAACGGTGGCGATGCCGGGTGGCGGGTCGACGGGGATCTCACGATCGGCGACATCACCCGGCCGTTCTCGCTCGACGTCGAGTTCGGCGGTCTCGAGTCCTTCGTCGACGGAACCCGTCACGCCGGCTTCGAGGCGAAGGGCGAGCTGCGCCGCACCGAGTTCGGGATCGACCTGCCCGGTGGGATCGGCGGCGCTCTCCTCGGCGACGTCGTTCGTGTCGAGCTCGACGTGCAGCTGATCGAGCCGTTGTCGTCTTGAATGCGGCCGGCGAAGGCGCTGGAGCGCCCGCCGTGCCGAACCGGGTCTTCACCTCTGAACGACGCGGCCGGCGTCTTGAATGCGGCCGGCGAAGGCGCTGGAGCGCCCGCCGTGCCGAACCGGGTCTTCACCTCTGAACGACGCTGCCGGCGTCTTGAATGCGGCCGGCGAAGGCGCTGGAGCGCCCGCCGTGCCGAACCGGGTCTTCACCTCTGAACGACGCTGCCGGCGTCGTTCTCCATCACTCAGCCCGCGACGACGTCGATGGTGAACGTGACCGTCTCTGCGCTCGACGAGTTCGTCATCGTGACCTCGGTCGAACCGACGGCGAGTGCTTGGAAGCCGGGGTTGAACTGGGCGCTGCCGTCGTCGCGACCCGGCGTGAACTCGACGACTTCAGGATCGGCGATCTCCGCTGTCCAGTCCATGTAGGTCTCGTCGTCCCCGGTGACGTCGATCGCTCCGCCCTCGGGCACTTGGACGGTGGTGCCGTCGAGCGATCCGATCTCCACGATCACCGGGGGGAGGGCGCTGCTCGACGCCTCCGTCGTGCTCGAGGCGTCATCGTCATCATCGGAGCAGGCGGCCAGGGCGCCGGGCACGAGCACGGCGACGGCGACCAGGCCAGCGAGGGTACGGCGGGGGGTCATAAACAGCGAAGGTAGCAACGGCGCCCATCTCGTTGCAGTGATATCATTCGTGATATCACCGACTCGACGCGATTCCCGGGCTTCGAGGCTCTTGCGGACGACGCCGACGCGCTGATCGTGCGGTTGACGCAGCGCCGCCAGGAGCTCGGCCTCTCGCAGACCGAGGTCGCCGCACGGATGGGCACGTCGCAGTCGGCGGTAGCCCGCCTCGAGGCGCGCCGTGGCGACGCCCGACTGTCGACGCTCGACCGCTACGCCACCGCCCTCGGCACCTCGCTGTCGTTCGCCGTCAGCGCCACTGAGGAGACTCCATGAGCGTGCCGTCATGGCCCGGCACGCCCGAATGGCCGGATCGGCCCGGGTACCCGTATCCGCCGGCCAGGCCGATCCCGCGGCGCGAGGGCCCCGTCATGGTGCCCACCGTCGACCTTCCGCGTGGCGATGCCGTCGAGCAGCTGCGGGCGCGGCGCCGCGTCCTGTTGACCGGCGCGATCGACGCGGTAGGCGCGACGAAGGTCTGCGCCGAGCTGATGGCGCTCGACGGGCAGTCGCGTGACGACGTCGAGCTGTTCGTCAACAGCGACGGCGGGCCGCTGGCGGACGTACTGGCCGTGCTCGATGTCATCGGGTCGATGCGGGCACGCGTGCGCACCCGCTGTCTCGGCCGAGCGTCGGGGACAGCCGCGGTGGTCCTGGCGTGTGGGACCGGCGAGCGATCCGCCTCTCCACATTCCGTCATCTCGCTGCGTGCTGGCGACGAACGGATCGAGGGTCCGCCCGAGCGCCTGAGGGCCGAAGTCGCCCAGCTCGAGGTCGTGCGGCGGGTCGTCGTCGCAGCGCTGGCCGCCCGTACAGGTCTCCCGGAGGACGACCTCGTCGTCGAGCTCGAGCGAGGTGCCGTCCTCGACGCCGAGCGAGCAAAGGAGCTCGGCCTCGTCGATGTCGTGGCCGGCGAGCAGCGCTGACCGTTCAATCGGGTTCGTCTCGCAGGCAAGCTGCTCGATTCACCTCCCGAGCTCGCCGCCGCCGCTGCGCAGCGGCGCTCGCCCACCTGCCCAACCCGCGCACCTTTCACGCCGGCTCGACGCGGAACACCGGGAAGCCGGGAGCGGCCGCCGCGATCTCTGCGTCAGGTGAGTCGGCCGTCAGCCCGTCGAAGAACTTGCCAACCTCCCAGGCCCACGCGCGGAGATAGGGCCGGATGATCGGAGCCTTCTCGTCGTCCGGCAGCTCGACGGCGGTGAAGCGCTCGACCTTGCGGCCGAGTCGCAGGTTGCCGCCGCCCGCGGCGCGCACGTTGCGCACCCATTGCGTCACGCCCCTCGGCGCCACGAGGTAGCGGACGCCGTCGACCTCGAGGAGGTTGACCACGGTCGTGCGCTGCTCGCCCGAGGATCGCCCCCGGACTTCCAGGACGCGTGATCCCTTGACGCTCACACCGAGCTTCGTCAGTCCGCGGACCAGCGGGTTGAAGACCCGCCGGGTGAAGGCGCCGGGCTTGACGTAGCGAGTGTCGGGATCGGTCATGACAGGCACTGTAGCAGAGCACTGCTCACATTTCGGAGCAGCGATCTGTTATGGTCGTCACATGGCAATCGACGGCGTGCGCGCACGGACACGGCAGGCGATCACCGACGAGATCGTCGCGGAGGCCCGCCGGCAGCTCGCCGAGGTCGGACCGGCGGCGCTGTCATTGCGCTCTGTCGCCCGATCCGTGGGGATGGTGTCGTCCGGCGTGTACCGATACTTCGCCAGCCGGGATGAGCTGCTGACCGCCTTGATCACGGAGGCGTACGACGCCATCGGCACCGCTGCCGAGCAGGCTTCCCGACGCAGCGCGTCCAAGGCGCCACTGGATCGGTGGTTGGCGACCTGCCACGCGATCCGCCGCTGGGCACGACAGCATCCACACGAGTACGCGCTCGTCTACGGCACCCCGGTGCCCGGCTATCAGGCGCCGCGAGACACCGTCGCTCCTGCCCAACGCGTGACGCGGGCGCTCGCATCGATCGCCGCCGACGCTGCACGCGACGGGAGGTTGCGGCCGCCGCGAGGCGTGGACGTGGAGGTGCCGGCCGGCCTACGAAGCGAGCTCGCTGCGATCGGTGAAGAGCTCGGTGGCGCTTTGTCCGCCCCCGACGTCGTGCGCCTTGTTGCGGCGTGGAGCCAGGTGTTCGGTTTGATCACGTTCGAGCTGTTCGGCCAGACGGCCAACGCGATCACGGCGCACGAGCGGCTCTTCGACGCAACCGCGAGGACGATGGGGCTCTTGATGGGACTCGGGGAGCGCTGACGTGCGCTGGCGCGACGCGGCGCTGGCGATCGCCGCGGCGAGCGTTGCGGTCGGCACCGCGAGCGCCTCCGCCCACAGCCAGGACGACGGTCCGGGCGATGAGGCCGCAGCCGTGGTCGCCGGGCTCGTCGACGCCAGCCCGTATCTGCCCCTCAGCCGGCTCGGCAGGTGGGACGGGACATCGTTCGTGATCCGTCGAAGCCGGGTCGATCGACACTCGTCAGGTCATCGCCGTCACCCACGGATGGGAACCCGGCCTGCGTGAGGCCTATGACCGGTTGCAGGCGGCCAGCGACTCACTGATCACGGTATGGGATCCGCAGCTCGTCGATCCCAACGGGGAGTCGGCGATGATCCGGTTCGGCCCGCTCATCGAGGCGCTCGGACGAGCCGCGCCGGACGCCACGATCCTGATGTTCAGCTGGGTCGACCAGTCGGCCACCGCCGAGGATCTCTTCGATGCCCGTGTCGGCGAGGACGCCACGGAGATCAACGGCCACCGCCTCGCCGTCGCCATCGACCAAGCGCTCGCCGAGGACTGGGCCGGCGAGTTGCAGATCATCGGGCACAGCTTCGGGGCCAACGTCGCGACGACTGCCGCTTTGTCTGTCGACCAACGACCGCGCCAGCTCACGCTCTTCGACTCGCCGGATGACGGGCTGACCCGGCTCGGCGGCGCCGCCAACGACCTGCGGTACAAGCTGCCTCGCCTCGACCTCGGACGGGAGACGGACCAGACGTTCGTCGACAACTACTTCTCCGAGGTCGGTATCAGGTACGGCGACTTCGCGGGGCTCGACTCGGTCGTCGACGTGCGACTGCCGCCACCGGACGAGCTCGATGTCGGCGAGGCCCACCAGCACCCGATCGTGTGGTGGACCGACGCCTTGGAGGCCGGGCGGCCGACGGTGCCGGCTGGTCCGTGGTGGTCTCCGCTGCTGGGAGGCGATCCGGAGACGGTCGGGTCGTACTACGCGGCCGAGAACGTCGACGCCCCGCTCGCGCTGACGGAGCTCAGCGGTCCGCCGTCCGCGGCGGTCGGAGACGATGTGCTGACGCGCGTCGTGCCGCTCGAGCTGGCATCAGGCACGGAGGTGACTGTCGGCGGCACGTCGCCGGTCGTGGAGGCCGGATTCGAGACGACCGAGGACTCGCTGCTCCTCGAGTTCGCCGTCGAGTTCGATGAAGCCGCCAATGGCGGCACCCTCACACTGGGCGTCGATGGACGTGAGCGCTACACGGCAGTAGGACCGTCGGACGGGGACGGTGCGCCAGGAGCGTTCGTGCTGCTGTGGGACGTCGAGCCAGGCGACCACACGCTGACCATCGCGCTCACTGGGGCAACCGACGGGGCCGCGACGCTGTCGGCACTGCGCATCGTCGAGGTCAACGACATCGTGCGCAACGAGACCGCCGAGCAGACGGATGCGCTCACCGTCATGGCGATCGTCTTCGCCGTCGTGCTCGTGATCGGCCTGCTCGTCGGTGCGGTGCTGATCGTGCGGGCGTTGCTCAGACGGCGTCGCCGGCGCTAGGCCGACCCGTCACCACTGGTCCCAGTGGAGGACCTTGGAGAGCGGCTCGCGCTTGGCCAGCTTGAACTCGGTCCCGATGGTGTAGGCGATCGGGAAGAGGCCGGCTTGGGTGACCCGGTCGAACGGGATGCCGACGACGTCGGCGACCTGCCGTTCGCCGTCGTTCATGAGGTGGATCGTCGTCCATGCCGAGCCCATCGCCCGCTCGCGCAGGGCGAGCATGAAGCTCCACACTGCCGGTAGGAGTGAGCCCCAGGCGCCGGCGCCCTGCACGACCGAGGCGTTGTCCAGGCGGCCCCACAGGCACGGGATCAGCATGAGCGGGGCGCGATGGAAGTTGTCGGCGAGGTAGCCGGCGGAGTCGCGGACCTTGTCCTGGCGCTCGCCGCGAGTGTCACCCGGCTTGTACTCGGCATTCGGGAACGCCCGGTACTCCTCGAAGTTCGACCGGTAGACGTCTGCGATCGCCTCCTTCGTTGCCGGATCCTCGACGACGACCCAGTGCCAGCCCTGGCGGTTGCTGCCCGTCGGTGCCTGCATGGCGATCTCGAGGCAGCGCTCGACCACCTCCCGCTCCACCGGGCGGTCGAAGTCCAGCCGTTTGCGCACCGAGCGGGTCGTCGTCAGCACCTCGTCGGCGGTCAGGTTCAGTTCCACGACGCCGAGTGTGACAGGCCATCATCCGCTCATGGATGACCGGGTGACCCTGTCCGTCGACGACCGGGGGATCGCCGATGTGCGGCTCAACCGCGCCGACAAGCGAAACGCATTGGATGGAGCGATGTTCCTCGCGCTGCGCGACGCCGGCGAGCGGTTGAAGTCGGAGCCTGGCGTACGGGTGGTGGTGCTCTCGGGCGAGGGCGAGTCGTTCTGCGCAGGGCTCGACTTCGCCGCGTTCCAATCGATGACCGGAGCGGGCGAGCAGATGGATGCCGCCGACGGCAACCCCGGAGTCCCGACGCCCGGCGGCATCACCCACCTCGGCCAGCAGGTGTGCTGGGTCTGGCAAGAGCTGCCGGTGCCGGTGCTCGCCGCCGTGCACGGTCATGCGCTCGGCGGGGGCATGCAGATCGCCCTCGGTGCCGACCTCCGGTTCATCCACCCGGACACGAAGCTGTCGGTGCGAGAGGTGCACTGGGGGCTGACCCCTGACATGACCGGCACGCTGTTCCTCTCCCGCCTGGTCGGGCCGGATGTCGCCAAGGAGCTGACGTTCACGGCGCGCATGATCTCGGGTCGCGAGGCCGGCGAGCTCGGGCTGGCGACGCACGTCACCGAGACGCCATACGACGACGCCATGGCAGTCGCCGGCGAGATCGCGGGACGCAGTCCCGATGCCGTGCGCGGCGCCAAGGCGCTCTTCAACCGCCTCGCCAACGCCGATGCCGCTGCGCAGTTCGCCGAAGAGCGGCGCGTCATCGGCAGCCTCATCGGCACGCCCAACCAGGTCGAGGCCGTGATGGCGAACTTCGAGAACCGCCCACCCACGTTCACCAACCCCTGACCCATCCGAGTGTTCAACCCCGTCCGAGTGCTGGACCTGGGTTTTCCCGGGGTCCAGCACTCGGATGGACGCAAACACTCGGATGGTCAGAGGCGGGGGATCGGGGCGGCGGCGTCGGACAGGTCGTCCGATGGGCCGAATGCCGTGCAGAACTCCTCCGGCGTGCACGGCAGGGCGGCGCCCTGCGCGACGACGAGCCACTGCCCGGTCGTGCGCTCGAGCGCCATCGCCCACGTGCCGGCCCGGCCGGTCGCCAACTCGGCACTGCCTTGGACGACGACGGCGAGGTCGTTGCGGCACGTCAGGCGCACGGTCACGCCGCCCGCCTCAGCGGCGGCACGGAGCAATCCGGGCAGATCGGGACATTCGAGCGTGTCGAACCGATCCTCAGCGAGCCAGTCCAGCGAGTCGGCGGCCGGGCCGATGAGGTACACGGCGTCGCCAAGGACGGTCAGCGCACGGACGGTCGCCTCCGGGCTGCAGGCGTCGACCCATGCTCCCGCGCCGAGTTGCGTGGCCACGATGCGGCACGGACGGAGCACGGCGTCCGGCACGTCGAAGAGGTACGTCACCCCGTCGTCGCCGACCGGCTCGATGACGACATCTGTGCCAGTCACGCGGCGCACGAACCACTCGGTCTGCTCACCCGGCTCGACGGGAAGCAGGCCGAAGACCGGCTGACCGCCGCCGCATGTGAGGACGTCGACGAACCGGCCTTCGTTCGCCTCAGCGACGTCACGGAAGCACGACGCGTCCTCCTGCCCATGCACGTTGGTGTGCCCGGGCGAGACGATCGTCCGCAGGCTGCCGTCGACGGCGGTCACAACCGCCCGTCCCAGCTGGTTCTGGTCACCGGCGAGGCACCCTTGTGCCGGGATCCCGTCCTGGCCGACGAGCGCGGCGCAGTGGCCGCCTGCGCCGTCGTAGTTCACCGCGTACAGGTGTGCGGACACCTCGCCAGGAGGAATGAACGGCAGATCGGCCGGTCGCTGCTCGACCGCCTCGTCGCGCGATCCGACGAGCAGCAGCAAGCCGACCACGGATGCGGCGACCGCTGCCACGACGGCCGGAGCCACCCATCGCCCCACCCGTCGCGGCGGCACCGGCCTCGAGTCCACCGCCTCGAGTGCGTCTGAGGTCGCGGCGGCAGAGGGAGCCTCGTGGCGCAGCCGCTCACCGGCCCGACGCAGCCGCTGGTCCATGCGATCGTCGTCGAGCGTCGTCATCCCGCGACCTCCTCGTCGCGTCGGCGCAACTGCCGGGCGAGCGTGTCCCGCGCCCGGGCCAGGTGCGTCTTGACGGCCCCCTCCGAGCACCCGAGTACCACTGCGGTGTCGGCCACGGAGCGGTCCTCGACGTAGAACAGGGCGACGGCCCAGCGCTGCTGCTCCGGAAGCGCGCGGACCCGCTCCCACAGCTCGTCGTCGCCGCCGGCCAGTTCGAGTAGCAGCTCGCCGCCGCCCACCCGCGCCAGGGCGGCTCGTTCCCGCCCGCGCCGACGCCGGGAGTTCGACGTGGCGTTCAGGGCGACCCGGCGGACCCAGGCGCCGGGCCGGTCGTATCTCGCCACGCGGTCCCAGTCCCGCTGCGCCTTGGCGAAGGACTCCTGCGCCAGGTCCTCGGCCAGCCCACGATCACCGATCAGGGCCTGGAGCACGGGCACCAAGCGCGGGTACTCGTCACGGAAGAAGTCCTCGAACGTCAACGTGCTCCCACCGTCGTCGACGCTCATCATCCCTCACACCCCGCAGCGGCCCGCTCGGTTGACGCCGGATCGTCATTTCCGGCCCGAGTGGCGACCGCTACACTGCCCAGACCGTTCGGGCCAGCGTCGTCCCGAACGTCCACCAGAGCCGATCCTCGACTTCCGTGGATGTGAAGACGATGCAGACCCCACCAGGCCCGTCGGGGCTCTACGACCCGCGATTCGAGCACGACGCGTGCGGCGTGTCGTTTGTGGCCCACATCAAGGGCGTCGCGAGCCACGACCTCGTGCGTACGGGACTCGAGGCGCTGACCAACCTCGCCCATCGCGGTGCGACCGGCGCTGAGCCGGACACGGGCGACGGTGCTGGCACCCTCGTCCAGGTCCCCGACCGCTTCCTGCGCACGGTGCTCCGCGACGAACAGGGTGTCGAGCTGCCCCCGGCCGGCGCGTATGCCGTCGGCCTGGCCTTCCTCCCGACCGACGTCCTCGCCGCCGAAAAGGCCCGGGCCGCCATCGAGACGATCGCCGCCGACGAATCGCTCGACGTCGTGGCGTGGCGCGACGTCCCGGTCGAGCCGAGCTGCCTCGGCGCGACGGCCAGGGCGGTCATGCCGGCGTTCGCCCAGGTCTTCATGACCGACCCTGCGGGAGCTACGGGCATCGAGCTCGATCGCAAGGTGTACCTCGCCCGCAAGCGCATCGAGCACGAGCTCGAACCGGAGATCGCCACCTACTTCGCGTCGCTGTCGTCGCGCACGCTCGTCTACAAGGGGATGCTGACGACGCCGCAGCTGGCGCAGTTCTTCCCCGACCTGCAGGACGAGCGGTTCGAGAGCGCGCTGCTGCTGATCCACAGCCGCTTCTCGACCAACACGTTCCCGTCGTGGCCGCTGGCCCACCCGTACCGATTCGTCGCCCACAACGGCGAGATCAACACCGTCCAGGGCAACCAGAACTGGATGCGCGCCCGCGAGGCGATGCTCGACGGGTCGGTGTTCCCGGGGATCGACCGGGCGTTCCCGATCTGCACGCCGGGCGCCTCCGACACGGCCCGCTTCGACGAGGTCCTCGAGCTGCTCCACCTCGGTGGCCGGCCGATCCACCACGCCGTGCTGATGATGATCCCCGAGGCGTGGGAGAACAACGACGAGCTCGACCCTGCCCACCGCGACTTCTACCGCTTCCACTCGTGCGTGATGGAGCCGTGGGACGGTCCCGCCAGCGTGGCGTTCACCGACGGCACGGTGATCGGCGCCGTCCTCGACCGCAACGGGTTGCGGCCCAGCCGCTACTGGGTCACCGACGACGACATCGTCGTGATGGCATCCGAGGTCGGCGTCATCGACATCGACCCGGCCAAGGTGATCACGAAGGGCCGCCTCCAGCCGGGGCGCATGTTCCTCATCGACACGGCCGAGGGCCGGATCGTGGACGACGAGGAGATCAAGACGACGCTCGCCGCCGAGCATCCTTACGGCGAGTGGTTGGCCGAGAGCCTCGTCGAGCTCGACGACCTGCCGGCGCGTGAGCACGTCGTGTTCAGCCACCACAGCGTGCTGCGGCGCCAGCAGCTCTTCGGCTATTCGCACGAGGAGCTCAAGGTCATTCTCACCCCGATGGCCGCCAGGGGTGCCGAGCCGATCGGGTCGATGGGCACGGACACGCCGATCGCCGTGCTGTCGTCGCGCCCGCGCCTGTTGTTCGACTACTTCTCGCAGCTCTTCGCGCAGGTCACGAACCCACCGCTCGACGCCATTCGCGAGGAGGTCGTCACCTCGGTGTCCTCGACGATCGGCCCCGAGGACAACCTCCTTCGGCCGAGCCCCGCGAGTTGCCTCCAGCTCGCGCTGCCCTTCCCGATCATCGACAACGACGAGCTGGCGAAGATCATCCACGCCAACGACGACGGGCGGTTCCGCCGGATGCGCTCGCACGTCGTCAAGGGCCTCTACCGCGTGGCGGGCGGTGGCCTGGCGCTCGAGCGGGCACTCTCGGCGATCTGCACAGAGGTGTCGGCGGCCATCGACGACGGCGCCCGCATCATCGTGCTGTCGGACCGCAACTCCGACGCCGTCGAGGCTCCGATCCCCTCACTGCTCCTGACGGCGGCCGTCCATCACCACCTCGTGCGCACGAAGCAGCGCACGATGGTCGGCTTGCTGGTGGAGTGCGGCGACGCCCGCGAGGTCCACCACATGGCGCTGTTGATCGGCTACGGCGCCGGCGCCGTCAACCCGTACCTCGCCTTCGAGTCGATCGAGGACCTGATCGCCCACTCGATGCACGGGCTGGGCGATGTCGATGAGGGCAAGGCGGTCCGCAACTACATCAAGGCCTGCGGCAAGGGCGTCCTCAAGGTGATGTCGAAGATGGGTGTCTCGACGGTGGCCAGCTACACCGGCGCCCAGATCTTCGAAGCGATCGGCCTCGGCGACGAGCTCGTCGAGCGGTACTTCACCGGCACCGTCAGCCGGCTCGGGGGCATCGGCCTCGACGAGATCGCCGCGGAGGTGGCGGCCCGCCACGCCACCGCCCATCCGACGCGACCTGAGGAGCGGGCCCACCGCAAGCTCGAGCTCGGCGGCGAGTACCAGTGGCGGCGGGAGGGCGAGCTCCACCTGTTCAACCCCGAGACCGTGTTCAAGCTGCAGCATGCAACGCGAGCCAAGCGCTACGACATCTTCCGCCAGTACTCGCGCGCCGTCGATGACCAGTCCAACCGCCTGGCCACGCTGCGCGGTCTGTTCGAGTTCAAGTTCGGCGATCGCCATTCGATCCCGATCGAGCAGGTCGAGCCGGTGTCGTCCATCGTGCGCCGCTTCTCGACCGGCGCCATGAGCTACGGGTCGATCTCCGCCGAAGCCCACCAGACCCTCGCCATCGCCATGAACCGCCTCGGCGGCAAGAGCAACACGGGCGAGGGCGGTGAGGACCCGGACCGGCTGCACGACCCATCGCGGCGCTCCGCGATCAAGCAGGTCGCCTCGGGTCGCTTCGGTGTCACATCCGAGTACCTGACGAACGCCGACGACCTGCAGATCAAGATGGCCCAGGGGGCCAAGCCCGGTGAGGGCGGCCAGCTGCCGGGCCACAAGGTGTACCCGTGGATCGCCAAGACCCGGTACTCGACCCCGGGCGTCGGCCTGATCAGCCCGCCGCCGCATCACGACATCTACTCGATCGAGGATCTGAAGCAGCTGATCCACGATCTCAAGAACTCCAACCCGGCGGCGCGCGTGCACGTCAAGCTCGTCGCCGAGGTCGGAGTAGGCACCGTTGCGGCCGGAGTCAGCAAGGCGAAAGCAGACGTCGTGCTGATCTCCGGCCACGACGGCGGCACGGGCGCCAGCCCGCTGACGTCGCTCAAGCACGCCGGCGGCCCGTGGGAGCTCGGCCTTGCCGAGACCCAGCAGACGCTGCTGCTCAATGGGCTGCGTGACCGCATCGTTGTGCAGACCGATGGGCAGTTGAAGACGGGCCGTGACGTCGTCATCGCCGCCTTGCTCGGTGCCGAGGAGTTCGGGTTCGCCACAGCACCGCTCGTCGTGTCGGGCTGCATCATGATGCGCGTCTGCCACCTCGACACCTGCCCGGTTGGTGTGGCCACCCAGAACCCCGAGCTGCGCAAGCGCTTCACCGGCAAGCCGGAGTTCGTCGAGACGTTCTTCGAGTTCATCGCCGAAGAGGTGCGCGAGCTGATGGCCGCCCTCGGTTTCCGCACGATGGCCGAGATGATCGGTCACGTCGAGGCGCTCGACACGCGTGCCGCCGTGGAGCACTGGAAGGCGGCGGGACTCGACATCAGCCCGATCCTCGCCGTGCCGCAGAACCCGTACGGCCAGTCCTTGCACCAGTCGGTCGGACAGGACCATGGGTTGGGCGACGCCCTCGACGTCGAGCTGATCCGGCTTGCTCAGCCTGCGATCCGCGACGGTCAGCACGTCGAGATCGATCTGCCGATCCGCAACATCAACCGCACCGTCGGCACGATGCTCGGCCACGAGATCACCAAGCGCTGGAAGGGTGCCGGCCTGCCGGACGGGACGATCGACATCCGCTTGCGCGGGTCGGCGGGGCAGTCGTTCGGGGCCTTCCTGCCGGCCGGCGTCACCATGCGCCTCGAGGGCGACGCCAACGACTACCTCGGCAAGGGCCTCTCGGGCGGGCGGCTCGTCGTGCTGCCACCGCCGACGTCGCCGTTCGTGGCCGAGGAGCAGATCATCGCCGGGAACGTCATCGCCTACGGCGCAACTGGCGGCGAGATCTTCCTGCGCGGCGTCGTCGGGGAGCGGTTCTGCGTGCGCAACTCTGGCGCGCTGGCCGTCGCCGAAGGTGTCGGCGACCACGGCTGCGAGTACATGACCGGCGGGCGCGTGGTCGTGCTCGGACCGACAGGGCGCAACTTCGGTGCCGGCATGTCCGGCGGAATCGCCTATGTCTTCGACGTCGACGGTCGCTTCGGGTCGAGGCTCAACGACGAGATGGTCGTGCTCGACGAGCTCGACGACGACGACCGCACCTTCCTCCTCGACACGGTTCGGCGCCACCGCGACCTCACGGGGTCGGCCGTGGCCGAACGCCTGCTGGCGTCGTGGAGCGTCAAGGTGAGCCGGTTCCGCAAGGTCCTGCCACTCGATTACCGCCGCGTGCTGACGGTGATGAGGGAGGCCGCGGCAGAGGGTCTCGACGAAGCAGCGACGTTGGAACGTGTCATGGCAGCGTCACATGGGTGAGCCTTTCGTTCGCAACCAGAGGTGGCGAAGCGAGCTCGATGAGCCGGTCCAGCCGTGCGCAAGGCGCAACCGCTTGGGCCCCCGACCGCAGCGGGCGTGCAAGGTCAGGTCGAGCGTCGCGCCGCTAGGCGCAGCGAGACACGGCCGAGTGAGCGAGTCCTCGAGCGAGCGAGGCCATCGACATGGGTGAGGCGACCGGGTTTCTCCAGTGGGACCGCGCCCTGCCGCATCGGCGGCCGGTGCCGGTGCGGTTGCTCGACTGGAAAGAGGTCTACGAGGACTTCCCGCACGAGGCAGCGGAGGTCCAGGCGGGGCGCTGCATGGACTGCGGCATCCCGTTCTGCAACAACGGCTGCCCGCTCGGCAACCTGATCCCGGACTGGAACGACCTCGTCTACCGGGATCACTGGCGTGACGCCATCGACCGCCTGCACGCCACGAACAACTTCCCGGAGTTCACCGGGCGGCTGTGTCCGGCGCCGTGCGAGGCGGCGTGCGTGCTCGGCATCAACGCCGATCCGGTGACGATCAAGCAGGTCGAGGTCGAGATCATCGACCGGGCGTGGGACGAGGGCTGGGTGACCCCGCAGGTCCCGACGGTCAAGACCGGGAAAGCGGGTCGCGGTCATCGGATCGGGCCCGGCGGGACTCGCCGCGGCCCAGCAGCTGACCCGTGCCGGCCACGAGGTCGTCGTGCTCGAGCGGGCCGACCGCATCGGCGGACTGCTGCGCTACGGGATCCCCGAGTTCAAGATGGAGAAGCGCCACGTCGAGCGGCGCCTTGCCCAGATGGAAGCCGAAGGGACCGAGTTCCGCACCAACGCTGCGGTCGGCGATGGCATCGACATCGACATCCTGCTCGCCTCCAACGACGCCATCGTGCTGGCCTGCGGGGCGACAGCGTGGCGTGACCTGCCCGTGCCGGGTCGCGAGCTCCACGGCGTCCATCAGGCGATGGAGTACCTGCCGCTGGCGAACCGGGTCCAGGAGGGGGACCTCGCCACGACGCCGATCAGCGCCGAGGGCAAGCACGTCGTGATCATCGGCGGGGGCGACACGGGTGCCGACTGCCTCGGCACCGCGCATCGGCAGCGCCCCGCTTCGGTCACCCAGCTGGAGATCCTGCCCCGCCCGCCAGAGGAGCGAGCCGCCGACAACCCGTGGCCGCAGTGGAGCCTGATCTACCGGGTCTCGTCGGCGCACGAGGAGGGCGGCGAGCGGGTGTTCTCGGTGAACACCGAGCGCTTCCTGGACGACGGCGACGGCAACGTTCGGGCGCTGCTCCTCCACGAGGTCGAGCTCCACGAGGGGCGGTTCCGGAAGGTCGAGGGAACCGAGCGTGAGCTGCCGGCCGACCTGGTGCTGCTGGCGATGGGCTTCGTCGGGCCGGACAAGGGCGATTGGCTGGAGCGGCTCGGCGTCGATTACGACGAGCGCGGCAACGTCCGGCGCGACGACGTGTTCATGACCAATGTCCCTGGCGTGTTCGTCGCCGGCGACATGGGCCGGGGTCAGAGCCTGATCGTGTGGGCCATCGCCGAAGGGCGGTCGTGTGCCGCCGCCGTCGACCGTTACCTCGTCGGTGAGACGACGCTGCCGGCGCCCGTGCTGCCGACGACCCGACCGCTCATCTGAGTGCCTCGCGGACGCGGCGGCCCGGAGGCTGCCTAGAGTGGCCGCCCATGTTGTCGTCCGTGCGGCGTTGCGGAGCCGCTCTGATGGTCAGCTCGGCCTTGGTCGTGGTCGCTGCGTCGTGCAGCGACGAGGACCCGGATACGGCGTCGAGCGTCGTCGAGATCGAGCCGTCCGCGTACGAGGTGCAGGACATCGCGACGACGTCGTCCGTGCCCCTGGACACGACGCCGACTGCTGAGGGTCGCTCGCCGGTCGAACAGACGTACACCGTCAAGGAGGGTGACTTCCCGGTCAGCATCGCCGACCTCTACGACATCGACGTCGAGGAGCTGCGCAACTACAACGGGTGGGCCGCGGACTACTCGGACTTCCCGAACTCCGGGGGCACGGTGCGCATCCCGCCCGACGCCAAGTTCATCGATCCCAACGCCACGACGACGTCGACGGAGGAGGACGAGGACGAGGCGACTGACTCGACCGAGGAGGGGTCTGAGCCGACGACCGCGGACAGCGACTGCGAACCGGCCGGGTCGTACGTCGTCGAGGAGGGCGACAACCCGACGCTGATCGCCGAGAAGTTCGACGTCACCCTCGAGGCGTTGACGTCGTCCAACGGCTGGGCCTCGGACTACTCGGACTTCCCGAACGTCGGCGCCAGCATCGTCATCCCCGGCGAGGATTGCTGACCGCTCAGATCTGTCGCCCGGTGCGAGCGAGCGAGCGCAAGCGAGGGAGCGGCAGCGACGGCCTACGTGGCCGGGGAACCAGGAGCGTTCAGATTTCTGGCCACTTGCGAGTCGGGGGGCGGCGCCAGCCGGCGATGCCCTGACGACGCCGGGCGGCGAGGTCCCACTGCCGGCGCCAACCCGTGTACTCCGGGCCGCCGAGCTGCGGGCTCGTGCCGGCGGCAGCGCGCCGCCTGGACGTCCAGAAGTCGGTGGTCGCCTCATCGGCGAGCGTCGTGACGGCGGCGTGGATACGGGCGTTGAAGCGGCGCGTCGATTCGCCGTCGCCGGGCCGCATCGGCGTCCCGAACACGACGCGTGATCGCCCGGGCTTGGGGCGCTTCATGCCCTTGCCGAAGATCGACCCGGTGCCGTCGATGAACACCGGCACGACGGGTGCGCCGGTGCGGCTCGACAGGTACGCCGCCCCGCCCTTGAACTCCTGCCCCCAGCCGTCGGGCGAGCGGCCACCTTCGGGATAGATCACGAGGCTCCATCCGTCGTCGATGAGCTCGCGGACCAGGTCGGCCGACTTGCGTCCCGTCGACTCTCGGTCGATCGGGATCGCGTTCAGGGAGAGCGCGGCGAGAACGGCCTTCCAGCGCTTGTCGAAGAAGTAGTCGGCGGCCGCCGCGACCACCAGCTTGCGGCGCCACGTGAACGGCACGGCACGCACCATGAGCGCAGTGTCGAGGTGACTGTGGTGGTTGGGGGCGAAGATCAACGGCTGCGGGTCGTCGTCGTCGCCATTGCGCCCGTCGGCGCCGCGGCGGTAGTCCGCGAGACGGTCCAGCCCCGTGATCTCCGGATCAGCAAGGCCGCGCACGGCGAAGCGCATCGGGCCCTCGGCGATCACGCCACGGGCCACTCGCGCAACGGGGTTGCGAGCCCAATCCGTCTCGTAGTCCGGTCCGAGCGATGGTGGCTCCTTCGGCACCTCGACGCCGCGCGGCACCGTCGGTGGGCGGTACGGGAAGCCGAGGTTGCGGCCACCGGACGTGACCCGGTCGACGGCTCGCTCCACACGCCCCGCCGCCCGTGCGGCCCGCCGCAGGTGGTGCCGTGGGATGTCCAGCGAGGCCACGCGCGCCCTACTTCACGTCCGCCAGCACCAGCGGCGGGAGGTGGAGATGGGTGATCGTGGGGGAGCGGCCGACCGTGTCGGAGGCGATCTCCAACGCGTCGTCGAGCGTCGAGGCTGGCACGAAGCCGAGCCGGCGCACCGCCTTCGGATCACCGCCGACGATGATCACCCGGCCGCAGTGGGCCATGCCGTGGGCGCCCCAGTACCACATGTAGAACGGGTGCACGCCGTGGTAGGCGTTGCTCGTGCGGTAGAGGTGGCGGTACCACTCGTCGGTGGCATACCGCTCTTCGTACTGCTTCGACATGACGTGCGGATCCGTCGTGTCGGCGAGCACCTCTTCGTAGAAGTCGATGTAGCTCGGGTGGTGCACCGGGTGGAAGTCCGGCTGAGTGGGATGGGCCATGATCACGACGCCGCCCTCACGCACCAGCGGCTTGCCGCGGTAGAGGTTGAAGTAGTACCCGAGCCCGGTGCACATGACGAGGATCGGGTTCATGATCGAATGCACGTTGTACGGGCAGATGTAGGGGATGCCCATCGTCAGGATGTCGGTCTGGCCCTGTACCTCGACCAGCTGCTGGCGGTAGATGTTCTCCGTCGTCACCCGGTGCACGGCCTCGACGTCTCCGGCCTGGACGCTCGTCATCTGGTGCGGCGCCTCGATCGAGTGGAGGATCTTGCGGGACAGCCGGTCGGGCGCCAGCGCCAACGACTTCGCCGTACCGAGGTAGGTGGCGCGATCCTTGGCGTTCCACTCCCACTCCCGCTTGGAGAGGAACTCGAACGTCTGCGGGAACGTGTCGGTGTTGAGCGTCGTCTCGATCTGGAAGACCTTGACGCCGGATTCGACGAGCACCTTGCCCATGCGCCAGTTGCTCTTGTGCAGCTCGCTGCGCTGCTGGTCCATGAAGCTGTGGCTGGCCTCCATGGTCTCGGGGTTGTGGTGGTGGCGCAGGGAGCGGTACGAGGCGAGGCCGGTGGCCGTCGACTTCCAGCCGCCGTCCATGGCGACGAGGTTGATGTTGACGTAGACGAGCAGGTCGGACTGGGCCGCCCGCTTGTTGATCTCGACCTCCTCACCCTCCGGCGTGGTCCCGAGGTACTCCAGGTTGTCGGGATCCTCGGCATCGTGCTGGGTCAACAAGCCACGCGGCTCGAAGGCGTCGTAGACGCGATCGCCGACGGCGTGACGCAGCTCGGCCTCGCTCATGCGGCGGTGCAGGGCGAGGGCGGCGATCAGCACGACGTCATCGACGCCCGCCTCGGCGGCGAGGTCGAGCACCGCTTCGATGATCCGTTGCCGATTGTCGGGGCGGCGCATCTTGGGCAGCGGCAGGCTGACGTCATCGAAGGCGATGGTCAGCCGCATGCCCGGGAAGAGCAGCGCCGGCAGCGGGTCCTGGTCGATCGGGTGCAGCAGCGCGTGGCGGATGGCGCCGTCGATGTCGTCGAGCGCCGGCAAGGGCTCGGGCGGATAGATGATGCGGCTGCGGTCAGGCGGCAGGTGCTCGAGACTGAAGCCCTCGCCACGCCAGAACAGCGTCGGTGGCGTCGAGCGGTCGACGTCGAGGACGAACCCGGGACGCGGCATCGGTTAGGTCTCCTGTCGCAGGTGTCGGACCGGTCGGAGGTCGAACGCGATCTTCGTCGCGCCACGACGCCCTGCTTCGGCGGCATGGGCGATGGCCTCGACGTTGTCGGCCAGCGGGTACGTCGCGCTCAACCACCGCTCGGCCTCGATCGTGCCGGCGGTCTCGATCGCGAGGTCGAACGTCTTGACGCGGCTGCCGTCGGGGAGGTCTTCGGTTCCGTAGGTGTAGGCGCCGACCAGCTCGGTCTCGCGATGCCAGAGCCCGGTCAGGTCGAGCGTCACCTCGGCCGGCATGCCCATCAGCGCGACCCGTCCACGCGGACGGGTGACGGCAAGGGCATCGGTGATCGAGCGTTCCGTGCCGACGGCGTCGATGGTGGCGTGGGCGCCGGAGGACAGGTGGTCGCCGATCAGGTGGCATCCCACGATGCGGCGGACGGCTCGCGCCAGTTCGCTGGCCGGCACGACGTCGTGGGCTCCGAGGCGCCGCGCCTCGCGCTGCTGGTGCGCGTACCGCGCTCCAACGACGACGTGGGCGTCGGGGACGTAGCGCACCAGCCCGGCCACCGCGGCGAGTCCCATGGTGCCGGCGCCGAGCACGGCGAACACCGGGCGGTCCGCTTGCTGTGCCGCCGTCGATCGAGCGGCGAGCAAGGCAGCGTGGATGCCGGCGGCAAGCGGCTCGATGAGCACGGCGCGCTCGTCCGGCACGTCGTCGGCGAGCCGGTGCAGCTGCGACTCGTGGGCCACGAACTGGTTCGACCAGCCGCCGCCGGTCGAGCAGCAGAACCCGATCTGGATGCCCGGGTCGAGGTCGCCAGTGACGAGGTGGGAGTAATCGTCGCCATCGCCCGGCGCGGCGTCCTCGAACGGCAGGGGAACGCCGCGAGCGGCATGCCCGAGCACGGGCTCGAGCACGACGCGGGTGCCGTCGTCCCGCTCGCCGACGACCTCGTGTCCCGGCACGAACGGGAAGCTGACCCAGTCGTCGAAGTACGTCGACGCGTGCCCCTCGATCATCGAGAGGTCAGAGCCGCAGATCCCCGCCAGCCGCGTGTGCACGCGATGCCAGCCCGGCCCGGGGAGCTCCGGCGGGTCGATCGTCGTGTACTCGAGCGGCCCGACACGAACCGCCGCGGCCGGCGCCACGGCCGAGGCCACCCGAGCCAGCCCGAGCCGGGACACGCTGCGCCTGATCTGCAGCGCCTTCATCGGAGTGTCTCAGCCTGTCCGAGTGCTGAACCTGGAAAATCTGGGGTGCCAGCACTCGGATGGGCGCAAACACTCGGATGGAGAAGGCTCATGCGAACCTCCGGCGGCGCTCTCGCTCGACCATCAGCGGGCCGATCGGGAGGACAGGCCTGGGGCCACCGCTGGCCTTCGACCAGTGCTCGACGAGCCACCCGCGCTTGCGGGCGATGGCGGCAAGACGGGTCTCGGGGTTGACGGCGACCGGGAACCCGACCGCCTCGAGCAGCGGAAGGTCACTCGTCGAGTCCGCATAGGCCACCGCATCGTCGATCCGCAGGCCTTCTGCGGCGCAGTAGTCGTTGAGGATCTGCGCTCGCGTCTCACCCGTCGGTGGGACCTGCCGCATCTCGCCGGAGTAGGTGCCATCCGGGCGCACGCTCATCTCAGCGGCGACGATCTCGTCGAACAGTGGACGCAGGCCGGCCACGGCGAAGTCGAGGGCCCCCGTGATGAGGATCGTGCGATGGCCGGCGGCGCGGTGCTCGCGGATCCGACGGATCCCCGCCGGGAAACTCTTGGTGAGGATCAGTTGCGTCAGCAGTTCGTCGGCGTCGGCGCGGATCTGCTCGACCGGCGCGTCCTCGTATCGGCGATAGAAGTGGCGCAGGAAGTCGCCACGATCGATGCGATCGAGACGCAACAGCCCTGGCGCCTCGGCCAGCGTCCGCAGTGCGTAGCGCACCCGCTCACCGCGATCGAGCCGGCGTGTCGCCAGCCACGAGTAGCTCTCGACGACGTTGCTGGCGATCAGCGTGTTCTCGAGGTCGAAGGCGGCGACCGTCCGGTCAGGTGACAGGACCTGGCGGCGGAGCCGGTCCTCCCGGTCGGTGGTCGTCTTCGTCGGCGTTGTCTTGACGCGGGCGTGCTGCACGATCGAGGGCAGGTGGACCGTGCGGATGTACGTCGGCCAGTCGATCGTGCGCGGGTCGAAGCCGAACTCGCGCTGGTCGTCGGGGGAGAGGCGCTCCCACATGGCCATCAAGTGGTCGACCTGGTAGATCGCCTCGCACTCCGAGTACAGGCCGTACAGCTCGACGTACTCCAGCGCCCGCTCCACCTCGACTCGCTTGGACTCCAGCCGGGCCGAGAACTCGGCCTGCTTGCCGCGCAGCGGCAGCGCCTGGAGCACCTGTTCACCCCGTGTGATGAGCGACTTCGCCCGATGGAGCTGAGACTGGACGCGGCCACGCGCCGGGAACCGGAACTCCGGGACGACGATCGGCTGGCCCTCCGCGTCGTAGAGCGGGTGCTGCGTGAACCAGTCGCTGACGTTGTCGACGAGGACGCGGTACTTCAGCGGGTTGATGCCGCCCGAGGCGACCTGGCTGATGGCGGGCGCCGCCTCCGGACCGAGCGCGGCGACCGTGATGATGGCGGCCACGACGAGGTCGACGGGGATGACGTCGATCGTTCCTTCGGGAACCCCGGGGAACTCACGCAGCAGTCCGCGGGCGTAGGAGATCAGCACGGGCTCGGCCATCCGGAACCCGCGGATCCAGCCCGGCCGCGGCTCGGCCAGCGCGGATTCGATGATCGACGGGCGCACGATGCTCACCGGCACGTCGCCCTTCACATCCATCAACGCCTGCTCACCGAGCGCTTTCGTGAAGGCGTAGGCGTCGGGCCAGCCGATGCTGGCCGCCCTGGCCCGTCCGGCCGCGATCAGCTGGTCGCGCACCCAGCGCTCGCGCAGCTGCTCCGTCTTCGCCGCCAGCGCCGGCGCACCCGCAGCTCCGAGCTCGAGACGGGCCTCCTTGCGCAGCGCGGCCAGCCGGTCGGGCTGGCGGCTGGCAGCCTCGGCGTCGCCGCGCAGCCGGCGGGCCGCTTCGACCTCGGTCCGCCAGTCCAGGCCGAGGTCGAACGGGCCGGCGCTGACCAGCTCCTCGGGCGCTGTGCCGCGCCGGTTGCCAGCGACGTAGCACGTTGACACCGACACCAGGTGCGGTCGAACTCCGAGCTCCTGCAGCAGCTGGGCGACGCGCATTGGTCCGAGCAGGTTGATCTCGACGGCGCTGTCGAGCGGCGAGTCGAAGGAGACCGCGGCAGCTGAATGCAAGACGGTGTCGCAACTGGCGAGCACGTCACGGTCGGCGGCCGACAGGCCGAGGCCGTCGGCGCCGACGTCGCCGGCGATCGTCGTGATGCGCTGGGCCGCGACCTCCTCGAAGCCCTTCGTGCCGAGCTCGCGGCGCAGCCGTTCGAAGGCATCGTTGCGCAGCAGCTCGCGCTCGACGCGCCGAGCGGCAGGGGAGCGCTTGCCGTCACGGACGAGAAGTACCAGCTCGCAGCCCGGCACCGAGCGCAGCAGCCGCTCCACGAGCGCGGTCCCGACGAAGCCGGTCGACCCGGTGATGGCGATGCGAGTGCCGGCCAGGGCCTCGGCGATCACGGGACGCATGTCTACCACGTCTCTCTACCAAATGGTAGACAACGCACATGACGGCCGGGCCGACCCGCGAGCGCATCCTCGCCGCGGCGCTCGATCTCTTCGGCCGCCGTGGCGTCGACGGCGTCTCCCTCGACGAGATCGCCGCCACCGTCGGCGTCCGCAAGCAGACGGTCTTGTACTGGTTCTCCAGCAAGGACGAGCTCGTCGACGCCGTCCTGGCGGCTACGGCCAACGAGCTGGGCGTCGTCATCGACGCTGCCGTTCGGGCGGCGCCCGACGAACCGCTGGCTCGCGTGGACGCGGTCGTCGGGGCGGCGTTCCGCATCGCCGTGCGGCGTCCGGCCGTGCTCGGCCTCGTCCGAGAGCTGAGCCGACTGCCGGCGGCGCAGGCCGACCGGCTGCGCGTGCTCGTCGACCCGCTGACCGCCCGCGCCGTCGAGTTCCTCGAGCGCGAGATGGCCGCCGGCCGGCTCCGTCGCGGCGATCCCCGCCTCGTCGCCGCCCTCGCCTACGCCACCGTCACAGGCATCGCCACCGAGCCCGAAGCGCTGCGCGGCGTGGGCTGGACACCGACGGCGGGGAACCTCCGCGCCCTACGCAACGAGCTGCGCGGGTTCCTGCGTGCGGCACTGGCCCCGCCCGCAGCCGTTCTGTCCGTAGGGATCGCATCACAACGAACGATTCCGACGGACAGAAGGGCTCACGCGACGTTGGCGACGTCCTCGACGTGGGCGAAGCGGCGTCGAATTCATCCGCCGCACGCTCGTCATCGGCCATCGCGGCGTCGATGTCGGCGTCGGCGAAGGCGAGAACGCCCATGTCCTCGAACGCGCCGCGGATGCGCGGACCCCACAGTCCGATGTCGCGCAGGATCGGCACGATGCGCATGAACAGGTACGAGCGGAACATGCGCTGCGACTCGCTGTGGCGGAGGTGCTCCATGACGTCATCGATCGGCAGGTCGAGGTTCTGCCACAGCTCTTCGGCGAGGAAGCGGTCGCGCATGCGGTAGCAGGCGTCGACGCAGAACTCCTCCCGTTCGTCGCGCTCGGCCTCCGTCAGCTGCGGGTAGTAGTCGCGCAGCGCCAGTCGTCCGAACATCACGTGGCGAGCCTCGTCCTGCATGACGTAAGCGTTGATCGCCCGCCCGAGCGGTTCGGTGGCCTGGTTGCGGATCAGACCGAAGGCGGCGAGGGCGAGCCCTTCGATCAGCACCTGCATGCCGAGGTATGTCATGTCCCAGCGGGAGTCGCTGATGACGTCGTGCAGCAGCGACCCCAGGTTGGGGTTCATCGGGTAGACGAGCTGGAGCTTCTCGTGCAGGTACCGGCTGTAGACCTCGACGTGGCGGGCCTCGTCGATGACCTGGGTGGCGGCGTAGAACTTGGCGTCCAGGTCGGGCACGCTCTGCACGATCTTCGCCGTGCAGACGAGCGCACCCTGCTCACCGTGCATGAACTGCGAGAAGCGCCAGGCCGCAGCGTGGCGGCGCACCTCGTTGCGATCCCGCTCGCCCATCCGGGCCCACAGCGGCGTGTCGGCGATCGGGATGCTCTGATCGGGCATGCCGAGCGGGTCGGTCGGATCGACCTCGAGCGACCAGTCCAGGCGATCCGCGCCGATCCACTGCTTGCGGGTGCCGCGGTCGTACAGCCGCAGCAACTGTTCCCGTCCGCCCTGGTAGTCGAAGTCGAAGGCCGTGGTCAGCGACGTGTCGATGCGCCAGGAGGCCCGGTCGGCGGAAGCGATCAGCGGGGAGCTCATGACACGCCAGCTTGCGGGCCTGACCGCAGGGGCGCATGGAGAACGGCTGACGAGCTGGTGGAGATCAGTGCTTGGTGTTGCGACGGCGCCGTTCGTGGCGCTCGACAGCGAGCGCGACCAGGCGGTCGATCAACTCCGGATACTCCATCCCCGCCGCCTGCCACAGCTTCGGGTACATCGAGATCGGCGTGAACCCGGGCATCGTGTTGGCCTCGTTGCACAGGAACCCCCGCCCGCCCTCTTCGAAGAAGAAGTCGACGCGAGCCAGCCCGTCGCAGCGCAGCAGCTGGAAGACCCGCACGGCCAGTCCCCGCACGGTGTCCGTCTCAGCGGGTGTCAGAGGTGCCGGCACGAGCAGCTGGGCACCGTCGGTGACGTACTTGTCCTCGTAGTCGTAGAACTCGGCGCTCGGGATGATCTCCCCTGGCGGCGAGGCCTCGGGTGCGGTGCCGCCGAGCACGGCGACTTCGATCTCGCGACCGGCGATGGCCTCCTCGACGAGCACCCACTCGTCGTAGGTCAACGCATGGTCGATGGCGTCGCGCAGCTGCTCCACGGTCTTCGCCTTGGACACCCCGACGGACGAGCCCATGTTGGCGGGCTTGACGAAGCACGGCAGGCCGAGCTCCTCGGCGAGCTCGGCGGGAAGTCCGGGCGTGCGCTCGTGATCGGCGAACGCCCGGTAGCGGGCCTGGGGGATGCCGTTGGCGGCCAGCACCTGCTTGGCCATCGCCTTGTCCATCGCCAGCGCCGAGCCGAGCACGCCGGCTCCGACGTAGGCGACGTCGGCGAGCTCGAGCAGACCCTGCACCGTGCCGTCCTCACCCATCGGCCCGTGGAGCAGCGGCAGCACGACCGTGAGCTCGTCGTCGGCTTCGGGGGCCAGCGCGGCGACCGGCGTCACCGCGGGGCCGGATGGGTCGAGGCGCTCGGGCAACGCCGCTACCCCGGCGGCCAGTGCTTGCTGGGCGCCTTCGGCCAGCACCCAATCGCCATCGGTGGAGATGCCGATCGGCGTGACCCGGTAGCGGCTGGTGTCGATGGCCCGCAGCACGTGCGTGGCGGTCACACAGCTGACGTCGTGTTCCGCCGACCGTCCGCCGAACAGCACGACGAGATGCGTCCGGGCGTGCTCCATCGACACGACGGTACCGTTGCGCCTCGTGCGGTTCCTGGCATCCCAGGTCGCCGCGGCGACCGGCGGGCGGCTTGTCGGACCCGACGTCGAGCTGCGCGGTGCCTCCTTCGACAGCCGCTCGCTGCAGCCCGGCGAGCTGTTCGTCCCGATCGTCTCCGAGCGCGATGGTCACGACTTCCTGAGCGCCGCCGCCGCGGTCGGTGCCGGAGCGGCGCTCTCCAGCCGGGCTGCCGACGCGATGATCGGCATGCCGATCATCGAAGTCGCCGACACGGGGCAGGCGCTGCTGGACCTGGCGACGTGGGCGCGCCAGCGGCTGCGGGCCAGCGTCGTCGGCATCACCGGCAGCGTCGGCAAGACGAGCACCAAGGACCTGGCGCTGGCAGCGGTTGGTGCGGGACGCCGCGCGGCGGCGAACGTCCGCAGCTTCAACAACGAACAGGGTCTGCCGGTCACCGTGCTCGGCGCGCCCGACGACGTCGACGTCCTGTTGCTCGAGATGGGCATGCGTGGGCCGGGTGAGATCACCCGTCTCTGCGCCGTCGCCCAACCCGAGATCGGCGTGGTGACGGCCGTCGCGGCAGCGCACACCGCGCTCCTCGGCGGGATCGACGCTGTGGCCCGCGCCAAGGCCGAGCTCGTCGACGCGCTGCCATCGACGGGGGTCGCCGTGCTCAACGCCGATGACGCCCGTGTCACCGCGATGGCGGAGCGCACCGCCGCCAGGGTGCTGCGGTTCGGCCGGCACACCGAAGCCGACGTTCGGATCGGCGATCTGACGACGGACGAGCTGGCCCGACCGAGCTTCACCGTCGCGACGCCGTGGGGCGAGTGCGCCGTCAGGCTCGCCGTGAGCGGCGCCCACATGGCCTGGAACGCCGCCGCCGCACTGGCGGTGGCCGGGGTCGTCGGCGTCGACGTAGCCGCTGCGGCAGCAGCACTGGAGCGTGCCGCGCTCTCAGCCCGGCGGATGCAGGTGTTGACGACGGTGGATGGCGGCCTCCTGATCAACGATGCGTACAACGCCAACCCGGCGTCGATGGCCGCCGCACTCGAGGCGCTCGCCGCGATCGACGCCGAGCGCCGGGTCGCAGTGGTCGGGCTGATGGCCGAGTTGGCTGATCCGGTCGCCGAGCATCGAGCGATCGCGCGGCTGGCGGAGCAGCTCGGCGTGGAGCTGGTCGCAGTGGAGACGGCGCACTACGGCACGGTGCCGATCGGCCGCGGAGATGTGCGCGCCGCGGTCGTCCCGATCGCCTCCGGAACGGCCGTGCTCGTCAAAGGCAGCCTCGTTGCCGGACTCGGCCCGGTAGCGGACGAGCTGGCCGGTTAGCGCTGCTGGCGCGCGGATGCGAACCTGCCGCCGTGGAGCCAGTGCTGCTGCTCGTCGTCGCCAACGCTGCGTCGCGGCGACAGCTCGTCGACGAGCTGGGCCGCTACCGACGCGACTACCGGATCGAGACGTCAGCCGACGGCGAACGCGCCATCGTCCGATTGCGCGCGCTGCGGTCGACGGGCGTGCCTGTGGCGATGGTTCTGGCCGATCTCGCGGTGCAGCCCGGGGATGGTGTCGACGTGCTCGCCCACGCCCGCGCCGAGGTACCGACGGCCAAGCGCATCCTGCTCCTCGACTGGGGACTGCACGGAGAGCGCGTCGCGACGATCGCCGCACGGGCGACGTCGCAGGGGGTTGTCGACACCGTGCTCACCAAGCCCTCGGGCCCGCGGGATGAGGAGTTCCATGGCACGATCACCGAGGAGCTCGGTGAGTGGGCGTGGTCGACGGCGCCGACCGTGGAGGCCATCAGGGTGGTCGTCGACGACGACGCCCGGCGCGGCGTCGAGATCCGTGATCTGCTGGAGCGCCTCGGAGCTCCGACCGGAGTCCACGCCCTCGAGTCTCCCGTCGGGCAGGACCTCGCCGCGGCGGCCGGCCCGGGGGCCAAGTTCCCGCTCGTCGAGGTGATGGGGCGCACGCTCCTCACCGATCCGACCAACCGCGAGTTGGCCGTGGCGTTCGGTGCCGTCGTCGACGTGGCCGGCACCGTCTTCGACCTCGCGATCGTCGGGGCCGGTCCGGCCGGCCTGGGCGCCGCTGTGTACGGCGCATCAGAGGGGCTGGCGACGCTGATCATCGAGCGAGAGGCGTTCGGTGGGCAGGCGGGCACGAGCTCGATGATCCGCAACTACCTCGGGTTCCCGCGCGGCGTGACCGGGCGCCAGCTCGGAAGGCGGGGGATCATCCAGGCCACCCGCTTCGGGGCCGTTCTCGACATGGGGCGAGACGTGGTGGGGCTCGATCCCGGCGACCCGCACCGACTGCGGTTGTCCGACGGCGCGGTGGCCGCCGCCCGCGCCGTGATCCTGGCGTGCGGGGTGTCGTACCGGCGGCTGGACGTGCCGTCGATCGAGGAGCTCGTCGGTGCCGGCGTCTTCTACGGCACGGCGGCGAGCCAGGCTCGCGAGCTCGAGGGGCTCGCCGCCGTCGTCGTCGGGGCGGGCAACTCGGGCGGGCAGGCGGCTGTGCACCTCGCCCGCCACGGCGTCAGCGTCACACTCGTCGCCCGAGGACCCTCGTTGAACGACACGATGTCGGCCTACCTCGTCACCGAGATCGCCGGCGAGGGGCGGATCGACGTGTGCACCGAGACGGACGTCGTCGACGGCGGCGGCGAAGGTCGGCTCGAGTGGATCGAGCTGGCCGATCGGGCCACCGGCGAGCGGCGGCGGATCGATGCGTCGGCGATGTTCGTGCTCATCGGTGCCGACTCCCGGACCGGGTGGCTCCCGTCATCGGTCCAGCGCGACGAGCAGGGCTTCGTGCTGACGGGTGCCGACATCGACGCCACACGATGGTCGCTGTCACGGCCGCCGTTCGCCCTCGAGACGAGCGTTCCTGGCGTGTTCGCCGCCGGTGACCTCCGGGCCAACGGCGTCAAGCGGGTGGCGGCCGCTGCCGGCGAGGGCGCGGTGAGCGTCCCGATGGTCCATCGGTATCTCGATCATTGATGCGGCCGGCGAAGGCCGCATCAATCACGGAAGTTCGAGCGCGAACGGTTGGTCGACCGTCAGCTGCTGGACGTCACCGCCGCTCACTTGCATCGTCACCACTGCGCCGACTGGCAAGTCGTTGCCGTGAAAGAAACCCTCGACGGCCGGTCCGCCGGCACTCAGCGGAAGGTTGACCACGACGTTTCCGCCGGCGCCGAGCACCCCCCTCACCCGCATCTGGTCGCTGGCGAAGGATGCCAACGTGATCGCGCCGTCGCCGTCCAGCGAAGCGGTGGCGATCTCGCCCAGCGGCAAGGCCATGGTCGTCGGCTGATTCAAGTCGATGCGTCACATCGAACGTCGGCGCACCACTGATGCTTCAGCTGGCCGTCGATCTGTCGAACGCCGCCTGACGGGTCGACGAACAACGCGGCCCGATCGAAGGTCTCCGGCAGCTCAATTGCCGGTTCGTGATGCGGCGACATGATCCTGCAGCGAAGGTGGTGCCTGCATAGGGTCGACGACGGCGGCGCGGAACCGCACGGTGTCAGCGTCAACCACAGGCTCGCTGAGCGTCACGATGGCGACCACAGCGTCATCGCCTTCGCCGATCGTCAGTGCGGCGTTGGGTGCGGCGGCGGCGAAACGATCTGGCCACGCGGCAACGAACCCCGCCAGCGACTCGTCGCCCGCTTCGCGCGCTGGCCGGTCGGCGAACCAGGTCACGCCTCCGACACCGGTCAGCGAGAGGTCGTAGGTCCCGTCGTCTCCGGCGGCCTCGGCCTCGCCCTCGTTGGCCTCGAGGACGAACAGCGATGTCGCTTCGTCGGGGCCTGGAGCGGACGGCTCGCTCGGCGGTGCCGTCGACGTCTCCGGCGGCACAGAGGTCGATGCGCCGTCGTCCGAGCACGAGGCGAGGAGACAGGCGAGGATGAGGACGCAGGCGCGCCGATACCTACTGACACCGAGCGCTGACACCTTCGTCTCCTGGTCGCGTGGGGGGAGCAGGGACGCTACACGTCGCCCAGTTGGCGTTCGGGTCGCGAGCGATGGGAGCCTGACCGCCTGGAACGAACCCGTTCGGCCGTGCTCGTCATCGCGCTCGTGATGGCCGGCGTGTGCGTGGCGCAGTCGTTCGGCAGGTTCACGTACGGCGTCGTCCTGCCTGCAGTGCGCGACGACCTCCTCGGCTCGAACCGCGTCGCTGGCTTGCTCGGCACGGTCAACGTGATGGCGTACCTCGCGGGCACGGTCGTGGTTGCTGCGCTGTCGACCCGCTTGGCGCTGGTCCCGTTGATGCGCATCGGTCTGTTCTTCTCCACCGCCGGATTGCTGCTCGCGTCGGTGGCGCACAGCGGTGGCGCGCTCGCCATTGCGCTCGCCGTGATGGGCCTGGGAGGAGCGGCGATCTGGATCCCCTCGCCGCGTGTGGCGACGGGGGCGTTGCGCCCGGAGCGGCGCGGCCTGGCCGCGGGGTTCATCGGGTCGGGCGTCGGGATCGGGATCGTGTTCGCCGGCCGCCTGTCCGACGCGCTGCGGGCGGACCAAGGAGACGACTACTGGCGCGCCGTGTACCGCGTCGAGGCGGTGATCGGGCTCGTGGTGCTGCTCGCCACGTTCGCACTGCTGCGCCATGACGAAACTGCGCCGCCCGGCGGGACTGCCACGCTCGACCGCCGCAGCGCCGGGTTCGCCGGGTTCCGCTCGCTGCGCAGGATCCATGGCTGGCTCGCCCTGACCATCGCCTACGCCACCTTCGGCTTCATGTACCTCCTCGTGTTCGCGTTCCTGGTTGCCCGCCTCGAAGACGACGCCGGCTTCACGTCTCGCGACGCGTCGCTGATGTTCTCGCTCGTCGGGGTGGCGACGATCTTCGGTGGCCTGTTGTTCGGGCCGCTGTCGGACCGCATCGGACGGCGGTCGGCACTCGTCTTCGGCTTCACCGTCTTCGCCGCGTCGGCGCTGTTGATCCTGCCGGGACGACAGCCGTGGGTGGCGCTCGGTTCGATCGGAGCCGGGCTCGCGTTCTCGGGCGTTCCGACGGTGATCGCCGCCTACGTCGTGGAGGCGACCGACGCGGTGACGTACGGACCGGCGTACAGCGCGGCGACGCTGGCCTTTGGCGCGGCGCAGATGGTGGCGCCGCAGGTGGGTGGATTGATCGCCGACTGGCGGAACTCGTTCACGCTCGTCTTCCTGCTCAGCGCGACGGTGGCGGTGTTCGGTGCGTTCGTGTCGGCGCGCCTGCCCGAGACCCGCCGCGCCCGCTTGGTGGAGTCCGAGCCCGTGCTCTGAACGAGCTCGAAACTCCTCAGCGGCCGGCGACGATGCCGTGGGCGGCGACCGAGCCGGTGTCGGCCGGTCCGTGCGCAACGCCCTGCGGCAGGAACGCGCTTGCCGGCAGCCGGCGCAGATCGCCCCAGCGGGCCAGTCCGACGGCCACGAGTGCCCCGAGGCCGAGCACCCAACGCGCACCGATGGCATCGATGATCGGACCGAAGATCAAGTTGCCGATCGGCACGGACCCGCCGAACGCCATGAACCACAGCGGCATGACGACAGCCCGCTCGGTGTCGGCGAGGTTCTCCTGGAAGATCGTCACGAGTGCCGTCGCCGTCAGGAAGTAGGCGAACCCGAGCACGAAGGCAATCGGGAACGCCGGAGCGGGCAGGCGCACGAGGGCGAAGGCGGCCAGGCTCACGGAGAACAACAGCAGCCCGATCACCACGAGGCGCCGTCGGTCGAAGTGGGCGAGCACCGTCCCGACGGCGAGCGCGCCGAGGCAGGCACCGACGCCCCAGGTCGTGTACAGCAGCTTGTAGCCGGTCCCGTCGACGTCCATGTCGAAGTTGCGCCGGGCCACGGATGGGAACAGCCCGACGAACGGCAGGCACACGACGGAGAAGACGCACATCGTCCAGAGCACGCGTGTGAGTGCGGCGCGGTGGCGGGCGATGTTGATCCCGCTGAGCAGGCGGCGCCACCCCTGCTCTGGGTGGTTGCCGCGCACGTCGGGCACGGTCACGAGCAGCAGCGCGCCGACGAGGAACAGATAGGTCACCGCATTCACGAGGAAGAGCTGCGCGGTCGTGGCGCCCAGCAACGCGAGGAGCGCCGCCAGCCCCGGTCCGATCACGCGGCTGCCGTTGATCATCACAGAGTTGAGGCTCACTGCGCCGGCCAGATCGGCGCGGTGGACGAGCAACGGCACACTGGCCTGGAAGGCCGGAGCGTTGAGGGCGTTGGCGATCCCGATCACGAGCGACACGGCGAACAACGTCCAGAGCTGGAAGTCGCCCGCCACCAGCCCGGCCAACACGACGCTGAACGCCATCTGCACGAGCTGCAGGGAGATCAGGTACGGACGGCGGGGGAGCCGGTCGGTGAGCACACCGGCCGGGATCGACAGCAGCAGCAGCGGACCGAGCTGCGTGAACACCAGCAGACCGACGAGTGCCGCGGACCCCGTGCGGTGCTCGATGTAGGCCGGCAGCGTGAAGTTCTGCATCCACGTGCCGATGTTGGACAGGAACAGCCCGACCCAGATCAGGCGGAAGTCGCGGTACGAGAGGGCAGCGCGGGCGGTGCCAGGCCGGTGCGAATGGGTGGGGAGTGCGCTCACTTGACCGGGAGGTCAAGCTAGCGCCCTTCCTCTCCGTTCTGTCCGTAGGAATCGCATCACAACGATCGATTCCTACGGACAGAAGTGCGTGAGTGCGCTGGTACGGTCGCGGTCTATGTCAGCAGTCCGAACGAGTCCATGGCTGCGTTGATGCGTACAGCGGCTGAGCGCTACGGCGACGGGCCGGCGGCCCGCTTCCAACGCGACGGTGAGTGGGTCCAGTGGACCTACAACGAGCTCTGGGACCGGGTCCGCGAGTTCGCACTTGGGCTGATCAGCCTCGGCGTCGACGTCGGGAACCGCGTGTGCATCCTCGCCAACACGCGCGTCGAGTTCACGGTCGCCGACCTCGCCGCCTCGAGCGTCGGCGCGGTCGTCGTGCCCGTCTACCCGTCGAACTCGGCGGACGAGTGTCAGTGGGTCGTCGGCAACTCCGGCGCCACGGTGATCGTCTGCGAGAACGCCGCGCAGGTGGCGAAGATCGACTCGGTCCGAGCCAACCTCCCCGACCTGCAGCACGTGGTGATCATCGACGGCGAGGCGTCGGGGGCGCTGACGATGGTCGAGGTGACGGCTCGCGGCGCGGACATCGACGACGCGGAACTGGCCCGGCGGGCGGAGGCGGTCGGACCCGACGACGCCTGCCTCATCATCTACACCTCAGGCACGACGGGCCGGCCCAAGGGCTGCGTCCTGACGAACAAGGGGTTCGCCGTCGGTCGGCGTTGCGCCGTCGACATGGCATTGATGGGTCACGAGGACGTCACCTACCTGTTCCTGCCGCTGGCCCACGTGTTCGCCCAGTTGATCCAAGCCGACTGCATCGAGCTCGGTGCGCAGATCGCCTACTGGGGCGGCGACGCCACGCAGATCGTCGGTGAGCTCGGTGCGATCAAGCCGACCGTGCTGCCGTCGGTTCCGCGCATCTTCGAGAAGGTGTACTCGCTCGCCATGGGCATGGTGCCGCCGGGCGACGAGGAGCGCGTCGCCCAGGCCATCCAGCTCGGGGTGAAGGTGCGCAAGGCGCGACGTGCCGGCGAGGACGTGTCCGACGCTGAGGCGGAGGCGTTCGAGAAGGCGGACGCCGAGATGTTCAGCCTGGTGCGCGGGATCTTCGGCGGCAACATCAAGCTCGCCATCTCCGGCGCGGCCCCGATCGCCTCGGAGATCCTCGAGTTCTTCTACGCCGCGGGTGTTCCTGTCTTCGAGGGCTGGGGGATGACCGAGACGACGTCACTCGGGACGCTGAACCTTCCCGACGCCTTCAAGTTCGGGACGATCGGTCCGGCCGTGCCGGGCGTCGACGTGCGCATCGCAGACGACGGGGAGATCGAGATCGCCGGCGACATCGTCATGCGCGAGTACTGGCGCAACCCTCAGGCGACCGCCGAGATCATGAGCGACGACGGGTACTTGAAGACGGGCGACCTCGGCTCGATCGACGAGGACGGCTACGTCACGATCACCGGCCGCAAGAAGGACATCATCATCACCGCGGGCGGAAAGAACCTCACTCCTGCCAACCTCGAAGGTGATCTGCGGCGCTCCCGCTGGATCTCCCAGGCCGTGATGTTCGGCGACCGCAAGCCGTACCCGGTGGCGCTGATCACGCTCGACCCGGATGAGATCGTGCCGTGGGCCAAGGAGCACGGGCTCACGACCGACGTCTCCGAGCTGGCCGACAGCAACGAGGTACGTGACTTGATCCAGGGTGAGCTGGACCGGGTCAACGAGCAGTACGCCAAGGTCGAACAGATCAAGCGCTTCAAGATCCTCGATCACGATTTCTCGCTCGAGGGTGGGGAGCTGACGCCGTCGCTGAAGCTCAAGCGCAACGTGGTGTACGACAAGTTCGCCGAGGCGTTCGAGGACCTCTACGCCTGATGGCAGGGGAGGGCGACGGTCCCCTCCTGCCGGTGCGGCGGCGCGACAAACGCCGCGATCGCGTCGTGCTCGCCTTCGTCGACGGCGTGCTGATGTTCGGTGCGTTCGCCATCGTCTTCGCGGCCTTCGGGCGCTTCGACGCTGTGGGGGTCGTGCTCAACGCACTGGGTGCTGCGGCGATCGGTCTCGTCGCCATGCACGTCGAGGGGCTGTGGCTGGACCGTGTCATCGCCGTGCGGTGGCTCGAGCTGGCCAAGCTGACCCGGCTCGCCGCGGTCCTCTTCGTGGGCGCACTCATCCTCGACCGCGTTCCGGGATCGCCGATCACACTCGCCTCGGCGGCGGTCGCCTGCACCGGCTCGTGGCTGTTGCTCGTCGTGTGGCGATCGGTGTACCGCTCGTGGCTGCGCGTCCGTCGCCAGCGCGGACACGACGTCCAGCGCGTCCTCGTCGTCGGATCGGACCAGCGCGTCCTCGACGTGGTGCGGACGTTCGCCATCCATCCGGAGGCCGGGATGCACGTCGTCGGCATCGTGGGCTCGCAGGCGGCGGCACGTACGGCGGGGGTCGATGAGCTGTGGCTCGGCGAGCTCACCGATCTGGAGGCCGTCGTCGCCGAGAACCCGACGGACTGCGCGCTCGTCGGTCCGACCCACGAGGTGAGCAGCGACGCGCTCGACCTGCTCCTGCGCACCGAGACCGACGTCTATACGGTCCCCGCCCGCGGCGGCATCGATTCGCGTCGGATCTCGGCGACGTCATACGCCAACGAGCTGCTGCTCCACGTCGAACCGATCGGGCTGTCGCCGCTGGCGTGGGCGATCAAGCGCATCTTCGACGTCATCGTGTCCTCGCTGTTGCTCGTGCTGACCGCCCCGCTGTTCGCCCTGATCGCGTTGGCGATCAAGGTCACCGACCGCGGCCCGGTGCTGTTCAAGCAGCCGCGCGTCGGGCGGGACGAGCAGGAGTTCAAGGTCCTCAAGTTCCGCACCATGGTCGTCGACGCCGAGGCGCGCCTGGTCGAGCTCGAGCGGGCCAACGCACGCTCGGGACCGCTGTTCAAGATGGCCGTCGATCCGCGTGTCACCCGCGTCGGGCGCTTCTTGCGATCGACGAGCCTCGATGAGCTGCCGCAGCTGATCAACGTGGTGCGCGGCGATATGAGCCTGGTCGGACCCCGGCCGGCGCTGCGGCGCGAGGTCGAGCAGTTCCCCGACAGGCTTCGCCAACGCCACGGCGTGCGGCCAGGCATCACCGGCCTGTGGCAGGTCGAGGCACGTGACAACCCGTCATTCGACGCCTACGAGCGACTCGACGTGTTCTACGTCAAGAACTGGTCGCTCGCCCTCGACCTCGTGATCATGCTCGGCACCGTCGAGCAGCTCGTGATGCGCCCGTTCGTCGGTCGCAAGGAGGGCGAGATGTCGACCGCTGGAACCGCGTCCGTCCAGGGTGCCGAGGGCGATCAGTCGGCCAGTATCTCGGCGTAGCCCTCGAGCGCGGCGGCGGGTCCAGCGATGAGGAAGCTCGTGATGCAGGTCTCCCGCCACGCCGGGAGCTCCTCGCGGATCTTCGCCGGCGGGCCAACGAGGGCGACGTCTTCGACCATCGCCAGCGGGATCGACGCTGCCGCTTCAGCCTTGCGGCCGTCCAGGTACATCTCCTGCACCTTGGTCGCGACATCTTCGTAACCCATGCGGGCGAAGACCTCGAAGTGGAAGTTGGCGCCGCGGGCTCCCATGCCCCCGGCGTACAGGGCGAGGAACGGCCGCACGGCATCGGCGCAGCGCTCCACATCGTCGCCTGGGACGATCATCAGGTTGGAGGCCACCTCGAAACGCTCCCCCTTCGACGGGTCGCCGGCCGCTGCGAATCCGGCGGCGAGGCACTCGCGATAGAAGCCGTCTTCCTTCGGGGAGAAGAAGAACGGCAGCCATCCGTCGGCCACCTCCGCCGCCAGCGCGACGTTCTTCGGCCCCTCCGCCCCGAGATAGATCGGGATCTCCGCGCGCCGTGGGTGGACCGTCGACTTGAGCGCCTTGCCGAGCCCGGTGCCATCGCGCAGCGGGAGGTCGTAGAACTCGCCGTGGAACTCGACCGGCTCAGTCCTGGAGACGATGCGCCGGACGATGTCGATGTACTCCCGCGTCCTCGCCAGCGGGCGGGGGTACGGCTGGCCATACCACCCCTCGACGACCTGTGGGCCAGAGGCGCCAAGCCCGAGGATCACGCGGCCGTCGGAGAGGTGGTCGAGCGTCATCGCCGCCATCGCCGTTGCCGCCGGTGTGCGCGCCGAGATCTGGACGACGCACGTGCCGAGACGAATCGATTCCGTGTGCGCCCCCCACCACGCCAACGGAGTCAGCGCGTCGGAACCGTAGGCCTCGGCTGTCCACGCCGAATCGAAGCCGAGCCGCTCGGCCTCCTTGATCGCTTCGAGCGCGGCCTGTGGCGGACCGGCCGACCAGTAGCCGCTGGAGTAGCCGAGCTTGATCGGTCGCCTCGCCATGGGGCTGACGGTACCGGGCGACGGAGGTACGGTCGCCGAGCGTGAGCGACTTCGATGCACCCGGCAGCCCGTCGCAACGTCCACCCCCAGCGTTTCCGCCGCCGCCTCCTCCTCTTGGAGGGCCGCCGCGCGCCGTCTTCCGGCCACAGGTCGGGTACGTGCCCGACCGCCTCGGTGGCCCGTACTACAGCATCGGGTTGGTCATCCTTCTGTCGATCGTGACGTTCGGCATCTGGACGTACCTCTGGACATATCGCACGAACGAGGATCTGAAGCGGCACAACGGCGACGGCCTGGGTGGCGTCTTGGGTGTCGTCATCCTGCTGGTTCTCAGCTACTTCGGTCACGCCGTGCTGATGTTCACCATCCCCAACGAGATCAAGAACATGTACGAGCGCGACGGCCGCCAGAGTCCCGTGTCGGCGGTCTGGGGCCTGTGGTTCCTGCTGCCACTCATTGGCAACATCGTGTGGTACATCAAGGTGCAGCAGTCACTCAACGACTTCTGGCTGAGCAAGGGTGCGCAGCCTGGCTGACCCACGACGGGCGATGATCGAGACGGACGTCTGGAGTGATCGCGCGGCCCGGCGAATTGATGGGTCACCGATCTGGCCTACGAGCCGGGACTATGGTCGCCAGACGTGAGCGACTTCAATACCCCCGGCAGCCCGTCCGAGGAACCGCCGGCGGCGTACTCGCCGCCGGCCCCGGCGCCCGGTAGTCCTGCGCCAGGCGTCTACACCGCGCCGACCGGTCAGGTGCCCGAGCGCCTCGGCGGCCCGTATTACAGCCCGGGGCTCGTCATCCTGCTGTCGATCGTCACGCTCGGCATCTGGACGTTCCTCTGGGTGTACCGCACCAACGAGGACCTCAAGCGCTACAACGGCGACGGTCTGGGCGGCGTGCTCGCCGTCGTGCTCCACCTCCTGCTCGGCGTCGTGTTGATGTTCACGATCCCCAACGAGATCAAGAACATGTACGAGCGCGACGGACGCGAGAGCCCGATGTCGGCAATCTGGGGCCTGTGGTTCCTGCTGCCGATCATCGGGTGGCTGGTCTGGTACTTCAGGGCGCAGCGGTCGCTGAACGACTTCTGGCTGAGCAAGGGCTCGATGCCCGGCTGAAGTTGCCCGCTCGTCTGTGGGGACCGCGCGATGATGTGGTGACCACTATCGGGAGGTGTTCGCGTGAGCATCGATCATGGACCCGACAGCGCGAGCGATCAAGCGAGCGCCAGCGAGCGAGCGGCTATCTGCGGCCTGCGTGGCCGAGGAACGCCATGAACGTCGCAGCGATCCTGTCGAGCAAGGGCACGACGGTGGAGGTGGTCGGCCCCGAGACGCTGGCCGGTGTCGCCGTGCACCGGATGGCCAGCCGCGGCATCGGCTGCCTTGTCGTGGTCGGTGGGGAGGATCAGCTGCTCGGCATCCTCAGCGAGCGTGATGTGGTGCGGGCGATGGACCGCCACGGGGAGGGCTTCCCGCGGCTGCGCGTGAAGGACATCATCAACAAGCACCCCGCGACGTGCGCCGTGGGTGACGACATCGCTGAAGTGATGCGGCGGATGACGCACACGCGCCAGCGCCATCTTCCCGTCCTCGAGGCAGGCCAAGTCGTCGGGCTGATCAGCATCGGCGACGTCGTCAAGCACCGCCTCGACGCGCTGGAGCTCGAGACCCACGTGCTCCGCGACGTCTACCTCTCCCGCGGCTGAGCCCGCGTCGGCTGGGCTCGAAACGCTCAGTGGCCGGGGGTGAAGCTCACGGGGAGGTGCTCGGGGCCGAAGATGCCCACGGTGTTCGGCTTCCACGTGATCGGCCCGTCGACCGCCAGGTCCGGCATCCTGCGGGCCAACAGGGGTAGGGCCTCCTGCAGTTCGGCGCGAGCCAGTGCGGCGCCCAGGCAGTAGTGGATCCCTGAGCCGAACGTCAGCTGCGGCTGTCCAGGCGGCTCCTTCGTGATGTCGTAGCGGTCGGCGTCGGGGAAGACCCGTTCGTCGAAGTTGGCCGTCGACATCGACGGAGCGATGAACGTGCCCGCCGGGAACAGCACGTCCCGATACACGATGTCCTCGCTGGCGAAGCGACCGGTCCCGCGGATCGCCCCGAAGTAGCGCATCGACTCCTCGACCGCCCGCGGTGCCAAGTCAGGTTGATCGGCGAGCAGCCGCCACTGCTCCGGGTGCTCGGCGAGCAACGCGACGGTGCAGCCCAGTTGATTGCGCGTCGTGTCGGTGCCCGCGACGATGACGGCCTCGACCATCATCACGAGCTCATCGGTCGACAGCGTGTCACCGGCCTCCTCGGCGGCGATCATGGCGGTGAGCAGGTCCTCGGCCGGCTCGTGACGGCGGCGGGCGATGAGCTCCCGGGTGTACTCGTCGAGCTCGTCCTGAGCCGCCATGATCACGGGCAGATCCTCATTGAGGTTGCCGTTGAAGATGCGCAGCACGTCGCTGGCCCAGCGGCTGAACTGCTTCCAGTCCTCTTTCGGCGCACCGAGCAGCTCGCAGATGATCGGGATCGGGTACGGCTCGCAGATGTCGGCGGCGATGTCGGCCCGGCCGCGCGGCGCCACCTCGTCGACGAGGCCATCCATCACCTCGGCCATGAACGGCCGCAAGCGGTCGGCGGCCCGTGGTGCGAACGCCTTGCCGACGAGGCGTCGCAGCCGCGTGTGCTCGTCGCCCTCGGCCGACAGGATCGATGTGCGGCGGCGCGCGAGGTACTTCGGATCGGTGACGCCCTGCATCTCCATGATCCGTGACGTCGCGCTGTGCCAGCGCTTGTCGCGCAAGACCGCCACCACGTCGTCGTAGTGGAGGACGGTGAAGCCGAACTCGTTGCGGGCGAGCCAGCCCACCTCCGCCGCGGCGCGCCGTTCGTCCTGCAAGTCCTGACGATCACCGAACTGCTCGAGGATCGGGAGATCCAGGTCGAACGCCGAAACCGGCGTGCTGCTGCCCGCAGTGCTCATGGAGCGACGGTACCGCCGTCACCCGAGGGTTTGCGTGGCGGACGGGCGACATGGCGGGGGGTGCGGGGGGCAGAGGCTCTGCCGGAGCCCCCCGCTTGGCGATCGATCCGGCTTGCCCGGTCGATCGGCTGTCGGCTGGGTGCCGCCGAAGGCGGCGCTTCGAGCTCGCTTCGCAACCTCCGGTTGCGAAGCGAAAGTCAGAACGCCACGAGTGGTTCGATGTACTCGACTCCGAGGAATTCGGCGACGGGCTCGTTCGTGACGTGTCCGGCCACCGTGTTGACCCCGAGTGCGATCGCCGAGTCGCGCTCGGCGGCGCCGGCAGGTCCGTGCAGCGCGACCTCTTGGATGTACGGCAGCGTGGCGTTGGTGAGGGCGTACGTGCTCGTGTTCGGTACCGCTCCGGGCATGTTGCCGACGGCGTAGTGGATGACGCCGTGGCGTTCGTACACCGGATCCTCGTGCGTGGTTTCCGTGATCGTCTCGATGCACCCACCCTGGTCGACGGCGACGTCGACGATCACGGCGCGCGGCTTCATGCTGCGCACCATCTGCTCGCTGACGATCACCGGCGCCCGACCTCCGGGCACCAGGACGGCACCGATCAGGAGATCGGCGTCGGTGACGCTGCGCTCGATCGCCCCGCGGTTGGAGGCCAGCGTCATGATCCGTCCCTTGTGGATCTGGTCGACCCACCGCAGGCGATCGAGGTTCTTGTCGACGAGCACGACCTCGGCCTCCATACCGGCGGCGATCCACGCTGCGTTCCACCCGACGTTGCCGGCGCCCAACACGACGACCTTGGCCGGTCGCACGCCGGGCGCGCCTCCCATCAGTACGCCGCGGCCGCCCTTGTGCCGTTCGAGGAAGTGGGCGCCCTGCTGCGGCGCCAGCCGGCCGGCCACCTCGCTCATCGGGGCCAGCAACGGCAGGGATCCGTCAGGCAGCTGCACCGTCTCGTACGCCAACGACGTCGTGCCGGCGGCGATGAGGGCCTTGGCGACGTCGGGGTAGGCCGCCAGGTGGAGATACGTGAACAGCACGAGGTCTTGGTGCAGGAACCCGAACTCGGTGTCCATCGGCTCCTTGACCTTGACCACCAGCTCCTGCGCCCAGGCGTCCTCGGCCGTCGGCACGATGGCTCGCCCCGGCGGCGACGTAGTCGCGGTCCGCGATCGAGGCACCGTCGCCGGCGCCCGACTCGACGAACACGTTGATGCCATGCCGTTCCAGCTCCCGCACGCCGTCGGGCGTCAGCGCGACGCGGTGCTCGGCGACTTTGATCTCGGCCGGCACGCCGACCGTGCGGATCACGGCGTTCATGGATCGAGCGTAGATGGAGCGCTAGCCATCAACGATCGGCCAGCGTGGTACAACTCATCCATGGAGGCTTTCTCGAACTTCATCAACGGCAAACAGGTGCCCGCCGCCGACGGCGCCACGACGCCGGTGATCGATCCCGTGACGGGTGAGGAGTACGCCACTGCGCCGCTGTCCCGGGCCGAGGACGTCGACCAGGCCATGCAGGCTGCGGCGACGGCATTCGAGACGTGGCGCGATTCGACCCCATCGGAGCGTTCGCTCGCGCTGTTCCGCATCGCCGACGCCATCGAGTCACGCGCCGACGAGCTGATCGAGCTCGAGGTGCACAACACCGGCAAGCCGATCGCGCTGACCCGCTCGGAGGAGATCCCGCCGATGGTCGACCAGATCCGCTTCTACGCTGCGGCGGCCCGGAACCTCGAGGGCAAGAGCGCCGGCGAGTACATGAGCGGGCACACGTCGATGCTCCGCCGCGAGCCCGTCGGCGTGTGCGCGCAGGTCGCGCCGTGGAACTACCCGATGATGATGGCCGTCTGGAAGTTCGCCCCGGCCGTCGCCGCGGGCAATGCCGTCGTGCTCAAGCCGAGCGACACGACGCCCGCTTCGACGACGCTGCTCGCCGAGATCGCCGCCGAGTTCCTGCCGCCCGGCGTCCTCAACGTGATCGCCGGTGACCGGGACACCGGCCGCGCCATGATCGATCACGACACGCCGGCGATGGTGTCGGTGACGGGCTCGGTGCGCGCCGGCATGGAGGTCGCCACCAGCGCCGCCAAGCACCTCAAGCGGGTCCACCTCGAGCTCGGCGGGAAGGCGCCCGTCGTCGTGTTCGACGACGCCGACCTCGAAGCGGCCGTCGAGGGCATCTCCGTCGCCGGCTACTTCAACGCCGGTCAGGACTGCACGGCCGCCACCCGCGTCATCGCCGGACCGGGCATCTACAGCGACTTCGCCGACGCGCTGGCCGAGGCCGCCAAGGGCACGCGGACCGGTGCGCCGGACGACGAGGACGTGCTCTACGGCCCGCTCAACAACCCGAGCCAGCTGGAACGCGTCGTCGGCTTCGTCGAGCGGACACCAGACCACGCCCGGGTACTGACGGGCGGCGGTCGCCAGGGCGACACGGGTTTCTTCTATCAACCGACCGTCGTCGCCGACCTGCTGCAGGACGACGAGATGATCCAGGACGAGGTGTTCGGGCCGGTCATCACGGTGCAGCGCTTCAGCGACGAGGACGAGGCCGTGCGGTGGGCCAATGGCGTCGACTACGGGCTCGCCTCGAGCGTGTGGACGAAGGACTTCGGGCGGGCCATGCGGATGGCCAAGCGCCTCGACTTCGGGTGCGTGTGGATCAACACGCACATCCCGCTGGTGGCCGAGATGCCCCACGGCGGCTTCAAGCGCTCGGGCTACGGCAAGGACCTGTCGATGTACGGCTTCGAGGACTACACCCGGATCAAGCACGTGATGGCCAACATCGAGAGCTGACGCCTACCATCTCGCCGCGCGCGGACAACTCAGGGGGGCAGCAATGAGCGAGCAGGTGACCGACGCGTCGGCGGAGGGGACGCCGGACGCCTGGCCTCCATCCGCCGACGGCGGCGACACGGACGTCGTCATCGTCCTGGACGGCGTGCGCAAGGAGTTCGGCACCTTCGTCGCCGTCGAACGGGCCGACTTCGCCATCGCCAGGGGCGAGTTCTTCTCACTGCTCGGACCGTCCGGCTGCGGCAAGACGACCCTGCTCAAGATGATCGCCGGCTTCGAGCGCCCGACCGCCGGGCACGTGATGCTCGAGGGCGTCGACGTCTCGGCGGTCCCTCCGCACCAGCGCAACGTCAACACGGTGTTCCAGCAGTACGCGCTGTTCCCGCACATGTCGGTGTACGACAACGTCGCGTTCGGTCTGCGGGCCAAGAAGGTTCCCTCGGCCGAGGCGCGACGGCGTTCACTGGAGATGCTCGACGTCGTCCGGCTCACCGAGTTCGCGAACCGCCGGCCGATCCAGCTCTCCGGTGGCCAACAGCAGCGTGTGGCCCTCGCTCGGGCGCTCGTCAACTTGCCGAGCGCACTGTTGCTCGACGAGCCCCTCGCCGCCCTCGACCTGAAGCTGCGCGAGGCGATGCAGCTCGAGCTGAAGCGGATCCAGCGCGAGGTCGGCATCACCTTCATCTTCGTCACCCACGACCAGGGTGAAGCACTCACGATGAGCGACCGGATCGCCGTGATGAGCCGCGGCCAGGTCGAGCAGATCGGGACGCCGCAGGAGATCTACGCCGCGCCGTCGAGCATCTTCGTCGCCGGATTCATCGGCTCTGCCAACCTGCTGCCGGGAACGCTGGAGGCCTTCGACGACGGACGGGCGATCGTCCGCCTCGACAATGGAGTGCCCGTCGAGGTCAGCGGCTCGACACTCGCCCATACCGGCGATCCGGTCACGGTGATGCTCCGCCCCGAGCGGCTGAGTGCGACGACTGGTCTCAGCGACGACGGGCGCAGCCTCAACGGTGTCGTCGAGAACGTCATCTTCCAGGGCTCCGAGCGCCGGCTCATCGTCCAGCTCGGCGATGGGACCGAGGTCGTGGCCACCATCGACAGCGACGACGAGCTTCCCGCCGTGACCGCCGGCGACCCGATCACGTTGCGCTGGGCACCCGACGCGCCATATCTCCTGCGTGGGCGCTCAGCGGTCGTCGGAGCGACGACGACCGACGTCGACGAAGTGCAGGCCGCGCTCGACGGCACGGAGGTCGTCGGCCGCACCGATGACGCGCCACCCCCGCCGGAGCGCCGCTTCGGGCGGCGGGCGCTGATCGCCGGGGGCGCTGTCGCGGGCGCCGCCGTGGTCGTCGGCGGCGTGCTCGCGCTGACCGGCGACGCCGGTGGCGGCGACGAGGAGGCTGACGCTGGCGGCGCGGGCGGCATCGGCACCGGCGACAGCGACGTACGAATCCTCAACTGGCAGGCCTACATCGACCCGAGCGAGGACGGTGCGGTCGGCACGCTGGAGCGCTTCACCGAGCAGACCGGCATCGCCGTCACGTACGACGAGGACTTCAACGACAACAACGAGGTCTACAACCGGCTCCTGGCGCCAGTGCTCGGCACCGGCGGGGTCATCGACTACGACATCATCTGCCCGACCAACTGGATGTCCGCCCGGCTCAGGAACCTCGGCTGGATCGAGCAGCTGCCGCTCGACCGCATCCCCAACCGTGTCAATCTCGAAGACCGCTTCCTGAACCAGGAGTGGGACTACGGGGCGGCCTTCCACCTGCCGTGGCAGGCGGGGATCACCGGGATGGCCTACAACCCGGAGTTGACGGGACGCGAGCTGCGCAGCATCAACGATCTGCTCGACCCCGAATTCCGGGGTCGCGTCGCGATGCTTTCGGAGATGCGCGACACGCTCGGCCTCGTCATGCTCGGCATCGGGCGCGATCCATCCGTCGTCGACCAGGAGGGCGCGTTCGAGGCGTTGGACCTGATCGAGCAGGCCACCAACGACGGTCAGATCCGCGCCTTCACCGGCAACGAGTACATCCGCAGCCTGGAGAGCGGCGACTTCGTGGCCTGCATCGCCTGGTCCGGCGATGTCGTGCAGCTCCAGTACGACCGGCCCGACATCCAGTTCGTGATCCCCGAGGAGGGGGGCATGAGCTGGTACGACACGATGGTCATCCCCACGGGGGCACCGAACGCGTTCGCGGCTGCCGACTGGATGAACTTCGTGTACGACCCGGTCCAGGCGGCCCAGCTCACCGCCTGGGTGCAGTTCATCTCGCCCGTCAAGGGCGTCCGCGACGAGCTGATCAAGATGGGCGGCGACGCCGCCGCGCTGGCCGACAGCCCGATCCTGTTCCCGACCGAGGAGGACACGGCGCGACTCCACGTCTTCGCCGACCTCCCCGACGAGATCGACATCGCCATCACCGAGCGCTTCCTCTCCATCACGGGAGGGTGACCCAGATGGCCGCCGCCACCACCACCGACGACCGCACGTTGCGCTCCGGGAAGAAGATCCCGTACTGGCTGATCCTGCCCGGGATGCTGTTCACGTTCGTGTTCTTCGTCGTGCCGTTGATCACGCTGCTCAAGATCGCGCTGTCGACGAAGCCCGATCGGTTGCTCCCCAACTACGAGTTCACGTGGGAGTGGAGCAACTTCTCCGCCGCCTTCGACCAGTTCGGCACGCAGTTGGCGCGGGCCTTCGCCTACGCCGGCGTCGCCACGCTGCTGTGCCTGGTCATCGCCTACCCGGTCGCCTATTTCATCGCGTTCAAGGCTGGGACGTACCGCTACGTGCTGCTCGGGCTCGTGATGGTCCCCTTCTTCACCAGCTTCCTGCTGCGGACGATCGCCTGGCAGTCGCTGCTCAACGACAACGGGCTGGTGATGAGCGTGATCGAGTGGCTGAGCATCGACGGGTTCCTCGAGCGAATCGGCATCCTCGACAACGGTCGTCTGCTCAACACCCAGGCCGCAGTGATCGGCGGCCTGACCTACAACTTCCTGCCGTTCATGCTCCTGCCGATCTACGTCAGCCTCGAGAAGGTCGACGTACGTCTCGTGGATGCGGCGTCCGATCTGTACTCGCCGTTCGGACGGACGTTCCGCAAGGTCATCCTGCCGCTGTCGCTGCCCGGCGTGTTCGCCGGAACGCTGCTGACGTTCATCCCGGCGACCGGTGACTTCATCAACGCCGAGTTGCTCGGCAACCCGAACACGTCCGTCATCGGAAACGTCGTGCAGACGCAGTTCCTCGAGCGCAACGACTACCCGACAGCGGCCGCCATCAGCTTCGTGATCATGGCGATCATCACGGCGCTCGTGTTGGTGTACTCGAAGTTCCTCGGCACGGAGGACATCGCATGAACCGCGCGGTCGTGATTGGCGAGCGGAAGCGAGCCGAAGCATGAGAGGCAGGTTCCACTGGGGCACCTTGGCGCTGTGGGTGGTGACGATCTTCGGGTTCGTCTACCTGTTCACACCGCTGATCACGATCGCCGTGTTCAGCTTCAACCAGCCAGAGGGGCGCTTCAACACGAGCTGGAACACCTTCACGTGGGACAACTGGGCCAACGCCTTCCAATCATCGGACTACACCGACGCCTTCGTCGTGTCGCTGCGCGTGGCGTTCGTCGCCTGCACGATCGCCACGATCCTCGGCGCGTTGATCGCCTTGGCGCTGGCCCGCTACCGCTTGCTGGGCGGCACGGTGCTCAACCTCCTGCTGGTGCTGCCGCTGACGACCCCGGAGATCGTGTTCGGCGCGTCGCTGTTCACGCTGTTCTTCAACCAGGGCGTGTCGAGGGGGTTCTGGACGATCGTCATCGCCCACACGATGTTCTGCCTGTCGTTCGTGGCGCTGACGGTCAAGGCCCGCATCCGTGGCCTCGACTGGGCGCTGGAGGACGCCGCCGCCGACCTCGGCTCGCCGCCGCTGCGGACGTTCTTCAAGATCACGTTCCCGCTGATCCTGCCGGGGGTCCTCGCCGCCTTCCTGCTGTCGCTGTCGCTGTCGATCGACGACTACATCATCACGTCGTTCATCGCCGGCAGCGTGTCGACGTTCCCGCGGGAGATCTTCGACTCGGCGAAGGTCGAGATCCCGCCCCAGATCCACGTCATCGCCACCCTGATCATGGTCGTGGCCATCGTGATCCTGGTCGCCGGCACGCTGTGGGGCAACCGCCGCCGGGCCCGGCTGTCGTAGCCGCGCGTCCCGCTCTAGCCTGGTCGGAACCATGCCGAGACCCGAGGCCCCTCGCATCGCCGTCGCGCCGGATGGGGCTCCCGAGTGGGTGACGCAGGCGGTCATCGACGGCGGGGGCTACCTCGTCCCGCTCGAGGAGGCCGAGGGCCTCGTCTGGGCCGACCCGCGCGACGCCGCGTTCGCTGGCGCGGACGATGGAGGCGGCCCCCAAGGCGACGTGGATCCAGCTGCCGTTCGCCGGCATCGAGAACTTCGTGCACCTGGTCGACCACGACCACACGTGGACGTGCGGCAAGGGCGTCTACGCCGAGCCGGTCGCCGAGCTCGCCCTCGACCCTGGGCCTGGCGGGAATGCGCGGCCTCGGCACGTACGCCCGGGCTGCCCAGTGGGAGCCGCCGCAGGGCCGCAACCTGCTCGGCGCACGAGTGACGATCCTCGGCGGCGGCGGGATCACCGAGTCGCTCGTCAGGCTGCTGCAGCCGTGGGATTGCCACCTGACGGTCGTGCGCCGCAACGTGAGCCATCTCGAAGGCGTCGACGACGTGCTGGAGTCCGATCGATATCCAGATGCGCTGCCGGGTGCCGACCTGGTGGTGCTGGCGCTCGCCCTCACGCCCGAGACGGAAGGGATCATCGGCGCCGACGAGCTGCAGCTGATGGAGGACCACGCCTGGCTGATCAACGTCGCCCGCGGCCGCCACGTCGTGACCGACGACCTCGTCGACGCCCTGCGCGACGGCGTGATCGGCGGTGCCGGACTCGACGTCACGGACCCCGAGCCGTTGCCGCCCGACCATCCGCTGTGGTCGCTGCCGGAACTGCCTCATCACCCCGCACGTCGGGAACACTCCCGAGATGGCGGTGCCGCTGCTGGCCGAGCGGATCACGGCCAACGTCCGCCGCTTCGGCGCCCGACGAGGAGCTGCTCGGTCCGGTCGACGTCGAAGCCGGGTACTGACGCGGTGGTCGGCCGGTGGTGAGCGGCGAGCTCGATGCGGCAGCGATCGTCGGTCTGCTCGCCGATGACGACCGCCGGCGGGTGGTTGCCGCGCTGACGCTCGGCGCCCGCGACCTCTCGGCCGTCACGGCGACGACGCGGCATGCCTCCGGACCGCGTGACGCGAGCGCTCGGTCGACTCGCCCAGGCCGGGTTGGTGGTCAGCGCCGACGACGGTTCGCTGCAGGTCGCCGGAGAGGTGTTCCAGCGGGCCGCCCGCACCGCCCTTGCTCGACCACCGCGAAGTGAGCACGCCGGCGAGCCCGAGGATCGCCGCAAGGTGCTCGACTCCTTCGTCCACGACGGTGTGATCACGACGATCCCGGCGGCGCGCAACAAGCGACTGGTCGTGCTCGACTGGGTTGCCCAGGACTTCGAGCCGGGGGTGCACTACGCGGAGCGACAGGTCAACGAGGTGCTCGGTCGCCGGCACGCCGACACCGCGGCACTACGCCGGTACCTCGTCGACGAGGGCATGCTCGATCGCGAGGCGGGGGAGTACTGGCGGGCCGGCGGCACCGTGCAGTGACGACGAGCGCAGAGCCGGTGCGCGATGAGCGATGAGCGGCCGTACAACGCACCTGGCTCATCGCACTACGCCACGCTGCAGGTTGGGCGGGACGCATCGGTGGCCGAGATCCGTGACGCCTACCGACGTCTCGCGCGCCGCCACCATCCGGATCGCAGCGGGCGAGACGACGCGGCGATGGCGTCCATCAACGAGGCCTATCGGGTGCTCGGCGACCCGGCCCGGCGGGCGGTCTACGACGCGTCGCTGCGGGCGCCCCGCAGCGACGTCCCGCCGGCGCCGCGGCGTTCCCCTTCGGCCGTGCGATTCACCGGTGGTGCACCGAACTTCCGCCCGCCCGCTACCCGTGGAAGCTGGTTCTCGTCATGTTCGTGCTCGGCGTGTCCGTCGTGCTGATCGGCGTGGCGCTGTACGAGCCGGCGGCCGAACCGCCGCCCGACAACCTGCTCGGACCCGGATCGTGCGTGGAGATCGAGGCCAACGGCGACGCTCGCGAGGTCAACTGCACCGGCGACGAGGACGAGCTCGTGGTCGCCGCGCTGGTCGAGCTCGACGACCGCTGCCCGACCGGATCAGCCGGCTACCGCGATCGCCAGGGTCGCGGCCTGGCCTGCGTCACCTCGGTACCGTGAGGCCTGCCGTGGAGCCGCAGCCGCCGCCACCGCCCGGACCGCCGTTCCGACCGCCGTCGTCCGAGATGCCGCGGCCGCCGTCGACCGACGTCCCGCCGCCGCCGTCACCGTATGCACGGCCCCCGGCGGCCGCACCGCGCGGCCCGAGCGAGTCCGCCGGCATGGCCACAGCTGCGTTGGTGTGCGGGATCGTCGGAGTGGTTCTCTTCATCTTCCTCGTCCCGTCCGTGGTCGCCCTCGTGCTGGGGTTGATCGCCGCCGGTCGAGCCCGGCGCAACCCCCATCCCGGTGACGGGCGAGACCGGGCCGTGGCCGGTTGGATCCTCGGGATCGTCGGCATCGTTGCGTTCGTTCCCGTGGTCATCGTCGCGATCGTCACCGGCGGGGACAGTGGTGGCAGCGTCGAGGGCGACGAGGTCTCCGTCTACGAGTTGGACCCCGGCGACTGCCTGAGCCTCCCCGATGACGGCGATGCTCCCATCGAAGAGCTTCCTCTGCGTGACTGCGACGAGCCACATGACGCCGAGGTGTACGCCATCGCCGACCTGACCACCGATGCCGAGAGCTATCCCGGGATGGACGTCGTGGCGGCCGACACCGAGCGGATCTGCCGAGGTGACGCGTTCGAGCGGTACGTCGGGACCGACGTCGAGAGCTCTCGCTACGGCTACTACTACCTCTTCCCGAGCGACGAGAGCTGGGAGCAAGGCGACCGGGAGTACGTCTGCATGGTGATCAGCCTCGATGGCTCGTCGCTGACCGGATCCGCGGAAGGGCAGCGGCGACTGACGCTGCTAGTTTCGTGATCCCGGGCGTTTAGCTCAGTTGGTTAGAGCGCCACGTTCACACCGTGGAGGCCGGCGGTTCGAGTCCGTTAACGCCCACCGGCGAAGGGCCGCTCTAGGGTCTCGCCGTGCCGATCCACCTGCGTGCCGACGCTGGCGACTACGCCCCCGCTGTGCTGTGTCCCGGAGATCCGCGGCGGGCGCGATACATCGCCGAGCAGTGCTTCGACCCTGAGCCGCGGGTCGTCAACGAAGAGCGCGGCCTGCTCGGGTTCACCGGCACGTTCGAGGGCGCACCGATCAGCGTCCAGTCGACGGGAATGGGTTGCCCCTCGTCGGGCATCGTGTTCGAGGAGCTGGTGGAGCTCGGCGCTCGCCGGCTCATCCGTGTCGGGACGTGTGGTGCGATCGGCGACGGCGTCGCGTTCGGCGACGTCGTCATCGCACTGTCGGCCACCTGCGACGACACGACGCCGCTGCGCTACGCCGGGCTGGCGGCGTACGCCCCAACGGCCAGCTTCTCCCTCGCCGAGTCGGCAGCACGAGTGACCAGAGAAGACGGCGCGACCGCTCACATCGGACCGATCGTGACCAGCGGCGTGTTCTACGACCCGGACGCAACGGCCGTCGGGCGGTGGCGCCGCACGGGCCATCTCGCCATCGAGATGGAGGCGGCGATGCTCTACACGATCGCCGCGGTCGCCGGGGTCGAGGCCCTCGCCATGCTGACGGTCTCCGACCTCGTCGGCGAGGGCACGAGCGAGCGGATCGACGACGATGCGTTGCGCCGCAACACCGATGTGCTCCTGCGCATCGCCTGCCGAGTCGCCGTGCGGTGAGCGATCGGGGCGCATCGCGCGCTCATCGCTCATCGCGCAGCGGTCGAGAGCGGTGGACCCCGAGCGTCAGGGGATGAAGTAGTACGGGTCGACGAGCTTGTGCTGGCACTGGCCGTGCCCGCCCTCGAGGTCGGAGTCCTGATCGCCGACGTTGGCGACGATCGTGTAGCCCTGCTCCTCGATGTCGGCCCGCACGCCTGACTTGAACGGCACGATCGACGGGTCGTCGTAGTCGGTCGGCGCGAAGTACACCTCGGCGAAGTCGTCGTAGCCGGCGTTGCGAAGGTTCGTCTCCGTCGCGTCGCGCAGTGGCTCGCGCCGCCCGGTGATGAAGAACACGGCGATGTCGTTGTCCCGCGCCGCTTCGTACAGGTCGAGCACTGGCTCGATCGGTGGGCTGTCGGCCTCGTTGGCATGGGCGGCGAACAGGTCCGCCAGCATCGGGCTGCCGCGGAGGAAGTCGACGTCCACCATCCACTCGTAGTTGGAGAGCGCCGTCTCGTCGATGTCCAGGACGAGGGCCGGCCGCTCGGCGTCGGCCGCCGCGTCGAGCATGCACTGCTGGGCCTGCACGGCCATCGCCAGCAGGTCCTGCTCGTAGCGCCCGTCGTCGTGGTACTCCTTGAGCTCGTTCTTGATCTCGGTCAGGTTGGCCAGCTCGGGGTCGACAGGATCCGGCTGCTGGTTCGTGTTGTCGCCCGGCCAACGCTCTTGCGGGCCCGTCCGCCCCACCGACCAGGTGCCGGATGCCGGCGGCGCCGCCAACGAGTCGTCGCCGGACGTCGTCGCCGCACGACGCGAGGACGCACAGCGCCGATGCAAGGACGACACCCGCTGCTCCCCTCATCGGCCGGACGCTAGCCGTCGCATGCCGCTTCGGCCCGTGACGCCGACGATCAGCACGCCAGCGCCCACGGCGAGCACCTCCCACGGCAACGTGACCGCCAGGGCCGCGCACCCCACGAGCCCGACGACCGCGGCCAGTGCCCCAGCGCGGTGCTGGCGACCTCGGAGCGTCATCGCTGCAGCGTTGGCGACGGCGTAATAGGTGAGCACGGTGACGCTGGAGAACCCGATGGCGTCGCGCAGATCCACGGCGGCGGCGGCGACGATCACCACGGCCGCCACCGTGAGCTCCGCCCGCACAGGCGTCTCTCGCCGCTCGTCGACGGCGGCGAGCCAGACGGGCAGCTCCCTGCGGCGGGCCATGGCGAGCATCGTCCGCGACACCCCTGGCAGCAGGTTGAGCAACACCCCGAGCGCGGCGAGCGCGGCGCCGATGCGCACGACCGGCTCCAGCGCCGGCCAGGGACCGCGCTCGACGACCAACTGCAGCGGCGCCTCCGTGGCGGCGAGCTCGTCAACCGGCACGACGGCGAGGGTCGTGACGGCGACGATCGCGTACACGGCGAGCACGAACGCCAGCGCGCGCGACGATGGCACGCGGGATCGTCCATGCCGGTTCCCGTACCTCCTCGCCCAGCGTCGCGATCCGGGCGTAGCCGGCGAACGCGAAGAACAAGAAGGCGGCGGAGCGCAGCACCTCGATCGGGCCGGCGTCGAGCGGCGCAAGGCGACCCGCGTCGGCGTCGCCGGACCACCCCGCGATGACCACACCGACGATCACCGTCAGCGTGACTGCGAGCAGGAGGCGGGTGACGGCGGCGGTGCGGGTGAGCCCGCCGAGGTTGACGACGGCGACCGCGGCCACGGCAACGACGGCCACCACCCGCTCGGCGCCCGGCCAGAGGTACGCCCCGACGGTCAGTGCCATTGCGGTGCACGAGGCCGTCTTGCCGACGACGAATCCCCAGCCGGCCACGAATCCCCACACAGGTCCGAGTTGGCGGCGCCCGTAGATGTAGGCGCCTCCAGACTCCGGGTGCACCGCGGCGAGGCGCGCCGAGGAGGTGGCGTTGCAGAACGCGACGACGGCGGCGATCCCGAGCCCGACGAGCAGTCCCGTTCCCGCTGCTGCGGCCGCCGGTGACCACACCGTGAAGACGCCGGCGCCGACCATCGAGCCCACGCCGATGACCACTGCCTGACCGAGCCCCAAGCGCCGGCGCAACGGTGCTGTTCCCGCGGGCACTCCGGCCGACCCTACGTGACACCTGGCACGACGTCATCGTTGACGTTGACATGATGTCAGAGTGACGTCATATTGGTGCTCGTGGACATCACCGGGTACGTCGAGCATCTTCGGCGAGATCTGCTCACGGCAGCCGCGGCAGGCGGGCAAGACCTCGCCGACGCTGTCGAGCGAGTCGCCCCCGCGTTCGACGGCGCTGTGCGGATGTCGATCCTCGAGGCGTTGGCGGACGCCGCCGCCGAGATCAGCGCCGAGCTCAGCGGGCAGGCGGTCGAGTTGCGCCTGAAGGGCCGGGAGCCTCAGTTCGTCGTGTCCGGCATCCCGGGGCAGGCCGCCGCCGCGGGCAGCGACGCCGGTGACTCGGCCGGCGACGAGTCGGTCGACCAGGACGAGACGGCGACCGCACGGATCACCCTGCGCCTGCCAGAAGCGCTGAAGCAACGAGTCGATGACGCCGCGGCACGTGCCCGGCGTTCCACCAACACCTGGCTGGTCGATGCCATCCGCGCCGCCGTCACCGCACCAGAGGCGGATCGACGCTGGCCCGGTCGGCACCTGTCGGGCTGGGTCCGCTGACGAGGAGCACACCATGCACCGCTTTCCAACCCCCACCCCGCCGCGACTGGTCGTCGAGTTCCGCGCTGGTTCGGTCCTCATCGAGACCGCCGACGTCGATGAGACGACCGTCGACCTGCGCGATCGGAACGGCGACGACTCGAGCGAAGCCGTCGCCGCCACGGTGATCGAGCAGCGCGGCCGCGACATCGTCGTGCGCGTCCCGGACCGGCTCCGCGTCCTTTCGCGCACCCCGCAGCTCGACCTGCGCGTCGTTGCACCACATTCGACAGCGCTCGATGTGCAGTCCGGCTCCGCCACGATCACGGCCCGCGGCACGTTCGGCACCACCGCGGTCAGCACGGGGTCCGGTGACGTCACCCTCGAGACCATCGACGACTCCGCCCGAGTGCGCACCGGGAGCGGAAGGGTTGGCATCGGCACGGTGTCTGGCGACCTCGAAGTGCGTTCTGGTTCAGGTGGCGTGGAGATCGACTCCGTCGGAGGATCCGTCAACGCCCAGAGTGGCGCCGGCGACCTCCGTCTACGACGCGGCGGGGCGGCACTGCACGTGAAGACGGGCAGCGGCGACGTGTTCGTGGGCGACGCACCGGTCGACGTGCGCGCCGTGACGGGCTCTGGCGACGTGCGCATCGAGGCGGCGGCCCGTGGCGACGTGAACGTCCGCGTCGCTTCCGGCGATCTCCACGTCGGTGTCCCATCCGGGACGTCGGCCTGGCTCGACGTGCACACGCTCAGTGGCCGATTGTCGAGCGAGCTGCAGTCCGCTGCGGCGCCGGAAGGCGACGAGGACCGGGTCCGGCTCCGACTCCAGACGGCGAGTGGTGACATCGAGCTGGTCCGGGTCTGACGTGTGAACCAAACCGCCTGCTAGACGGCTAGATTGGCGGGCAATGGGCAGGCTGTGTGAGCGCCCGGGGTGCTCGGAGGTGGCGGAGATCGCCTACGGGTTCGACGTCGACCGCCTGCTCGTCTGGTTGGCCGTGCGTGATCCTGACGGCGACCGCATGCGCTTCGGCTCGCTGTGCCTGCGACACGCCGAAGCGATGGTCGTGCCGCAAGGCTGGACGCTCCACGACCGTCGGGAGCCGACGCGTCGCCCACTTCGCGACGACGAGACGACGCTCGCCGTGCCGTGGATGCCGGCATTCGACGAAGAGGATGATCTCGGAGGCGTGCTGGCAGCCGACAGCCCGTTGCTGGCGAGAGCGTTCCGCGGCACCGATCGACCGCGCTAGACGTGCGGACGGCGATCACGGCCCGCATCGACGGTGCCGACACCACGCAGGTCTTCGACCAAGTCGCCTCGCTCGAGCACTACCCGGCCTGGCTCAGGATGGTCCACCGCGTGGAGCCCGGTGGTGTCGATGACGGCCGACCCGCGTGGCACGTCGAGCTGCGGGCACGGGTCGGACCGTTGACCAGGTCGAAGCGACTGCGGATGGTGCGCACCGTCTTCGAGCCGGAGCACCGCGTGAAGTTCGAGCGTGTCCAGGACGACGACCGGGACCATGCCGAGTGGATCCTCGAGGCCATCGTCGATGATGACCCGGCCGGCACGCTGCTGACGATGGACCTCGAGTACACGGGAGACCTCTGGGCGGAATCCGTGCTGCGACGCATCCTCGACGACGAGGTGGCGCGCGGCGAGCGGGCATTGCGCGAGGTCATCGTGTCGGCGCCCAGGCGCTGAACCGGCCGTCACCCCGCCGCTCGAGCGTCAGCGAGAGGCCGAAGCAGGAGCTGAGCGAGCCGTCGTCGAGGACCTCGCCGATCGGCCCGGCGGCATGCACTCGGCCGTCGCGCAGCAACAGAACGTGTGTCATGCCCGGCGGGATGTCGTCGACGTGGTGCGTGACGAGCACGAGCGGCGGCGCCGTCGGGTCCGTCGCGAGGTCAGCGAGGGCCGCCACGAGCTGCTCCCGCCCGGCGAGATCGAGTCGAGCCGACGGCTCGTCGAGCAGGACGAGGGCCGGATCCGTCATGAGCGTCCGGGCCAGCAGCACACGCTGGCGCTCACCCGATGACAGCGAGCTGAGCGGGCGGGGAGCGAATCGCTCGACACCCATTCGCTCGAGGCAGGTCAGTGCCCGCTGGTCGTCCGCCGGCGTGTACCGGTGCCACCACGGCTCGAGGGCGGCGTAGCGCGCCGTGCGAACCACGTCGAGCACGGGCAGGTCTTGGCGCAGCTGGTCGGCGAGGGCCGCGGAGGCAAAGCCGATGTGCCGTCGCAAGTCTCGGACGTCGACTCGGCCGAGTCGTTGCCCGAGCACATCGACGGTGCCCGAGGTCGGGTGGTCGTAGAGCGCCGCCACGCGCAGCAGTGTCGTCTTGCCGCTCCCGTTGGGCCCGAGCACCAGCCATCGCTCGCCCGGCACGACGCGCATCGAGATGTCATCGATCAGCACCGCTCTCCCGCGGCGCACGCTGACGCGGTCGATCTCGAGGACGGGCGGGAGCACCCGCTACAGGTAGCACGCGTCAAAGATCCGACACCCGCTCGTCACATGATCGTCATGTTGCTGTATGGTGCCCGCCCGTGACTCGCGGGCGCATCCTTCTGTTCGGGGCGTTGGTCGGCCTCGTTCCGATCGTGATCCCCGGTGCCGTCGGCGCGATCCCGGGACCGGACGAGGAGGCCGCGGAGCGGGCGGCGGCCGAGATCCAGGACGCCAAGGACCGCGCCAACGAGGCGGCGGCCGAGTACTTCGAGGCCCAGTCCGAGTTCGAGCAGCTGGCCGACGAGGTGCTGCAGCTGGAGGCGGAGCAGGCCGAGCTACAGCAGCAGGTCGACGCGCTGGCGTCGCAGGTCGAGGCCGTCGCGGTGAACCGCTTCCTCGCCAGCGGCACGACCGGCATCCCGCTGCTCACCGACTTCCGCGAGCCGAGCGAGCAGTTGCAGGCCGACGTCCTGGTCGGCGTGGCGACCGATACCTCTGCCGACGTGATGGATGAGTACGACCGCCTGCGCTCCGAGCTCGAAGACAACCACGACGCCCTCGTCGACAAGCAGGCCGACCTCGAGCAGCAGCAGGAGGACTACCTCGCACTCCAGGCGGAGGCCGAGGCCCAGGTCGAGGAGCTGACGCGGATCGAGGAGCAGCGCCTCGAGGACGAGCGCGTCTACCTGGCGTACCTGGCTCAACAGCGTGAGGAGCAGCGCCGGCGAGAGGAAGAGGCGGCAGCAGCCGCGGCCGCCGCGGCAGCCGAAGCCGCCCGCGTTGCTGAGCAGGCGGCGGCCGATGCGGCTGCGCAGGCAGCCATCATGGCCAGCGCCCCGGGCCCGGACTCGGCGAGCGAGCCCAGTGGCGACGGCGGCGAACAAGGTGATGGCGGTGGCGGCGGCGGTGGCGGCGGTGGCGGCGGTGGCGGCGGGATCATCTGCCCGATGGCGGGTTCGTCGTCCTACGCCGACGGGTGGGGCAATCCGCGCTCCGGAGGCCGCCGGCACCAGGGCGTCGACATGATGGCTTCGACTGGTACGCCGCTCGTCGCCGTCGTGTCCGGCAGCGTCACGTTCAAGCACAACAGCCTGGGCGGCAACTCGGTCTGGCTGAAGGGCTCCAACGGCGACAGCTACTACTACGCCCACCTCAGTGCGTACGAGGGTTCGAGTCGGGACGTCGGACAGGGCGAAGTGATCGGGTACGTCGGCGACACCGGGAACGCCAGAGGCGCGCCGCACCTGCACTTCGAGGTGCACCCCGGAGGCGGCGCCGCCGTCAACCCGTACCCGTACGTGGTGGCGGCCGGCTGCTAGTCGGCTCGCCCTGATTGCAGATCCTTCGCGAAAGCTGTCACTCAACCGCAACCTGCGTTAAGGTGCGCCCCCGTGCGTTGTGGCTCGTCGGGAGTACGTCGGGCCGTCGGTGCCGTCGTCGTGGCGCTCGTGGTAGCCACTGGCGCGGCGGGAACCGCAGCGGCGCTCCCGGGCCCCGACGAGGACGCTGCCGAGCGCGCCGCCGAAGAGATCAGCGCGGCACGTGACCGCGCCAACGAGGCGGCCGCCGAGCTCGCCGAGGCCCAATCCGAGTTCGACGTCCTGACGGACCGCGGTGCCGAGCTCGCCGCGCAGCAGGCCGCCCTCGAGCAAGAGGTCCACACGCTGCGGGCACAGGTCGCCCAGGTCGCCGTGAACCGGTTCGTGTCGAGCGGGAGCGTCGGCATCCCGATCCTCACCGGATACCGCCGACCCAGCGAGCAACTGCAGACCGAGGCGCTCATCAGCGTCGTCACCCAGTCGTCGGCCGACGCCATGGACCTCTACGAGGAGGCGCGGAGCGAGCTGGCCGCCACCCAAGAGGAGGTGGCCGCCAACCAGGACGCGCTGACCCGAGCCCAGGAGAAGTTCCGAGCGGCTCAGCAGCGGGCCGAGGAAGAGGTCGTCCATCTCCAAGAGGTCGAGACGAAGCGCCTCGAGGATGAACGGGTGTACCTGGCCGTTCTGGCCAAGCAGCGAGAAGACGAGCGGCGGCGCCAAGAGGAGGAGCAGCGGCAGGCCGAGGCTCGGCGCCAGGAGGAGGAGGAGGCGGCGCGCGTTGCCGCACTGGCCGCGCCGACTCAACAGGACGACGACGATGACGACGACGACGATGACGGCGAGCAGCTCGCGGCAGCGCCGGCGCCCGACGGTGGCAGCTCGTCCACTTCCGGTGGCGGTGGTGGATCGGGCGGTGGCGGCGATCGGCGAGCGGTTCTGCGGGCGGTTCCGGCGGCGGTGGTGGCGGCGGTGGCGGCGGCGGCGGCGGGATCAGCTGCCCCGTCTACGGAGCGTCGTACTCGGACACGTACGGATCGCCGCGCTCAGGCGGCCGCTCGCACCAGGGGGTCGACATGATCGCCCCGACCGGCACGCCGATCTATGCCGTGGTGTCTGGCAGCGTCAACTTCAAGAACAACAGCCTTGGTGGCCTCTCGGTATGGCTGAGTGGCTCGGACGGCAACAGCTACTACTACGCCCACCTCGACAGCTTCGAGGGTTCCAGCCGCAGCGTGTCCCAGGGTGAGACCATCGGGTACGTCGGATCGTCCGGCAACGCGCCGATCCCGCACCTCCACTTCGAGGTGCACCCCGGCGGTGGTGCGGCCGTCAACCCGACGCCCTGGGTGCGCAACGCCGGCTGCTGAAATCCGGGCTCGGCTCGCGAGCATTCGGCGTCTCACCCGCCTGCGGGCGCGACCTCGCCGGTGAAGGCCATGTCGACGCGGTGCAGCGTGAACCCCAGCCGCTCGTACATCGCCACAGCCGTCGTGTTGTCGGCGTCGACGTACAGCATCGCCGTCTCGACGCCGCGAGCAACGATCGCATCGAGGCCCGCCAGCGTCAGCTGGCTACCGAGGCCGAGGCCTTGGAAGTCCGGATCGACACCGATCACGTAGATCTCGCCGAGCCGTTCCGGTGTCGATTCGTCCGGTTCGTGCAGCTTCGTCCAGCAGAAGGCGGCGAGGCGTCCGTCGCGCTCGTGGAGCAGGAATCCCGCCGGATCAAACCACGGTTCGGCCTCGCGGGCGATCAGCGTGTCGACGGTCCAGCCGCCCTGTTCGGGGTGGCCGGCGAAGGCACGGTTGTTGACGTCCACCCACGCCGCTTCGTCGGCGCCCGGCCGGAACGGGCGCGTGGAGACCGTGACCGGCTGGCCCGTCGGGAGCGATCTGCGCAGCTGCAGGAGGCGGCGCCCGGGAACCAGCCCGATGGATGCGGCCAGCGCGTCGTCCGACGAGGTGGCACCGGTCACCCACCAGTGGACGACGCCACCCCCGTCGGCGGCAACCGTGTCGAGGGATGCGGTCACCAAGACTCTGGTCGCCTCGCCGTCAGCACCGGACACGGAGATCGTCGAAGAGCCGTTGCCGATGCTGACGGTCGCGTGACCGAGCGTTCGACCGTCCTCGTGCAACATCACGTGCGCCCGCACCGCTCCGACCGCGGTGGCGTCGGTCCGCCGGACGTCGAGCTGCTGCACGACGCAGCAACGTACCGTCCGTAGGCTCGGCCTCGTCATGCCTGCTGAGGTCGAGCCGCCGCCCCCGCTCAGCGATCCGCCTCGCTCGCGAGCCCGGCCGCGCTCGCCTCGCGGTCGGACGCGGGAGGTGGCGCGACGACTCGCGGAGACCTACCCCGAGGCGCTGTGCGAGCTCGACCACAGGAGTCCCTACGAGCTGATCGTGGCAACGATCCTGTCGGCCCAGACCACCGACGCCCTGGTCAACACCGTGACGCCGGCGTTGTTCGCCCGCTACCCGACGGTCGACGACCTCGCCGCAGCGGAGCCGCCGGCCGTCGAGCAGCTGATCAGACCGACCGGCTTCTACCAGAACAAGACGAAGAGCCTGCTCGGAATGGCGGGCGCGGTCGTCGAACGCTTCGGCGGAGAGGTCCCCTCGGCCCTCGAGGACCTCGTGACCCTGCCCGGTGTCGGCCGCAAGACGGGCAACGTCGTTCGCAGCGTGGGCTTCGGCCTGCCGGGGCTGCCCGTCGACACCCACGTGACCCGGCTGGCCCATCGCCTCGCGCTGAGCGAACATGACGATCCGGTGAAGATCGAACTGGAGCTCAACAGCTACCTACCGCCGCGCGAGCGAGGGGACTTCAGCCTCAGGATGATCCTCCACGGGCGGCGGGTCTGCATCGCTCGCACCCCCCGGTGCGCCGAGTGTTCGCTCGAGGACATCTGCCCATCGAGCACGTTGCCGCGGCGACGTCCTCGCCCACGCCGTTGACGTCCTGGTCCCTTGCCACGGGGACAGCCGGTGGTATGATGTTCGCTTAACCAGGTTCCCGCCACCTGGTTTGTAGCGACAGCCGGGATCCGCCGCCTGGCGTCGCCCGAGCGACGGCCCCTCCCACCAGGGGCCGTCGCCGCTTTTCGCCCCTGTTCGTCGAGTCAGCCTTCGGCGAGCCGGAGGGCCCGCTGGAGCGTGCGCTCGGCAACGCGCAATGCCCGTTCGGCTTCGTAGATCGCTGTCACCAGATCGTCACGTTCCTTGCCGACGTGCGCCGGCGCCAGTTCGGCCACGCGCTGGCGGTAGGCACCGATCGCGTCCGTCGCTGCGGTCAGCTCGGCCACCGTGGAGCTCGTGGTACTCATGGGCACGAGGCAACCGCCCATGGATAGCGTCGCCAACGTGAGCGAGCGAAGCGAGCGCACGGCCGGCCGAGCGAGCGCCAGCGAGCCGGGCGGCGATGGGGTGTGGGGCGCAGCCCCCACGACATGAACGTGAGCGAAAACCCATGGTTCCGGTGCGAGACGACCTGCAGGCGTTGCGCGGCTACCACTCGGCGCAGGTCGATGTCGAGGTCCGGCTCAACACGAATGAGTCGCCGTACCCGCCCCCTGCGCAGTGGGAGGAAGAACTGGCAGCGGCGCTGGCGGCGATCGACTGGCGGCGCTATCCCGACCGAGCCGCGACCGCGCTGCGGTCGGCGATCGCCGAATGGCACGGCGTCGCAACGGCCAACGTGTTCGCCGCCAACGGCTCGAACGAGGTGCTGCAGACGCTGCTGCTGACATACGCCGGGCCCGGCCGCGCCGTCGTCACGTTCGAGCCGACGTACCAGTTGCACTCGCACATCGCCCGCCTCACGGGTGCGGCGGTCGTGGAGGGTGAGCGGCGAGCCGACTTCACGCTCGATGTCGATGTGGCCGAGCGCGTGGTTGCCGAGGCACGGCCGGCGGTGACGTTCCTCTGCTCGCCGAACAACCCGACCGGTCTCGTCGAGGACCCGTCGACCGTCCGTCAGCTGCTGTCGACGGCGACGGGCCTTGTCGTCGTCGATGAGGCCTACGCCCAGTTCGCCGACTGGAGCGCCCTCGACCTCGTCAGCGATGACGTGCCCCTGGCCGTGGTGCGCACGTTCTCCAAGACATGGAGCATGGCGGCCGCCCGACTCGGGTACCTGATCGGGCCGACGTGGCTCGTCGAGGCACTCCAGGAGGTGGTGTTGCCCTACCACCTCGACGCCGTGAAGCAAGTGGCCGGCCGGCTGGCGCTCGATCACGTCGATGAGATGGATGCGCGCGTCAAGCTCGTCGTCGCCGAGCGCGAGCGGGTGAGCGAGGAGTTGGGACGCATGCCCGTCGACGTGTTCCCGAGCGGCGCCAACTTCGTGCTGTTCCGCCCTCGGCACCTGCCGGGCCACGACGTGTGGCAGGGCCTCGTCGATCGTGGCGTGCTCGTACGTGACTGCTCACGGTGGTCCCGACTCGACGGCTGCCTGCGCGTCACCGTCGGCACGCCGGAGGAGGACGATCGGTTCCTCGGGGCGCTGCGCGACGTGCTCGATACGGTTCCGGCATGACTCGGGCGGCGACGCGCAGCCGGACGACCAAGGAGACGTCGGTCGAGGTGACGCTCGACCTCGACGGGACGGGGCGGTCGGACTGCTCGACGGGCATCCCGTTCTACGACCACATGCTCGACCAGCTCGGCCGTCACGGTGGCTTCGACCTCACGGTGCGGGCGAGTGGAGATCTCCACATCGACACCCACCACACGGTCGAGGACGTCGCCATCACGCTCGGCGAGACGTTCCGTGAGGCGCTGGGCGACAAGGCCGGCATCCGGCGGTTCGCCAGCGGTCTGTATCCCCTCGACGAGGCGCTCGTCGAGGTGGCCCTCGACCTGTCGGGCCGGCCGTACGTGGCGTGGTCCGTCGAGCTGCCGGAGTCACTGCCCCTCGGCAACCCGGCGTTCGATCCGCAGCTCGCGGAGCACGCCGTGTCGTCGTTCGCCACGAACGCCGGCATCACGCTGCACGTCACATCCAAGGCCGGGCGCAACGTGCATCATCTGATCGAGGCGACGTTCAAGGGGTTGGCGCGCAGCCTGCGCGACGCGGTGCGCATCGAGGGCAACGGCGTGCCGTCCACGAAGGGCACGCTGTGAGTCAGCCTCTCGTGGCGGTCGTCGACTATGGCATCGGGAACCTGCATTCGGCGCAGAAGGCGCTGTCCCGCCTCGGCGCCGACGCACAGCTGACCGCCGACCCGGCTGTGATCGCCGATGCCGTCGCCGTGGTCTTACCGGGCGTCGGGGCGTTCGGGGCCTGCCTCGACGCGCTCCGCACGCGCCACCTCGAGGCACCCGTGCTCGACGCGGTGGCATCGGGACGCCCGTTCCTCGGGATCTGCATCGGCATGCAGATGTTGTTCGAGGCCAGCGAGGAGGCTCCAGGAACTCGCGGGCTCGGCGTGTTGCCGGGTGTCGTCCGGTGGCTGCCGCCCAACGTCAAGCGGCCGCAGATGCAGTGGAACCGCCTCGACCTGCTGACCGCCGATCCGATGTTCGACGGGTTGGGGGAGCGGCCGTGGTTCTACTTCGTGCACTCGCTCCACGGCGTGCCGGACGATCCGTCGCTCGTCGTGGCCACGTGCGACTACGGCGGCCAGGTCAACGCGGCGTTCCGGGCCGGCAACGTCTTCGCCACGCAGTTCCACCCGGAGAAGTCCGCGGCCGCAGGACTCGGCCTGCTCGGCAACTTCGTGACCGCGCTGGCGGTGGCCGCCTGATCACGCTCTACCCCTCGATCGATCTCCGCGACGGCAAGGTCGTGCGGCTCGCCCAGGGCGACTACGCGAAGGAGACGGTGTACGGCGACGATCCAGTCGCCGTGGCCGAGTCGTTCTGCGCGCAGGCCGCGACGTGGGTGCACGTCGTCGACCTCGACGCAGCTCGCACGGGCGAACCGGTGAATCGCGACGTCGTGGCTGCGATCGTCGGCGCCGTGGGCGGTCGGGCGCAGGTGCAGGCCGGAGGCGGCGTGCGGACGGTCGACGCCGCGACGGCACTGGCCGACGCCGGGGTGGCCCGGGTCGTCATGGGCTCCGCGGCGGTCGCCGACCCAGATCTGGTCGATCAGGTCGCAGGCATCGTGCCGGTCGCCGTCGGGCTCGATCACCGGGAGGGGCGGTTGGCCGTCCACGGCTGGACCGAACTGACCGACGTGGCGCTCGATGACGCGCTGGGCCGCTTCCGGTCGGCCGCGGCGTTCATCATCACCGACATCAGCCGTGACGGGTTGCTGGGCGGTCCGGACGTGGACGGGTTGGCATCGGCCGTCGCCGCGACGGACGTCCCGGTGATCGCCAGCGGCGGGGTCTCGTCGCTCGACGACGTCGGCGCCCTCGCGGCGATCGACGGGCTGCACGGGATCATCGTCGGCCGGGCCCTGTACGAGCGCCGGTTCAGCGTGGCCGACGCGATCAGGGTCTGGCGTGAAAGATCAGGGTGCACCCGTGTCCGCATGCGAGCGAGTGAGCGCCAGCGAACGAGCGGCCAGCGGCGGCCTGCGTGGCCGGGGAACGCAGTGATCGTCGCCCGGGTCATCCCGTGCCTCGACGTCACCGACGGCCGGGTCGTGAAGGGGACCAACTTCGTGAACCTGCGCGACGCCGGCGATCCGGTCGAGCTGGCTGCCCGCTACGACGCCGAGGGCGCCGATGAGTTGGTGTTCCTCGACATCACCGCGTCGAGCGACGCACGGGACACGATGCTCGACGTGGTGCACCGCACCGCCGAGGAGGTGTTCATCCCGTTCACGGTCGGCGGGGGCATCCGCTCCTTGGAGGACGCCCGGCGGATGCTGCGCGCCGGTGCCGACAAGGTCAGCGTCAACACGGCTGCCGTCGAACGTCCCGCGCTCGTCGATGCCATCTCGACCGAGTTCGGCGCACAGTGCGTCGTGTGCGCCATCGACGCCAAACGCCGTGACGGCGGCTACGAGGTGTACCTCCACGGCGGGCGGACACCGACGGGCCTCGACGCTGTGACGTGGGCCGCCGAAGCGACGTCACGTGGGGCAGGGGAGATCCTGCTCACCTCGATGGATCGGGACGGAACTCGCAAGGGCTTCGACCTCGAGCTGACACGATCGGTGGTCGACGCCGTCCCGGTTCCGGTGATCGCCAGTGGTGGCGTCGGCACGCTGGAGCACCTGGTCGAGGGCGTCGTCGACGGTGGTGCGGACGCGGTGCTGGCGGCGTCGATCTTCCACTATGGCGAGCACACGATCGCCGAGGCCAAGGCGCTGCTCGCCGCCCACGGCGTTACCGTGCGCTCATGAGCGCAGAGATGGAATACCGCCGGTTGGGCCGGACCGGCATCAAGCTTTCGGTGTTGTCGTTCGGGTCGTGGGTGACGTTCGACAACCAACTCAAGGACGACGTCGCACTGGAGTGCATGCAGGCCGCCTATGACGCTGGCTGCAACTTCTTCGACAACGCCGAGGTCTACGCCGGCGGCGAGAGCGAAGCGATCATGGGTCGTGTCCTCGGCGAGCTGAACTGGCCGCGATGGTCGTACGTCCTGTCGACGAAGGTGTTCATGGGCATCCACGACGCCGTGAACGTCCGCAACACGCTCAACCGCAAGTACCTCATGCAGGCCATCGACGGATCGCTCGAACGCCTTGGCCAGGACTTCGTCGACGTCCTCTACTGCCATCGGTCGGACCCCGAGACTCCGCTCGAGGAGACGGTGTGGGCGATGTCCGACATCGTGTCGTCCGGCAAGGCGCTGTACTGGGGAACCAGCGAGTGGGCGGCCGACGAGATCCGCGGGGCGATCGAGATCGCCGAGCGCCACCACCTCCACAAGCCGGTGACGGAGCAGCCGCAGTACAACGTGCTGGAGCGGCGCCGTTTCGAGCGGGAGTACGCCCGCCTCTTCGACGAGTGCGGGTACGGCGCGACGATCTGGAGCCCGCTGGCGTCGGGTCTGCTGACGGGCAAGTACCGCGACGGCGTTCCCGACGACTCGCGCGGCGCCCTCGCCGGCTACGGCTGGTTGGCCAAGCGGCTGACCGACGAGCAGGCGATCCGGCGGGTCGAGGCACTGCGACCGATCGCCGACGAGCTCGGCTGCTCGTTGGCTCAGCTCTCGCTGGCGTGGTGCACCAAGAACCCGAACGTTTCGACCGTCATCACCGGAGCGAGCAAGCCGAACCAGGTCGTCGAGAACTTCGCCGCGATCGAGGTCATCCCCAAGCTCGACGCCGACGTCATGGTCCGCATCGACGAAGCGGTCAAGTCCTAGGCGTCGTGGCGATCCGCTCGACTGCTTCGAGCAGGCGGGTGACATCCTCGGGCTCGACGTAAGCAACGACGCCCGCGCGCACGATCCCACCGCTCTCGGCGAGCCCCAGCTGGTCGACGGCCTCGACGGCGTACGAGTGCCCGGACCAGGCGGCGATGCGGACGGCGGCGAGCTCAGCGACCACTTCGCTCGGTCGGCGGCCGTCGACGGTGAAGGCGATCGTCGGTGCCCGATCCTCCGTGGTCGGTGGTCCCCACACGCGCACGCCGCCGATCGAGCTGAGTCCCTCCAGCAGCGGGCCGAAGACCGCCAACTCGCGGGCGGCAAGTCGCCCGAGGTCCTCCTCGAGGAGGAATCGCGCCGCGGCGTCGACGGCGGCGAGCGCCTCGAAGCTCGGCGTGCCGGTCTCCCACCGCTGCGGGCCACGGTCGGGGGCCGGCCGGACCTTGGCGACCGGCAGCTCGGACAGCACCGCCGGATCTGCGCACAGCACACCGGCATGCGGTCCGTACCACTTGTACGGGCTCGTCACGAGCGCATCGCAGCCGAGCGCCTCGACGTCGATCCGACGATGTACGGCCAGATGAACGGCGTCGACGAACACCCGCGCCCCAGCGTCGTGGGCCGCCGCCACGATCGGCCCGAGGTCCGTGATCGTGCCGATCAAGTTGGACGCGCCGGTCACCGCCACCCATGCCGTGCGCTCGTCGATCAGCTCGATGACGGCGGCCGGATCCAGCCTCCCGGTGGTTGGGTCGAAGGGTGCCAGGACGTGTTCGGCGCCGGCGGCGTCGCAGGCCAGCCGCCACGGCGTGACGTTGGCATCATGGTCGAGCCGGGTGCCGACCACGCGTGAGCCGGGGCGCAGCACCTGGGCGACGGCACGAGTGAAAGCGAGCGTGAGCGTCGTCATGTTGGCGCCGAAGCAGATCCCCGCCGGTGAGCCGCCGAGCAGCTCGGCGACCGTCGCACGTGTTCGTTCCAGCAAGGCGTCGCAGGCGTCGCTGGCGCTGAACGAGCCGCCGGTGTTGGCGTTGTTGCCGCTGGCCGCCCATTCGGCCATCGCGGCAATCGCCGTGTCCACCATCTGCGTGCCGGCCGGACCGTCGAAGCGGGCCCAACCGTCGCGGACGCCCGGGAAGCGGTCGACCAGTGAATCCATCGGCCGAGTGTCACACGATCGCGTCGAGCCAGGCGACGACGCGCGTTGCGACGGCTGCCGCCCGACCAACCAGGAAGTGGTCGGTCGAGTCGATGACCTCCAGGGTGGTGCGCGGCCAGCCCGCGACCAGTGGAGCAACGACATCTGGCGGAGCGAACTGGTCGTGCGCGGCGACGAGCACGAGGGTCGGCTCGTCGCCGGCACGTTTGATCGGGACGACGCCGAACGGCGGCGCGATCGCGACTCGGGCCCGGATCCCGTGATGCTCGAGGGACATGCCGACGGCGGCACCGAACGAGTAGCCGATGAGGACCAGCGCCAGATCGGGTTGGCTGGCCTGCAGCATCTCGAGCCCCGCCTCGGCGTCACGGCGTCCGAGCTCGACGTCGTCGGCTGGATCCGCAGCCATGCGGAAGTCGAAACGAAGCGCGTCGATGCCGGCGGAGGGGAGCGCCTCGAAGATGCCGGCAACCACCGGATGGTGCCGATCGCCACCGAAGCGCGGGTGTGGATGGAGGACGACGGCTCCGCCACGCGGCTCCGCGACCGAGACCAGGTCGACCTGCAGCGAACCGCCGTCTGCCGTCGCCACGGCGACGGAGGCGGCCTTGGGGTCCACGCGGGTCGACGGTACTCTCGCAGGGTGCCGAGCACGCCGAACGAGAAGCTTCCGATCAAGATGCTCAACGATCGGCTGCTCGTGCGCATCCCGGACAAGGACGGCGAGCGGCGGACCCAGGGCGGGATCCTGATCCCCGCCACGGCGCAGATGGCCAAGCGACTCGTGTGGGCGGAGGTCGTGGCCCTGGGCGTGAACGTGCGCTCGGCCGAGGTCGGTGATCTCGTGCTGTTCAGCCCGGAGGACCGCTACGAGGTCGAGGTCCAGGGCTCCGACTTCATCATGCTTCGGGAGCGTGACCTCCACGCCGTCGCCGCGTCGCGCATCGAAGCGTCGACCGGGCTGTATCTGTGATCGCGCCGACTGACGAGCAGCTCGACGCCGTCAAGTACGACGAAGACGGCTTGGTGCCGGCGATCGCCCAGGACCTGGACGGCACCGTGCTGATGCTGGCGTGGATGACCGCGGAGACGTTGCGCCTGACGTTGGCCGAGGGCCGGATGGTGTACTGGAGCCGCAGCCGCCAGGAGGTGTGGCGCAAGGGAGAGACCAGCGGGGACGTGCAGCTGGTCCGTGAGGCCTACTACGACTGCGACGGCGACGTGCTGCTGTTCAAGGTGGACCAGCAGGGGCGAGGCGCCTGCCACACCGGTACGCGGTCGTGCTTCGCGCGACGTTTCGGGGACGGCGATGCGGCTCCTGCCGAGTAGGGAGGACTTCCGGGAGCTGGCCCGTTCCTACACCGTGGTGCCGGTGTGGGCCGAGCTGCTCGCCGATCTCGAGACACCGGTCGCGGCGTACGTCAAGCTCGTCGGCGACGAGCCCGGGTTCCTGCTCGAATCCGTCGAGCACGGCGAGCGGTGGAGCCGGTTCTCGTTCGTCGGACGCGATCCCGTCGCGACGCTGACCCTGCGTGACGGCCGGGTGGAGATCGACGGGCAGCTGCCGGTGGCAGTTCCCACGGACCGAGGGATCCTCGCGGCGATGGAGACGATGCTGGCGACGTACCGGGCGCCGGCGATCGACGAGCTGCCACCGCTGCACGGCGGGCTCATGGGGTACCTCGGCTACGACGTCGTGCGGGAGGTCGAGCGCCTGCCGAATCCGCCACCCGACGACCGCCATCTGCCGGATGCCGTGCTGTCGATGATCGGATCGCTCGCCGCCTTCGATCACTGGCGTCAGCGGGTGACGCTGATCGAGAGCGTGCCCGTGCTCGGCCTCGACTCGGACGCGCTCGACCTCGCCTATGACGCTGCGGTGGCCAGCATCGAGCGGGGGGTGGCCAGCCTGTCCAGGCCGCTGCCGTATCTGCCCGTCGAGCCTCCCTCGCCCAACGATGTGCTGCCCGAGGTGAAGAGCTCGATGCCCGATGGGCTGTACCAGCAGGCCGTCGAGGTGGCCAAGGAGCACATCGTCGCCGGCGACATCTTCCAGGTCGTGCTCGCTCAGCGCTACGACCTCCAGCTCGATGCCGAGCCGTTCGACGTGTACCGCGTGCTGCGCCAGGTCAACCCGAGCCCGTACATGTACTTCGTGCGCCATCCCGAGCTGACGATCGTCGGCTCGTCGCCCGAGCCGATGGTGCAGGTCTCGGCGTCCGCGGAGGGGTCGCGGGTGACCTCCCGCCCGATCGCTGGCACCCGCAAGCGGGGCGCCACCGACGACCACGATCGGCGCCTCGCCGCCGAGCTCACCGAGCACCCCAAGGAGCGAGCCGAGCACGTCATGCTCGTCGACCTCGCTCGCAACGACGTCGGTCGAGTGGCCCGGTTCGGCAGCGTCCACGTCGACGAGCTGATGACGCTCGAGCGCTACAGCCACGTGATGCACCTGACGTCGCAGGTGTCGGGCGACCTCGTCGAGGGCCTGGGGCCGATTGACGTCCTCCGGGCAACACTCCCGGCGGGCACGGTGAGCGGTGCGCCGAAGGTGCGGGCGATGGAGATCATCGACGACCTCGAGCCGCTGCGGCGCGGCCCGTACGCCGGCGTGGTCGGCTACGTGGACTGGAGCGGCAACCTCGACACGGCGATCGCCATCCGCACGATGTTCTGCGGGCCGGACGGCGCCAGCGTGCAGGCGGGCGCGGGGATCGTCGCTGATTCGGTGCCTGACGACGAGGACCTCGAGTGCCGCAACAAGGCCGCCGCACTGCTGGCGGCCGTGCCGGCGGCGCGGCGGATGACGGCTGCTCGGCGGACTGCCGGGGTGCCTGCCTAGACCGCAAAGGGGGGAACGTCTCCTTCCCCCTTTGTGGTTACAGCGCCCAGGCGATCAGGAACAGGAAGCCGAGGACTGCGAAGACCAACGTCAGGATGACGGCGATCGCCAGCAGGAACGGAAACGTGGCGACCGACCGCATGGCGCCGGGCAGCGTGCGCAGGTTGGCCGTGGAGAGGGCGACACGTTGCATCCGACCGAACTGCGCTGTGCGGCCGACCACCGCTGGGGACATGGCACCGGTGCTCTCCTCGACCTCGACGGTCTCGATGACGACTCTCTCGGCGTCGGCGTTCGTGGTGAGCATCGTGCGGACGTCGTTGAGCAGGCCGGTGGTGCTGGCGCGGATCCTCCACAGTCGCCAAGCCACGAGCAGCGGTGCGCCGATGGCGATGACCACCATCGCGCCGCCGATCACGACCCACGCCCGGCGGGTCGAGCCTTCGAGCGCGGCGAGTCCGACCGCGTAGGCACCGAGCGCCACGACGCCGGTGACGAGCGCCAGCCCGAAGGCGATCGTCATTCCGCGCCGGGCCAAATCGGTGAACGCTCCGACGGCACGTTGCGCCAGAGCGTCGACATCGGCCATGTGCCGAGTGTGTCACGGCACAATGGAGCGATGACAGACCGCGACACCGTGACCGTGTCGGGTGCGGATGCGCTGACGTATCTCCAGGGGCAGGTGTCGCAGGATCTGCTGTCGATGGCGATCGGGGACCGGCGCTGGACGTTCCTGCTGCAACCGACGGGAAAGGTCGAGGTCCTCGCCGCGGTGACTCGTGCTGGCGACGACACGTTCTTGTTCGACACGGAATTCGGCTTCGGTGACATGCTGTCCCGCGGTTGGCCCGGTTCAAGATCCGAGTGAAGGTCGACATCGGCCCGATCGAGCGGATCTCCGGCGGCGACTTCGCCGACGAGGCGGCGCGCATCGAAGCGGGTTGGCCTGCGATGGGCGCCGAGATCGTGCCGGGCGAGACGATCCCCGCCGAGACGGGAATCGCCGACGTCGCCGTCGATTTCAAGAAGGGGTGCTATCCCGGCCAGGAGCTGGTCGAGCGCATGGATTCACGTGGGGCCGACGCCCCTCGGCGGCTGCGCATCGTCGACGTCGACGACGGCGCCGAGCCGGGGGATCCGATCGAGCTCGAAGGCCGCCAGGTCGGCGTGCTGACGAGCGTCGTCGGCCGCCGTGCCCTCGGCTACGTCAAGCGCGGCGTCGACCTGGGCACCGCCCGCGATGAGCGGTGAGCGCCGTATGACCACTCATCGCTCACCGCGGCGCAGTGGTGAGCGATTGGCGCAGTGCGATGACGTCGGCGCGGCGGCGGACGCCGGCCAGCTCGGGGGCCTGGTCGATCACCGTGGCGAGACCGTCGGTGGCGGTGCCGATGCCAGCGGCGGCTCGTAACCAGGCCACCGAGGTCTCCTCGTCGCCGAGAGCGCCGGCCGCCCGGGCCACGGTGGCGGCGATCAACGTGCGCGGCTGGCGCTCGTAGCTCTCGGCGGCGTAGCGGGCCGCCTCCTCGTAGCGGCCCACCCGCACGAGCAGGTTGGCGAGCACGTACTCGTTCCACGGATCACCGAACGGCGGCGGGTTCGGGAGCACCTCGACGATGCGCCGGATCGCGTCGTCGTCGAGCGAGCGAGGCAGCACCGGTGACTGGCTCGGCCGCCGCAGGCCGTTGACGAGAACGCGGCGGGCCCGCCCCTCGTTCCCGTCACGCAGCGCCGCAGCAGCAACATCGAACGGGGACTCGGCGTTCCGGGCCCGCTCCTCGAACAGGGACTGCAGCTGCAACACCAGGAGCAGCCCGAGGAAGACGACCATTCCGCGCCACTGCGTGCTCAGCGCGCACAGGATGAGCACGGCGACCGTCACGCCGACGCTGAAGTAGGCCATGATCGGACGGGCCCGACCAGGCAGGATCCCATCGAGCAGGGACGTGACGACGTTGCCGCCGTCGAGCGGCAGCACGGGGATCAGGTTGAACGCGCCGATCGCGGGGCCGGCCCAGAACACGGCGGCTGCCAGCCGCAGAGCTGCCGCGGTCGGCGGCATCGAGCGGGTTGACGCCCATCACGGCCAGCACAGCGAGCCCGGCCAGGATGTGCACCACGGGCCCGGCCAGAGCGATGGCCGCCTGCGTGCGGCGAGGGATGGGCTCCGGGGCGTGGTAGGACGCGTAGCCGGCCAGGAAGTCGAGGGAGATCTCGGCCTCCGCCCCTGCCCGGCGGGCGGCGACGGCGTGCCCGAGCTCGTGCAGCAACGTGAAGGCGGCGATCGCCAGCGCCAGCCAGACGCCGAACTCGTCGCCGTTGATGACGACGATCAGGAGCATGAAGAGCAGGAAGCCCGGCCGCACGTGGAGCGGGAACCCGAGCACGCGCATCGTCAGCGATCGTAGGTCGGGTTCATCCGAGTGTTTCGGAGGGGGCTTCCCCCGGCCGAACACTCGGATGGCCTGAAACACTCGCGATCGGAACGGGACTCCGCCCCTGAACGACGCGATCGACGTCCTCATAGACTCCTCGCCCGTGGCCGCCTCATCCCGCCCCCCTTCGTCTGCTCGCGCCGCCCGTTCGTCGGGCCATCCGAGCCTGCGCCAGCAGCGATTCGCCTACGCCTTCGACCACAAGCACCGCCGCCCCCCGATGGAGATGAAGGACCTCCTCGGCGGCAAGGGCGCCAACCTCGCCGAGATGACGAGTGTGCTCAAACTGCCGGTGCCGGCGGGCTTCACCATCTCCACCGATGCATGCCGCGCCTACATGGCCGGCGGTTGGCCCGCCGGACTCGACGACGAGATCGCCACCCACGTCGCCGGGCTCGAAAAGAAGATGGGCCGCCGCCTCGGCGACCCCACCGACCCACTGCTCGTCAGCGTCCGCTCGGGCGCCAAGTTCTCGATGCCGGGGATGATGGACACCGTCCTCAACCTGGGCCTCAACGACAAGAGCGTGAAGGGCCTGGCCAAGGGCACGGACGAACGCTTCGCCTACGACTCCTACCGCCGCTTCATTGCGATGTACGGGCGCATCGTGCTCGGCGTCGACGGCGAACGCTTCGAGCACCCGCTCGAGAACGCCAAGCAGGCGGCCGGCATCAGCAACGACGCCGACCTTCCGGCCTCGACGCTGAAGGAGCTGTGCGAGCGCTACAAGGCAGTCGTCAAGGAGGCCACCGGCAAGGCCGTTCCCACAGGACCCGATGAAGCAGCTGCGCGGCGCCGTCGAGGCCGTCTTCCGCAGCTGGAACGGTGCGCGGGCCATCGCCTACCGGGTTCGCGAGCGGATCAGCCACGACCTCGGCACGGCCGTCAACGTGCAGGCGATGGTGTTCGGCAACCGCGACGACAACAGCGGGACGGGCGTCGGCTTCACCCGCAACGCCGCAACGGGGGAGAACAGGCCGTACGGCGACTTCCTCGTCAACGCCCAGGGTGAGGACGTCGTGGCCGGCATCCGCAACACGGAGGACCTCGACGCGCTGGCCCATCACTTCCCGGTGATCCACGACGAGCTGCTCGAGATCTTCGCCCGCCTCGAGCGCCACTACCGGGACATGTGCGACACCGAGTTCACCATCGACCAGGGCAAGTTGTGGATGCTCCAGACCCGCGTCGGCAAGCGCACCGGTGCCGCCGCCCTGAAGATGGCCGTCGACATGACGAAGGGCACGGGCAAGGGCCGTGAGCGCTGGAAGATCACCAAGGAGGAGGCGCTGCGCCGCGTCGCCGCCGAGCACCTCGACGCCGTGCTGCACCCGCAGTTCGCCGGGAGCGGCAAGGTCATCGCCCACGGGCTGGCGGCCTCGCCGGGCGCCGCCGTCGGCAAGGTCTACTTCACCGCCGACGACGCCGAGGCGGCCGCCGAGCGGGGCGACAAGGTGATCCTCGTGCGCAACGAGACCAGCCCGGAAGACGTCCACGGCATGATGGCCTCCCAGGGCATCCTCACCGCTCGCGGCGGGCTCGTCAGCCATGCCGCGGTCGTCGCCCGGGGCTGGGGTACCCCGGCCATCGTCGGCGCAGAGTCGGTCAAGATCTCCGGGCGTTCCTTCACCGCCGGCGGCGTGACCGTCAACGAGGGTGACGTCATCTCGCTGGACGGCTCGTCAGGTGACGTGGTGCTCGGCGCGATGACGCTTGCCGCGGCGGAACCGCCCGCCGAGTTCAACATCATCTTGACGTGGGCCGACGCCGTGCGCCGCGGCAAGCTCGGTGTGCGGGCGAACGCCGACACGGGGGAGGACGCGACCAACGCCCGCCGCCTCGGCGCCGAGGGCATCGGGCTGTGCCGTACCGAGCACATGTTCCTCGCCCCCGACCGCCTCCCGGTCGTGCGCCAGATGATCCTCGCCTCGACGGACGAAGAAGAGGCGACGGCGCTGGACGAGCTGCGCAAGGTCCAGCAGGACGACTTCATCGAGATCCTCGAGGCGATGGACGGCCTACCCGTCACCGTGCGGCTGCTCGATCCGCCACTGCATGAGTTCCTGCCCTCGGTCGAAGAGCTGCGCATCAAGCAGGCCACGCAGGGGCTGACCGACGATGAGGTGGAGCTGCTGGCGGCCGCTGAGACCTGGTCGGAGCACAACCCGATGATCGGCACCCGCGGCGTGCGCCTCGGCGTCATCAAGCCGGGGCTCTACGCCATGCAGGTGCGGGCGTTGCTCGACGCGGCTGCCGATCTGCGGCGGCGGGGTAAGAACCCGATCGTCGAGATCATGATCCCGTTGACGGTGACCCGAGAAGAGCTCCACCTGGCCCGAGGGTGGGTCGAGGAGGAGATCGCCGCCGCCACGAAAGGCATGAAGAAGAAGCCCGACATCACGATCGGCACGATGATCGAGACTCCGCGTGCGGCCCTGCGTGCCGACGAGATCGCCGAAGAGGCCGACTTCTTCAGCTTCGGCACCAACGACCTGACCCAGATGGCGTTCGGGTTCAGCCGTGACGACGTCGAGAGCCGGTTGATGCCGGCCTACCTGGCCGAGGGCTTGCTCAAGCGCAACCCGTTCGAGACGATCGACGCGGACGGCGTCGGCGAGCTCGTCCGCATCGGGGCCGAGCGCGGCCGCAAGACGAAGCCGAAGCTGAAGCTCGGCGTGTGCGGCGAACACGGCGGGGACCCCGAGTCGATCGACCTCTTCTACGACGTCGGTCTCGACTACGTCAGCTGCTCGCCGTACCGCGTGCCGATCGCCCGATTGGCCGCGGCCCAGGCAATCGTCGGCGCCAGCGCCGACAGCAAGTGAGCTCGTCACGATGAACTCATTGCTGGCCGCCGAGAGCGGCCGGTCCAACTTCGTCGACCTCGACGTTTCGGCGTGGCACTGGTTGGTCCTGATCGGGCTGATCGTCGTGCTGCTGCTCGTCGACCTGCTCGTGTTCCACCGCGAGGCGCATGAGGTCAACACCCGCGAGGCGGCACTCGAGTCCACGGTGTGGATCTCGATCGGAGTCGCGTTCTCGCTGGTCGTCCTCTGGTGGTTCGGCGGTCAGGCCACCGGCGAATACCTGTCCGGCTATCTCATCGAGAAGAGCCTCAGCGTCGACAACGTCTTCGTCTGGGCCATCATCATGAGCTTCTTCCGAGTGCCGAAGATGTACCAGCACCGCGTGCTGTTCTGGGGCATCTTCGGCGCCCTTGTGATGCGCGCCGTCTTCATCTTCGCCGGCGTCGCGTTGATCGAGCGATTCGACTGGGTCCTGTACGTGTTCGGCGCGTTCCTGCTGTTCACGGCGGGCCGCATGCTCGTCTCCGACGACGACCACGTGGATCCGTCCAACAGCCGGTTCCTCAAGGTCGTGCACAAGGTGGTGCCGAGCACCGACAAGATGGACGGCGCCAAGATGTTCACCCGCATCAACGGGCGGCGTCTCGCCACGCCGCTGTTCGCGGTGTTGGTGCTGGTCGAGGCCAGCGACGTGATCTTCGCCGTGGACAGCGTGCCGGCCGTGCTCGCTGTGAGCCACGAGCAGTTCATCGTGTTCTCGTCGAACGCCTTCGCCATCCTCGGTCTGCGGGCGCTCTACTTCCTGCTCGCCGACCTCCACGGTCGGTTCACGTACCTCCAGCACGGACTCGCCGTCATCCTCGCCTTCGTCGGCGTGAAGATGATCATCGCCGAGTGGTACCACATCCCGACTGGGGCTTCGCTGGGCTTCATCGGCCTCGTGCTGGCGGTCTCCATCTGGCTGTCGATCCGGCATGGCGGCGAGAGCATCGCCGAAGCGGCCGAGCACCCGATGGACTTGCACGGGCGGGCTGAGTCACTCCATGTGACATCTCCGCCCGACGAGCCGTAAACCGGCCCGATGGCGATCGCCGACGACGACATCGAGCGCCTTCGCTCGACGGTGTCGATCGTCGACGTCGTGGGACAGTTCGTCGCGCTGCGCAAGGTCGGGCGCAACTGGGTCGGGCTGTGTCCGTTCCACGCGGAGAAGACGCCGTCGTTCAACGTTCGCGAGGAGACCGGGCGCTACAAGTGCTTCGGGTGTGACAAGTCTGGCGACGTCTTCACATTCGTCCAGGAACACGAGCACGTCGATTTCGTCGGTGCCGTCGAACACCTGGCGGCGAAGGCCGGCATCACGCTGACCTACACGTCGACCGGGCAGTCGCGGGAGCGGGCCCGGCGCAAGCAGCTGGTCGACGCGATGGCTACGGCGGTGCAGTGGTACCACGAGCGGCTACTTCAGGATCCGGAGGCCCGACTGGCACGGGACTACCTGCGGTCACGAGGTCTGTCGGGCGACGTCGCCCGAGCGTTCCTCCTCGGTTGGGCACCTGACGACTGGGACGCCCTCTCGACGCGATCGGGCATCGAGCCGGAACGGCTGAGCGCCACCGGCCTGGCCTTCACCAACCGCCGCGACCGGCTGCAGGACGCGCTGCGGGGGAGAGTCCTGTTCCCGATCTTCAACGAGTCCGGTGAAGCCGTGGCGATCGGGGGCCGCGTCCTACCTGGATCCACCGATCCGGCGAAGTACAAGAACTCGCCGGAGACGCCGATCTACGCGAAGTCCAAGACGCTGTACGGGCTGAACTGGGCCAAGACGGACGTTGTCGCGCGTGGCCAGGCCGTGGTCTGCGAGGGCTACACCGACGTCATCGGGTTCCACCGGGCCGGCGTGACCACGGCCGTCGCCACGTGCGGCACGGCGTTCACGGAGGACCACGTCCGACTGCTCAAGCGCTACGCCAGCCGGGTCGTGCTCGCCTTCGACGCCGACGCTGCCGGCCAGGGTGCCGCCGAGCGCTTCTACGAGTGGGAGCGCAAGCACGACATGCAGGTGGCGGTGGCCCGACTGCCGGGCGGGATGGATCCGGGCGAGCTGGCGCAGCGTGATCCCGCCGCGTTGGCTGCCGCCGTCGAGGAGGCCGTCCCGTTCCTGCAGTTCCGGCTGCGCCGGGTGTTCGACGGGTCGCCGATGCGGAACCCGGAGGACCGCGTCCGAGTGGCCGAGCGGGCGATGGCCGTCGTCCGGGAGCACCCGGATCACAACGTGCAGCGGCTGTACACCGGCGAGGTGGCATCGCAGGTCGGCCTGACGCTGGGCGACCTCGAGCGCGTGGGCCGTGGTCGGCGTCAGGAGCAGGAGGCACCAGAGCTGCGGCGCCGTCGCCCGCCGATGGAGAACGCCGAGTTCGCGGCCATCGCGTTGCTGGCCCAGGACTGGGAGTCGATCGCCGAGTGGCTGGTCGAGGAGCTGTTCGACGACGAGTCGCACCGCAGAGCGTTCCTCGCGCTTGCCGCCGCCGAGGGTGATCTCGAGGCCGCCATCGCGGCCGCCGATCCCGCGGCACGTGAGGTGTTGGAGCGGGCGGCCGTCGCTGATCTGGACATCGATGCCGAGGCGGAGGCCCGCAACCTGATCGCTGCGGCGGTCCGGCGGCAGCTCGCCCGCCGGCTTTCGACGGAGGAACCCGAGCGAATTCGTGACGACGCCGAAGCCCGTGTGCAGCTGGAATCGTTGGGGCCGCCGATCTCGTCCACGACTGCCGCGGAGTGGTTGCTAGCTTGGCTTCATCGACGGATGGAACAACGCTCGAGCGGGGGCATTGGGCGACCGTCCCCCTCAGGAGCCTGATGCCCGTGAGCCGGTGGCCAATGGCGCGCCCGCGCCCGGCCATGGCATCGAGGACATCGAGGGCGTCGATCTCGCCGAGTGGGACGCCCTGCGTCCATCGCGGCCACCAGCAGGGCAGCCTTCACGCCGAGCAGGTGACCCATGTCCTGCGGGACGTGGAGCTGACGGGTGACGTCCTTGATCGGGTCAAGGTCGTCCTGGACGCAGGAGGGAATCTCCCTCGACGAGACCGTCGACGCCGACGCCGAACCGGAGCCCGACGATCCGTCGGCCGAGCTGGCGCGACACCTCGACCCGGACCACACGGCGGAGGAGGACGAGCATCTCCTGACCCGCCGCCGGCGCCGGCGCATCCGTCGTGCCGCCGTCCGCACCGAGGGCACGACGTCGGACGGCGTGCGGATGTACCTGCGGGAGATCGGGCAGGTCGACCTGCTGACCGGCGACGACGAGCGGCGCCTCGCCCAGCTGATCGAGGCCGGACAGCTGGCGGCAGCGCGCATCGACGAGGCGGCGACGACGGGGCCGCCGGTCGACGACGTCGAGCTGCGGCGCCTGGTCCGGCTCGTCCAGCGCGGTGAGCGGGCCAAGAGCGAGCTCACGCAGGCCAACCTGCGGCTGGTCGTCAGCATCGCCAAGCGGTACTCGGGGCGGGGGATGCAGCTGCTCGACCTGATCCAGGAGGGCAACCTCGGCCTGATGCGGGCCGTCGACAAGTTCGATCACGCCAAGGGGTTCAAGTTCTCCACGTACGCCACGTGGTGGATCCGCCAGGCCATCACCCGCTCGATCGCCGACCAGGCCCGCACGATCCGCATCCCGGTCCACATGGTCGAGCACATGAACCGGGTGATCCGGGCCAAGCGTCAGCTGCACCAGGAGCTGGAGCGCGAGCCGACGATCGACGAGCTGGCGGCGCGGGTCCAGCTCGAGCCGGAGCGTGTGCGTGAACTGCTGCGGATCTCGCTCGATCCTCTCTCGCTCGACTCGCCGATCGGCGAGGAGGACGAGTCCAACCTCGGTGACTTCATCGAGGACTCCTCGACGGATGGTCCGGCAGATGCGGCGACGAGGGTGATGCTGACGCAGGCGGTCGGCGCCGTGCTCGGCGAGTTGTCGGAGCGGGAGCAGGAGATCGTGCGGCTGCGCTTCGGGCTGGACGGCGGCCAGGCCAAGACGCTGGAGGAGGTCGGCAAGGAGTTCGGCGTCACGCGTGAGCGGATCCGCCAGATCGAAGCGAAGACGTTGGCCAAGCTGCGTCACCCCCAGCGCAGTCAGCGCCTCCGGGAGTTCCTCGAGACCGAGTAGCCGCTGCTTCTGTGCGTCTGCGTCAGCGATGTGGCTGACCGTTCAGCCAGAAAGCTGACAAAGAGCTTGCGTTCGCCAGCGGTAGGCTCATCCCGCCCATTCCGGGGTAGCTCAGTTGGCAGAGCAATTGACTGTTAATCAATGGGTCGTGGGTTCGAGCCCCACCCCCGGAGCCACTCTCCAAGATGCCGGTCAGGCGCGCGTGTACGCCGAGTAATCCTTCAGCGTGATGGCGTTGGCCGCCTCCGTGATGCTCTGTGTGGAGCGATCGATGTGGGACTCGATCTCGCTGCCCGAGAGCTCGACCGGTGCCGCCTCAGGATCCTGCGTCATGAACTTCGCCGACTCGATGCCGAGCTGCTGGTTCGTGGTGACGAACGGGCGCATCACCCGGATCGTACTCGGCGAAGGCGGCCTGCATGATCGCCCGACGCGGCGGCCAACTCGCCGGCCAGCACGTAGGCGCCGATGAGGGCCAGGCTGGAGCCCTGGCCCGACATCGGTGAGGCGCAATAACCGGCGTCGCCGACGAGGCGACCCGACCTTGGGCGAATTCCGGCAGGTCGACCTGCGCAGCCACGTCGAAGTACCAGTCGGTGGCCTGGGGCATCATCTCGAGAAGCCGAGGGATCTCCCAGCCGATCCCTGCGTACACCGCTCTTCATGGCGTCCTCCTGCTGGCCACGATCGTGGAGGTCGATCTGCCGATCTTGCTTCGGCGAAGCCGAAGCACGCCTTCGCGTTGGGGTCGTCACGCGTCGCCCAGATCGGGGCGACTCGACCCACCTCGGAGTACTGCATCTCCGTGCGGTCCAGCTCCAAGTAGTTCGGCACGGAGTACACGCACAGGTACATGCCGAGATTGCGGAGGAACTGGGACTCGTCGCCGAACACGATCCGCCGAACATTCGAGTGGAGGCCGTCGGCGCCGAGCACGAGATCGAAGGACGCCGGTTGCCGGATTGCGGAACGTCACGTCAGCGCCGTCAGGGGACTGCTCGATGGATTCGATGACGTCGCCATAGATGACGTCGATGCCCGTGGCCGGTGGCCAGCAGGATCTCGCACAAGGTTCCACGGACGATCTCGAGGTCGTCTCCGACCCGATGTCCGAACTGGTCTCCGCCGAGCTCGCCGATCACGTTGCCGTCGCGGTCGACCAGCTTGGCTCCCTGCATGTGCGTGCTCGACGCAATGACGGCGTCGAGCGCGCCCATTCGACGGAGCACCTCGAGAGCGGTCCCGCGCACGTCGATCTTGTACCCGCCCACGACCAGTGACCCGGCTCGCTCGACGATGGTCGGATTGAACCCGTACCGGCGCAGCCAGTGCGCGCTGGTGAGTCCGGCGATGCCCGCCCCTGAGATCAAGATGTCCATCGGCCCCTCGCCACTCGCAGTTCTGACCGATCTTGTTGGCAGGCGCCCATGAAGTCAACGCCACACGCTAGACCGGAGGGAAAGGACAAGGGCGGTAGCTCAGTGGTCAGAGCAGGGGACTCATAATCCCTGGGTCGTGGGTTCGATCCCCACCCGCCCTACCGATCTAGCAGGACTTTTGTCCGGATAAATCGGCGCCCGACGAGTCATCCAAGATTCATCCAAGTTTTGGTAGGGGTCCGCGATGCCGGACCTACGCAAGGCATGGGCGGATCAGCGACGATGGGCCGCGGCGTTGTCCGATGCCCAGCGATGGTCCACAGCCTCCGATGGCCGACGTCAGATGTCGAGGTGACGCATCGTCATGCTGATCTGCTGATGGCCGAACGCGTACGCCGATCGAGGTGCGCTCGAGGACAGGCGAACCCTTCGCTGCGCGTCGAGGGGCGGGGCGCGACGCGTGCCGAGACGCCGGATGCACGGCGTCAGCGTGGGAACTCATCGGCGACCGGTGGGTGGGGCAGTAGATATCGAACATGGCTTCACCGTAGGGCTCGAGTGGACCTTTGGTAAGGTCCGGTCTCTGACGATCTATGCGTACCAGTTAGGAGTCGTGGTGCG
>CAVZFS010000047.1:0-25409 GCA_963774635.1 uncultured Acidimicrobiia bacterium
GAGGGGCCTCCCCAGGCTCAGCACTCGGATGACGTCAAACACTCGGATGGATAGCGTTGCTTCGCATGGCGTTGACGGAACCCCGCACGACTGATGTCCCGACGATCGATGGGGTGCCGTTGACTCCCAAGCCCGTGCACCTCGCCGGGCCTCCGACGTTCGAGACGGTCGAGGACGAGCGGCTGCACCGCAAGCAGAAGCTGGCGGGCGCGCTGCGCATCTTCGGGCGCTTCGGGTTCGGCGAGGGCGTAGCCGGCCACATCACCGTGCGTGACCCCGAGTTCCCCGACCATTTCTGGGTCAACCCGTTCGGGCGCAGCTTCCGCCACATGCGAGTGAGCGACCTCATCCTCGTCAACCACTCGGGCGACGTCGTGTACGGCAGCCAGCCGGTCAACCGGGCCGCATTCGTCATCCACAGCGCCATTCACTCCGCTCGTCCCGACGTCGTGGCCGCCGCCCACTCCCACTCGCCCTACGGCAAGTCGTTCTCATCGCTCGGCATCCCGCTGGCGCCGCTGACCCAGGACGCCTGCATCTTCTACGAGGACCACGTCGTGATCGAGGCGCAGGGCGGCGCCGTGGTGCTCGAGCTCGACGCGGGCAAGGAGCTGGCCGCCGCGTTCCCGAGCGGCAAGGCCGCGATCCACCAGAACCACGGCCTGTTCACGGTCGGCCAGAGCGTCGACGAAGCCGTGTTCTGGTTCGTCTCCATGGAGCGCTCGTGCCAGGCGCAGCTGATGGCGATGGCCGCCGGGGAGCCAAAGCACATTCCGCATGAGTACGCCGCGTACTCGGCGACGCAGACCGGCTTCCCGTTGGCCGGCTGGTTCAGCTTCCAGCCGCTCTGGCAAGAGATCTGCCGCACCGACCCCGAGCTCTTCGAGTAGGACCGATGGCCGTCCGGGCGCCCGGCCGGCCCGGCCGCCGGTCCGTCACCCGGTTCCTGGATACCGCCTCGCCCGAGGCGCTGTTCGTCCTGTCGGCTGTCTTCCAGTACATCGGCGCGACCATCGCCGTGCTGCTGTTCGACGAGGTGGCGCCGCAGACCGTGGCGTGGCTGCGCATGGTCGGCGCAGCGATCGCGGTGCTCGCCGTTTCCGGTGCGGCATGGCGAGGCTGGACGCGCCGGGAGCTGGCGGCGGCGGCCGTGTTCGGGATCGCCACGGCGGCCATGAACACGTTCTTCTACCTGGCCATCGACCGCACCGACCTCGGCAAGAGCGTCGCCATCGAGTTCATCGGGCCGATCGCCGTCGCCGCCGTCATGACCCGGACACGGCGCAACGCCGCGGCGCTCGCGCTCGCCGCGGTGGGCGTCATCGTCCTCGGCGGCGTCGAGCTCGGCGACAACACCACCGGCCTGCTCTACCTCCTGGCGGCTTCGGCCTGTTGGGCCGCCTACATCGTCGTCGGTTCACGCATCGCTCAGCTCAATCGCGGCGTGTCAGGGCTCGGCATTGGGCTGGCGATCGGTGCGGTGGCTCTGACGCCCATCGGTGCGCCCGGCAGCGCAGCCGTCTGGACGACACCCTCGCTGCTCGGTGCCTGCCTCCTCGTCGGCGTGTTCTCCAACGCCCTCGGCTACGGCATCGACCAGCACGTCCTGCGGCGGATTCCTGTACGTCGGTTCTCCGTGTTGCTGGCGTTGCTCCCGGTGACGGCTGTCGTGATCGGCTGGATCGCTCTCGACCAGCGGCCGTCGGGCCTCGACCTCGCCGGCATCGCTCTCGTCCTGCTCGGGGTCATTCTCCAGGACCGCGACGAATTGGCAGCCGAGATCGCGGCGCCAGATCCGTCCTAGTTCCAACGCGGCCGGCGAAGGCGCTGGAGCGCCCGCCGTGCCGAACCGGGTCTTCGCCTCTCAACGACGCCGCCGGCGAAGGCGCTGGAGCGCCCGCCGTGCCGAACCGGGTCTTCGCCTCTCAACGACGCCGCCGGCGAAGGCGCTGGAGCGCCCGCCGTGCCGAACCGGGTCTTCGCCTCTCAACGACGCCGCCGGCGAAGGCGCTGGAGCGCCCGCCGTGCCGAACCGGGTCTTCGCCTCTCAACGACGCCGCCGGCGAAGGCGCTGGAGCGCCCGCCGTGCCGAACCGGGTGTTCACCTCTCAACGACGCGATCGGCATCTAGCCGGACGCCGGGCGGCGCGCCGCCACGAGGTTGACCTCGAACGGCGCGATGAAGCTGCCGTCGGGCGCGACGAACGCGGCCAACAGATCGCGGGCGTCGCCACGGATCCTCGCGTACTCGTCCTCGGTGATGCGCTCGGCGAGCGGCGTGCTCTCGACCTCCGTCCTCACGAACTCGTCGACGGACGGCGCACGGTAGGTCCCGAGCTCGGTGCGAGCGACGGAGACGTCGAGTCCTGCCGAGTCCACGAGCGCCGCCAGCTCGTCGAGGTCACCGCACACGAAGTAGGCGCTGAGCAGTGCTCTCGCCTCCTCCCCCGCATACCGCACCACCATGTCGAACAGCGGCGCGAACGCAGCCTGGGCCTCGAGTCGTCCTGGCACGGCGAGCGCGACGGAGCCGCCCGGGACGGCGACGCGCGCCATCTCCTGCAGTGCCGCCGGGCGATCGGGAAAGAACATCAGAGCCATCTGGCAGAGGACTGCGTCGAACGACCCGTCCGGGAACGGAAGGGCGGCGGCATCGCCCTGCCGCCACGTCAGATCCGGGCGAACGCGACGGGCCACGGTGAGCATCGCCTCGTTGAGGTCGAGCCCGACGACCTCGCCCTCCGGTCCGACCCGATCGGCGGCCGTCCGGGTCACGATCCCGGTGCCGCAGGCGACGTCGAGGACGGACTGGCCGGGAGCCACGCGGGCCAGGTCGCAGATCATCGGCGCCCACTGCGCGAAGAAGGCGGGGACGAACGCGGCTTCGTAGGCCTCGGCGGCCTCGATCGGGAGCTGAAACGTCTCGCTGCTCATCGCGCCAGTCTCACGAATGTCGTGCCTGGGAGCATCGGTCAGCTGCCCTATTGGTCACCGAGAAGTGCGCCGGCCCGGGCCGCCGCTTCAGCCCGGTTGCGCACGTGCAGCTTGGCGAGGACGCTGCTGACATGGTGCGCCGCCGTCTTGCGGCTGATGTACAGCCGCTGGGCGATCTCCGGGTTGGAGAGCCCTGCGCCGAGCAGTCGGAGGACCTCCTGTTCCCGCTGCGTCAGCGTCCCGACGCCCTTTGGGCCGACGCGCGGAACGGCGCCCAGCGAGCGCAGGAGGGCGGCAGCCCGGTCGGCGTTCGTCGAGGCGCCCAGGGTCTCGAACTCGCAGAGTGCCTGCTGGGCTTGCTCGATGGCGGCCTCCGGTTGGGCGACGCTGATCGCTCGGGCCAGCGCGACGCGCGTCCGGGCCAGCTCGAACGGAAAGTCGCAGACGGACCAGATCGCCAGTGCTGATTCGAGGCGGTCCACCGCCGCCAAACCATCACCGGCGGCCGCGGCAACCCGCCCCCGCACGGCAGCCAGCGCACCGCGCAGACGCGGGCTGTCGGAGTCTGCGACCACCTCGGCGAGGCGCGCCGCAGCTGCCGAGGCGGCATCGACGTCGTCCAGTTCCAGATGGGCATCGACGAGCAGCTCCAGCGCCTCGGCGAGCGATGCCCGCTGGTGCTCGAGTTGACGCAAACGCCGTTCGAGCTGCCGGCTGGCGCCGGCGGCGTCGCCGCGGGCGAGCCGTAGAGCGGCTGCCGACAGCGCCCGCTCGAACGCCACGTCTCCGTCGCCACTGACCGACGACAGCAGCGCCTCCGCCTCCTCCAGCCGGCCCTGGCGCAGCCACAACCCGACCAGGCGCGTCGACGCGCGGGCGTGCAGGCCGGGACTCACGCCGGCGGTGATGCGCTGCCCCACCGTCAGCTCCCGCTCTGCGTCGGCCCAGCGACCGGTTGCCGCCAGCACGCTGCCGTAGGAGATGCGGCATTCGGCGTACAGGAAGGGGCACCCATAGGTGGCGGCGAAGTCATCGGCAACCCGGCACCACTGCATCGCCCGCTCGGTGTCGCCCGTCAGCTCGCAGGCGTTGAGCATGTCGCAAGAGGTGTAGACGACGGTGTCGAGGTTGCTGCCTTCGCCAGCCAACGCCGCCGCCATCGCTTCGTCGATGAGGGCGAAGCCGTCCTGGTGGTGACCGAGTCCGACGCGGATGAGTCCGAGCTGCGACAAGGCCCCGAGCTCGAGGTCGATGTCGCCGCAGGATCGAGCGATGTCGAGTGCGGAGCGAGTGAGCGCCTCTGCGGCGTCCAGATCGGCCATCCGGTAGCCCCGCGCCAGCGCCGCCCATGCATGCAACGGTCCGGGACCGGGATCGACGTGGTCGGCGAGCAGGCGATCAGCGCGACCGATCCACCCGTTGGCAGCAGCGAAGTTGGCGAAGTTCGCCTTGTACGTGATCGTCAGCCAGACCGCGCTCTGTATCGCCGGCTCGATCGCGCCGTCGCGACGGAACAGGGCGTACGCCCGCGTGCACTCATCCACGCTTGCCCGGCTCTCACCCTGCCACCACAGCGCAGTCGCAAGACCGAAGCGCGCTGCGCCGTCGTCACCCGAGGCGAGGACCGTTGTGAACGCCGCCCGAGCGTCGCCCCAGCGGCCGGAGGCCAGCGCCCGTTGACCGGTCTCGAGGGAGTCGAGCGCCGAAGCCCCTGTGCTTAGATGTCTAGACATTCGGTTCGGATCGGAGGAGGGACGGCGTGACCGTTGGGCACCGTGTCGCCATGCTCGGCACCGGGTTGATCGGCGATTTCTACACCATGACCCTGCACGGCCGGCGCAGCCGCGACCGGGTCGCCGTCGTCTACTCCCGCTCGGTCGAGCGCGGCGAGGCGTTCCGTACACGGTGGGACATCCCCACGGCGACCACGAGCATCGAGGAGGCCGTCAACCACGCCGACGTCGACGTCGTCGTGATCGGTCTGCCGAACCACCTGCACGAAGAAGCGATCGGCATCGCGGCCTCCGCCGGCAAGCCCGTGCTGTGCACGAAGCCGCTCGCCCGCTCGGCCGAGGAGGCGAAGCGGATCCTCGAGAACGTCGAGGCGGCCGGGCTGTTCGCCGGGTACCTCGAGGACCTCGTGTACACGCCGAAGACGATCAAGTCGCTCGCCGCCGTCGGCGATGGCGCCATCGGCGACGTGATGTGGGTCAGGAGTCGCGAGACCCACCCCGGCCCGCACAGCGCGTGGTTCTGGGATGCCGAGCTGGCGGGCGGCGGGTGCATCGTCGACCTCGGCTGCCACTGCATCGAGATCATCCGCAACTACGTCGGCAAGACGAACCGGCCGGTCGAGGTGATGTGCTGGAGCGACACGTTCGTCCACCCGATCGACGCCGAGGACAACGCCATTGCGCTGATCCGCTTCGAGAGCGGTGCGATCGGCCAATTCGAGGTCAGCTGGACGTTCCGCGGCGGCATGGACCTGCGTGACGAAGTGGCCGGGACGGAGGGCACGATCTGGACCAACCACTTCCTGCGCACCGGCTTCGAGATGTTCTCGAGCGGCGAGGGTGGCTACGTCGCCGAGAAGGCTGAGTCGGAGAGCGGATGGCTGTTCCCGGTGGGCGACGAGATCGGCGAGCTCGGGTACGTCGAGATGTTCACGGACATGTTCGATGCGCTCGACCAAGGCCGTGAGCCGGTCGAGACGTTCTACGACGGGTACGTCGTCAACGCCGTGATGGACGCCTGCTACCGCTCGAGCCGCAGCCGCCAGTGGGAGCCGATCGAGCTCGACTGGCGCCACGGTGACACCGGGCGGATTGCCCGGACGGCGCGGAACGAGGGTGAGCTGACGATCATCAAGGAGGAACACCTCCCCGACGGGCGGCGCAAGCTGATCCTCAAGGACCCATCGACGGGCCAGTTCGTCGACCGTGTCATCTGAATCTGGGCTCGGCTCGCAACCAAGTTGCTCGCCTCTCCTTCCGAGCTCGCCGCCTCCGCTCCGCTTCGGCGTCTCACCTACCTGACTATGCGTAAGTCCTCCGGCACGTGCGTCGACGCGAGCTGGGTCGAGCGCGCCGCCGACGCCCTGCTCGAACGACTATCGGCGCACCCAACTCTGCGGATGTGCCTCGCCACCGGCTCGACCCCACTCCCCGTGTACGAGCGAGTGGCATCGGCGCCCGGTGCGTTCGCCGCCTCGTCGGTGTTGTTGCTCGACGAGTTCGGTGGACTTCCGCCCGACGAGCCGGAGCGCTGCGACGCCGTGCTGCGACGCGTGCTCGTCGATCTCGTCGAAGTGGCCGACTACCGGTCGATCGACGTGGGCGCGGACGAGCTCGACGCGGAGTCCGCGGCGGTCGACCGATGGATCGATCTGGGTGGTCTCGATCTCGCCGTGCTCGGGTTGGGCGTCAACGGCCACCTCGGCATGAACGAACCGGGCTCGTCTCCGGACGGTCGCACGGCGCGCGTCGAGTTGGCCGAGTCGACGATCGAGGGCGCCCAGCGGTACTTCGCCGGACGACATCGCCCCACCTGGGGCGTGACCGTCGGATTGGGTGACCTGCTGCGAGCCGACGAGGTCTGGGTGCTCGCCGCCGGTGCCGACGAAGGCCGACATCGTCGCCCGCAGCCTCCAGGGCCCAGCAGGCACCGACGTCCCGGCGTCACTGCTGCAGCAACCACCCGAACTGCACGTGGTGGCTCGACCCGCCAGCCGCTCCGAACCTGCAGGTGTGAGACTGCCGGCGTGCGGCTCGAGTCGGACCGGCGATACCGGTTCCCATCGAGCCCCGACGCCACCTGGGAGGCGCTTGAGTCGACGGACAGCTACCAGCGGTGGTGGCCGTGGCTCCGGGAGTTCGAAGCGAACGGGCTGATCCTCGGTGATCGCTGGCGGTGCGCCGTGCGTCCACCGCTGCCGTACACGGTGCGCTTCACGATCGAGCTGACCGAGGTCGAGCGGCCGACGACCGTCGCCGCGACGATCACCGGCGACATCACGGGCACGGCTCGCATCGCGGTCGAGCCCGATGGCGACGAGGGGTCGGCCATCCACCTCCGCTCGGCGTTGGCGCCGAGTGGCCGGGTGTTCGCCGCAATGGCAACGCTGGCACGCCCCCTCGTGACCCGCGGCCACGACTGGATCCTCGACACCGGCGCCACCCAGTTCGGGCGGTCAGCTCAGAGGCCTCGCGAAGAGGCAGGTGGGTGAGACGCCGAAGCGCAGCGGAGGCGACGAGCTCGTGTGTGAGCCGAGCACGAGTGCGGACGCCGGAGGCGAGGCGAGCAACTTGCTTGCGAGCTGAGCCCGAACGTCAGACGATGTAGGGCGAGACCGCGTTCCTGGCGATCACGAAGCCCGCCTTGATCTTCTCGTCCGTGCTTTCGAAGTGTCGATCCTCGTGTTCGACCACGATGGCGTAGTCGTAGCCCGCCTGGTACAGCGCAGCGATGAAGCGGTCCCAGCGGATCTCACCGAGTCCCGGCAGCCGCGGGACCTGCCATCCGAGCCCGGCCGACATGACACCCCGTTCATAGAGGCCGTCGCGGTCGATCTCCATGTCCTTGGCGTGCACGTGGTACAGCCGGTCGGCGAACTCACGCACCACACGCTCGTAGTCGATCATCTGCCACACGAGGTGCGAGGGGTCGAGGTTCAGCCCGAGCGTGTTGCCGTCGAGGAACCCGAACACCTCTCGCCACGTCGCCGGCGCGTACATCAGATTGTTGCCGCCCGGCCACTCGTCGTAGCTGAAGATCATCGGGCAGTTCTCGATGGCGATCTTGACGCCGTGGTCCGCCGCCTTGGAGACGATCGGCGGCCACACCTTCTTGAACTCCTCGAAGTTCTCGGGCAGCGGCCGGTCCTTGTCGTTGCCGATGAACGTGTTGACCACCGGGACGCCGAGCTTCTCGGCCGCCTCGATCACGCGACCGAGATGGGTGATCACCTCGGCCCGATGGTCGAGGTCGGGGTGCAACGGGTTCGGGTAGTAGCCGAGGCCGGAGATCTCGATGCGACGCTGGCTGAGTTCGCCGACGAGGTCCTTGGCCTGATCGTCGGAGAGATCGGCGCAGTCGATGTGCGACACGCCGGCGTACCGCCGGGTCGCTCCCTCCGCTCGCGGCCAGCAGGCGACCTCCAGCATCGAGAACCCGTTCGCAGACGCCCACTCTGCGACCTCGAACAACGGCGCCTCCGGGAAAGCGGCGGTGAGCAAGCCGAGCTTCATGTCGTGCTCCTGACGTCGCACTCGTGTCTCATGTCGTGCTCCTGACGTCGCACTCACATCTCATGCAGAGTCTCCTTTCAGCTCCGTTCGACCTTGGTCCACGTGCCGGACCGAGCAGACGACGCGACTGCATCGCCCACCAGCATCGCGTCGTGGCCGTCGGCGAACGTCGGGTACGAGGGTCGAGCCGACGGCACACCGGCGGCCACGTCTCGGTACACGGCGGCGAACAGGGCGCGGAACGTGTCGGGGTAGCCCTCGACATGGCCCGCCGGGTAGCCCGCCGCGTCGATCCCGGCCGACGTCATGATCGCCGCATCCTTCTCGATGACTTCGTTCGGTCTCCCGCGGTGACCCATCCAGAGCCGCTCGGGATCCTCCGACGCCCACGCCAGCGCCGCCACCGACCCATCGACCTCCCACTCCACCGTGTTCTTGCGCCCTGCCGAGACCTGGCTCACGGTGCACACGCCGCGCAACCCGTCCTCGTAGCGCAGCAGCACTCCCGCCGCGTCGTCACTCTCCATGTGCTCATGGATCCGCTCCACGTCGTCGGCCACCTGGGACGCGCCGAACGTCTCCACGTCGCCGAGCGGGTGGTTGCGCTCCGTCACGAACGTGTGCAGGTCGGCCAACACCTCGACGATTGGTCGCCCGCTGACGAAGCGGGTCAGGTCGAACCAGTGGGATCCGATGTCGGCGACCGCGCGAAGCCCGCCTTGGCGGGATGCATCGAGGCGCCAGTTCCAGTCCGTCTCCAGCAGCAGCCAGTCCTGGTGGTACCGGCCTGTGACGAACCGCGGCTCGCCGATCGCGCCCGACGCGACGAGCGCCGCGGCGTTCTGGTTCTGCGGGTAGTACCGCAGGTTGAAGCACACGGCGTTGACGACGCCGGCATCTTCAGCCATCGCCACCAGCTCGGCCGTCTCGGCGGACGAGGTCCCGAGCGGCTTCTCGCACACGACGTGCTTGCCGGCGCGCAGGACGGCCCGCACGTGCTCGGCGTGCACGTGGTTGGGACTCGTGACGTGGACGGCGTCCACGTCAGGGTCGGACGACGAGATCCTCGACGTGTCGAACACCGGCGGCAGCGGGCTCGTCGCTGCCTTCGCCCGCGCTCGCTCCGGACTCGAGCCGACGATCCCGACGACCTCGATCCCGAGCCGGCGCAGGGCCTCCGTGTGGGCGAGGCCCATGAACCCTGTCCCGATGACAGCGGCGCGCGTCATCGCTCACCCTCCGCCGGACTTCTGGCCGGTGAGCCTGACGTACATCCAGGCCAGGGCGAGCACGATGCCGCCATACAGCATCTGCCGCACGGCCTCGCTCACATCGATGCGCAGCAGCAGCCGATTGAGCACGGTGAGGATCAACGCGCCGAGGATCGTCCCGGCATATCCGCCGGTGCCGCCGAGGATCGACGTGCCGCCGATCACGGTCGCCGCCACCGATGGCAGCAGGTAGCTGTTGGTCTGGTCGACGCCGACGGAGCCGGTGGCACCGGAGAACAGCAGCCCACCGACCGCGGCGAACAGTCCCGCCAGGACATAGACGGCCAGCAGCACCTGCCACACCCGCACGCCGGCGAGCCGGCAGGCGATCGGATTGTCGCCGACGGCGTAGATCATCCGACCGAGGCCCGACGAGCGCAGCCCCCAGACGAGCACGCACGGACACCACGAGCCAGACGATGAGGTTCGCCGGCAGCGGGCCAAAGAGCGTTCCCGAGCCGACATCGCGCACGAGGTCGAGCACGTTGGTGGAGCCCGCCAGCCATCCGCGCAGCCCGACAGTGATGATGCCCAGCAGGACGCTCGCCATGCCAAGCGTCATGATCAGCGGGTTGACCCGGAACACGCCGATCGCCAGCCCGTTGACGAAACCCACGCCGACGCCGATGCCGATCCCCATGGCGAGTGCGGGCACCGTGCCCGTTCCGCTCTGCGTGGCGGCCACGTAGGCGGCGAGGTTGGCGGTCATGGCGATCGACAGGTCGATGCCGCCGGTCAGCATGCACAGCGTCTGGCTGGCGCCGAAGATGGCCAGCGGGCAGGCGAGCAGGAGGATCGACCGGATGCCGGATGTCGTGAGGAGGCTGTCGTCCTTCCACACCGTCACCGCATAGAGGACGGCGAACACGCCGACCAGCACGATGATCGGTTGCTCGACGAGGCGCGTCCTCCACCCCGGACGGGCGGCCTGCTGGACCTTCGTCGCGACGACGACTTCGGCGAGATCCTCGGCCTTGAGCTCGGGCTCGTGAGTGTCCGTCACTGGTCCACCATGTCAGTGATGCGAGCGAGCGAGCGCCGCGTGGCACATGGGCTGCAAGCGACCGAGCGCCAGCGAGGGAGCGGTCGGACCCGGCCTGCGTGGCCGGGGAACGCAATCGCGCCTGCGTGGCCGGGGAACGCCGTGATCGTCATGTCGGGCGCTTCCGTGACTGCAGGAGCCCGGCGACGAGTACGACGAGGATGATGATCACGCCGCGGGCCGTCTCGGCGTTGCTCGGGTCCCAACCGGCACCGAGCATGATCGCCGGGATCAGCGTCAGGCACAGCGCCGCCAGCACCGGTCCGACCAGGCCACCGATACCGCCGGTCAAGGCGACACCACCGAGCACGGCGGCGGCGACGCTGTTGAGCGTGGCGTTCGCTCCGATCGTCGCCCGCGGCTCGCCACCGCCGGTGGACGCCGTGACCACGAGTCCGGCCAACCCTGACAGGAGGCCACCGATCGAGTAGGCGAGGACACGGGTCCTTGCGATGCCGACGCCGGACAGGAAGGCCGCCTTGCGGTTGCTGCCGACGGCGTAGATCGCCAGCCCGAGACGGCTGCGCCGCACCGGCAGCCAGACCAGCACGAGCGCGCCGATGATCCACAGGATCGAGGGCCACGGGTTGGACAACCCGCCGGCGACGATCTCCTGGAAGTCAGGCGACGTGCCGCCACCGGGACGGCCGATCACCCAGAGCGCGAGCCCGGCGAGCACGAAGCTGGCGGCGAGGGTCACGATGATGTCCGGGACGCCCGAGGCCGTGATGATCAGACCGATCACGGTCGCCAGCCCGACGGTGATCGCCAGCACGCCGACGGCGATCGCCAGGCACGCGGCGAGGCTCTGATCCTCCATCCACAGCGCCGACAGGCAGTTGGCGAGCACCATCATGGCGCCGACCGACAGATCGATGCCGCCCGAGATCACGATGACGGACTGGGCCATGGCGAGGAAGGCGAGCGACATCGTGCCGGCCGTGATCGTGCGGACCTCGAAGTTGCCGAACTGGGGCAGCTGCGACATGCGCCACAGCAACAGCACGACGAGCAGCAGGCCGACGCCGACGGTCCAGCCGTGACGCCGGGCGAGGCGCGACAGTCGGCTCGACGGTTCCGGCAGGCGTGTGATCGCGCCGTCGAACTCGGGAACGACAGTCGTCATGGCAGGACCACTGCGCCAGTGCGAGCGAGCGAGCGCCAGCGAGCGAGCGACCAGCAACGGCCTGCGTGGCCGGGGAACGCCGTGATCGTCATGGCAGGACCACTGCGCCAGTGCGAGCGAGCGAGCGCCAGCGAGCGAGCGGCCGGCAACGGCCTGCGTGGCCGGGGAACGCCGTGATCGTCATCGCGACCTCATGCCGCGCCCTCGTCGGCCAGGCCGTGGGCGGCGCTGAGCAGCGCGTTCTCGCCAGCGTCCGACGGCAGCTCGGCGACGATGCGTCCTCCGTGCAGCACCGCGGCACGGTCGCAGACGAGGGCGACCTCGCGCAGCTCGCTCGTGAACATGACGACGGCGGCGCCCTCGTCGGCGAGGGATCGCACGAGGTCGTACACCTGGTGCTTGGTGCCGACGTCGATGCCGCGCGTCGGGTCGAACAGCAGCATCACCCGCAGCCCTTGGGCGAGCCAGCGGGCGATCGTGACCTTCTGCTGGTTGCCCCCGGACAAGCGGCGCACCTGGCTCGCCGCACGGGTGTCGATGGACAGTTGCTCCACGGCTCGGTCGACGCGGCGTCGCTCGTCCCGGCGATTGATCGGGCCCCATTTGGGGACGCGGTTGAACAGCGGGGCGGCGATGTTCTCGCGGATCGACCGTTGCGGCAGCAGCGCGTGCATCCGGTCGGCGGGGACGAGCACGACGCCCTTGCGGATCACGTCGAACGGGTGGCGCGGCTTGACGACCGCTCCGTCGATGCGCAGCTGGCCGCGGTCTGCCTTGCGATCACCGGCGAGGATGTCGAACAGCGTCTCCTGGCCCTGACCCTCGAGGGCGACGAGACCGAGCACCTCACCGGGGCGCACGGACAGCGACACGTCGTCGAGCTGGCGTCCCGCACCGACGTGCTCGGCCTCGAGCACCGGCTGCTCACCCATCACCGAGGTCGCGGCGCGGGCCCGCGTCTCCTCGCGCACCAACGTGGCCGCCTCGCCGAGCATCGACGCGACGATCTGTGCCTCGCCACCGACGCCCGGCACGAACGAGGCGACATCGCGACCGTCGCGCAACACGGTGCACATGTCGCAGTGCTCGCGCACCTCGGCCAGCCGGTGGGAGATGAACAGCACTGACCGATTGCGCGCCTTCCATCGCTGCATCACGTCGAAGACGCGCTCGGACAGGTCAGGCGGCAGTGCGGCCGTGATCTCGTCGAGCATGCAGGAGCTGTGGGTCGAACGAGAGCGCCCGTGCCAGGTCGAGCAGGCGCAGGAACGGCAGCGGGACATCCCGCACCTGTTCGCCCAGGTCGAGGCCGTCGAGGTCCATGTCGGAGAGCTGCTGGCGTACGGCGCCCACGTCGGCTCGCGTCAGGCGGAGGTTCTCCAGGACGGTCAGGTCAGGCGCCAGTGCCGGCTCCTGGTACACGGGGGCCAAGCCACGGGCGAGTGCGTCGCTCGGCCGGCGGAACGTCACCTGTTCTCCGTGCACGGCGAGCGTGCCGGCGTCGGGCCGCAGGACCCCGGTGAGGATCTTCACGAGCGTCGACTTGCCGGCGCCGTTCGCGCCGAGCAGGGCGTGCACCTCGCCAGGGCGCACCGCCAGATCGACGGCGCGCAGGGCGACCACCGTCCCGAACGCCTTGCCTACCGCAGTGGCCTGCAGCAGCGGTGGTTCAGTCATGCATCGACGAACCTGCGCCCGCCCGATTGACCGGAACCGGTCAGGTGCTCGAGGGGGGAAGGTCTCCCTTCCCCCCTCGAAACGTCACTCTCCCGGACCCTTGCAGTCGAGCAGCTGCTGGGGCTCGTAGGTGGTGTAGCCCTCGATCGTGACGGCAGAGCTGAACGTGTCGTCACGGTCGGGGAAGTAGTTGGCCTCGAGGTCGGCCTGGTTGTTCTCGAGGTCCCACACGGCCGGCGTCAACAGCGTCTCCTGCTCCGGCTCCTCGCCGTTCAACGCCTGCAGTGCGATCGCTGTGCCGACGCCGCCGATCACGGCGGGGTTGGTCACGAGCGCACCTGGCGTGCCGTCGATCAGCTGCTTGACGAAGCCGTTGTTGTCGGCGCCCACGACCGGCACGGGCTCCTTGCCGACGGTCTCGAAGGCGTTGACGACGGTGTAGTCGATGCCCGAGGTCCAGATGCCGTCGTAGTCGGCGGCCGTCAGCTCCTGCACAGCGATGTCACCACCGACCGTGAAGTCCCAGTCGGTGAAGACCTCCTTGATCTCGATGTCCGGGTACTCGGCCATGACCTCTTGGAAGCCGGTGTCGCGGTCGGTGTCGGCGGGCACGCCATCGATGCCCCGCATGTAGAGCACGCTGCCCTCGCCGCCGATCGAGTCGGCGAGCCACTGCGCGCCGAGCCGCCCGTACTCGACCTGGTCGTTCGTGGCGACGTACGCGCCCTCCGCAGTGACCGCCTGGTCGACTGCGACCACGACGATGCCCTGGGCGATCGCTTCCTCGATGACCGGGTTCAGCTGCTCACGGTCTGACGGGTTGACGATGATCGCGTTGACGCCCTGCGAGATCAGGTTCTGCAGATCCTGGATCTGCTCGGTGGGACCGCCGTTCTTGGAGATCGCGATGACCTCGCTGACGTCCCCGCTGGCCAAAGCCTGGGCCTTGACGGCGCAGATCATCTCTTCCCGCCAGCCGTTCCCGGCGAGGGTGTTGCTGACGCCGATGACGTAGTCACCTGCCGCCGCCTTCGCCGCCCCCGGCTGCTTCGGTGCCCGCTGGCGCTTCGGTGCCCGCCGGCGCTTCCGTGCCTGCTGGCGCTTCGCTGCCCGCTGGCGCTTCGCTCCCGGCTGGCGCTTCGGTGCCCTCTGCGCCGCCGCCGTCGTCGTCGTCGCCGCCACAGGCAGCAGCAGTGAGCGTGAGCGCCGCCAGTGCGAACACGGCGACGCCCGTCCTCTTCCTCATCATGTGTTTCGGTCTCCTTTATCGAGCCGGGGCGTGCCCCGGCCTGTCCTCCCCCTGGTTCCCCCAGGAGATCTCCGCGGGCCGCGGTTCGACCCTACGACACTTCTGCCGGTTGTCAAGCAAAAGACGCTCTAGCGCAGCAGAAGTCGGCTGTGTTTCACTTGCGGCCGTGGAAGGCGTCGGCACGTTGCTGCAGTATCTCCGCGACGGCGTGCCCCGGACGCGTCGCCAGCTCGCCGACGCGACCGGCCTCGGACGCTCCACCGTCGCCCTGCGCGTCGACGCCCTCATCGCCAGTGAGCTGGTCGGCTGCAGCCGGTGAGGCGACGTCGTCGGGCGGGCGGCCACCGACCCAGTTCGCGTTCAATCCGGCGGCCCGCGTCGTGCTCGCCGCCGATGTCGGCGCCACCCACGTCCGCCTCGCGATGACGGACCTGGCGGCGACGATCATCGCCAGCGAGGTCGTCGACCTCGACGTGGGGCTCGGTCCGGCGGCGGTGCTCGGCTGGATCGTCGAACACGGGCGTGCGCTGCTGTCGAGCGCCGGTCGCCACCCGAGCGACTTGGCCGGCGTCGGCATCGGGCTGCCGGGCCCTGTGGAGCACGCCACCGGCCGCCCGACCAACCCTCCGATCATGCCCGGCTGGGACGGCTTCGACGTCCCTGCGTTCGTCGGCGCCGCGCTCGACGTCGTCGTCGTCGTCGACAACGACGTGAACGTGATGGCGCTCGGGGAGCACGCCATCGGCTTCCGCGACGTCGACCACCTCATGTTCATCAAAGTTGCCACGGGAATCGGCAGCGGCATCATCAGCGACGGGGAGCTGCGCCGCGGTGCCCAGGGAGCCGCCGGCGACCTCGGCCACATCCAGGTCCCCCACGACGTGGATGCGGTGTGTCGCTGCGGGAACGTGGGTTGCCTCGAAGCCGTGGCCAGCGGCGCCGCTGTCGCCGCCCGGTTGAGTTCGATGGGCGTGGACGCCGTGTCGAGCCGTGACGTTGCCGGCCTCGTGCGGGGCGGCTCCGTCCCGGCGACCCGGCTGGTGCGCGAGGCGGGCCGCACGATCGGCGAAGTGCTGGCCAGCGCCGTGAGCCTGCTCAACCCGAGCGTCATCGTGATCGGCGGCTCGCTGTCGCAGGCCGGCGACCCACTGCTGGCGGGCGTGCGCGAGGTCGTGTACCGACGTTCGCTACCGCTGGCCACGTCGCGACTCCAGATCGTCCAGGCCAGCACCGGTGATCGATCCGGCATCGTCGGCGCAGCCGTCCTCGTCATCGACCACGTCCTGTCGCCGGCTGCGGTCGACCGCTTCGTCGGGCTCGCCGGCGGACAGCGCGCGAGCTAGCCGGCGGGCGTGCTCCGCGTAGGCCGCGTCGAAGAGGCGGGCCGACTCAGCGGGACCGACGACCGATGCGCTGGTCAGCACCGGCGGCATCGCGCCACGATCGAGGAGGCGCTGTGCCGTCTGCACCTTGATCTCGTTGACGATGGCGATGGCGGCGATCGACGAGCCTGGGCCGATCGGCGTGGTCAAGCCGTCGAGCGTGACGAGGGCGTCTGCCGGCGGCGTGCAGAGGTCGATCACGACATCGGCGTGGTCGTGCAGGCGGGTGCCGGACGAGTGGGTCGGGACCGCCGCGTCGGATTGGGCGAGCGACGTGACGGCGACGACCGGCAGCCCACGGCGGCGGGCGCCGATGGCCATCTCGATGGGGTTGGCCGATAGGCCGCTGGCGCTGAAGACCATCATCACGTCCGGCGGTCCGAGGCGGAAGTTCGAGAGGATGACCTCGGCGAGGCCTTCGACACGCTCGATGAACATGGCCTGGCGCTGTCCGTTGGCGCCGACAACCTGTGTGTGGAACGTCGTCGAGAGCTCGACGATCGGATGGAATCCGGGGTACGAGCCGTAGCGCGGGAACATCTCCTCGACGGGGATGCGGCTGTGACCAGTCCCGAACAGGTGGACCAGTCCGCCACCGGCGATCGCATCGGCACACAGGTCGGCGGCCTGCTCGATCGCCGGGCCTTGCGTCTCCGACAGCGTCGTCAGGACGTCCATCGCCGCGCCGAGCCAGCGACCGGCGAGGACCGATTGTCTAGACAACCGTCGCAACGTACTGTCTGGCCGTCGACGCGTCAACGCGCCCCCTGCGCCCTCCGCCCGCTACCGCGAGATCGAGCACTACCTGCGCGGACTGATCGGCCGCGCCGGGTCAGGTGACGCGTTGCCCAGCGAGGCGGAGCTGTGCGCCCGGTTCGGGGTCAGCCGGATGACGGTGCGCCAAGCGCTGCAGGAGCTGACCAACGCCGGACTCGTCGATCGCCACCGCGGCAAGGGCACGTTCGTCGCCAGTCGACCGATGCACCGCCGGGCCGGCGTGTTCCTGTCGTTCAGCGACGAGATGGAGTGGCGGGGAAAGGTGGCCAGCTCGCGGGTCCTGGCAGCGGGGCTCACGCCGGCGCGCCCGGAGGAGATCGACGCGCTCGGGTTGGAGGCGGACGCCGAGGTGGTGCGTGTGGAGCGGGTACGGCTGGCCGACGGCGTGCCGATCGCCTTCGAGGACGCTGCCGTGCTCGTGGAGTACCGCGACGTGCTGGACGCTGACCTGGTCGGCGGTTCGCTGCACGAGGCGCTGGACCGGCTCGGCGTCGTCGCCACGTCGGCAACGGGCACGGTGACGGCGCGCGCGGCCCGGCGGGCCGAAGCGGCGTCTCTCGACATCCCGACCCGATCGGCGCTACTGGTCGAGCTGCGGCTCCTCTTCGATCAACACGGCCGCCCGTTCGAGCGCACGGAGACCCGCTACGTCGCCGACCGCTACGTCATCGACGTGATTCATTTCGCTTCGCAACCGGAGGTTGCGAAGCGAGCTCGAAGCGCCGCCTTCGGCGGCACCCAGCTTGCTGGCGATCGACCGGACAAGCCGGATCGATCGCCGGCAGGGGGCTCCGGCGGCGCCTCCGAGCCCGCTCGCACCCCCCGCCATGATTCAGCCGGAGCAAGCGAACGCCCACAGCGCGGCGCCGATCGCGCCGGCGTACGGGCCGAGCGCGGCGGGAACGATCTCGTACCACTCGGGTGGCACGAGCACCGAGTGACGGGCGACGGCGCGCCGGATCGGTTCGAGAAGATCTGTGCCCGCGCCCGCAACGCCTCCACCGATCACGACGCGCTCGGGCACGAGCATCGTGATCACGTTGGCGATGGCGACCCCGAGGTGGTCGGCCACCGTCTCGATGGCTTGAACGGCCCGCTGGTCGCCAGCAGCGGCGGCACGGAAGACGTCCTCGATCGTCGGTTGCTCAGCGAGCGCGGCCAACGCCCGTGAGGACGCCACAGCCTCGAGGCAGCCCCGGTTGCCACAACCACACGGCGGGCCGTCGCGCACGACGATCTGGTGGGCCAACTCGCCGGCCCGGCCGTGAGGACCGAAGTGCAACCGGCCGTCGACGACGATGCCGCCGCCGATGCCGGTCCCGAGGACGAAGCACGCCGCCGTCGACGCTCCGGCCGCCGCGCCCATGCGTGTCTCGGCCAGGGTGAACGCCCTCGCGTCGTTGATGATCGACACCGGGAGGCCGAGGGCGCGCCGCAGGGGCTCGACCATCTGCTGACCGCGCCACGGTCCCGGCAGGTTGGGGAACAGCTCGATCGTCCCGGCATCGGAGTCGAACGTGCCGGGGACGCCCACGCCGCACCCCTCGGCGGATCCCCACCGGTCGAGCGCAGCCTGACCGGCAACCACCAGCCGCTCGATGACCGCCGCCGGGCCGTCGCTGGCGCCGGTCTCCGTCGTGTCACATCCGACGACGACCGTCTCGCCGTCGGTCTCGCCGCCGGTCTCGACGACGACCGACTTGATGTTCGTGCCACCGAGGTCGAGACCGAGCCACCGCACGGTCAGGACTGGCGGGCTCGCAGGTCATCGATGATCGCCGCCGTCGCGGTCGCCCCACAGCGATCGATGCCGGCGTTCAGGCAGTCGATCAACGCGTCGAGCGTGCGCACACCGCCGGCCGCCTTGACCTTGACGGCCGGTGAGACCGTCGCCCGCATGAGGCGGAGGTCCTCGAGCGTGGCGCCCGTCGGTGCGTAGCCGGTCGACGTCTTGACGTACGCCGCCCCCGCCTCCTCGACGATCTTGCAGCCAGCCACCTTCTCCTCGTCGGTGAGGAACGCGTTCTCGAGGATCACCTTCACGATGGCGTCCTCGCCAGCGGCCTCGACCACGGCGGCGATGTCATCGCGAACGTACGCGAGCTCGCCCGAGCGCAGCATGCCGATGGCGATCACCATGTCGAGCTCCACGGCGCCCTGCTCCATCGCGTGCTGCGCCTCGTACACCTTGGTCTGCGTGAGGTTGGCACCGTGCGGGAAACCGACGACGGTGCCGACCGCCACATCGGTGCCGCGCAGGGCGTCGCTGCAGCGCAGCACGTCGAGCGGCCGGCAGCACACCGACGCCACGTCATAGCGGGCGGCCAGCTCGCATCCTTCCAGCACGTCGGCGACCGTCAGTTCCGGTTTGAGCAGTGAATGGTCGATCGTCTTGGCTACCCGCTCGACGGTGACCGTCTCGACCGTGACCTGATCAATGAGCGACATGTGTCTCCTCTTCGTGGATCGTCAACAGCTCGCCGCAGCGCAGGACGCGGTACGGCTGGCCGAGCGCCCGCGCCGTCGATTCGAACAGCTCGGGCGTCTCGGTGTTGAAAGCGAACATCTCATAGTGCATCGGCACCACCAATCGGGCGTCGATCGCACAGCGCGAAGCGGACCGCCTCGTCGCCCCAGAAGTTGCCCGGCACACGCCGCTCCGGCAGCCGACCGTTGATCGGCAGCAGCGCGACGTCGACCGTCCGCCCGCCGGCGAGTCCGAGGAGCCTCGACTCCATGCCGTCGTACGGCACGGCGTCGCCGGAGTGGAACAGCGTGTACGGCCCGACGGCGACGAGGTAGCCGAGGTGGCGTGGCCGGCCCTCGTCGTCGGCGTCGAGCTGCTCGTGCGCCACCGCGAGACCGGTCAGGTGGAACGGACCGACGTCGACCGACGAACCGTCCGTCACGCCAACCGGCCAGCCCGGGTCTGTGTGCAGGCGGTCGGCGACGAACTGGCGGTTGGCCTCCGGGATCACCAACGTGAGGCTCGGGTTGGCGGCGAGCAGCGGCCACAGCGTCTCGTGGTCGAGGTGGTCGGTGTGGTTGTGGCTCGACGTGACGACCTCGATCATGTCGAGACGGCGGGGGTCGACGGCACGGGCGGTCATCCGCACGTGCGGCTTGTCGGTGGCGGCGTACTTCGTGGTCAACGAGTCGGACAGGTACGGGTCGAGCAGCAGGTGGTGGCTGCGCCATTGCACGAGGAAGCCGGACTGGCCGAACCACCACAGCCGCAGTGCGCCGTCCGTGCTCGCTTGCCCGGCTGCGATGTCGGCGAGCAGCGCGTCGTCGTGTTATGCGTCGTCCACTGACAGCAGGCTGCGATGCAGGACGAGCTCGCTCATCATCCGACCTCGTCACGGACGCGCCGCACACCGGTGACGAGGTTCGCCAGCTTTTGCTTGGCGGCCCACCGCGCCGTTTGTGACAGACCGCAGTCCGGCGCCAGCGACAGTCGGTCAGCCGGCGCGTACTTCAGGCACTCACGCACCCGCTCGGCGATCAGTTCGGGCGGCTCGATGAAGTAGCTCTTGACGTCGACGATCCCGACGGCGACGTCGTGGTGCTCGGCGATGCCGCCGATGAGGTCGAGCTCTGACAGTTCGCGGCTGGCCATCTCGACGTGCAGCTCGTCGACCGTCATGGCATGGAAGGCCGGGAACATCGGCGCGTACCGCCGTAACCCGACGGCGTGGCCCTTGTAGTTCCCGAAGCACAGGTGGGTCGACAGCCGCGTGCGGCCGACGACCGGGGCGACGGTGCGGTTGAAGATGTCGACGAAGCGGGCCGGGTCCTCGCGATGGGCGTAGCAGCTCATCGACGGCTCATCGACGGTCACCTCGGTGCACCCGGCATCGACCAGCGCCACGAGCTCACGCTGGACGATCGGGAGCAGCGCCTCCGTGACGGCCCACCGATCGGGCAGGTCGCCGCCAGGGATCAGCCGCCCGCTCAGCGTGTAGGGGCCCGGGACGCTGGCCTTGAGCACCGGTCCGGCCGGTGCAAGACGCCGCAGCCGGGCGTACTCGTCCACGACGCCGAGGCCCTCAGGCGCCTCGATGGGTCCGATGATGCGGTGACGGCCGCGCTGATCGTGGGCCGGTGGTCCGAACCGGCGCGGCGGCGCGCCCTCGAGCTCGATGCCGCTGAGGAAGCCGTAGAAGGACAGGTTGAAGTCGAGCCGGGTCTGCTCACCGTCGGTGATCACGTCGAGGCCGGCGGCGACCTGGTCGTGCACGGCCGCGATCACCGCATCGTCCTGCAGCTCGCGGCGGTCGTCGACGCCGAACTCGTCGAGGTGGGCGCAGGCGAACTCCAGCCAGCCCGGGAGCGGGTAGCTGCCGATCACCGTGGTGCGCAGCGTCATCGGACCGTCCACCCGGCATCGACGACCAGCGTCTGCCCGGTCACGCGGCGACTCTCCCGGCTGCACAGGTACACGGCCGCGTCAGCCACGTCATCGGCGTCGAGCATGCCGCTCGACAATGGCTGCTTCGAGCGCAGGAACTCGACCGTCGCTTCGTCGCCGGCTGCCCGCTCCGACATCGGCGTGGCGACGGTGGCGGGAGCGAGCGCGTTGACACGGATGCCCTGCCCGACGTAGTACGCGGCAGCGATCTTGGTCAGCCCGAGGATGGATGCCTTCGCGGCGGCGTAGGCCTGTGTTCCGAAGTGCTCGGGAGATGGGTCGAGTGCCGAGACGCTCGACATCAAGACGACGGAGCCGCGCACGCCGTCGTCGTCGGGTGGCTGCTCCAGCATCCAGCGCACGGACTCCCGGGCGGCCAGGAAGCTCGGTGTGGCGTTGAGCGAGAACGTTGCATCCCACGCGGCGAGGCTGACGTCGTGCAACGGGCCATCGCCGAAGCGCCGGCCGCTGCCGCCGGCGACGGCGAAGGTGGCGTCGAGACGTCCGAGCTGCTCGCGAGCGGCGGCGAACGCGGACTCGGCGGCGGCCTCGTCGGACAGGTCGGCCTGGAGGTAGGCGACGCCAGGATCGCAACCGGTCGGCTCGCGGGAGATCACCGCGACGCGGGCGCCTTCGGCGGTGAACCGGCGCGCCGCGGCAGCCGCCATTCCGGTTGCTCCGGTGATCAGGCAGGTGCGCCCCGCCAGCCGAAGTTGTCTAGACATTCGACGCGATCATGCCACAGCGGCAAGGATGCGCGCCGCCTGCACGAGGGAGGTACAGATGGCACAGTTCTCGGTCAACGCTGAACGACGGGACCCGTACAAGAACTTCAAGTTCCGCGTCCGCTGGGACGGACGGATCGTCGCCGGTGTCTCCAAGGTGTCGGCGCTGCGGCGCACCACGGAGGTCGTCCAGTACCGCAGCGGCGCCGATCCGTCGATCACGATGCGGGCGCCTGGGCAGACGCAGTTCGAGCCGATCACGCTCGAGCGCGGACTGACCCACGACACCGAGTTCGAGCGGTGGGCCAACAAGATCTGGACCCGTGATCACGACGTCTCGCTGCGCGACTTCCGCAAGGACATCGTCATCGACGTCCTCAACGAGGCCGGCCAAGTCGTGCTGTCGTACCTCGTCTACCGAGCGTGGCCGTCGTCGTACACGGCGTGCTCGGACCTCGATGCGGACGCCAACGAGGTGGCCATCGAGACGCTGATCCTCGAGCACGAGGGCTGGCAGCGTGACGACGACGTCAAGGAGCCGCAGGAACCGGCTTCAACGACGACGACTGATCAGGTCGCGTCGTTCAGAGGTGAGCACCCGGTCCGGCACGGCGGGCGCTCCAGCGCCTTCGCCGGCCGCATCAAGAGGAGGTCGCGTCGTTCAGAGGTGAGCACCCGGTTCGGCACGGCGGGCGCTCCAGCGCCTTCGCCGGCCGCATCATGATGAGGTCGCGTCGTTCAGAGGTGAGCACCCGGTTCGGCACGGCGGGCGCTCCAGCGCCTTCGCCGGCCGCATCGAGATCAGTCGAGACCGGGCGCGCACAGCCCTTCCAGATCACGGATCTGGATGCGGTCCGCGTTGTCGTGCACGACCTCGTTGGCCGGGTCTGGCCTGAGGTTGAACGTGCGGAACGTCATGTCGGTCGTGTCGATCGTGAGGATGCGCCCGATCAACGGCTCGCCGAGGCCGAGCAGCAGCTTGATCGCCTCCAGCGCCTGGATCGAACCGACGATGCCCGGCAGCACACCGAGGACACCGGCCTCGGCGCAGCTCGGCGCCAGCTCCGCAGGCGGCGGTTCGGGGACCATGTCGCGATACGTCGGGCCGTCCAGCGGGTGGAACACGCTGACCATGCCCTCGAAGCGGAAGATCGAGCCGTGGACCACCGGGATGCCGAGCTTCACGCTGGCGTCGTTGAGGAGGTAGCGGACCGGGAAGTTGTCCGCACCGTCGACGACGACGTCGTAGTCCTTGATGATGTCGAGGATGTTGTCGGCGGACAGTCGCGTGTCGTACGTGACGACGTTGACATCCGGGTTCAGCGCAACGAGCGTCTTCTTGGCCGAGTCGACCTTGCGATCGCCCACCCGATCGAGGTTGTGGAGGATCTGGCGCTGCAGGTTGGAGGCGTCGACCTCATCCATGTCGACGATGCCGATCGTGCCGACACCGGCGGCAGCGAGGTAGAGGGCGGCAGGCGAACCGAGGCCGCCGGCACCGAGCAACAGGACCTTGGAGTCGAGGAGCTTGGCTTGACCTTCGACGCCGACCTCCGGCAGCAGGAGGTGGCGCTGGTAGCGGTTGCGCTGGTCGGGGCTCAGGACCACCGGCTGCTTCCACGGCCGACCCTCGTCCTTCCAGCGGCCGAAGCCTCCGTCCATCGAGACGACGTCGGTGTAGCCGAGCTCCTGGAGGGTGCGGGCGGCGAAGGCCGAACGCACGCCGCCGGCGCAGTACACGACGACGGGTGCGGACTTGTCGCTCAGCCGGTTCTCGACCTGGGACTCGAGGTGGCCGCGCGGGATGTGGATGGCACCCGGAAGCGCGCCCTGGTCGTACTCGTCGGGCTCGCGGACATCGAGGACGGTGGCCCCGGCGGCGATGCGGTCGGCGGCGCCGGTCGTGTCGACCTCGGTGATCTCGGCCTTCGCGGCCCCAAGCAAGTCCCGGAACGTGGCCATGAGCTAAAGGCTACCTGGCGGGTCGGGTTTCCTCGTGGGCCACGAGAGCCGGGAGGATCTCCCCGATCTGGCCTCTGAGCACGATGTCAGCGAGGCGATCCATGTCCGTCGGGCCGGCGTTGACGATGACCACGCGAGCGCCGGCGGACTTCGCCGCCGGCACGCAGTTGGCGGCCGGGTAGACGCTCAGTGTCGAGCCGACAGCCAAGAGGAGGTCACACTCCTCGCTGGCCCGGAGCGCGCGGTCGATGACCTCCGGCACCAGCGCCTGACCGAAGGAGATGGTGTCGCTCTTCAGGATGCCCCCGCACTCGAGGCACGGCGGATCCTCCTCACCTGCCCGGACCCGCTCGAGGGCGTCGGCCATCGGTCGCCGGTCGTCGCAACCCCAGCAACGCGTCCACCACATCGTGCCGTGGACCTCGACCACGAGCTCGACGTCCGTGCCAGCCTTCTGGTGCAGCCCGTCGACGTTTTGAGTGACGACCGCGTGCAGCTTGCCCCGACGTTGGAGCTCGACGATCGCGTCATGCCCACGGTTCGGCTCAGCCTGCCAACCGGGATTGGCAGTGCGGTTGCGCCACGCCTGCCGGCGGACGTCGGGTTCGGCGAGGTAGTTCTGGAGCGTCGCCGTCTTCTCGGCGCCCGGGTTCTTGGTCCAGACACCCTGGGGGCCGCGGAAGTCGGGGATGCCCGAATCGGTGGAGATCCCTGCTCCGGTGAGGACCGTGATCCGATCGGACTCGTCGATCCACCCACGCACGGTGTCCAGGTCGGTGTCGGTCACGTCGCAAGTCTTGCGGCGGTTTTCCCTTTCGGGCGGTTCGGAACACCCATGGGGGCACCGACCTCCTCCACGCTCCGACCGATCCCACCAGGGAGGTCCCGTGACGATCCACGATCCGGCCCTCGTCGAGCCAACGCGCCCGGCGACCGACATCACCCCGCTGCCCACCTCCGTACGCGTCACGCCGTGGAACGACCCCGTCGTCGACCGGCGCGGGCACGACACCCGCTCGGCCTATGTCGAGCAGTTCTGGCTGTCGGTGCTGGGACCCACGGCGACCTGGCTGCTACGACGCCTGGCCGCCGGCTTCGACGACCAGCCCGAGGGGTACGACCTCGACGTCGACGCGATGGCCCGCAGTCTCGGATTGAGCGTCGCCAAAGGAATGGCGTCGCCGTTCGCCAAGGCGCTGCAGCGATGCGTGATGTTCGGCGTTGCCAACCGCCTGACCGATAGCTGGGTGGTGCGGCGTCGGGTCCCGTCCATCTCGCAGCGCCACCTGCTGCGGCTGCCGACGGCACTGCAGACCGCGGACGAACGGTGGACCCGCACCACGGTCCGGCTGGACGTGCTCGAGCGAGCGCACACGCTGGCGTCCGCGATGTTGGCGGCCGGCGACGATCGCGGCGTTCTCGAACCTCAGCTCGTCGCCGTCGGCGTCCCACCGCCGACCGCCGCCGAGGCCTGCCAACTCGTCCTTCGCGCCGCCCCGACGCAGCACTAGCTCGTGGCGCGGGGTGGGCGGAAGTCCATCGCCAGGTCGATCAGGAGGCGCGTGCCGAAGCCGGTGGCGCCCTTCGATCGCCAGCTGTCGTCTGCA
>CAVZFS010000048.1:0-105510 GCA_963774635.1 uncultured Acidimicrobiia bacterium
CAACCACCACGACATCGCGTTCTTCAGCATCGGCGCCGGCGCCGGCGACAGCGAAGCCGGGCGGCGCACGGTCGGGATGTACCACCTCGCGTGGGAGGTCCCCACGCTCGAGGAGCTCGAAGCGATGCGCGACCGCCTCGCCACGGCCGGCGCGCTCGTCGGCGCCAGCGATCACGGCGCCAACAAGAGCCTCTACGCCCGCGACCCCGACGGGCTCGAGTTCGAGGTGATGTGGCTCGTCCCCGCCGAGCACTGGGGCGAGGCGGAGCACCAGGCGATCGTCGAGCCGCTCGACATCGCCGGCGAGCGGGCGCACTACGAGCGCCTCGGAGCTCGATGAGTGCCGTGACGTTCGAGCGCGTCGAGCGCCGCACCGTGCCGGTGGAGATCCGTGAGCGCGTCGTCGAGGCGATTCGCGCCGGACACTTCCCGCCCGGCGCCCCGTTGCCGGCCGAGCGGGTGCTGTGCGAGGAGTTCGGCGTCGCCAGGACCTCCGTGCGGGAGGCGATCCAGGGGCTGATCACCGCCGGCTACCTCGAACGTCGCGGCAACCGGTCGGTGGTCGTCGAGCGGCTGCCAGCCGTGCGGTTCGAGGCCGACGACCGCAAGATCCTCGTGTCCCAGCTCTTCGAGGTGCGCAAGGTCATCGAGCCCGCGATCGCCGAGCTGGCGACGACGAGGGCCAGCGACGACGAGCGGGCCGAGATCGCCGAGCTCGCTGCCCAGGATCCACCGAACCTCGACGAGTTCCGGGCCATCGACCGCCAGTTCCACGCCGCACTCTCGCGGGCCTGCGGCAACCCGCTCCTCACCGAGGTCCACGCCAAGCTGCTGGCGGCCTTGTTCGGCTCCGGCGAGTTCGCCTCGTTGCTGTACGCCGAGTACAACCGGGCCGAGGTGCGCCGGCTGATCGAGTCGGCCGTCGCCGCCCACCGGGCGATCGCCGAGGCCATCGCCAACGGCGACAGCAAGGGCGCCGGCGCGGCGTCGGTGAGCCACCTCGAGGATGTCGAGCGGCGAATGGTGGAGCGCCTGCGGTGAGTGCGCCGGAAGCCGATCCCCGCTACTGCTACTTCCTCGACGAGGACCAGTTCATCGAGACCGACCGACCAGGCTTCCGCCGACGAGTGATCGTCGGCGACGCACTCGAGCTGTGGTTTTGGCGCATCGACGGCGGCGCTGAAGGCTCGTTCCTCCATCGCCACGAGGAGAACGAGCAGCTCGGCATCATCATGCGCGGCACGCTCGACTTCCGCATCGGTGAGGCGGAGGATGACACGCGCAAGGTGCTCAATGCGGGCGACGTGTACCTCGCACCACGCAGCATCTGGCACGGCGACAGCGTCTTCATCGGCGACGACGAGTACGGCGAGGTGTGGATCCTCGACGTCTTCGCGCCGCCGCGCAGCGCGCCCCCGGAGCCGCGAGATGAGTGACGCTGACTGGCGGCTCGCCGTCGACATCGGTGGCACCTTCACCGATGTCGTGCTGCTCGATGCAGCGTCGGGTCGGGTCGTCGTCGACAAGACGCTGACCACCCCGGCGGCGCCGCTCGATGGCGTGCGGCGGGGCGTGCGTGAGGTGCTCGACAAGGCCGGCGTCCAGCCGGCCGACATCACGGCGCCCATCGTCCATGCCACGACGCTCATCACCAACGCATTGATCGAGCGCAAGATCGGCAGGGCCGGCATCGTCACGACGGCCGGCTTCGGGGACACGCTGCTGATCCGCAACGAGCACCGCTACGACATGTACGACCTGCAGATCGAGTTCCCTGAGCCGCCGGTGCCTCGCGAGCGGGTCGTCGAGGTGGCCGAGCGGACGACGCCCCAGGGCCTTGTCGAGACCCCGCCGTCGCCGGCGGGACTCGAGGAGGTCACCCGACTGTTGCGGGAGGCCCAGGTCGACGCCGTCGGCGTGTGCCTCCTCAACTCGTACGCCAACCCGGCGAACGAGCGGGCCGTCGCCCAGCACCTGCGCCGCGAGCTCGGCATCCCGGTGTGCATCTCGGCCGACATCTCGCCGCAGATCCGCGAGTACCCGCGCATGATCACGACGGCGTGCAATGCCGCCACGATGCCGGTGATCGGGCCGTACCTCGACGAGCTCCAGAAGTGGCTGGCCGCCGAGGGCTTCGGCGGGTCGGTGCTGATGATGCTCTCGAACGGTGGCGTCGTCTCCGCCGACGACGCCGCGGCTGCGCCCGTCCGCCTCGTGGAGTCCGGTCCGGCGGCGGGCGCGTTGGCCGGCAGCTGGTTCGCCCGACGACTCGGTGAGGATCGGCTGCTCTGCTTCGACATGGGCGGCACCACCGCCAAGTCGTGCATCGTGCGCGACGGCGAGCCGGAGCTGACCAACACGTTCGAGGTGGCCCGCATCTACCGGTTCAAGAAGGGTTCCGGGTTCCCGGTGTCGGTGCCGTCCGTCGACCTCGTCGAGATCGGTGCGGGCGGCGGCAGCCTGGCCCGCGCCGACGAGCTCGGGCTGCTGAAGGTTGGTCCCGAGTCAGCGGGGGCCGACCCCGGTCCAGCCTGCTACGGGCTCGGTGGGACGAAGCCGGCCGTCACCGACGCCGATCTCGAGCTCGGCCTGCTCGACGCCGCCTTCTTCCTCGGTGGCGACATGGCGCTCGACACGGCGCGCTGCACCGACGCGCTCGCATCGGTTGGCGGACCGCTCGACCTGAGCATCGCCGACACCGCAGCGGGCATCCACGAGCTGGTCAACCAGAACATGGCAGCCGCCGCCCGGATGCACGCCGTCGAGCAGGGCGCCGATCTGCGCGGCGTCACGCTGCTCGCCTTCGGCGGTGCCGGCCCGGTCCACGCCTGCGGCGTGGCCGAGCTGCTGGAGTCGCCGCGGGTGATCTTCCCCGTCAACGCCAGCGTGCTCTCGGCCTTCGGCACGCTCGTCACGCCGGTGCGCATCGACCTGGCGCGCAGCATGATCCGCCCGCTCGACTCCGTCGACGCCGCCGAGCGCGACGCACTGCTCGCCGAACTGCGCGTCGAGGGCAGGCGAGTGCTCGCCGCCGCCGGCGTCGCCGAGGACCGCATCCGCTTCGGCTACGGGTTGGACGCCCGCTATCGCGGGCAGGGCAACGAGATCACGATCTGGGTCGGCGAGGGCGACGAGTGGCCGGTGTCCCACGACGACGTCGTCGCGCGGTTCGAGACGGAGTACCGCAAGATCTACGGCTTGACGATTCCCGACGTCGGCGTCGAGGCGGTGACGTGGCGGCTGTCCGCGTACGCGCCGGCGGACGCCGTCGAGCCGCAGCCGTCGTTCGGGGAGGGTGAGGGAACGGCGCATGGCACGCGCGCCGTGCGCTTCAGCCGCGGTGAAGCAGCGGTGGACACGCCGGTGTACCGGCGGCCGGACCTCGGCGCCGGGCAGCGCATCGAGGGACCGGCGATCGTGGAGGAGCGGGAGACGACGGCGGTGATCCGGCCGGGCTGGGTCGCCGAAGTCGCAGAGTGACGGGTCACTGATCGCCGAGCGGAGGGCGTGAATGTCCAGATTTGATCCAATTGAGCTCGAGGTGCTGTGGCAGAGCCTCATCGCCACGGTCAACGAGCAGGCCAAGGCGCTGCAGCGCGCCGCCTTCTCGCCGATCGTGCGAGAAGCGGGCGACCTCGCCAACGCCGTGTTCGACCGGCGCGGCCGGATGGTGGCGCAGGCCGTCACCGGCACGCCCGGGCACATCAACTCGCTGGCCCGCGGCGCTTCGGCGATGCTCGAGGAGTACCCGCCCGACACGTTGGTCGAAGGCGACGTGCTGATCACCAACGACCCGTACCGCACGGCGGGGCAGCTGCTCGACGTCACGGTGCTCTACCCCGTGTTCAAGAACGGCCGGGCGATCGCCTTCTTCGGCTCCACCATCCACCACACCGACGTCGGCGGGTACGGCATCGGTGCCGGCGCGAGGGACGTGTTCGAGGAGGGGCTCTGGATCCCCGTCGTGCGGCTGATGATCGCCGGTGAGCGCAACGCCGACGCGTGGAAGTTCATCCTCTCCAACGTCCGCCAGCCCGACCACATGGCCGGTGACCTGCACGCCCAGATGGCGAGCGGCGAGGTCGGCGCCCAACGGCTTCTCACGCTGTGCGAGCGCCACGGACTCGACGACATCGAGGAGCTCGCCGACGAGATCATCGAGCGATCAGAAGCGGCGACCCGGGCGTCGATCCGCGAGCTGCCGTCCGGGACGTACGAGGCCAGCGCGGTCCTCGACCTCGCCGACGGCAGCACGATCGACATCGTCTGTGCGGTCACCGTCGACGCCGAGGCCGGCGACATCCTCGTCGACTACGCCGGCTCCTCGGAGGCCAGCCCGTACGGCATCAACGTCGTCAAGAACTACACGCACGCCTACACGACGTTCACGGTGCGGTCGGTCCTCAACCCGGAGCTGCCGAACAACCACGGGAGCCTGGCGCCGATCCGCGTCGAGGCGCCGGCGGGATCGATCGTCCACGCCGTGTCGCCGCAGCCGTGCACGGCCCGCCATGTCGTGGGCATGTTCCTGCCGAACGCGCTGTTGAAGGCGCTCGCCCAGATCCGACCGCAGCAGGCGATGGCCGAGGGTTCGGGCGCGGTCTGGACGATGCAGGTCAGCGGCAATCACGACGACGGCTCACCGTTCATCACCGCGATGTTCACGTATGCCGGTGGCGTCGGGGCACGGGCGACGAAGCCGGGTCTCTCGGCGTGCTCCTACCCCACCGGGGTCGCCGCCGTTCCGGTCGAGGTCGTCGAGGCATCGGCGCCGATCCGCTTCCTCCGCAAGGAGTTGCGCCAGGGCAGCGGCGGTCACGGTGAGCAGACCGGCGGGCTCGGCCAGACGATCGAGTTCACCGTCGACACGACGCGGCCGTGGCAGCTGAATGCCGTCACGTCGCGCCTCAGCGACGCGCCGCAGGGCATCTTCGGTGGAACGCCCGGCGCGTCGGGATCGTTCACCGTCAACGACGAGCCGGTCAGGACGCAGGCCCGCATGACGTTGCAACCCGGGGATCACGTCCGCCTCGAGCTACCGGGTGGCGGCGGCTACGGCGAGCCGGTTGCGGCGGCGGGTGACTGACGTGGGCACCTTCACTGAAGCCTGGTGCAGGTCGGTCAGAGCGGGGGCGGACACACCGTTCCTCGTCTTCGAACGCCCCGATGGCGAGACCCACACGTGGACCTACGGGGAGTTCGACGAGTTGGCGGCGCGGGCGGGCGGGCTGCTGCAGTCGTGCGGTGTCCGTCCGGGTTCGGCCGTCCACCTGGCGCTCACCAACTCGCCGGCGTTCGTGGCGTTGTGGCTGGCGGCGGCGAACCTCGGTGCGTGGATCGTCCCGTCGGACCCGATGAGCTCGACACCCGAGCTGGCAGGGCACATCGAGCGCACCCGGCCGGTCGTCGGGTTCTGCGCCGCGGCGCGAGCGGACGTGTACCGGCCCGCCGCTGGCACGATGCCGGTCGTCGAGCTCGACGAGGCCGACTGCGATCTGGAGCCGTTCGGAACGGAGTCCATCGAGACCTGGCCGTCCCCGGAGCCACGCGACCGTGCCGCCGTGGCGTTCACGAGCGGCACCACGGGTCGGCCCAAGGGCGTCGAGATCACCCAGGCCAACTACGCCTTCGCCGGGGCGACGATGGCGCGGGCCGCCAACCTGGAGGCGAGGCACCGCCAGCTCGTCGTGCTGCCGCTGTTCCACGTCAACGCGCAGTACTACAGCTTCGCGTCGGCGATCTGGGCCGGCGCGTCGGTGGCCCTGATGCACACGTTCTCGGCGAGTGGGTTCCTCGAGCAGGCCCACCGCCACCAGGTCACGCATGCCAGCCTGTTCGCCGCGCCGATCCGGATGATCCTCAGCCGGGCGACGGGCCCGCAGCCCGAGGTCCAGCTCGAGCACTGCTGGTACGCCGTCAACATCACCGACGACCAGTACGAGACGTTCGCCGGCATGGTCGGCTGCCGGCCCCGCCAGCTGTACGGGATGACCGAGACCATCCCGGCCGTGCTGACGGACGAGGCGGAACACCCGATCGCATCCGCGATGGGCTACGTCACGGCGGGATGCGACGTGCAGGTGCAGCGGCCCGACGGCACGCAGACCGCGCCGGGTGAGATCGGCGAGATCGTCGTCGGCGGCGAGCCGGGCGTGACGCTCTTCGCCGGCTACCTCGACGACCCGGACACGACAGCGGCTTCGTTCCGCGACGGCTGGTTCCTGACGGGTGACCGAGCTCGGCGCGACGAGACCGGCCGGTTCTACTTCGACGGCCGGCGCAGCGACGTCTTGAAGGTCGCGGGCGAGAACGTCTCGACCGTGGAGGTCGAGCAGGTGCTGGCCGAGCACCCGGCGGTCCTCGAAGCGGCCGTGATCGGCAGGCCCGATGACGTGCGGGACGAGGTGCCCGTCGGCTTCGTCGTCGCCGCCGACCCGGCGCATCCACCGACGGTCGACGAGCTCGACCAGTGGTGCGCGGAACGGCTCAGCAAGTCCAAGCGGCCGCGCGAGATCACGCTGGTCGACGAGCTGCCACGCACGAGCGTCGGCAAGATCCGCAAGTTCCTGCTCCGGGAGGAGGTCTCCCCATGACGCTCATTGCGTTCCCCGGCCACGCAGGCCGCAGTTGGCCACTCGCTCGCTGGCGCTCGCTCGCTCGCACCGTCGAAGAGGTGTCCCTATGAGCGTCCTGACCGACGACCTGCTCACCTCATTCGACGCGTCGACCACCGACGCGTCCACGGCCGTGACGATGCCGCCGGAGATCTACACGTCCGAGGAGTTCTTGGCCTTCGAGCGTGAGGCGATCTTCGCCCACGAGTGGATGTGCGTGGGCCGCGAGAGTCGGATCGCGCAGGTCGGCGACTACTTCACGACGACCGTCAACGGCGAGCCGATCATCGTCGCTCGGGCCAAGGACGGCTCGGTGCACGCCTTCTCCTCCGTCTGCCAGCACCGCGGGATGCAGGTCGCCGACGACGCCGGCAACTGCACGAAGTTCACGTGCCCGTACCACCAGTGGAGCTACGACCTGACCGGTCGCCTGCTCGGCGCACCGGCGATGGAGCGCACGGTCGGATTCGACAAGAAGGAGTTCCCGCTGCCGGCATTGCAGGTGGAGCTGTGGCAGGGATTCGTGTTCGTCCACTTCGATCGTGACGCGCCTCCGCTGGCGCCGACGCTGACGAAGTACGAGCCGTTCCTCGAGCACTACGAGCTGCACGACGCCATCTGCCCCGGGACGTTCACGCTGACCGACCTGCCATGGAACTGGAAGGTCATGTTCGAGAACTTCAACGACGGCTACCACGCCAACAAGCTGCACCACACGATCCAGGACTGGTGCCCGAGCGAGCTCGCTGCGTTCCCCGTCGAGTGGGACCCGACGTCGAACGTGATCTTCCGCACGAACGGCTACACGCACATCGACGGCGGGTTCAACGCCACGACCAAGGCGCTGATGCCGGTGTACCCGAAGCTCACCGAGGAGGAGCGCTGGCGTTCGACGTTCGCGCTGCTGCCGCCGTCGCTGTGCTTCGGGACGGCGCCGGACCAGGCGTTCTTCTTCATCGTCCGGCCGAAGTCGGCCGACACGATCGACGTCGAGATCGGCTACCTGTTCCACCCGACCGCACTCGAGCACCCGATGTTCGATCACCTGCTGCAGATGAGCGACGCCGGCGTGCAGGTCTTCGTGCGGCAGGACCAAGACGCGACGACGAAGGTGCAGCGCGGGATGCACAGCCGGTACGCGGCACGGGGTCGCTACTCGTGGCAGGAAGCCAGCCACGTGCAGTTCAACCGGTGGCTGGTGCAGCGCTACCAGCAGCACTGGGATCACTTCAAGAAAGCCATGGAAGGGGCGCCATGACCTACCCGAACACGCTGATCTTCGTCGACTTCCCGTCGGACGACCCGGAAGCGTCCGGGCGCTTCTACACCGAGGTCTTCGGGTGGGAGGTCGAGCCGCGGCCGGCCGGCGTCTTCCATCGGATCGTGCCGGGCCAGCACTTCCAGCTCGACGACGGCAGCGAAGGTCCGACCGGCAACCTGCACATGGGCATCTACAACGTCAACAACGCGCGGCCCCATCCGGCCCCGGAGGGCGTCGAGCCACGGTCGCTGACGCGGGACGGTCGGACGGCGCGGGTGTGGGTGTTGGTCAGCGACGACGACAGCCAGGAGCGCATCCTCCAGACGGCCGAACGGCTCGGCGCGACGATCCTGTGGCGCAAGCACTTCTGGAAGGAGTTCAACGGCTTCAACTCGGCGTTCCAGGACCCGTGGGGCAACACGCTCGTGCTGTGGACCAAGGGTGGGGACGATCCGGTGATCCCCGAGGGGTGGACCAATGAGTGAGCCGAGCGAGTCTTCGAGCGAGCGAACAATGCAGCTCGGTGAGCCGCTGCACCAGATCCTCCCGCCGGCGCCGCGCTGGACGCACATCGCGCTGCGTGTGAAGGACATCGACGCATCGATCGCCTGGTACACCGAGTTCACGCCGATGGAGCTGCTGGATCGCCGCTCCGACGAGTTCGGGTACGGCGCGTGGCTCGGTCAGCCGGACTCTCCGGACAAGCCGTTCATCCTCGTGCTGGCGCACTTCTTCCCTGCTACCGATCCCTTCAAGGATTCGCCGCAGGAGGTGCTGGCGCCGTTCGCCCACCTCGGTGTGGAGCTGACGAGCCGCGAGGAGGTCGAGGCGAAAGCGGCGCAGGGCGAGGCGGCTGGGTGCCTCGGCATGCCGCCGACCGACATGCCGCCACCGATCGGGTACATCTGCATGCTCCGCGATCCCGACGGCAACACCGTCGAGTTCTCCTATGACCAGGGCGTGTACGCCAAGGCGAAGGAAGTCTGGGGCGCTCGCGCCGGCGTGTGACCCGTTCTGTCCGTAGGAATCGATCGTTGTGATGCGATTCCTACGGACAGAAGTCTCACGCGGCGTCGAACGTCGGGCACGGTTCGTCGGGGAAGTAGCGGGCGCACTCTTGCGCGGTGAAGCCGCGGGTGAGGACTGAGCGGGCGAGTTGTGCGGCGTCGTCCACGTCGATGGTGAAACGCCGGACGACTCCGTTGCCGTCCTCGTAGTACAGCGTGTCCGTGCCGGGGGCGAAGGCGAAGGTCGGCGGGTCTTCCTGCTGCGTCGGCACGCTGGCGACGAGCTCCCCGTCGCGGGACCAGACGCGCACCCCGTCGGCGGACGATCCGGTGGCGATCAATCCGCTGTTCGAGATGTCGATCGCCTGGCTGCCGGCGCCGTGCGCGGCGACGTCGAAAAGGATCGCATCGGTCTGGTCGTCCCCCTCGACGATCCGCTCCACATCGAGGACGACGAGCCGTCCGGTGCTCATCAGCATCGCCAGACGTCCGCCGTCCGGCGACATCGTCAGGCTCTCGACGAAGTCATCGGAGTCCGGGAGGTAGGTGCCGACCGCATCGCCGGTGGCAAGGTCGTAGAGGGTGGTGGGAGACGGGCTCGTCCGCTCCACGACGACCGCCCGACCGTGGGACGACCGTCATCGACGGGTGGACCGAAGGTCGCTGCGTAGATCGGCGACATCGCTCAAGTCGACGAGCGTCTCATCGGTCTCGAGGTCGACGATCCGGCTGGCGTTGGTCGCCTCCTGCTGACGCTCCTCGCAGAGCAGGTACGTGTCGACCGCGGCCACTCGGCCGCTGCGGTCGAATGCCCGCACGGACTCGCAGCGCGCCAGTTGAGCGACGTCGTCGCCGGGAAGCTGGATGAGCTCGCTGACGTAGTCCTCGTCGAGCGTCGCCACGACCGAGAGGTCGGGACTGACCAGTGGCCGGGTCGAGTTGTAATACCGGACGTCACGGAGCACCTCGTCGTCCGCCCCGCTCCGCAGGTCGACCCGGTGAACCGAGCTGAGGTCCCCCGAGGTCCGGTAGGCGGTGGCGTAGGCGGCCGATTCGTCCGCCGCCACCACGAGGCGATCGAGCAAGCCGCCCGAGACCTGGAAATTGTCCAGGACGGGCGGCGCGACCGGCGAGATGTCCCAGGTCCGGACCTCGCCGGTGCGAGCCGACACCAGGCGAGAGCCATCCGGAGCGAAGAAGATCTGGAACGGTGCACCCGACGTCCCGACGAGACGTTGCTCGCTCGACGAACTCATCGGTGTCGTAGACGTGTATCACGCCGTCGTTGCCGGCGACGCCCAAGAGGCCGCCGTCGCTGCTGAACTGCGCCCAACTCGGATCGCGGAACTCGAGCGTCTCACGAACCTCACCCGTCTCCATGTCGATGACGTCGACGCGTCGTGCCAGCAGTGAGAGGAGCGCGGCGAGCTTCCCCGTCTGGTCGATCTCGAAGTCCCAGTACTCCACTCCGGGAGGTGTGTCGATCTGACGGATCTGCTCACCCGTGGCGATGTCGAAGACCGCCAGCCCTGTGGCGTTGCCAACGACGATCGATGTGCCGTCAACTCCGAGCTCGAAGTCGTAGACGGGGCTGAACAGCTTGGGACTTCCGCCGGCGGCGACGTCCCACACCGCAGCGCTCGGTCCGGAGTCAGTTTCAAAGAGCGCTCCCAGCCAGTGACCCGTCGCGTCGTAACTGGAGGGAGCAGCAGTAGAAGCCGGCTGGTCCCGTGAGCGCACCGACGGGTCGACTCGAGGCGACGTCGAAGAGCTCGACGGCGGGCGCCGACTCGTCCTCGAGGTTCTCGTGGGCGACGGCCAGCGTCGAGCCGGTCGGATCGAACGCCAGCCCGAAATCACTGATCAGAGAGTCCGTCGTGACGTCGGCGACGGTCGTGCCGGATGCAGTGTCGATGAGCACGTAGCCGGTTCGGTCCAAGCGGTCGACGGCGAGCAACGAACCATCGGGGCTCTGATCCATGGAGAGGGACATCACGCCGTCGACTCTGGATGTCAGACGCGTCGACTGAGTCGCCCGGTGCAGCGCCGACAGCACCTCAGCGGACGGCTCGTCGGTCCGCTCGAGGGCCGCCAGGCCGAGCAGCATGGCGCGCTCCGGATCTTCGTCGATGGCCAACGTCGCCAGTCCGGCGAGCTCGCCGGCGCGCCGCTCGTCGGCCTGACGGTCTGCGTTGCGCCGCTGCACGAAGGCGATTCCAGCCAGTGTGATGGCCACGACCGCCGCGGCGGCAAGGAAGACGGTGATCCGGCGACGCCGCCTCGAATGGGCGAGCGCGGTCGCGATCCACCTTCTCGCGACTGGCGACCAAGAACCGACGCTCGTCGTCGCCCAGCCCGAAGCGCGAGCCGGCGGCCCATGCCTCGGCCAGCTCGAGGCGGCCGCCGCCGTAGAGAAAGCTGGCATCCGCGCTGGCGTTGATCCAGTCGCGTGCGGCCGACTCCACGCGCCGGCGGGCGAGCAGGTCCTCGCGGGCCTCGTCGACCCAGGCTGCGAACCGCTCCCAGTCGGTGAGCAGCGCCTCATGTGCCAGCTCGACCGTCGGCGTCCGACTCGCCGTGTCGCGATCGAAGGTCAGCAGTCGATGGCGGCCGTACTCCGAAAGCACCGTGTCGAGGTCGTCGGTGGCGATCCCGGCCTGCTCGAGCTCCGTCCTGCGGACACGCCTGCGTGTGTCGCCGTGCTCCTCGGTGACGCTGACGAGCCGGAGGAACACCACTTGCGCGGCGGCGCGGCAGCGATCGTCGAACGATTGATAGATCTGCTCGGCGCGGCGGCCGATCGCCGCCGGCAACTCCGCCGACGTCCTCGAGGTCGGCGAGCGTCATCGTGTTGGTCGTCCTGGCACTGAACAGTTCCGACAGCGTGTGCTGCACAAGCGGCAACGCACCCGGCTGCAACTCGGCTTCGGCGATGATCCGGTCCACCACCCCGGTCTCGATCTGCACACCAACTGCCGATGCAGGGAGCCGCACGGCGTCCGCCAGCTCGTCCGACGACATCGCCCCAAGTGCGACGGTCCGAGCGTGGATCGCGTCGTCGACGCCGGGGTAGGCGAGCGGCCGGTCGAAGTAGTCGGCTCGCAGTGTGGCGACCACGCGAACGGTCGAGTCGGGCGCGCTCGCGAGCTCGACGAGCATCCGGAGAAACGCCCTTCGCTCGATGTCGTCGATCGCCTGGGTGAACAGCTCCTCCATTTGATCGATCACGATCAGCACACCCGGGTGACCAGGCGCCACCTCGTCGACGACCGCGCCAAGACGGCGCGACCCAGACAGGAGTCCCCCGACGACATCCGGAACATCAGTGCTGGCGATGCGCCCAAGCGCCGCGACCAGCTCCTCGAATGGCTCACGACCGGGCACCATCTCCGTGACCAGCCAACGATCGGAATCGCCGTATCGCACCAGCGGCGAGCGCGGGCAGCAAGCCGGCGTTCACGGCGGACGACTTCCCGATTCCAGATGGTCCGACGACGATGAGCAGCGGTTCGTGCTGGAGAACGGCCACCATCTCGGCGACTGCACGGTCTCTGCCGTAGAAGTCCTCCGTGTCGGCCTGCTCGAACGCCTCCAGGCCTCGGTACGGGTTACGTGTCGGTACGAACGCCTCCGTCGGAGAGGCTGGTACGGCGAACGCGTCGCGAAGCTCCGCCATGAGCTCGTCCACCGACTCTTGCCGTCGGCGAGGATCCGGATCGGTGGCACGGCGGACAACGGCGGACGCCGGACCCTCCGCGACGTCGAGTGCCCCGTCGATCGGTGGTGGCGACCCGCCCAGCAGGTGCTCCATGAGGACACCGAGCGAGTAGATGTCCGACCCAGTTGTCGCGAGTGCGCCACCGAGTCGCTCCGGCGCGTCGTAGGCGCTACTGGCGAACGTGATCACGCCCGAGCAGATCTCGTCGAAGCCCAGGTCCGCCACAAAGGCGTTGTCCTCGGTGTCGAACAACACGTTCTCCGGGCGGATCCGCCCGTGGAACACGCCGTGGCGGTGGGCGGAAGCCACCGCAGAGGTGATCGACTCCGCGATCTCGAGCATCTGTGCCGGGTCGAAGCCGCCCGGCGGGATCCGTTCGCAGAGGGTGCCGCCGGTCATCAAGCGACTCACCATCACGGCGCGGTTCGGCTCGCGCCAGTAGTCGAGCAGCGGAACGACATGAGGATGCTCGACGCGGGTGATCCGCTGGGATGCGGTCTCGAAGCGGCGCACGAACTGCGGATGGCACACCATTTCCCGGCCGAAGATGCGCAGCGCCACCTCCCGGCCAACCGACGGCTGGTACGCCCGATGCACCTCGCCGAGTTGTCCGGTGCCGATCAACTGACGCAGCTCGTAGCCCGGCACCGAGCGTTCGACGCCAGCCGGGACCGGTGGTGGCAGTCGGTCGACGCGGAGCGGGGGGAAGTCCGACCCGAAGCCGCGGCCCACGAGTTGGTAGACGTGAACGGCAGGGTCGAGCCCGACGATCTCGAACCGCCCCAGTGATTCAGCCGCCCACCCGGTCTGCGCCCCGGCGGCGAGCGCGTCGTGGGCGGCCGACGTCAGGAGGACCTGTCCGGGATGGCCGATGGCGACGAGGCGGGCAGCACGTGCCAGCGGTGGACCGACCGGTTCGTCGTCGCGCACCTCGAGATCGCCGACGTCGATCGCGATCCGTGTGCCGTTGTTCAGGATCGTGCGCGCCGCTCGCACGGCACTGATCGCTTCATTGAAGACGACATAGCCCGCCGTTCCTCGCGGGCTCAGCTTGGTCCCACCCTCCGTGGCGGCGGCTGCCTGGAGGTCGTCGTCCCGGCGGCCGTACGCCCGATCCCGCTCCCACGGGTCCCGCCATCCGGCATCGTCGAGGTCGGCAACCAGTACCGCTTGGCACTGAACGGTTGGCCCGACACTGATCAACAAATCACGGTCCTGGGCGAGGATTCGGCGCTCCAAGTCCTTCAGCTCGGGTGAGGGATCGATCCCGAGGCTCTCGACGAGCTCCTCGCGCGTGCGGGTGTACGCCCGCAACGCCTCTGCCTGCCGGCCGCACCGGTACAGGGCGACCATCTGGAGCGCGCGCAGGCTCTCACGGTACGGGTGTTCGACCGTGAGCCCGTCGAGCTCGCCGACGACCTCACGATGCCGGCCCGCCCGCATGTCGGCGTCGATCCGCGATTCCAGCGCCGCCAGTCGCATCTCGCCCAGGCGCGTGATCTCACCGTCGAGCTGTCCGTTGGCCTCGATGTCGGCGTAGGCGTGGCCACGCCACAGCGCCAACGCGCTCTCGCAGCGCGTCGGACGCCCGTCCCGGATCGTCGATCGCGCCAGCGCGCGCACACCGCTCCTCGAATGCTGCGGCATCGATCGTCGCCTGTGTGCAGTCGAGGAGGTATGCGTCTCCCTGGCGCACGATGACGTCGCCGAGCACCCGCCGGAGGTTCGACACGTACGTGTGCAACGTCGCCTTGCCACCCGGACTGGCGTCCTCACCGTACGTCGCGACGAGCAACGCGTCGACTGACACCGGACGACCGGCGGCTGCGATCAGCACCGCGAGGACACCTCGCTGTTTGCGACCGCCAAGCGCGGCTGAAGTTCCGCCGACGCGCACCTCGAGCTGCCCCAGAACCCCGTACTCGAGCCCCCGGACCTCGCTGCCGGCCTCGGTGATGCCCCGCAGATCAGTCACCATCGCATCTCGAGCGTACGTTGGGCCGCTCAACGACCGCTCAAGTGCCTGTTCTGTCCGTAGGAATCGATCGTTGTGATGCGATTCCTACGGACAGAAGCGTCACTGCGCGTTGATCTGGGGCCACCGATGGGGCACGGTGATGCCGGCGCGGGCGAGCAGCTGCTGCTGTGCGGCCGCCGCCTCCTGCCAGACGGCGTCGGCGTCGACGGTGACGCACTGGCCGTTGCGGACCACCGGCTTGCCGGCGATCACGACGTCTCGCACCGACCGACCGTCCGTACCCCAGACCAGCTGCAACGCGACGTCGCCGCGTGGCGTCCAGCCCCACCCGTCGGTGCGGTGGACGACGAGGTCGGCCTGCTTGCCCGGCTCGAGTGACCCGATCTGGTCGGCCATCCCGATCGCCTCGGCACCGGCGATCGTGGCCAGCTCGAAGGCCGTGTGCGCACCGAACCGCTCGGGATCGATGCGCGTGTCGCGAGCGATGCCGGCGGCGACCGCGGCGGCGCGCAGGATGTCGGCGACGTCGCCGGCGTTCGAGGCGTCGCAGCCGAGCGCCACCCGCCCGCCACGCTCGACGAGCTCGGCATGGCGGCCGGCCCTCGTCACGCCCTGGCCCAGCCGTAGGTACGCCCACGGGCAGTAGGCGATGGCGGTGCGGCTCTCGAGCACGAGGTCGAGCTCGTCATCGTCGAGCCACACACCGTGGGCCAGCAGGAGGTGCGGCCCGAGCACTCCGAGATGGTCGAGGTGGACCACGGGGCGGCGACCGGTCCGGGCCAGGTAGCGCTCGGGGTCCGACGACGTCGGCGACAGGTGCATGGTCATGCCCGTGCCGAGCTTCTTGGCGAGGTCTGCGGCGCCGATCAACAGCGCGTCGGAGGCGAGGTCATGGCCGACGAGCGTGACCCATCCGGTGACAAGGCCGCCGGCCGGCCAGCGTTCGACGACCGCCCGCTGGCGATCGAGCACTTCGTCGGCGGGAGCGGCGAACGGGCCCTCCTCGATGTCCCAACCCCACGTGCCGATCGTTCCGCGCAGCCCCACCGCCTCCATTCCCGCCACGACGCGCTCGGGATAGGCCACGGTCCCGGCTTCGACGACGGTCGTCACACCGTTCTGCACGGACTCCAGCGCGCACAGCACTGCCGACAGCTCGTCGTCGTCTGGGGTGTGGGCACCGTGCAACGGCACCGACCACTCGAAGATCGACGCCCCGGGCGGCAGGAGGTCCGGGATGCAGCTGCGCACGAGCGGATCGCCGGTGAGGTGCTGGTGGGCGTTGATCATCCCGGGCGTGACGACGCAACCGGTGGCGTCGATCACCTCGGCACGCGGGCGCTCGCGCAACAGCTCCGATGACGAGCCGACCGCTTCGATCACGCCATCCACGGCGAGCACCGCGCCGCCGAGCAGCACCTCCCGCGCCGGGTTCATCGTGACGACGTCACCGTGGGCGACGATCAGCTGCATCGGCGTACCGTCGTGGCGTGGCCGATCGCGTCAACCCGATGATCTTCGTCGACTTCCCGTGCCCCGATCCCGAGGCGATGTCCAACTTCTATGCCGAGCTGTTCGGGTGGACGTTCAACCGCCGACCGGCCGGCGAGTTCCACGAGGTTCTGCCCGGGGTCAAGCCGAACCTCGGGATCCATCGCGACGACACGCCGATGTCGGGGCCGGTGCCGCGGATCTACGTGATGGTCGACGAGCCGCCGACGTTCCTCGCCCGCGCCGTGGGGATGGGCGCGACCGTCCTGTGGGAGGAGCGCGAGTGGCCGGAGTTCGGTGCTCGCTACGCCGCGTTCCGCGACCCGTGGGGTGCCGAGATCTGCCTGTGGCACGACAAGGGGACGTACCAACCGCCGCGGTGAGAGGTGAGGGCGAATTTCGCCCTCACCTCTCACCGCGCAATCAGCCACGGCGGGGTGGTCGCGAGAAGACCTCGCGCACCATCGGCTCGAAGTGCTCGAGCGGCAGGGTGTCGTAGTCGGGGTCGAAGGCCGTCTGGTCCCATTCGTCGGCGAACCGGGCGGCCAGGTCGTAGGCCGGGTGGTCGGCGTGGCGGCTCCGCGCCATCGGGTCGAGGCCCATCCGCTCGTAGTAGTGGAAGCCCTGGAAGTCCTGGTGGACCTTGACGACCCAGTAGGCGTCGGGCGCGACCCACGGCCGGATCATCTCGGCGGCGATCGCCGGGTGGTTGGCGTTGCTGACCGACTTCCCCATGTCGTGGCACAGCGAGGCGACCACCATGTCCAGATCGGCGCCCGCCCGCTCCGCCCGCGTGGCGGTCTGCAGGCAGTGCTGCAGCTGGTCGATGGCGAATCCCTGCCGCAACGCCGCCAGCGAGCGCAGCACGGCGAGGATCCGGTCCGGGACGTGGGTGAGGTCCTCCTTCAGGTGGCCCTCGACGTACGTCATGTACTCCTCGCTGAACTCGGCCATGCTCGGGCCGATCGTCCCGGTGAACGGCTGTGTCATCGCACGCTCCTCATGACAGGTCATCGATCGCCGACGAAGCGATCGGGCAGGCCGCCCACCGTGCCGGCGACCCGGGCCCCTGGTGGACGGTACGGGTTGCGGTCGAGCGCGTCCTCATCGAGCTCGACGCCGAGCCCCGGGCCGTCCGGGATCGCCAGCTTGCCGTCGACGATCGTCTTCGGGCCGAGCTCGAAGCCTCGCCCGAACGTCGACCATGCCTCCGCCAACGACGGCGGGTACTCGACGAGTCGAATGGCCGGCACGGTCGCGGCGAGGTGCAGGTTGGCCGCCAGCGAGACCGGCCCAGCGCACATGTGAGGAACCACGCGGACGCCGAACCCCGCCGCTGCGGCGGCCATCCCGCGGGCCACAGTCAGCCCGCCACACGTGGACGCATCGGGCTGCAACACCTGCAGCTGCCCGCGCCGCATGGCATCGATCGCCTCGTCGACGCCGAAGAGGTGCTCGCCATAGGCGATCGGCACGGGCGACGCCGCGGCCAGGGCCTCGATGCCGGCGTGGGCGCCCTGCGGCAGCGGCTCCTCGAACCACATCACGCCGAGCTCGTGCAGCCGGCGAGCGAGCTCCACGGCCGTCGGGAGCGTGAAGATCTCGCTGCCGTCGACCATCAGCTCCACGCCCGGGTCGAGCAAAGCCCGCAGCGACGCCAGTGTCTCCAGGTCCCTGCGCCACTCCGGTCCGACCCGCACCTTGACCTTCGTGACGCCCTGGGCGAGCAGCGGATCGAGCAGCGCGAGGTGGAACGACGGCCGGTCCCTCCTCCAGGAACACGCTCGAGGCGTACACCTCGACCTCGTCGCGCACCCTGCCGAGCAGGGCGGAGACGGACCGACCGGCGCTCCGGCCGAGCACGTCCCACAGCGCCAACTCGACGGCGCTGCGGGCGTGGGCGGCGATCCACCCCTCGCCGAGGCGGCGCCGGGTGTGCAGGCGCAGCCGCTCGGCGAGCGGCTCGACGGCGCCGACCGCCTGCCCGATGAGCAGCGGGGCGAACACCTCCTCGACGACCTGTCCGACCACCGAGGCGTACGAGCAGCCGTAGCTGTCACAGGCCTCACCTGTCCCGACGACGCCGGCGTCCGTGCCGATCTGGACGAACAGGAACGACATCGTCTCCCGACCCGCGGCCAGCGTGGCCGGCCGGGCCGTGACCGCCGTGACGATCGGCTCTGGACTGATCGTCAGACCATATCCCGAATCGCGTCGTTCAGACGGAGACGGCCCGGTTCGGCACGGCGGCGCCGTGATGTCGGCCTCGCTCATCGCTCGGCTCCGGCTCGTCGCTAGCGCTTCCCTCGCCGGCAGGCGCATCGCCGGCCGCATCAGAAGGCGGCACACTTAGCACGATGGCCACCGACCTGCTCCCGCCGCCGACGCTCCTCACGCACATCGCACTTCCGGTGCGTGATCTCGACGCCACGCTGGCCTTCTACGAGAAGTACACGACGCTGGTGAACATCCACCAGCGACAGGACCCCGAGACCGGCCTGCGCACCGTGTGGCTGGCCAACGAGCGCGACGTCGGGAGTGGCGGCACGGCGCGCTTCGTGATCGTGCTGATCTGCGGGTCCCTGCCCAAGCAGATCACCGGCGACATCAAGGAGGAGTACGGCTTCCTCCGTTCGATCAGCCATCTCGGGCTGTCCCTCGACTCTCGCGCCGACGTCGATCGGGTTGCGGAGATGGCGAAGGCTGACGGGTGCCTGCTGCTGGGCCCGATGTACCGTAATGAGGTCGTCGGTTACATCTGTGTTGTCACGGATCCCGACGGCAACAACGTCGAGTTCTCCGTCGAGCAAGTGCTCGGCTGAGCGCTCCCAGACGGCCAAGCGGGCGACGTCAGGCGGGCGGCCGAGGCGGGCGCGTGTGGCACCATCGTGTAGTGTCCAAAATGGTCTGACCATCAGTCCGACCAGCAAGGGGGAAGCGAATGAAGAAGCATCCGGGCCGGTGGATCGCCGTGGCTGCGGCGGCGACGCTGGTCGTCGCCGCGTGCGGAGGCGATGACGACGACGGGGCGGCATCGACGGAGGCGCCGGCGGGATCCGAGGCGCCGGCCGGCTCCGAAGCGCCCGCCGAGACCGAAGCACCTGCCGGCTCGGAAGCTCCGGCGGACACGGAGGCCCCAGCGGACTCCGAAGCACCAGCGGGTTCCGAGGCACCAGCAGGCGGCAGCGTCGACCTCGACAGCAACGGCGACGGTGAAGTCCGATTCGGGATCGCCGCCGCCGGTCCGTCCGACGACGGTGCGTACTACCAGGCGGTGGTGGACGCCGCCAAAGAGATCTCGGAGGAGAACGGCTTCGCCGAGCCGATCGTCGTCGACAACATCCAGGCCGCCGACGCAGCCACGGCGATGAGCGACCTCGCCCAGCAGGGCGTCGACGTCATCATCGTCGGTGCTTCGGAGATCGCCGAGCCGCTGCCACAGCTGATCGCCGAGTTCCCGGACATCTTCTGGTACTGCAACTGCGGTGCCGGGTTCCCGGAGGATCCCGGCCTCGCCCAGAGCACGGACGACGGCGCCGAGATCAGCTACACCGCCGGCTATGCCACGGGCCTGCTGATGCAGGAGCGCGGCGAGGGCACGAACGTGTCGTTCATCGGGTGCTGCGAACTGGGCTTCGAGAAGCAGGCCTACATGGCCTTCGAGCTCGGCCTGCAGGCCGTCGACCCGTCCTACACGGTGACCTACGTGCCGACCGGCGACTTCCCGTTCGACTTCGACAACACGGCCAACGCCACGGCGGCGCTCCAGACGGCGATCGACAACGGAGCGGTGGCGGTGTACCCGTACCTCGGTGGAGCTCACCGCCCGGTCGTCCAGGCAGCCAACGAAGCCGGTCTGATCACCATGAGCGCCGGGTCGTCGAAGGTCTGTGAACCCGAGGAGGAGCTGAGCTACGACATCGCCGTCAAGTTCGACGGCGGTGACTACGTCCGGGTCGTCATGGGTGAGATCGTCGACGGCTCGTTCCAGGAGGGTGACATCAGGGAGTTCAGGGTCGGCATCGACCCCGAGCCGGGCGCCGTGATCTGCGACCCGACCCCGGAGCAGCAGGCAGGCGATGGACGAGGTGTACGCCCAGATCGCCGCCGGCGACTTCGCCGAGCAGTTCGGGGCGATCGCCGCGGAGGCATTCGCCGAAGGCTGATTGCGAAGTCATCTGGTGTCGAGCAGTTGGCGGGCGGGGACGATCTGTCCCCGCCCGCCGTCGAGCTGGTCGGGATCACCAAGCGCTTCGGTCGAGTGGTCGCCTGCGACCGCGTCGACCTGACCCTCCACCGTGGGCGGGTCCACGGCATCCTCGGGGAGAACGGCGCGGGCAAGTCGACGCTGATGAAGGTGCTGATCGGGCTCGTATTGCCCGACGCCGGCGATGTCCGCCTCGACGGCGAACTGGTGCGCATCGACGATCCGGTCCAGGCGGCGGCGCACGGCATCGCCATGGTCCACCAGCACTTCAGCCTCGTCGAGGCGCTGACGGTGTGGGAGAACGTGGCGCTCGGCGACGTCGGGCGCTTCGACCCCCGTGCGGTGCGGCAGCGAGTCGGTGAGATCAGCGAGCAGTACGGGCTGCTGGTCGACCCGGATCAGCGCATCGCCGACCTGCCCGCCGGCCTGCGCCAGCGGGTGGAGATCATCAAGTGCCTGCGCCGCGATCCGCAGGTGCTCGTCTTCGACGAGCCGACCTCCGTGCTGACGCCGGAGGAGTCGGACTTCCTGTTCTCGGCGCTGCGCCACGTCGTCGAGGATGAGGGCAAGGCGGTCGCGCTGGTGAGCCACAAGCTGCCCGAGGTGATGGCGGCGACGGACGAGATCACGATCATGCGCGACGGCCGCGTCGTGGACACCCGCCCGACGGCGAGCAGCGACGCTGCGTCGCTGGCTCGGGCGATGGTCGGGCGGGAGGTCTCGCTGCGCGGTGAGCGCTCCGCCTTCGGCCTCGTGAGCAGCCACGTCCGACGAACGGGGAGACCGAGGCCACGGAGCAGCGCGGCGCGCCGATGCTGCGCATCACGGACGCCACGGTGCAGGACCCGGGACGGCCGGACTGCTGCTCGACGGCTTCTCGGTCGAGGTCGCCAGCGGCGAGATCGTCGGCCTGGCCGGCGTCGAGGGCAACGGCCAGCGCGAGCTCGGCGAGGTGCTGTCCAGCCTGCGCCGGCTGGACGCCGGCCGCATCGAGGTCGATGGCCGCGTGATCGTGACGGGCCGGGCGGGCGCGATGGCGGCGGCCGGTGTCGCCGTGATCCCCGAGGACCGCCACGACTCCGGCTGCGTCCTCGACTTCACCGTCGCCGAGAACCTCTTCATCGCCGAGCCCGAGCGCGTCGCCCGGGGCGGCCTGATGGATCGCCGGATGATGCGCGAGCAGGCGACCCAGCTGATCGAGCGCTTCAACATCTCCTGCTCCAGCGCCGACGCGCCGATGTGGTCGTTGTCGGGCGGGAACCAGCAGCGAGTCGTCCTGGCCCGTGAGCTGTCGCACAACCCGCGTGTCCTCGTCGCCGCCCAACCGACGCGTGGCCTCGACGTCGGCGCCATCGAGTACATGTCCGGTCGGCTGCGGGCGGCCGCCGCCGACGGCGTCGCCGTGCTGTTGATCTCGACCGAGCTGGAGGAGGTCCTCGACCTCGCCGACCGGATCGTCGTGATGTCGCGCGGCCAGGCAGCCGGAGCGATGCGGCGCGGCGAGGTCGACATCGACCGCCTCGGGCTGCTGATGGGCGGAGCGACCCATGAGTGACGTGCTCGGTGACCACGATCATCACCGAGCCCGAATCCGAAGAAGACCTTTTCGAGGCCCGCGAACGATCGCGCCTCCACGCCACGGTCGAGGTCGTGCTCCTGTACGTCATCTGCCTGGGAGCCGCCCTCACGCTGGCCGCGCTGCTCGTCGTGGCGACGGGCGGGTCGTGGACCGGCGTCTACCAGGCGATGCTCGACGGCAGCATCTGGGAGCCCGGCCGCTGGGGCCTCACGCTGGCGGTGTCGGCACCCATCCTGCTCGTCGGTCTCGGCACCATCGTCAGCGGCCGAGCCGGCCTCGTCAACATCGGGCAGGAAGGGCAGCTCGTGATGGGCGCCTGCTTCGCCGCCTACGTCGGGTCCCGGCTCGGCGGCCCGGGTCCGCTGGCGCTCGCCGTCACGCTGATCGCCGGCGTGGCGAGCGGTGCGATCTGGGCTGGGATCGCCGGCGTGCTGCGCTTCTGGCGCAACGTGCCCGAGGTCCTGACGACGCTGTTGATGACCGCCATCGCCGCCAACCTGATGGGCTTCGGGCTACGCCAGCGCTGGTTGCTCCTCGCGCCGGCTGCCGGCCGGGCCAACCGCAACCAGGTCAGCGAGCCGCTGCCGGAGGACGCCCGCCTGCCGCGCATCACGATGTTCGGCAACGACTTCCCGATCAGCGTGCTGCTGGCGCTCGCGTTGGCGCTGGTGCTGGCGGTGATCCTCGGTCGGTCGATCGTCGGCTTCCGCCTGCGCATGCTCGGCCGCAACCCGCGTACCGCGCGGCGGGCCGGCGTGTCCGAGCGCCGTTACGGCCTCGGCGCGATGCTCGTGTCCGGCGGGTTCGCCGGCCTGGCCGGAGGGGTGATGCTGGCCGGTGGGGACTTCGGCAACTACCAGCTCGTCGCCAACTTCGGCGCCGGCATCGGGTTCGCCGGCCTGCTCGCCGCGCTCGTCGCCCGGCAACGCGTGCTCGTGCTGATCTTCGTCGCCTTCGTGTTCGGCAGCCTGCGCACCGGTTCCGGGTTCCTGCGGGCGACCGGCGTCTCGGGCCGCATCTCCGACGTCGTCCAAGGCCTGCTGGTCCTCGCCCTGCTCCTGCCGCCCGCCGTGATGTTCGTCCGCGAGCGCCGCCGGGCGCTGTCTGCCACGACGGCGAGGACCTGACCATGAGCGATCTGCTCTCCGCGCTCGGGGACATCGCCACCAACGAGAGTGCCTACCGCAACGCCGTCATTGCAGCCACGGTCTTGTTGTTCGCGGCCCTCGGGGAGCTCGTCGCCGAGAAGGCGGGCACGATCAACATCTCGCTCGAGGGCATGATGCTCGCCGGTGCGTTCGCCGCCGCGGCGGGCGTCGACGTGACGGGATCGACCTGGCTCGCACTGGTGATGGCTGCCGCCGCGGGCCTTGTCGTTGCGTGGGTGCAGGCCAACATGAGCCACCGGCTGCCGGCGAACCAGTTCGTGGTGGGGCTGGTGCTCAACGTGCTCGTGCTCGGTGTCGTCGGGTTCCTGACGAGCGAACTGGAGCCGGAGTCGACGGTGGTGCCCCGGGTGAAGATCCCGCTGCTCAGCGAGATCCCGCTGATCGGGCCGGCGCTGTTCGACCAGCCATGGGTGCTCTATCTCGTGTACCCGCTGATCCCGGCGATCTGGTGGTTGCTCTACCGCACCCGCTGGGGGCTCACCGTGCGGGCGGTCGGCGAGGACCCGAACTCCGCCGACGTGTCCGGCGTCGACGTCAACCGCCTGCGGCGCCAGACGATCTACCTCGCCGGCATCACGGCCGGCATCGGCGGCGGCTACTTCCTGTTCGCCCGTTCCGGCCGCTTCGAGGACTCGCTGATCGGTGGACGCGGCTACATCGCGATCGCCGCCGTGATCTTCGGCGGATGGACCGTGAAGGGCACCGTCGGCGGCTGCCTGCTGTTCGGCCTCGTCGGTTCGTTCGCCCTGACGATCCCGTCGCTCGGGTACGAGGCCGTCGACCCCGCGTTCCTGGCCATCGCACCGGCCGTCGTGACGATCCTGGCGATGGCCATCTTCGCCAAGCGGGTGAGCCAGCCGGGCGCGCTGGCGCGGCCGTTCGTACGGGGTCTGAAGTGACCGGCCCAGCGCGCCCCGAGACCGAAGGACTGGTGCGGTCGCCGTTGCCGACGCCGATGCTGCAGCCGTGGGAGGTGTTCGACCAGGACCTGTTCGACCTCGAGATGGTCCGCGTCTTCGGCCGGTCATGGGTGTGGCTCGGCGACACCGAGGATCTCACGTCGCCCGGCGACTATCTCACGGCGACGATCGGCTACCAGCGCGTGCTGGTCGTGCGGACCACCGATGGAGCGATCAAGGGCTTCCTCAACACCTGCCGGCATCGGGCCTCACCCGTGCTGTTGGAGGAGACGGGTCACTGCAAGGCGTCGATGACATGCCCGTACCACAGCTGGTCGTACGACCTCGACGGTCGGCTGATCGGCATCCCCGACCGCCAGCGGATGTACCCGGACGGCATCCCGATGGAGGACTACGGCCTCGTGCCGATCCGCATCGAGGTGGCGTGGGGCAAGCTCGTGTTCGGCTGCCTGTCGCGCCGTGCGCCGTCGTTCCGCGAGTGGATCGCTCCACTGGCCGAGCGCTACGACAGCTACCAGTTCGACACGTTCACCCGGTACACCCGCCAGCTGGACCAGACGTACCCCATCAACTGGAAGGCGTTCGTCGAGAACTCCAACGACGACTACCACGTCCGCTTCGTCCATCGCCGGCTCAACGATCAGCGCCGCTCACTGGACACCGTGGTGCGCTTCGCCGGGCGCACGTGCAGCGGCTACAAGCCGCACCCGGAGACCTACGACATGAGCGGTGGGCGCACGGACCTCGCGGAGGAGGAGCGGCGGGGCCACTACGCCGACTTCATCTACCCCAACCTGACGCCACTGCCGTACGCCACGATGCTGATCCTCGTGCGGGCCGATCCGCTGGCGCCGGACCGGACCCGGCTGGTGTCGCGGATCTACGGCGTCGGGAGGTCAGCGGAGGAACAGGAGGCGGATCTTGCCAACCTGGAGGTCACGAATGCGGAGGACACGGACATGGTGATACAGCTGATGGCCAACCTGCGCTCCCCGTTCTTCCGGGTCGGTCCGCCGACGCTGTGGGAGGGGACGGGCGGCGCACGTCATGCGCCTCGTTCCGCGAGGACGTCGCGACACCGCTGGCGGCCGATGAGTTCGAGGTCGTGGAGTCATGAGAACGTCGCAGTTGTGCAATCGACCGGCCCTGCGTCACTCCTGGTACGCCGTCGCCCGCACCCCGGACCTGGCCCGCGACCCGCTCGCCGTGACGCTGCTCGGCGATCCGTACGTGCTGTGGCGGGCCGAGGACGGCGCCGTCGTCGCCGCGCCGGACCGCTGCCCGCATCGCCAGGCGCCGCTGTCGCTCGGCCGGCTGACGGACGGTCGGTTGGAGTGCGCGTACCACGGCTGGACGTTCGGGTCCGCCGGCCGCTGCGTGCTCGTGCCGTCGGCCAACGAGGGCGTCCCGGTGCCGCCCAAGGCGCACCTGACGCCGGTGCATGCCGCCGAGCGGTATGGCCTCGTGTGGATCTGTCCCGGTGAGCCGGCCGCCGGCATCCCGGACATCCCGCAGGACACCGACCCCGCGTACCGTCGACTCAACGTCGACGTGGAGCTGTGGCGGACGTCGGTCACCCGGATGACGGACAACTTCGTCGACATCTCGCACTTCCCGTTCGTCCACACCGGCACGTTCGGGCTGGCGCAGGAGACGCATGTACCGAAGGTCGAGCTAGGGCAGCTCGACGAGAACTTCTACGGCTACAGCTACGAGGTCAACGTCAACAACGACGCCTTCGGGGCGTCGGTGAGCGGGCTGTCCACCAAGGTGCTGACGAGGCGGATGTCGACCGGGTTCCACCTGCCGTTCTCCGTGCGCAGCACGATCCACTACGAGACCGGGCTCGACCACATCCTGCTGCTGCTGAGCACGCCGGTGGACGACGTGACGTCACTGTTCACGTTCGTGGTGTGGCGCAACGACGACTTCACCGTGCCGGCCGACGAGGTGCTGCGCTTCGACAAGGCGATCGGCGCCGAGGATCAACGGATGCTGGAGCGGGTGCCAGGCGTGCTGCCGCTCGACGCCACGGCGCTCGTCAGCGTGCAGGCCGACAAGGCGTCGGTCGAGTGGCGTCGGCAACTCGTCACGTTGCTCGAGGCGGAATGATCGCCGACCGCGTCCTCGGGCGCACGGGGATCCGGGTCAGCCCGCTCGGGCTCGGCACGATGGTGCTGGGCGCGTGGGGCAACACCGACCACGACGAGTGCGTGCGGGTCATCCACCGCGCGCTCGATGCCGGTATCAACCTGGTCGACACGGCCGACGTGTACGCCGCCGGCGAGAGCGAGGAGATCGTCGGGCGAGCGTTGAAGGGCAAGCGCGACGACGTCGTGCTGGCGACCAAGTTCCACGGCCCGATGGGGTCGGACCCCAACGACCAAGGCAATTCGCGGCGCTGGATCATGCGGGCGATCGAGGGCAGCCTGCGCCGGCTCGACACCGATCACGTCGACCTGTACCAGATCCACCGACCCGATCCCGACACAGCGATCGACGAGACGATCGACGCGCTGACGGACCTCGTACGTGCCGGCAAGATCCGGGCGTGGGGAACGTCGACGTTTCCCGCTGCCGAGCTGGTCGAGGCGTGCTGGGCGGCGGCACGCCACGACGTCGCCGCGCCGCACAGCGAGCAGCCGCCGTACTCGATCCTCAACCGCGGGATCGAGCGCGACGTGCTGCCGGTGTGCCACCGCTACGGGATCGGCGTGCTGGTGTGGAGCCCGTTGGCGGGTGGGTGGCTGACCGGGAAGTACCGGCGGGAAGATCCGTCGCCGGCGGGTTCACGAGCTGAGACCAATCCCGACCACTTCGACAGCGACAACCCGCGCAAGTTCGATGCCGTGGAGCGGTTGACGGAGATCGCCGATGGAGCCGGGGTGCCGTTGGCGCACCTCGCGCTGGCGTGGGCGGTCGAGCACCCCGCCGTAACGGCGGCGCTGATCGGCGTGCGCACGGTCGCGCAGCTCGACGGGCTGCTCGGCGCCGGGGACGTGCGCCTCGACGCCGACGTGCTGGACGCGATCGACGAGGTCGTCGCTCCGGGCGTCAACCTCAACCCCGCCGATGCCGGTTGGACCCCTCCAGGTTTGGGTCACCGTTTCCGCCGTCGTCCGCGGGAACGGTGAACCAAACTCAGTGCGGCTCGTTCGCTTGGATGTACTCGTCGGCGTCCTTGTCCTTGGCCGCAACCTCTGAAGGACGCTCGTGGGCGGCGCGGAACTCCAGCCAGCGCAGGCCGAGCTCGACGCGACGGTTGGGATCAGCGTGGAGCCGGAGGTCGGTCAGCGCTCCCCGCTCCTCCTCGCCCATGTGCTTGCTGTTCTCGACGTTGGCACGCACGACGGCCTCCCACCACTCCTCCGATCCGGGTTCGCGACCGGCCGCATCGCGCACCGCGTCCCGGATCTTGTTGTGGTCGTCGATGGCGTCCTCGGTCTCGTCCTCGGCGTTGGTGCCCACGGCGAGCAGTTCCGGGTAGAAGACCGCTTCTTCGGTCTCGGCGTGGAGGTCGAGCAGATCGGCCAGTGGCTTCCACGCCGCCGTGATCGCCGACAGCTGACCGCTCGCTCGAGCGTCGTCGAGGTCGGCGAAGTGGCGGCGCAGGGTCTCGTGGTCGAGCAGCACTAGGCGGGTGACGTCAGACATCGCGGTTACGGACGGAACGGGTGATTCAGCTCAGCCGAGGCGTTCGATCAGCGTGGCGTTGGCCATGCCGCCGCCTTCGCACATCGTCTGTAGGCCGTAACGGCCGCCGGTCCGCTCGAGCTCGCTGAGCAACGTCGTCATCAGCCGGGCGCCGGAGCAACCGAGCGGATGGCCGATGGCGATCGCGCCGCCGTTGACGTTGACCTTCGCCATGTCGGGATGCAGCTCCTGCTCCCATGCCAGCACGACCGAGGCGAAGGCCTCGTTGATCTCGATGAGGTCCATCTCGTCGATCGTCGTCTTCGACCGCTCGAGCAGCTTGTGGGTGGCCGGGATCGGAGCCGTCAGCATCAGCCGAGGATCGTCGGCAGCGAGAGCGAAGTCGACGAAGCGGGCGCGCGGCGTGACGCCGAGGGCGTTCGCCTTCTCCTCGCTCATGATGAGGATCGCCGCCGCGCCGTCGGTGATCTGGGAGGAGTTGCCGGCGGTGATCTTGCCGCCCTCCTCCTCGGCACGGAACGACGGCTTCAGCTTGGCCAGCGACTCGATGGTCGTTTCGCGCAGCCCCTCGTCGGTCGTCATCATCGCGCCGTCAGCACCGAGGATCGGGAGGATCTCCCGCTCGAAGCGGCCCTCCGCCGTGGCCTGGGCGGCGAGCTGCTGGCTGCGCGCCCCGAAGGCGTCGAGGGACTCACGGGCCAGGTTCCACTTCTCGGCGATCAGCTCGGCTGAGATGCCTTGTGGTACGAGGCCGCCTTGTTCGGCATAGCGGGCGCCGACCTTCGGCCCGAACGGGTAGCCGAACTTGCCGTCGGCCATCGAGGCGCCCATCGGCACGCGGGTCATCACCTCGACGCCTGCGGCGACGACCACGTCGTAGGCGCCGGCGATCACGCCCTGGGCGGCGAAGTGGGCGGCTTGCTGGCTCGATCCGCACTGGCGGTCGACGGTCGTGCCGGGGACCGACTCCGGCCACCCTGCCGCCAGCACGGCGTTGCGGGCGATGTTGATGCCCTGCTCACCGACCTGCATGACGCAGCCCATCACGACGTCGTCCACGACGCCGGGGTCGATCCCGGTGCGGTCGACGAGCGCCTTCAGCGTCTCGGCGGCGAGGTCGACCGGATGCCAGTCCTTGAGCTTGCCGTTGCGCTTGCCCAGCGGGGTGCGGACGGCGTCGACGATCACGGCGGTGCTCATGGGGCGAGTCTGGTGCCGCCGGCGCCGCTGGCTCAAACCGAGCGACGACATGATGCGGCCGGCGATGCGCCGGGGAAGAACGACGCGTCCGTGCTACTCATCCGCCTTGTCGCTGGACAGCGCGCCGAGGACCCGGTGCAGCGCCGCCACGTCGGCGTTCGAAAGGTGCGACGACACGTGCGCCTGGACGGCACGCCGGTACGTGACGTTCATCTCCCGCCACAGCGCGCGCCCCGCCTGGTCAGCAGCACGATCACGGCGCGGTGGTCATCGAGATCACCACGGCGCTGCCGCGCCACCCAGCCCTCCTCCTCCAGCCGGTCGAGACGGCGGCTCAGGCTGGACCGAACGAGGCGCAGCTCCGTGGCCAGGTCGCTCGGCCGGGCGGCGCCGCCGAGCCGCTGCAGTGCGGCGAGCACGTCGAACCACCCGAGCGGCACGTCCCACTCCGACATGACGTCCTCGTCGATGATCCGCTCGAGCTCGGCGGCAACCGACTGCAGATCCCGCCATGCCGCCACGCGGGCGGCGTCGAGGCGGGGCACGTGCGACGGTCCGCCGTCAGGCCGTCGCCTTGAGGGCGGCGGCGAAGGCCTGCAGCGCTTCGTCGATCTCGGCGGCCGTGACCACCAGCGGCGGCATCCACCGCAGCACGGTCCCGTCGGTGCCGGCGCTCATGAGGATCAGCCGGCCCTCGTGGAGGCAGTGCTGCATGATCGCGACGACCCGCGCCGGGTCGTAGAAGACCGTCGCAACCATGAGGCCGACGCCGCGCACCTGCCGGAGCCCCGCATCGTCGGCCTGCATCGACCGCAGGCCGTCGACCAGCTGGGCGCCGCGGGCGTTCACGTTGTCGAGGAAGCCGGGCGCAGTGAGAACGTCGATCGTCGCGAGCGCGGCGGCGCAACCGATCGGGTTGCCGCCGTAGGTGCCGCCGTGGCTGCCGCGCGGCCACTGGTCGTCGAGCTCGCGCCGGGTGCCGAGTGCGGCGAACGGGAACCCGGAAGCGATGCCCTTGGCCATGCAGATCACGTCGGGCTCGATGCCGCTGTGCTCGACGCTGAACAGCTTGCCCGTCCGGCCGAACCCGCTCTGCACCTCGTCGGCGACGAACAGGATGCCGTGGCGGCGGCACCGCTCGACGAGGCCTTCGAGGAACGCCCTCGGCGCGGGGGCGTAGCCACCCTCACCGAGCACCGGCTCGAGGATCATCGCGGCCGTCTCGCTCGGGGCCGTCGTGGTGGCGAGCAGGTGGTCGACACCGCGCAGCGCCAGTTCGACCTCAACATCCTCGTCGTCGGCCAGCAGGTCAGGGAACGGGGCGACGTGGATGCCGGAGGGCAATGGCGCGTGCCCGGACCGGTAGACGGTCTTCGACGTCGTCATCGCCATCGTGAGGTGCGTCCGCCCATGGAACGACCCGGAGAACACGATGACGTTCGGCCGCCCGGTCACCTGCTTGGCCAGCTTGATCGCCGCCTCGGTGATCTCGGCGCCGGAGTTGGCGAAGAAGAACGTGTCGATGCGACCGGGACTCAGCTCGGCCAGGCGGCTGGCCAGTGGCTCGAGCAGATCGTGGGTGAACACGTTGGCCTGCAGGTGGATGCCACGAGCCGCCTGCCGGGAGATCGCGTCGACCACCTGAGGGTGGCTGTGGCCGGTCGAGTTGACGGCGATGCCCGCGGCGAAGTCGAGGTACTCGACGCCGTCGACGGTCGTCACCCGGCAGCCCTGCCCACTTGCGACCTGGAGGTCCGTGACCTTGAACCACACGTTGGACAGGTGCGACATGCGCCGAGACTACGCCGCGGCTGCCCCACGGTTCTGAGGCAGATCCGGTGTCAGATGTGACACCGAATCTTCCTCAGAAGCGGTGGGGCGCTCAGGCGAAGGCGGCGGCGAGCACGTCCTGGTACGTCGTGGCGAGGTGGAACGTCATGACGTCACGCACTGCCTCGGGCACGTCCTCCAGGTCGGCCTCGTTGCGCTTCGGCAGCACGACCTCGGTGAGGCCGGCCCGGTGGGCGGCGAGGACCTTCTGCTTGACGCCGCCGATGGGCAGCACAGCGCCCTGCAACGTGATCTCGCCCGTCATGCCGACGGTCTCCTTCACCGGCTGGTCGCGCAGCAGGCTGACGAGTGCCGTCGTCATGGTGACGCCGGCAGACGGCCCGTCCTTGGGCACCGCACCGGCCGGCACGTGGACGTGGAAGCGCCGCCGCACCGACTCCGGCTCGACGCCGAGCTCCGCGGCGTGTGAGCGCACGTAGTTGAGGGCGATCTGCGCCGACTCCTTCATGACGTCACCGAGCTGACCGGTGAGGGTCAAGCCGGGCTCACCTTCGGCTGACGTCGGGAACGCCGTCGTCTCGATGAACAGGACGTCGCCGCCGTGGCCGGTGACGGCCAGGCCCGTGGCCACACCCGGGAGCTCCGTGCGCTCCGGCACGTCGTCGACGACCTTCGAGCGGCCGAGCCAGTCCGAGAGGTGCTCGGCGTCGAGCGTCGGCAGCGTCTCGCCGCCGGCGACCCGCGCCGCGGCCTTGCGGGCCAGGCGGCCGAGCTCACGCTCCAGCGAGCGCACTCCGGCCTCTCGCGTGTAGCTGCGGATGACGCCGAGGATCGTGGCGTCGTCGACCAGGAGCTCCCCATCGCTCAAACCGGCCCGCTGCAGCTGGCGCGGCAGCAGGTAGCGACGAGCGATGAAGACCTTCTCGTCATCGGTGTAGCCGTCGAGGCGCACGACGTCCATGCGGTCGAGCAGCGGTGCGGGCACCGTGTCGAGCACGTTGGCGGTGGCGATGAACACGACCTCGGACAGGTCGAGGTCGAGCTCGAGGTAGTGGTCGCGGAACGTGTGGTTCTGCGCCGGGTCGAGGACCTCGAGCAGCGCCGCCGTCGGGTCACCCGACCACGCGCCGGCACCCAGCTTGTCGACCTCGTCGAGCAGCACGACGGGGTTCATCGTGCCGGCCTCGGTGATCGCCTTGACGATGCGGCCCGGCTGCGAGCCGACGTAGGTGCGGCGGTGCCCGCGGATCTCGGCCTCGTCACGGATGCCACCCAGCGCGACGCGCACGAACTTGCGGCCCATGGCGCGGGCGATGGACTCGCCGAGCGACGTCTTCCCGACGCCTGGCGGACCGACCAGCGTGACGATCGAACCGGCGCCCCTCTGTTGGCCTCGGTCGCTCGAAACTCGCTCCCTCGGCTCCGGCTCGTCGCTAGCGCTTCCCTCGCCGGCTGACCTGTCGTGCTCACGTTGGGTCGACCGACCTGAGCCACGATCTTCAATGCCCCGCTCCTGGCGCAGCTTCTTGACGGCGAGGAACTCGACGATGCGCGACTTCACGTCGGTCAGCCCGAAGTGGTCCTCGTCGAGGATCCGCTGCGCCGCCTCGAGATCGATCGTGTCGTCACTGCGCTCGCCCCACGGCAGCTCGAACACGCGGTCCAGCCACGTGCGGATCCAACCCTGCTCGGGCGACTGGGCGCTGGTGCGCTCCAGGCGGTCGATCTCCTTGGCGATGAAGTTCTTGGCGCTGTCCGCCGCCTCGAGCGTCTCCAGCTTCGTGCGGTACTCGCCGACGACGTCGTCGTCGCCCTCGCCGAGCTCCTTGCGGATCGCCGCCAGCTGCTGGCGCAGCAGGAACTCCCGCTGCTGCTTGTCGACTCCTTCGGTGACGTCGTTGCGGATCGTCTCGGCGACCTGCAGCTCGGCCAGGTGATCCTTGGCCCACGACAGGACGAGCTCGACCCGCTCGGCCAGCCCGACGGCGGCCAGCACGTCCCGGCGTCGATCCTCGTCGAGCTCGGCCCACGTCACGACGGCATCGGCCAGCGCGCCCGGCTCCGGGCCGCTGCGCAACAGCTCGGGCAGGCGGCGCGAGCGGCGCAGCTGGGCGATCGACTCGAGCACGACGCGCAACTCGCGGGCGAGTCCCTCGACGCGTGGCGTCGGGCGAGGATCGGGCAGGACCTCGGCGTCGGCGAACGTGGCGCCGCGCTCGGAGGAGTGGACGGCCACGATGCGGGCTCGGGTGTCGGCGCGGATGATCGCCACCGGCTCGCCGGAGGGCAACGAGCCGATGTCGGGCACCTGGGCGACGACGCCGAGGTCGCTGTCGGACGTGCGCAGCAGCAACCGGCTGCCGCTCGACTCACGGGCGGCGTCGACGGAGCGCCGCAGCTGCTCGGTGGCGAGCCCCAGCGTGATCACGGCGCCCGGAAGGACGGTGGCGGGCAGGTCGGCCAGGGGAAGGCGGACGAGATCGGTGCGGGTGGACGTGCCGGCGCCGCCGCCGACGGTCGGATCACTCATGAGTACATGCTACCGATTCGATAGCGACACGGCTCAGGATGCTGCGCGGTGATGACTCAGCTTTGTTGCTGAGCGGCAAGTGCAAGCGCGTCGTCCCAGGTCGCACCGGCCTGCAGCAGCGCCCGGTAGGGCATCACCAGGCGCGGCAGGTTGAGCCCGAGGACACCGCGCAGCTTGCCACGGCGGCCGTACAGCGCCACGAACCGGCGCTCGGCGGGGTTCCCGACGACCACCTGCACCATGTCATCGTCCGCCTCACCCGCCGGTCGACCCAGGAACTGGGCGCGGTGGCGCCCCTGGTCGGTCCACACGAACGGCACCGGGGCGTACGGCTCGCCGTCGCCTCCCTGTGCGGCGGCGAGCAGGTTGCGGGCGGCGACCGCACCCTGCTCGGCCGCGTTGGTCCAGTGCTCGACACGCATCTCCTCGTCGAACAGCTCGTTCGGCCAGCGTGCGATGTCACCGGCGGCATAGATGCCGGGAGGGCCGGCGGCCAACGTGGCCTCGCAGACGACACCGTCGCGGATCTCCAGACCGCTGCCGTCGAGCCAGGCGGTGGCTGGTGCCACGCCGATGCCGACGACGATCACGTCGGCGGGCACCAGCTCGCCATCGGCCAGCCGTACGCCGCCGTGGTCGAGGTCGGCGACGGTCACGCCCAGCCGGATCTGCGTGCCCTCGTCCTCGTGGACGGCGGCGACGGCGTGGCCCATCTCGGCGCCGAGCCCCCGGATCAGCGGCGCAGCCAGGCCTTCGAGCACCGTCACGTCGCAGCCACGGCCTCGCGCCGTCGCCGCGACCTCGAGGCCGATGAACCCGGCGCCGATGACGACGACGCGGGCAGTGCCGTCGGCGATCTCGGCGCGCAGGCGCATCGAGTCGTCGAGCGTGCGCAGCTCGTGCACCGACGGCATCGCCTCTTGGCCGGGCAGCCGCCGCGGCGTCGACCCGGTTGCCAGCACCACCGCGTCGAACGGCACGACCGAGCCGTCGGCGAGATGGACGGCCCGACCATCGGCGTCCAAACCGGTCGCCGGCACGCCGAGTCGCAGGTCGAGCCCGAGCCCTTCGACGTCATCACGCTTGCGGAGCGTGATGCGGTCGGGCTCCCAGTCCCCTGCCAAGAGCTTCTTCGACAGCGGAGGGCGGTCGTAGGGCAGGTGCTCCTCGGCGCCGATCAGCGTGACCGTCCCCGTGAAGCCGTCGCTGCGCAACGTCTCACACGCCCGCAGCCCGGCGAGGGACGCGCCGACGACGACGACCCGTTGCAGCTCCGATTCGGCCACGGAGGACACGATGCCAGAGAATCCCGGCCATGCCCCGACCATCGGTGGAGGAGATCAACGCCCTCGTGCAGCCAGCGTTCCCTGGAAGCCCCAACTCGTGTGCCGAGGTCGGCGACGGATACGCCGTGGCGCGGCGGGTGATCACCGGCGAGGAGCTGCGGCCTGGCGGGTACATCTCGGGGCCGACGCAGTTCGCCGTCGCCGACGCCGCGCTGTGGTACCTCGTCTTCGCCGTGATCGAGCGGGTCGAGTTGATGGCCCTGACCTCGGAGCTCTCGATCCGTTACCTCCGGCCGGCGATCGGCGAGACGTTGTGGGCGAGGGCGACGCTGGACAAGGCGGGTCGCCGCAACGTGGTCGGCACCGTCCGGGTGTGGACCGACGACCGCACGCACGAGCCGACGGCGACCGCCCAGGGCACCTACGCGCTGCCGGCCTGATCGAGCAGTTCGACGTCCTCGTTCGTCAGCAGCGGTAGAGGCCGGCCGAGCAGCTCGGCCTCAGCGGGGCTCCTCGCCCCGACGATCGCGTACACGCCGGGACGCCGGGTGACCCAGGCAAGGGCGACCGCCACCATGGTGGTGTCGTGCTGCTCGGCAAGGGTTTGGAGAGCCGACCGCGTCCGTTCGGTGCGATCGTGCTCGGTGGACGCCCAGCGCAGGCGGCGACGCAGGTCCGTGGAGTGCGTCGCCTCGACGTCGAAGTCGTCGACGAGGAAGCCGCTGGCCAACGGCGACCAGGCGAGGAACGGGATCCCGCCGCGCCGCGCACCAGTCGAGCACGCCATCGCTCTCGGCGTCGCGCACGAGCAGCGAGTACTGGTGCTGGACGACGCCGATCGGACCCACCGTCAGCGCCCGCTCCATGAGCTCGACCGGGTGGTTCGAGAGGCCGGCGGCGGCGACGGCTGCCATTCGAGACGAGCTCCATCAATGACTCCCACGTCGTCTCGATCGGCGTCGCGGGGTCGGGATCGTGGACCTGGACGGCGTCGATGACGTCGAGGCCGAGGCGGGACCGGCTGGCCTCGACGTCGGCGCGGATCGTGTCACGGCTGTGGTCTTCCGTCGACCGGGTGTTGGGATCGGGCACGGTGCCGCACTTGGTGAGGACCGGCGGCCGCGTAGGGAGGTCGCGAATGGCCTCGCCGACGATCTCCTCAGCCCTCCCCCACCCGTAGAACGGCGCGGTGTCGACGAACGCCGCCCCGGCCTCGATGGCGGCGACGACGGTGGACACCGCGACGTCGCGGTCCTGCGGTCCCCACCACAGGGGGCCATCCGGCTGCGATCCGAGCGGCGCGGTGCCGAGTCCGAGTGTCTGCCCCGGGGCATCCCCAGCCCCGGCACTCGGATGGCCTGAAACACTCGGATGGAAGAGGGCGTTCACAGGCAGGCCAGGTCGCTCTCGGCCCCGATCTGGCCGGCGGCGCTGATGGCGACGACGCGGAAGCAGGGTTCGAGCTCGGGCGGGACGTCGTCGTAGGTCACTTCGAGCAGCTCGGTCCGCTGCGGCACCAGCTCGCCGTTCTGCGGCTCGACCTGGTACGTGATCCCGGTGCCGGGCGCGCCGACCGCCGACCACCGCACCACGACCTGAGCCTGGTCGGGCAGACCGGAGACGGTGACGTCCTGCGGCGCCGGGAGGCGCAGCGGGAGCACCTGCGTCGAAGCCGGCGCAGTGGACGCCGCCGGCGTGTCGTCGTCGCCGCCGCGTCCCAGCAGGAACACCGACAGCGCGACCACGAGCAGGCCAATGACGCCGGCCGCCGTACCGATCAGGATCCGCCGGGTGTTCGGTCCGGCCTCCGGCTCCGGCGGCGGCGTCTCGGTCGGCGCCGGCGCTCGGGCCACCGTGACGGTGTGGCCGGCGTCGTCGTCGGCGGGCTCCGGAGCCGGTCGCGACTCCGTCGCGCCGATCACCGGCGGGGGCAGCACGTCCGCGGACGCCGCCGCAGACGCCGTCGGGGTGGACGACGCAGCCAGCGGCAACGCAGTCGGGGTGAGGCCGAGCTCGGTCTGGATCCGGCGCAGCTCCTCGCCGAACGCGGCTGCTGACTCCGGCCGCTCGGCAGGGCGCTTGCCCATCGTCCGGGTCAGCAGCGCGGCGAGCGGCCGGGGCGCATGTTCGGCACGTGGGGGTGGCTCGAGGATGATGCGACGCGCCAGGTCGCCGACGGTCTGCCTCGCACCGTCGGCCGGGCCGAACGGACGGTTGCCCTCGAGCAGCGTGTAGAGGGTGGCGGCCAGCGAGTAGAGGTCCGAACGCGGCGTCGCCGGCGCGCCCTCCAGCACCTCCGGCGGGGCGTAGTGGACCGTCAAGCCACCACCGCCGGAGATCGAGCGCTCGTCGTCGAGCGTCGAGATCCCGAAGTCGCCGAGCGCCGGCTCGCCGAACTCCGAGATGAACAGGTTGTGCGGCTTGATGTCGCGATGCAGCAGCCCGCGGTCGTGAGCGGTCTGCAACGCGCCGCAGATCTTCACGCCGACCTCCAGCACCTGCTGGACCGGGAGCGGCCCCTGCTGCTTGACGCGCTCGCCCAGCGTGCCGCCGCTGTAGAGCTCCATCACGATGCACGGCTGCTTGGTGTCGGAGAAGGCGGCGTTGAACACCGTGACGATGTGCGGGTGCTGGGACACCAGACCCATCGCCCGGCACTCCCGCTCGAAGCTGCGCCGCTCGCGCTCATCGACCAGGCCGAACGCCAGCACCTTCAGCGCGACCCGCCGGTTGAAGTCGCGCTGGCGGGCGCTGAAGACGTAGCTGAACCCGCCCCGGCCGATCGGCCGGAGGTCATCGAACCCGTCGACGTGGACGGGCGGGATGGTGGGGTCGACAGTCCTGGGCAGGGTGGGTGGGACGTTAGGCGGTGCGGTGGCGTGACGTCACGGGAGGGCGAGTGGCACGAGTGGGGGACCGATCCCCATCGCATCGTCACAAGACGAGGGTTAGCCTACGGTCAGTCGTCCCTGGTGGGGGCGGTGATTGGAGGCGGACAAGGTGACCGGTCCGCCTTGTCGCGCCGTCTGACCGGTGGAGCTGCCGGTGGCCCGAGGGGAGAGCGACGACAAGCGATAACACCGAGCGGGCTTGCTGGTGACGACGCCACGGCGCGCGCGCGAGCATCGCCGGCAGCGTGCTCGCCGTGCTCGCCGCCATCGTCGCGGCGCTCGTGGTCTCCGCGCTGCTCGCCGACGGGCGTGAGCAGTCGCACGCCGACACCAACGACGGCGGCGCCTGGCTGCTCAAGCGCGACGTCGGCTACGTCGGCCACGTCAACCGCGTCGTCGGCGAGGTCACGGCCGCTGTCAGCGCCGCCGATCCCGGGTTCCGACTACGACATCGACCAGGCCCGCGACGTCATCGTCATCCACGACCGCACGAAGGGGGTGGTCGAGCTCGTGGACGACCGCGCCGTGCGCCTCGGCAAGCCGAGCGGAGTGCGCGTCGACGAGGACGTCTCGGTCCACGCCGTGGATGGCGGCGCCCTCATCGTCGACGAGGCATCGATGGCCGTGCGCCGCCTCGACCGTACCGAGCTGCTGTCGCTCGACTCGCTCGACGGCGTCGAGCCGATCCTGAGCGGCGACGGCCCGACCGTCGCCGCCGTCAGCCCGGACGGCAACGCCGCCTTCGTCGACGAGGAAGCCGGAACCGTCGTCTTCCTGCGCCCCGACGGCTCTACCCGCACCAGCCCAGCCCTCGAGCTGACCGACGACATCACGAGCGTCACGACGCTCGGGCACGACACGGCTGTGTTCAGCGATGCGGATGGCGACCTGTTCCGCGCCGACGACGGCACCGCCCGGCCGCTCGACAGCGCCGTGCCGCGACGCCCAGTCGCTCGCGCTGCAGCAGCCGGGTCCCGACGCCGACCACGTCGTCGCCGCGGCGGCCGATGGGCGGATCGTCGCCGTCCCACTGGCGGGCGGTGAGCCGACCGAGATCGCCCAGCTGAGTGGCTCCGCCCCCGTTGCGCCGATCGTCTACGGCGGCTGCACGTACGCCGTGTCGACGGCACCCCCGACGTTCGCCCAGTGGTGCGCTCGCGCCGACGGGACGATGGACGAGGTCGAGAACGTGCCACTCGACGGCGCCGGGTCGGAGCTGCGCCTGCGCCTCGTCAACGGCTGGGTGTGGATCAACGACGTCGACACGGGTGCGGCGTGGGTGACCAGCCCGCAGGAGCGCCTCGACAAGGTCGAGGACTGGGGATCGATCCTGTCGAACCAGAGTGACGATCTCGACGACGAGAACACCGACGAGGACGGCGGCGAGGTGCTGACGGAGATCGATCCCGACGACCCGAACGCCGAGATCGTCGAGTCGGACCAGATCGACACCGAGGGCCCGAACCGCCCGCCGATCGCCCGCGACGACGAGACACAGACCCGGGTCGACCGCCCGATCGACGTGGACGTGCTGGCCAACGACACCGACCCGAACGGCGACGTGCTGCTCGTGCAGTCGATCGAGCAGACCGGTGGTGACGCCATCCTGCAGATCGCGCCCGGACGGCGGCAGCGTGCAGGTCGCTCCGGCCGCCGGCTACGTCGGACAGGTGTCGTTCAACTACACGATCACCGACGGTCGGGACGGCACGGCCACCGCCGCGGTGCGTGTCCAGGTCAGCCCGTCGGACGGCTCGGCCAACCGGCCACCGGAGGCACACAACGACATCGCCTCGACCCGCCGGGGCCGGCCGACGACGTTCGACGTCCTCACCAACGACGTCGATCCCGACGGCGATGCCCTCGTCCTCGAGGCGATCGACCTGGCCGACCCGGGCAGCACGGCCGGGGTCCTCGTGCGTGACCCGTCGGGCCAGGTCGTGTTCACGCCCGACCCCAACAGCACGTCCGAGCGCATCGAGCTGAGCTACACGGTCAGCGACGACTTCGGCGCGACGGACACCGGCACGGTGATCGTCAATGTGCGGCTGGAGGACGCCAACAACGAGCCGGACGCCCGCAACGACGCGGGCGTGACGGTGGTCGGCAAGCCAGTGCGGCTCGGCGGTGCTCGACAACGACACCGATCCCGACAACGACCCGCTGTTCATCGCCCAGCAGCCGACGCTCGTACGGCCCGAGGGCCAGACCACGGACCAGCTCGACGTGTCGCTGACTCCCGACGGGGAGCTGTTCTTCAACCCTGCCGCGCCCGGTGCCTACGTCTTCAACTACTCGGCCACCGACGGCGAGGAGAGCGACGTCGCCCAGATCCGCATCGAGGTGACCGAGCCGCCGGAGAACCGACCGCCTGTCGCGGTGCGCGACGACGTCGTGATGGCCGCCGGTGGGACCCGCCTCGTGTACGTGCTCGACAACGACGGAGACCCCGACGGTGACGTCGTCGGCCTCGTCGGGCACACCGCCGACGAGGGCGTGACGGTCAAGGAGGTCGAGGGCGTCGGGTACCTCGTCACGGTGAGCCCGGACGCCGCGTCGCGGGCAACGTTTCGCTACCAGATCTCCGACGGCAAGTCCGAGCCGGTCAGTGCCACGGTGGTGGTCGCCGTCACCGACAGCATCGTCCTGGACCAGCCGCCGGTCGCTCGTGCCGACGTGACGGAGGTGCGGGCCGGCGGCAAGGTCTCGGTGCCGGCGCTGGTCAACGACTACGACCCAGAAGGCGGCGTCCTCGAGGTGGTCGCCGTGTCGGCAGCGCCGGGCGCCGAGGCCGTGCCGGGACTGAAGGGCCAGACCGTCGACGTGCGCGTCGCTCCCGACATCGTGTCCAGCTTCACGCTCAGCTACACGGTCGCCGACGAGGCAGGTAACCAGGCCAGTGCGTTCATCGAGGTGCGCATCGTGCCGGCCAACGAGGTCAACCGCCCACCGATCGCCCGCGCCGACCTGGCGAGGACGCGCAGCGGCGTGCCGGTCGTCATCGAGGTGACGGGCAACGACTCCGACCCCGACGGCGACATCATCGCCGTCGAGAACATCAGGTCTCAGCCTCCTGGCGGCACCGCGCGCGTCGAGGACGGCGCCGTCGTGTACACGCCGGGCGCGTCGTTCACAGGGACCGACCGCTTCACGTACGCGCTCGTCGACGCCAATGCCGAGGTCGCCATCGGTGAGGTGCTGGTGGGCGTGATGCCGCTGCCGTCGGCGAACCGGCCGCCCGAGGCGTTCGACGACTCGATCGAGGTCGTCGCCGGCAGTGCCGCGGCGATCGTCGACGTGCTCGACAACGACAGCGATCCAGACGGCGACCGCACGCTCGTCACGGACGTGGCGGTTCCGTCAGCGGGCGTCGCGGCAGTCGCCGACGGCGGCGGCGCGGTCACGTTCACACCGCCGGCCGAGGCCGTGACGCCGGACGGTTCGCCGGGAGATGTCGCCTTCACGTACTCGATCGACGACGGACGCGGCGGTACGGCGACGGCGACCGTGACGGTGACCGTCATCGCCGCCACCGATGCCGTCACGCCGATCGCCGTCGACGACCAGGTCGGACCGGTCAGCCCCGGCCAGACCGTCGAGGTGGACCTGCTGGAGAACGACCTCGACCCGGACGGCAACCCGGCCGAGCTCGACGTGTCGTCCGACGACCCGGCGCTGCAGCAACGCGACGGAGGCGTCCTCACGCTGACCGCCGGCGCGGCATCGAGCAGCCACACGTACACGATCACCGACCCGAACGGGCTCTCCGACACGGCGGAGGTGGCGGTGCTCGTCGTCCCCAACCGCGCGCCGTTGGTCGAGCCGTTCGAGGGCCAGACACCCGCCAACGAGCAGCTGACGATCGAGCTCGCCGCACAGTCCACCGACCCCGACGGCGACACGCTGTTCTTCGCCTGCTGCGATTCGCCACGAGGCGGCGGCCGCCACACCGCGGCGAGCGGGCCCGGCGAGTTGACGGTGACGTTCGACCCCGACGACGAGTTCGCCGGCCCCGCCACGTTCGCCTACACCGTCGACGACCAGCAGGGCCACACGGTCGCCGGTGCGGTGACGATCGAGGTGCTGGCGCCGAGCAACCGCCCGCCGACGGCGACCGACGCGACCCTCGACGTCGAGGCCGGCATCCCGACCAACGTCGATCTCGCCGCCCTCGCCAGCGACCCGGACCCGGGCGACACGTTGACGTTCACGAGCAGCGCACCAGCCGACGGCGCGGTGCAGCTGGCGGTCGACGGTGCGGCGGTGCAGGCGACGGCGGCCATCGATCAGGCCGGCCAGACCGACTCGTTCCAGTACACGGTCACCGACTCGGCGGGTCAGGCGGCCACGGCGACGGTGACGCTGCGCGTCGTTGCACCGAGTGCTCCGCCGCCGGTGGCACAGGCCGACTCGGCGACGACCAACCAGGGCACCGCGGTCACGGTCGCCGTCCTCGCCAACGACATCGACCCGCTCGGGCAGGGTCTGACCGTGGCGGCGACCGGCGCGAGCGATGCAGGCGAGGCGACGACCGACGGGCAGTCCGCAACGTTCACGCCGCGGGCTGACTTCTTCGGGACGACGTCGTTCCTGTACCGCGTGCGTGACGGCGCCAACAGCGCCGAGCGCGAGTCGGAGGGTCAGGTCACGGTCACCGTCATCGGGCTGCCGGCGGCCCCGGGCTCACCGAACGCCGTCGCGGGCAACGCAACGGCGACCGTCAACTGGGCCGCACCGGCCGCCAACGGCGCGCCGATCGACGACTACGAGCTGCGCATCGGCGAGGGCTCGAGCGTGTCCGTCGGCGCCGCCACCGGCTACACGTGGACCGGCCTGACGAACGGCCAACCGGTGCAGTTCAGCGTGCGCGCCCACAACAGCGCCGGGTGGGGTCCGTGGAGCGGCTCCTCGGCGCCGATCGTCCCCGACATCGAGCCGAGCCGTCCCGCCGCGCCATCGGCGCAGTTCGCCGACGGCGCGCTGCTGGTGTCGTGGTCGGCGCCGGCCAACGAGGGCAGCGCGATCACCGGCTACGACCTCCAGATCGGCGGTGGCTCGTCGGCCATCGTGCAGGTCGGGGCGACGACGTCGTACCGCTGGGACGGCCTGACCAACGGCCAGGAGTACACGTTCATGGTGCGCGCCGTGAACGCCAAGGGAGCCGGCGAGTGGAGCGCGCCGTCGGCACCGGAGCACCCGTTGCGGCCGCCCGACGCGCCGCCCGCACCGGTTGGCGAGCGCGGCGACAAGTTCATCCGCGTCGGCTGGAGCCCGGGCGGCAACGGCGGCGACCCGATCATCGAGTACCAGGTGCAGCTCGCCAGCACGGGTGCCACCAACACGACGACGGGGACCGGGCTGACGTGGTCCAACCTGCCCAACGGCCAGCCGCAGCAGTTCCTCGTGCGCGCCCGCAACCGCGCCGACTGGGGGCCGTGGTCGGGACCGTCGGCGCCGGTCACGCCGTGCGGCGTGCCGGATGCTCCGGGCTCGGTGTCGGCGTCGCGGGCCGACGGCGCGGCCAACGTGTCGTGGGCGGCGCCGAACGACCAAGGCTGTGCGATCAGCGGGTACCGCATCGACCACAGCGGCGGCGGCAGCACGAGCGTGGGCGGCGGCGCCACCTCGGCGACCGTCGGCGGCCTGACGAACGGGCAGACCTACACGTTCCGCGTGACGGCGATCAACGAGGTCGGCGCCGGGGCCGCCAGCGCAGCATCGAACCCCGTCGTCCCGGCCGGCCCGCCAGGTCCGACGACGGCAACGGGCGCCACACCCGACACCGGCACCGTCACCATCACGTACGCCGGCGCCAACCCGAACGGCAGCCCGATCTCGACGTACCAACTGTCCGTCAACGGCGGCGGTTGGGAGAACATCGGCACGAGCGGCTCGACGACGCGCGGCGGGCTGGCCAACGGCACGAACTACGACTTCCGGGTGCGGGCGGTGAACGACGTCGGCGCCGGGGTCCCGGCCAACTCGGTCTCGGCACGGACGCCCGGCGAGCCGGCGCAGGTCGGCGGACTGTCGCTCGGGACCGCACGGCATGAGGTGCGGGCCACATGGTCGGCACCGAACGACAACGGCAAGCCGATCACCCGCTACGAGGTCGACATCGCGCCGGGCGGGACGGTCAACGAGACCGACCGGTCGCACACGTTCACCGGCCTCCAGGACGACACCGTGTACAGCGTGCGCGTGCGGGCCTGCAACGAGGTCGGGTGCGGGGCCTGGAGCGGTACGGAGTCGATCCGCACTCCGTCGGCGCCGGTCAACGTCAACTGGCGCAAGGACGGGTCGGCCGTCGGACAGCCCAACTGCAGCCACTCGTCGTGCGCCTGGGTCTTCACGTCGGCGTCCGGCCTCAACCCGGGCCAGACGTACACCGTGACGTGCCACGGGTCCGTGCAGGGGGCTTACTCGTCGACACCGCGCACCGCCGACGGCAACGGCAACCTCACCGACCGCTCGTGCTACTTCGGCTACCCGGACGAGATGTTCTGGATGACCGTCGGCCCACACGAATCCGAGCACCGCCGCTGGGGCGGCTGATCCACCTGGAGGAAGACCATGGAGACCGCGCAGACCGCCTCCGATCAGCAAGCCGAGTGGTTCAGTCACTGGTTCAACGCCCTGCTCGAGAACATCGAGCAGGTCATCAAGGGCAAGCGCGACCAGGTCGCGCTGGCGCTGGTGTGCCTGTTCTCGGAAGGGCACCTGCTGCTGGATGACGTGCCCGGCACGGGCAAGACGTCGCTCGCCAAGTCGATCGCCCACTCGATCAAGGGCACGTGGAGCCGCATCCAGTTCACGCCGGACCTGCTGCCATCCGATGTCACCGGCGGGCTCGTCTACAACCAGGCCAAGGGCACGTTCGACATGCGGCGGGGCGCCGTCTTCGCCAACGTCGTGCTGGCCGACGAGATCAACCGGGCCTCCCCGAAGACACAGGCCGCGCTGCTCGAGGTGATGGAGGAGCGCCACGTCACCGTCGACGGCGTGGGCTACGCCGTGCCGCGGCCGTTCGTCGTGATCGCCACGCAGAACCCGGTCGAGCAGGAGGGTGTGTACCGGCTGCCGGAGGCGCAGCTCGACCGCTTCCTGATGCGCACGACGCTCGGGTATCCGGACCACGAGCACGAGGTCGACGTGCTGCGCATGCTGACCGGCGGGATGCGCCCGGAGGCGCTGTCGCCGGTGATGTCGACGGCGGACATCGGGACGATGATCGGCGTCGCCGAGTCGGTGCACGTCGAGGACTCGATCCGCAGCTACGTGGTGAGGTTGTGCGCGACGACGCGCCAGTTGCCCGAGCTCCGGTTGGGCGTCTCGACGCGAGGTGCGATGGCCGTCGTGCGGGCGGCCCGGGCGCTGGCGGTCGCGCAGGGCCGACCGTTCGTCACCGCCGACGACGTGCGCATCGTCGCCCCGGCCGTGATGGGCCACCGCATGCTGCTCACCCCCGAGGCCGAGCTGGGTCACGTGTCGGTCGACGAGTTGGTGGATCGCGTGCTCGATCGCGTGGACCTCCCGACGGCGGTGCGGCAGCGGGCATGAACCGCCTTCGTCTGCCCCTGACCGCCGCTGGGTGGACGGTGCTCGTGCTGGGCATCGTGTCGTACATCGGTGGGCTGGCGGTTGGGGTGGACGGAGTTGATGGTGGTCGCCGCCGGGTGTCTGCTCGTGCTGGCCGTCGGCGTCCCGTTCGTGCTGGGTCGGCTGGCCCTCGACGTCGAGCGGACGCTCGAGCCGGAGCGGGTCACGGTGGGTGACCGGGCCTTGGCGGTGATGCGGGTGACCAATCCGCGGCGGACGCCGATCGCCTCGCGCACGATCGAGGAGCGCGTCGGCGGCCGGCCGCTGCGCCTCGACATCCCGCCGCTCGGAGCGGGCCGCAGCACCGACGCCGTGTACCCGTTGCCGACGGCGCGGCGAGGTGTCGTCCAGGTGGGTCCGGCGCTGATCGTGAAGACCGATCTGCTGCACCTGATGCGCCGGGAGATCGAGCAAACCGGCGTGCAGACGCTGTGGGTGCACCCGCGGGTTGCCGCGCTGGCGCCACTGCCGGTCGGCTTCGCCAAGGACCTCGAAGGGCCGACGTCGGATGCCTCCCCGGCTGGAGATGTCGCGTTCCACGCCCTGCGCGAGTACGAGCTCGGCGACGACCACCGCCACATCCACTGGATGTCGACGGCGCGCACCGGAACGTTGATGGTGCGGCACTACGTCGACAACCGGCGGCCGAGCATCACGGCGGTCGTCGACACGGACCTCGCGTCCTACGTGTCCGAGGACGAGTTCGACCTGGCGATCGAGATCGCCGCCTCGCTCGGCGTGTCGTCGATGCTGCACGGCCAGCCGGTCGCCGTGTGGCTCGATCGGGAGGTCGTGATGGGACAGAACCGGGCCGCCGGGCGCAACGACCTGCTCGACCGGTTGACGTTGGCGCACGGGACGACAGGTGCCGACGTCGCCGACGCCGCACTGCATGCGGTGCGCGCCGAGGCCGGTACCTCGGCGCTCGTCGTCGTGACGGGCAACGTGCCGACCGACCGCTTCCTGCGCCTCGCCACGGTCGCCCGCCGCTCGGCGCGGGTGGTGCTCGTGCGCACGTGGCCGGTTGGCGGCCGCATCCCCGGCACGCTGCCCGGTGCGAAGGTCATCGACGTCGACAGCCTGGCCCAGTTCCAGGCGGCCTGGTCGAGGGTCGCGCGGTGAAGTCGCGGTTCGCCGTCTCGCTCGGGATCGTCGCCGCCATGGCGATGGTCGCAGCGATCGGGTTCCGCAGCGCGCTCTCGGGGTGGAGCTTCGTCACCGCCGCGGCGATCGGGGTCGCCGGCGCATGCGCCGTGGTGGCGTTCGCCCGGCGCCGTCAGCTATTGCTCGGTGAGAGCGTGGCGCTGTCGGCCGGCGCGTTCGTCGTGCTCGGTGGCGTGGCCGTCAACGGCCTTCCCACTCCCGGGGCCTACGTGGCGTTCGCCCGCGGGATGGTCGACGGATGGGCCGATCTGCTGTCCACGGCGCCGCCTGCCGACGTCACCGACCAGCTGCGCGCCCTGCCGTTCACGATCGCCTGGCTCGCCGCCGCCGTCGGTGGTGAGATCGCCCGCCACTCCCGCCGGCCCGGACTGCCGGCGATCGGGCCGCTGCTGGCGCTGGCGCTCAGCCTCCTGTTCACGGTGGAGGAGCGATGGATGGCCCTCCTCCAGGGCGCGGGGATCCTGGCCGGCACGCTGGCGCTGATCGCCGTCGGCACCGCAGCGGGGCGCCGGGCCGGTGACGCCGATGACGCCGATGACGCATGACCTGACGACGCCGCCGTCACCGTCAACCGCCGGCGGCTGACCCTCGGGGCTGTCCTCGCCGTGACCGCCGTCGTCGCCGCGCCGCTGCTCGGGCCCCGACTTCCGCTCGCTGATGCCGAGGAGCGCTTCGATCTGCGCCAGTACCAAGTGCCGCCGTTCGACCCGCTGGCCGTGGCCAGCCCGCTCGTCCAGCTGAAGGCCTCACTGAAGGACGAACGCCGTGACGATGTCGTGTTCGTCGTGTCGGGTGACTCCGAGATCGACCGCTGGCCGGTCGCTGTGATGGCCGACTACGACGGCGTGGTGTGGACCGTCGCCGACCCGGAGGAGAACGAAGAGGGCACCGTCTTCGTGCCCGTCGACACGCAGCTCCCCGACCTGGACAACCCACCCTCCGAGGACGCCACGTCGGTGCGCTACCGCGTCGAGATCGTCGACCTCGGCGGAGCCTTCCTGCCGCTGCCGGGTACCGCCACCGAGCTCACGTTCCCGGACGAGCGCGATCCGCGCCTCAACCTGCAGACCGGCACGATCGCCCTCCCGGGAGGCGTCAGCGACGGCCTGACCTATGACCTCACGGCGGCCGCCGAGCCGCGGTGGAGCGATGCCCAGCTCGCCGACTCGACCGTCCTCCCGGTCGACCGGACCGAGGAGCTGAAGCTGCTCCAACCTCCGGTGCGCAACCTCGCCGCGGACCTCGTCGAAGGGCGCGACAGCGGATGGGACCAGCTTGCGGCGATCCGCGACGAGTTCGTCGGGAGCGGTTTCTACGACGCCACGGTCGACACCCCGCCCGGCCACTCCGAAGCTCGCATCGCGACCATGCTCGAGGATCCCGAGCAGATCGTCGGGTTCGAGGAGCAGTACGCCGCGGCGGCGGCGCTGATGGGACGCGTCGCGTCGCTGCCGACACGCGTCGTGGTGGGCTACCGCATCCCGTCCGACGCGTGGCGAGGCGGGCGGGCCGAGGTGAAGGCCGGGGACGTGGCGGCCTGGGTCGAGCTCGACACCGTCGAGCACGGCTGGGTGCCCGTCGACGTGACGCCGGATCGGTCGCGGACCCCGGATCCCGAGTCCCAGGGCTCGACGACGGAGCAGATCGCCATCCCGAACCCACCGCCACCACCACCGCCGCCGCCGGAGGTGCAGCCGCCGCGCCAGGAGGATGAGGAGGTCGACGACGAGGAGGGCTTCGATCCGGTTTCCGATCGCGTGCAGGGGGGCGGCCTGCACCCGGTGGCCATCGCGGCGATCGGCGTCGCCGGCATCCCACTGGTGCTGTTCACCGCGTTCGCTCTCCTCGTGATCGCCTGGAAGGCGGTCCGGCGGCACCGCCGGCGCAACGCTCTGTCGACGAGCAATCGCGTGGCCGGCGCGTGGGCGGAGGCGATCGACCGATGTACCGAGTCCGGAGTGCGCCGGCCAGATGGTCGCACGCCGCAGGAGACCGTCGCCGTGTACGTCCACGACGGCGACGCTTCGCACCTGCGCCCGCTCGAACCGGACCTGCGGCACCTCGCCTCACACGTCGACCGCGCGACCTACGCCGCGCATCCTCCGACCGATCAACATGCAACTTCGGCGTGGGCCTGCAGCGACCACCTCGGCACCGAGTTGCGACGTCACCGCAACACACGCCAGCGGCTCCTCATGCGCATCGACCCGCGGCCGCTGCGGCGTGACGAGACCCGCGCCGGATCAACCCGATGACAGACGACGACGACGACGTGACGGTCCCCGGCGACCACGAGGTGATCGCCGAATTGCGCCGCCATGTCGCGCTCGATGCGGCCGGCGAAGGGGCTGGTGCGCCGCCCAACGACCGCCCGGACGACACCATCGACGAGTCGGACGACGACATCACCTTGGAGGCAGAGCCCTCGGTGATCGCCGAGATCCGAGCTGCCGCGGCAGAGGCAGCGGAGCCGGAGCCTGAGCCTGAGGATCTGGAGCCGACACCGCTTCCACCGCCACAGCTCGGCACGCTGCCACCGCCGGAGGGCCCGCCCGTGGCGGTGGTGCCAGCCGCCGTTGAGCCGGCTGGCGCACGATGGCAGCCGACGGGGCGCCTGCCGGTCGCCCAGCGCGTCGAGCCGCGCCCGACGGTCCCGGCGAGGATCGTGCGAGCGCGTTGGTACATCGTGCTCGCTGTCGCCGCCGCAGCCTTGGTGATCGGGGCGATCTTCACCCTGCGCGACGACGGTGACGACGAACCCGCTCCAGCCACCACCGAGGTCGTCACCACGACGTCCCAGCCGTGAAGCGCTGCTGAGACCTGTCGCTCGTGCAAGCAGGGCGCCGCGAGCGAGGGCAGCAACGGCGCGTGGCGGGACGGTGATGCTGGACGACGACACCATCCCGACGAGCAACGCCGAGGTGCTGGCGCAGGTCGCCGCCGCACTGGAGACGATCGCGCTCGGCGTGGTGCAGTGGGGTGCCGCGACGTCGACAGGTCGGCGCCGTTCGATCAACGAGGATGTATGGGGACACCGTGACGACGTGTTCACGGTCGCCGACGGCATGGGCGGGCGCGGCGGCGGTGCCGTGGCGGCACGGATCGCGACGGATCGTTTCCTCGACGCGGCAGTCGCGGTCCCGCGGCGTGGGACATGGCACGACATCGTTGCCGCCGTCAGCGATGAGGTCGCGAGGGCTGGTGCGGCGCAGGCGATGGCGCGGCTCGGCACGACGCTGTTGGCCGCCATCATCGAGGGCTCGATCGTCACACTCGTGCACCTCGGGGATGGCCGGGCTTACCGGTATGTGCGTTCCCCGGCCACGCAGGCGGCAGCTGGCCGCTCGCTCGCTGGCGCTCACTCGCTCGCACCGGGCGACGGGTCCGGCAAAATCGTCGGACGGCTGGAGGTGCTCACGCAGGACCACGACGTGCGGTCCGAACTCCTCGCTGCTGGTCTCGATGCCCGGGAGTACCGTGAGCGCGGCGTGGCGCTCCACGGCCTGACCTCGTTCATCGGGTTGCCGCTCGACGTGCTACGAGTCGACGTCATCGCCGTCCCGGTGCGCGCCGGCGATCGGCTGCTGCTGTGCACCGACGGCGTGCATCGCCACGTCGAGGAGGCCGACCTCCGCGCCGCCTTGGCGTCGGTCAGCTGTCAGCAGGCGGCCGACCGCCTGGTCGCCGCGGCCGACGACACCGGCGGTCGCGACAACGCCACCGCCGTGGTGTTCGAGATCGGCGCCGTCGCACGATGACCCCACAGGGCGCGTCGGTGCGGGTCGCGCCGGGCGGCGGGCGGCTGACCCGCCGGTCGCGGGCGCTGCTGTTCGTACCAGCAGGTGACGACGAGCGCCTGCGTGCCGCGTTCCTCTCCCGCCCGGATGGCGACGAGCTGGGCTCGGTGGGGGCGGCGGTCGTCGAGGCCGGCTTCGACGTGCCGGCGTTCGTCGCGCTGGCGTGGGGGAACGAACTGCCGCGCCATGGCGTTCGGCGAGGTCGACATCGAGACGGACCAGCCGACGATGCCGATGCTGTCCGGCGCCGGTTCCAGGACGTGGGTCGAACACACGATGGCCCAGCCGACCGCGGCGACCGTCGAGGTGAACGCCCAGGAGGTCGATGCCAGCAGCGACCTCGAGGTCGGCACCGTTCCGGCAGGAGGCTTCCGCCTCGAGCTCGGCCCGCGCGAGGCAGTCGTCGCCACCGTTGCCGATGTCGTCGACGTCCCGACCGAGCTGCAGGCGGCCGTCGACGCCGACGTGACACTGCCGCCGCTCGATGCCGCGGCGCTGCTGCCGCCCGACCTCGACGTCGCCCGCCGCGACGCGTTCGTCGAGGCTCGACAGTGCTCACGCGGCCATGCCAGCGCACCGACCGCTGCGGCGTGCGAGGTCTGCGGTGAGCTGTTGCCGCCAGGGCAGGCGGCCGTGGTCAGCGTGCGCCGTCCGACCCTGGGCCGGCTGCAGCTCGACGACGGTGGTGAGCTGGAGCTCGACGAGGAGTTGCTGATCGGCCGCAACCCATCGCGCGACGCTGACCCCGAACGAGCCGGCCTGCGGCGCGTTCACGTCGACGGTGAGAAGGTCTCGCGCAGCCACGTGGCCGTACGGCTGCAGGGCTGGGAAGTGCTCGTCGCCGACTGTGGCTCGACCAACGGCACGTTCGTCGTTCCGCACCCCGGCGCCCAGGTGGTCACCCTCGAGCCGGATCAACCGCAGCTCGTCGAGCCGGGCGCAGTCGTCTACTTCGGCTCGCGCTCGTTCGTCGTGCACGGCCGAAGGCAGGAGCCGTGACCGCCCCGCTCGTCATCGAGTACTGCGGTGAGGTGACGGAGGTCGAGCCGGGAGAGGACCTGACGTTCGGGCGTGCCGCCGATCTCGTGGTCGACGAGAACCCCCACCTGCACCGGGTGCTCGGCCGCCTCCAGCACTGGGGCGGGCTGTGGTGGCTGACCAACGAGGGTCGCTCGATCACGATGGTCGTCTCCGACGAGGGGTCGCGCTCCAGTGCTGTCCTCGCTCCAGGCAGCCGGATCGCCCTGACGTTCCGCGACGCGGCGATCCGCTTCCGGGCGGGCGTCACGGACTACGCACTGGCGCTGCGCGTTCCTGACCCGACCGAGCCTGTCGCCCAACTGGCCGACGACACCGCCGTCGAGGGCGTCGAGGGAGACGACGACGAGGCCTTCGTCGACACCATCGGGATCGGCGATCTCCCACTGACCGACGAACAACGCCTGCTCTTGATCGCGCTCGCCGAGCCGGCGTTGCGGGACCCACACGGCGGTGCGGAACTGCCCGCCAACCGTGCCGTGGCCCGGCGACTCGGATGGTCCATCACGAAGTTCAACCGCAAGCTCGACAACCTCTGCAACCGGTTCAGCGCACTCGGCATCGGCGGACTGCGCGGGTCGATCGACCAGCTGGCGACGGACCGGCGCCGCCGCCTCGTCGAGCACGCCATCGAGTCGGGGCTCGTCACGCACGCCGATCTCGACCTGCTGCCTCCCGCCTGACCGCTGCGGCCCTGCATCTGGGTGGCCACGGTCTCAACGCACCTTCTGGGTGGCCGCAGTCTCGGATTCGAGACCGTGCCCACCCAGATCGTGGGTGGTCCGGGGAGTCGTCCCCGTCGACGGACGGGGGCACGGTCCGTACCGTCGCTGACGTGGCCGACCGCATCGTCGTCGACATCGCCTACGTCGACCAGCTGAAGTCGAGCGTCGACACCACCACCGGTGGGCTGCGCGGCGAGGGCGGCTACTCGGCGCGAGTGCCCAGCGCCGGCCGGCTGAACGACGCCCTGGAGGACTTCATGGGCAAGTGGGACGAACGGCGCGGCGAGCTCGCCGATTCGCTCGACGCCGTCTCCAGCGCGCTCGGCGCGATCAGCAGCTCGTTCACCGATACCGAGACCGAGCTGGTTGGCCAGCTGGACGGCTGAGCAGGTGCGGGCATGGCGCTGAGCTGGACCGACATCTTCCCCGACGTCGACGGCGAGCCCATTCGGGCCTCGCTCGACGAGGTCGAGAGCGTCTCCACGATGTTCGAGCGGATGGCCGACGCGTCGCAGCGCATCCTCGACGAGTTCGAGCAGGTCACGTCGGACGCCGGGACGGGCTCGCTCGAGGGCGACGCGGCGGACGCCTTCCGCGACATCGTCGACAAGGTCACCGACTCGCTGGGCGACCTGCCCGGCGTGTGCGATGACGCCCACGGCGCCCTCGCCGACCACCTCTCGCGGCTCGGTGACCTGCGCTCGGAAGCGGCGTCGGCGCTGGCCAGGGCGCGCACACACTGGGAGGCGCACGAGGACGCTGTCCGCACGCTCTCCAGCCGTCGGTCCAGCCACAACCAGGCCACGTCCGACCTCGACTCCCTTCCGCCGGCTGGTAGCGACCCGGCGGCCGACGCCGATCGCACGGCAGCCGAGGATGGCGTCGAGCAGAGCGGCCGCCTGCTCGCCGCGGCGCAGGGCTCCGTCGACTCGGCAGCCGACGACCTGCGCGCCAGTCGCGAGGAGTGGGGTCGTCTGCGTGGCGACGAGGACGAGCTGAACGACCGCACCGCCGATCGCCTCGACGACATCAGTCTCGGCGACCTCGAGGACCCGAGTTGGTGGGAGTCGATCCTCGGCTCCGCGTTCGACCTGGTGATGGACCTCACAGGCCTGGATGCGCTCATCGACCTGGTGGCGGCGATCGCCTCGGGCGACTGGGCGGCTGCGCTGTGGGCCCTGCGCGAGCTGCTCGATCGGGTCCTCATGATCGTCGCCGTCATCGCCCTGTTCACACCGCTCGGACCGCTCGTGCTCGCCCTCGTCGCGATCAAGATGGCCGCCAGCCTGACCCTCTACGCCACGAAGTGGCCACACCCCGAGTCCGGCCAGACGATCGGTCTGACCGACGTGGCAATGGACAGCGCCGACCTGCTGGGCGCGGCAGGCGACGTCATCATCGCCGGGCGGGCGGCTGCGGCGATCAACGCGGCCACCCCGCCATCGGGTGCGGCGTCGGCCGCCACACCGCCCTCGAACGTGGTGCCACCAACGGCCTCGAGCGGCGGCGACCTGCCCGAGATCACGGTCAGTCGCAGCCGGCACCCGGAGTCGGCGCAGCACGTCGAGGATGCGCAGAACGCGGGGCACCCGACCGAGCTCACCATCGATCGGCAGGGCGCGACGCAACGTCGCCGTGAGTCGATGCGTGGGAACCCCCGCCAGCCCGGCCTCGACCGCGACGAGTACCCCCCGGCCATGTTCCAGGAGGGAGGCACAGGCTCTAGCGTTCGAGGCATCGACCCGAGTGACAACCGTGGCGCCGGCTCCTCGATGGGCCACCAGGCTCGGGACTACGCCGACGGCACCCGGGTCAGATTGGTGGTCAGCGACTGATGCTCGGTCCGCGCGCCAGCGAGCTCCTGACCCTGGCATCCGAGCCGCTCGGTCCCGTCGCCAACGGGACCGTCGCCGCCGGTCGGACGGGGGAGGAGCTGAGAGAGCTCCTCGACGCCCGCAACGGTTTCTACGCCCTGGAGTCCGCACTGCACGTCTTCCCAGCGGGGCAGGCGTTCGTCGCCACGTCGTTGGAGGACTGGAACGCGGCCGGCGGGTGGCGTTCGGGGTATGCCGACATGGCCGAAGGCCTGCTCTTCTTCGCGGAGGACGCCTTCGGGGGACAGTTCGCCCTCCGTGACGAACAAGTGGTCACGTTCGATCCGGAGACGGGTGAGGCGCAGCCGCTGGCGTCGAGCATCGAGGACTGGGCCGATCAGCTGCTCTCCGACTTCGAGTTCCTGACCGGTCAGCCGCTCGCCCATGAATGGCAGGCCCGCAACGGCGCGCTACCGCCCGGCGAGCGGCTCATCCCCAAGGTCCCGTTCGTGCTCGGTGGCGAGTACGACGTCGACAACGTGTACGCGCTGGACGCAGCCCACGGCATGCAGATCCGTGGTGAGCTGGCAGTGCAGCTGCGTGACCTCCCCGACGGCGCCAAGGTGACGTACCGGGTCGTCGATTGAGCCACGCCGCCGACGGTGTCGAAGTCGTCGGTCCGCTCGCCGGGCGCGGCCTCGATCCGGCGCTGCGACGCTCTGTGGGCGAGGCGCCGCCACGCCGCCGACTCAGCACGGCGTTGTCACCCGACGAGCTGACGCTGATGATCCGCGCCCACCGGGTCGTCGTCATCCCCAACCCACTCCGGGAGCAGCAGACGTGACCAGCGTGCGCCAGGTCGACTCGTTCGGCATCGTGCTCCCCGAGCAGTGGACGTCCGTGCCGACCGAGCTGCACGCCTTCGAGCAGTTCTGCAATCGCGCCCGCGAGCGTTGGCGGCAGCTGCCGTTGTTCGACCGAGCGTTCGAGCGGCGTACCGACACCATGCTCAACCGCCTGCGTCACGAGCTGTCCAGCGCAGGGGTGATCCTCGCCGCGGTGTTCATCGAGGAGGTCGTCGACGACACGATCGAGCCGGGTCAGGCGCGCAACGAGCCCGAGCTGTTGATCGCCGCATGCACGCTCGCCGTCTACACCAAGGCCGACTTGGAGACGGAGCTGTCACTGTCGGTGCCGGTGCTGTTCAGCGCGTTCACCCGCAAGCCACGCAACGACGAGGCCCGATTCGGGCGGATCACCGACATCGTGCGCCCGGAGCTCACCGAGCTCCCGGCGGGGCGAGCCGTGCACCTGCGCCGGCTCTACGAGCCGCGCCGGTTCGGGATGGAGCTGGAGAACTTCTTCGCCGAGTCCTTCGTGCTGCCCGTCGGGACCGACGGCGAAGCGTGCTGCGTGCTGCAGTTCGCGACGACCAACGTCGAGCAGTCGCGGCGGTTCAGCGAGCTCTTCGGGGCGATCGCGGCGACGTTCCGGGTGTTCCAACCTGACCAGCCCACCGAGTTCTGACTCACGCCTTTCACGGGGAGACGTCCCCATCGACGCTCCCGCGCCCTGTCGGTACCGTCGACCTCACCTCGCCCCGGCGGGTCACGACAGTCCCGAAAGGAACCGGATCGCGTCGTTCAGAGACAAGGACCCGGTTCGGCACGGCGGCGGCTCCAGCCGCTTCGCCGGCCACATCAAGAAAGGAGCCACACCGATGGCCATCTTGCTCGAACCAGATGAAGCCCGATCGCACGCCGACGACGTTCGCACGACCGCCGACAACCTCGGGAGCGACATCAACGCCCTGAAGTCCCGCCTGAGCGCGCTGTCCGGCTCGTTCACCGGTGAGACCGCCACGCGCTGGCAGGACAAGTTCGACGAAGTCAGCACCCAGGGCAACGAGCTGATGGAGGCCATCGGAGCGATCGGCGACTTCCTCAAGCAGGCCGCCGACACCCTCGAGCAGACGGACCAGGAGCTCGCCAGCAACCTCTGATCCGGTATCTGCACCCGGGCGCGATGAGCGATGAGTGGTCATGCAACGCACATCGCTCATCGCGTGGACGGGGCAGGGCGGCGGCCGCGGACTGTGAGGTGACGACATGACCACCTGGCGCCTCCAGGTCGTCGGCGACCATGACCGGCTGCACGACGCCTTCATCGACGCCGAGACCTCGACGCGCGTCGGCGACCTCCAGCAGGCGCTGAACGACGCCGGGTTCGCCGGCCAATCGTTGTCCCTGTCCGGTCGCTCCCCCGGCGCGGACGAGGAGCTCGGCGAGCTCGACCTCGAGCACGGCGACCGCATCGGCTGCGGGCGACCGGTCCACGCCGTCGCGCCCATCGGCCCGGGCCGCTTCGTCGTCGCCGTAGCCGGGCCCGAGAGCGGTCTGCACGTCCAGCTCCACGATGGTGACCGGATGACATTCGGCCGCAGCGGTGCCGACATCCAGCTGCACGACCCGTTCATGTCGTCGCGGCATTTCGCCATCGAGGCCGGCGCCGGCGGCGTCATCCTGACCGACGCAGGCTCGACGAACGGCACGATGGTCGAGGGGGCCACCATCGACGACGCCGTCGTGCTCTCCCCCGGCGAGTACGTCCACGCCGGCAGCTCGATCTTCACCATCGTCGACATCGACCCGCACGAGATCGCGGTGCTCGGCCGTCGCCCGCCGGAGCGCGTGTTCGCGCGCCAGTTCCGCACTGCCCAGGCGGCACTTCCCGACAAGGTCGAGGCGCCGCGGCAGACCGACGTCGAGTCCGCCAGCGCCCGCTCCAACTGGTGGCGCGCACTGCTCCCGCTGATCACCGGCGTCGGCATGGCAGCGATCACGGGGCGCTGGATCTTCCTCGTCGTGATGGCGCTCGCTCCGATCCTCATTGCCGTCGATGCCGTCAACCGCAAGAAGAAGACCGAGCGCAAGCGCCAGCAGAGGGCGGAGGAGTTCGCCGCCGAGCTCGCCCAGTTCCGCGCCAGCGTCGTCGCCTTGCGTCGCGAGGAGCGCTCCCGCCGCCGCCACTCGGCAACGTGCGCGGGCATCGCCGCCGTTCAGGCCGAGGCCCGCCACCGGCGGCTGTGGGAGCGCGGGCCGAACGACGCCGACTTCACATCCGTCTGCGTCGGCTTGGCTCCCCTCTCCTCGACCATCCAGGCCGACGATCCCGAGAACGAGCTCGACGCGCTCCAGTGGGGGACGCCGCTCGAGACGAACCTGCTGGCGACAGGTTCCCTGGCCATCGTCGGTCCGCCGGCGCGGGCGCAGGCGGCCGCACGCGGACTCGTGATGTCACTCGCCGCGACGCACTCGCCGACGGAGTTGCGCATCTGGGTCCTGACGCGCGACTACACGGGCGCGGAGTGGGGGTTCACCCGCTGGCTGCCGCACACGTTCAACGGCGACCACGGCTGCAACATCGCCACCGACGGCTTGGGCTGGGCCGCCACCGTCAAGTCGATCAAGCAACTCATCGACACCCGTGCCGAGCTCGACGTCGAGCGGCCACTGCCGGTGCACCTCGTCGTCATCGACGGCACCGATCTGCTGGCGCCCGGGGAGCTCGCCGACATCCTGGCCAACGGTCCGCAGCGTGGGGTCGTCGGGCTGACCATCGATCCCAGGCTGGCGCCGGAGGGCGCCGGTGCCCGACTGACCGTCTCCGACACCGCCGACCGCGCTGTGTTCCAGAGCCGTCACCATCCGCGCACCGAAGACGTCATCGTGCCCGAGATCCCGGCGCACCGGTCCGAGCAGAGCGCCCGCCGGCTCGCCGCCCTTCGGCCGATGCGCCACGAGGAACAGTCCGCGCTCGGCGGCACCGTGCATCTCGTCGACCTGCTCGAGGAACTCCCGTCACCGGTGTCCGGAGAGCACCTGGTCCGGCGCTGGAGCTCGATGTCGCCGCACACGGCAGTGCTCGTCGGAACTGCGTCGGACGTGCCGATGGTCGTCGACCTCGTCCGTGACGGGCCGCACGGCCTCGTCGGCGGGACATCGGGCTCCGGGAAGACCGAGTTCCTGAAGACGCTGCTCGTGTCGCTGTGCCTGAACAACCACCCCGACGATCTGTCGATCGTCATCGTCGACTTCAAGGGTGGCGTCGACCACGATGCCGTGCGGCCGCTTCCCCACGTGGTCGACGTGTCGACGAACCTCGACATCGAGCAGTTCCGGCGCACGATCGTGATGCTGAAGGCGGAGTCGCGCCGGCGTCAGGACTTGCTGGCCTCGGCCGGGGCGAGCAACCTCGACTCGTACCGGATGGCCCGCCGCCGCCGCCCGGAGCTGCCGGCGCTCCCCCGCCTGATCGTCGTCGTCGACGAGTTCGGCGAGCTGCTGGCCAGTGAGGGCGGGCGCGAGCAGCTGCGGGAGCTGGAGTCGATCACCCGCATCGGCCGCGCCCTCGGACTCAACCTGCTCCTCGTGACGCAGAACTTCGAGGGAGCGTTGCCGGCACAGATCGACGCCAACGCGGGGCTGCGCATCTGCCTGCGCGTCGGCAAGCCGGCCCACTCCAAGGCCGTGCTCAACTCCGGCATCGCCGCCACGATCCCTGATCGCTTCGTCGGTCGGGCGTACGCCCGCTTCCACGGGCGAGACCTGATCGAGTTCCAGACGGCCCGCGTGGCGGGCCGCCGTCGCGACCTCGCCGCGGCCGACGCCGACATCGACGTGCGGATCGTGCCCTTCGAGACGCTGTCGGCACCTGCGCCCGACCGCCGCCCCGAAGACGTGCCCGTCGAGGAGACGGACATGTTCACCCTCGTCGGGGCGATCCGCGAAGCGGCGAGCGCCAGCGGCTGGACGCGCAGCGCCGTCCCGTGGCCGACCGCGTTGCCGGACAGCGTCAGCGTGTCCTCGCTCGTGTCACGCCAATGCGACGACGGGGTCCCGGTCGCCGTCATGGACCTGCCCGAGGAGCAGCGTCGACGGATCTCGTCGATCAGCGACCGCGACGAGCAGGTCGCCTTCATCGGCGGGCCCAACGCCCCGATGCCCGAGGTGCTGGCCGCGTACGCCACGTCGCTCGCGCTGCTCCACAGCGCCGACGACGTGCACGTGTACGGCATCGACCTGCTCGGGCGCGGGCTCGCACCGCTCGAGGCGCTGCCGCACTGCGGCGGCATGGCGATCCGCAACGAGGCGCTGGCGCTCCGCATCGTGCGCCACCTCATCGACGTGGCCGCCGAGCGCAAGGTGGCGATGGCCGGCACCGGCAGCTCGAACATCTGGGAGCACGGCGCCATCACCGGTGAGCTGCCGCCCCACGTCGTGCTCCTCGTCAGCGGGACGGACCGCCTGCTGATGTCCACCGAGGGTGCGGCGAGCAACCTGCTCGGGCCGTTGACCACGTTGATCAACGAGGCCGTCGGCGTGCGCATCCAGATCGTGCTGGCCGGGCTGCCACGGATCGTGACCAACCGGCTGGGCATGAACATCGAGCGGCGCTTCGTGTTCCAACTGGCGGACGCCAACGAGTACGCGATCGTGGGAGCGAGCAAGCCGTTGGGGCTGCAGCTGTCCCAGTCGCGGCGGGCCATCGATGTGCCGACGAAGCGGATCATCCAGTTCGCTCAGCTCGCCGCGCCGGGCTCGCCCGAAGGCGCGGTCATCCAACAGCTCGCCGAGCGCTTGCCTGCGGCGAGGACGCGACCGCCGCGGCCGTTCGCCGACGTGTCGTGGCCGCAACCGTGGGAGCAGGCACCGATCGACCGGCTCACGCCGCCGGGTCACCTGCTCAGTCCGCTCCCGGTTGCCATCGACACCCAGACGGGCGAGTGGGCATGGGTCGACGCTGTCGACGACGGCCCGGTGTTCGCCGTCGCCGGGCCACCCAAGAGTGGGCGCAGCACGTCGATGGCGGCGATGGCCAACCTGGCGTCCCGGTCCGGTTGGGCGGTCCTCAACGTGACGCTGTCGCGCCGGTCCCCGCTGGCCACGTGGGACGACCCGGCGATCAGCCGCCACGTGGCACCCGACGATCTCGCCGCCGCGCTCGAGGCGCGGGACGGCAACGTGCTCGTGCTGCTCGACGACCTGCAGCGGTTGACGTCGTACGAGCCGTTGGACGCGGCACTCAGCCACCGCGACCGCGTGCTGCTCGTCGTGAGTGGCCCACCGGACTTCCTCGGCAGCCGCCTGGGCATGCTGCGCAACTTCCCGGTGGCCGGCGCCGGGCTGCTGCTGGCGCCGTCCGGCTCGCTCGACGGCAGCGCCGTCGGCCTGCGCCGGTTGACGCCGGAGATGGTGGCCAACCCACGCCCGGGCCGCGGCATCCTCGCCGTCGCCGGCGAACCGTCCGACGTCCAGGTGCCGCTCGTGAACCTGTCGCGCTGATGCGCCACCCAGTGGGCAGACTGCGCGCATGCTCATCGTCTCGGGCAAGATCTACGTCGAGCCCGCAACGCGCCAGGACTACCTCGACTCGTGCCGGGTCGTGATCGACCTCGCCCGCAACGCGCCGGGATGCCTCGACTTCCACCTCGCCGCCGATCCCGTCGAGCAGGGACGCATCAACGTCTACGAGCAGTGGGAGTCAGCCGCCGACGTCGAGGCGTTCCGCGGCAGCGGGCCGTCTTCGGAGCAGGCGGTCGCCATCCTCGATGCCGCCGTGTTCCAGCACGAGGTTGCGTCGTCGCAGCGCCTGTGAGCGCTCCGCAGTTCAGCCCTGGGGCTGGCCGATGTTGACCAGCCAGGTGATGCCGAAGCGGTCCGTGCACATGCCGAACACGTCGCCCCACATCTGCTTCTCGAGCGCCATGCCGACGTTGCCGCTGCTCGACAGCTTGTCCCAGTAGCCGCGCAACTCGGCGTCGTCGTCGCCGCTCAGGCTGACGGAGATGTTGTCCCCGCTCGTGACCTGCATCCCTGGCGGCGTGTCGGCAGCCATCAGCGTGAAGCCACTCGTCGTCTCGAGCATGCCGTGCATGACCTTGCTGGACTCCGGCGCGTCGGCCGGCGTCCCCATGTCGCCGAACGTCATCACCGACAGCTCACCGCCGAAGACCTGCTGGTAGAACTCCAACGCCTCGCGAGCGTTGTCCCGGAAGCTGATGTACGGGTTGAGTCGAGATGCCATACCCGCAGTGTGACCCGGGCGCGGCCGGATCGCTACCCCGCCGTCAACGGGAGATCGTGATCGTCGTCGAGCCGCCGAGACGCACGGCGTCGGCCGTACCGAGGTCATAGGGCGTCCACGGGTCCATGGTCTGGGGCTGTCGGCCGGCTGCGATCAGGGCGGATCCCGAGCGGGACCCGCAGTCGACGACCGTGACACCAGCGGCTCCCGATCGCACGACGAGGTGGGTGCGCGAGACCGCTGCGTCGCCGGTCACCGTGCAGCAGATGGCAGCGGCGTCGACCCTCGCCGCCGTCGGATCGGGCTGCCGGCCGATCACGACCACATCGTCGAGCTCGACGGCAGGTGTGCCGTCGACGACGATCATCGGCGCGCCGGGCGCGCCCGCCGGCCGCTCGAGCGGTTCGGCCGGCGTGACGGTGGCATCGGCGTCTCGCCGACGGACCGGCGATCCCGATGGAATCTTCCATCCAGTCGCCGCCAGTGACCGACCGCAGCAGCGTCAGGCCGAGCCTGGCCGTCGGCGGGGCCGGCAGTTCGGCGGGCTCGTGCGGAGCGACCTCCGCTGACGGCCCTTCGGACGACGGCTCGTCGGGTGAGGGCGTGGTCGTCGACAACGTCGACAGCGTCGCCCGGAACCCACCTGCGCGCACCACACCGGCGTCCAGCGCCGTGCCGTCGTCGGCGGGGGTTCCCGCGGTGAGGGCGATGTCGCCACTGCCGGGGCGGCGCTCGACCCACGTGCGAGAGCGCCCGGCCGACAGCATCGGCATGGACGGTGCGTCCGTGCACACCTCGACGGATCCCATCACCACGACGTGCACGTCACCGGACCACGTCACGATGGCGAACGGGTCGACGGCCATGGCGGCGGCGACGACGGCGGAGGTGACGGCCGTGGTCGCCGATCGACCGTCGGTGGCGTCGAGGAACGCGGCGAGCAGCGCGTCGGGCCGTCGATCAGCTGGTGTCCAGAAGAGGCCGTCCGGCCGGCGAGCCAGCCAGCCGTCACCCTGCCCCAGCTCGAGGGTCACCCGCTCGACCACGGCGGTCAACGTATCGACTCATGTCCCAGACTCTCCTCGGGACCTCTCTGAAACGCCGTTGGCTTCGTGACGGTACGAGATCGAGATGCGCGGCTCGGCGTGGCGGACCTTCGGCACGCTGTGCTCCCAGTGGTGCTGGCAGGCCCCGCCCATCACGAACAGGTCGCCATGACCGAGGTCGAACGTGCGGGCGCGGCCGCCGCCCCGTGGGCGGAGCCGGAACGGGCGAGGTGCGCCGACGCTGACGATCGCCACGATCGGGTTGACCACGGTGTGCCGGTGGCGGTCGCCGTGCCAGGCCACCGAGTCGTCACCGTGGCGGTAGCAGTTGAAGCCGATCGAATCGAAGGCCTTGTCATAGCGGCGACTGAGGGCGTGGCGCATCGTGGCGAGGATCGGCAACGGTTCGGGCCCGCCGCTCTCGGTGCTCCACCACCACGTGAGCCGAGGCTCGGGCAGACGACGCTCGTACATGGTGACCGTCCGTTGCCGCCACGGCAGGTCGTGGAGCAGCTGGTCGAAGACCAGGTCGTGGCCGTGCAGCCAGTCGGGGTCGTGGTCGAGCCACGTGTCGCCGTCGAGCTCGATCCGCTGCAAGCTGGGGAACTCCTCGTCGACGGCGGGTTCGTCGACGCCGAACAGCGATCCCTGGATCAGTAGCGAACCCGTGTTCGCGGACATGTGTTCGATGCTCGCGCTGTCTCGTGGCAGCGTCAAGTCGACGTCGGACACACTGGCACGATGCCGGGCACGATCCCGATCGAGGACCCGGCCGACCCACGGCTCGCCGACTACGTCGAGCTGACGGACCCCGCGGCGCGGCGCCGGCGCGAGCGCGACGAGATCTTCATCACCGAGGGCGTCACGGCCATCGAGCGGCTGCTCGACTCGGGGCACGTCGTTCGCTCCGTGCTGCTGACGTCGAAGCACCACGCCGCGCTGCGGCCGCGCCTGGAGCAGCTCGACGCGCCCGTCTACATCGCGTCGCAGCCGGTCCTCGCGGCAACGGTCGGGTTCGACCTGCACCGCGGAGCCGTCGCCGCGGCCGAGCGACAACCACTGCCTGCCGTTGCCGAGGTGCTGCGGACGGCCCGAACGGTCGCCGTGCTCGAGGGACTGAACGATCCCGAGAACCTCGGTGCCATCGCCCGCTCGGCGCGGGCGCTCGGCGTCGACGCCCTGGTGCTCGACCCGACGTGCATCGACCCGTACTACCGGCGCACCGTGCGGGTCAGCATGGGCGAGGTTCTGCATCTGCCCGTCGCCCGCGCCGGGTCATGGCCGGGGGATCTCGACGCTGTGCGAGGTGCGGGATTCGAGACCTGGGCACTCACGCCCGATCCTGCAGCCGCCGACCTGTTCGAACTGGCGGTGCCCGACCGGGTGGCGGTGCTGCTGGGAGCGGAGGGTCCAGGGCTCAGCCGCGAGGTGCTCGGCACCGCCGATCGTCGCGTCCGCATCCCGATCGATCGGCAGGTCGACTCGCTGAACGTCGGCCACGCCGCGGCGATCGCCTTCGCCATGCTGGCGAACCATCGGCGTCGTTGACCGGGGTGGAGACGACGGGACTCGAACCCGCAACCCCCACCTTGCAAAGGTGGTGCGCTACCAGTTGCGCCACGTCCCCGGGGCGCCGATCACGCTACCTCGGAGTGTTTCCGCTGGGGATGCCCCTGTCGAAACACTCGGACGGCGTCAAACACTCGGATGGGACGTGATGAGGACCTCGGAGCAGACCGGGACGAAGCCGCAGGCGAGGAAGGCGCGCAGTGACGCGGCGTTCCCGGGAGCAACCTGGGCCCAGCACCACTCGCCCGGCGGGATCGCCGCCAGGCCGGCCCGGATCAACCGGCGGCCCTCACCACGCCCGCCGGCGGCGGGGTTGATCAGCTCGACGGACAGCTCGCGCCGGTCGACCAGGCCACGACCGAGGATGACGAGCCCGACTTCGTCGCCGTAGACCTCGACGTCCCGGCGGTGGTGGGTGGCACGCTCAACCCGCGGGTGGTGATCGAGGTCGTGGCGCCGTTCGAGTCGCTCGCCATCGCCACCGGTGGTGACGAGCACGACGTCCAGGGATCCGATCTCGAGCTCCGAGCCGGCGACGGCGCGAAGGACGTCGGGCTTGGAGGCGCCGCCGAAGCCGTCCGCACCGAGTGCGGTCAGCTCGGCTGGGTCGATGTCAGCCAGCACGTAGGCATGGCCGGAGAACGCGACGACCGCCCGTGTGCCGGCCGCGTCGGGCGACAGCACGTCCACGCCACCGTCGGCGGCCGGGAACGACTCACCAGCCGCCCGCTCGAGGATGCCGCGCAACGGATGCTCGGTCATGGCATGGGTATCTGGGCGCCAGCTCGCCATCGGCGCTTCGGGCGCTCACTCAGCCGAGTCCCTCGGGGGGCTGCGCCCCCCGCACCCCCATCGCCCCCCGGCTCGCTAGCGCTCGCTCGGTCGGCACGTCTGAGCTCGCTTCGCTCACTCAGCCGAGGACGCGGTCGAGATACGGGTTGGCGAACGTGCGGTCCGGGTCCATCCGCTCGCGGGTGTCGGCGAACACGTCCCACTGGGGGTACCGACCCTTCAGCGTGGACGCCCGCTGTCCGTGCAGCTTGCCCCAGTGCGGCCGGCCGTCGTAGTCGTCCATGATCCGCTCGACGCCGGCGAAGTACTCCTCGTACGGCATGCCGCGGTACTGGTGGACGGCGATCCACCCCGACGTCCGCCCCGAGCCGGTGGACAGCGGGATGTCGTCGGCCGCCGAGACGCGCACCTCGATCGGGAACAGCACGGGCGTCGGCAGGTGACGGGTCAGATCTCGGACCCGCCGAACGGCCTCGGGCACGTGCTCGACCGGGATGCCGTACTCCATCTCCACGAAGCGCACCCGGCGCGGGCTGCAGAAGACCCGGTCGCTGCGGTCGACGAACTCCCGCTCCGTCGCCGCGGATGCCACGAGCTTGGCGACCTTCGGTGCCATCGCGGGGAAGCGCCGGCCGACCCGGCAGACCGTGCCGAAGGCGAGGTTCTCGCCGATCCACTTGTCGCGCACGTACCCCAGCCGACCCTGCGGCGCCGCGGCGTCCTCCGTGCGTTGGTTGCGCTTCACCTGACAGCGTCGCGTTCCCGGCATCCAGTACAGCTCGAAGTGATCGACGGCTGCGCTCTCGGCGGCGAAGTCGTCGAGCACGTCATCGAGCACCTCGACCGACTCACGGGCGTGGAGGCGGAACGCCGGCACGCACTGCAGCGTCACCTCCGTCACGACGCCCAGCGCGCCGAGGCCGACCCGGGCGGAGTGCAACACGTCGGGCTGCTTGTCGACGGACGTCCGCACGATGTCGCCTGACCCGCTGACGAGCTCCATGCCGACGACGGCCGTGGCGAGGTTGCCGTACTGCAATCCGGTGCCGTGCGTGGCCGTTGCGATCGCCCCGCCGATCGACTGGCGGTCGATGTCGCCGAGGTTGGGCATCGCCAGGCCGGCCTCGGCGAGCACATCGTTGAGCCGGCGGAGCGCGATGCCGGCGCCGACGGTGATCTGTCCACGGTCGAGGTCGAGGTCCGGAACTCGATCGACTCGATCCAGCGCGAGCTGCACGCCGTCGGTTGCCGCGACCGCCGTGAACGAGTGGCCGCCGCCGATGACCTTGACTCGTTGCCCGGCGGCGTGGGCGGCCCGCACGATGTCGGCGATCTCGTCCGTCGACCGGGGGTCCAGCGCCTCGGCCGGCGACCAGGTCTGGTTGCGGGCCCAGTTCGACAGCTTCACCGGACCCCGATCGTAGGCACGGTCAACCGACCGGGGAGCGATCGGCGCCGGGACCTAGCCTCGGTGGACATGTCCCTGCTCACCGAGCGCCGTGTCGTTTACGGCACCTGCCATCACGACTGTCCGGATTCGTGCGGGTGGGAAGTGACCGTCGAGGACGGCAGGGCCGTCAAGCTGCGGGGACGCGCCGATCACCCGTTCAGCCAGGGCGAACTGTGCCCGAAGGTCAACCGGTTCCTCGACCGCGTGTACAGCCCCGATCGAATTCTGCGGCCGCTGCGCAGGGTCGGACCCAAGGGCGAGGGCCGGTTCGAGGAGGTGTCGTGGGACGACGCCTTGGCCGAGATCGCGGCCCGGCTGCGCGGCGTCATCGAGCAGCACGGTGCCGAGGCGATCCTGCCGTTCAGCGACGCCGGCAACCAGAGCCTGCTGTCCATGATGGGCCTCGACGGTCGGTTCTTCCACCACCTCGGTGCCAGCCTCATCGATCGCTCGATCTGCGGGCCGACCGTCGGCGCCGGCGTGCGGATGACCAACGGTTCCAGTCTCGGCCTCGACCCGCTCGAGCTGCGCCACAGTCGGCTGATCCTGCTGTGGGCGACGAACACCCGCCTCACCAACCGCCACCTGTGGCCGACCATCGAGGCGGCACGCGCCAACGGTGCCAAGGTCGTCGTGATCGACCCGATCCGCACCCTCACCGCCGAGTCCGCAGACCAGTTCATCCAGCCGCTGCCCGGCACGGACATCGCGCTGATGCTGGCGATGATGCACGTGCTCGTGCGCGACGGGCTGACCGACGAACCATGGGTCGCCGCGCACACCGTCGGGTTCGACGAGCTGGCAGCCCACGTCGCCGACTGGACGCCGGAGCGGGCGTCGGCGCTGTGTGGGGTCGACGCAGACATCATCGAGGGATTGGCCCGTGACTACGGCACCATTCGGCCGGCGGCGATCCGCACGTTGATCGGCGGGGAACACCACGAGAACGGGGCGATGTTCTACCGCACGATGGCCGTGCTGCCGGCGCTCGTCGGGGCATGGCAGGACCGCGGCGGCGGGCTGGCACGAAGCGTCGGCTCGTACCACGACGCGCTCATCGACGGCGCGGCGCTCACACGCCCCGACCTGCTGGCGGGTCGGACGCCGCGCACGATCAACATGAGTCGCCTCGGCGAGGCACTGACAGATGCGACGCTCGACCCGCCAGTCGCCGCACTTGTCGTGTGGAACTCCAACCCGCTCGTCATCGTGCCGAACGCCGAACTGGTTCGCGTCGGCCTCGAGCGCGACGACCTCTTCACCGTCGTCCACGAGCAGTTCGTCACCGACACGGCGCGTTACGCCGATGTCGTGTTGCCGGCGACCACGCAGATCGAAGCGACCGACGTCGTGGCGGCGTGGGGACACCTGTGGATGGGCTGGAACGAAGCAGCGATCGCACCCGTCGGCGAGTCGTGCAGCAACACGGAACTGTTCCGCCGGATCGCCGCGGCGATGGGGCTCGAAGAGCCGTCGCTGTACGCCGACGACGAAACGCTGCTGGCGGACGCAATCGGCGCCGACGTCGACGTCGAAGAGCTCGCTCGCGTCGGGTGGGTGCGGGTGCCGTATCCGGACGACGGCCGGGCATGGGGCGATGGCGTGTTCCCGACGGCGTCGGGCAAGGTCGAGCTCGTCAGCGAGGCGTTGGTGCGGATGGGCCAGCCGGCGCTGCCGACGTTCGTTGCGCCGCGGGAAGGACCGCACGGCGACCCCGAGCTGCTCGCCCGCTACCCACTGCAGCTGCTGACCCCCAAGCAGCACACGCGGTTCCTCAACTCCGGCTACTCGCACCTGCCCAAGCACGGTCCGGCCGAGGGCGGCCCGTTCGTCGAGCTGGATCCCACTGACGCTGCGGCGCGCGGCATCGCCGAGGGCGAGCTGGCGCGCGTCTGGAACGACCGGGCGTCGCTGGAGGTGCCAGCCAAGATCAGCGGCCGGCTGCGGCCGGGCGTCGTCGCCATCCCGTTCGGCTGGTGGCAGTCCCAGCACCCCGACGGCAAGGTGGCCAACGCGCTGACCAACGACACGCTCACCGAGTGGGGCGGAGGCGTCGCCTACAGCGACACGCTGGTGCAGGTCGCCCGGTCCTGAAAGGTTGACGGATCAGGCAGGTGGGCGAGCGCCGCTGCGGGGCGGCGGCGGCGAGCTCGGGAGGTGAGTCGAGCAGCTTGGCTGCGAGACGAACCCGACGTGAGCGGTCCTGACCGCGAAAAACCCCTGTTGGTAGGCTCACGGCATGGCCGGTGACCTCATCTACGCGTTTCGCGTCATGCGGTTGCCACTGCTCGACGCCGGCGGGGCGACGATCGGGCGGATCCAGGACCTCGTGGCCGTGTCAGGGCGCCAGGGGCAGCCGCCGAGACTGGTCGGCTTCGTCGCCGAGATCCAGCGCCGGCGGATCTTCGTCAACTCGAACCGCGTCGCCGAGCTCGGTTCGGACGGCGCCCGCCTGCGCAGCTGGGACGTCGACCTCAACCCGTTCAGGTCCCGCTCCGGAGAGGTGCTGATCGGCGCTGACGTCATCGACCAGCCGGTCGGCGACGAGACGGTCAGCGACGTCGCGCTGCAAGCCGTGGACGAGCCTCGCGGCCGCAGCTGGCACATCGCCAAGGTGCGCCTCGTGCGCCGCAACGCGCTACGCCGCAAGCCGAGCTACCGGCTGGTCGACGTCGACGAGGTGGCAGGCTTGTTCCCGCCGTCCACCGGCATGGCCGCCGAGGCGGCGCGGCTGCGCGACCTCCACCCGGCCGAGGTGGCCGCCGTCGTGCGGGCCCTGCCGGTGGCCCAGCGGCGCCAGTTGGCAGCGGCGATGGACGACGATCGGCTGGCCGACCTGCTGGAGGAGCTGCCGGAGTCGGAGCAGGTGCAGGTCATCGAGGACCTCGACCTCGACCGGCTGATCGGCGTGCTCGACGAGATGGAGCTCGACGACCTCGCCGACCTGCTCGGCGAGATGTCGGGCGAGCAGCAGCGGCGCATCCTCGAGGCGATGGATGACGATGACGCGGCGGTCGTCCGCAGCCTCTTGTCGTACGAGGCTTCAACGGCGGGCGGGATGATGACGCCGGAGGTCGTGTTGCTCGGGCCGACATCCACCGTGGCCGAGGCGCTGGCGCAGATCCGCCAGCCGGATCTGGTGGTCAGCATCGCCGCCCAGGTGTTCGTGTGCCAGCCCCCGTTCAAGGCGCCGACCGGCAAGCTGATCGGCACCGCCCACTTCCAGCGACTGCTCCGCGAGCCGCCGAGCATGGAGCTGCGCCAGTGCGTGAGCACCGACCCGGTCGTCGGGCCGGAGACGAGCGACCATGCGGTCGCCGAGCTGCTGGCGAGCTACGACATGGTTGCCGTTGCGGTGTGCGATTCGGCGGGTCGGCTGCTCGGCGCGGTGACCATCGACGACGTGCTGGACCGTCAGCTCGGGGCCGGCTGGCGCCAGCGGGGCGTGACGTCAAGGGCTCGGACGGCATGAGCGAGTACAGCGAGCGAAGGCCGGCCGGGCGAGCGAGCGCCAGCTCGCCGCACGGCGATGGGGTCTGGGGGCGCAGCCCCAGGACATGACGGCATGAGGAGGGGGCGAAGTTGGTCAAGCGTCGCGAAGACCTCACTGCCCCTCGGGCCCGCCGCCGGACGGTGCAGCGCGACTCGGACACCATCGGTCGCGTCAGCGAGACGGTCGCCCGCAACTTCGGAACGGGACGCTTCCTCGTCATCCAGACGGGGCTCGTCATCCTGTGGATCATCCTCAACGTCACCCTCGTGGCGTTGCAGTGGGACCCGTATCCGTTCATCCTCCTGAACCTGATGTTCTCGGTGCAGGCGGCCTACGCCGCCCCGCTGATCCTGCTGGCTGCGAACCGCCAGGAGGCTCGTGACCGTGTGCAGGCAGAACTCGACCGTCAGGTCACCGAGCGCACGCAGTCCGAGACCGAGTTCCTCGCCCGGGAGATCGCCGGCGTGCGGCTGATGCTGGCCGACGTCGTGACCGGCGAGGAGCTACGTGATCAGCTCGAGGAGCTACGACGGGCGGTCGATCACCTGGCTGATCAGCTCGACGACCTCGACACCACCCAGGCTGCGTCGGACGACGGCGAGACACCGGCGTTCGGTGTCGGCTGACGGGCCGCAACGACGACGTCGATCAACTCGACCGTCAGCGCGGCGAACGGCACCGGGTCCGAGAGCGGGGCGAGGTGGTCAGCCGGGAGCTCGCGCACGACGGCGTCCAGTTCCTTGGCCAGCGCGCGTTGCTTCGATGGCCGCACCACGCGGTCCCTCGTCATGATCAGGCTTCCGGCAGGCAGGCCCAGCGTCGAAGCCCACGGACGAGCGTCGTAGTGGGACAGGGCCCGCCCCGCATCGACCATTGCAAACGAGTCGTTGCGCGACATCTCGCTGACGAGCCAAGGCACGTAGGGCTCCAGGGCGTGTCCGGCGCCGATGAACTTGGGGACACCGCGGTTGAGGTATCGCCGGTACCCACGGCTGCGCAGCCACGAGCCCACGATCGGGAGGAGGCGCCAGAGCAGGCGCTCGCGGCGGGTGCCGCTCCACTCGAGGCCTGTGGCCTCGACGACGAGGCCGGCGACGAGCTCGGGGTGGCGCTGGGCGAGGTGCATCGAGACGGGACCGCCCATGGAATATCCGACGGCGATCACCGGGCCGACATCGAGCTCGCGGATGATCGCCGCGACGTCGTCGGCGGCGTCCTCCAGCGTGAACGGGTCGGGTGAGCGCAGGCCGCGCCCGTGGCCGCGGTGGTCGATGCCGATGAACGTGAAGCGCGCGGCCAACGCCTCGTAAGCGGTGAAGAACTGGAGATCGCTGGAGGCGGTCCAGCCGTGCAGGAGCACGACGACGGGTGCCGCCGGGTCCGCGTGCCGGTGGATCCGGATGAAGAACTCGCCCCGGCCCTCGACCCGGATGGTCCGGCCCTCTGGTAGCCACGGAAGCCTCATGCCCGGAGGGTACCCATCCGAGTGTTAGAGCACGTCCGAGTGCTGACACCCGGGAAAATCGAGGTCTGGCACTCGGATGGAGTCAAACACTCGGATGGGCTCGGATCAGACGGCGGCGGAGACCAGGCCCGTGAAGGACTGGAGGCGCACGCCGCCGCGGGCGGCGGTGTTCAGGAGCTGCTGGGTCGGGAGGTCGCCGTCGGATGAGGTGACGACGCCGGCCAGTGCCGGCGATGCCGCCAGGTGGTCGACGAACGCCGAGGCGACTGCCGCCGCAGCGGTCCCGATCAGTTCGGCGATGCCCATGATGAGCGTCGTCCTCTCCCCGGTCCCATCGTGTCCCCGCGCCTCGACCCGCAGCGCGCCGATGCCGCCCTCGCGATGGGGCGGGCTGAGCATCGGCAGACGTGCGGTGAAGCGATCACGACGCGTCGCCGACACCCGGGCACTGATCCGCTCGACCTCCGGGAAGCTGCGATGCAGCAGCCACGGGTCGGGCATCGCACCGCGGTAGCAGTCGCGGGCGCCGACGGGCTCCGGGAACCAGCAGAGCTCGCGGCCGCTCCCCGCTGGCCGCTCGATCCAGTGGTCGTCGTGCCAGCCGACGGCCCAGCCGCCGAGGGCCCCGTGGTGGGCGCGTGCACATGACGGTCCAGAGGTGCCGTGCAGGGCGACGTGCAACTCCTGACAGCTCGTCAGGTGTCCCGCGAGGCGGCGGGCGAGCAGCCCACTCAGTCCCGGCGAGACTGCGGCGCCGACGACCAGCGCGACACCGGAATCGCGTGCGGCATCGTCGAGGTCGAGCAGTGCCCGGACGTCGTCCACAGACCCGCTCGTCGACACGACGTGGATGCCGGCGGCCAGCAGTTCAGCGGCCCGCGCCGCGTGCGGTTCGGCCGTCGCCAACACGGCGATCTGCGCCCGCCGCGTGGCGGCCGGATCTGCACCGACGAGCCGGTGCCGGTCGGAGGCGATACGCCGCAGCCGTTCGGCGACCACGCCGCTGCCGATGATGCTGACCGTCGCCGCTGGCGTCAGCGTCATTGCTTCGGCAGCTCGACGGGCTGCCAGCCGCCGTGCTGGGGCGGCGTGCCGCCGCCCCGACCTCGGGCCCGCAGGAAGCCGGCGATGGCGACAGCCAACGTCAGCGCGACCAGAGCTCGGCGCAGCAACCTCACGGGGGCGCGAACGTAGCGCTCACGATCGCGGCAGCACCACCTCGCTGACGGCACGCACGTCGTTCATCACCGGCGTCCAGCTCCGGCCGGCATCGCTGCTGGTGAACACGTCACCGTCGGGCAGCGCCACGACGGCATGGTCGCCGGCGCCAGCGAGCTGGCGTGGCCCGACGGCACCCTCGAGCTGGTCGGGCAGTCCGCTGGCGCGGGCGAAGCCTGAGCCGTCGAACCGGTACACCGCACCGTCGCGGCCGGCATGGCCGGACGATGCACCGACGAGCACCGCGTCGTTGACGACGGCGACGGCCAGCAGGTACGTGGCGTGCAACCCCCGTGTGTGGTACCGCCACGTCGCACCGCGGTCGTTGCTCTCAGCGAGACCTCGCATCCCCGTGGCCGCCCAGACGGTGCCGTCCGGGCCAACGGCGACCTGGTGCACATCGTCGTGGAGGTCGATGGTGGGCGTCCACGATGTGCCGTCCGCGCTGCGCAGGATCCCACCCACGTGCACGCTGACGTAGAGGTCGGTGCCGTCGGAGGCCATCGAGAACACCGCCGGCGGTCCACCCCATGGCGTATGCCACGCCTCATGTGTGGGCGCGCCGTCGAATGACACAACCCGCTCGAGCCGCGCGCCGCGCAGCTGCCACAGCGCCGCGGGGTCACCGCCGATCCACACCAACCCGTCGTGACCACCGACGCACGTCCCTGCTGCCTCGTCGAGGCTGGCGACGAGCTCGGGCGAGTCGCCATCGAGCCGATACAGATCACGTTTCCCGACGAGCACCCACAGACCGCCCGCATCGTGGTGCACCGCCGTGATCCGTGCGCCGTCGAACGGATCGACACCGTCGACACGACGGAGGCCGCCCGCCGTCCCTATCACTGGATGCATCGTCTGCACACTCATGCGTTCACGCTACGACCTCAAGTGCACTTGAGGTCAACGGCCTGGCTATCGATTCAGGCGGTGGAAGGTGCGGATCGCCAGTGGCATCGTCAGCGCCATGATCACCGCCGGCCAGAGGATCGCCATCGGCACCGAGTGCTCGCCGATCCAGGTGCTCGTGGCGACACCGGGATTGCCGAACAGCTCGCGAGCGGCGTTGATCGTCGACGAGATGGGGTTCCACTCGGCGATCACGCCGAGCCAGGTCGGCATCAGCGAGGTGGCGATGAACGCGTTCGACAGCATCGTCAGTGGCCAGAGCAGTCCGAAGATGCCGTTGGCCATCTCGGGGCTCTTCGCCTTCAAGCCGAGGTAGATCCCGATCCACAGCAGAGCGATCCGCAACCACAGGATCAGGCCGAACGCACCCAACGCCTCGAGGAACGTGCCCTCCCAGCGCCAGCCGATGGCCAACCCGCAGATGACCAGGAGCAGCAGGCTCAGCACGGAGTAGATCGTGTTGGCCAGGCAGCGTCCGCTGACCACGGCGCTGCGGGCGATCGGCATCGAGCGCAGCCGGTCCGTCACACCCTTCGCCGTGTCGGCCTGCACGGCGGCGATGGTCTCCCCGATGCCGAACACCATCGCCTGCACGAAGATCCCGGGCATCAGGAACGACCGGTAGTCGCCGCCGCCTGGGACCACGATGCCGCTGCCGAAGACGTAGGCGAACAGCAGCACCGACACGACCGGGAAGAGCAGCCCCCACACGATGAGCTGCGGCTCGCGCACCCACTGCGACATGTCGCGGTGGGCGACGAGCCATGTGTCGCGCAGTGCGTTGTGCACGATGCTGGGCGGACGGGCCGTGTGGCTGGGGAACGCCGCAACGGTCACTGGTGCCCCCTCTCTCCGATGCGAGCGACCGAGCGCCAGCGAGGGAGCGACCGCCACCGGCCTGCGTGGCCGGGGAACGCAATGAACGTGACGATCACGCCATCACCTCCTCTCGCTCCTCGGTGGTCGTCTCAGCCTCCGTGGGTTCCGTGCGGTGCCCGGTGAGGGTCAGGAACACGTCGTCGAGCGTCGGCCGGCGCAGCCCGATGTCGGTAACGGCGATCTCGTGCGCCACCAGCCCCGTGAGCACGGCGGTCAGCCCTTCGACCCGATCGTTGACGGCGACGCTGACGCGGCGTTCGCCGCCGTCGCCGTAGGGCTCGGCGCGCACACCTGTCGCCTGCTCGATCACCGCCATGGCCTGCTCCAGGCGAACGTCATCCGCCAATACCACCTCGACGCGGTCACCGCCGATGCGGGCTTTCAGCTCGTCCGGGCTGCCTGTCGCGATGACCGTGCCCCGATCCATCACCGCCACCCGGTCGGCGAGCTGATCGGCCTCGTCGAGGTACTGCGTGGTGAGGAGGACCGTCGTCCCCTGGGACACGAGCCGGCGGATCGCCTGCCACACCTCGTTGCGGTTGCGAGGATCGAGACCGGTCGTCGGCTCGTCGAGGAACAAGACCGCCGGCGCGAGGATGAGCGTCACCGCGAGGTCGATGCGGCGCCGCATCCCACCCGAGTACTTCTTCACGGCGCGATCGGCGGCGTCCGTGAGCTCGAACTGGGCGAGCAACTCGTCGGCACGACGCCGCGCCACGGCCTTGCTGAACCCGTTGAGCCGCCCGAACAGCACCAGGTTCTGGCGGCCCGACAGGATCTCGTCGACCGCCGGCGTCTGGCCGCTCAACCCGAGCGCGGCACGCACCGAATGGGCCTCCGTCGCGACGTCGTACCCGGCCACACTGGCCGCGCCAGCGTCCGCCCACAGCAACGTCGTGAGGATGCGAACCGCCGTCGTCTTGCCGGCGCCATTCGGCCCGAGCAGCCCGCACACCGTGCCTGGCGCAACCTCGAGATCGAACCCGTCGAGGGCGACGGTGTCGCCGAAGCGCTTGACGAGACCGTCTGCTGCGATCGCCGCGCCTGAACCTTGTACGCTGTACGCAATCACGGTACTACTATTACCGTACGTCCTACGGAGTTGCAAGAGGCATGAGCGAAGGACCGGGCACCGGCGACCCGAGGGTGACGATGAGGTTGCTCTGGAGGATGGCCGGTCCATCGCGGCGAGGTCCGAAGCCGACGCTCGACCTCGACACGATCGTCGCCAGCGCCGTCGCCGTCGCTGACGCGAGTGGCCTGTCCGCAGTGTCCATGCGCAGCATCGCCGAGCGGCTCGGCAAGAGCACGATGTCGCTCTACACGTACCTTCCCGGCAAGGCCGAACTGCTCGACCTGATGTACGACCACGCCCTCGGCGAGCTGCCCACCGACTACTCCGAGCGCGGGGAATTGGCGGGCCGCCCTCGAAGCGTCGACGCGCGACGTGTGGGCGCTCTACGAGCGGCACCCGTGGATGGTGCAAGTTCCGACGGCCCGACCGGCGCTCGGCCCGCACACCTTCGCCGCGTTCGAGGCACAGGTCGCAATCCTCGACGGCACCGGTTTGACAGGGACCGAGATGGCGCGGGCGGCCGGCGCGATCCAGGTCTTCATCCAGGGTGCCGCGCGTGCTGTCGCCGACACGCGGCTCACCGCACAAGCCACCGGCAGCAGCGACGACGAGTGGTGGGCGATCGTCGAACCGCTGCTGAGCGAGCTCACCGGCGACATCGACTGGCCCACTCGCTTTCCGACGTTGACCCGGCTGGAGGCAGAGGGCACGTTCCAGCAGCTCGACCGGGCGCCTGACGACCCGACGCCCTACCTCGAACGAGACGCCCTCGACACGTTCGAGTTCGGGCTCGCCCGCATGCTCGACGGCATCGAAGCGCTGATCGGCGGTCGACAGCGGGAATCGTGACGCCAACCGCGCAGCCGACGAGACTGGCCGGATGGGGACGCTCACCGCACTCGTCGACGGTCTCGCCAGCGGCGCCATCCAGGTCGTCGACCTGACCGCACCGCTGTCTGCCGACACGCCGATCATCCAGCTGCCGCCGGAGTTCGGGCAGACCGAGCGCTTCGCGCTGGAGGAGATCAGCCGGTACGACGAGCGCGGCCCGGCGTGGTACTGGAACAACTTCCGCAGCGGCGAGCACACCGGCACACACTTCGACGCGCCGAACCACTGGGTGACGGGCAAGGACAGCGACGACGTGGCGTCCGTGCCAGCGCGCCGGCTGATCGCGCCGGCGGTCGTGCTGGACTTCTCTGCCCGGGCCGCCGACGACGCCGACTTCCTGCTCGAGGTCGATGACATCAAGGGCTGGGAACAGGAGCACGGACCCCTGCCGGACGGCGGCTGGCTGCTCTATCGCACGGGCTGGGATGCCAGGTCCGCCGAGCAGGAGGCATTCCTCAACGCTGATCAGACCGGCCCGCACACGCCGGGGATGTCCGCCGAGTGCGCCCGCTGGCTCGCCGAGGAGTCGCCGGTGATCGGACTCGGCGTGGAGACCGTCGGCACGGATGCCGGCACCGCCCACTCGTTCGACCCGCCGTTCCCCTGCCACTCGTACCTGCTGGGCAGCGGCAAGTACGGGTTGACCCAGCTGCAGCGCCTCGCCGAGTTGCCACCGACTGGCGCCGTGATCATCGCGGGACCGCTGCCCATCGTCACCGGCTCGGGCAGCCCGGCCCGGGTGCTGGCCCTCGTCGAGCAGGTGAACACTGCCGAGGCCGTCGGGCGGACGCTGGCCGGACTCGGTGTCCGCCAGGTCTTCGGCGTCGTCGGCTCCGGCAACTTCCATGTCACCAACGCTCTCGTCGACGGCGGCGCGCGGTTCGTCGCGGCGCGTCACGAGTGTGGCGCGGCGACGATGGCCGACGCGTACGCCCGCATGAGCGACACGGTCGCGGCGGTGTCGGTGCACCAGGGCTGTGGGCTGACCAACGCGATGACCGGCATCACCGAGGCCGCCAAGAGCCGCACGCCGCTGCTCGTCCTCGCCGCGGAGGCGACGTCGCCCCTGTCGAACTTCTTCGTCGACCAGCCGGCGCTGGCCGCCGCCGTCGGCGCCGTGCCGATGCGGGTGACGTCGCCCGAGTCGGCCGTGAACGAAGCTGCCTCGGCGTACTGGACGGCGTGCCGTGATCGGCGCACGGTGCTGCTCAACCTGCCGCTCGACGTCCAGGCCGCCGAGGTGCCGGCTGACGCGACGGCGTGTCCTCACCCGCCTGCCGCCACCGAGCTGCCCGTCGACGAGGAAGGCGTCGCCCGCCTCGTCCAGGCACTAGCGGCGGCCGAGCGGCCGGTGTTCATCGCCGGCCGCGGCGGGCGCGGAGCGCGTGCTGCGCTGGAGCAGCTGGCCGAGTCGGCCGGTGCGTTGCTCGCCACCAGCGCCGTCGCCAACGGCTTGTTCGAAGGCGATCCGTGGTCGCTCGGCATCTCCGGCGGATTCGCCTCACCGCTCGCCGTGGAGCTGATCCGCGACGCCGACCTCATCGTCGGTTGGGGCTGCGCGCTGAACATGTGGACGATGAGTCACGGCGCCCTGATCGGTTCGGGCGCCACGGTCGTGCAGGTGGATCTCGAGCCGGAGGCGATCGGACGCTCCCGTCCGATCGACGTCGGGGTCGTCGGTGACGTCGCAGAAACGGCGACGGCTGCGGCCGCGTTGCTCCCCACGCGTGCCGGCGGCGGCTACCGGTCACCCGAGATCGGCGAACGGATCTCCCGGCAAGGGCGGTGGCGCGATGTGGCGATCGACGATGCGTCGACAGCCGAGCGCATCGACCCGCGGGTCCTCAGCCTCGTGCTCGACGACCTGTTGCCTCGCGAGCGCGTCGTCGCCATCGACTCCGGGAACTTCATGGGCTATCCGAGTGCCTACCTGGCGGTGCCCGACGAGTACGGCTATTGCATGACCCAGTCCTTCCAGTCGATCGGACTCGGGCTGGCTACGGCGATCGGCGCCGCGCTGGCTCAGCCGGACCGCCTGCCGGTGGCCGCGCTCGGCGACGGAGGCGCACTGATGGCTGCCAGCGAACTGGAGACCGTGGTGCGACTCGGGCTCCCCATGGTGGTGGTCGTCTACAACGACGCCGGCTACGGCGCCGAGGTCCACCACTTCGGCCCGCACGGGCACGACCTGCGCAACGTCGTGTTCCCGGACACGGATCTCGCCGCGATGGCGCGGGGCATCGGCTTCGATGCGGTCACGGTGCGTACGGTGGCGGACCTCGACGCGGTGCGTTCGTGGATCGCCGGAGCCCGGTCGAGGCCATTGCTCGTCGACGCCAAAGTGGTCGCCGACCATCCGTCGTGGTGGCTCGAGGAGGCCTTCCGCGGACACTGAGTGGGAGACAGAGGGGAATTGGTATGGCGACCTTCCTGCTTCCTGAAGCGCCGGTCACCTCACTCGATGCGTACCTGGCGACCGACTGGGGCGGCCTCGGCGTCCAGCGGGCGCAGGAGATCGGACCAACGGCGACGATCGACGTGATCGCCGCTTCGGGGCTACGTGGACGCGGCGGTGGCGGGTTCCCAACCGGGCGCAAGTGGTCGAGCATCGCCGGGCAGACAGGGACTCGACGGTTCGTCGTCTGCAACGGCGCCGAAGGTGAGCCCGGCACGTTCAAGGACCGCGCCCTGATGCGGACGAACCCGTACCAGTTGGTCGAAGGCGTCGTCATCGCCGCCTTCGCCGTCGGTGCCGAGGAAGCGTTCATCTGCCTCAAGGGGAGCTTCGAGCGTGAACGCGCCGGCGTGACGCGAGCGGTCCAGGAGTTCCAGGCGGCCGGGATCTGCGCCGACTGCACGATGACGATCGTCGCCGGTCCCGACGAGTACCTGTTCGGCGAGGAGAAGGCGATGCTCGAGGTGATCGAGGGCAAACCGCCGCTCCCTCGCTGGTTCCCGCCGTTCGAACACGGCCTGTTCGCGGCCGACCCTCAGCTCGGTTGGGAGGCGACGCCACGTGCCGGCTCGCGGCCTGGGCCCAACCCGACGCTCGTCAACAACGTCGAGACACTGTCCAACGTCCCACACATCCTCGCTCGGGGACCCGAGTGGTTCCGCTCGATGGGAACGGTGGAGTCGCCTGGGACGGTCGTGGTGACCGTTGTCGGCGACGTGGTCGGCCCCGACGTCGGCGAGGTCGAGCTCGGCACACCGCTCGGCGCGGTGCTCGACGCCGTCGGCAGCGGCGTGGCACCCGGCCGCCGGATCAAGGCGGTCCTGTCGGGCGTGGCCAACCCGGTCGTGACCGAGGCCGACTTCGCCGTGCCACTGAGCTACGAGGGGTTCACGGCGATCGGCAGCGGGATGGGAGCAGCCGGCTTCATCGTCTACGACGACACCGCCTGCATGGTCGACGTCGCCTATCAGCTGTCCCGCTTCCTGTACATCGAGTCGTGCGGTCAGTGCCCGCCGTGCAAGCTCGGCAGCGGAGAGATCACGCAGCACCTCGAGCAGCTGGCGCTCGGTGGTGGCGGCGACGACGACCTGCGCGGCATCGTCCACTGGCTCGGCCGGGTCACCGACGGCAATCGCTGCTACCTCGCCGTCGAGGAGCAGGTGCTGGTGCGGAGCATCCTGCAGGCGTTCGCCGACGAGTTCACGCAGCACATCGAGCGGCGGCCCGTGCCCGCTGCGGCGGGCGCTCCCGATCCCCAAGCTGGTCGATCTCGCCGACGGCACGGCCACGTATGACGAGACGTTCTGGCGCAAGCGGCCGGACTGGACGTTCGAACCGGAGGAGCCAGCCGGAGCTCGACCCTGACGACGCCCTCGGACCCTGCGGTGACGCGCCCGATGAGCGCTCGGTTACGGTGAGCAGGGCTCCAATGAGTGAGGGGTGGGGTCGATGAGGGACGACGAGCTCGACGGGGTGCAGTCGACGATCGCTGAGTTGATGCGGTCGTCGGTTGGGCGGCGGTGGTTGTTGAAGGCCGGGTTGGGGGCGGGGGCGGCGGCCGTGGGTGGTGCCGACGGTGGGCGGCGGCCCGGGTCCTTCGCCGCTCGAGCGGGTTGATCGCCGGCATGGGCACCACCGAGAGCCGGGTGTTCCACTTCGCCTTGGGTGCGGCGGCCGAGGTGGACGATTTGACGTTGCACGTCAACGGTCAGGTGGTGCCGTTGTCGCCGCACACGCCGTTGACGCGGATGCGGCTGTTGGGGCAGGGCTCGTTGTGGCGCAAGCTGCGTCGTGGCCGGCTGACTCACTTCGCCGAGGTGGAGGTGCCCGCCGAGCGGGGGTTGCTGGCGTCGGTTCGTGGTGTGCGTGACGGCCAGGACGTGCTGGTGGCGCAGATGTTCCATGCCCCGATGGCGGGGTTGCGGGCGGTGGCGGAGGCGGCGTTCGAGTTGGAGGGGTCGTACCGGTTGGTGGCCGGCTCACCGGAGCGGCTGGCCGGGCTCGGGCTGCAGGCGTCCCAGATCAGCGACCGCCGACGAGGTCGGTCGATCTGGACAGCGTCGTCGACTCGCATCAGACGGCGATCGCGTTGACGATGCTGCACCCCAACGTGGCCACCGTCGCGCCGATCGAGGTGCCGACCACCAAGTCGCTGTTGGGGCAGACCCCCGAAGTCACGACGTTGGGCACCCAGATCGACCAGATGCACCAGGCCGGCGAGGACTACGCCACGGTGGACCCGGCGCTCGACGCCGACGGCAACCAGAGCCAGATCAAGGTCGGCTGACGCAGACCGTCGCGTTGACGACGGTCAAGTTGAACACGACCGATACGACGTTCATACCAACGCCCGCTCGCGTTCGTGGCGGGGATCCACGGGGTGCGTGACACCGGCGGACCTCGGCAAGGTCATCAACCGGCCCCTCGACGAGTTGCACGACACCAGCGACACCAAGACGTGGCATCAACCCGAAGGGGTCGTCCCCACCCCGACTCCGTACGTCCCGCCAGCCGGTGAACAGGCAACCGTCGACGTCCAGGTCAACAACACCGGGTTCTGTTGTACGGCACCAAGACGGAGCTCAACGGCGCCTTGTCCGGCCGGCAGGTGCCGCTCCGGCTGTACAACAACTACGTCCGTTGGGTGTGGGTGTACGTCCAGTACCTCAAGGCTGACGGCACCAACTTGTCGCTCGATCCCAACGCGACGTTCCCCAACACCCGCCACGCCAAGTCCCTTGGGCCTGCTGCCACAGATCTTCACCGTCCTGGGTGTCCCGATCTGGGACACCAACACGATCGACGTCACGTTGGACTTCCCGCCCGAGGCGACGACCGCCCGGATCCTGTACTGCGGGCTCGGCGACAACGCCATCGACGGTGGCTGGCGGCAGTACTTCCCCGCCGACGCCTACCCCAGCGGCGACATCGCCCCCCAGACGAAGTCCTCGTCGCCTCGCTGGCCACCGGCATGCTCACCATCGGCGTCACCGCCTTCGCCCTCTCACCGACGTCATGCGTTGCCGGCACCTTCGCTGCCATCCGACGATTCATCGACGACGACATCACGGCGTTCAAGGACGCCGTCGAAGGCATCACCCGGATCACGATCTTGACCGCCACCGAGGCCGTCGCCGCGACGGTGGCAGCCGGCTGCGGCGACCGCGGGCGACATCACCAGCAACGGCGGGAGCACCGCCAACATCTGGAGCATCCTCGTCAACTTCGGGACGATCATCCCGAAGGTCATCTTCGCCAGTCGTCGCAAACGCCTTCTGGGCGAAGGTTGGCGGCGCCATCGTTGCTGACGAGGGGGCGGAACGAGTGGCTGACGCCGATCCCGCTGGTCGGTCAGGTTCTCGCGGTCGATCGCGGCGGTGGGTGATGCGGTGACGTTGGCGGAGGCGATTGGGGAGACGATCGCGTCGCCGTGGGTGATCGAGAACGAGGTGTCGTTGCAGTATGCGGCGACGGTGACGGTGGCGCGTGATCCGCGGGCGGCGACGTGGCCGGTGACGGCGCGGTCGTGGCGGGTCGAAGCGAAGGTTGATGGGGTGGCGGCGTTGGCCTCGCAGACGGGGGCGATCAACACCGGCGGCCCGATCCAGGCCGATCCGATCGTGTTGCATCTGACGGCGCCGTTCGCCGGCAAGACGATCACGTGGTCGTTCGTCGTGTTGGACGCCAACGGTCATCAGGTGGGAACTGGCATGTCGGCCCAGTTGCCGAACAACGATCCGGCCAACCCGCCGACCACGGTGAGCTTCGCGATCACCGAGCTGCCGGCGGCGATCACCGCGGCGACGGTGTTCAAGCGGGCCGACACCACCGTGTTCAACCCGACCGTCGGTGGTTACACGTGGTCGGACACCGTCGTCGACACCGGCACCCGCACCGCCAGCGGGATCCAAGAAGTGACCGGGGTGACGATCTCCACCCGGTTGGGCGTGGCCGGCATCGTGTGGAAGCAGAACGACCGGTTCTGGCTGCGCGGCGTCCCCGTCGCCGAGTCGGGCTCCACGATCACCCTGGGCACCGCCACCCGCCAAGGGTTACGCCCGCCGCCCCTTCTTGCTGTTCGACGCCTTCGTCGAGGCCGCCGACGTCGCCAACCACGTCCTGTTGGAACCCGACGACACCACCGACGGCTACCACGTCCGCGCCCTCACCATCAACCCCACCACCGGCGCCCTCACGCTGGGACCCCGACCACGTCGCTCGGCGGCGTTCGTGCTGCCCGTCGACGCCGCCGCCTTGCACTCCTCGGGACGCGTCGTCACCGTCCACACCGACAGCGGCCGCCTCGCCCACGTCCTGCCCGCCAACACCCCCCAACCCCCGCTGGCCACCTACACCGCCGGACCCGGCACCCAGATCGGGCTGCTCTCCTCACCCACCGCCGTCGCCGTCACCAACCCCGGCACCGTCCTCGTGTTGGAAGCCGGCGCCTCCCAACTGGCGGCCTTCGACCTCAACGGCAACCCCGCCCGCTACTTCGGCACCACCACCCCCGCCAACTTCACCCTCCCCCTGCCCACCGACGTCGCCTGGCTCGACCTCGCCGTCGACGGCGCCAACCAGATCTACCTCCTCTCCCACCACGGCGACGGCAGCCAGGTGTCCGACTACCACATCGACGTCTACTCCCCCACCGGCACCCCCATCGCCACCAACAGCCCCGGCACCAACATCCCCCACCTCGCCGTCGACTACTGGCGCAGCATCTACGCCGCCAACTACAGCGCCCTCCACGACACCACCACCAACCAACCCCACATCGACCCCACCCTCAACATCCCCGAACCCTCCCTCAGCCGCTTCGACCCCATGTGACGAAAGCGTCGCTGGAGAGGCCACACGTGCAGTGGATTACCGTGGCTCGCGGTCTCCCGATGAGTGAGGGGTGCGGTCGATGAGGGACGACGGCGTGCAGGCGACGATCGCTGAGTTGATGGGGTCGCCGGTTGGTCGGCGGTGGTTGTTGAAGGCGGGGTTCGGGGCTGGGGCGGCAGCGCTCGTGGCGCCGACGTGGGCGGGGGCGGCGGGTCCGGATCCGTTGCGCGGGTTGTTCGCCGGGCTCGGCGCGATGGACAGCCGAACCTTCCACTTCGCACTCGGTGCAGCCGCCGAGGTGAATGACCTGACATTGCACGTCAACGGTCAGGTCGTGCCCTTGTCGACGCACACGCCATTGACACGGATGCGGTTGTTGTCGCAGGGCTCACTGTGGCGGAAGCTGCGTCGAGGTCGGCTGACCCATTACGCGAGGTGGAGGTGCCGGCCGAGCGCGGGCTGCTCGCCTCGGTGCGCGGCAACCGGGACGGCCAAGAGGTGCTGGTGGCGCAGATGTTCCATTCGCCGGCGGCGGCGACCCGCGCCCTGGCGGAGGCCGCCTTCGAGTTGGAGGGTTCGTACCGGTTGGTGGCCGGATCAGTCGAGCGACTCGCCGGCCTCGGGTTGCAGCACCCGCAGATCACCTCGGCTGATGAGGTCGTCGACCTCGACTCGGTCTGGGACGCCCATCAGACGGCGATCGCGTTGACGATGCTGCACCCGAACGTGGCCACGGTCGCCCCGGTCGGGGTGCCGACGACCAAATCACTGCTGGGGCAGACCCCCGAGGTCACCACGCTGGGCACCACGATCGACCAGATGCACCAGGCCGGTCAGGACTACGGCAGCGTGGTGCCAGCGCTCGACGCCGACGGCAACCAGAGCCAGATCACGGTCGATGGTGAGACCATCCCTCTGACCACTGGCAAGTTGAACACCACCGACGCGACGTTCACGTCCAACGCGCGTTCGGCGTTCGTGGCCGGGATCCATGGAGTGCGCGACACCGGCAGCCTCGGCAAGGTCATCAACCAACCTCTCGACGAGCTGCGCGACCCCACCGACACCGCCACCTGGCACCAGCCCGAAGGTCGGGTCCCCACTTCGACCCCCTACGTGCCGCCGACGGGGGAGCAGGCATCTGTCGACGTGGAGCTGAGTCACCAGGGGTTCTGGTGGGGCACTCAGATCGACGTGACCGGCGCCCTGTCCGGTCAGCAGGTTCCGCTCAAGCTCTACAACAACTTCGTCCGCTGGGTGGATGTGTACGTCCAGTACCTCAAGGTGGACGGCACGAACTTGTCGCTCGACCCCAACGCGACGTTCCCCAACACCCGCCACGCCCACCATCTCGGCCTGCTGCCGCAGGTCTTCACCATCTTGGGCATCCCGGTCTGGGACACCAACACGATCGACGTGACGTTGGACTACCCGCCGGAGGCGGCCACCGCGCGCCTGCTGTTCTGCGGGCTCGGCAGCAACGCCATCGACGGCGGGTGGCGCCAGTACTTCCCCGCCGACGCCTACCCGAGCGGTGCGATCGCCCCCAGCGACGAAGTCCTCTTGGCCTCGCTGCTGACCGGGGTCCTCACGATCGGCGTCACCGCCTTCGCCCTCCTCACCGACATGGACGTCGCCGGCTCCTGGGCCGGCATCCGCCAAGCGATCCAGAACCGAGCGGCGGTGGACGCCGCGCTGAAGGAGCTCGTGGCGTCGAGGATCCTCACCGTCATCGAGAGCGTCGCCGTGGCGGTGGCGGCCGGGGCGGCGACCGGTGAGGACATCAACAACAACGGCGGCAGCACCGCCAACATCTGGAGCATCCTCGTCAGCTTCGGGTCGATCATCCCGAAGGCGCTGTTCGGATCCTTCGGCAACCCGATCTGGGCGCCGATCGCCCGCGCCATCATCGGGGAAGAGGCAAAGTCCAAGATCCTGGACGCCGTCCCGATGATCGGCGTCGTTCTGGCCGTGGTGACGGCGGCGGGTGATGTCTTGACGTTGGGGGAGGCGATCGGGGAGTCGATTGCGTGTCCGTGGGTGATCGAGAACGAGGTGTCGTTGCAATATGCGGCGACGGTGACGGTGTCGCCGGACCCGCGGTCGGGGACTCCGCCGGCGTGGCCGGTGACGGCGCGCTCGTGGCGGGTCGAGGCGAAGGTTGATGGGGTGGCGGCGTTGACGCCCCAGACGGGGGCGCTGAACACCGGTGGCGGCACGAGCACCACCCCGATCGAGTTGCATTTGACGGCGCCGTTCGCCGGCAAGACGATCACCTGGTCGATCGTCGTGTTGGACGCCAACGGTCATCAGGTGGGAACGGGGATGTCGGCCCAGTTGCCCAACAACGACTCGGCCAACTTGCCGACCAACGTCAGCTTCGCGATCACCGAGCTGCCAGCGGCGATCACCGCGTCGACAGTGTTCCGGCGGACCGACACCACCGTGTTCGACCCGACCGTCGGTGGTTACACGTGGTCCCGCAGCGTCGTCGACACCGCCACCGCGCCAGCCGGCGGGATCCAAGAAGTCACCGGCGTCACCGTGTCCACCCGGTTGGGGGTGGCCGGCATCGTATGGAAAGCGGGCGACCGCTACTGGGTGCGTGGCGTCCCTGTCGCCGAAGCGGGTTCGACCATCACCTTGGGTGGCGCCACCCGCCAAGGGTTCGCCCGCCGCCCCTTCGTGTTGTTCGACGCCTTCGTCGAGGCCGCCGACATCGCCAACCACGTCCTGTTGGAACCCGACGACACCACCGACGGCTACCACGTCCGCGCCCTCACCATCAACCCCACCACCCACGAACTGTCCTGGGACCCCGACACGTCGCTGGGCGCCTTCGTGCTGCCCGTCGACGCCGCCGCCTTGCACTCCTCGGGACGCGTCGTCACCGTGCACACCGACAGCGGCCGCCTCGCCCACGTCCTGCCCGCCAACACCCCCCAACCCCCGCTGGCCGCCTACAGCGCTGGACCCGGCACCCAGATCGGGCTGCTCTCCTCACCCACCGCCGTCGCCGTCACCAACCCCGGCACCGTCCTCGTGTTGGAAGCCGGCGCCTCCCAACTGGCGGCCTTCGACCTCAACGGCAACCCCGCCCGCTACTTCGGCACCACCACCCCCGCCAACTTCACCCTCCCCCTACCCACCGACGTCGCCTGGCTCGACCTCGCCGTCGACGGCGCCAACCAGATCTACCTCCTCTCCCACCACGGCGACGGCAGCCAGGTCTCCGACTACCACATCGACGTCTACTCCCCCACCGGCACCCCCATCGCCACCAACAGCCCCGGCACCAACATCCCCCACCTCGCCGTCGACTACTGGCGCAGCATCTTCGCCGCCAACTACAGCGCCCTCCACGACACCACCACCAACCAACCCCACATCGACCCCACCCTCAACATCCCCGAACCCTCCCTCAGCCGCCTCGACCCCACATGACGCTCATTGCGTTCCCCGGCCACGCAGGCCGCATGTGGCCACTCGCTCGCTGGCGCTCGCTCGCTCGCATCGGCTCGCAGCGCAGTCTGCTCATCGCGGCGGCCGTACTCGCCGCACAGGGCGCCATCATCGTGCCGGCACGGCCGGCGGCTGCCCAGGCGGGACCGTGCACCTTCCACCAGACCCCTCCGCCGACGCCGACTTCACCGGATGGCAGACCGGGCTTCGTGTTGTGGTCGCCGCCCCAGGCAGGCTCCACGACTCCGAACACGCTCATCGGATTTCTCGGGGACAACATCGGCGGTCTCGACGATTGCGCGACCGCCACCACGAACACGCCGTCGTACATCGCCATCGCCCAGGGCGTTGCACTCGTGTTCTTCGGACTCAGCGAGGAGCCAAACGTCAACCAGGGAGTCTCACCGTGGGGATCCCTCAACGTGCCGGCGGGCTCGGGCCCGACCGACATCGCTCCCGCACGGGCTCAGGTGGGCTGGACCCTCACGACCAGCGTGTGGGCCCGCGACCCGGCCAGCGTGGCGAGCAGCTACACGTCGTGCCGTCGGTGCGACCTCTCGAACATCAACCTGGAGCTGTTCAGCCCTTTGAACATCGACGACCGACCCGATCCTGTGGTCAACTTCGCGGGGGACGTCACCGGCGCCACGTTCGTCGGCACCACCATCACGGGGACCCCCAACTTCTACAACTTCGACGGTGCTGATCTGAGCGGTGCCACGTTCAATGGCGCGAGCCTCCAGGACGCCCACTTCGGCACGGTCACCGCCGATCGGACGACGTTCCCAGGCTCCAACCTGTGGGGCGCGACGTTCGACAAGCTGGAGTTCCAGGTCCCGCCCAGCTTTGCCGGGGCCCAGCTCGGCGGCGACGTCGGGCAACGGTGCACCGCCATCGCCAACACGAACCTCGTGCACGTCTCCTTCACCGGAGTGGCTTGGCAGCCAGGGTGCACCGGTGCCATGTTCCCGGCAAGCCAGCTCCCGTTGCGGACCGTCGGGCAGATCCTCGTCGACGACACCAACGGCAAGGCGACGGTCGACTTCACGGGTGCCACCATGGTCGCCTCGAGCGCCGACCGCGCCGCGCTGGCCGGGGCCGATCTGCGCAACACCAAACTCGCCGGTGTCACGGCGCTCGGCGAGCCGTTCGATCTCACCGGCACCCATCTCGATGGGGCGACCCTCACCGGATCGAACCTCGCGCTCGCCGACCTGACCGCGGCAACGCTGACCAACGTCAGCGCCGCCGGGACCTCCTTCGAGGGTGCCGACCTGTCGCCGGAGGGATCGCATCCAGGTGCCAACTTCTCGGGCGCGAACACGAACCTGCGGGGCGCCAACTTCACGGACGCGAACGTCAGCGGGGCGAGCTTCGTCGGCGCCGACCTCACCGGCGCTGCCTTCTCCGGCGCCCGGGGCGTGGACACCGACTTCACCGGGGTCCGGGCCCGCGACGCCGTGTTCTCGGATGCCCACCTCTATGGCAACGGGCAGGCCTTCCACCAGGCCACCGACCTGCACAACATCGACTTCACCGGTGCCGTGTTGGCAGGCGACGCCGGCGAGAGCGGAGGGTTCGATCTCACCGGTGCGGATCTGACCGGCGCCCACTTCGACGATGCAGTGTGCGTCAGTTGCAACCTGACCAACGCGACGCTCGACGACGCCACGTTCACGGGGGCCTACCTCCCCGGGGTCGGCTTGTCGGGGGCCAGGTTGTCGGGCGCCAACTTCGATCGGGCCTGGCTGTACTGCGGCAGCCTCGCCAATGACCACTGCGCCAAAGCGCCCGGATCTCAACCACTGTGGGCCTGGCCGCTGGCGTTGGGCACGGGCGAGACCTACGGCCCGGTGCCGTTCGGCGCCACCGACCTGAACGGCGTGGATCTGGCCGTTGTCAGCACGTGCCCGGACGGTAAGTCGGGGGCGATCGCGCCGGCCGGCTGCCCGCAGGCGCACCTCCTCCCGAGTCCGGCGGAGCAGCCGGTACTGCCGGCGCCGTGTTCGGCCTCGGCCTATGGGGGCTGCCCGACCGCCACGTCGACGCTCTTCCAGTCGAGCTCGTTCGGCGACCCGCTCGCCGTCGTCGCGGCGGTGCCGCCAACGTGGAACACCGCGCTGTCCACCGAGGGCTACTACGTCGCCTTCGACGACGCCACCGTCAGACGGGTCAGCGCCGAGGCGCCCGTCGTGGTCGCCGGGGCGTCGAACACCACGTGCGCCGATCGGACGTCGCCCTGCGGCGACGGCGGTCCTGCCACCGCCGCACAGCTCGCCCAGCCCAACGGGTTGGCGGTCGGCCTCGACGGGTCGCTCTACATCGCCGACGTCCTGCTTCGAAAGGTGCGCAAGGTCGATCCGTCCGGTGTGATCACGACGGTCGCCGGCACCGGCGTGCAATGTGACGGCGGCATCTGCGGCGACGGTGGGCCCGCGACCAGCGCTCCCCTCGCCCAGCCCTTCGGCGTCACCGTCGATCCGTACGGCGTGCTGCTGATCGCGGACGGATTCAAAGGCGTGCGGCGCGTCGCCGTCGACGGCACGATCAGCACGCTGACGCCGGGGGGCAGCGGCGACACCTACTGGTCGGTCGCCACGGGCGCCGACGGCACCATCTACGCCGCCATTCAATTTCCGGACCGAATCGTCAAGATCGACGCGGCCACCGGCGCCGTCACACGGGTGGTGGGCACCGGCACGTCCGGCTACAACGGCAACACCAACGGCTTCGGGATGCTGATGCCGGGTACCGACGTCGAGATCAACCAGCCGAGCGGGTTGTCGGTCGATCTGGACGGGAACGTGATCTTCGCCGACACCGCCAACCATTTGATCCGCGCGTACGTGCCGTCGTCTGGAAACGTCATCGACGACCTCGCCGGCGTCATCACGAACGGCGCTCCGACCGGCGGTTTCAACGGTGACGGTCAGTGGGCCGATGAGACGCAGCTCCGTGCGCCGTTGGGCGTGACGGCCACCCGAGGCCCGCTGCTCGTCATCGCCGACACGAACAATCAACGGGTGCGGCAGGTGGGACCAGCGCCGCTGGAGACGGCCGAGGCTCCTCGCCCACCTGAGGTCGTGGTCTCCTGCGCGACGGACGCCGCCTGGACCTGTGAGCGGGTCCCCAAGCCCGCGGAAGTGGGAGCTGCGGCGAACCTCGGCTCGGTGACGATCAGCCACAACGGCGTCGAGTTCGCAGCCGGCCGGTGGCTGGCGCCGGTCGACGGCCGCGTGCGGTTCCTGCTGTTCGAGCAGGTACCGCTCGTGCCGGGCACCTACGAGCTCGGGTTCGGACTCGCCGGACGGGGCTTCCGGCGGACGATCCAACTCACGCAGGGGCTGTAGGTGACATCTCGCTGTCGCACAGACCGCCGACCAGGTCACGGTCGACACACCACCATCGCCCACCCACCGACGCCACGCAGCAGCCTCGCCTGACATCGCTCAGGCGGCCGCCACGGCGATCGCGAGCGTCGATTACGTTCGACGTTACGGGCGTTGGATTGCCGACTGAGCGAGAGGTGGGGGTCGATGACTGACGTCGAGTCCGGTGGGGTGGAGTCGACGATTGTCGAGTTGTTGGGGTCGTCGGTTGGTCGGCGGTGGTTGTTGAAGGCGGGGTTGGGGGCGGGGGCGGTGGGGGCGGCGGCGTGGGGTGTGCCGCGGTGGGCGGCGGCGGGGTCGGGTCCGGTGCCGCGGGGGTTGGTGGCGGGGGTGGCGGGGTCGACGGAGAGCCGGGTGTTGCAGTTCGCTTTGGGGGCGGCGGCGGAGCTGGACGATTTGATGGTGCATGCCAATGGTCAGCGGGTGGCGTTGGCGCCGCATTCACCGTTGACGCGGATGCGCCTGTTGGGGGAGGGCACGTTGTGGCGCAAGTTGCGCCGTGGCCGGCTGACCCATTACGCCCAAGTCGAGTTGCCCGCTGACCGCGGGTTGGTGGTCACGGTGCAGGGCACCCGCAATGGGCAGCGGGTGTTGGTGGCGCAGATGTTCCATGCCCCGACGGCGGCGACGCGGGCGTTGGCTCAGGCGGCGTTCGAGTTGGGTGGGTCCTACGAGGCGGTGACGGGATGCCCCAGCGGTTGGCCGAGTTGGGGTTGCCACCCATCTTGGTGGTCACCGAGGACGAGGTCGTCGCGTTGGACAGCGTCGTGGACTCGTTGACGACGGCGGTGACGATGTCGATGTTGCATCCCAACGTGGCGACCATCGGGATGATGGAGGTGCCGGCCACCAAGTCGTTGTTGAGCAACACCGCTTCGGTGTGCACGTTGGGCTCCTACATCGCCCAGATGCAACAGAACGGGCAGGACTACGCCACGTTGACCCCGGCGGTCGACGCCTCCGGGAACCCCAGCGAGATCAAAGTCGGCTCGATCACCACGACGTTCTCGACGGTGGGGCTCACCCAGACCGACTCGACGTTCACCGCCACGGCGCAGTCGGCGTTCGTCGCCAGCATCCACGGGGTGCGCGACACCGGGACGCCTTTGGGCACGGTGATCACCAAACCCCTCGACGAGCTGCAAGACACCACCGACACCGCCACCTGGCACCAATCCGAAGGCGTCGTGCCGACCTCGACCCCCTACGTGCCCCCCACCGGGGTGCGGCGACACGGTGCAAGTGAACGTGACGAAGCCGTACCCGACCCTGTGGTACGGCACCTACACCAAGGCCGGTGATCTCTCGGGCAATCAGCTGCCCCTCACGCTGTACAACAACTACGTCCGCTGGGTCTGGGTGTACGTCCAATACCTCAAGGCCGACGGCACCAACCTGTCCGCTCGACCCCGCGGGCGGCATTCCCGGACACCCACTACGCCCAACACTTGGGGTTGCTCCCGCAGATCTTCACGCTGTTGGGCGTCCCGATCTGGGACACCAACACGATCGACCTCACCCTCGAGTTCCCCGCCGAGGCGACCAGCGCCCGGCTGCTGTTCTGCGGGCTCGGCAACGACGCCATCGACGGCGGCTGGCGCCAATACTTCCCCCCCGACGCCTACCCCGACCACATCGCACCCCAGGACGAAGTGGTCTTTGCGTGCGGTCATCACGGGATTCTCAGCATCGGGCTCACCGCCTTCGCCCTCCTCACCGACTACGACGTCGCCAGCAACTGGGCGGGTATGCGGGCGGCGATCGACGACATGGATGGAGCGGCGCTCAAGGAGGCCCTCCAGGCGTTCACGGCAACGACGGTGTTGACCGGCTCGAGGCGTTCGCCACAACGGTGGCGGCGGGCGGGGCGACCTACGAGGACATCGCCGCCAACGGCGGGAGCGCGGCGAACATCTGGAGCATCCTCCTCGGTCTCGGGTCGGTCATTCCCAAGATCATCTTCATCGGCGGCGTGCGCCGCAGATCCTCGGGGCCGTCACGGCCGCAGTGATCGCGGGCGAGGTGTCCGCCAAGCTCCTCGACTGGCGATCCCGTTGATCGGTGAGGTGCTCGGGGTGATCTCGGCGGTGGGGGATGCGATCACGTTGGCGGAGGCGATCGGGGAGACGGCGACGTCGCCGTGGGTGATCGCCAATGAGATCAATTTGCAGTATGCGGCGACGGTGACGGTGTCGCGGGATCTGGCCGATAACGCGGCGACGTGGCCGGTGACGGCGCAGTCGTGGCGGTTGGAGGCGACGATCGACGGGGCGACGGCGTTGGCCCCGCAGACGGGGACGCTGAACGAGGGTGGGCCGCATCCAGTCGGACCCGATCGTGGTCGATGTGACTGCGCCGTTCGGGGGCAAGACGATCAAGTGGTCCTTCGTCGTGTTGGACGGCTCGGGCAACCAGGTCGGCACCGGGGTCACGCAGTTGGCCAACAACGACCAGAACAACGTGCCCTCGACCGTCGCCTTCCAGATCAAAGAGATTCCCGCCGCGATCGACCGCGTCGACGGTGTTCACCCGCACCGACACCACCACCTTCGACCCGGCGTCGGCGGTTACACGTGGTCTGACGCCGTCGTCGACACCGGCACCGTCGCCGCCAGCGACATCCAAGAAGTGACCGGGGTGACGATCTCGACGGGGCTCGGTGTGGCCGGGATCGTGTGGAAGCAGAACGACCAGTACTGGCTGCGCGGCGTCCCGGTGGTCGAGAACGCCACCACGATCACCCTCGGCGGCGCGACCCGCCAGGGGTACGCCCGCCGCCCGTTCCTGTTGTTCGACGCTTTCGTCACCGACGCCGACTTGGGCAACCACGTGCTGGTGGAACCCGACGACATCGGCTCGGGCTACCACATCCGCGCCCTCACCATCGACCCGGCGACGGGGGCGTTGAGCTGGGACCCGACCGTCTCGTTGGGCCAGTTCACGTTGCCTGTCGACGCCGCCGCCCTGCACTCCTCAGGACGGGTCGTCGCCCTGCACACCGACAGCGGCCGCCTCGCCCACGTGATGCCCGCCAACACCCCCCAACCGCCGCTGGCCGCCTACAGCGCCGGACCCGGCACCGAGATCGGGCTGCTCTCCTCACCCACCGCCGTGGCCGTCACCAACCCGGGCATCGTCATCGTCTTGGAAGCCGGCGCCTCCCAGTTGGCGGCGTTCGACCTGGCCGGCAACCCGGTCCGCTACTTCGGCACCTCCACCCCCGCCGACTTCACCCTGCCGCTCCCCTCGGCCACCTACCTCGACGTCGCCGTCGACGGCGCCAACCAGATCTACCTGCTCTCCTACAGCGGCGACGGCAGCCAACCCGCCGACTACCGCATCGACGTCTACAACCCCACCGGCGCCCCCGTCGCCACCAACAGCCCCGGCACCAACATCCCCCACCTCGCCGTCGACTACTGGCGCAGCATCTACGCCGCCAACTACACCGCCCTCCTCAACACCACCACCAACCAACCCCACATCGACCCCACCCTCGGCGTCCCCGAACCCTCCCTCAGCCGCCTCGACCCCACATGAGGGTCCACAAACCGTTGGGTCTGCGCGGTCTCCTCGTCGGGACGATGGTCGCCGCTTCGGTCGCCGTCTTCGTCCCGGCCCCGCCTGTGTCGGCCGCCTCATGCACGCGGACGACAACTCCGCCCGCACCGCCGCCTCGCGGCGCGGTGCTGTGGTCACCGCTGCAAGACGGCACGGAGGGGAACACCCTCGTCTTGAACTTCCGCGACGTCTACGAGGGCGATGACTGCGAGACGACTGCGAGCAAGCCGTGGGCCATCTCGGTGGCCCCAGGTGGCGCGCTCGCGTTCATCGGCACGGAGGACAACTCCCAGCAGTTCTTCGTCAGCGTGGGGGGCCGTGAACATGCCCGCCGGCACGGGGCCGATCAACCTCATGCCATCCGGCGCGGCGGTCTGGAACTTCACGCAGCAGGTGACCGTGGACGAGCCGGCGGGGGTGCTCAGCGATTTCGCGTCGTGTCGCCACTGCGACCTGTCCAACGCCACGGTGACACTGCCGGACTTCCATCAGACTGATGACATCATCGCCTTCGTCGGGGACGTGTCTGGCTCGACGTGGCACGGAGCCACCGTCACCGGAGGCACCACCGGTTACGACTTCACCGGCTCGGATCTGAGCGGCGCGACGTTCCGCGCCAACCTTCAGAACGCCACGTTCGGCACGGTCACCGCCAACGGCACCAAGTTCGCCGGTTCCGACCTCCGCGGCGCGACGTTCACACGGATGCAGTACCAGACACCGCCGAGCTTCGCCCAGGCGACGCTCGGCGGCGTCGCCGGCGGCCGGTGCACCACCATCGCCAACACGGATCTCGTCCGCGCCGCACTCGACGAGGCAACGTGGCAGCTCGGGGGCTGCACCGGCGCGCCGTTCCCGGGAAGCCAGGTTCCGGTCCGGACGCTGCGGCAGATCCTCGTCGACGGCAACGGCAAGGCGACCGTCGACGTCAGCGGCGTGACCGCCGTGGCATCCTCCGCCGACCGCGCTGCGCTGGCCGGTACCGACCTCACCGCCGCCAACCTGAGCCGCGTCAGCTTCCTCGGCTTGCCGGTCGACCTCACGGGCACGCACCTCGACGGCTCCAACCTCACCGGGGCAAACCTCGCTCTGGCCGACTTGACCGCAGCGACGTTGACCAACGTCAGTGCGGCGGGAGCGACCTTCGAGGGTGCCGACCTGTCGCCGGAGGGATCGCATCCGGGTGCCAACTTCTCCGGATCGAACACCAACCTGCAGGGCGCCAACTTCGTCGACGCCAACGTCAGCGGCGCGCGCTTCGTCGGTGCCGAGTTGACCGACGCCGTTTTCAGCGGCGCACGCGGCGTCGACACCGACTTCACCGGGGTCCGCGCCCGCAACGCCGTGTTCTCGGACGCCCACCTCTACGGCAACGGGCAGGCGTTCGACCAGGCCACCGACCTCCAGAACGTCGACTTCACCGGCGCTGTGCTGGCGGCCGACGCCAGCCTGAGCGGTGGGTTCGACTTCACCGACGCGCCGCTCACCGGTGCCCGCTTCGACCGCGCCCAGTGCGTGGCCTGCAACATGACCAACGCCACGCTCAACGAGGCGACGTTCACGGACGCCTATCTCCCCGGGTTGACGCTCTCTGGAGCGCGGCTGGCAGAGGCCAGCTTCGATCGGGCGTGGCTGTACTGCGGCAGCACGGCCAACGACTACTGCAAGCCAGTACAGGGGTCGCAACTGTGGTCCTGGCCGTTGGCCTTGGGCACCGGGGAGGCCTTCGGGCCAGTGCCGTTCGGCATGACGAACCTGACCGGCGCGGACCTCTCGGTCGTCACCACGTGCCCTGACGGCAAGTCGGGGGACTCCGAACCGGTCGGCTGCGCCGGGCACCTACTCCCCGATCCGGCGGAGCAGCCGCCGCTGTCGCCGCCGTGCTCGGCGTCTGCCCACGGTGGCTGCCCGACCGCGACGTCCACGCTGTTCCAGTCCAGCTCCTTCGGCGACCCGGTCGCGGTCGTGCCGGCGGTGCCGCCGACTTGGAACACCGCGCTGTCCGGCGAGGGCTACTACGTCGCCTTCGACGACTCCACCGTCCGGCGAGTCGGCGCGGAGGCGCCCGTCGTGGTCGCCGGTACCCCCAACGCCTTTTGCGACGATCCCCAATCGCCGTGCGGCGACGGCGGTCCCGCCACCGCGGCGCAGCTCGTCCAACCCAACGGGTTGGCGGTCGGCCTCGACGGGTCGCTCTACATAGCTGACCCCCAACTTCGCAAGGTGCGCAAGGTTGATCCGTCCGGCGTGATCACGACGGTCGCCGGCACCGGCGTGCGATGTGAGGGCGGCCTCTGCGGCGATGGTGGGCCCGCCACGGCGGCGCAGCTCGCCCAGCCCTTCGGCGTCACCGTCGATCCCCACGGCGTGCTGCTGATCGCCGACGGATTCGCCGGCGTGCGGCGCGTCGCCGTCGACGGCACGATCAGCACGCTGACGCCAAGAGGGGCCGGCGACATCTACTTGTCGGTCGCCACTGGCGCCGACGGCACGATCTACGCGGCGATCCAACTCCCCGACCACATCGTCAGGATCGACCCGACGAGCGGCGCCGTGACGCGTGTGGTCGGCACCGGTACCTCCGGTTACAACGGCAACACCAACGACTCCGGGATGCTGCTACCGGGCACCGCTGTGCAGATCAACAAGCCGACCGGGCTGTCGGTCGATCTCCACGGCAATGTGGTGTTCGCTGACAGTGCCAACCACCTGATCCACGCGTACGTGCCGTCGTCTGGAAACGTCATCGACAACCTCGCTGGCAGCGTCGTCAATAAGGTCCCACAGGGCGGCTTCAACGGCGACGACCGCTGGTCGAACGAAACGCAACTCCAGGCGCCGTTGGGCGTGACGGCCACCCGAGGCCCTCTGCTCGTGGTCGCCGACACTGACAATGACCGGGTGCGGCAAGTGGGACCCGCCCCGCTCGAGACCGCCGAGGGCCCGCGTCCGCTGGAGGTCGTGGTCTCCTGCGCGACGGACGCCGCCTGGACCTGTGAGCGGGTCCCCAAGCCCGCGGACACCGGGGCCGCGGTGAACCTCGGCTCGGTGACGATCAGCCACAACGGCATTGAGTTCGCAGCCGGCCGATGGCTGGCGCCGGTCGACGGCCGCATGCAGTTCCTGCTGTTCGAGCAGGTACCGCTCGTGCCGGGCACCTACGAGCTCGGGTTCGGACTCGCCGGGCGGGGTTTCCGCCGCACGATCCAACTCACGCAGGGGCTCTAGGCGACATCTCGCAGTCTCGCCTGACGTCACTCAGGCGGGCGACACGGCGACCGCGAGCGTCGATTACGTTCGACGTTACGGGCATTGGATTGCCGACTGAGCGAGAGGTGGGGGCGATGACTGACGTCGAGTCTGGTGGTGTGGAGTCGACGATTGTCGAGTTGTTGGGGTCGTCGGTTGGTCGGCGGTGGTTGTTGAAGGCGGGGTTGGGGGCGGGGGCGTTGGGGGCGGCGGCGTGGGGTGTGCCGCGGTGGGCCGCCGCGGGGTCGGGTCCGGTGCCGCGGGGGTTGGTGGCGGGGGTGGCGGGGTCGTCGGAGAGCCGGGTGTTGCAGTTCGCTTTGGGGGCGGCGGCGGAGCTGGACGATTTGATGGTGCATGCCAATGGTCAGCGGGTGGCGTTGGCGCCGCATTCACCGTTGACGCGGATGCGTCTGTTGGGGGAGGGCACGTTGTGGCGCAAGTTGCGCCGGGGCCGTCTGACCCATTACGCCCAAGTCGAGTTGCCCGCTGACCGCGGGTTGGTGGTCACGGTGCAGGGCACCCGCAATGGGCAGCGGGTGTTGGTGGCGCAGATGTTCCATGCCCCGACGGCGGCGACGCGGGCGTTGGCGCAGGCGGCGTTCGAGTTGGGTGGGTCCTACGAGGCGGTGACGGGATGCCCAAGTCGGTTGGCCGAGTTGGGGTTGCCACCCATCTTGGTGGTCACCGAGGACGAGGTCGTCGCGTTGGACAGCGTCGTGGACTCGTTGACGACGGCGGTGACGATGTCGATGTTGCATCCCAACGTGGCGACCATCGGGATGATGGAGGTGCCGGCCACCAAGTCGTTGTTGAGCAACACCGCTTCGGTGTGCACGTTGGGTTCCTACATCGGTCAGATGCAACAGAACGGGCAGGACTACGCCACGTTGACGCCGGCGGTCGACGCCTCCGGGAACCCCGTCTCGATCAAGGTCGGCTCGGTCACCACGACGTTCTCGACGGTGGGGCTCACCCAGACCGACTCGACGTTCACCGCCACGGCGCAGTCGGCGTTCGTCGACAGCATCCACGGGGTGCGCGACACCGGGACTCCTTTGGGCACGGTGATCACCAAACCCCTCGACGAGCTGCAAGACACCACCGACACCGCCACCTGGCACCAATCCGAAGGCGTCGTGCCCACCTCGACCCCCTACGTGCCCCCCACCGGGGTGGGCGACACGGTGCAAGTGAACGTGACGAAGCCGTACCCGACCCTGTGGTACGGCACCTACACCAAGGCCGGTGAGCTCTCGGGCAATCAGCTGCCCCTCACGCTGTACAACAACTACGTCCGCTGGGTCTGGGTGTACGTCCAATACTTGAAGGCTGACGGCACCAACCTGAACCTCGACCCCTCGGCGTCGTTCCCGAACACCCCCAACGCCAAAAACGTGGGGTTGCTCCCCCAGATCTTCACCTTGTTGGGCATCCCGATCTGGGACACCAACACCATCACCCCCACCCTCGAGTTCCCCGCCGAGGCGACCAGCGCCCGGCTGCTGTTCTGCGGGCTCGGCAACGACGCCATCGACGGCGGCTGGACCCAGTACTTCCCCCCCGACGCCTACCCCGCCGGCCAGATCGCCCCCCAGAAAGAGGTGCTGTTCCCCGCCCTCGTCACCGGCATCTTCACCATCGGGCTCACCGCTTTCGCCCTCCTCACCGACATCGACATCGCCGCCACCTGGGCCACCATCCGAGACGATCGTCGAAGACGACCTCGACGGCGTGGGACGACGGCATGGAAGCGATGCTCCAGGCCACGCTCCTGACCGCTGCCGAGGCGTTCGCCGCGACGGTGGCCGCCGGCGGGGCGACGTATGAGGACATCGCCAACAACGGCGGCAGCGCGGCGAACATCTGGAGCATCCTCGCCGGCCTCGGGTCGATCATCCCCAAGGTCATCTTCAACCCCGCCGCCGGGCAGGTCTGGCTCGAGATCGCCGGGGCGATCGTCGGCGACGAGGCGGCCGAGCAAGTTGCATCGACGCGATCCCGTTGATCGGCCAGGTGGTCGCGGTGATCTGCGGCGGTGGGTGATGCGATCACGTTGGCGGAGGCGATCGGGGAGACGGCGAGTGCGCCGTGGGTGATCGCCAACGAGATCAATTTGCAGTATGCGGTGACGGTGACGGTGTCGCGGGATCTGGCCGATAACGCGGCGACGTGGCCGGTGACGGCGCAGTCGTGGCGGTTGGAGGCGACGATCGACGGGGCGACGGCGTTGGCCCCGCAGACGGGGACACTGAACGAGGGCGGCCGCATCCAGTCGGACCCGATCGTGGTCGATGTGACTGCGCCGTTCGGGGGCAAGACGATCAAGTGGTCCTTCGTCGTGTTGGACGGCTCGGGCAACCAGGTCGGCACCGGGGTCACGCAGTTGGTCAACAACGACCAGAACAACGTGCCCTCGACCGTCGCCTTCCAGATCAAAGAGATTCCCGCCGCGATCACCGCGTCGACGGTGTTCACCCGCACCGACACCACCACCTTCGACCCTGGCGTCGGTGGTTACACGTGGTCTGACGCCGTCGTCGACACCGGCACCGTCGCCGCCAGCGACATCCAAGAAGTGACCGGGGTGACCATCTCGACGGGGCTCGGTGTGGCCGGGATCGTGTGGAAGCAGAACGACCAGTACTGGCTGCGCGGCGTCCCGGTGGTCGAGAACGCCACCACGATCACCCTCGGCGGCGCGACCCGCCAGGGGTACGCCCGCCGCCCGTTCTTGTTGTTCGACGCTTTCGTCACCGACGCCGACTTGGGCAACCACGTGCTGGTGGAACCCGACGACATCGGCTCCGGCTACCACATCCGCGCCCTCAGCCATCGACCCGGCGACGGGGGCGTTGAGCTGGGACCCGACCGTCTCGTTGGGCCAGTTCACGTTGCCTGTCGACGCCGCCGCCCTGCACTCCTCAGGACGCGTCGTCGCCCTGCACACCGACAGCGGCCGCCTCGCCCACGTGATGCCCGCCAACACCCCCCAACCGCCGTTGGCCGCCTACAGCGCCGGACCCGGCACCGAGATCGGGCTGCTCTCCTCACCCACCGCCGTGGCCGTCACCAACCCGGGCATCGTCATCGTGTTGGAAGCCGGCGCCTCCCAGTTGGCGGCGTTCGACCTGGCCGGCAACCCGGTCCGCTACTTCGGCACCTCCACACCAGCCGACTTCACCCTGCCGCTCCCCTCAGCCACCTACCTCGACGTCGCCGTCGACGGCGCCAACCAGATCTACCTGCTCTCCTACAGCGGCGACGGCAGCCAAACCGCCGACTACCGCATCGACGTCTACAACCCCACCGGCGCCCCCGTCGCCACCAACAGCCCCGGCACCAACATCCCCCACCTCGCCGTCGACTACTGGCGCAGCATCTACGCCGCCAACTACACCGCCCTCCTCAACACCACCACCAACCAACCCCACATCGACCCCACCCTCGGCGTCCCCGAACCCTCCCTCAGCCGCCTCGACCCGACATGAAGCATGCGCTCGGGCCTGGCTGCTGCTGGCGCGCCGCTGGCCACGTCGTCGTCGTGGCCCCCGCCGCACCGGCGTCGGCGGCCTCCGTGCACCCGATCCGCGCCTCGCCGCCGGCATCCACCGGCCGAGGGCGCGGTGCTGTGGTCACCGCTCGACACGGGATCGACGGCTGCCGAACACGCTCGTCGTTGAACTTCGGCGATCGCTTCACGGACATCGCCGACTGCGCACGCCAGCGATGCGACCCCGTGGGCGATCTCGGTGGACCCCGTGGCGGCGCCCTGGTCTTCGAGGGGGCGGTCACGTCGGCGCCCGGTCGGCCCTCACCGGCGGCTAATCCGGACGATCTCGCCGTGGGGCGCGGTGAACGTAGCGGCAGGCTCGGGCGCCGATCGAGCGTATCCCGGCACCCGGCGGACAACCGACGGGGACGCCTGGGGCCTTCACGACCAGCGTCGCGGTGGTCGATCCGGCGACCGTCCGTGAGCGACAGCTACGCGTCATGCCGTCAGTGCGACCTGACCAACCGCAACGTGGGCCTCCCGGGGCCGTCCACCGGCCTCCCCGGCACTCGCTCATCGGGTTCGGCGGGGACGTCACCGGCGCCAACCTGCAAGGTGCCACCATCGGCGGGAGACGGCATCCGGTCTACGACTTCAGCGGGGCCGATCTGAGCGGCGCCACCATCACCGCCAGTGCTCGAGCACGCCACGTTCGACACGCGTCACCGACCAACCGCACCACGTTCGCCGGCACCGACCTCCAGGGCGCCAGCTTCGACACGATGCAGTTCCAGTCCCGCCCAGCTTCGCCGGGGCCACGCTCGGCGGCAACGCTCGACCCTGCGAGTCGTGCCCAGCATCGCCAACACGGACCTCCTCGGCGTCTCCTTCGCCGGGGTGACGTGGGTGTCCGGGTGCACCGGTGCAGCGTTCCCGGGGAGCCAGGTGCCGCTGCCCGCGTTCGAAGCGCTGCTCGTCGGTCGCCAACGCCCGGGACGTCGACTCTCGGGTGCGCGAGTGGTGGCCTCGCCCGCCGATCGCGGGGCCCTCGCCGGCGCCGATCTGACGCGGCGTCAACCTGGCCGGCGCTCGACTTCCTCGGCGAGCCGCTCGACCTCACCGGCACCAAGCTCGACGGCGCCACGCTCACCAACGCCAACTTTCCGCTGGCCACCCTGGCCGGCGCCAGCTTGACGAACGTCAGCGCCGCGGGGGCGTCCTTCGAGGGCGCCGATCTGTCGGAGCGCGGATCGCCTGCAGCAGCAAACTTCTCCGGGCCGAACACCAACCTGCAGGGCGCCGACTTCGTCGACGCCAACGTCAGCGGCGCCAGCTTCGTCGGCGCCGACATCACCGACGCGGTGTTCACCGGGGCTCGCGGCGTCGACACCGATTTCAGCGGCGTTCGAGCCCACGGCGCCGTGTTCTCCGACGCCCACCTCTACGGCAACGGGCAGGCGTTCGACGACGCCACCGACATGGGGGACGTCGACTTCACCGGTGCGGTGCTGGCGGCCGACGCGGCTGAGAGCGGTGGGTTCGACCTCACCGGCGCCACCTCACCGGCGCCCACTTCGACGAGGCCGTGTGCGTGGCCTGCAACCTGGCCAACGCGACGTTCAACCAGGCCACCTTCACCGGCGCCTACCTCCCCGGTGCCGTGCTGTCGGGAGCCACGCTGACGGGCGCCAGCTTCGATCGGGCCTGGCTCTACTGCGGCAGCCTGGCCAACGACTGGTGTACGCCCACGACGCCGCCGTCTCAGCCGCCGACGTGGGACTGGCCGCTGGCGTTGGGTTCGGGTGAGGCGTCCGGCCCGGTGCCGTTCGCCGACCACCGACCTGACGGGAGTCGATCTCGCCGACGTCGCCAGCTGCCCAGACGGCAAGCCGGGCCGAGCACGCCACCGGCTGCCAGGGCACCTGCTGCCGAACCCGACGGATGCGCCGCGTGCTGCCGGCGCCGTGCTCGGCGTCGGTCTACGGGGCCTGCCCGACCCCCACGTCAACCCTGTTCCAGTCCAGCGCGACGGCCTCGCCGCTCGCGGTGGCGCCCTCGCGCCGCCGAGGTGGAACACCGACCCTTGCCTGACGGCTACTACGTCGGCTTCGACGACGCGACCGTCCGAGCTCATCGAGGAGGGCGCGACGCCGATCGTCGCCGGCACCGCAGGCACGAAGTGCACCGCCGCCACCTCGCCCGTGCGGCGACGGCGGTGCCGGCCACGGCGGCGCTGCTGGGCCGGCCCAGCGGGTTGGCGGTCGGTCTCGACGGGTCGCGTGTACATCGCCGACTCCGAGCTGCTCCGGGTGCGCAGGATCGATCCGTCCGGCATCATCACGACGGTCGCCGGAACCGGCGCAGCCGTGTTCCGGCGCCGGCTGCGGCGACGGCGGGCCCGCCACCAGCGCCCAGCTCGCCGCCGCCAACGCCGTCGCCGTCGACACCCACGGCGTGCTGCTGATCGCCGACGGGACCGCCGGCGTGCGGCGCGTGTCGCCGGACGGAACGATCACCACGCTGGCGCCCGGCACGGCGACCGGTGACGTCGTCTCCGTCGCCGCAGAGCGGCGACGGCACGATCTATGCCGCCACCCGCAACCCGGACCTGATCATCAGCGATCGACCCGACCACCGGCGCCGTCACGCCGGTGGTCGGCACGGGCACGTCCGGCTACAACGGCAACACCGACAGTCGACGGATCATCCTGCTAGCCGGGCACCCAGGTGCAGGTCAACCAGCCGACCGGGCTGTCGGTCGATCTCGACGGCAACGTCGTGTTCGCCGACACCGCCAACCACCTGATCCGCGCCTACGTCCCCTCCATCGGCCACGTCATCGACGACCTCGCCGGCTCGATCATCAACGGCGCACCCAGGGCGGCTTCAACGGCGACGGCCAGTGGGCCAACGACACCGAGCTCAACCGACCGTTGGGGGTGGCGGCGACCGGGGTGCGCTGCTCGTGGTCGCCGACACCGCCAACCAGCGGGTGCGGCAGGTGGGGCCCGGCCCATTGGACATCGGTGAGCCGGCGAGCCCCAATGCACCCACGACGATGGTGTGGGTACCAGTTGGTGGGCCGTACGTGGGTGATCCGGCGGTGGTGACGACCGGTGGTCCTTCGCCACGCCGGCAGCGCACCAGCGTCGCGTTCGCCGTGGCGCCGTGGGGTGCACCGGCCTTCCACGAGCGCAGTGGGGGTGCCTGGTCGGCGGCGATCCGTTGGGCGGGCTGCTCGACTCGGATGTCGCACCGCGCAGACGCTGGATCGAGGTGGGACGCCACGATTTCGAGGTGTTTGGGATCGGGGTCGACGGGGCGATGTGGTACCGCACAAGGGTCAGCGGGTGGCGATCCTTGGGTGGCGCCTTCCACAGCCAACCGATCACGGTGCCCTTCGAGAGCCGCAGCTACGTGTTCGCCGTCGGCGTCGACGACGGTGTGTGGTATCGCACCCGAGCACCGGGTGGGCCAACCTGGGCGGCCTCATCGGCTACGACCTGGCGGTGACCACCGACGGTGACAGCCTCTACGTCGCTGGGGTCGGCGGTGACCAGGCGCTGTGGACACGCCGCCTGACCGGGTCGACGTGGTCAGGTTGGCAGAGCCTCGGCGGTGCCGTCACCAGCCCCGCCGCCGGCACCTTCGACGACGTCACCGGGACCGGCTACCTGTTCGCCGTCGGCGCTGACGGTGCGATCTGGTACCAAGGGGTGACGGGCGGCGTGTGGAGCGGCTGGTACGGGGTCGGCGGACTCGCGCCTCCACACCGGCAGTCGTCGCCACGCCGGCGGGCTCGACGTCTACGTCGTCGGCATCGACTTGGCCAAGTGGCAGCAACGCTGGAACGGGACCACCTGGTCGGGCTGGCAGGGCCATGGCGGCGGGTTCACCTCCAACCGGTCGCCACCACCACCACGTCATGGCGCTCGGCCTTGACGGCTCTACAGCGGGCGCATCGCGTGACTCTCCGAGGCCGTGCCGCCGGCTTGCCTGCGACGGCACTGCGGGTGGGCCGTGGCCGTCGCCATTACCGTGACCGGCGACCGCTTCTACCTGCTCGACACCGCCAACCCAACCTCACATTGACCCCGCCCTCGGCGCCCCCGACCGTCCCACGGCCCTGTACCCCACATGAGCGACAAGGCGGTGAGCCGGAGCGGACGCCGCACGGAGCGTCATCTCAGCTGGATTACAGTGACGCCGTCTGCCAGTGAGCGAGAGGTGGGGTCGATGACTGAGGTCGAGTCGGTGGTGTGGAGTCGACGATTGCGGAGTTGTTGGGGTCGTCGGTTGGTCGGCGGTGGTTGTTGAAGGCGGGGTTGGGGGCGGGGGCGTTGGGGGCGGCGGCGTGGGGTGTGCCGCGGTGGGCCGCGGCGGGGTCGGGTCCGGTGCCGCGGGGGTTGGTGGCGGGGGTGGCGGGGTCGTCGGAGAGCCGGGTGTTGCAGTTCGCTTTGGGGGCGGCGGCGGAGCTGGACGATTTGATGGTGCATGCCAATGGTCAGCGGGTGGCGTTGGCGCCGCATTCACCGTTGGCACGGATGCGTCTGTTGGGGGAGGGCACGTTGTGGCGCAAGTTGCGCCGGGGCCGTCTGACCCATTACGCCCAAGTCGAGTTGCCCGCTGACCGCGGGTTGGTGGTCACGGTGCAGGGCACCCGCAATGGGCAGCGGGTGTTGGTGGCGCAGATGTTCCATGCCCCGACGGCGGCGACGCGGGCGTTGGCGCAGGCGGCGTTCGAGTTGGGTGGGTCCTATGAGGCGGTGACGGATGCCCAAGTCGGTTGGCCGAGTTGGGGTTGCCACCCATCTTGGTGGTCACCGAGGACGAGGTGGTCGCGTTGGACAGCGTCGTGGACTCGTTGACGACGGCGGTGACGATGTCGATGTTGCATCCCAACGTGGCGACCATCGGGATGATGGAGGTGCCGGCCACCAAGTCGTTGTTGAGCAACACCGCTTCGGTGTGCACGTTGGGCTCCTACATCGGTCAGATGCAACAGAACGGGCAGGACTACGCCACGTTGACGCCGGCGGTCGACGCCTCCGGGAACCCCGTCTCGATCAAGGTCGGCTCGGTCACCACGACGTTCTCGACGGTGGGGCTCACCCAGACCGACTCGACGTTCACCGCCACGGCGCAGTCGGCGTTCGTCGACAGCATCCACGGGGTGCGCGACACCGGGACTCCTTTGGGCACGGTGATCACCAAACCCCTCGACGAGCTGCAAGACACCACCGACACCGCCACCTGGCACCAATCCGAAGGCGTCGTGCCCACCTCGACCCCCTACGTGCCCCCCACCGGGGTGGGCGACACGGTGCAAGTGAACGTGACGAAGCCGTACCCGACGTTGTGGTACGGCACCTACACCAAGGCCGGTGAGCTCTCGGGCAATCAGCTGCCCCTCACGCTGTACAACAACTATGTCCGCTGGGTCTGGGTGTACGTCCAATACTCGAAGCCGCAGCACCAACCTGAACCTGGACCCCTCGGCGTCGTTCCCGAACACCCCCAACGCCAAAAACGTGGGGTTGCTCCCCCAGATCTTCACCCTGTTGGGCATCCCCATCTGGGACACCAACACCATCACCCCCACCCTCGAGTTCCCCGCCGAGGCGACCAGCGCCCGGCTGCTGTTCTGCGGGCTCGGCAACGACGCCATCGACGGCGGCTGGACCCAGTACTTCCCCCCCGACGCCTACCCCGCCGGCCAGATCGCCCCCCAGAAAGAGGTGCTGTTCCCCGCCCTCGTCACCGGC
>CAVZFS010000049.1:0-102317 GCA_963774635.1 uncultured Acidimicrobiia bacterium
GAATAGCGTGACCCGATGGTCGCGTCTGTCGCCGGAGCCGCGACCGACCCCGTCCGAGTGCTCGTCGTCGGCCAAGGGTACGTCGGGTTGCTGCTGGCGCTGCGAGCGGTTGAGGTCGGCGACATCGTCACGGCCTACGACATCGACGCGGGGAAGGTCGAGCAGCTACGCGGCGGCCGGTCGCATGTGAGCGACGTCGCCGACGCCGAGGTGGGACGAGCCCTGGCCTCGGGTCGTTATCGTCCGGTTGCAGACGCTGCAGGCCTCGGCGAGTTCGACGTCGCCGTCATCACCGTCCCGACGCCGCTCAGCGAGGGTGTGCCCGATCTGACCTCGATCAGGAGCGCGGCGGAATGCGTCGGCACGCTTCTGCGGCCAGGGTGCCTCGTCGTGTTGGAGTCCACGACGTATCCCGGCACGACCGACGAATTGCTCGCACCAGCGCTGGAAGCGGCGTCCGGCTTGAAGGCAGGGGTCGACTTCCACGTCGGCTACTCGCCTGAGCGCATCGACCCGGGCAACACCGAATGGACACTGGTTCGCATCCCGAAGGTCGTCGCCGGCCTGACGCCCGGGTGCCTGGCGGCGGTCGAAGCGTTCTACGGACGCCTGGTCGAGCGGACCGTTCCGGTCAGCACGACCAGGGTGGCCGAGCTGACCAAGCTGCTCGAGAACACGTTCCGCCACGTGAACATCGCCCTCGTCAACGAGCTCGCCGTCCATGCCAGAGCGCTCGGCATCGACATCTGGGAGGCGATCGACGCCACCGCCACCAAACCGTTCGGCTATGCGGCGTTCCACCCCGGACCCGGCGTGGGCGGCCATTGCCTCCCGATCGACCCGTCGTACCTGTCGTGGCGGATCGAGCGACAGCTCGGGGTGACATCCCGGTTCGTCGTCACCGCCAACGACGTCAACCAGAGCATGCCGGGGTACGTCGTGCGGCGGGTCCAGCTCGGACTGAACGATCGCCGCAAGGCCGTCAAGGGTGCCCGCATCCTCGTGCTCGGCATGGCCTACAAGAAGAACACCAACGACGCCCGCGAGACTCCCGCCGCCGGCATCGTGCGCGGCCTGGTCGAGCTCGGAGCGGACGTCGTCGTCCACGACGACCACGTCGGCCCGCACGAGCTGGACCTGATCGCGGCGCGCGTGCCCCTGTCCACCGAGCTCGTCCGCAGTTGTGACGCGGTCGTGTTGTTGACGGACCACGACGATGTGGACTACGAGCTGGTGACCCGGCACGCCGCCTACGTCTTCGACGCCCGCAACCGCATGAGGGGCGAGCAGGTCGACCTGCTCTGATGCCGCGCATCCATCTGAGCCCCCCGGATGTCGGACCGCTCGAGCGCGAGTACCTCCTGAGCGCGCTCGACAGCGGATGGGCGGCACCTGCCGGACCGGAGCTTGCAGCCTTCGAGCGTGACGTCGCCGCCCTCACGGGCTGGCCAGGTGCCGTCGCATTGTCCAGTGGCACGGCCGCCCTGCACCTCGCACTCCTCGTGAGCGGCGTGCGGCCAGGCGACGACGTACTCGTGTCGAGCCTCACGTTCGCCGCCAGCGCCAACGCCGTCGTCCACTGCGGCGCCAACCCCGTGTTCGTGGACAGCGAGCGTTCGAGTTGGAACATGGACCCGGCGCTGCTCGCCGACGCGCTGACGAGCTTCGGCGAGCGCGGACAGCTGCCGGCGGCTGCCGTCGTGGTCGACCTGTACGGCCAGTGCGCCGACTATCAAGCGATCACCACGTTGTGTGCAGAGCATGGTGTCGCGCTGGTGGAGGACGCCGCTGAGGCGCTCGGCGCTACTCACCGACAGCGTGCGGCCGGGACGCTCGGCGACATCGGGGTGTTCTCGTTCAACGGCAACAAGGTCGCGACGACGAGCGGTGGAGGGATGGTCGTGACGCCGGACGACGCCGTGGCCGACCGTGTCCGCCACCTGGCGACCCAGGCCAGGGAGCCGGCTGCCCACTTCGAGCATCTGGAGGTGGGGTTCAACTACCGCCTGAGCAACCTGCTGGCGGCGATCGGCCGGGCCCAGATCGCTCGCCTGCCGGACATGATCGACCGCCGGCTCGCCATCCACGATCGGTACCAGGCACACCTCGCCGATGTGCCGGGGCTCGAGTTCATGCCGATCGCGCCGTGGGGCCGCTGGAACGGGTGGCTGACGTGCATCGTGGTCGATGACCCGACGCGACGCGATGCCGTCATCGCCCGGCTGGCGGCGGACGACATCGAGAGCCGGCCGCTGTGGAAGCCGATGCACCTGCAGCCGGTGTTCCGCGACCGGCCAGCGCTCACGAACGGCGTGGGCGAGGAACTGTTCCGGCGCGGTCTCTGCCTCCCCAGCGGCTCAGTGCTGACCGACGATCAGGTCGACGCGATCGCCGCCCTGGTGCGTGCCACCGTCGCGTCACGGTGAGCGCGTAGCCATCCCTCGAGGCGCATCCCTCCGGCCGTCTTGCGGCGGAACGACGCGTCGTCGTCGGCGACCGTCAGGGCGTGGCGCCCGAGCCGGTGGAGGTCAGTCGCCCCGGCAACGTTGAGGATGTTGCCGGCCAGCGCGGCCGTCATGAAGTGCCGGCGCACGACGACTTCGGCGGCGGGAGACGGCGCGATGGCCTTCGGATATGCGAAGTGCTGGCATGGTCGACCCAGGCGCTCCTCGAGCAACCCCACGGAGCGGGCGATCTCGTCGGCGGCGTCGGTCGCCGACGCACCGGCGAGCACCCGGTGCGTGTGCGTGTGGGAACCGATCGAGGCGAACCCGCTCGCCGCCATGTCCGCCAGGCCGGCCCAGCTGACCGGCCGGCCGCCGTCGGGAAACGGCGATCCGCCGTCGACGAAGCTGGTGGAGACGTAGAACGTCGCCGGAAGACCCCGCTCGACGAGGGCAGGCAGCACGACGTCTGGCCAGTCGGCAGTGCCATCGTCGAAGGACAGCACGACCTTCGGCGCAGTGTGGGTGCGTCCGGAGCGTGCAGTCAGGAGCACCGCCCCGGTGTCGAGGTCGACGACGCGCTCGGCCTCTGCGAGCTGGTCGAGCTGGCGGACGAACGTCGCCAGCGGCAAGTCGACCGGAGACTGCGATCTTCCTCCCACCCGGTGGTAGAGGAGCACCACGACCGACGACGCTCGCCGGGCGTGCGCCACAGCATCCACAGGGCGACTCAGCGCACCAAGAGCGCGACGAGCAAGCATCGCTGCCACCGTAGTGAGCCACCATCCGGAGCAGCCGACTCCTACACTCCCCGTGGATGCGCACGGGTGAGGTCGTCGGAGGCGCCGCGCTCATCGGCGCGGCCGCTCTCGTCGGCATCGCCCTCACCGACGATGGCGCGCCTGAGGTCATCACGACGGACACGTCGCCGTTCGTGTTCGACTCCAGCCCGACCACGATCACCAGCACGACCTCGACGGTTCCGGCCGCCGGCTCGACCGCGTCAGAGCCGGCGCGAACCACCAGCGACGTGGCGTCGACCACGGCCGAGACAGAGCCCGCGCCGACCGAACCGACGGTGCCCCCGAGCCCGCCGATCACGCTGATCCCGCCGGAGCAGCGCGGCGGGATCGCCGTACGCGTGCTCAACGGTGGTGCAGCGGCCGGCGCCGCCACGAGCATGTCGGGGGTGCTGCGCGGTGCCGGCTTCGCCCCGGCGGGTCCTGCGGACACTCAGGTGACCGTCGCCGCAACCACTGTCCTGTTCGCCCCCGGCCGTGAGCTCGAGGCGGCGACCGTCAACGACGTCGTCAAGGCCCGTCCGGAGAACGTCGTCATGGCGAGCCCCGGCGACCCGAACTGGGCTGAGTTCGGCGACGGTCTCGCCGTGCTGGTCGTGCTCGGACCGGCGGGAACGTGACCCAGTAACCTGCTGGTCCGACAGACGGAGGCGTGGGTGGAGCCAATCGAGTACGTCCGAGCGCTGATCCGCCGGTGGCCGATCATCGCCATCGGCGCGTTCATCGGCGCGGCGTTCGCCTACGTCGGTACCGAGGCCGAGCCCGAACCGGTCGAGAGCGCGTACACCGCCACGCACACGCTCCTGGTGACCGAGGGGCAGCTGCAGTTCGGTGCCCAGACGTTGGTCGGCACGGTCACCTTCGCCCAGGTCCCCGTGTTCGCCACGACCGGTGAGGTCCCCCGGCTCGTCGCCGAGGAGCTCGGCTACGACGGCGCGCCGGCGTCGCTGGCCGCCCAACTCATCGTCGAGGAGGACGCCGAGACCGGCACGTTGCGCTTCACGACCGAGCAGGAGGACGCCGAGGAAGCGGTGCGCATCGCCGACGCGTTCGCCGACGAGACCGTCCGCTACCTCACACTCAGGCAGGAGGAGCTGCAGCAGGCCCGGCAGACCAGCGTCCTGGAGGACGTCCAGCTGCTCGAGGCGGAGATCCGCGACCTCGACCAGCAGATCGCCGATCAGCTGGCCGAGCTGAACGCCGACCGCCCGCCAGGTGCTCCGGCCGCCGAGGCCGATTCGATCACCCGGGCCCGCCGAGACGCCGCTGTCCGCGAGTACTCGACGGCCTACGAGTCGTACCGCTCGCTCGTCGCCGAGGGCGCCGGTGCGCTCAACCTCACGACGCTCGAGCGGGCGCAGCCGGTACAGGTGCAGACCGGTGGGTTCACACCGCCGCGCACGCGCTCGACACGCGTTCCGATCGGCGCCGCCATCGGCGCCGTTCTGGGCGCAGGTGTCGCGCTGCTGGTCGAGCGGCTCGACGCCAAGATCCGCGATCGCCGCAAGGCCGAGGAGGCGTTCGGCGCCTCGGTCGTCGCCGAGCTGCCGACGCTGACCCGCAAGCAGCGGGCGGCCCGCCTGGTCGTGGGACCCGAAGAGCACAACGCCGCGGCGGAGGCGTACCGCTCGCTGCGGACGTCGATCACGTTCATGGCCGCCGGCGGTCAACCACTGGCCGACGATGATCGCGTCGGCGCGATCCTCGTCACCTCGCCGAGTCCCACCGACGGCAAGACGACCATCGCCGTGAACCTGGCGGCCGCCTTCGCCGAGACGGGACGCAGCGTCGTCGTCGTCAACGCCGACTTCCGTCGGCCGCTTGCCACGAAGATCCTCGTCGACGACCGGCCGCCCTTGCCGGCGGCCCGCGACGGCATCGACCGGCTCGACCCGTCGGAGTTCCTCGCTCCGACGAAGCTGCCGGGTGTGCAGTTGCTGGACCTCTCCCCGCTCGGCGGGACACCGGGCGATCTCACCCGGGCGACGGTTCGGCTGGTGACCGCGCTCGCCGACCGCGTGGATGTGCTCGTGATCGACACTCCTCCACTCGTCGTCACCACGGAGGCGCTCGAGTTCGTCCCCGCGGCGAAGGTCGTCGTGCTCGTCGCCCGGGTCGGCCGTACCGCGACTGCCGCCGCGCAGCGGGCCGGCGAACTGGCTCGATTCGGCGGTGCCGAGCAAGTTGCCGTCGCGCTCAACGACACGGGGTCGATGCGCCTGCGGCGGACGAGCTACTACGACTACTACGGGGGACGGCGGGGCAAGGGTCGTGAACAGCCTGCGGCCGCACAACCGGCGCCGTCGACCACACCCGAGACGAGTGACGGCGAGCGCGGCGACGACGAGTGGCACGAGATCGACGAGCTCGTCGAACGAACCGACGACGCAGCAGTCGCCGCCTCCGACCGACGATCGTGTCGACCAGCGAGCCCTCCAAACCGGCGCGATGACGTCGGCGAGCGCCGTCTATCGGCTCAACCGGGCGAACGTCGTCGCGTGGTTGGGCCTGGCCGCCATCGCCGTGTACTTCGCGGTGCTGACACACGCCATGCGGGCGTGGCCGTACGACGAGTGGATGGTGCTGCTGCTGGTCCCGACCCTCCTCGCCATCGGTACCGGCATCATCGTCGCCGTCACACGGCACGACGATCAGCCACTCACGACGCTGATCGTCGTCGCGTTGGTGGTGAAGCTCGCCGCATCGTTCGTCCGGTACTACGTCGCCTTCTCGCTGTACGGCATCGGCGACGCCACGTTGTACGACCAGTCCGGCACGGAGATCGCCGACGTCGTTCCACCGGGGAGAGCTGCCGCTGACCGACCTGCTCGCGCTGCGGCAGGGCACCGGCTTCATCGACGACCTCACCGGCCTGCTCTACGCGCTGACCGGCCCGAGCCGGCTCGGTGGCTTCCTCGTCTACTCGTTCATCGGGTTCTGGGGCCTGTTCCTGTTCCACCGCGCCGCCCGCATCGGCCTGCCGGAGGGCAGCCAGCGCCGCTACGCCCTGCTCGTGTTCTTCCTCCCGTCGCTGGTGTTCTGGCCGTCGAGCATCGGCAAGGAGGCGGTGATGATGCTGTCGCTGGGCCTCTGCGCGTACGGAGCGGCGCGGATCCTCGAGCGGCAGGGCTGGGGGTGGATCTGCCTGGCCGGCGGGCGTCGGGCTCGGCTACATGGTCCGGCCTCACGTGCCCGTCGTCGTGCTCGCCGCGCTCGCCGTCGCCGTGGTGTTCCGCCGGCGTCGCAGCCAGTCCACCGGTCCTCGGTCCGGTGGGCCGCATCGTGACGATCGTCGTGCTGATGGCGGCGATGGCGTTCGTGCTCGGCCGCGCGATCGACCGCTTCCTGCCGAACTCGGAGGCGACGAGCACGACCGAGGCGGTCGGCGAGCTGCTCGACCGTGCGGAGTCGGGAACCGACGGCGGTGGCTCGCAGATCGACCGCCCGACGCCCAACACGCCGTTGGAGTATCCGGGTGCCGTGATGTCCGTGCTCTTCCGCCCGACGATCCTCGAGGCTGACTCGGCCGGCAACGTCGTCGCCGCGGTGGAGACGACGCTCGTCCTGGCGCTCGTGCATCGTGTCGTGGAAGCGCCTGCGCAACTTGCCGACGATGGCGTTCCGCCGGCCGTACGTCCTGTTCTGCCTCGTCTACACCGGCATCTTCGCCTTCGCATGGTCGTCGTTCTCGAACCTCGGGGCGCTCGCTCGTCAACGCGTCCAGGTGTGGCCGTTCGTCCTCGTCTTGCTCGCGCTTCCGGTCGTGGTCCCGACCAGTGAACGTCCGAAGGCGCCGGGGCCCGCTCGCGTCGTCGCACGACGGTGACGATCGCGTCATCGTCCGACGACACGTGACGGCGTACTCGTGGTGGTCAGTTCGACCGCCCGCCGGGGCGCCGAGATCGAGGGCACGTCGCTGGCGACCGAGTTGAGCCGCCGGGGCCTCGTGACGACAGCCGTTGCGCTCTCACCGAGCGACGCATCGTCGCCTCTCGACCTGGAGGTGCTCGGCTCGTCGCCGTTCGGTCGCGAGACGTTGCTGGCGCTGCGCCACCGGGCGAAGGCGGTGGGCGCCGTCGTCGCGTACGGCTCGAAGACGCTGCCGGCCTGCGCGATCGCGCTCGCCGGCTGCAGCACTCCCTTCGTCTATCGGAGCATCGGTGATCCGTCGGCGTGGGCGGGAGGGCGGCTGCGCCGCCTGCGAACGGCAGCCGCGCTGCGCCGTGCCCGCCACGTGGTGGCGCTGTCGACCCGTGCAGCGCACATGATCCACAGCCTGTACGGGATCGCTCCGACCTCGATCTCGGTCGCGCCCAACGCTCGCGACGATGCCCAGTACGTCCCGGCGACCGAGGCGCAACGTCAACATGCCCGGGCAACCCTCGGTGTCGAGCCTGACCAGCGGGTCGTGTCGCTCATCGGCGCACTGACCCGCGAGAAGCGGCCCGTCCTCGCCGTCGAGGCAGCCGCCGAGCTCTCGGACGTCGACGCTCCTCGTTGCCGGGGACGGGCCGTGCCGAGCCGATGTCGAGGACGCGGCGCGCCGCTTCAATGGCGTCTGCCATGTTCTCGGCGTGGTGCCCGACGTCCGTCGGATGCTGCACGCCTCCGACGTCGTCGTCTCGACGAGTTCGACCGAAGGCATGCCCGGATCACTCATCGAGGCTGCGCTCAGCGGCGTGCCGGTCGTCGCAACGGACGTCGGGTTCGTGTCCGACGTCGTCGGGCCAGGCGGTGTGCTCGTCCATCCCGACGCACGCCCTCGCGACGTGGCGACCGCCGTGCGAACGGCGCTCGACGACGCCGCCCATCTGGGACAGCTCGGCCGGCAACCACGCCGTGGCACGCCTCTCGTGGAACGCCGTCGTGCCCACCTGGCTGGACGTGCTCGGCGGCCGTGTCACGGGGCCACCCTGTGGCTCCTCGTTACCGTTGTCGACCGTGAGCGAATCCGAGGCAGGCCGCGAGCCGCGCTCACCGGCAGGACTGGGCGCGCATCCGCCAGCTCGTGCGCCCGCACCGTGGCCGGGTGCTGCTGCTCGCGGCATCGTCGTTCGTCAGCGGCGCCGTCGAGGCGGCGTTCCTGGTCGTCATCACCCGAGCGGCGCTGGCGATCGCCGACGGTGACGACGACTTCGGTGTGCTCGCCGGCCACTCGGCGTCGCTCGCGGCGGCGCTCGGGATCGCTGCCCTGCTCCTGGGCCTGCGGCTCGCGCTCGGGCTGGTTGGGGTGCGGGTGTCGGCGGATCTCGCCGTGGACGTCCTGACCGATGCGCGGCACCGCCTCGCCGACGCCTATCTCCACACGTCGTGGGCCGTACAGCACCGTGAGCCGAGCGGTCGGCTGCAGGAGCTCCTGGGCGGGTTCGCCGGGTTGGCGAGCGGCGTGGTCGCCGCGTTCGGCGCGCTGATGAGCAGCGCACTCACGCTGCTCGCGCTCATCGTCGTCTCGTTCACGATCAATCCCATCGCCACGCTCGTTGTGATCGTCGCCCTGGTGGCGCTCGGCGTGGTGATCTCACCACTGCGCCGGCGGATCCGCGCCCGCGCCAGATCGGCGGCCGACGCCCAGCTGTCGTTCGCGACGACGGTCTCGGAACTCGGCGCGCTGGGCATGGAGATGCAGGCCTTCGGCGTCCGCGGTCAGTTCGCCGATCGAGTGCACGACGCCGTCGCGGCTGACGCCAGGGCTCGTCGGCGGGCGCTCGATCGCCCAAGGCGCGATGACCCCCATCTACACGTTCCTGGCCTACGGAGCACTCCTCGGTGGCCTGGCGTTGGCCACGCTCCTTGGAACGGGTGAGCTGGGTGGAGCCGCGGCGGTGATGTTGGTGATGATGCGATCGCTGAGCTACGGGCAGCAGGTTCAGACCTCGATCGCGGCACTCAGCGGCTCGGTGCCGTACGTCGACATGCTCGACGAGACCATGGAGCAGTACTCCGCCGAGCGAGCACCCGGCGGCGACCGGGTCATCGACAAGATCGGCGCGATCGAGGTGAGCTCGGTGACGTTCGCCTACCACGAGGGCCACGACGTCCTGCGCGACGTCTCGTTCCGGATCGAACCGGGCGAGGTCGTCGGCATGATCGGTCCATCGGGAAGCGGCAAGTCCACGCTCGTTCAGCTGCTTCTCGGCCTGCGCGAGCCGGCGTCCGGACGAATCGCCGTCGGAGGCGTCGACCTCCGGGAGATCGAGCGCGGTTCGTGGACCGCCCGCACGGCGTTCGTCGCTCAGGAGGCGATCATGGTGTCCGGCACGGTGGCCGACAACATCGCCTTCTTCCGCGACGGCATCGACGCGGAGCGCATCGAGCGGGCGGCCCGCCAAGCACACATCGTCGACGAGGTCGCAGCGATGCCGAACGGATTCGCCACCGAGGTGGGCCCCCGTGGCGGTGAGCTGTCGGGTGGGCAGCGTCAGCGACTCTCCATCGCCAGGGCGCTGGCGGGTGATCCTCAGCTCCTCGTCATGGACGAGCCGACGTCGGCGCTCGACGTCCGCTCGGAGTCGCTCATCCGTCGCACGATCGCCGACTTGAAAGGGCGAGTCACGGTCATCATCATCGCCCACCGGCTGTCGACGCTCGAGGTGTGCGATCGCATCATGGTGCTGCAGGACGGCGAGATCCGGGCGATGGACACCGTCGCGTCGTTGGCCGCCAACGACCGGTTCTACCGAGAGTCCCTCCAGCTGTCCGGGCTCAGCTCGTGAGCACGGGCACTCGTCACCGGTGTCGCCGGCTTCATCGGCAGCAACCTCGCGGAGCGTCTCGTGGGCGACGGCTGGAGCGTCCGGGGTGTCGATCGGTTCACCGCCTACTACGAGGAGGCGATCAAGCGGTCGAACATCGCTGGCGTGCTCGACGATCCCTCGTTCGAGCTGGTCGAGGCGGACCTGCGGACCGCCGAGCTCGCTCCCATGCTGGACGGCATCGACGTCGTCTTCCACCAGGCCGGACAGCCAGGTGTCAGGTTGTCCTGGGCCGACGGGTTCGCCCTGTACAACGAACTCAACGTCAACGTCACCCAACGACTGCTCGAAGCGGTCCGCCATCATCCGGTGGAGCGGTTCGTGTTCGCCTCCAGCTCGTCGGTGTACGGCAGGGCCGACCGGTACCCGACGAGCGAGCGCGACCCGACGGAGCCGTACAACCCGTACGGCATCACGAAACTGGCGGCGGAGCTGTTGTGCCGCGCCTACTCGGCGAACTTCGGTGTGCCGGCAGTGGCGCTGCGGTACTTCACGGTGTACGGACCACGGCAGCGACCGGACATGGCCGTTCACCGGCTCGTCGAAGCTGCCAGGACCGGCCGTCCGTTCCCGTTGTTCGGCAGCGGATTGCAGGTGCGTGACTTCACGTTCATCGACGACGTCGTCGAGGCCACGGTGCGCGCGGCGACCGCCGATCTCGAACCGGGTATCGCCATCAACGTCGCTGGGGGCGGGAGCACGAGCGTGCGCGAGCTGATCGAGATCGTCGGAGCCGCCGTCGGCGCCCCTGTGCCCGTGGACGCGACACCAGCTCAAGCCGGCGATGTCGCTCGGACTGGCGGTGATGTGTCGCTCGCCGCGGAGTTGCTTGCGTGGAAACCCGACGTGACCCTCGCCGACGGTGTCGCTCGGCAAGTCGCGTGGCAGCTCGGCGACCGCGATTGAAGCTGCTCTTCGTCATCGACAGCCTTGGCGCGGGCGGAGCCGAGCACTCGACGGCGGCGTTGCTGCCCATCCTGCGTGAGCGGGGCCACGAGGTCGCCGTCGCCACGATGTACGACTCGGGTTTCGGTGACGAGGAGCGGATCAGGTCCGACGGTTTCGACATCCGACCGTTTCGCAGTCAGCGTTATGTCAGCCGCGTGCGCGAGCTGCGTCGTCGCGTCCGCGCGTCTCGCGCCGGATGTCCTCCACTGCGCGCTGTTCTCCTCGGACATGGTGGGCAGGGTGGCTGGATGGCGCACAGGCACGGTCGTCGTGTCGAGCTTCGTCAACACACCGTACGAAGCGGCGCGGGTCCAGCTCGGTGACGTACCCGTGTGGAAGCTGCGTGCGGTACAGGCAGCCGATGCCGCTACGGCACGCCTCGTCGATCACTTTCACGCCGTCTCGCGCGGGGTTGCCGACGCGAACATTCGGGCATTGCACGTCCCGCGGGAGCGCGTCACGGTGGTCGAACGAGGCCGCTCCCGACAAGTCCTCGGGACATGGAGCGCCACGCGACGTGAGCGCGTCCGAGAGCGCTTGGGTGTCGCGGAGGCCTCCAGGATCGTGCTCGCCGTCGGCCGCCAGGAGCACCAGAAGCGCCAGGTCGACCTCATCGCCGCCGCCGACGCGATGCTCGATCGAGTTCCCCAGCTGCGCGTGCTCATCGCCGGGAGGCCCGGCAACGCAACGCCGGCGCTGCAGCGGGCGCTCGCCGATCACCCGAGAGCCGCTGCGATCACCACGCTTGCTGGGGCACCGACACGACGTCCCCGATCTCCTGTGCGCGGCCGATGTCCTCGCCATCCCGTCGCTGTACGAGGGAACCGCGGGTGCGGCCATCGAGGCGATGGCGCTGCGATGCCCCGTCGTCTGCACCGACGTCACGGGTGTCCGCGGCATCCTGCGAGACGGGGACAACGCCCTGCTGGTCCCGGCCGCCGAACCGGCGAGGCTCGCCGACGGGCTGGTCCGTGCATTGGGCGACGATCAACTGGCCGAGGCGCTGCGCCGCCGTGGCCTCGCCGACTTCGAGGAGCGCTTCACCATCGAAGCGGCGGCGACCAGGATGGAGGACTTGTACTGCACCCTGGCCAACGCCCGCCACGTCGCGAGCCGGCGATGAAGTCGTCCGATCCGGAATGCGCCCCGGCCGGGCGCGCTTGCCGTTGCTGAGACGAGTGGGAGCCGTTGATGTCTGCGTTCACGGCTTCGCCGGATGAACGGGTCGTCGTGGACTCTCGTAGTGACCTGCTGTACGGCTCCTATTACCTGGAGGGGCTGCGTCGGACGTTCGGGTGGCGCAACATGCGTTTCGGGACCGAGGGATTCCCGCCGAGCTATGAAGACGCACAGCCCTTCGCGTTCCGTGTCGAGCGTGCCGGGACGAAGCACTCGCGGGATGCCTGGAAGGTGTACATCGCGGCCGGCGACCACACGACCATCGACCAAGGTGCGCTCGCCTGGGCCGACGTCTACGGAAAGGTGAACCTGGCGATCGATTGTGATCATCCCAAGGTCCGCGCCCTCGGTCCGTCCTTCCCCGTCCGCGTGCCGTGGCGACGACGGCCCTGGTCGTCAAGGCTCAGTGCGGTCGCAGCGAGCACGAAGGCTGGTGCATCGAACCTGCGCAGAGGCCGCCTTTCCCTTCGCGGCATCGGACGAGACCGCGTCGACCTCGAGCGATACCGCCCGATTCCCGGTCGCGACGACTACCTGTTCTTCCTCGCTTGGCCATGGCGGAAGCATCAGGAGGTGAACGGCCCGCGAGCACGCTTCATCGAGGCAGCGAAGCAGTTGCCGAACGTACGATTCGAGGGTGGGTTCGCGCCACGTGCGCGCGACGACGTCGCCGGTCTTGAATCGATGACGGCCGCGAGGACGTATCGTCTGCCGGAGTATCTGGACAGGACCGCAGCCTCGCTCGCGTCCTTCCAGTGCCCGGCCGTCCACGGGTGCTTGGGGTGGAAGCTCGGTGAGTTCCTCGCGCTCGGGAAGGCGATCGTGGCGATCGAGATCAACCACCGGTTGCCGGCACCGCTCCGCCACGGCGAAGAGGTGTGGAGCGTTGCGGACGATGTCGACGCGTACCGCGAAGCCCTCGAGCACCTCGCAGGCGATGCCGTGCGCCGGCGCCACCTCGAGACCGGGGCGAGGGCGTACTTCGAACGGCACTTGACGCCCGAGGCGACCGTCGCCCGGCTGTGCGCCGACCTGCGGCCAGACTCGCCGCCGACGTCGTGAGCGGCATCCACGGACACTGGGTCCGAGCCGGTCGGACGACAGTGCGGTACAGCGCTCTCCCTCCGGTCACCGTTCACGAGTGCTGGCGATCGTCGAGATCCGACGCTGTTGTCGGTCAGCCAGTGGTCCGTGAGGAGTTTGCCTATCGTCGCGCCGACGTGTTGAAGAGGGTCATCCGCAGATCCGCCCGCGCCCTGCGCGTCGGTCGAGTCATGCCGCTGCCTCTCACCATGCGGTTGTACGGCGGCACCGACAAGTTTCAGCACGGGTACGCCGACCATTACCAGCGACACCTCAAGAGACGTCGCTGGCAACGGATGGCCGTGATCGAGATCGGGGTTGGCGGCTACTCCAAGGCGGAGCCGAGCGGCAGCTTGACGATCTGGCGGGACTACCTGCCCCGTTCGACCATCCTCGGCGTCGACCTCTATCCGAAGGTCGTCGCGCTGGGACCCCGTGTCCTGTTCGCCCAGGCCGATCAAGCCTCCGAGGACGACTGGGCGAAGGCGCTCGACCTGCTCACCCGTTCTCCCGATCTCGTCATCGACGACGGATCGCACCGCGGACCTGACACGTGGGCTGCGTTCCGCTACCTGTACCCACGCCTTCGTCCCGGCGGGCTCTACGTCATCGAGGATCTGCATACGAGCTACTGGGAGCAGTGCGCCGGTGCCGTTCCGGCGCCGCACGACAGTGCCGTTGGCCTGACCAAGCAGCTCGTCGACGAGGTGCAGGCGCTCGACGACACCTACATCCGCAAGCCGCACTGGGGCCCGCCGCCAGAGGTCGAGGGATTGCCGACCAATGCCGTCCACGTGTATCCGGGCATCGTGTTCATCGAGAAGGCCCACGATCGTGACGCCTGAGCGTCCGCTGCCCGTTCACTCCGCCACGTCCCGCCCCGGCTGCCGGAGAAATGGTCGTGGTTGTGGACGGGTTCGGTCGGTGATCCACGACGCGACCGGGTTCACGATGGGGGAGCTTCTCGAGTATCACCCTGGCAGCGGCGCCTCGGTTGGCTCGGTCCACCTGCCCTCCAGGTCGTCGGAGACCGATCGAGCCGGGCTTCGTCACGGGACGCCGTCCGGGAAGTAGCGCGCCATCGCGTCACGCCACACCAGCTCGGGGACACCTCGGTCGATCCCGTCGATTCGACCACGCGACGTCACGGAGAATCGGGCCGCGTAGAAGTTGTGGTAGACGATGTCGCCGAACACGGTTCCAAGAACTCCGGGCCCACGGATTGACGTCGGTTCGATGAGTTCGACGTGCGGCCACTCCCGCTGCGAGATGCGTTGCGCGACATCCCAGGTCGGTCCGGGCGCAAACGTGTGCCGCTGCTCGACAAACCTGCGGGTCCGCATGGCGAGGCAGCAGGCATGAACGTAGGGCGGATCAGCGTCATTGGGTGAACGGGCGCCGGCGGCCTGCGCTCCGGCGTCGAGTGCGGACAGGAGACGCGGCAGCCAACGATCATCGATCGGGAACGCATCCACGTCCAGCGCCACGAAGTTCTCCGTCCGGCACAGCAAGAGCACGCCGACATCGAGCGCAGGGCCGTGCGAGATGTTGATCGGCAGCCGAACGAACCGCACCCCGGGCACGCCGGTGGCCCAGCGGCGGGTGCCGTCTCTCGAGGCGTTGTCGACCACCACGAACTCCACGTCGGCAGGCGAGTGGCGCCGCACCGCAGCGACACAGGCCTGCAGATAGGGAAGCGTGTCGTGGGTGGCGGTGATCACCGTCACGCCGGGACGAAGCCGGCGGGCTCCTGCCACCCGCAGGCCGATCGCTCGTGTCGCGGCGACGGTCGCCCGCCGGGCCAGGTTGACGAGCCGGTCTCGCAGCGCCCGTCGGTGTCACGTCGATCCACCGGATGACTCAGCCAAGCCGGCCAGGACGGCCTCCAGCCGTCGGCGGCCGTGTCGGCGATCGGGCTCGAGATGGTTGCCTTCCGCCCACTCGTTCCAACTCTTGACGAAGGCGATCCGCTCGTCGGGCGCACGATCGGCAACGAGTCGCACCGCCGTGCGTACGTGCTCGGAGAGATCGTCTGCGTCGGGATCGACGAGCACGTAACCGCGGCGTCCCCAACGCGGTGTGTCGTCCCAGTTGGAGAGCACGCAGGGATAGCTCGTCGGGCAGCCGGGCACGAGCTCGGGCTTCGCCGCGGCGTACGCATCGGGCGGCAGCCGAATCGGGCCGTGGCGCAGCCGGTCGACGATGCGTAACCGAAGCGGCCGTCGGTACCCGGCGGCGACGATGCGCGGCACCACGAGCGCGTCGAGCGCCGTCCACGGGGTCTCGTCCGCCCTGATCGCCTCGCCGCGCCACTGGCCGACGAAGTGGATCCCCGGTAGCCCTGACTGGTGGGCGAGCTTCGTCCACCGCGCGACGAGGGCGGGCAGGTCGGGAACCTCAAGCGGACGGAAGAGGTAGAAGAGCGGCGCGCCGCCGACGCGAACATAGCGGGGATCATGAAAGGCCGGCTCGAGCGCAGCGAAGTGACGGGCGTGATCGTCGTCGCCGCCGTACTCCTGCGCCACGACGATCGACTCGGGGGCACCGGACCGATCCGTCGCCCAACCGTGGTTGGCCCACCCGAGACAGAACGGGAAGTCAGGCTCTCCCGACTCGAGCACTTCACGAAAGGGCCGCTCGAGCAGCCGCCGACCGAGGGACCAGTAGTGCCACCAGCAGAACGCGGAGATCCCGTACTGCCGCGCGAGTGCTGCTTGTGCCTCGCGGACCTCGGGCACTCGGAGGTCGTAGAACCCCAGCTCACCTGGGAGGACCGGTTGCTGGTGGCCTCGGAAGAGCGGCCGGGCGCCCGCGACGTGCACCCACTCGGTGAACCCGGGACCATGGTGTCCGTCGTTGGCCGGTTCCGGATGGAACTGCGGGAGATAGAAGGCGATCAAGCGGACGTCGTGCGCCGCTGGGGCGCCGGGACTATCGCCCGACAACCGAAGCCAGCCCTTCGGCGAGCACTGCCTCCTCCTCACCCGGCGCGAACTTCGCGGGCACTCCGTCGGCGAACAGCGTTTCGTACGAGACGTTGCCATACGGGGAGAGCCGCTCCGGTGTCACCGCGGTCGGCGCGACGTCAGGGCGGGCGTTCCAGATGAGGGCTTGCGGGTTGCCGGATCCGACGATCGTCCGGACGCACAGGTCAGGGTGGTGGTCGAGGAGGACACAGACGGTCCGGTAGACGTCTCCGTGCCAGAGCGGACGCGTCCACGCCAGCCACGCGCTGGAGACGCATGGCCTCGTCCAGATCTCGGTGGGCCGACAGTTCGTCACTCGGCACCACGTCGTCCAGCAGCAGCAGGCCGCGTGACGAGAGGTGGCGCATCGCGTTGATCGTGTCGCGATACGCCTGCTCGTAGTGATGGAGCCCATCGACGAAGACGACATCGAACCTCGTTCCCGGGTCCAATCGTCGCGAAGAACTCGTCGGAGGTCATGACGAACATCCTCGTCCCACTGGGCAGGTGCTCCGGGTCGAAGACAGGGTATGGCTCGACACCGGTGCGTTTGGACGCCAGCACGTTCTCGAACGTCCCACCTCCACGAACGCCGATCTCGAGGTAGTTCGACCCCGCGCCAAGTCCGCTGACGAGTCGATTGATGCGGCGGGTCGAGGCGCTATCGGGTTGATCAACCGGGTGCATCAGCAGGCGACGCGGTCGATCCGGATGGAGGCGATTGCGGAGCGCTGTGCGCAAATTTCCGTGACGAGCGCTCGTGCAGGCAGCCATGGAGAGCCGACTGGCCTCACGAAGCGATGCCCGCACGCGGTCCGCGGCGCGGCGGTCTGCACCTCCCGACTGTATCGTGACGCGATCGGCCGGCGCAGCTGCTGAGACGCGGTCCAGAGTGCCCGGCAGCATGCGTTGGAAGTCGTCGTCAGGCGACGGCTCGACGAATGAATGCACGGCCTCGCGCACCCGTGGCGTCGTGCGGCCCGACGGCATGTGGCGTCTCCGCGCTCGACGTGACGAGCGCGTCCCGACGCCGTAGCGCCTGCGAGTGCCGACGAGTCGACCTCGTGGAGACGATGCAGCGACGGGATCGATCAGGACGCAGGAGGATGTCCTCGGTTCGGAGTCGCCATCTGCCACGTTGGCGACCGAATCGTGCCGTGGGTGCTGTGCAGCCGCTGTCGAAGGTGGCGACCACGCGAGTGGACGATCAGGTTGGCAGTGACCGGGGGCATGGCGACGGCTCACTCGACTCCCGCAGGAACAATTCGAGAACGAGCAGGGCCCAGACGAGACGCGACCGGTGGCCGACGCGACCGTCGCCCACCGTGACAAGCCGGCGGATGGCTCCCATCTCGGCGAACTGGGCGATCCGCGCATCAGGTGCGAGCAACAAGGCCCTCGACGAGAGGCCGCAACGGTCCGGCCAGCCAGCGATCGAGCGGTACCTCGAAGCCACGCTTGGGCGCCCTGGCGACGTCGGCGGGAAGGTGCCGGCGGGCCAGCGCACGCAGCAGCGGCTTGGTGGTCCACCGGCCGATGACGCGCGACGCCGAGATCGACGTAGCGAACGCCACCAGTTCGGCGTCCAGGAACGGTGAGCGCGCCTCGACGCCATGGGCCATCGTCGCGATGTCCATCTTGGGGAGCAGGTCCCAGGCGAGCAGCAGGTCGCGGTCGGCGCGCATGAGCGCCTCTCCGCGGCCGGCGAACGGATCGGTCGGGCAGGAGATCGCGAAGCTCTGACTCGGCCTCACGGGATGCGAGTTGAGGGAAGACACTCAGCATGACGGACGGGCGTGACCAAGTCTGTCGTCAGCAGCTGATAAGCCTCCGGACCACGGGCGCCGGCGATGCGAACTGCGCGCCGGGCGAAGCCAAGCACGCCTCGACCATTGTCGCTGCCCTGGACGAAGCGGCGCATGTCGACCCGTGGCAGACCCGACATCCACCTGACGAGCGCGTACCGGCGGTAGCCGGCGAAGATCTCATCGCCGCCGTCGCCGTTGAGTACGGCCTTGCGATGCGGTGCGATCGCTCGCGCGAGGAGCCAGGATGGAATCGCACTGGAGTCGCCGAACGGCTGACCGTACGCCCTGACGACCGCGCGCACGGTCGCCTCGTCGACGTCGCCGAGTGCCACCTCGTGGACGCTGATCCCCCACTTCGCCGCCGTCCGCCGGGCCAGTGCGGACTCGTCGTACCGAGCGTCCATGGTGCGCACGACAAATGCCTTCAGCTCGCGCGCTCCGGCTCGGGCGGCGTGCGCGAGGACCAGCCCGGAGTCGATGCCCCCACTCAACATGACACCCATCGGGACATCGCTCCGGAGGCGGAGCCGAACTGCGTCGGCGAGCCTGGCGTCGATCTCGTCGAGGAGCGCCTCGCCTGTGGCCGAGACCGGCTCGGGCAGCTCTGGAGGTCCCGCCCACGCGCGCACGCTCGGCGCGTCTCGATCGCGAACGACGTCGAGCCGGGCAGCCACAGGTATCGCCGACACGTTTCGATAGATGGTCCGTGGACCCGGGATCATGCCCAACGCCAAATAGTGATGGAGGGCGACCTCGTCAATCGCTTGATGCCGACCGACGATCTCGCGCAGCGCCGGCAGCTCCGACGCGAAGGCGACGCCGCCCCCCGGCGTGCACGACCAGTAGAGCGGCTTCTTTCCCAGCCGGTCCCGGGCGAGCACGAGTCGTCTCGCTCGACTGTCCCAAAGCGCCAGCGCAAACATGCCTCGCAGGCGACTCAGGAACCCGTCGGGGTCGTCTTCGTGGAGGTGCGGGATCACGGCCGCGTCGGAGGTGGACGAGATGGCGTGCCGCGCCCCGAGCTCTGCGCGCAACTCGATGTGGTTGTAGATCTCGCCGTTGCAAACGACAACTCGAGTACCCGCCTCGTCAAAGACCGGTTGGTCGCCGCCTACCAGCCCGACGACGGCGAGGCGGCACATTCCGAGGACGATTCCGTCCTCCTCGTGCCAGCCCATGCCGTCGGGGCCCCGATGCTGCATCAGGTCGAGCGCAGCCCTGACACCGTCGACGTGCCGGGCCGCGTCAGGCCCGGCGCACCCGGCGATGCCACACATCGTCATACCCTCCTGCGTTCCGTTTCAGATCTCGAGACGTCGGCGGTGCGGTGCCCCACTCGACCTGCCCTCGAAGCCCGATCTCGAGGGGTGTTGACCGGCTTCCAACCGAACAACTCTCGCGCCGTGTCCGTCGCGCCGCTCGTGCGGGAGAGATCTCCGACGCGAGCTCGGTCGATGATCGACGGGCGATGTCGACTCCGACGGATCGAGCCCAGCTTCAGCACTTCGGTCGGCGACGGACACCAGCGAACCGCCCGCGACGTTCGCGATTGTTCGACCTCGAGGTAACCGAAGAGTGGACGCCGAGCTGCTTGTCGCTGCTATGTCTCCAACTTCGGCGTCGAGGCGCGCCGTACACGGATGAGCTGGACGCGAACCACTCGCGGTCGTGGCGCCGATGTGCGGACAGCTTCGAGGAGCCGCTGGGTGGCCACGACGTTGTTGACGGTGTAGGCGCCAAACCCATCGAGCCACGATGACCTCACCCTGGCTGCGCAGCCAAGTGGAAGATCACGTCAGCGCCATCCACGACTCCAGAAAGATTTGGCCTCCGCGAGATTCAACCGCAGGAGGCGGAACCGATCGTTCGCCCTCAGCGGGTCGAGGTTGGACCACCGGTCGGTCTCTATGTAGTAGAGGAGTGAAGCAGTCCAGTCCAACGACGTCCGCACTCTCGGTGACCAGCCGTTCGCTCAGATGGCTGCCGATGAACCCGGCGGAACCGGTCACCACCGCTCGCATCGGCGGGAGCCTACGGTTGATGAGGTCGACGTGTCGTCACCCGTGCGAACCGCTGCTTGACGGGATACAGGATCTGGCGCGCGCGGAACTCCCAGCGGGCGAGATGGCTGTAGCAGAACCTACGCAGTCTCGACGCCTCGGTCCACGCCAACCAATTCGCCGTCTTCTGTGCGTGGCTGCGTCCGAACAGGATCTCACCGGCTTCGATCCACTCCACACCCGACTCGTCGAGTAGGCGCCGAGTGCGGTCCGCCTGCCACGCCATCACAGGAACCTTCTCGATGTCAAAATGCACAAGGAGGTGGTCAACTCGTTCCAGCTCACCTTCGCCTACGAGGTGGTCGAGTACGACGCACTCGGAACCTTCGCAGTTCAGTTTCAACCACACCACATCATCGGGCTCGAGATTGGACCGCATCCAAGCCGCCGCGTCGATGAAACGGCATCGTTCCATGTCCTCGCTCAACGCCTTCTCAGGGACGACGCTCGCGCCGATGAGCCCCGGGTCGTGAAGATTCATCTCCACATCGGCGTTCCACCATCCGGCCGCGATGACTTCGACCCGGTCGTCGGCAGGCTCTCGGAGAGCCGCCAGGCACGCTGTGGCCGGCTCGAAGACGTAGATGTGATCGAAGGCCCAGCGTTGGTGCCGCACTTCGGCCAGCGTCTCTCCCAGGTGTCCACCGACGTCGAGCATGATCCGGCGCGACACGGGCCGATAATGGCAGACGCCGCGAGCGGCGCCCTTGACGACTGCGCTTCTGGACTTGTGCTTCGGTGATCAGCCGCCTGGCTGCAGCGACCACGAGCAACATGTTCTGCGCCGAGCCGGATCAGTGGGGGTGGCACGCCCGCACCGAAGCTCCGCGAGAAGCCGCCGCACGCGGCCGGGCGTCCAGTGCTTGAGATAGGCCATCTCCTCGATGACAAATCCGTGTCGATTTAGCAACACGCCAAGGGTGTCAGCGCAGTACCAACAGGCATGGTCCAGGTTGACGCGGACGGTGCCCCACAGCCTGTAGACAAAGTTCGACACTGCGAACGCGTTCGGGGTTGTGAGTACGAGCCGTCCACTCGGCGCAAGGTGCCTCAACGCGGAGTCCAGAAACCCGCCCGGGTTCGACAAGTGCTCGATCAGCTCTCCGGCCCATAGAACGTCGAAGCGCTCCCCGAGGTCGAAGCTCTGGGCGTCGCCCAGCGTCATCTGCCACCCTTCATTCGTCGCTCGCTCTACCAGCTTCGGGTCCCGGTCGAGTCCCTTGACGCTGGTGGCAACCTCGCGGATGCGGTAGTGCATGCGGCCTGTCCCTCCGCCCACGTCCAGTACGCGCTTGCCTGTCACCAGATGCCGGATCGCGTCGAAGCGATCCTGGTCGGTGCTCGATGACCAATTCTTGGGTTGCAACGGGTGCCTCGTCGCCGTCGCCATCGGCACACCATAGGACGACGCCCGCAGTCGGCTCGCATGGTCGCCCAAGTCTTCCACGCTCACGGGCTGGCGGTTTCAGCACACCGTCGTTCACCATCGGTGACGGCCACGCCAACGCAGTCATACCCTAGAGTCGAATGACGTGGTCCCCCGCCGTGGTCCTCACGCCTGAGGTGCAGGCATGGTCGGTCACGGTCGTGATCCCTACCGCCGATGCTGAATCGAGCCTTGCGCTCACACTGGACGCGCTCACAAATCTCGAAGTCCCCCGAGGTGGCTCGTACGAGATCGTTGTCTCCGACGACGGCTCGACGGACGCGACCGTTGAGGTCGCGAGTCGATATCCGGACTGGGTGCGCGTGGTCCGGGGTGCATGGTCTGGTCCGTCCGGCGCACGCAACCGCGGCGCGGCGACCGCGACTGGCGAGGTCCTGGCGTTCGTCGACAGCGGTGACATCCCGTGCGATTGGTGGCTCCGCCAGATTGTGGAGACCTTCGAGGACCCGAGCGTCGGGTTGGCGAGCTGGCCGGCCTGGCTCGTCGACGTACGGCTCGATCGCGAACAGCTCCACCAGCCCAGACCGGGTCCGACCGGTGTCGCCGCACTCGCAACGTGTTTCGCGATGCGGCGCCGCGTCTTCGACGCCGTCGGCGGGTACGACACCGCGCTGCGCTGTGGCGAGAACGCCGATCTGTGCGAACGAGCCGCGGCGCACTGCGTCAGTGCTGGGTACCGCATCGTCCAGGCGGAGCAGGCCGCCGCGCGCGTCACACTCGGCCGGCCACCCGCGTACTACGACCGAGCGCGACTCGACGCCGCGGAGCACCTGCTCGTGCGCGATGCCGAGCAGCTCGCCGCGAATCGGCCCAAGAGAGTTCAGCTCAGCGCGATCGCGGCGGTCAACGCGGCCCGCTGTCGAGAGTCGTCGCGGGCGCGGGCGCACGCTTGGTCGGCGCTGCGGTGTGGTCGGAGTCGTCGCGACCTCGCCAGGCTCATTGTCACGTTGATCCCGCCTCTAGCGCGGAGATTGTGGTCCGCCGACAGGAGGCGCGCCCGCGTCGGCCTTCTCTAACCGGATCGATGTGCCGGTCGATTGGGCCAACCGGCCGAACACATCGCCGAAGGAAGCCGCCGAGGAGCTGGTGGCGAAGCTGGTTGCATCGTCAGCGTGCATGCACGCGGTCGACGTGGACCGCGTGGCACGGTCGAGGTGACACGGTCTGATCCCCCGGCGATCATCAGTGGGATGCCGTGCGGAGTTCGACGGCTCCGGCCGCTCACCATTCACGTCTTGCGCCAGAAGACGCCGATCTGGTCGATCTGCTCGATGGGGGCGGTGATCTCGTTTTGGGTCCGATAGTCGTGCACCGCCTGGCGGCAAGCTTCGATAAGCCCGTAGTCGTCGACGATCACGAACCCGCCCCGCGAAACCAACGGTTCGAGCGCCGTCATCGCGTCCCAGGTCGACTCGTAGAGGTCACCGTCGAGGCGCAGCAAGGCAAGCTGCTTGACCGGGCCGGGCAGTGTGTCGGCGAACCAACCGATGAGGAATCGCACTTGGTCGTCTAGTAACCCGTAGCGCTCGAAGTTGGCGCGCACCTCATCGACGCCGACAGCGAGTTCGGGAGATTCGTTGAGGTTGAGCCCTTCGTCCTGCGGCAGTGTCGGCGGCGGCAAACCTTCGAAGGAGTCAGCGACCCAAACAGTCCGGTCGCTGATTTCGTGCGCGGCGAGGATCGCTCGCATGTAGATGCAGGAGCCTCCTCGCCAGACGCCGGTCTCTATCAGATCTCCCGGAATCTGGTCCTCCAGCACTTGCTCCACGCATTCACGTATGTTTCGGAGGCGCTTGAGACCGATCATCGTCTCAGCGGTGCGTGGCCAGTGGCGCCCCTCGAGCCAGTCTGTAGGCCGGGGGCGCTGGACGACGCGATAGCCGCGGCGTGTGATTTCCCGAACCACCCACCGTTTCCAGCCGGTGGGCCGAATGTCCCTCAGGTAATCGTCGGGAAAGTGGGAACGCGTCAGCACCTGCTCCATGAGGTCGAGATACAAGGCTCTGGCACGATCCGACATGGTGCAGCACGGTATTCCCGCCCGCTCAGGCACGTGCGGCGTGTCAACGGCAGCTGAATCAGTCCTCGCCGCACCGTCCGAGCACGTGCGCTCCACTCGACGTCGCGACACGATCGCCGACTCGCCGACGTCAGATCGTGACCGACGGCGACTACCGCGGCGCTCCGACGGCGAGGGATCGAGTGAACCGGCGTGATCGCCGGACCCGGCTCCCGAACGGGATGCCGGAGCTAGCGTGACGGCGTGAATGATCGGCCGGCGGTCGACCCACGCTCGCTCGTGCGGCCGGCGTTCCGCCGTGAGTTCACTCCTACGTGGCTGTGCACCGCCGCCGTGCTGGCCGGTCAGCGCCCACCGGACGAGGACGAGCCGCTGCGCGTGCTCGACATGCGGTGTCGGTCTGGCATCACCGCCGCGGTCATCGCCGCCGCCCATCCGGACGCGGACGTGTGGGCGATGGACCCCGAGCCGACGAACGTCGAGCGAGCCGACCGCTTGGCGTCCGGCGCGCAACTGAAGAACCTCACCGTCCTCGAAGCGCCCGCATCCGCCGGCGTCGGCGAGCTCCCCGACTCCGTCGATGTGCTGCTGCTCGACGACGTCGTGTCCACCACGGACGACGCTGGTCGGGACGCGCTGGCGGTGATCGTCGCTCGACGCGTCCGTGCCGGCGGACTCATCGCCGTCGCCTACCGGACGAAGGTGGTCTGGTCAGAGGTGGCTCCGGTGCGCCGTTTGGCGTTGTTGCTCGCCGCACGTGGCGGTGGAGACCGTCTCGATCAGCAGGCCGCGATCGTCGAGCTGCTGCAGCGGCTGAAGTCTGCTGGGGCCCGCTACCTCCTCGATCGACCGTTGATCTCGGAGCTCGTCGATCACGCCAGCGAGATCGAGCCAGACGATCTCGCTGAGGTCCTGATGGTCGAGCACCTCGAGCCGATGGCACTCGCCGACGTCGCCGATTGGCTGGCCCCGACCGGCGCAACCTTCATCGGGAGCGCCGGTCTCGACGACGTCGACAGCGACTCGCCGTTGGTCGAACTGCTCCGAGACACGCAGGACACGCGCCTGCGAGAGGCGCTTCGGGATCTGGCTTTCCGTCCCGCTTTCCGCATCGACCTCTTCCGGCGCGGCACGGCAGCGTTGCCCGTCGACGTGCGCACCTCGCTGCTCATGGAGCTCGAGCTCGTCGGCTTCGGCACGTCGAACCCGACGGAGGATGCGCGACAGGCGATGGTCCCCGGCGAACTCGTCGAACGCATCGGCGTGGAGGCGACGCGCGTCGGGGATCTGATCGACGGGGCACCACGGGACGCGGCGGAGGCCGATCGGCTCGTCCGAGTCCTGCTCCACAACGGGCTCGCCCACCCACGGGCGTCGGGCTGGGGAGCGCGAGCTGGCCGATGCATCGTGTTGCAGCCTGAACCAGCACCTCCCGCACGTTGATCCGCGCCACGCCGGTCTGCTCGCCTCACCCGTGATCGGCTCGGCGGTCGCTGGCCCGCCCGACGAGCGGCTTGCGCCGCTCGGCATCACCACGGCTCGCCCCGCGTGAAGGCACATCGATGACGTGGAACGACGGGTACGTCGTCGACGTCGCCTACACCGAGCAGGCCTATCGCGAGATGACGCCGGTCTGGCTGTCGCTCGCCTCCGTGCTCAACCGGCAGCCGCCGGTCGACACGACGAGACCGTTCACGTACGTCGAGCTCGGCTGCGGGCGCGGGCTGACCGCATGCACGATCGCCGCCACGAACCCAACGGCGGAGGTCTGGGCGTGTGACTTCAACCCCGCCCACGTCGAGCGGGCGCGGCAATGGGCGACCGACGCCAGGCTGGACAACTGCGCGTTCGAGGAGGCGTCCTTCGAGGACCTCGCCGGCGACCGAGAGGTCGGCCCATCCCAGGCTGACGTGATCGCCCTGCACGGCGTCTTCAGCTGGGTCTCGCCGGTGAACCGTCGGCACATCGTCGACATCATCAGGACCCGGTTGCGTCCAGGTGGCTTGGTGTACGTCAGCTACAACGTTCCCACGGGTTGGGCCGGGATGGCCGCTGCGCAGCAGGCGATGCGCCTGCAGGTCGCCACCGATCGGCGCCCTTCCGATGTCGCCATCCGCTCCGCGGTGGCGACGATCCAGCAGCTCGCCGACGAAGGCGGGCGGTCATTTCCGCTCGGACCACGTGAGCAGCCCATGCTGGACGGGCTGTCGTGGCTCGACCCGGCGTACGCCGCCCACGAGTACCTCGGCGGATCGTTCACGCCGATGATGTTCGCGGACGTCGCCGGCGAGCTGAGCGGCGCCAAGTGCGTCTACGTCGGCAGCACGTCCCTCCACGAAGCGATCCCGGAGCTGCGGGTTCACGCGGATCTCCAGGGGATCGTCGGCTCCGCCCCGGACGTCGCGCTGCGTGAGACGTTCTGCGACCTCTCGAACCAGACGATGTTTCGCGGCGACATCTACCGGCGAGGGCTGGCGCTGTTGAGCGGTCCGGACCACCTGCGTCACGTCGACGAGCTCGAGTTCGTGGATGGAGCGATGCGGCTCGACCCGACACAGGATGTCGGCTTCGGGGGTGGGACACTGAAGCTCGACGAGCAGCACTACCGCCCGTTGGTCGAGCGCTTGGCCAACGGCCCCGTGACCGGTCGGGAGCTGCGGGCGATGTCCGTGTTCGCCGGCCGCTCCGAGGCAGAGGTCCGGATGTCCATCGCAGTGCTCGTCACCACGGGCCATGCGATACCAGCGATGCGCCACTGGGAGCAGAACGGCAGCGTCGATCGTGCCCGAACCATGAACCGGACATTGATCGAGTCAGCTCGGCGTGGCAACTTCCCCGGCGTGCTCGTCAGCCCGGCAAGCGGTGGCGTCGTCAGCGTCCCACCGCTGGTGGCGATGGCGATCGGCGAGCACTGGCGATGGTGCTGCGCTGGCGGTCGAGCCCCTGGTCGCCGCACTCGGCGCCCGGCTGGAGGCGCAGCAGATGCCGCTGTTCAAGGACGGTGTCGCGCTGACGGACCAGGTCGCGATCCGCAGCGCGCTCGTCGAGGCGGCGACAGCGGCAATCCAGCTGCTCTCCGGCCAGTTCGAGACGCTCGGGATCCGCGCCGGGCACTCACCGCGCCGAGATCGGCAGGGGAGCGCCAAACGGCGCCGCAGCTAGCGTTGAGACGTGACCGAACCGGGCGATCACGACGGACTGGGCCGGGCGCCCGGCACAGCGTGGGTCAGTGTCGACGACGAGGTCGTCGCCCTCGACCTCGGGGGGCGTGCCCACGTGCTCACGTCGACCGGCGCGCTGCTTTGGCCACTCTTGGACGGGCGGACGACCTCGGTAGAGCTGGCGGCTGACGTCGCCGACGTCTTCGGGGTCGAGCCGGCCGTCGCCGACGATGACGTTCGGCGGTTCGTCGAGGAGATGACCGGCCGCGGGCTCATCAGGCGATCGGGTACCGCTGAGACCGAGCGCATCGTGGACGTCGAGGGCGCCGGACAAACCTCCCGCCAACCTGTCCGGCCAACGCAACTCGTGGTCGTCTCCGCCGCCGATGGCCCCTCCGGATCCTGATTGGATCGGCGCCGTCGCCGTCGAGGTCGGGGATCAGCGCATTGCGCTGCGCGCCGATGCGTCGGACGTCATGGATCAGTTGGTCCAGATCTTCCGCCCGTGGATCGTCGAGGGAGACGTCCCGGCCGACGGCTTCGGGATCAGCATCGACAGACGCGGCGGCGCAGGACCGCGGCTGACTCCGCAGCTGCTGTTCGGGCGCAGCAACGTGCTGACGCTCGCGGTCGCGAGGTCGGTTGCTGCGCTGCCTGGACGTCGCCCTCGGCTCGCTCGCTCACGAGGGCGACGGGCTGCGCATCCACGACATGGCGGCGCTGGTGCAGCGTGATGCCGCGGCCCTCGTGCCGGCGACGGTCGTCGAGCGATCGACGGCGGTCGAGCGCGCCGTCGCGGAGGCGGGTGCGTCGATCGCCGAGCAACCTGCGCTGCGCCTCGATCTCGAGCGGATGGAGGCGGTTGTGATCCCGGGTCTGGTCGACCCCGCGACGGCGCCCGAGCTGATGGACGATCTCGCCACGCCGCCTGGTCGATACGCCCTCCGCTCGATCTCGTGGTCGGACACGCAGGTCGCGGCGAACGAGCGTCGAGCCACCGCAGTCGCTCGCCTGGCCGAGCTCGTCGACTTGGCGGGACTGGACGATCGTCAGGTCGGGCTCGATCGCCTCGTGGACGTGAGCGAGCGGTGCCTCGACGCACCGATCTCGCGGTGGGACACCGACGTCTCAGCCGTCCTCGATGGCCTGCGGTAGGCCGATGTGCTAGACGTCGGTGGGCCGATGTCCTAGACTTGTGCGGTTCGGTGTCTGATGACTTCAACCAGGGGAGCGCAGCATGACGGCGGATGACTCGGTCGATCCGGCGATTGCGGAAGGCACGGATCGTCGCACCGCGCTCAAGAAGGCGGCCATCGCCGCCGGTGTCGTGGCGTGGACCACGCCTGCCGTGCAGGCGGTGACCGCCCGCCCGGCATTCGCCCAGACCGTCACCGCCTGCGCCGCCGCAGCTTCTGCGCATCCAGGCCATCCTGACCGGCCCGAACTGCAAGCAGTGCCCGGACGTTCCAGCGCTTCCGAGCTGCTGCAGCGGCAACACGTACTTCTTGCAACATCAAGGCCACTTGCGGTGCGAGCTGCCCGGGGGACGCCATCGTGGGCGACATCACGATCGCCGGCGGCACGAAGCCCGGCAACTGCAACGAGCGACCGTTTCCTCGACGATGCCTGCAAGACCGCGACGGTCACGATCACCTCGGCGAAGGTGAAATGTGCCGACGGCGATCACGTACACGATCACCAATCAGGTCGTCCCGATCACGTGCACCGACTGCGGGCCACTTCGTCACCGACAACAGAGCTTTCGACCACCGACGTGATCGAGGACGAGTTGATCGAGCAGCCCCCTGACACCGTCACGGACGAGGGCGGAGGCACCGACCACGCCGACCGAGCAACCCGCGCCGTCGGGGCAGGATCCCCCGAGCGTCCAACCGGCAGAGCCCGTTCCCGCCGGCGGCGACAGTCCGCCGGCAGGCGGCGAACCACCGGGCGATACGCCGGGATCCGGATCGTCTCCGTAACCGCCGGTCGACGTCACCGACCGTCGGGGAGACTCATCTCCGCAGCTTGGTGATCGCCCGACGCAGGTGACCGGTTCGTGACCAGCCCGCGCGCCTCGCGGTAGGCGCGCTGGGGGAGCAGCAGCGCGGTCATGAACCGCGCTCGATCCGACCAGCGGGGGATGGCGATCACCGTGGCGAGCGTGGAGCGGTAGCTGCGGGCCGTCGCCGTGTAGCAGCTCATGTACAGCCGCTCGAGGCGAGTCGGGCGATGGCGGACGGCCCACGGCAGGAGCGCCGGCGCAGGATCGGGGTGCAGCACCTCGTCCAGCACCCGCACCCCCCGCGCCAGCGCCGGCTCGACCCCCCATTGCGCTGCCGCCGCTCGCACGGCGTCGGCCGCGAACCCCGGCGCACGCTCCAGCTCCAGCAGGTCGCGCAGCGTGATCAGGCGGGCCGGGACGTCGGCGGCGCCGGCGGTCAGGCCGGCGAACACGTAGGCGTCGGACGGATCGAGGACCCGCACCACCCGCCCGCCGAGCGGCAGCGGTCGGCTCCTGCCGATCACCTCGGCGACGGGGATGCGCTCCCCGAACGGGCCACGGATGAGCGTGCGGTGCAGATCCACCGTCATGCCATCGACCAGCACCGGCACGTCCTTGGCGAAGCGGGCGTCGAACCCGGGCCGCACCTCCGGGAGGTCGCGCACCGCTCCGGCCGCCACCAGCGTCTCGATCGCCGTCACGTACTGCGCCGGGTCGACGAGCAGATCGACATCGCCGCACGCCCGGAGCGCCGCATCGGCGTACACGTCGTTGGCCAGCGCCACGCCCTTGAGCACGACGCTGGCGATGCCGCGCTCGGCCAAGCGATCGACGACGTCGAGCACGGCCCGTTCCAGGCGCAGGACGTGCTCCATCTCCGCCCGATGGGCGCGGGCGAACGCGTCGAGCTGGTCGGTCCGCAGCTCGATGGCGCCGTCTCGCCACGCCTGGATGAGGAGCCCGTCCAGGCTCTCGGTGCGGATCTGTCCGTAGAACGGACTGAACAGCTCGTCGGACACGGACCCTGGTCCCTGCCGGTCAGCCCGGTACCCGTGCGCGGCGACCTGTCGGGCCAGCCGCCTGGCGTCGTCGTCACCGCTCGCAGCCACGTCGCAGCCCGCGCCAGTGATCGGCCACGGCACGCGCGGCCCCTCCCGCGCCGCCGTGGTGCAGAACGATCGACGGTACCCGAGTGAGCAACTGTCCGAGCTCGGCGAGCACCTCGGCCGTCAGCCGATCCCGGTTGAACGTCAAGCCGCACAACCGACCGAGGGCCTCGAGGGGTTCGATCGGCTGCACTCGCGCCGGGTCGGCGCCGTCGAACTCGAGGTGCACGATGAGCCCGAGCTGGCCGGTCGATCCGACGTCACCGATCAGCGTCGGCGGGACGGGCCAACGGTGCAGATCATGTTCGGCGTCCGACCACGGCGGGAGCAGCTCCTGGCGCCATCCCCTGGCCGCGCCCTCCAAACCGATGGGACGAGGCAGGCCGGTGATGCGGCCGGACGACGTGTCGAGCTCGACGAGCTCGTCGGTGAGGAAGGTCCAGCCGTCCGCGGTGAGCTCGACGGTCGTCGTGCTCTTGCCCACTCCGCTGCCGCCTCCGATCATGACGGCCGCCGGCCCGTCGGCCACGGCAGCGGCGTGCAGGGCGATGTTGCGCCGGGGCGCCAGGATGGCGGCGATCGTGATCCCGGCGATCAGGCCGTTGACGGCGCCGTCGATGCCGGCCCGCTCGTAGATCACCCGGTCATCTCGAGCGACCGTGATGCCGTCGTCCTCCTCCCAGACGTCGAAGCGGTGCGCCGGCACCGCTGCGGTCCGGGGGTGGGCGGCGAGCAGCGGTGCCAGCACCTCGACCAGGCGGGGGCTGTGGCCGCGCACCACGACGGGCACGCCGAGCGCGTCGATCGCCCAGACGGCGGGTTCGGTGCCGGGAGGGGGCGCCACGGCGCGGCCGACCGACGGGTCGATCGGTGACGGGTCCTCGACGGCGAGGTCCGCGAGGGCCGCCTCCAGCGCGCCCAAGTCGGCCTCGACCTCGTCCCGGTCGGCGGCGAGCAGCTCGGTCAGCTCCTGGGCGGCGTCGGTGTGGTCGGCGAAGTGCTCGCGGTGCTCGAGTACGAAGCGTCCGACGTCGTCGACCCGAACGAGCATGCCCGAGCGCTGTCCGAAGACGACCGTCGTGTCGAGCACCCGCGCCACGACGACGGATTCAGGCAGCAGCGGCCACGTCATCGCCGCACCAGACCGGTCCGGTCGAGCTGGGCGACGAAGGCCGCCACGTCGTCGGCGATGATCGCTCGCCCTTCCTCGTACCGCGCGGCGAGTTCGTCGACCAGCTCGTCGACCGTTCGCGGCGTGGCGAGCAGGATCCAGATCGCATCGCCGGGTGCGGGCAAGAACACCGGTTCCCGAGCGTCAGGCGCCATGGCGACGATCCCGTCCACGCAGCGCCGCCAGCGGGCCGCCGGGTGGCGCACCACGTGCTCCGCTGTCACCGCGGTGCGAGCGTCCGTCGACTCGGCTGATCGGCCGAGCGGCTATCGCGGCGCGGCAGGACCGCCGGGACGGCGAGGAGCAGCAGGACGAATGGCCACACCTGCACATGTTGTCGCACCAGCGCTCCGAGGTTGGCAAACGATGACCAGCACCGTGAGGCCGGTATGGTCGAGCGCCCGTGCAAGTGGTAGCCATCGTCTGCTCGATCGTCGTTGGGTTGGCGTTCATCGCGGCGGGCGTGTTCAAGCTGCGCGACGGGCCAGCTTGGCCGAAGATGGCTGCGGACATGGGCGTGTCACGCCCCATCGCCGTCGTGGTGCCGTGGGTCGAGCTGGCGGTGGGCGTGCTGAGCGTCGTCGCGGTCCTGCTGCCGTGGTCGGCGTACGTGGCGATCGTCTTGCTCGTTCTGTTCACCGTCGTCATCGTGCGCCGCCTGCTCGACGGCAGCCGGCCGCCGTGCGCCTGCTTCGGCTCGCGGTCTTCGCGTCCGCTGGGGGCGGTTCACGTCGCCCGGAACGCCGGGCTCCTGGCCCTCGCGGTCGTCGCTGCCGTCTGGGGCTGAGGCTGGCATGCTGGCAGCTGTGAGGACGGAGTGCGCCGACGACAGCGTTGGGTGGGTGGCGGTCGGCCCGTTTCGCGCCGCCTCGCAACCCGTCGTCGTCGAGACGAACCGGCACGAGTTTGCGGCCCAGGTGGAGGCGGACCTGCACGACCTGCGATGCGCCGATCCGACGACCGACCCCGTCGTGATCAGGGCCGAGCGCCAGCCCCAGTCGTGGTTGACGGCACCGTGGACGGTGACCCGGGTCGGGGAGCCGGAGGGACCGGCCGTGCCGGACGAGACGGTGCGCGTCCAGCTCATCGCCGAGGTCGACGCCCTCGCGCTGAGCGCTGGCCGGCCCGGCTGGCTCCCGCTGCGGGCTGCCGCCGTCGCCCGAGACGGGTGCGCGGTCGTGCTGGCCGGCGCGCACCGCAGCGGCAAGACGACCCTGGCGTCGCGGCTCGTGCGAGCTGGCTGGCAGTACCTCGCCGATGCCGTCACGTTCGTGCGGCTGGAGCCGCCGTTCGAGGTCGATCCGTACTGGCGGCCGTTCACCCTCGACGGTCGGCCGGCGGGGACCGCCGGGCCGGCCTCCGGCGCCCGCGAGGTGATCCCGGGATCGCGGCTCGGCCAGCTCGCCGAGCCGACGGCGCTGGCCGCGATCGTCGTCGCCCGTGGGCCCGAGGAGCCGGGCGGCCTGGAGCGCGTCGGCCCGGCGGCGTCGATCGGCCCCCTCGCCGCGCACCTCCCGCGAATGCCGGACGGACGCGCCTCGTTCCACCGGCTCGCCGCGATCGCTTCAGCGGTGCCCTCGTGGACACTGTCGTTCACCGATCCCGGAGCGGTGGCCGCCCTCGACGACGTCGCCGCCGTCGCGACCGCGGCGAGGGCGCGATGAGCCACGCCGCGCCGCACGAGGCGATCGAGACGGCGTTCCTCGAACCCGAGGCGGTCCTCTACGACGACCGCACCAAGTCGGTCGTGCGGTTGAACCCTTCGGCCACGGCGGTGTGGCTCCTCCTCGACGGGGCGACCGCGCCAGCGGACATCGCCGCCGAGCTGGCCGAGATCGTCGGTTTGCCCGTCGACGTCCTGCTCCCCGACGTCGAGGCCGCCATCGCCGAGTTCGATGCCCAGCACTTGCTGGCCGGGGACCGGGACGACGTCCCCGACGAGACCATCCCGCACTCCGACGACCAGCATCCACTCGTGCTGGCCCGCCCCCCCGACCCTTGAGGCGGTGCTACCCACCGCCCCGTGTGGGCGGGCATCGTCAACCTGGTAGTGGACGGCTGGCTCGTCGGGGTCGAGTACGACACCGACGAGACCGCCACGGCGATCCGTGAATCCTGCCGCCGATGGCTGGCCGACGACACGCGCCGCGTGGACGCCGCGTTCGGGGTGCGGACGGCGCCGGTCGGGTTGCGGCGTCGACGCGTCGGGCTCGTCCACCACGGCACGCCCGTCCGTCTGCGGACTCCCGACCTCGCGAGCGCGGCGGACGCCCTCGCCGCCATCGTTGCCGACATGACGAGCGAGCCCTCCGAGCGGGAGGTGTCGCTGCCCTTGCGGATCTTTCGTCGCGACGACCGGGCGGTCCTGGTCGACGTGCCGCCCGCGACCGACATCGACGATCGACCGCTGCGCAAGCGGGACATCACCGAGGTGCCGGTGTGGCGGTCGACCGTCGACGTGCGTGCCGGGACCGTGCGCTGCGGGCCGTCGGGCGTGCCGTTGGCCGGCGTCGTCATCACCACGGCGGCCGCGGGACCGTCGTTCGACGATCACCGCCGCTATCTGTGGTCGCTCGCCGACGGGGACCGCCGCGGCTGGGCCGCGCTGCTCGACCGCTGGGACGCGTCGATGGTCGTCCGGACTGACGACGCCACCGCCGGCATCCGCCGTCTGCTCGGCTGAGCCGCGGGCCCGAGCTCAGTAGCGTGGGCTCGTGCGGTCGCCTCGGGTGCTCACGGCGCGCGTGCGTGAGAAGGTGGCCGCCGGCGAAGCGCTCGCCACCACACGGCGCCACCTCGCCATGCGGGCCGACCAAGTGTGGGTGCTGAGCGGCCACTGTCTCGCCCGCGTGGTCGGTCGTCGTCGTTCACCGGACCCCTTCGACGGCTCCGTGCGCATCGCACTGATCACCGTGAACTTCGGCACGACGCGCTTCATCAAACTGCTCCTGCTGACGCTCGCCGAACAGTCCGCGGTCGGCCTGGTCCATCGCATCGTGATCGTCGACAACGGCTCTGCCGAGGAGGAGGTCTTGTTCCTCCGCCGCCTCACGAGACGGCTGGCACAGGTCGACGTCGTCGAGCGCCACCACCTCCTCGACCACGCCCGAGGCCTGCGCGCCGGCGTCCGCCGGTTGCAGGTCCTCGAACGCGAAGCCGACGCGGAAGATCGTTGCAACGTGTACCTGTTCTGCGATCCGGACGTCGTCTTTCGGTCTCCCCACGCTCTCGCCGAGCTCGCGGCGTCGATCGCCGGCACCGATGCCGCGCTGGCCGGCGAGTGGCGCGGCACGGCCAGCGACCCTGACATCCAGGCGTCGTTCGTCGCCGTACGCAGCGACGCCTACCAGCGGACCGACGTGATCCCACCCGTGTACCACGGTTCGCCGACGCGTTGGATGCAGCGCAGCATCGTCCGGCACGGCCTACGGGCGGTCGACTTCCCCGCCAACCACGCCGGCCTCATCCTCCACCGAGGACGGGGCGCGGTCGGCGCCGCGCCGCACTTCATGGGCGTCGCCGACGGGGCCCGTACCTGGGCGGCCGTCGAGTCCCGGTTCGCCCGCCTGCTGACGGTCGATGACGAGGATGCCCTGGTCACGCACCTCACGGCGCGCCTCACCGGCAGCCACCGTCGGTCGTCGGCGCCCCCAGCGGAACATCTGATGGTCGAGCCGTTCGACCCGACTCAACCGGTCGAGTGGTCGCCGGGAGTCCTCCATCGCCGGACGCCCGGCGCGATCGTCGTGCTGCAGCCGCCGGGCGAGCCGCTGCGATTGTCCGGCTTCGCACCGGCGCTCTGGCCAATGTTCGAGACCCCGACCAGACCCGACGACGTGATCGACGCGATCACCGACTCGTTCGCGGTCGACCCCGCCGTCGCCCGCGACGGCGTGGCGACGTTCGTCCAACAGCTCCTCGCCGCCAATGTTCTACGTCGAGTGCGCCCGCAATAAGGGCGACCTGGCCGCCTGGGTTCAGCCGGCCCCACTCACCGCGTGGCGCCGGCGCCTCATCGCCACGACAACCATGGCCGCGCCGGCAAGCACCGCTGCGGTCCCGCCACGCAGCCAGTCACCGATCCCCGAGCTGCCGGTGGCGGGCAACGCCGGAGGGCAGGCCTCGATGGTGGCGGACGTTTCGATCCTGAACGGTTGGTTGAGGGTGTTGGTGCCGGTCGCTCGGATGACCACGGCACCGGAGCTGTTCGGTGGGACGGCGATCGTATAGATGGCATGTCCGTCGGCGCCGGCTGTCGCCGGGACCGACGTCAGCACCACATCACTGCCGGCGCGGAGCAACTGCAGTGTCACGGTCGACCCGGGCAAGACCGCGCCGATGTTGCCGGAGATGCTCGACGCATCGCAGCCGAAAGGATCGAGCAGGTTGACGATGGCTGCCGGCGGATAGGCCTCGGCGGGCGGAGGAGGAACCGTCTGGGCGCTGGTGACGGCCGCCGGGACGAACGGGACCAGGAGACCCACCCCGAGGGCGAGTACCCGCGACAGCCATCGCCGGTTCACGAAACGAGAACTCTAGCTCAATGAGAGGTCCCGCGCCACACTCCGCCCTCAATCGCTCGCCACCAGAAGGTCCACACCGTGACGGATCTCGTGCGACTGCAGCAGAGATCGACCATCGGTCGTGCGCACGTCGATGCGGACGACGTCCGGGTAGGTGAGTGGTTGCGAACGCAACGTCAACGTGTAGGGCTCGTCGCGGGGAACCTCGCCGGCGAAGCCCAGGTGCAGCTCGACTTCCTCCCCCGGCGGGATGTCGACGTAGCGGGAGAAGACGTTCCAGCCCAGCTCTTGCTCGGGCTCCATCCCGGTCGCCTCGCCGTCGAGCTCGGCGGCGGTCAGCTCCCACGGCGAGTACACCGACAGGTACTGGCGGTTGGTGCCCGGCGGCAGCCCGAACGGGTTGCCGCCGGCGTCTCCGGATAGGCCGGCCGGGGCGTCGTTGGCGAGGCGGATCGTCACGGCGGACTGGATCTGGCCGGTCCCCTCGTCGACGATGACGTCGTAGCCGATGCTGCGGCGGAGGTACGCATCGAGCTTGTTGGCGCCGGCGTTCGTGCTGACGACGGCGAGGCCATCCAGGTCGGGCGGCGGGAGGTCGCCTGCGATCTCGAGTCCCTGAAGCAGTTGCTGATCCGCGGGATGGCGCGACCACACGACGACCCGACCCTGCGCCATCGCCGGGCCGAGCGTGGCGGCGAGCGCGCGGGGACCCGGCAGGTCGCCGGAGAACACCTCGTTGATCAACTGCGTCGTGATCGCCTCGAGCACGGCGTCGCGCGCCGCCGGGTCAGTGATCTCGGTGTACTGGTCACGCAGCAGGTACTGCACAGCGTCGCTCGACGTCAGCTGAATGGTCCCGTCCGGTCCTTCGACCTGGATCGGACCGGTCAGCTCGAGGAACCGAGCGATGGATTCGACGTCGACGGCGATGGCACCGTCGATCTCGGTACCGCCGGACTCCGGGTAGAGCTGGGCGAACACGTCGGTGACGCTCGGGAAGTCAGGCGACATGGTGACGTTCGACCAGAAGTCGATGGCGACCGGCTCGCCGTCGACGCCGGCGCCGAAGCGCCCGTAGCGGGCGAGGTAGTCGTCCGGTCCGTCGAGCACCGGCGGCGCGTCGCGCATCGCTCCGGTCAGCTCCCCGGTCTGACCGGTTCGAACGACCGTGAGCCGGCCATCGTCGGCGCGCAGCTCCGCCCACGTGCCCATGAACCCGCCGAGCCCACGCGCTTCGGCGGGAGTCGTGAACGCGACGAAGTACGTACGTGGGCCGTCGCGCCCCAGCATCGATGGAGCCAGCTGCACGGCGGCGACGGCGCGGTCGGTCTGCTCGACGAGCTCGTCGACCTCGCCCGCGACGACTGATCGATGCGATTGCCGACCGGTGCCACCAGCCACGGCGAGCGTGCCGATGCGAGCACGGCTGACATCCGCTGGAGGGCGGCGTTGATGTCGCCGAACGGCCGCTCGAGCACCTCGATGGCGTCGACGTCGATCACGCCCTTGACGACGCGCAGCGACTCGACGTTGACCTGTGCCACGGACGTCGTCGCCTGCTCGGCGAGTTCGCTGGCGCCGTGCCCGACGTCGACCAGCGCTGCGAGGTGCTGTCCGAGCACCGGGACCGCCAGGGCCGGTCGCGCCCACGGTCGGTCGAGATCACTCGCCGCGGTTCCCAGCAGTTGCTCGCTGCGCTCGAGCTCCTCAACGGCGACTGGGATGTCCCCCTGTTGCAGCGCCGACTGCGGCCCGCCGGAGGGCCCGCTCGCCGTCGCGCAGGTCGCCGTAGGCCTGGACGATGGCGACGACCGCGCCGAGGATGGCGACGCCGGCGAGGATGCCGAGCGCGACGGCGATCCGCCGAACGGAGCGGCGAGCCAGCCGCCCGCGCCGCGAGAGGCCGGTGGCGACGATGACTACGGCGATCAGCCCCGTCACGAGGGCGGAGATGCCGAACCGCCACGACGGCTCCCAGCGCAACAAGGCGTTGATCGTCAGCCCGGCGGACAGCGCCCGCCCGGCCGGCAGGCTCAGGCGCCGCCCGCCGATCACCGCGGCGATGGCGAACGCGGCGCCGGCGGCGATCGCCCACCCCAGCGACGACGCAGCGACCGTGGCGAAGCCGGCGGGGACGGCGAGCGCCCACCAAGGGCTCGACGCGCCCGCCCACGCAACGAAGCCGGCGAAGCAGGCCGTCAGCACGACGTCGGCCGGCCGCCACGCCGTCGGGTGCGCTCCGGCAACGGCCCCGCCGACGGCCGCGGCCACGGCGATCACGGCGACGACGATCGAGTCGCGCTCCGTGATCCGGTTGCGGCGGACTCGTTGGGTCGCCCGCGACCGGCTAGCCGTCGCCGTCATCGGCCACCATCATCGTGGACGACGACCCTTCCGCCGCTTCGCCCAACCCCCACTCGGCGGCGACCTCCAGCGAGGCGACCGAGAGCACGAGCCGGCCGTCGACCGAGCACGCGCTTCGGACGTCGTCGAAGCGCAGCGGGGGAACGGGCACCTGGCTGATCAGCGCATGGATGGGTCGTACGTCCACCTCTCCCGCGCCGAGGAGCACCTCGTGCAGCTTCTCCCCGGGCCGCAGCCCGGTGTAGACGATCGGCACCGTCGACGAAGCCTGCTCGGCCAGGCGGGTGGCAACCTCGGCGATCCGTACCGGCTCCCCCATGTCGAGCACGAGCACCTCGCCCGGGCGGCCGATGGCACCGGCCTGGATCGTCAACGCGATGGCCTCCTCCGAGGTCATGAAGTAGCGACTCACGTCGGGATGGGTGACGGTGATCGGTCCGCCGTCGCGGACCTGCCGTTCGAACACGCCGAGCATCGACCCCTTGGAGCCGAGCACGTTGCCGAAGCGGACCGAGACGTACGGCAGACCCGTGCGGTCGGCCACCTCGGCGGTGAGGCGCTCGCAGATGCGCTTGACGTACCCGAGCACGCTCGCAGGGTCGGCGGCCTTGTCGCTGCTGAGGTTCACGAGTCGGCTGACCCCTGCCGCCTCGGCGGCCTCGAGCACGTGATGGGTGCCGACGACGTTGGTCTTCCACGCCTCGGAGGGGTTGAACTCGAGCAGCGGCAGGTGCTTCAGCGCAGCGGTGTGGAAGACGACCTCTGGGCGGTGCTGCTGGAAGACCTGGAAGATGCGGTCGCGATCGCGGATGTCGGCGAGGACGAGTGACGGGGAGTCGAGCAGGGCCCGACCCTCGAGCTCTAGCTGGGTGGCGTGGAGACCCGATTCGTCCCGATCGAGCATCACCAGCGCGCTCGGGTGGAAGGAGTTCAGCTGGCGGCACAGTTCGGAGCCGATCGAGCCGCCGGCACCCGTGACGAGGACGCGCCGTCCCGTGACGTAGCCGGCGATGGCGGCCGTGTCGACCTCGGCCGGGTGCCGGCCGAGCAGGTCGGCGACCGTGATCGGTCGAATGTCCGACAGCGCGACATGACCGAGGAGCTCGGCGACCGGCGGCAGCACGAGGACCTTCATGCCCGCCTCGAGCAGGGGCGCGGCGAAGGAGCGGAGCCGGTCGCCCGTGATCGACGGGATGGCGACCAGCACGGAGGCGGCGCCGAGGCGGTTGGCGACGTCGAGCGCGTCGGCGCCGGTGCCCCGCACGCGCAGCCCGTTGAGCTGCATACGGGCCCGACGGGGATCGTCGTCGACCAACGCGACCGGCCGGTATGGGCTGTTCCTGCTGCGCAGCAGCGTGCGCGTGATCTGTCTGCCTGCGTCACCCGCGCCGAACACGACGATCGGCTCCGATCGATCGTCGGGCGGGCGCAGGTGGCGATCCTCGACCAGTCGGGCGACGTAGCGGCAGACGACCGCCACCACCAGTGCCAGGAACGCGGCCAGCACGGGTACTGACCGAGGGACCAGCGAGCCGCCGAACAGGCGGGCGAGGATGAACGTGACGACTGCGACGATGGCGACGCAGAGGCCGAGGACCCGAACCTCCTCGAAGCTGCCGTAGTGGTACCGGCGCCGATAGAGGCCGAGGCTCAGCCCGACGAGGCCCTGCAAAACGATTGCAACCGCAACGACCGCGACGACACCGGCCTCGTTCACCGGGTCGATCCGCATGTCGTAGCGCAAGAACGTCGTGAGGGGCACTGCGACGGCCCAGGCGGCGGCGTCGACGGCGAACTGGATCACGGGGAAGGCGCGCTTCAGAGCGGAGTTCAGCGCGGCCCGTCGATCCGGCCGCTCAAATGTCGTCGACTCGTCGATGGCACCACCCCCCGACTGCCCGCCGAGACCGGCGAGGCGCTTCCGTCACCGGCGGCACGAGTGTAGGCGAGGCGTGCGCCGGTGTCCGAAGGAACCCGGATGGCTGGCACTACGGTCACCGCCGTGGGCGTCGGCGTGCTCGTCATCGGGGGCGGCGGCCACGCCCTGGTGTCGATCGAGGTGTTGCGCTCGTGCGGTCACGACGTCGTCGGATGCCTCACGCGAGAGGGCGTGGCATCAGCCGATCTGGACCGCATCGGTGTCGCCGTGCTCGGAACGGACGCGCGAGCTCGCCTCGCTCGTCGCCACGGAACATCCTCGGGTCTTCGTCGCCGTCGGCGACAACGAAGATCAGGCAGAGGCTGTCGGACGTCGTCGCGGCGGCCGGCGGGTCGTTGGTGCGCGCCATCAGCCCGGCCGCCGTCGTTTCAACCACCGCACACATCGACGTCGGGGTGCTGGTCATGCCCGGTGCGGTCGTCAATGCCCTCGCTCACCTCGGACGCGGTGTGATCGTCAACACTCACGCTTCCATCGACCATGGTTGCCGGATCGGCGCCTTCGCACATGTCGCACCAGGGGTCGCCGTCGCCGGCGACGTCACGATTGGTGAGGGTGCGCTCATCGGCATCGGCGCCACCGTCGTGCCCGGCCGGTCGATCGGCGCCTGGGCCACCGTCGGCGCGGGCGCGTGCGTGGTCGGCGACGTGGCGCCCGGCGAGACCGTGGTCGGCGTGCCGGCGCGTCCACTGCCCACGGGTCAACGGTGAGCGATGTCCCCCGCATCCTCGTGGTGTGCACCGGAAACCTCTGCCGCTCGCCTCTCGTCGTGGCACTGCTGCGACGCGAGTTGGTCACCGAGGACCTCGACGCCGAGGTCTCGTCCGCCGGTCTCGCCGCCCCACCCGGCGCTCGTCCTGACCGTCGGCTCCGCCGCGTCGCCGGCGAGCTCGGTGTCGACGTCGACGAGCACCGCAGCCGGCCCGTGTCCCCCGCCGACCTGCGCGAGGCCGACCTCATCCTGACGATGACGAGCGAGCAGTCCGAGGACGTGCTGGCTCTCGACCCCTCCGCCGCCGGTCGCGTGGCGACCCTGCGCGCCGCGGCGTGGAAGGCCCGAGTCGTCGGTGGGCGGCCGATGCCGTTCGCCGAGTGGGTGAGCCGCCTCGCTCGTGATGTGACCGATACCGAAGCAGCGCGGCCCGACGCGGCGTACGACATCCCCGACCCGATCGGTGGCCCGATGCGCGACTACCGCGCGATGGGCGACGAGGTGCGCACGCTCGTGCAGGCGTTGGTGGACCGCTGGAGCGGGCGGTGAGGAGCCGACCGGCGGCGAGCTGGTTCGGGCTCGACCGGCCGTGGCCACCCGCCCTCCGGATGGTCGCCGGCGGCGCGGCTGGGTGGGCGGCGATCCGCTGGGGCGTGACTGAATCAATACCGGCGTGGGCGCGTGGCGGCGCTGCCGCTGTGTCGGCGGCTGGCGGCCTGGCCGCGCCCGCCGTCGCACGCGGCGTGGGAGCGACCGTGGTGTCCGCCTGGGCGGCAGTGTCCGCCGGCGGCCTCTACCTCGGAGTCCCCGAGACCGATCACGTCGTCGGGGTCGCCGCCGTGCTGGTCGTGCTCGTGCTGGCGTCGATCGCCTCTCCCGGGCGTGCCAGCTGGGTGCCGATCGTGGGCCTCGACGTCGTACTGGCCTGGGCGGCGGTGCGCGGCGCGCCCTATGGCGGACCGGCGCTGGCCGCCGCTCTGACGATGCCCGGCCTCCTCATCGTCGCCCCCGTCACGTCGTACCTGCCTGGTCCGAGGCGGGCGATCGTGCCGACGCCTGTTCAGCCGGCCGCGTTGGTCGGACTGCAGGCCGGCTTCGCCCTGGTCGTCGCCCGCGTTGCGGCGCGCACCGACACGATCACGGCTGCCGCGACGATCGCCGCGATCGCGGTGGCGCGTGCTCGTCGTGGGCGCCCGCCTCGCCGTCGGATCCCGGTCATGGTGAAGCGGGCCATCGACATCGTCGCCGCCGCCACGCTGCTCGTGGTCACCGCCCCGTTGTCGATCGCCGTCGCGTTCGTGGTGCGGATCGTCGACGGTCCGCCTGTGCTGTTCCGCCAGGCCCGAAGCGGTCGCGGCGGCCGGCCGTTCGAGCTCGTCAAGTTCCGCACGATGCGACCGGCCGGGCCCGACGAAGCCGGTCCGCAGCACGATTCGGCGCGCCTGACCCGGGCCGGTCGGTTCCTGCGGGCCACGAGCCTCGACGAGCTGCCGACGCTCCTTCATGTGGTGCGTGGCGACATGTCGCTCGTCGGGCCGCGGCCGCTGCCGGTGACGTACCTGTCCAGGTACGACGACACCCAGGCCCGTCGCCTCGAGGTCCGGCCGGGCATCACGGGCTGGGCGCAGGTGAACGGGCGCAATACGGCGCAGTGGGATCGAAAGCTGGCCATGGACGTCTGGTACGTCGACCACGCGTCGCTCGCTCTCGACGTGCGGATCCTCGCCCGTACCATCGGACTGGTCCTGCGGGGCGAGGGCATCGACTACGCCCCCGGCGTGACGATGACGGAGTTCCTGGGTCCCGGGACCTCGAGCCGAAGCCCCAGGCGTGCCGGCGCGGCCGTTGCGTGTCGCTCACGTCACGACGGTCGACATCAGCCTCGCGCTGCTCCTCGGGGCCCAGCTCGACGCGGTTGTTGCTGCGGGAGGTGAGGCGATCGGGATCAGCGCGCCGGGTCCGTTCGTCACTGCGATCGAGCGGCACGGGGTGCGGCACGTCACGCTCGCCGCGTCGACACGCGACTGGAACCCGTGGGCCGATGTCCGGGCGGCGACCGAGCTGTGGCGGATCTTGCGACGCGAACGCCCGACGGTGCTGCACACGCACAACCCCAAGCCCGGCGTGTACGGGCGGGTCGTCGGTCGCCTCGCCGGAGTACCGATCGTCGTCAACACCGTCCACGGCCTGTACGTCACGCCGCAGGATCGGCTCCTGCGCCGGGCGCTCGTGTACTCGCTCGAAGCGTTCGCCGCGTGCTGGTCCGATGTCGAGTTGGTCCAGAACGTCGAGGACGTCGAGGTGATGAGGCGGCGCCACCTCGTCGCTGGACGCAAGTTGCGACACCTCGGCAACGGCGTCGACCTCCGACGGTTCCGCCCTGATGCCCTTGGCGCTGCCGAGCGTGTCGAGCTCCGCGCGTCGTGGGGCATCGACGTCGAGACGGTGGTCGTCGGGACGGTCGGTCGACTTGTCGCCGAGAAGGGCTACATCGAGCTGTTCGAGGCGGTTTCGGATCTCGGGCCTGACATCCGTCTCGTGGTGGTCGGCGGCCCGGATGCGCAGCGACCCGACGCCCTCGACGCGGAGACGATCGAGCGGGCGACGGCCGCCGGGGTCGTGCTGCTCGGTCACCGCGACGACGTCGACCGGCTGCTCGGCGGCTTCGACGTGTTCGTTCTGGCCAGCCACCGCGAGGGGCAGCCTCGGGCAGCGATGGAAGCGGCCGCATCAGGGCTGCCGATCGTGGCGACCGACGTGCGTGGCTGCCGTCAAGTCGTCGACGACGGGACGACCGGACTGCTCGTGCCCGTGGCGGACACGGTGGCCCTGCGCGCCGCGCTCCGCGCGCTCGCCGCGTCACCCGAGAAGCGGCGGGCGATGGGTGCGGCGGCGCGGGCGAAGGCCGAGCACGAGTTCGACGAGCGCGACGTCGTGCGCCGGGTGATGGAGGCCTACACGTGGGCTGCCGACTCGGCGCGGCATCACGCTCGCATGAGGCCTCGCATCCACTCGACGGTCGCCGACAGACCGTCCTCCAGCGGGACCGGCACGGCGTCGGGAAACAAGGCGCGCAGGCGGGTGCTGTCGGCTTGCGAATCGCGCACATCGCCGGTCCTCGGGGGACGGTGCTGGCGTTCGAGCGGCTGGCCGATCACCTGCTCGAGCAACTCGATCAGCGTCAGCAGGTCGGTGCGCGTGCCGAACGCGAGGTTGACAGGTTCGGGGTCGCTGACGCGCCGCACGACGGCGTCGGCGATCACCCCGGCGACGGTGTCGACGTACGTGAAGTCCCTGGTCTGCCGGCCGTCGCCATCGATCTGAAGCGGCCGGTCGTCGAGAGCAGCTTCGATGAACGCCGGCACGACGGCCGCGTACGCGTGGCCGGCGGGCTGGCGTGGCCCGAAGACGTTGAACAAGCGCAACGCCAGCGTCGGCAGACCGAAGCTGTGGGCGTAGGCGTTCGTGTACGCCTCGGTGGCCAGCTTGCTCGCCGCGTAGGGCGACATCGGCCGGGTCGGCAGGTCCTCGTGCTTCGGAAGTGTCTGGGTCGCGCCGTAGACGCTGCTCGACGAAGCCACCACGACGTGGGCGCCCGCTCGGCGGGCGGCTTCCAGCACCTCAACCGTTCCGGTGGCATTGGCGGCGTGGCTGGCCAGAGGATCGGCCACGCTGCGCGCCACTGACGGGCGTGCTGCCAGGTGGACGATCGTGGTCGTTCCCCGGGTGGCGCGTTCGAGCGCCGCCGTGTCGAGGATCGATCCGACGTGCACTTCGACGGCGTCAGGGTCCACCTCGAGCAGGTTGTCGGTTGAGCCCGTGGAGAGGTCGTCGAGGACCACGACATGCTCGACGCCGGCGGTCGTGACCAGGCGTCGGCAGAGGTTCGAGCCGACGAACCCGGCCCCGCCGGTCACGAGTACGCGCACGGCCGGCGACGCTACCGTCGCCGCTCGTGGGGACGAGGGTGCTCTGGCTCACCAAGGGCATCGGTCCGGGCGGCACGGAGCGCCTCCTCGTCGAAATGGCGCGGGCTCTCGATCGGCATCGTGTCGAGTGTGCGCTGGCATACGTCCTCCCCTGGAAGGACCACCTGGCCGGCGAGTTGGAGGAGGCGGGTGTGGAGACGGTGTGCCTGTCGACGCGCCGCCGTGATCCGTGGTGGCCGCTGCATCTGCGCGAGTTGATCGCGACCGGTGGATTCGACGTCGTCCACAGCCACTCGCCGGTGCCTGCCGTGGCGGCGCGATTGGCGGCGTGGAGCCTGCCGCGCCGGTCCCGTCCGATGCTGGTCGCGACCGAGCACAACACCTGGACGTCGTATCGGCGAGCGACGCGCTGGGCGAACCGGCTCACGAGCGGCGCGGATGCCGCGACGTTCGCTGTCACGGAGGAGGTACGAGCAAGCCTGCGCGGGGCGGCTGCAGACCGGGCGGAAGTGCTCGTCCACGGCATCGACGTGGACGGAATCGCGGACCGTACAGACGGTGCGCGAGCGGTGATCCGGTCGGAGCTCGGGCTGAAGTCCGACGAGATCGTGATCGGCACGGTCGCCAACCTGCGCGCGCAGAAGGACTACCCGACGCTCCTCGCCGCCGCCCGACGTTTGGTCGACCGGGACGTCGCATTCCGCTTGGTTGCCGTCGGCCAGGGGCCACTCGAGCAGGAGATCGCCGCCCGCCGGAACGAGCTGGGACTGCTCGACCAGGTGGTGCTGGCCGGATTCCGTCCGGATGCCGTCGCGGTCATCGCGGCGTGCGACATCTTCGTGCTGGCGTCGGCGTGGGAGGGACTTCCCGTCGCCGCCATGGAGGCCGCCGCCCTCGGCCTGCCAATCGTGGCGACCGCCGTCGGAGGCATCGCCGAACAGTTCGGGCCGACGGACGCGGTGCTCGTACCGCCTCGCGACCCGATCGCTCTCGCTGACGCGCTCGAGGCCGTCATCGTCGACCCCCTTCGGCGCTCCGAGCTGTCGGCGGCGGCGCGCGTGACGGCGAAGCGCTTCGACGTCCACCGAGCGACGGAGACCCTGATGGCACGCTACGAACAGCTTGCCGGCGTGCCGACCCGCCCGGCTCTGCGGTCGCCGGCGCCCTGGCCGGCGACGCGTCACCGCGGTCGAGCCACGTCCGGCGACGCCCGACGACAGGGACCAGATCCTCGCGCTGCTCCGCGTCTCGCTCGGCTGGGATGACGAACCTCGGTACCGGGAGCTGTATGCGTGGAAGCACGAGCGCAACCCATTCGGGCCATCGCTCGCCCGGGTCGTCGAGCGCGACGGACGTGTCGTCGCGGTCCGCTTGTTCATGCGCTGGATGTTCCGCCGGGGCGGGTCCACGCTGCACGCGGTGCGGGCAGTCGACACGGCGACGCACCCCGACTACCAGGGACAGGGCCTGTTCACGGCGCTGACGACGAACGCCCTCGAGGCCTGCCGAGCCGATGGCGTGGCGTTCGTGTTCAACACCCCGAACGCTCAGAGCCGGTCGGGCTACCTCCAGATGGGTTGGCGCGAGGTCGGTCGTCCGCAGGTCGCCGCGCGGCCACGCACGCCGCACGATCTCGTCACCGTCGCCCGGAGCCGCGTCCCGGCCGACCTGTGGTCACTGCCGATCGACGTCGGTGCCGACATTGCCTCGTGGTTCGACGGAGGTGGGAGCTGGCCCTCACCGTCGCCCGTGTCGACGTCCGACCGGACGTTGCGGACCGCATCCGATGAGAGCTTCGCCCGCTGGCGCTACGGCCTGGCCGACCTGAACTACCGCGTCGTCGACGACGGAGCGGCGGCGATCGTCGTGCGCCTCCGACGCCGCGGCGCCGGTCGGGAACTCGTGGTCGCCGACCAGCTCGGCGACCCCGGACAGGCCGACCGCCTCGTGGTGGACACGCTCAGGCGAGTACGCGCCACCCACGCCCTTCGCTTGGGAGGTCCCAACGTTCGCCGTGGGTTCGTCAACGTGCCGGGGGCCGGCCCGATCCTCGCGTGGCGGGCGGTGTGTGACCACGGTCCGCCGCCGCTGTCCAACTGGGACCTGTGCCTCGGCGATCTCGAGCTGTTCTGACAGCCGGTAGGTCGATCTACTGGCGATCCGGAAAGTTGTCATTCCGGTGCGCCCTACGATGGCGACACGAGTCAAGGAGGCAGGCGATGAGGAAGCGGGCGATTGCAACAGTTGTCGGGCTCTCGGGAGCGGTGATGCTCCTCGGCGTGGAAAGCGTCGATGCGGCACCGAAGAATGGCCTCACGTTCGAAGTCACGTGTCCGGGCTTGGGCACGTTCACGATCGTCACGCCGCCTGGAAATGGCGCGTTCACCCCGGCGTTCGGACCGAACAACGTGTTCATCCCCTACGACGTCGAGGGCACCGTCACGGCTGACGGCATGGTGGTCGACGAGTTCCACGACATCAAGCCTGCACCAGTGCCAGCGAGTGCCATCTCGTGCGCATTCGAAACGTCGTTCGAAGACGGCGGCTCGCAGATCGAGATTGTCGGCACCGCGCTGGTCGTGCCGCGCGGTCCGAAGAGCTAGCAATCGCGAGCGCTCCACCGCCGCAGACTGCTCTCCGTAGCTGCGAAACCTGATCCACGGGCCGCCCGGCTCAGCGTGAGGAGGAACGGGAGGGTCAGCCGCCGAGGGCGCTCCTGGAGAAGCGTCCGTCGGTGGTCCGTGTGAGTCGTTCGTCGGTCGTCCGGCCTGGCTCTGCGGTGGTGGGCCGGGCTGGTGGTCCGGTGGTGGTCCGGACTCGTATTCCAGCGGTGGTCCGGATGGGTGGTTCGGTGGAGACGCTGGGAGGCTGGATAGCGGTGAGTTGGCGGGCTCGACTGGCGGTGAGTCTGCTGTGAGGGGCGGCTCGGCCGGGGCGATTGCGGGCTCGAACGGCTGCGGGCCAGACGTGACGGGCGTTTCGGCCAGGGTGGCCAACGGGTTGTCGGGGTCGCTGCCAGGGGTGGCCAACGGGTTGTCGGGGTCGCCGCCAGGGGTGGCCAACAGGTTGTCGGGGTCGCCGCCAGGGGTGGCCAACGGGTCTTCGGGGTCGCCGCCCGGGTCGACGCTGTCTGTGGTCGCCGTCGAGACGCTTGGGCCCGGGTCGACCACGCTCGGCCCCGCGCCTGCGGCGTCACCCGCTGTCACTTCGTCGACGGCTATGTCGTTGGGGACCGTCTCCTCAGTGGGGATCGATGTCTCAACGCTGGCAGGACTCGGATCGGTTGGATGCTCGGGTCTGTGGGGGCTGCCGTCGGGCACCGTGATCCCGACCTTCGAGAGCACTTCTGCGGCCATCCACTGAATGCCGTCGGGGAGGCTGCCCGTTGCCGCAGCGAAACCCGTGGTGGTGACGACGACACTGATGGCTCCGGCCGCGGCGAACGCCTTCAGGTGGCGACGTCGGCGGCGTGCCGGGCCCAACCTCGGCGCCGTGCCATCGGTCGCCACGCTCGACCGGAAAAGTGCGACCGCTTCGAGCTCGCCGGCGAGTTCGGCCTCGGTGGCCGGCCCTCGGGCGGCGGCCAGGACGTGTACGAGTGGCTGGTAGGTGGCTGGAACCGCATCATCCTCGGCGGCGTCCAGGAGCTGATCGACCAGCGCGTCATCGAGGGCGAAGGGATCGTCGTCGATGAGTGGGCTTGGACGGCCAGGAGGCATGTCGCCTTCATCAGCGACTCGACCGTTCATATCGTTACGCCTCGCGCCATCTGGTCGGCGTCGAGCTGCTGTGCCAACGTGCGCAGTGCGCGGTGACAGAGCACCCGAACCGCGCCGTCGGACTTGTGGACGATCGTCGCGGTCTCGCCCACGGTCAGCCCGACGATGACCCGCAACGCCACCACTTCCCGCTGGTCGGGGGTGAGTCGGCCCAGCAGCGTCAGCGCCGCTGCGAGCGCTGCGTCGGCATCCACCAGCGACGAGCTGGTGGCCACCGGGTCCGCCACGTCGAACCCGCCGAGTGGAGCGGAGCGCAGCTCGCGTTTGCGGCGGCGCGCCCAGTCGATGGCCCGTCGGCGGGCGGTGGTGAACACCCAGGCGCGGAAGTCGCGCTCGTCGCCCTCGAACGCCGGAAGGCCGCGAGTGACCGTCAGCCACACCTCCGATGCGACGTCGTCGACGTTTCCCGGTGCGAGGACCGTCAGGAAGCGCAACAACGGCGGGTTGCAGCCAACGCCACAGCGCGCCGAACGCCAACTCGTCGCCGGCCTGCGCCGAACGGAGCGTGCTGTCGAACTCCGCGATAGATGCCCAGTCGCCCATCCGTTTCTTATCATCGCTCGTCGCGACCGGGTCCGTTGTCACGCCGCTCCGCACCCTCCCCGCCGGCGCATCGTCACCCGTCTTTACGGCGTATGGCTAGCCGTCTTTACAGCGATGCTTCGGCAGTAACGCGTGGGCTGATCCCGTCGCTTTCTGTGGTGGGTGGCCACACACACGGTCGTGATCGGGTGCGGCGACACCGCTCGAGCGGCGGCACTGACGCGGGGCGTGAGGGCACGAGGGGTGGAGGATGTCGTCGAGGCGTGGCCATTGGAAAGGGCGCTCGCCGCCGGCAGTACGACGGACACCGCCGTGATCGTTCTCGACGCGTACCCGCCCGCTGGCACGCTGCGCGCCATCGCCGACCTGACCAGTGCTCGCCCCGAACTCGGCGTGCTCGTCATCGGCCCCCTCGAACCCAACTTGGACGTCCTGGTCGCCCTGGCGTCAGGAGCATTCGGCTACCTGCCCTCAGAGAGCACACCCGCCGCGATCGCCGACGCTGTCGAGGCGATGCTGGCCGGAGAAGCGGTGCTGCCCCACGCCGTGTCGTCCCCACTCGTCCAGCACCTTCGATGGGGCGGACGAGGGTTCATCGTGACAGCGTTCGACGGCCGTGACGTCGATCTGACAAACCGCGAATGGGGCGTCCTGGTACGGCTACGACAGGGGCGCAGCACCGCTGAGATCGCCCGGCACCTCGTGGTGTCGACTGGCACGGTCCGCACACACGTGGCGGCGCTCGTGCACAAGTTCGGCGTCCCAGATCGTGACGGGCTGGCTCGTACGACCGAAGCTGATCCAGACCGACGTTCTGCTGCGTGTCGGTGAGTGGTGTCCGGTGGCCCTCCGCCGGTAAGCGCCAGCCGACTTGCTGAACGCGTGTCGGCGAAATGCCCGCGATGAAAATGCGCCTCGAGCGCGCACAGAGCAGTGCGTTGAGTGTCGAGAAAGATCAACGGGCTTCCCCATTCTTTCCTGAATCTCATCGGCATGTGGTGCCATCGAGGGCTGATATTCCACGGAAGAGCCGAGCATTCGTCGGCAGAGTTTCTCGCGCTCGTGTTTCAGCATTTCTAGGGTCCGGATGAGCGACGTGGCTTGACCGACGTGCCGGCCAACGGCAACGTCGCCCAACTCCTCGGTTGGGCCGGTGACAAAGCCCGGCGGCGATCAGGACCCGCGGGCACGCGGTGACGCCGGCTGCGGTCGCCATGCTCGGCCGGACTCAACGGCAGAGTCGACGCCGCATGTGGGTAAGAACGGCTCAGGGTCGCGCACACGAAGCCGACCGACGACTGACCGAAGGAGCAACGAGATGGCTACGAACGGCCTCGACACGACCGGCATGGACACACCGCCAGTGGTCTCACCAGAAGAGTGGCAATCGGCCCGTGATGCGCTGTTGAGGAAAGAGAAGGCGGCGACACGTGCCCGCGACGAGCTGGCTGCCGAGCGGCGCCGGCTGCCCTGGGTCGAGATCGAGAAGGACTACCGGTTCGTCGGACCCGACGGCGAGCAGTCGTTGACCGATCTGTTCGACGGCAGGACCCAGCTGATCGTGTACCGGGCCTTCTTCGAGCCAGGCGTCGAGAACTGGCCCGAGGGTGGATGCTCGGGGTGCGCGATGTTCATCGACAACGTGGGTCATGTCGCACACCTCAACGAACGCGACACCTCGTTCGTGCTCGTCTCGCCGGCACCCATCGACGCGATCGCGCGCTACAAGGCGCGGATGGGTTGGGAGTTGCCCTGGTTCAGCACCCTCGACGACTTCTCGAGGGACTTCGGTGTGGACGAGTACTTCGGGTTGAACGTGTTCGTTCGCGCCGACGACCGCATCTACCGCACCTATTTCACGAACGGCCGTGCCGCCGACGCCATCGGCAACGTGTGGAGCCTTCTCGACATCACCCCGCTGGGCCGACAGGAGGAGTGGGAGGACTCGCCGCCCGGCTACCCGCAGGGTCCGCCGTACTCCTGGTGGAAGCTGCACGACGAGTACGACCGGCACGACGAGTCGTCAGCGCCGTCGGCATCCGCGGAGTCGGTAGCTGGCCGGGCTGGACCTTGGTCAGCCGAAGTGCTCTCCGTCTACTCGATACGCAGGCCGGAGATCGCCCGGGCGATGACCAGCTGCTGGATCTCCGAGGTGCCTTCGAAGATCGTGTGGATCTTGGCATCGCGGTGCCAGCGCTCGACGGGGTACTCGCGCGTGTAGCCATAGCCGCCCAGGATCTGGATCGCCTCGTTGGTCACCCAGACCGCGACCTCGCTGGCCTTGTACTTGCTCATCGATCCCTCGGCGTTGACGTAGCCGCCGTTCTTGGCCAGCCAGGCGGCCCGCCATATCAACAGCCGGGCAGCGTCGATCTCGGTGATCATGTTGGCCAGCTTGAAGGCGATGGACTGGTTCATGATGATCAACTTGCCGAACGCCTTGCGCTCCTTGGCGTAGTCGAGGGCGTACTCGTACGCCGCACGGGCGATGCCGATCGCCTGGGCGCCGACCGTCGGGCGGGTCGCCTCGAACGTCGACATCGCCGGCTGCTTCTCGCCCGAGTGGCCGAGCTCACGCGCCCGCGCCAGCTTGGCGTCGAGCTTCTCCTTGCCACCCAGCAGGCACCGACCCGGGATGCGGACGTCGTCGAGAACGACCTCCGCCGTGTGCGAGGCGCGGATGCCGTGCTTGAGGTACTTCTGACCCTGCGAGAGGCCCTTGGTGCCCGGCGGCACGACGAAGCTGGCCTGACCGCGGCCCTTCAGCTCCGGGTCCACGGCGGCGACCACGACGTGGACGTCGGCGATGCCGCCGTTGGTGATCCACGCCTTCGTGCCATTGAGCACCCACTCGTCGGTCGCATCGTCGTAGACGGCCCGGGTGCGCAGGCTGGAGACGTCCGACCCTGCGTCGGGCTCGCTGACGCAGAACGCCCCGAGCTGCACCTTGTCGGGCGTGCCGTAGCACTGCGGCACCCACTCGATGACCTGCTCGGGCGTGCCGTTGCCGGCGATCCCCGAGGCGGCCAGCGCGGATCCCATGATCGCCATGCCGATGCCGGCGTCACCCCAGAACAGCTCCTCAACGGCGACTGGCAGCGTGAGGCCGGTCGGATCGGAGATGGCGTTCATCAGGAAGTCGACGCCGTACAGCCCAATCTGGGCGGCTTCCTCGACGATGGGCCACGGGAACTCCTCCCGCTCGTCCCATTCGTGAGCGGCCGGGCGAAGGACGTCTTCGGCGAAGTCATGGATCCACTTCTGGATCTGCAGCTGGTCCTCGTCCAGATTCAACGAGAAATGCGTCATGCCTCTAAGTTACCAATCGGTAACCATGATGTCTACCGCGCGTAACGTTGCGATTCAGCGACGAATCACCGTTCCCGCCGGCGTCGTCTCCACGAGCCATCCGTCGGCGTGCAGCGTGGCTCGGATGTCGTCGGCCCTGGCGTAGTCCTTCGCGGCGCGTGCAGCGTCGAGGGCGGCCGCCTGTGCCCGCACCTCATCGGGCACGATGGCCGACCAGGTGAGCTCGAGACCGACGGCGTCCGTCATCTCGCGGACGGCATCGACGAGCGGACCGGCCTCCGTATCGCCGCGATCGATCGCCGTGTTGGCGCGGCGGACGGTGTCGAACACGAGGGCCATCGCCGCGGGAGTGTCGAGATCCTCGTCCATCGCCGTACGGAAGGCGTCGAGCACCGCTGGTTCGGCGGGCGCCCGCGGCACCGAGACGCTCCGGGCGGCGAACGCGTCCAGGCCCGCCAGCGTCTGTTCCGCCGCCCGCAGATTGTCCTCGCTGATCGTGATCGGGCTGCGGTAGTGGCTCTGCAGGAGCAGCAGCCGGTACGCGCGGTGGTCGTACTGCTCGATCAGGTCGAGCAGGTTGTCGACGTTGCCCAGGCTCTTGGACATCTTCTCGCCCTCGGCGTCCACGATGAAGCCGTGGTGCATCCAGTGGTTGGCGAACCGCTTGCCGAGTGCCACGGCCTGCGCCCGCTCGTTCTCGTGGTGGGGGAACCGCAGGTCCAGGCCGCCGCAGTGCAGGTCGAACCCCTCGCCGAGGAGGTCGAGGCTCATCACGACGCACTCGCTGTGCCAGCCCGGGCGCCCGTCACCCCACGGCGACGGCCATGACGGCTCGCCCGGCTTGGCGAGCTTCCACAACACGAAATCGGCGGGATGCCGCTTGTGCTCGGCGCCGACCACCTCACGGTCGCCGCCGCCTGCCATGAGCTGGCCGAGGTCCTGGTGGGCGAGCAACCCGTAATCGGGCACCGTCTCGACCGACAGGTACACGCCGTCCTCGGTGAGATACGCCTTCTCGAGCTCCACGAGCTCGGCGATCATCGCCACCATCTCCTCGACGTACTGCGTGGCATGCGGGATGTCGTCGGGGCGGGCGACGTTGATGCCGTCCATCGCCTTGAACCACACCCGCTCGCACTTCTGAGCGATCTCGTCCCACGGCCGCTGCTCGCGGTTGGCCCGATTGATGATCGCGTCGTCGATGTCGGTGACGTTGGAGACGAGCCGGACCTGCAGGCCGCGCCAGCGGAGGTAGCGGGCGAGCACGTCGTACTCCATCGTCGCCCGCCCGTGGCCGATGTGCGGCGGCCCGTAGACGGTCGGCCCGCACAGGTAGATGTCGACGGTGCCCGGCTCACGGGTCGCCAACTCGCGGACCTCGCGGGTGGCGGTGTCGTACAGGCGCAGCATGGTCGTACCAGGCTATGTGCGGACAAGCTCCAGTAAGTCAGCCGTATCCTTGCTCGGATGCCGACGGTCCCCGAGAAGCCGACGCTGGACGGGATCGAGGCGCGCTGGGCGCAGCGATGGGACGCCGACGGCGTGTACCGCTTCGCCGCGCCGGACGATCGATCGCAGGTCTTCTCGATCGACACGCCACCGCCCACGGTGTCGGGCTCCATCCACATGGGCACCGTCTTCGGCTACAGCCAAACCGATGCCCTTGCCCGCTACCAGCGGATGCGGGGCCGCGCCGTCTACTACCCGATGGGCTGGGACGACAACGGGCTCGCCACCGAGCGGCGGGTGCAGAACTACTACGGCGTGCGCTGCGACCCGTCGCAGCCGTACCAGGCCGAGTTGACCCCGCCATTTCGCGGCGACGCGCCGTCGGACCACCAGGCCGTGCCGATCTCGCGGCCGAACTTCGTCGAGCTGTGCCACGAGCTGACGGCGATCGACGAGGCGGCGTTCGAGGAGCTGTTCCGGCGGCTCGGATTGTCCGTCGACTGGACGCTGCTCTACACGACGATCGACGACCTCAGCCGGCGCACCAGCCAGGCGACATTCCTCCACAACCTCGCCCGCGGTGAGGCCTACAGCGCCGAGGCACCAACCGTGTGGGACGTCGACGACCGCACGGCCGTCGCGCAGGCCGAGATCGAGGACCGTGAGCGGCCGGGTGCCTACCACGTCGTTGCGTTCGAGGGCCCGGACGGGGAGGTGTTGATCGAGACCACCCGCCCGGAGCTGATCGTCAGCTGCGTGGCCATGGTCGCCCATCCCGACGACGAGCGGTATCGGTCGCTCGTCGGGTCGACGGTGCGCACGCCGCTCTTCGGCGTCGAGGTGCCCGTCGTCGTCCACCCGCTGGCCCAGCCGGACAAGGGCACGGGCATCGCGATGGTCTGCACGTTCGGCGACACGACGGACGTCACCTGGTGGCGCGAGCTCGCACTACCGACGCGCAGCGTCATCGGTCGCGACGGGCGCTTCAGCGCCGCCACGCCGGCGTGGTTGGCAACCGATGCGGCACGGGCGGCGTACGAGCCGCTGGCTGGGCGCACCGTCAAGCAGGCGCAGACGGCGACGGTCGAGCAGCTTCGTTCCTCCGGAGCGCTGCGCGGCGACCCGCGCCCGATCACCCATCCCGTCAAGTTCTACGAGCGCGGCACTCGGCCGCTGGAGATCGTCACGAGCCGCCAGTGGTACATCCGCAACGGCGGCCGTGACCAGGCGCTGCGGGAGACGATGCTGGCGTACGGCAAGGAGCTGAACTGGTTCCCGGACCACATGCGCCATCGCTACGAGCACTGGGTCGAGGGGCTCAACGGCGACTGGCTGATCAGCCGGCAGCGCTTCTTCGGCGTGCCGATCCCCCTCTGGTACCCGGTCGGTGACGACGGCGAGGCCGATTTCGATCACCCGATCGCGCCGGCCGAGGAGTTGCTGCCACTCGACCCGTCGACCGAGGTGCCTCCTGGGTACACCCAGCAGCAGCGGGGGCAGCCGGGCGGGTTCGTCGGCGATCCCGACGTCATGGACACCTGGGCGACGTCGTCGTTGACACCACAGATCTGCGGGCACTGGCTCGATCGTCCCGAGCTGTTCGAGCTCGTGTTCCCGATGGACATGCGCCCGCAGGGTCCGGAGATCATCCGCACCTGGCTGTTCTCGACGGTCGTTCGCGCCCACTTCGAGTTCGGCACGCTGCCGTGGGGCAACGCCACGCTGAACGGCTGGATCCTCGACCCCGACCGCAAGAAGATGTCGAAGTCCAAGGGCAACGTCGTGACGCCGATGCCCCTGTTCGAGCAGTTCGGCACGGATGCCGTCCGGTACTGGGCGATCTCCGCGCGACCCGGCGTCGACACGGTGGTCAGCGACGACCAGATGAAGGTCGGCCGCCGGCTGGCCACGAAGCTCCTCAACGTCACGAAGTTCGTGCTCGGGATCGGGGATGACGAAGGCGGCGTCGTGAACGATCCCGTCGACGTCGCGATGCTGGCGCGCCTCGACGCGGTCGTGGACGAGGCGACGACGGCGTTCGACGGGTTCGACTACGCCCGTGCGCTCGAGCGCAGCGAGGCGTTCTTCTGGTGGTTCTGCGACGACTACGTCGAGCTCGTGAAGGGCCGGGCCTACGGAGGCCGTGGCGACGCGCCGGCGGCCTCGGCGCGGGCTGCGCTGCGCCACGCGCTCGAGGCGCAACTGCGCCTGCTCGCCCCCACGCTGCCGTTCGCCACCGAGGAAGCGTGGAGCTGGTGGCACGAGGGCAGCATCCATGCCTCATCGTGGCCATCGGCGGACGGCACGCCAGGCGGGGACGGACCGTCCGTCGACCTCGATGCCGTCAGCGAGGTGCTGGCGCGGGTGCGGCGGGCGAAGACCGAAGCCAAGGCCAGCCAGCGGTCACCGGTGGCGCGACTGCGTGTGACCGCCACCGAAACCGCCCTCGCTGCGCTGCGTCCGGCAGCGGATGATCTCGTCGACACGCTCACCGTCGCGCAGCTCGACCTGACGGACGAGGCGAGTGCGGCGGAGCTGACCGTCGACGTGGAGCTCGGCTGAGCCGATGGCATCACCGCCGAGTCGCCCTGGGTCCAGCGGCCGTACGTGGCCGGAGCGCCTCGCCATCACCGCCACGATCGTTGCCGCCGTCATCTGCTTCCTCGGCGCGGCAGGGCTCGCCGGCGCCTACATGCTGTGGCGCGACCGCGACACCGTCGCCATCGTCAACCCGGCCGAAGCGGCGCGGGCGGAGGCACCGCCCACGACGGTGCCGGCGCCGGCGCCCTCGACGCAGGGCGAGAACGCTGCTGCGGCTCCGACAACGGTCACCGCGGTCCCGACGACACCCCCCGAGACGTTCCCGCCGGCGGATCCGACGGCCAAGAACTTCCTCATCACCGGCGCCGACAACGGCGCCTGCGTCGATCCGAACTCGCCGTTCTTCCAGGCCTTCGGGACCGAAGGTGAGGACCGCGTCGGCGAGCGCAGCGACACGATCATGGTGCTGCGGGTCGATCCGGCCGCCTCGCGGGTCGCCGTGCTGTCATTCCCGCGAGACCTGTACGTCACGATCGCCGGCGCAGGCAACCGGGCCAGGATCAACACGGCGTACCGGCGGGACGAGCCGCAGCGGCTCATCGACACGATCTACGAGAACTTCGGTGTCGGGATCGACCACTTCATCCAGGTCGACTTCTGCACGTTCAAGACGTTGGTCGACGCCGTCGGTGGAGTCAGCGTGCCGTTCGTCTACCCGGCGCGCGACGAAGGCTCCGGGCTGCAGGTGACGGAGCCCGGCTGCTTCACGTTCGACGGCGACCATGCGCTCGCCTACGTGCGGTCACGCCACTACGAGTACGAGGATCCCCGGGGAGCGGCAACTGGGAGAGCGACCCGTCATCGGACCTCGGGCGGATCTCCCGCCAGCAGGACTTCCTACGCCGCACGCTGTCCAGCATCCTGGTCAAGGGACTGCTCGACCCGAGCGTCGCCCGGGGGCTGATCGAGTCGGCGACGGGCGGCGACGTCGTGACCGACCCCGGGCTGTCGCTGGCGAAGCTCATGGAGTTCGCCGGGGTGATGCGCAACGTGCAGCCCGGTTCGATCCCGACGTACCAGATCGAGGCGTCGGGCCGCGAGGTCAACGGGGCGTCGGTGCTCGAGCCGCAGATCGATGGCGACAACATGCAGGCGGTCCTGGCGATGTTCCGCGGCGAGACGTCGCTCGCCGATGCCCCGGTGCAGGTCTTCGAGACGACGGCCCCGGTGTCCACCGCAGAGGCGGCAGAGGCGCCGCCCGCAGGCCCGGAGGAGAACACCTTCGGCATCGTGCCGCCGCGAGATGTCCAGTGCTGAGGCCTCGAATTGCGTCTAGGTCAGCGTTCTGGTTGACCGTCCCGCCAACTCGCTGACGTAGACGAGTCAACCGACCCAGCCGGCGTCAACGAGCCGAGCTCGCATCGTCGCCAGGACGAACGCCGGCCGTCGGGTCACGTCAGCGAATGTGTACTCGAACACGCGCCGGCCAGCATCTTGCAGCTCGTTGCGGCGCTGGGCATCCCTCGCTCGCTCGGCATCGCTTACGTGACCTCGTCGCCCCGAGACCTCGACGACGATGGCCACCTGGTCGAAGTAGAAGTCGACCCTCGCATAGGTGCGGGCTGCGTCACGGTGCACGACTTGCGTGCTCGGTCGCGGCAGCGCTGCCGTCCGCATGAGCTCGAGGAATCGTCGCTCGAGCATCGAATGACCGCCGGCATCGAGCAGGAGCTCATCAAGTGCCACTGCGCCCCAACGGCCCCGGCCACGCAAGGCACCAAGCCGCTCGGCGAGGACCAGGGGCGAGGTGGCCCCGCTGCGCACCGCCGAGTCGATCGCCGCTTCCAACCGCGCGGTCGGGATGCGGGCACGGGCGAGGTCGATGATGGTGCGGGTCGCCGATGTGCACCTGAAGCCGTTCACGGTGACCACGTCGGGTGCTCGAAGCGCATCGGTGGTGTGGACGAGAAACGGAGTCTTTCGTCCGCGTCCGACCCTCGGCATGGTGAACTCGACGATGTCCGGTCTGCACCGGTCGAAGCCGTGGAGGCGGGCGGCGGCTTCGTGGCTGATGGCAGCCGTCGGCCCGAGGCACAGCAGTCCGCTCATCTGGCGGCGCTCGATCGAGTTCGGCGATCCAGCGATCGCGAAGACGCGGGCGCGACCTTGACGAGCCATCCGTCGGCCAGCACCGCCCTCCGATGGTGTCGGCTGACGCCGAACGCGTTCAGCTGAGCGGCCGAGATCAGCCCGTGTTGCCTGGCGGCTGATGCGATGACGGCGGCAACGAGTGGAGCTTCCATGCTCCGCATGGGCGCGGTGACAGCACCGATTGGGAAAACACCGGACTGAGCTACTCGAGCACGCGTGACACCGCGTCGGCAGCGTCGGTCGGGCCGGTCACGGTCGTGAGCGTGGCACCCACAGCCCGCGCCAGCTCCGTCGCAGCATCGGCGTCGCCGGCGGGGGCGATGATCGCCAGCTCGTCCAGGCTGCCTGCGGCAGCCAGCACGTCGCCGGCCTCGGTCGGGCGGCAGTCCGACAGCAGGATCGCCACCTTCCGGCCCGCGCTCGACCGACCCAGCTGCCGCCCCGCCACGGCGAGCGCGCCGGCGACGTCGGTGGTCCCGTGACCTCGCAGCGCCAGCACGCCGTCGACCACGACCTCCACCGGTGCGGCGACGTCCTGCGCCTTGACCACCACCGACCCCTTCGCGAACGACACGACACTGAAGTCGTCCGGCGCACGGAACGCCACCGCCGCCGCCGTGACCGCGCTCGTCGCCAGCGGCTTGCCACCCATCGACCCGCTGCGATCGACGAGCAGGCACAGCGCCGTGCGCGGCTGCACCCACCGACGGATGCGCAGTCGCTCCGGGTCGACCGCAGATGCCGCCGCCCTCGCCTCGACGATCGCCTCGCTGCTGGCGTCGAAGTCGAGATCGCCGCCGGCGACGTCGAACGGCGCGGACACGATTCGACCAGTCCCGCGCCGGCGCGCCGGACCGCGGCGGGCGACGTCGAGCACGAGGCGTCCGGCCAGCCGTCGAGCCAACTCCCGCAGGCGACCATCCGTTGCTCGCGTCATGTCGGCCAGCAACGCCAACGCCGCATCCGGATCTGCCGCCAACGCGTCGGCGAACGCCGACTCGTCGAGCTGACCGACACACGGCGACACCTCGGCGAAGTGCGATTGACGGGCCAGTTCCCTGCGTGACGTGGTCGCCCGTTGGGCCTCCTCGATGGCAGCGGCCGCCTCCGGCCCCTCCTTCAGGAAGGGATGGCCCCCATCGGGGCCGGCGCTTTTCCCGTCGCCCGCTCGCCGTCGGGACCTGCTCCGGCATCGCCGAACACCTCGTGCCACAGCGCCGTGATGATCTCCTCGGCCGTGTGCTGCGCGCCCTCGCGCAGCCGGACCCGCCCGGACAGCGCCACGAGGACCGCATCGAGGCCGACGGCGGTACTGCTCGCCGGCTGTCCCCGCAGCTCAGTCAACGTCGCCACGACGGCGGTCGCGTCGAGCGCGCCGCGCACCGACGAGCCGACCCGCAGCTCCGGATGATCACGCGTGCGGCGAACCAACTCGACGACTCGCTCGACCCACGACGGGTCGGCCAACGGCACGGTCCGTTCGACGATGGCGACCTCCTCGGACGCCGACTGGTAGCCGACGGCCAGGCGGCACACCCGGTCGTACACCGCGCTCGAGATGCGCGCCGTCCCGACCGTGTCGAACGGGTTCATCGCGGCGACCAGCCGGAAGCCGGGGTCGGCGACGATCCGCTCCAGCCGCGGCACGTGCAGCTCGCGCTCGCTCATCACCGTGATCAGGACGTTGAGCGTCTCCTCCGGAACCCGGTTGAGCTCCTCGACGTACAGCAGCGCGCCGTCGCGCATGGCCGAGACCAGCGGGCCGTCGACGAAGACATCCGGGTCGTAACCTTCGGCGAGCACCCGCGCCGGATCGAAGTGCCCGACGAGTCGCGCCGGCGTCAGCTCGGCATTGCCCTCGACGAACTCGAAGCCGACACCGAGCTCGTCGGCGACCGCCCGCAGCAACGTCGACTTGCCGGTGCCGGGTGGGCCCTCGATCACGATGTGCCGGCCGGACTCCAGCGCGGCGAGCACGAGCTCCAGCTCCCGTTGCCGGCCGACCAGGCGTTTGCTCAGTCGCGCCAGCGCGGCGCGAAGTTCATCCATAGACCATGACGCCTCGGATGTTCTTGCCGGCTCGCATGTCCTCGTAGCCGTCGTTGATCGCATCGAGGTCGTAGGTCGTCGTGACCAACCCGTCGAGGTCGAGCTGGCCGTTGTACCAGAGCTCGAGCAGCTTGGGGATGTCGGCGCGCGGGTTCGCCGAGCCGAAGATGGATCCCACGACCTGCTTCTCCATCAGGGTGAGCTCGAGGAGGCTGATGTTGGCGGTCATCTCGAGTGCAGGGTGGATGTTCGTCACGACGACCCGTCCCCGCTTGGCGGTGATCGCCAGCGCGCTGGCCAGCAGCGCGCCGGAGCCGACACCCATCGTCATGATCGTCTTGTTGGCCATCCGCCCCCATGAGGCGTCCATGATCAGTGGGAGCGCTTCTTCCAGGGATGCCGCGGTGTGTGTCGCGCCGAACTCCATCGCCTTCTCCCGCTTGTTCTCCAGCGGGTCGATGGCCCAGATCTGCTTGGCACCGGCCAGCCTGGCGCCTTGGACGGCGTTGGCGCCGATGCCACCGATGCCGACGACGGCGACGACGTCACCGGGCGCGACCTCGGCGGCGTAGACGGCCGAGCCCCATCCCGTCACCACGCCACAGCCGAGCAGGCACGCCCGCTCGAGCGGGACTTCGTCGTCGAGCTTGATGCAACTCGCCTCGTTGACGACGGTGTGGTGGGCGAACGTTCCGAGCACGCAGAACAGGCGTGCGTCGACGCCCTGCGCGTGGTGACGGGCGGTGCCGTCGCTGATCTGGTAGCCCGTCGCCGCTTGCGCACCGAGGTCGCAGAGGTTCTGATGGCCGGTCGCACACGATGGGCAGCGCCCGCACGACGGGATGAACCCGAACACGACGTGGTCGCCTGGCTTGAGCCAGCTGACGTTCGGACCGACCTCTTTCACGATGCCGGCGCCCTCGTGGCCGCCGATCACCGGCAGCTCGATCGGGAGGTCGCCGGTCACGAGGTGCTCGTCGGAGTGGCACATGCCCGAGGCGACCATCTCGACGAGCACTTCGTTCGCCTTCGGCGGGTCGAGGTCGATCTCTTCGACGCTCCACGGCTTGTTCAGTTCCCACAGGATGGCTGCCCTCGTCTTCACGACGCGGGAGAGTACTTGCGCGTCAGAGATCGCCCAGAGGCGGGAGGACGGCGTCGAGAACGGCTGCCCAGTCCACGTCCTCCGTCGATCCGCCGGCCGCTCTGATCTCGGCGCGACGTTCCGCCAGTTCGTGGGCCAGAGCGACGACCTCGTCGGTCAGCAGCGTGCCGGCCCGGTCGCGCAAGCGTTGCGCGAGCGCAGGACTCGTGCCCCCCGTCGACACGGCGATCGACAACGGCCCGTTGCGTGCGACCGCGGGCAGGATGAACGAGCAGTCGGCCGGCTGGTCGGCGGCGTTGACCCACAGCCCCGCCGCGGTGGCGTCGGCGGCGACGTCGGCATCGACCTCCGGCCGCCCCGTCGCCGTGACGACGAGACGGACACCCTCGAGATCATCTGGGCGATACGGCCGGATTCGGAGCTCGGCGACGGCGGCGCGATCGAGCTCAGCGGACACCTCTGGCGCCACGACACGCACCACTGCCCCGGCGGCGGCCAACCCGGCGACCTTGCGGGCGGCGACCGGACCGGCGCCGACGACGAGGACGGGCACGCCGGTCACGTCCAAGGCGACCGGGTAGTCGAACGTACGCACGAGCGAGGACATTACGGAAACTCCGACAATGTTGATTAAGTAGGTCGGCTTTGATTGACTGGTGAAGTGGTGGGACTGACCCAAGGAGCCTTCCTGTGACCGTCGAGGACGTCAAGCGCTCCAGTGCCCACCTGCGCGGCACGCTGGCCGAGGAGCTGACGGCCGACGCCGATGCGTTCCAGCACGACAACACGGTGGTCCTCAAGTTCCACGGCATCTACCAGCAGGACGACCGTGACGTCCGGCGGGCGCGGGCGGTGGCAAAGCTCCCGCTCGACCACTCGTGCATGGTGCGCGCCGCCGTGCCGGGCGGCCGGTTGACCGCCGAGCAGTGGCTGGCGCTCGACCGGATCGCCGAGCTGGCCGACGGCACGCTGCGCCTGACGACGCGCCAGGGCGTGCAGTTCCACGTCGTGCGCAAGGGATCGCTGCGCCCGCTGGTCCGCGGGATCAACGAGGCCGCGTTGACGACCCTCGCCGCGTGTGGCGATGTGGTCCGCAACGTGGTCGGCTCGCCATGGCCGGACGAGCGCCAGGCCGTCATCGAGCCGCTCGTCGACGCCATCGTCGCCCGCTTCCGCCCGCAGACCGCGGCGTACTGGGAGCTGTGGGTCGACGGCGAGCGGGCCGTCACCGCCGAGCCGCTTCCGGTTGCCGGCTCCACCGGCGAGGCACCGCGCGGTCGCAAGCGCTCCGTCGAGCCGATCTACGGCGACGTCTACCTCCCCCGCAAGTTCAAGATCGCCGTGGCGTGGCCGGGGGACAACAGCGTCGACGTGCTCTCCAACGACGTCGGGATCGTGCCGACGCTGACCGACGGGCTGACCGGTGATGTGACCGGCTACATGGTGTACGTCGGCGGCGGGCTCGGCATGAGCCACTCGCGGGAGGACGACACGTACCCGCGACTGGCCTCGCCGCTGGCGTGGGTGACGCCCGAGCAGCTCCTCGACGTCATCGAGGCCATCGTCACGACGCAACGCGACTTCGGTCACCGCGACGATCGCCACCGCGCCCGCCTCAAGTACCTCGTCGACGAGCGAGGGATCGAGTGGATGCGGGCCGAAGTCGGTCGCCGCGTGCGGACCGAGCTGCATCCGCCGGTGGAGATCGCGCCGTGGTCGCCCGAGGAGTACCACGGGACTCGTGACGGCGTGATCGGACTGCCGGTGCCGTCCGGCAAGATCGCCGATCGGGACGGCGTGCACCTGCGCACGGCCCTGCGCGAGCTGACGGCCGACGGAACGGTGGGACAGCTGCGCGTCACGCCTCGGCAGGATCTTCTGCTCTTCGACATCGCGCCCGGTCGGATCGCGGAGGTCGAGGACCGCCTGCGGGCCCACGGTGTCGCGCTTGCTGGCGATGTGAGCGCGCTGCGCCGGCTGGCGATCGCCTGCCCTGCCCTGCCGACGTGCGGGCAGGCGCTCGGCGAGGCGGAACGGGTCCTGCCGGATCTCGTCACCCAACTGGAGAAGGTGTTCGCCGATACGGGCACGGGTGACGCTCCGATCCGCGTCAACATGACGGGCTGCCCCAACGGCTGCGCCCGGCCGTACAACGCGGAGATCGGCATCGTCGGACGGACGAAGACGACCTACGACGTGTACGTCGGCGGGTCGGCGTCGGGCGAGCGACTGGCGGAGCGGATCCGCGCCGACGTCCCGCTCGATCAGATCCCCGCCGTGCTGGCCCCGGTCCTCGCCCGCTACGCCGCAACGCACGAGCCGCAGGGCTTCGGCGACTGGTCGGCCGGCGTCGGTGCCGAGACGATCGCCACCTGGCTTCCCGAACCTGTGGTCCGCCGCCGGTCCGCCCGCAAGGTCGCCGAGGCCTCGTGAAGGCGTCCGGTCACGTTTGGCTGGTGGGCGCTGGGCCAGGCGACCCGGAGCTCCTGACGGTCAAGGCGGCGCGGCTGCTGGCCACGGCTGACGTCGTCGTGCACGACGCGCTCGTCGGCGACGGCGTGCTCGACCTGGTACCCCCCGGGGTCGAGCGCATCGACGTCGGCAAGCGGCCGGGCCGCCCGATCCCCCAGGAGCTGATCTCGACGCTGCTCGTCCACTTGGCGAGGGATGGACGGCGCGTCGTGCGCCTGAAGGGCGGCGACCCGTTCGTGTTCGGCCGGGGTGGCGAGGAGGCTCAGGCACTGCTCGACGCCGGCGTCGAGTTCGAGGTCGTGCCCGGCATCACGTCGGCAGTCGCGGCACCCGCCGCGGCGGGCGTCCCGGTCACGCACCGCGGCGTGGCCGCCGCAGTGACCGTCGTGACCGGACATCGCCGAGCCGGGGAGCCCGATGTCGACTGGCAGGCGCTGGCCAAGGTCGGCGGCACGATCGTCGTCCTGATGGGAGTGTCCCAGCGCGCCACGATCGCCGCCGAGCTGATGCGCGGAGGTCTTGACGTTGCAACGCCGGTCGCCGCCGTGCGCTCGGCGACCACGCCGGATCAGGTGGTTGCCCGGTGCCGCCTCGACGAGCTCGCGGCGACGGCGGTCGAGTCGCCGGCGGTCCTCGTGATCGGCCCCGTCGCTGCGCTGGCGCTGACGTCGAGCAGGCCGCTCGATCACGTGGCGCTGCGCGCCAACCCGCGATAGCGCAACGGGCGCTCCCCGAGCTCCTCGTCGTAGTGGGCGGCGAACCCGGCGAGCCGGGCGATGGCGAACAGCGGAGCGTCAGCCGGTAGTCCCGCGACGAAGGTCAAGGCGCCGAGCCCGAGGTCGACGTTGGCCTGGCGGGTGAGGCGGATGCCGGCCTCGATCAGCAGGTCGTCGACGACGTCTCGCCGCCCATTCGGGTCGGGAAGCAGCGCCACCGCCTCGAGCAATGGTCGCAGGCGCGGATCCTCGCCGCGGTAGATGCGGTGGCCGAACCCGGGCAGCCGCTCCCGCGCCCGCAGGCGGCGGTCCACGGCAACGGCGGCGCCGAGCTCCTCGCACTCGACGAGGAGCTCGTGGACGACGGCTGCAGCGTCGCCGTGGAGAGCACCCTGGATGACGGAGAGACCTGCAGCGAACGCGGGATACGGCCCGGTGCGCGCCGACGCGGCCACGCGCACGGCGAGCGTGCTCGCGGCCAGTTCATGGTCGGCGAGGAGGACGAGACTCCGGTCGATCGCGCTGGTCAGCTCAGGGTGCAGGGCGGTCTCCGCCCAGGCGGCGGCGAGGCGTTCTGCCATCGAACCGCCCTCGCCTTGACCCTCACGCTCACCGAGCAGGACCGGTGTCAGCATCAGCAGCCGGCGGGCGGCGACGGGCGCTGAGTCGTCGGCGTGGCGGACTGTCAATGCAGTGGCGAGTCCAGCCATGGCCACCAGCGGGACCGCACCGACGATGGCGCTGACGCGTCGGGTCAGCCGGCGGTCGGCCAGCGATGGCACCGTCCACCGGACCTCATGCGAGGGAAGCTCGCGACACCAGAGCAGCTCGGCGACATCCTCGAACGACTGTGCGCGCGCCAGCTCGGCGACGTCGTGACCGCGGTAGCGCACGCCGTCCTCGTCGAGCGTCGAGATCGCGCTCACGATCTGCACGTCGATCGACGGGCGGGGCTCAGGAGGTGCACGTCGACCCCGCCCGGCGAGCGTCTCGATGTCGCTGACGTCGTAGAGGGAGGTGCGGCCGTCGGCGGCGAGCCGTCGGGCCACCAGCCCGCGGCTGACGTACGCGTAGAGCGTCGCCTTCTGCACGCCGAGGCGACGGGCGGCCTCGGCCGCGCCGACGTAGTTGCTCACGGCGTGAGCGTAGATGTTGATCAATGTTGATTCGATCAACGTTGATCAGGGTGCCGCCGACCCGCATCATCGAGAACATGACAGCTCTCATCGATGTACCCCCAGGCCTCAACGGCGTCGCCGTCACCGACACGTCCATCGGCGACGTCGACGGTGAGGCGGGACGGTTCCACTACCGCGGACACGACGCCGTCGAGCTGGCCGGTCACGACAGCTTCGAGGCCGTGTGGCACCTCGTCGCTGCCGGCGACCTGCCTGATCAAGCCGAGCTCGCGGCGTTCCAACGGACGGTTGGCGAGGCCCGCCGACTGCCCGTTTCGGTGATCCCCGTCCTCGAGCCGCTGGCCCGCGCGAGGTGCCACGCTCGGTGGAGTCCGCGCCTCGCTGACGGTCGCCGCCGACGAGCTCGGGCTGCGGCCGCTGATCGACGTCGCACCGGCGGACCGGTACGCCCAGGCGCTGCGGGTGTCCGCCGTCGTGCCCGCCATCGTGGCGGCGCTGCATCGCGTCAGCCTCGGGCTGGACCCGATCGACGGCGACCCATCGCTCGGTCATGCCGCCGACTACCTCCGGATGGTCAACGGTGAAGCGCCGCCGGCGTCGGCGGCTCGCGCGCTGGAGCAGTACCTCATCCTCACGATCGACCACGGCTTCAACGCGTCGACGTTCACGGCGCGGGTGGTCGCTTCGACCGGTGCTGATCTCGCCGACGTCGTCGGCGCCGCTCTCGGCGCGCTGGCCGGTCCACTGCACGGCGGTGCGCCCGGACGCGCCCTCGACGCCCTCGATGCCATCGGCGACCCAGCGCGGACCGAAGCGTGGGTCGAGGGCGAGGTTGCTGCAGGCCGCCGCATCATGGGGTTCGGGCACGCCGTGTACCGGTCACACGATCCGCGCTCGGCGCTGCTACGAGACGTCGCGCTGGGCCTCGGTGGCGACCTCGTCGACCAGGCCGTCGATGTCGAGGCACGCGTTCTCGACACGCTGCGTCGTCTCAAGCCCGATCGCCCGCTGCCGAGCAACGTCGAGTTCTTCGCCGGCGTCGTGATGGCGTCCTCCGGGCTGCCCGCGCGCTGTTCACGCCGACGTTCGCCGTCAGCCGCACGATCGGCTGGACGACCCACGCCGTCGAGCAAGCCGCGCAGGGCAAGCTGATCCGGCCGAGCTCCCGGTACGTCGGCCGGCCCGTGGGGTAGTGCTGCGCTACGGCACGACGGGCTGGTGGCGGCCGACGCTCGGCGGCTGGAGCATCAGGCGCTGGCGGTCGGAGCACGCCGCCACGAGCTCCGGCGGCCACTCGACCTGCGAGTACGCCGAGTTGCCTGGCGAGTACTTGTAGACGAGCGTCCGCCGCTCGTACCGGGCCCGCCACGGCAGCGTTCCGTGCGTCAGCGCCTCGGTGAACACGATGACGTCACCTGCGTCCAGCGGCACGGGCACGGCGAGCTCGCGGTCGAACGTGGCGGGCAGCGAGAAGCCGGATCGGTGGCTGCCGGGGATGCAGACGAACCCGCCGTCGTCGACGGGGTGGTCGACGAGCGCCCACAGCGCGGCAACGAGGCCCGTCCGGATGCGGCCCTGCTGGACGAGGTAGTACTGCGCCGGGTCGAACGGGGTGGCTCCACCGTGCATGGCCAGACCGCTCGTCCCCGGCGACATCACGATTCCGTAGGTGTGGTCCAGCCGCACGTTCGGGCCGCACACCTCGCGCATGATCTCCAGGACCGCCGGGTGGTCGATGAGGTCACGGAACCTGCGGGCCACGGGCAGGTGCCCCGTGAAGCGCTGGCTGCCCAGGTCGAGTCCCGGCCGCGGTAGGTCGAGCACGTCGATCGCCGCGTTCAGCGCCTCGACCTCGCCATCGTTGAGCACACCGCGGCGCACGAGGAAGCCCTGGAGATCGAAGCGGTAGCGCTCGGCCTCGGACATCGGGCCCAGCGACATGGCCGGCAGGTTATGAACATCCGAGTGTTTGAGCCCGTCCGAGTGCTGAATCCCGGAAAAATCCAGGTCCGGCACTCCGATGGCGTGGCTACGCGATCGCCGCTGTCCTCCGCAGACGTGGTCACCAACACCAGCTCCTGAACGGCCCGGGTCATCGCCACGTACAGCAGCCCGGCTCCCGCGCCGTGCCGTCGAGGATCTCGTCGGGTTGGACGACCACGACGCCATCGAACTCCAGACCCTTGACCTGCTCGGGTCCGAACAGCGGCACCTCGCCCGCATGCAGCTGGTGCAGATGGTCGACCGCCTCCATGCCGCCCGCGTGCAGCGCCGCCGCGAGCTCCTCGTGGTGCTCCAGCGGCGCGACGACACCGGTGAGGCGGTGGCGGTGTTTGACCCTGGCCACCGTCAGGGCCACGGTCGTCGCCAGCGCGTCGGCGGTCGTGTGCTCCCACGCCGGGGCATGGCCCTCCCGCCGGACGCTCCGGCTGGGGTTGGCGTCGACGCCGGTCAGTGGCAGCAGCCGGTTGGCCACCGAGAGGATCGGCTCGGGCACGCGGTAGCCGATCGTCAGCTCGGCTACGTCCGCCGGCGAGGCGTCCCGCCGCGGTCCAGTGGTGAGGTGGCCGAACACGTCGATCCATCGCTCCTGCCCGGCCGGAGCCGTCGACTGGGCGACGTCGCCGACCAGCGTCATCGATGCCGCCGGGCTGCGCCGACCGATCACCCGCAGCGCCACCGCCGAGTGGTCCTGCGCCTCGTCGACGACGACGTGGCCGTACGTCGCCGGCGGGCCGTTGAGGAATGAGTTGGCCTCGTCGACGAGCAGCTGGTCGGCCGCCGTCCATGCCCTGCGGCGACCACGCGGTCCAGGCAGCAGCCGGTCGACGAGGCGGATCGGCTGCTGCGTCGGCCACGCCGCGTCGAGGGCTTTGCGCAGCGGCACCGCGTCCGACCACACGTCGTCGCGATCCGAACGTCGTTGCAGCTCCTGCTGGGCGATGGCGCGCAATCGCAGCCGTCGCTGGTTGAACGGCACGATGCCGTCCATCGCCCGGTCGAGCCACGAGGCGATCTCGTCCCGCGAGAACACGAGCCGCCGCACGCCGACGGGCACGACGACGTCCTCGGCCGGCGGCGTCACGGTCAGCATGGCCGCCAGCTCGAGCTCCTCCAGCATCCCGGCGGCGCCCTTGGCTCGCGCCGTCTCGGGGTCGTCGAGACCGGTGACGACGACCTTCGGCACGCACAGGTCGAGCACCGTGCACTGCCGCACGCTTCGTTCGCCGAGCGACGGCAGGACGTTGGCCACATAGTCGAGGAAGGCCCGGTTCGGACCGACGACGAGCACGCCGTCACGCGCCAAGCGGCGGCGATGCTCGAACAGCAGGTACGCCGCCCGGTGCAGCGCCACGGCCGTCTTGCCGGTGCCCGGCCCGCCCTGCACGACGAGCACCTGATCGATCGGGGCCCGGATGACGAGGTCCTGCTCGGCCTGGATCGTCGCCACGATCTCGCGCATCGCCCCGGTCCGCTCGGCGCCGATCTCGGCGAGCACGGGGTCGGGGATGCCGCCGGCTCCGACGGCTGCGTCGGGATCATCGAGATGTTCGTCCAGGTAGGCCGTCAGCTCACCGCCGTCGAGCATGAAGCGGCGGCGTAGGTCGACACCGAGCGGGTCAGCACCGGTGGCCCGGTAGAAGGGCGCAGCGATCGGCGCCCGCCAGTCGACGACGACGGGATCGTGGTGCTCGTCCTCGATGTGGCGCCGCCCGATGTACCACCGCTCGGGACCGTGCTCGTGGCTGTCGAGGCGACCGAAGAAGTCGCCTGCGCCCGGCGCCGACAGGTCCTCGAGCGCTTCCTCGACGGTGACCTCGACGTACTCGGCCGTGAACTCGTCGGCCGAGGCGAGCGGGTCGACCCTTCGCAGCCGCTCGATCATCCGATCGCGCGAAGCGCGGGAGAAGGCCAGCCGCTCGCGCTCGTCAACGAGGTCCGGGAACACATCGACGGTCTCCACGGGGTCGGAGACGCTACCCGGGCACCGGACCGCGTCGTTCTGAGGGGAGGTCGCGGTTCGGCACGGCGGGCGCTCCAGCGCCTTCGCCGGCCGCATCAGTGGAGGCGGCCGGCGTCCAGGTGGAGCACGAGGTCGGCCCGCTCGAAGGCGACGGCGCGATGCGAGACCGCAAGCACCGTGAGGCCCCCAGCCGCCAGGTTCTCCCACAGCTGCAGCTCCGTCTCCACGTCGACGGCGCTCGACAGGTCGTCGAGCACCACGAGCTCCGGTCCGTGCACGAGGGCGCGGGCGGTGGCCAGGCGCTGCCGCTGCCCGCCCGACAAGCGCAGCCCGCGTGGACCGATCAACGTGTCCGTTCCTCCGGGCAACGCAGCGATGTCGTCGTCGATGGCCGCCATCGCCAACGCCCGCGCCAGGTCATCGTTCGGGACCGGGCCGAGCCCGACGTTGTCGCGAACGGAGTCCGACACGAGCTGGGGCACCTGGGGCAGGAACGCGGCGTTCGGCGGGATCAGGAACGCCGCCCGATCCGTCAGTAGGTGGCCGTTCCAGTGCACCTCGCCGGATACGTCGGCCCGCCACGCCAACCCGAGCACCGCCCGCAGCAGCGTGCTCTTGCCCGCACCCACGGGCCCGGTGAGCACGACGAAGTCGCCGCGGTCCATCGAGAACGTCACGTCGTGCACGCCGACGCCGCCCTGGTACCACGCCGACAGGGCGATCACGTCGAGCCGATCCAGCGGCACCCGAGGTGGCCGGTCGTCGGCCGGCCGGACGCCGCGCTGGCGCTGCTCGAGCGGCAGCTCCCGAGGTCGCACCGTGTTGTCGGCGTCCTGGTCGGCAACGAGCTGGCGCATGCGGTCGAACGCCACGCCTGCCTGCTTGCGGCGCGCCAGCACCCGCCCGACCATCCGCGGCATGAAGCTGAGCCAGCCGAGATACGACACGAACAGCGCCAGTGTGCCGACGTCGAACGCGCCGGACGCGATGGCGCCGGCGCTGACGAGCAACACCAGCCCGAGACCGACGTCGGCGGCACCGCGGCTGAACGCCTGGACCGACTCGTCGAGGACGTGATCGCGCACCGCGGTGTCACGACGACGGTCGACGAGCCGTCGCAACCGCGCCAGCATCGAACCGGACGAGTCGTAGACCTTGATCGTGGTGGCCGCCGCCATCAGGTCACCGACCAGGCCGGTGACCTCGCCGGTCGCCTCTCGGTCGGCGGCCCGGAACGCTTTGATCCGCGAGTCGAGCGCCCGGGTGACGAGCGCGATGCCGACCAGCGGCAGGAGCAGCACCGCGGCGCCGGTGGGATCGGCGGCGCCGAGGATGAACCCGGCGGCGACCGTGAACACGAGCCCGCCCGACACGTCGACCATCCCGTCGACGAGTTGGGCGACGTCCTCGGTGTCGTCGCGGAAGTGGGTCAATGCCTCTCCTGCCGATCCGACCGGCTGGCCCGCCTGCGGGCCACCGCTTGCCACCTGGGCCGTCAGCAGGTTGGCGCGCAGGAACGTCTCCATGTGAACCCACGACTTGGTCCACATGATCGCCCCGAAGTGGATCGACGCCATCCGGACGAACTCGGAGACGGCGAGCACCAGCGCCCAGCGATAGACGGCGGCCGTGTCACCCTCTTTCAGCGATTCGAAGCCCTGGCTCAGGACGTAGCCGTTGACGGCGGGCATGCGTGAAGAAGACGACGAAGGCACCCCACCCGAGCCAGAACGAGCGCGGCTCGTGCTGGCTGACGCGCCACGCCAGTCGCCACACCGGCACCGCGGCTTCCGTGCTCATGACACGGGCTCCAGCTCCATCGCCAACTCGAGCAGGTAGCGGTAGCGGCTGCCGCCCTCGGCGATCAGCGCCTCGCGACGGTCGTGCTCGACGACGCGGCCGTGGTCGAACACGATGACCTCGTCGACCATCCGCAGCGTCGACAGCTTGTGGGCGATGATCAGCGTCGTTCGACCTTCCAACAGCTGGGCCACGGCGGTCTCCAGCCGGCTCTCGGTGAACGGATCGATGCGCGCCGTCGCCTCGTCGAGCACGACGAGGTCGGGCTGACGGAGCCAGACGCGGGCCAGCGCGAGCAGCTGCGCCTCGCCAGCCGACAGCCCGGCGCCACCTGCGCCGAGCTCACGGTGGATGCCACCGGCGACGAGGGCGTCGAGGCCGACGTTGCGCAGCGCATCGAGCACCTCGATGTCCGTCGGCAGCGGATCGAACAGCGTGACGTTGTCGCGAACGGTGCCTTCGAACAGCTCGACCTCTTGCGGGACGAGCGCGACACGCCGGCGCAACTCAGCCAGCGGGATGTCGGCGATCGGCACCCCGCCGATCTCGACGGTCCCGGTCGTCGCCTCGACGAGGCGCAGCAGCAAGCGCGAGAACGTGGTCTTGCCACTGCCGGTCCGGCCGACGACGCCAACCGACCGTCCGGGCGCGATCTCGATGTTGACGTCACGGAGGATGATGTCGTCGTCGCCGGTGTCGTAGGCGAAGGAGACGTCGCGGGCAGCCACAGCGAGCGCGCCGGGCGGTGGCGAGACGCTCCCCCGGTCGACGATCGTCGGTTCGATCGCCAGCAGCTCGGCGACGCGGAGCATCGCCCCGTTCGCCTTCTGCACGGTCTCCAGCTCGTGGACCAGCTCCTCGAGCGGCCGTGACACGAGCAACACGTACTGGAACAGCAAGAACGCGGTGCCGATCGTGATCGCGTTGTTCGTGACGAGAACGGCGCTCAACACGAGGCTGAGGATCAGGCCGACGGTGATCGCGCCCTGCACCGTCCACCACATGCGGATGAACGCCCGCTCCCGGCGCACCGAGCTGTGCAGCGCGCCGCTCGAGTCCTCGACGAAGCGCCAGATGGCGTGCACGCCGGCCCCGTTGGCGCGCAGATCCTCGGCTGCCGTCAGCCGCTCCTCGATGCCGCCGTACAGCTGGGCGTACGAGCCGAGCTCGTCGGACGACTCACGCACGGCGCGGTGCCGGCCGCGCACGACGACGGCGACCGCGCCGGCGAGGAACACCGCCATGCCGAGCCCGAGGCGCCAGTCGAGGACGGTGAGGACACCGAGCATGCCGACGACGAGCAGCAGCCCTCCAGCGGCCCGGGGCACGACCCGACCGAGGAAGTCCGAGACCGACGTGACGTCGCCGTCGACGCGCTGGATCAGCTCTCCGGGGGTGTGGCGGCGATGGAACTCGTGGTCGAGGCCGAGGACGTGGCGGGTGATGCGCAGGCGCAGCTCGTTGGTGGTGTCCCAGGCCGTGGCCGTCGCTCGCCGGGCAACGATGATGGCCAGCACCTGCGTGGCGATAGCGATGGCGAGGAAGAGCAGCGCAAGACGGACGATCTCCCCCGTGGTGGCGCCATCGGTGGCGATGTCGACGATGCGCCGGATCACGAGCGGCCCCGCCAGCATGAGCGCCGAACCGACCGCCACGAGCATGCCGAGGGCGACCCAACGCCGCGCGTCGGGTCGCAGCAGCGCCAGAAGGGCGCGCGAACGCGACGGAGACGGGACCCCCATGGCGGCCAGTTTTCTCCTCGCTGCCGCTCGGGTCGAACGGGTTTACGCTGCCGGACATGGAACCCCGAGTGGTGGAAGCGGACGAGGAAGTCGAGAGCGCCGAGCTCGTCGAGGAGGAGCTCCTGGTCGAGGAGATCTCGATCGACGGGATGTGCGGCGTCTACTGATGCCCGGGCTCGGTCGGCGGCCAAGCCGACTCCCTCACCTCCCGAGCTCGCCGGCGCCGCTGCGCAGCGCCGCTCGCCCGACCTCGTGATGCTCGATCGTCGGCTGGAGCTCGATCCGCAGGTCGCCGTGCGGCCGGAGCCGTTCGGCGCGCTCGCCTATCACTACGGCAATCGGCGGCTGATCTTCCTCAAGCATCCGGACGTCGTGCGGGTCGTCGGCGCGCTCGGTGATCACGGCTCCGTGCGCGAGGCGCTGGTTGCGTGTGATGTCGCCGAGTCGCGATGGCCGTCGTTCGTCGCGGCGTTGGAGTCACTGAGTCGATCGGGAATGTTGCGTGAGCACGCACTCGCTGGTTGAACAGCTCAAAGGCGGGCTGGACGCGCCGATCTGCCTCACGTGGGAGCTCACGTACGCCTGCAACCTGGCGTGCGTGCACTGCCTGTCGTCGTCGGGACGGCGAGATCCGCGTGAGCTGACGACGGACGAGGCCAAGGCGGTCCTCGACGAGCTGGCCGGACTGCAGGTCTTCTACCTCAACATCGGCGGAGGCGAGCCGATGATCCGGCGGGACTTCTTCGAGCTCGTCGATCATGCCGTCGGCATCGGCATCGGCATCAAGTTCTCGACCAACGGCACGTACCTCTCCGCCGACGCGGCTCGGCGGCTGGCGGCGATGGACTACCTCGACGTGCAGATCAGCCTCGACGGGGTCGACGCGGTGACCAACGATCCGGTGCGGGGCGCCGGGTCGTTCGACGTCGCTCGTCGCGCCATGGACCATCTCGCGGCGGCGGAATTCGGACCGTTCAAGATCTCCGTCGTCGTGACGCGCCACAACGTCGACCAGCTCGACGCGTTCAAGGCGCTGGCCGACGGATACGGCGCGCAGCTGCGGGTCACGCGGCTGCGGCCGTCGGGGCGCGGTGTCGATTCGTGGGCGTCCCTGCATCCGACGGCGGAGCAACAGATGGACGTGTACCGCTGGTTGTTGGAGCACGGCGGCGACGTGCTCACCGGGGATTCGTTCTTCCACCTCAACGCGCTCGGCGAGCCGTTGCCGGGGCTGAACATGTGTGGCGCCGGGCGCGTGGTGTGCCTGATCGATCCGATCGGCGACGTCTATGCGTGCCCGTTCGTCATCCATGATGAGTTCAAAGCGGGATCTGTGCGTGACCCGGGCGGGTTCACCGCGGTGTGGCGGGAGAGCGCGCTGTTCCACGACCTGCGCCAGCCGCAGTCCGCCGGTGCGTGCGCCAGCTGCGGCAGCTACGACGCCTGCCAGGGCGGGTGCATGGCGGCCAAGTTCTTCACCGGCCTGCCACTCGACGGACCGGATCCCGAGTGCGTCAACGGCCACGGCGAGGCGCTGCTCGCCGGCGTCGGCAGCGGGACGGCGCCGCGGCCAGCGATGGACCACTCGCGGCGGTCGGTTGGCTCGGTCGGCGCGCAGCCGGTGTTGTTCGTGCGCCGGTGAGTGCGCTGCTCGGCGCTGTGGCGCTCGGGCCACGGACGGCGCCGAACCGGGTGCTGTTCGGCCCGCACGTCACGAACCTCGGCGATGACGATCGACGTCTGACGGCTCGGCACGTCGCCTACTACGCGCGGCGGGCCAGGGGCAGGTGCGGGACGATCGTCGTCGAGGGCGCCAGCGTGCATCCATCCGACTGGCCGTACGAGCGGGCACCACTGGCCGAGCGGTGCGGCGACGGGTGGGCGGCGGTGGCGGCGGCGTGCCAGGAGCACGGCTCGGTCGTCGTCGCCTCGTTGGACCACGCCGGTGGGCAGGGCTCGTCGGCCTACAGCCAGGCACCGCTGTGGGCGCCGTCGCGGGTGCCGGAGGTGGCGACGCGCGAGGTGCCGAAGTGGATGGAGCCGGAGGACATCGAGGCGGTCATCGCCGGGTTCGCCGGCGCGGCGAAGCTCGCCGTCGACGCCGGTTGCGACGGCGTGGAGGTCAACGCCGGTCAGCACAGCCTCGTGCGGCAGTTCCTGTCGGGGCTGACGAACCAGCGCTCGGATGAGTGGGGTGGGGATCGGCTGCGGTTCGCCCGGGACGTGCTGGCCGCGGTGCGGGCAGCGGTCGGACCGACGCGGGTGGTCGGACTGCGGTTGTCGTGCGACGAGTTGGCGCCGTGGGCCGGGATCACGCCAGAGCAGGCGCCGGGACTCGCTTCCGAGCTGGTGGCTGGCGTCGACTACCTCGTCGTCGTTCGCGGCTCGATCTTCTCGGTGGAGCAGACGCGGCCCGACTTCCACCAGCCGCCGGGGATCAACATCGACCTGGCGGCGTTGATCGCCGGCGTCGTGGACGTCCCGGTGATCGCGCAGGGCTCGATCGTCTCGGTCGGGGACGCGCTGTCGGTGTTGGATGCCGGCTGCGCAGGTGTTGAGATGACGAGGGCGCTGATCGCCGATCCGGATCTCGTCGCCAAGCTGCGCGCCGGGCACCCAGAGCGGATCCGGCCGTGCACCCGCTGCAACCAGACGTGCCAGGTGCGCGACGTTCGCAACCCGCTCGTGACGTGCATCGGCGAGCCGACGTCGGGGCGGGAGACGGAGGATCCGGAGTGGACGCGCCCGGCGCGTGTGTCGCGCCGCGTCGTCGTCGTGGGCGGCGGCCCGGCTGGACTGGAGACGGCGCGGGTCGCCGCGCTGCGTGGGCATCGGGTCACGCTCCTCGAGCGGTCCTCACGGCTGGGCGGGCTGGCGGCGGTGGCGGGTCCGAACGGCCCGCTCGTCGAGTGGTTGGCCGCCGAGGTGGGGCGGCTCGGTGTCGACGTGCGCATTTCGACGGCGGCGCTGCCCACGGACGCGGATGTGGTCGTGCAGTGCACCGGATCGAGGCCGGGTCGCCCTGATCACGCCGTCGCCTCGGATGCCGCGGTGATCGACGTCGCCGCGCTGCGCCTCGGTGAAGTGGCGTTGCCAGACGAGGGTGACGTGGTCGTGCTCGACCCGATCGGCGGACCGATCGGCGTCGCTCTGGCCGAGGAGCTCGGGACGCGGGCGGTGCTCGTGACGCAGGATCACATCGCCGGCAACGAGCTGGCCCGCAGCGGCGACCTCGCGCCGGCCAACGTCCGCCTGGCCCAGGCCGGGGTGCGCATCGAGCGGCGGACCATCACCGCGAGGTCCGCGCCGACGGGGTCGTCGTCGAGGACCGCTTCACGGGTGAGCGTCGCACGATCCCGTGCTCCGCCGTCGTGGACTGCGGCTTCCGCCTCCCCGACGCCCCCCTCCCGGAGGCAACGGTCCAAGCAGGCGACTGCGTTGCGCCCAGGACCGTGCACGAAGCCATCCTGGAAGGCCGCCGCGCCGCCCTCTCGATCGACTGAAAACCGGTTTTGAATCCCGGTCAAGGACAGATCTGACAGGAAATCTTCCAGAGAATCGACGTTTTCCCTTCCGGGCTGGTCGACAACGCCCATGACGGATGTGATCAACCGTCCTGAAGTCCTCCACCTCTTCACCTCGCAGCATTGGGTCGCGTCGGTCGACCAGCTGCTGCAGCTACCCGTCTCACCGAGAACGATCGAACGTGCCCGGCCAGCGGGCACTCTCACGACGGTGCTCCCCGGCATCGTCCGTGTGTCCGGCAGCCGGGAGTCGTTCGTGTCACAGGCGATGGCGCTGCAGCTGCACGTGGGCGCCGAGGCGTTCGTCAGCGGCGTGAGCGCCGGCGTCCTTCACGGCTTGCGCAACATGCCCCATCGCCCGATCGAACTCACCGTCCGTGAGGATCGCCGGGTGACGATGCCGGCGTGGGGACGCCTATCCCGCACCAGCTGGATCGAGGAGCCGCGGGACGTCCAAGTGCGAGACGACGGCCTGCGCGTGGCAACTCCCCTGCGGATGCTGTTCCGCCTCGCCCGCACGTTCAACGACCACCGCTTCGAACGAGCCGCCGAAGACGCCTGGCACCGTGGCCTCGTCTCACCGGAGGCGGCCGGCCGAGTACCTCGTCGCCATCCGCCGCAGCGGCAAGGCCGGCGTGCTGCGGTTCGAGCGGTGGCTGCTGAAGACCACGGTGCGGCCGCGTCCCGCGCAGAGCGGCCTCGAGCTCGATGTGCTCGACGCCCTTCGCCGGGCTGGGCTGCCCGAGCCGGTCCGCCAGCATCCGCTCACCCTGCGCAGCGGCGAGACGATCCACGTCGACCTTGCGTGGCCGGCCATCCGGTTGGGCGTGGAGCCCGGCCACAGCTGGTGGCACGGTGGCGACCTGGGTCAGCGCGCCGACCAGGCGCGTGACCGGGCGTGCGACGAGATCGGCTGGCGGATCATCCGCTGCGACGAGTCGGTGCGGGACGATCTCGCCGCTTTCGGGCTGCAGCTGCGGATCATCTACGACGAGCGGCGCCGATCCGTGATGACGGCCTGAACCGATTCTCTGGAAGATATCCCGTCAGATTTGTCCTTGACCGGGATTCAAAACCGGTTTTCGGTACGTTGGCCCGCCGTGGTGGTGGTCCGGCGAGCGGTGGTGGTCGTCGGTGCCCTCCTGATAGGTGCTTGTACGTCGTCGAGCGGTACGGCGCCGACGACCGGCACCGCCGCAACCACCGTCCCGACCACACTCGCGCCCCCCACGACGCTGGCGGCGCCCACCACGTTGGCACCCACCACGTTGGCGCCCACCACGCTGCCGCCGACGACGGCACCGCCGACCACACCCGCGCCGACCGCCCCGCCGACGACCACCGTCCCCGTCGTCGAGGCCGTCGCCTATTCCGTGCTCGACCAGCGCAGCGGCGCCGTCCTCGCCTCCTCCAACGCCGACACTCCCCTCGCCGTCGGCAGCCTCATGAAGCTGCTCACCGCCAACGCCGTCTACGCCGCCGGCGACCCGGTCAAGATCGTGACCGCCCCCGAGGGCCTCGTGATCGACCCGATGGAGTCCATCATCGGCGTGATCCCCGGCCAACAGCTGCAGCGCGACACGCTGACCCGGGCGATGCTCGTCGCCAGTGCCAACGACGCCGCCCGCGCCCTCGCCGTCGACATCGCCGGCAGTGAGGCGGCCTTCGCCGAGTTGATGAACGGCCACGCCGCCGCCCTCGGGCTCGCCAACACCCACGCCGTCAACGTGACGGGCCTCGACGCCGACGGCCAGTACTCGACCGCCAACGACATGATCCGCCTCGGCGCGTTCCTCATGGGCAACCAGACCTTCCAGGCTTCCGCCCGCCAGCAGAGCGCGACGCTCAACGGCCAGACGATCCCGGCCACCAACGACCTGCTCGCCACCTACCCCGGCGCCGACGGCATCAAGACGGGCCACACGACGCAGGCCGGCTTCTGCATCGTTGCGTCTGCCAACCGCGCCGGGCGGCGCATCATCGTCGCTGTCCTCGGCGCACCGACCGAGGAAGCCCGCAACGCCGCGGCGACGGCGCTCCTCGACTGGGGCTTCACGCAGTAGCGGCGGGGTGACCACGCCTCGCGCACTACAAAGGGGACGTGGCTGCCCCCGTCTCCCACGAAGTCGCCACCGCCGTCGCCGGCGCAGCCTTCACGGTCGCCACTGCGGGCGGCACACTGCCGCTCTCGCAGGCCGATCGGGCCGCCATCACGTCGGTCCTCCCGACAGTGTTCAGCAGCGGCGAGCCGGTCGACGTCGACAAGCTCGAGCCCGTCGTGTCCGGCGACCTCGTGCGAGTCGTCGAGGACCCCTCCACCCGCCTCGATCTCGTCCGCGTGCTGGCCGTCATCGCCCTGCTCGACGGCGTGGTCGAACAGCGCAAGCTCGAGCTCGTGCTCGACGTCGCCAGCTCCCTGCACGTGCACGCCGAATTCGTCGACGCCATCCACCAGTTGGCGTTGAACCACGTCCGCTGGGTCGCTTACGACCAGATCCGCGCCAACGTCGCAACCATCCCCGGCGTGCCGTGGGTGCCCGACGACCCCTATGCGCCGTTCATGCCCTACCGCGGCGGTGCCCTCGACGCGACGCTGGCGCAGCGCTACGAACACCTCGGCGACCTGCCACCCGGCACGTTCGGTCGCGCCTTCTACGACCACTACGCCACCAACCGCTACGAGTTCCCCGGCGCCGAGTTCGCCCTGGTCGAGGCGTGGGCCACGCCGCACGACTCACTGCACGTGCTCTCGGGCTACTCCACGTCGGCGCAGGGCGAGCTGCTGGTCGCCGCGTTCACCGGTGGCATGCTGGCCCCGCCCATCGACTTCATGGAGAGCCACATCCTGCCGACGATCCTCATCTACCACCTCGGCATCGACATCAACAAGGGTCTCAACGCCGGCGACCGTGAGCGGATGATCGCCGACCCGTCTTGGCGCGACAACTACGACGGCAACGTCCACCTCGGACTCGACGCCGCGAAGCTCTGGACGGCGTGGCAGCGGGGCGCGGCGATGACCGCCAACCTCTACGACGGCCACTGGGACTTCTGGTCCCACGTCGAGACGACGCTCGACGACCTGCGCAACCGCTACGGCGTCGAACCGCTCGACCCGGCCCTCGCCGCCGTCGACGACCAGCACGTGCAGCGCGCCGACTTCGAGCGCCCCGGCATCGACCCGCCTCCGCCCATCTCGTCGATCCCGATCACCGACCACCCGCCGGTGGCACCGGCCCGCACATGACCGTCGAGCCGAGGGCCGAGCGGCCGTACATGCCCGACTACGGGGTGGAGTCGCCGAGCTGGTCGGCGCTGCCGTGGTCGTGGGCCGCCGAGCGGCTGGCCCGCAACCGCAACTACTGGGTTGTGACGGCGTCCGCGGCCGGACGGCCGCACGCCCTGCCCGTGTGGGGTGTCTGGGACGACGACGAGCACCGCTTCGCGTTCTCGTGCGGCCCCCGCGCCCGCAAGGCGGTCAACCTGCGCAGCAACCCGTACGCCGTGTTCACCGTCGACGACACGGTCGAGTGCTTGTCGGTCGAGGGCGTCGCCACATTCGTCACCGCCGACGATCCCCGCCAGCAGCGCTGGATCGAGCGATACCTCACCAAGTACCGCGAAGTGGCGCCCGAGCTGAGTGCCGAGTTCCTCGGCCGCAACCTCGTGGTGGAGATCGCTCCTCAGCGAGCCTTCGCCGTCATCGAGCGGGAGGAGGAGTTCGCAGAGCGCGCCACCCGCTGGGTCTTCGACTGACGATGGGCACGCCCGTCGCAGGCGCGCCAGCACTGCACGTTGGCGACTCCGCCGGCCGCTGGGTACTGGCCGCCACCGTCCTCGGTTCGAGCATGGCGCTGCTCGACGCGACCGTCGTCAACCTCGCCCTCCCGCGCATGGCCGCCGACCTCGACGCTTCCTTCACCGGGCTGCAGTGGATCCTCAACGGCTACACGCTGACGTTGGCGGCGTTGATCCTCCTCGGTGGAGCGCTCGGTGACCGCTATGGCCGCAAGCGGGTGTTCCTGTTCGGCGCCGTCTGGTTCACGGTGGCGTCGGTGGCCTGTGCCGTCGCCCCTGGCGTGCACCTGCTCGTCGCCGCCCGCATCGCGCAGGGCGTCGGAGGCGCGCTGCTCTCTCCAGGAAGCCTGGCCATCCTGCAGTCGTCGTTCGACCCACACGAGCGAGGGCGCGCCATCGGCATGTGGTCCGGGCTCGGCGGGGTCGCGACTGCACTCGGCCCGTTCCTCGGTGGCTGGCTCGTCGACGTGGCGTCATGGCGGTGGATCTTCCTCCTCAACGTCCCGTTCGGCGTCGCCGTCGTCGCCATCGGCAGAACCCACATCCCCGAGACCCGCGATCCGAACGCCACGGGTCGTCTCGACTGGCTCGGTGCCGTCCTCGGCGCCGGATCACTCGCTGCGCTGACGCTCGGCCTGAGCGAACGGCTGTGGGTCGTCTCGTTCCTTGGCATCGCGCTGCTGGCGAGCTTCGTCGTCGCCGAGCGGCGACCGGATCCGCTCGTCCCACTCAACATCTTCCGTTCTCGTGTGTTCAGCGGGACCAACGTCGTCACGTTCCTGCTGTACGGCGCGTTCGCCTCCGTGTTCTTCCTCCTCGGCCTGGTCCTGCAAGGCCCGCTCGGCTACTCGCCGTTGCAGGCCGGCTTGGCCACCATGCCGATCACGCTGTCAATGCTGCTCTTGTCTGCTCGCGCCGGCGCGCTGGCCGAGCGCATCGGCCCGCGCGTCCCGATGACGCTCGGTCCCCTGCTCGTCGCTGGCGCGCTGCTGCTGTTGTCGCGCATCGATGCAGACAGCACCTACGTGACCGACGTACTACCGGGCATCGTCGTGTTCGGGCTCGGCCTTGCCCTGACCGTCGCACCGTTGACCGCCACCGCGCTCGGCGCAGTCAGCGACGAGCACGCCGGCGTGGCGTCCGGTGTCAACAACGCGGTCGCCCGCACTGGACAGCTCCTGGCCGTCGCCGCAGTACCGCTCATCGCCGGCTTCGCCCCCGGAGCCGACGTGGGCGCCGCCGAGCTGATCACGGGGTTCGAAACGGTGCTGCGCGTCAGCGCCGTCGTCGCTGCTGGAGCAGCGGCGGTGGCGTGGGTGACCGTCGGCGGGCGGCGCCTGGAGCGCACCGAGGAGGCAACGTTCCACCACTGCGCGGCTTCCGGACCTCCTGCGGTGGCCAAGAGCGTTCCCGCGGGGCGGTGACTTGTGGTGGCCCCGCCGTCCGTGTCACAGTCGCTCTTCATGTTGGGGACCGTTCACCGGTCGCGCCTGCTCGTGACGCTCGTCGCCGCCGCAACGCTCGTCGCCTGCAGCGGCGACGACGACGATGCGGCGGGGACTGCTGACAGCGGCGAGGCCGCTACGGGCGACGACGCGTCCACGGCAACCGTCGGGACGGGCACGGCCGCTCCGGGCGTCGAAGCGTTCTGCACGGCCGAGGTCGCCGTTGAGGCGGCCGCCGCCATCGACGACGAGGCGGCGCTGCAAGACGCACTCGACACGCTCGCAGCGGAGGCGCCGTCGAACCTCGATGAGACGGTGGCGAGCATCGTCGCCGGCGCCGAGGCCGACGAGCCGCTGGGTGAGGCATACACCGAGCTGATCGAGTTCATGCGCGACAACTGCGGATTCAACGTGCTCGCCTTCACCGTCGCCGACACCTCCTTCAGCGGTGTGCCGGCCCAGGTTCCAGCGGGCTCCGCGATCTTCACCATCGACAACACGAGTGACGTCGAGCAGGCGATCCTGATCGCCCGCATCAACGACGACGTCACCGAGCCGGCGACCGAACTGGCGCGCTTGCCGGCGGCGGAAGCGTTCGAGCGGATGGTCGTGCAGTTATCGCTCGGCGTCGCACCCGGCGCCACGGCGTACCGCACGGCCGAGCTCGACCCGGGCCGCTATTTCGCCGCCGCCATCCTGCCCGAAGGCACAACCCCTGGCGGAAGCACCACGACGTCGCCATCGACTGCGGGCAGCGATCCGACAACCGCCGCGCCGACAGGCGAGACGTTCGGCATCGTCAAAGAATTCACGGTTTCCTGATTCAGCGCCTATCCTTCTGGGCCTCACACGGAAAGGCGGAACCACATGCACAGGAAGAGTTCGATGTCGCGCGTCGCCCCCGCCCTGGTGGCTGGCGCGCTGATCTTCGGCTTTGCCGCCTGCGGCGGCGATGACGACGACGACGCCGGTGGCGACACCACGGCAGCACCGGGTACGACGGGCGCAGCGACCGAGACCAGTGGGGCCACTGAGACCACGGCGGCCACCGAAGGGACCGAGGGTGGCGCGGCTGGTGAGGCCAGCGTCGAGGCGTTCTGCGAGGCGGAGCTGGCCGCCGAGGCGGCGGCGTCGGGGGAGGATCCCTCCGCTGCCGGACCGGCCTTCGAAGCGCTCCTCGCGGCGTCCCCGGAGGAGATCAAGCCGGCAGTCGAGGAGGTCATCGCGAACGCCGCAGACCGGACCGGGCACCCCCGCGTTCGACGAGCCGTACGCGGAGATGATCGGATTCGTGAAGGACAACTGCGGCTTCGGCGAGATCAACGTCACGGCCGCCGACTACTCCTACACCGGACTGGAAGCCGAGTATGCCGCCGGACCGACGATCGTGACGCTCACCAACGAAGGTGAAGAGGTTCACGAGATGATCGTGCTCCGGGTCAACGACGACGTGACCGAGACGGCAGCCGAGATCGTCGCCCTCCCGGAGGAGGAGGCCTTCTCGAAGGTCGCTGTCAAAGGCGTGGCGTTCGCCTTCCCGGGGGCGGAGGGGTTCAGCGCGGTCGACCTCGAGCCAGGCCGCTACATCGGAGTGTGCTTCATTCCGCAGGGCGCGACGCCCGACGTGATGGCGCAGCTGATGGCCGAGGGTGAGGGCCCGCCAGGCGAGGGCTCGGCTCCTGAGGGCTCTGCTCCCGAGGGGTCGGCGCCTGAGGGTTCTGCTCCCGGTGGCTTGGAGCTCGGCCCGCCGCACCACACGCAGGGCATGATCCAGGAGTTCACCGTGCCTGAGCTCGGGCGGAAGGCCTGAGATTTCGTGACGGAGTTCGGCCGCCCGCGACGATGAAACGATCGTGGGCGTGCCGACCGCAGCCGAGGGCCAGGCGACCACCCTGTTGTCGTTGTACGACGGGGCGGTCGTCGAGGTCCACGGATATCTGCTCGCCCGCTGCCGCAACCGGGAGGCAGCCGAGGAGCTGACCGCCGAGGTGTTCATGGGGGCTGTCGACTCGATCCGTCGATCGACCGTCACCGACGTCACCACGGCCTGGCTCATCGGCATCGCCCGGCACAAGCTCGTCGACCACTGGCGGAGGGCGGAGCGCGAACAGCGCCGCCTGCATGCGGTGGCCGATGATCCAACCGTCGACCAGGCAGCGGACGACCCGTGGGACGTCCAGCTCGACGTCCTCGCCGCCCGTGACGCACTGGAGCGACTCGACGCCAAGCATCGCGCTGCGCTGACGCTGCGCTACCTCGACGGCCTGAGCGTCCCCGAGGTCGCCACCGTCCTCGAGCGCACCGTCCACGGCACCGAGGCGCTTCTGGTGCGGGCGCGTCGGGCGTTCCGCGACACGTACGAGTCGGGTGAAGGGAGGGGCGCATGAGCGCAGATCCGTTCGAGCAGCTGCAGCAGCTGGCCGACCCGCTCGCCCCGCCGGACGCCCGGTTCGTGGCCCGACTGCGCCAGCGCGTCACGGATGCGTTGACCGACCTGCCGACCGTCGACCTCCCCGAAAGGAACACCACCGTGTCCACCACCCCCACCACCACGACGACTCCACGGACCACGAGCGCGATCACGCCCTACATCTGCGTGAGCCCGGCGACCGATGCTCTGGCCTGGTACGGCAACGCCCTGGAGGCGGTCGAGACGATCCGCTACACCGGCGACGACGGCCGCATCGGCCACGCCGAGATCACGATCGCCGGCGCCACCGTCATGCTCTCGGACGAGTACCCGGAGCTCGAGGTCGTGTCCCCGACGACGCTCGGGGGCACTCCGACGACGCTCCACGTCGAAGTGGCGGACGTCGATGCCGTCTACGACCGCGTCGTCGCTGCGGGCGCACGTGTCCCGGCCCCGCCCAAGGATGAGGCCTACGGCGCCCGGTCGTTCACGATGATCGACCCGTTCGGCCACCGCTGGATGATCCAGACCCCGGCGGGCGAGATGCAGGACCAGGTCGAGGGTTACACGATCACCCGGGCCGAATAGCGCGCTTCGCGTCCGTAGAAATCGCATCACAACGATCGATCTCTACGGACAGAAGCGTTCATTTCAGCCGGTGGGCGGCCTCCAGCGCCGCCGCAGCGAGCTGGTCGGTGCCGTGCTTGATGCCGGCCAGCTCGTCGGGGCCGATCCCGCGAGCGCCCATCGCTCCGTGCAGGTAGCGGGCGTACACCCCCTCGCTGATCACGGCCAGCCGCCAGGACGCAAAGGCGACGTAGAAGTCGATCGACGAGACGTCACGACCGGTCCGCGCCGAATAGCGCTCGAGCAGGTCGGCGTACGGCGGGAACCCCGGCGCACCGCTCGGATCGTTGAGTCGCCGCCCAGGGGATCCTGGGTCGGTCCAGTAGATGGCGAGATAGCCGACATCGGCCAGCGGATCGCCGAGCGTGCACAGCTCCCAGTCGAGGACGGCAGCGATCCGGCCCGTCGTCACGTCGGTGAGGCAGTTGCCCAAGCGGTAATCGCCGTGGGCGACGACGACCTCGTGCTCGGGCGGCACACGGGCGGCCAGGCGATCGGCGACCTCGTCGATCGCCGGCAGCTCCCGCGTCTTGGAGTTGGCCCACTGCGTGGTCCAGCGCTTCAGCTGACGCTCGATGTAGCCGTGCCGTCGGGCCAGGTCGCCGAGCCCGACATCGTCGATGTCGACGGCGTGGAGGTCGGCCAGCACGTCGATGAGGTGGTGGCTCGCCGTCATGCGGAGGGCCGGATCGAGCTGCCGGCCCTTCTCGGGGCTATCGAGCACCTCGCCGTCGACGAACTCCATGACATAGAACGGCGCGCCGTTCACCGCCTCGTCCGTGCACAGGCCGAGCGCCTCGGGGACCGGAACGGGCGTAGGACCGAGGGCGGCGATGATGCGGTGCTCACGCCCCATGTCGTGCGCCGTCGCCAGCACGTGGCCGAGCGGCGGGCGACGGACGACGATCCGCCGGCCGTCGGCACCCGTCACCGCGTACGTGAGGTTCGACCGTCCACCGCCGATCAGCTCCGCCGTGAACGGTCCGACGACCCCATCGACGTTCGCCTCCAACCACGCGCCAACCTTCGCGATGTCAAGGCCGTCGACCACGGCCCGTGAACGTACTCACGGGGCGTGCTCAATCCGGAAGCAGCGGGACGGATGGACCGTGGTCCCTGCCGAGCAAGACGGCACGAGTCAGCGCCGCCGTGCCGAACCGCTCCCGCACGCCATCGACCGCGGCGTCGAGCGCGCCGCCGCTGGCGTGGTCGAACGGCAGCGACAGCTGGACAGTGTCGTCATCGTCGAGGTTGGCGACGGCCAGCCCGAGCAAGGTCAGCCCGCGTTCATCGACGATCGGCCCGACCGACTCCAGCAGGACCCGGGCCGTGCCCAGCACGACGGCTGTCTCCGCCGTGGCCCGCGGGAGCGTGTGGGACCGGGTGGCCCGTCGGGAGTCCGCGAAGCGCAGCCGCACCGTGACGGTGCGCCCGACGCGACCGGCCTTGCGCAGTCGTCGCGTCACACGATCGACCACACCGACGAGGATGGCGTCGATCTCCTCGGGCGACCGCGGTCGCCAACCGAGCGCGTTCTGAGAACCGATCGACCCGCGCCGCCGCCCCACATGGACCGGGCGTGGGTCGCGGTTGTGGGCGAGCGCGTGGAGGTGATGGCCGACGGCCCGGCCCAGCATGGCGACGAGTGCCGGCTCGGCCAGGCGGGCGACGTCGGCGACCGTCGTGATGCCGCGTTCGTGCAGCTTGGCCTCCGTCGCCGAACCGACGCCCCACAGGCGCCGCACCGGGAGCGGGCGGAGGAACGCCAGCTCACCCTCGGGCGGCACGACGAGCAGCCCGTCGGGCTTGGCCACCGCGCTGGCGACCTTGGCCAGGAACTTCGTGCGCGCCACGCCGACCGTGATCGGCAGGCCCACGCGCTCGAGCACCTCGCGGCGCAAGCGGTCGGCGATCTCGATCGGCTCGCCCGACACCCGTCGCAGACCACCGACGTCCAGGAACGCCTCGTCGATCGACAACGCCTCGACGAGCGGGGTGGTGTCGTCGAACACCTCGAACACGGCCTTGCTGGCGTCCGAGTAGGCAGAGATGCGCGGCGCAACGACGACGGCGTCCGGGCACAGACGGCGGGCTTCACCACCGCCCATCGCCGTCCGCACGCCGTAACGCTTGGCCTCGTAGCTGGCCGCGAGCACGACCCCACCGCCGACGATCACCGGCCGTCCGCGCAGGGACGGATCGTCACGCTGCTCGACCGACGCGTAGAAGGAGTCGAGGTCGGCGTGGAGGATCGTCGCCTCCGCTCGCACGAACACATGTTCGCACGAGTCGAAGGCGTTGCCAAGTCCCTATCCGGTGAAGTTGATGAACTCCGGCCGCGTCCAGATGCGCTGGTTCAGATAACTCTGGACGTCCGCGATGTACGTCACCGACGGCGGCGTGTACCAGCGGCCGGAGAACCAGGCACCGACGCAACCCCACAGGTCCCCTGCGACGTAGTCGCGGCCCCGCTCGAACTGGTTGAACCACGTGTCGTTGCCCTCGAAGCAGTTGCGGCGCACCGCCAGGGCGTAGTCGAGGTTCTGCGCGGTCGAGTACGTGGCCCACGGGAAGGCCCACTGGTGATACGGGTAGCGCACCTGCTGCACCCCGACGGACTCGGCGCACTCACCGGGGCGGCCATCGACGCCGAACCCGTGCCCCGGCGCACACCGTGACGGGTCCGTGGTGAAGTCCCCGCCGTTGCGCTGGAACCACCACGACTCCTTGGCCGTCTGGGCGCGGATCACGTCCTCGTCGAAGCCCCACTTGCACGACGCCCACTGGATGATCTCGTCGGTCGTGCCGGTGAAGTTGCCCGTGACGCGGGTGAACAGGCCGGTGGCGTCGGGGTGCCGGCCGCCGGTCGTCTGGTTGTACGACGCGTTGGCGGGCCGGATCTCTGCGGCGTCGCGGACCCGGGCGGCGCACTCGGCGTCACCGGGCAGCGCGGCACCTACCGGCAACGTCACGAAGCGGCCCGAAGGCGGTGCCGTCGTCGGCGGAGCGGTCGTCGGCGGAGCGGTCGTCGGCGGAGCGGTCGTCGGCGGAGCGGTCGTCGGCGGTGCCGTCGTCGGCGGTGCCGTCGTCGACGGCGCCGTGCCGGTCACGCGGAACGTGGCGGCCCGGTCGTTCCAGTGATGCAGCCCGGTCCAGCCCTCGCCGAACACGCCGACCTTGACCGTGTATGTGTCGGCCGCGGCACCGATTGGCGCCGACCACACCGGCCGGTAGCGGACCCGCTGACCAGCGGTGAACGCCTGGCCATCCCAGATGCGCTGCAACACTTGGCGGCCCTGGGCGTCGTACACCTCGACGTCGACCAGTGCCCGCCGCGACGTGGCGGCAGTGACGTCGACGGTGATGGTGACTGCCGTCCCCGGTGCGATGCTCGTCCGGTTCGTGCTCCCCGACGTGGTCCAACCGTTGGCGGTGACGCGATCGGCGGCGGCCGGCTGGCTGGGCAGCGCGATCGTTCCGACCGCGGTGAGGATCAGCAGGAGTGCGGCGAGACCGGTCCGACGGCGCGACGGAGCACGAAGCATGGGCGGCATGTCATGGAACCGTAACAGAAGCGCGGGCGCGTCAGGATCTGTCAGCCGGGGCGGCCGACCGCCGTGACCTTGCCCCAGTTGACGTTGGCGATCTTGACGACGTCACCGCTGTTCGGCGCGTGGACGAGCTGTCCATTGCCGATGTAGATGCCCACGTGGCTGATCGGTGAGTAGTAGAAGATCAAGTCGCCCGGTTGGGCCGCCGAGGCCGGCACGTTGGGGATGCTCGCCGCCTGCGCTCGCGACTGGTGCGGCAGAGAGACGCCGGCCTGCGCCCACGCCCACTTCGTCAACCCGGAGCAGTCGAAGGCTTCGCCGGGGCTGCTCTCAGCGAACCGGTACGGCACACCGAGCTGCGTCATCGCGGCGTTGACCGCCGTCTCGGCGCGTGACGAAGCAGGCGGGATGTATGGCTCGCTGGCGGCTGCCGCAGCGCCGCCGCCGACCACCATCACCATTGCCACCGCCGCCGCCACCGTTGTCGCTGCTGCTGGTGCTGGCGCCGCCGCCGTCGTTGTCGTTGCTGCCGCCGCCGTTGTCGGATGGCGGTGCGGCGACGGCGACGGAAGCCGCCTCGGCCTGACGCTGCGCGTCGGCCTCGGCCTGGCGCTGTTCTTCGGCGGCGCGCGCTGCGGCTTCCTCGGCCTCACGCTGCATCCGCTCGTAGGACTCGCGGGCGCGCCGCTCCTCTTCCTCCTGGATCAGCCTGCCAAGCTCGGCCTCGGCATCGCCGCGGGCCTGCTGGTACTCGGCCTTCTTCGCTTCGGTGGCCTGCTGGGCCTGCTCGACCTCGACGGCCGCGGCGGCCGCCTCTGCCTGGCGGTCCTCGAGGATGGAGCGCTGGTCGTGCAGCTCCGAGACAGCCTGATCCAGCTCGTCGGTCGTCGCATCGCCGGCGCTCAGCGCGACACGAGCCAGCTGGTCGCGCTGCAGCTCCTCGGTGTATGCCGAGGAGTCGTTGAACATCGGCCCGAGGCCGTTGGTGCCCGCGCCCATGAAGGACTGGACGGCCACCTCGGCGAGGTCGCCACGCAGGGCCTGGACTTCTGCCTCTCGCTCGGCCACCTGCTGGGCGGCGGCGGCCACCTCGGCGTCCAGCCGGCGCTGCTCATCGAGTGCCGTGACGTAGTCCTCGGCCAGGATGTCCGAGGTCTCCTCGAGCTGCTCGAGCTCGTTGGTCAGCTCCTGGACGCGCTGGCGTTGGTCCTCGACGGGATCGGCAGCGACGGGATCAGCGCCGAGGAACGACGCCCCTGCGGCCAGCGACGCGGCGACGAGCAGAGCCCAACGTCGACGTGGCTCACCGTGGTCCCAACGAGGTCTGCCCATGTCGAGCGAGGAGCATAGCCGCGCATGACGAACGGGTGACAATCAGGTGACGAAGCGCGGACAGCTACACGACCGAGGACGGACCGAACGAAGCGCTCATTCCCACTCGATCGTGCCGGGTGGCTTCGAGGTGATGTCGTAAGCGACGCGGTTGATGCCTGGGACCTCGTTGATGACGCGGTTGGAGATGCGCTCCAGGACGTCGTATGGCAGCCGGGCCCAGTCGGCGGTCATCGCGTCATCGCTCGTCACGGCCCGCACGATGATGGGGTGGCCGTAGGTCCGCTCGTCGCCCATCACGCCGACCGATCGGATGTCGGCCAGCACGGCGAAGGCCTGCCAGATGTCCCGCTCCAGTCCAGCGGCGGCGATCTCGGCCCGCACGATGGCGTCGGCGTCCTGCAGCAGCGCCACCTTGTCGGGCGTCACCTCACCGATGATCCGCACGGCCAGACCGGGACCGGGGAACGGCTGGCGCCAGACGAGCTCGTCGGGAAGGCCGAGCTCGTGGCCGAGTGTCCGGACCTCGTCCTTGAACAGTTCGCGCAGCGGCTCGATCAGCTCGAGGCGCATGTCTTCGGGCAGGCCGCCGACGTTGTGGTGGCTCTTGATGACCGCCGCCGTGCCGTCCGCGCCGCCCGACTCGATGAGGTCGGGATAGAGCGTGCCCTGCACGAGGAAGTCCGCTTCGACGAGCCCGCCCGTGTGCTCCTCGAAGACGCGGATGAACTCGTCGCCGATCGCCTTGCGCTTGGCCTCGGGATCCGTGACGCCCGCAAGGCGAGCGAAGAAGCGGGCGCCGGCGTCGACGTGGATCAGCTCGATGCCCATCGAACGGCGGAACGTCTCGGTGACCTGCTCGCTCTCGCCCTTGCGCATGAGGCCGGTGTCGACGTAGACGCACGTCAATTGGTGGCCGATGGCGCGGTGGACGAGGGCGGCAGCGACCGAGGAGTCGACGCCGCCGGACAGGCCGCAGATGGCGCGCCCGGCACCGACCTGCTCACGGATGCGCGCCACTTGGTCGTCGATGACCGACGACATCGTCCAGTCGGCGCCGAGCCCGGCGCGCTCGTGCAGGAAGCGCCGCAGGACGCCCATGCCGTATGGCGAGTGGACGACCTCCGGGTGGAACTGCACGCCGTAGATGCGGCGGCTGTCGTCCTCGAGCGCGGCCACGGGCGCGTCGTCGGTGGAAGCGGTGGCGATGAAACCCGGCGGCGCGACGGTGATGGCGTCGAAGTGGCTCATCCAGACGTCATGGACGTCGGGGGCATCGTCCGGCAACAACTGCGACGCCTGATCGCGGTGCAGCTTGGCCCGGCCGTACTCACCGCGCATCCCTCGTCCGACCGTGCCACCCAACTGCTGAGCGATCAGCTGGGCGCCATAGCAGATGCCGAGAATCGGCACACCGAGTTCGTAGACGGCGGGGTCGAGCTGTGGCGCACCTGGGACGTGGACGCTCTTCGGGCCGCCGGAGAGGATCAGGGCAGCGGGATCGCGGGTGGCGAGCTCGGCCGCCGTGAGGCTGTTCGGGACGATCTCGGAGTAGACGTGCAGCTCGCGCACTCGGCGGGCGATCAGCTGGGCGTACTGGGCGCCGAAGTCGACGACGAGGACGGGGCGGGGATGATCATCCGTCAAGGACCAGATCGTAGGCAGCGCTGCTGCTCGGTCCAACGGACGAGCGGCCCGGCGATAGTAGAAAGCGGGCCGATGCTGCGCTGGGCCGTATTCGTCGCGGCCTGCGCCGTCGCTCTCGCGTGGCCCAGCGCAGCTGGAGCGACGGCGCCACCAGCCCCGCCTGACACCATCCCGACGACGGACAACGAGTTCCTGCCAGAAGACGAGGATCTGTCGGATTGCGTCAGCGCGCTTCCCCAGCCGGACTGCGGCAGCGAGGCGCGGGGCGGGTGGCGCCAGGCGATCGTGCTCGTCGCCATCGGGCTGGCGCTGGCATTCATCGTGTGGAGGATCATCCGCAACGTGCGGAGGAGGTCGACGTGAACCTTGCCGAGTTCCGCCGCGCGGGCACGAGTTGATCGACTGGGTCGCCGACTACCTCGAGGGCGTGGAGGCGCAGCGGGTGTCGCCGGACGTCGCACCGGGCGACGTGCGGGCCATGCTTCCGGCGCACCCTCCGGCGGCTCCCGAACCGTGGGCGTCGGTGCTGGATGACCTCTCGCGGGTCATCGTGCCGGGCATCGTGCACTGGCAGCACCCGAGCTACTTCGCCTACTTCCCGTCGAACACGTCGTACCCGTCGATCCTGGGCGAGCTCTTGACGGCCGGTCTCGGCGTGCAGGGGATGAGCTGGGTGACGTCGCCAGCCTGCACGGAGGTCGAGACACTGATGCTCGACTGGATGGCAGAACTGCTCGACTTGCCCGGCGGGCTTCCGCTCGGACAGCTCGTCCGGCGGTGGCGTGATCCAGGGATCAGCGAGCGAGGCGGCGCTGGTGGCGATCCTCTCGGCCCGCTGGCGGGCCACCGGCGGTGCCGTCAATCGCGATGGCGACACCTCTCGGCTGGTGGCGTACGCAAGCGCACAGGCGCACTCGAGCGTCGAGAAGGGGCTGCGCATCGCCGGCATCGGGACCGATCGGCTGCGCGTGGTGCCCCATGACGAGTCGTTCGCCATGCGTCCTGACGCGCTGGCGTCGATGATCGAGTCGGACCTGGCTGCGGGGTTGGTGCCGTGCTTCGTGTGCTCGACGCACGGGACGACGTCCTCGATGGCGTTCGATCCGACGCCGGAGATCGCCGCGGTGTGCGCCGACGCCGGCGCGTGGCTGCACGTGGATGCGGCGATGTGCGGCATCGCCGCACTTTCGCCCGAGCACCGCTGGGTCAACGACGGGGTGGAGCTCGCCGACAGCTATTGCACGAACCCGCACAAGTGGATGGGGGTCAACTTCGACTGCGACCTGTACTGGACGGCCGATCGCGCCGCGCTGCTCGGGGCGTTGAGCATCCTGCCCGAGTACCTCCGCTCGGCGGCCGCCGAGACGGGTGCGGCGATCGATTACCGGGATTGGCAGATCCCGCTCGGGCGGCGATTCCGGGCCCTCAAGCTGTGGCTGACGATCCGCCTCGACGGGATCGAGTCCATCCAGGTGATGATCCGCCGCCATGTCGAGCTGGCGCAGCGGCTGGTGGCGGAGGTGCGTGCCGACGACCGGTTCGAGATCGTCGCGCCACATCCGTTGAACCTCGTGTGCCTCCGCTTGGTCGACGGCGACACGGACGAGCTGATCGAGCGAGCCAATGCCACGGGAGAGGTGCTGTTCACTCGCACGGTGCTCGATGGCACGCCCGTGCTGCGCTTCTCGATCGGCACCTCCACGACCGAGTGGCATCACGTCCAGGCCGCGTTGGAGGTTGTTGCGGGAGCTCGCCTAGCGGTCCGGAGCAAGGCGTGACAGCAGGTCGACCAGCATGTGGGCTGTCGCGCCCCAGATCGTCTCGTCGTCGAGCTCGAAGAAGTGGAGCAGGCGGTCAGTGGGTGGGCGGCCCCAGCGCTCGGAGCGATAGGTGTCGGACCGGACCAGCTCCGCCAACGGGATCCACAGCACCCGCTCGACCTCCGGGCTGGCCGGCGCCAACGGCAGCAGGCCGGGGAGTCGAGCGACGAGGGGAACGATGTAGCTGCGACTGACGACCGTGCTGAGGTGATCGAGCTCGCCGATCAGCTCGACGTCGGCAGGGTCGAGCGCCACCTCCTCCCACGCCTCGCGCACGGCCGCCTCGGCCGGCGTCTCGCCTGGGTCGATCCGGCCACCCGGGAAGCTGATCTCGCCTTTGTGTTGGCGGAGGTCCCACGCCCGCCGGGTGAGCAGGACTTCGGCGCCCGCAGGTCCGTCGGCCAGGCCGACGAGCACCGCCGAGGCTCTGGCGCCCTCGAACGCCGGGGCGAGCGGTTGGCCGGGCGGCGCGTCTGCCAGCGCGACCGCGATGTCGTCGACGGTGACCGTCAGCGGGTGGGTCGCAGGAACGAGCCGGCCACCGGACTCCCAGACCGCTGGCCGGGGGATGTACTGCTTGCCGCCGGGTCGCCTGGTCGCTGGGTCAGTCAACGTTCGTGGCCGGTGCCCAGCCGGTGTCGACGAGCTCGTGCAGCACCTCGGACAATCCGGCCGTCTTCAGGTTGGCGAGCACGCGTCCCGGCGCCTCCTCCCCCGCCTCGAACTGCTCCCAGGCCGCGAGCAACTTCTGCAGATCGGGAGCCGGTCGCTCGAACGCCATGCCGGACGACGCTACCGATCCTGCCGGTTGGCGCGATCCCGGATCGCCTTGGCGGCCTGGCCGGCCAGGCGCCCGGCGGACCGACCGATGACCTCCGTGCGGTCGACCGGGCGGGCAGGGTCGGCCGGCGCCCGCCGGGTGAACGCCGAGTTCCACCACACGACAGCCAGTACGGCGGCGACGATGAGCATCGTGATCCGGCTCGCGTTGTCGACGCCCCATGGCAGGAGGGCAGCAACGACGAGGCCGATGATCAGCACGAGGTCGAGCGTGCGATGGGTCCGCCGTGACACGGCCCGGAAGGCGCCGAGGGGGCCGTCGACCATCGCCGCGTTCATGACGATGAGCCCGCCGGCCACGGTCGGCACGATCGGATCCGGGCTCTGCAGCCCCATCGCCACGAGCGCCAACCCGATCAGGTACTCCGCCACTTGGTGCAGCCAGAACGGCCGCAACACCCGATCATCCCGAGCCATCAGCAACCCGTGCTAGCACGCGAATGAGCTGTGCCGGTACCGGCACAGCTCAACATTGCTGTAGGTGCGAAGGCCGATCCGGCTTGGCCGGTCGGCCGGAGCTCCACCAGAGATGGGGGGAGCTCGAGGGGGGAAGGTCTCCTTCCCCCCTCGAAATCTCACATCATTCCGGGCATGCCGCCCATGCCGCCGCCGGGGGGCATGGCCGGACCAGGAGGCTCAGGCTTGTCGGCCACGACGGCCTCGGTCGTCAGCACCATGGCGGCGATCGACGCGGCGTTCTGCAGCGCCGCCCGCGTCACCTTGGCGGGGTCCACGATGCCGGCCTTGATGAGGTCGGTCAACTCGCCGGTCTGGGCGTTGAGGCCGGTCGCGCCGTCCTCCGCCTCGACCCGCTGCACCCAGACCGAGCCCTCGAGCCCGGCGTTCTCGGCGATCAGCTTGGTCGGCGTGACCAACGACTCCCACACCGTGCGAGCGCCCGTCGCCTCGTCGCCCTGCAGCGAGTCGACAACCTTGCGCACTGCCTTGCGGGCCCGGATGAGGGCCACGCCGCCACCGGCGACGACACCCTCCTCGATGGCCGCCTTGGTCGCCGACACGGCGTCCTCGATGCGGTGCTTCTTCTCCTTCAGCTCGACCTCGGTCGCTGCGCCGACCTTGATCACCGCAACGCCGCCCGACAGCTTGGCGAGCCGCTCCTGCAGCTTCTCGCGGTCCCAATCGGAGTCGGTGTTGTCGATCTCCACCTTGATCTGGTTGATCCGGCCCTTCACGTCGTCGGTGCTGCCGCCGCCGTCGACGATCGTGGTGTCGTCCTTGGTGACGATGACGCGCTTGGCCGTCCCGAGCAGATCGAGCGTCACGTTGTCGAGCTTCAGGCCGACATCCTCGGAGACCACCTGGGCGCCGGTCAGCACGGCCATGTCCTGGAGCATCGCCTTGCGGCGGTCACCGAAGCCCGGCGCCTTGACGGCGACGGCGTTGAACGTGCCGCGGATCTTGTTGACGACGAGCGTGGCGAGCGCCTCGCCCTCGACGTCCTCGGCCACGATGACGAGCGGCCGGCCAGTCTTCATGACCGCCTCGAGCACGGGCAGCAGTGACTGGACGGTCGAGACCTTGGCCTGGTTCAGCAGGATGAACGGCTCGTCGAGCACCGCCTCCTGGCGCTCCGGGTCCGTCACGAAGTACGGCGACAGGTAGCCCTTGTCGAACTGCATGCCCTCGGTGAACTCGAGCTCGGTGCCGAACGTGTTCGACTCCTCGACGGTCACCACCCCGTCCTTGCCGACCTTGTCGATGGCGTCGGCGATGACATCGCCGATCGACGAGTCGGCGGCCGAGATCGTCGCCACGGCGGCGATGTCGTGCTTGTCGTCGACGTCCTTGGCGTCGGCCTGGATCGAGTCGACAGCGGCGGCGACTGCCTTCTCGATGCCCTTCTTGAGGCTCATCGGGTTGGCCCCGGCGGCAACGTTGCGCATGCCGAGCGTGACCAGCGACTGGGCCAGCACCGTCGCCGTCGTGGTGCCGTCACCGGCGACGTCGTTGGTCTTCGTCGCCACTTCCTTCACGAGCTGAGCGCCCATGTTCTCGAAGTGGTCCTCGAGCTCGACCTCCTTGGCGATCGACACACCGTCGTTGGTGATGGTCGGCGCGCCCCACTTCTTGTCGAGCACGACGTTGCGGCCGCGTGGGCCGAGCGTGACCTTGACCGCGTCGGCGAGCTTGTTGACGCCGGCCTCCAGCGAGCGCCGGGCGTTCTCGTCGAACTTCAGCTGCTTGGGCATCAGACCTCCACGATGGCGAGGACGTCGCGGCTGGAGAGGATCAGCAGGTCCTCGCCGTCCACGGTCACCTCCGTGCCGCCGTACTTGCTGTACAGCACGGTCTGGCCGACCGAGACGTCGAGGGGGATCAGCTCACCGGTGTTCTCTGCCCGCTTGCCGGGACCGACGGCCAGGACCTTGCCCTGCTGCGGCTTCTCCTTGGCGGTGTCGGGGATGACCAGACCCGAGGCTGTCGTCTGCTCGGCTTCGTTGGGCTGGACGACGATGCGGTCATCGAGCGGCTTCAGTGCCATGTGTGAATGCCTCCATTGGCGTGTGGCGGTGGATCAACAGGCCGATTAGCACTCGGCCAATGCGACTGCCAATCGTACGGCACCGGGCGCAGCGTTAGCAACCGGCCCCCGAGAGTGCTAACGGGCTCCTCCGGGCTGCCAGCCGCACAGCCGCTGGAGCAGCGCGGCGACGGTGGTCAGCGGGAGCCCGACGACGTTGCTGACGCTGCCTCGCACGCGCTCGACGAAGATCCCGGCGGCTCCCTGGATGCCGTAGGCGCCGGCCTTGCCGAACGGCTCGCCGGTGCCGAGGTACCACTCGAGCGCGCCCGGCGTGAGCGGTACGAACGTCACGTCGGTGGTGACGGTCTCGACCGCCTCCTGCCCGCCGGCGCGCAGCGCCACGCCGGAGTGCACGCGATGCGTGCGACCCGACAGCCGGCGCAGCATGCGGCGGGCGTCGTCGGCGTCGACTGGTTGACCGAAGATCTCGCCGTCGATCTCGACGATCGTGTCGGCTGCCAGCACGACGTCGCCATCGACGGCACGGGCCTTCCCACGGCGAGGCGCCGCACGAGATCCAGCGGTCGCTCGCCCGGCTGCGGCGTCTCGTCGATGTCGGGCGACACGACGTCGAACTCCAGACCGAGGTGCGCGAGCAGCTCGCGCCGGCGCGCCGATCCCGAGGCGAGCACCAACCGTCGATTCTCTGGAAGATTCACCCTCGAAAACGATCTTGACCGGGATTCAAAACCTGTTTTTCGCCGACTACCGAGGTGACTCGGTGGTGTCCCAGGCGAGGCCGCTGGAGCCTTCGCCGTGGCCGGGGCGGGTGTGGCGGCCGAGCCACAGCAGGGGCCGGCCGTCGATCCAGCGGGCGTACTGCCACGCCCGCGACACGACGACGCCGCCGCGAGAGACCTCCTCGTCCTCCAGCACCGTCGACTCGGTGGCGATCGCTCCTTCGGGGTCGCTGGCCGGCAGTCGCTCCAGCGTGATGTCATCGCCGGCCGGCGTCCGCCGCGGCAGGTACGGGTACCAGTTCGACGGCACCGGCGTCGCCAGCCGGTAGACGAGCTCGGCGTCGCCGAACTCGGTGACGTCGACCGGCACCCGGGCCACGGACGCCGGCTGGGAGTTGCGGTAGCGGTCGACCGCCGTGCCGAGCGGGCTCGGCGTCGTGCGCTCGACGGCCCAGACCACGTTGGCCATCTCGTCGCGGAAGAACGCCACCTCCTCGATCGGCGGACCCGCCGTCTTCATCCCGAGCGTCGGCGGGACGAACAGCGTGTCGAGGTCGAGCGGATCACCGGTGACGGCCGATGTGCGGTACATCGACCACGGCCGCTGGAACGGGTTGGTCTCGGGGCCGACCGTCGGCTCGACGTCGGACACCACACCGAACGTGTCACGGACCCGCATCGACGTGATCGTCACGACCGACCCGACCGGCACCTCGAGCGGCAGGACGAACCAGTCCTCGCCGTACACGAGGGCGAAGTCGGTCAGCAGGATGCGCACGATGTCGGTGCTCCCGGCCTGCACGCTGGCGAAGTTGACCCGGCCGTCCTCGAGCTCCCAGTGGCGATGGGCAGGCATGCCGGGATAGCGCAGCGGGACCGGGATCACGGCGTCGAAGCGGGTCACCGTCGACACCGGCGTGGTCGAAGCGCCGAGGTCGACCGACGAGTCGACGTCGAGGTCGGGCCAGTCCAGATGCCCGTCGTCGAAGGCACTCGCCACGAACGTGACCTGGTCGGCGACCCCGCCGGCAGCCGAGGCGAAGCGGTGCTCGAGGCGCCGCGGATCCCATGCCGCCGGAGCAGCCGAAGCTCCGCCGGCGGCGGGCTCGATGAGCAGCTCGTCGTACCACGCCAACCACCGCTCGACCACCGGTCGCACGGTCGCGTGGTCACCGGGTATCGACGACGGCAGCCCGCTCAGCCCGCCGTCCGATTCGCGATGTGGAGCCAACGCAGCGGCGACGGCGTCGCCGTCGACGGCCCGTCCCGAGAGCAGCACGGCCGCCTCGGCACCGAGCGGGTCGGCGATCGGGTCGAGCGACGGTGGGACGACCAGCCGGAACTCCCCCTCGCGCAGCCCGGCAGCGACCGATTCCAGGTGGGCAGCCCGCAGCATGCGCACGAGCTGGGCACCGGTCTCCGCGGCCAACCGGCGATGCCCGCCGGTGACGCCACGCACGCGCTCGGCCTCGACCACGGGCTCGAGGGGCAGGTCGCTCGGCACGTAGTCCACGGGGTCGACGGCATCGTCGTCACCGAGCCGCACTCGCGACAGCGGCACCGCCCGATGTTCGATGCGCACCTCGACCGGCGTCCCGGCGTCGTTTCCCTCGAGCTCGCCGAACTGCCATTGCCGATGCAACATCCACAGCGGGTCGGCGATCGGCGCCGCCAGGGACACGCTCAGGTCCGACGACTGGTCCACCGGCTCCAGCCGCGACCACGTCACGATCGATGCCGACACGTCAGTCCTTCCCCAACACGAGCTGGGCCGGCCCGAGGCGGTCGGCCAGACGGTCGAAGTTGATCGACGGCACGTTCTCGGTGACGTCGAATGGCAGGTACAGCGCCGGGAGCACGGCGGCGACACCGGGCAGCTCCGCCATCGTGACGCCGCGGAGCCGGGCCAGGTCGAGCGCCTCGTCGATCGAAGCGAGCACGAGGTCGAGGCTCCACGGTCGGTCGACGCTGACGTCCGGTGGAACGGCGAGCAGCGCCACCTGTGGCGCGCGGTTCGACGGCGCGTCGTAGTGCAGCGCCACGCCCGCCGTCTCCGTGTCCATCGGCACCTGCTCGGTCCAGGAGTCGACGACGAGGATCCCGACCGGACCCGTGAGCCTCGCACGTCCCGGCGTGTGCACCACCGCCGCCATCTGGACGTGCGTGGGCCGCCGGGCCAGCTGGAAGGGCAATGCGGCCCACTTGTCGGTGTCGCGCAGCGGCCGCTGGACGATCGACCACTGCGTGGCATCGAACCCTCCCGTCGCCGCCTCGGCGGCAACGAGGACGTGCCACAGCGCGTCGAGCTCGGGTCGCACGCGTGCCATGCGGGTCATCCATGTCGTCGCAGCCAGCGGGTCGCCGCCGCTGAGGCGGGTCTGGCCGACCTTGCGCAGCGCCCTCGTCAGCTCGGCGTCGGCCGGCAAGCGGACCACGCCGAGGACCGGCCAGAGCTCACCGAACACGATGCTCAGGCGGCGTCGCGCCGCGGCCTCCCGGTCACCAGCGGCGATGGCATCGAGCTGACCGATGCGCAGATGTGCGGCGGCGGCCGCGGAGGTCGCAAAGGTGACGGCGTCGACCGAAGCCGGATCTCCGTCTGGCTCGGCGAACAATACCGCCGGCGGCACCGCGCCGGGCACACCGGCACGGCTGACCTGCTCGAGCGCCGCCCGCACGCGACCGGTCTTCGGAACGGAGACCGCGAGCGCCGCATCGAGCCGCTGGCTGACCGTGCGCAGGCGCTGCTCGGCGCGCGTCGTTCGACGCTCCAACTCGTCCACATCGACGCCGTTCGGTCCTCCGGCGTCCGGCAGCGCGAAGGTCCGCGCTTCCCCGGGGCGCGCCGACCGCAGCACCCTGGCGATCGTGCTGCACATCGACGTGAACGCACCAAGACCGAGCGTGCCGTCGGTGTCGGCGAGCAAGTCGATCCCGCCGCCCTCGGGGACGTCGATGCGCCCAGCAAGCACCCGCCCGATCCGTTCCTCCAGCTCCGTCGGGCGGTCGCCGCCGCCGCTGACGGCGGCCGCCAGCAACGCCAACGGTGAGAGCGCGAGATCTGTCAGCGTCACGACCTCGACGGGTCCTGGCGTGCCGTCGGCGGCCACACCTCTCCCGCTGAACCCCCAGGCGCCTGGTTCGCCGAGCAGCTGGGCGACCCAGGCGTTGATGCGAGGCTCGGCCTGGACCCTCGGATCGTTGGCGGACAGCGTCCGCCACGCCGCGCTCGGCTGCGGCGCACCGATGGCGACGGCGCAGCGCTGGACGTAGGCGTGGGCCCGCCGTGGCGTCGCCGTGACGTCGGGTTCGGCCGGTGCCTCCTGCCGATGGAGGAACCGGGTCGCCGCCTGGGCTCGCTCCGGGTTGGCGGCCAGCGTCTGGTGGACGGCCTCGGCAAGCACGACATCCGCCACCGCGTCGTAGGTCGCGGCCAGCGCGGTGAACTGCACCATCATCCGGTCGACCCGTGGGTCGTTGATCTGCAAGCCGACACGCTGGGCGACGCGGAACACGAACGGCGGTGGCACGGGGTCGATGAACACCCTCGGCCACACGTCGAGCAGATCGGCGGCGTTGACGACGTCGTGCGGCGGCGTCGCCTCGACGGGTTGTGTCGCGTCCTCGGCCGGCTGCCGCAGCGGGAACTCGCTGCGAAGGCGAGGATGAAAGCGCGAGGTCCTCTTCGCGCAGCTCTCGCTCGAGCTGGTAGCCGAGCAACACCGACAGCGGCACTCCTCGCGCACACCCCGCATCAGCGCCAGCGCCGTGCGCACCCGCGCCGAGCTGACGTCGACGTCGAGGCGGTCGATGCTGGGATTGGCGAGGCGTCCGCTGCGCAGCACACCGGCCGTGGAGGCGTGGGCCAGCGACGGTCCTGTGACGTAGCCGAGCGAGTCCGGGGTGGTCTCCGGCCGCAGCCGCTCGACACAGCCGTAGCCGCCGAGGTGAAGCCCCGGACCGTGGGTCTTGCGGGTGGCACGCGTAGCTGCCGGCTGGCCAGCGACGTGTCCCACGCGTCGAGCCGGTGCGAGCAGGCGTCGAGGTGAGCTCGCAACGCCACGTCGACCTGGGCCGGATCAGCGACAGCCAAGGCGGCGAGGGCGTCCTGGAACTCGAGCAGGTCGTCGAGGTCCGGGCCGCCCTGCTGCTGGCGGCGATGGACCTCCTCCGAACAGCGTTCGCCCGCCCAGCTGGGCGACGGGGATCGTCACCAACGTCTTCGGATCCGGATCGCTGACGCCCCCGGCGATGCCGGAGATCTCGGGCGTCCGCCAGGCCACCGCGGCGACCTCGGCCGGCAGGAAGCGCCGGCCGATCCGCGCCGCCGTGAGATCCAGCTCCTGCACGGCGGCGAACGTGACCAGCGCTTCGAGCAGACTGTCCGCGTCCACGGCCTGGCTGAGGACCTCGCGTGCGTTGGCGCTCGTCGTCAACTGGCGCACCGCATCGAGACGGCTGGGGTCGCCCATGATCGGGACGCGCAAGGAGCGCGGCTCGGGCCGCACGACGAACGGCACCGACGCGGCTGCTCGACGACGTCGAGGGCATCGAGAAAGCCGATCGACCGCACCACGCTCTGCAGCTGCTGCGTCGTCCCGAGGCCGCCGGCGGCATGCCCGAGCAGCGGCCCGAAGACACGGCGGTACCCGACGCGCATCGTCCAGGGCGACCGCTGGAGGACGGCGAGCAGCGCCTGTTCGACCTCACCTCCGGTGGCGAGCCGCGGGACCTGGAAGATGGAGCGCTGCCAGAGCGGGCGGAGCGAATCGAGGAGTCGACCGAGGCGGTCGCCGAAGCCCTCGGTGCCTCGCGGCGCGGTGGCCATCACGGGCAACACCCCGAGCGGTTGGCGGCCGACACGGAGCATCCCCGAGTGGGCCGAGTGGTTGGAGGAAGTTCCGGCAGTGGTCGCGAGCCTC
>CAVZFS010000050.1:0-44015 GCA_963774635.1 uncultured Acidimicrobiia bacterium
CCGAGGAGCTCGAGCTGCCGTCGATCTACTACGCCCACGAGCGGTCGGTGGTCGAGCGCGACGGCATGCTGCTCGCCGTCGGCGGTCCCGTCTCCCCTGAGGCGGGTGAGGCCGTGTCCGCGGAGACGGTGCGGTACCGCACCGTCGGGGACATGAGCTGCAGAGGCGCGTCCGCTCGACCGCGACGACGGTCGAGGAGGTCATCACCGAGGTGGCGGCCGCCCGCATCACTGAACGTGGCGCCACTCGCGGCGACGACGCCTTCAGCGACGCCGCGATGGAGGACCGCAAGCGGGAGGGGTACTTCTGATGGGCGAGCTGCCGACGCTGCGCATCGCAACGCCGGCTCGGTCGACGACGGGAAGTCGACGCTGATCGGATGCCTGCTGCACGACACGAGCGCCGTGCTCGAGGACCAGCTGCGGGCGGTCGAACGGGCCAGCCGGCGCTGGGGTGACGGGGGGCTCGACCTCGCGCTGCTCACCGACGGGCTGCGGGCCGAGCGCGGCAACTAATCACCATCGACGTCGCCCACCGCTACTTCTCGACTCCCCGGCGAAGCTTCGTCGTGGCCGATTCGCCCGGACACGCCCATACACGCTAACATGGTGACCGCGGCCTCGTCGCAGACGTGGCCGTGGTCCTCGTCGACGCCCGCCACGGCGTGGTCGAGCAGACCCGCCGCCACGCCTACGTCGCCGCCCTCGTCGGCGTCGGACGCATCGTCCTGGCGGTCAACAAGATGGACCTGATCGGCTGGGACGACGCCGAGTACGGCGGGATCGTCAAGGAACTCACCGAGTACGTCGAGGCCCTCCCGACGCCGGTACCGGTGGACGGCCGTCCCCGTCTCGGCGCTCCACGGCGACAACGTCGTGGCGCTGTCGGCCCGCGGCCCCTGGTACGACGGTCCGCCGCTGCTCGAGCTGCTCGAGCCGGCCAGCTCGAGGGCCGAGCCGTCCGTTGGTGCCCGCCTCGACGTGCATCGGTGCATCCGACACGGGGCGTCGGACTATCGCGGCGTCGCCGGCAGGCTGACCGGGGTCCCCTGCGCGTCGGCGATCCGGTCACGGCGCGCCGGGGGGTACGACGACGACGGTGGCCGGCATCGATCGCGCGGCCGGCCGCTCGACACCGCCGAGCCGGGCCAGGCGGTGACGGTCGTGCTGGCCGACGACGTCGATGTCGCCCGTGGCGACGTCGTGCTCGGTGTGCCGGTGTGGACCGCCCGGTCGCCACGACGGAGGTGTGCGCCGACGTCTGCTGGATGACCGAGACCCCGTTGGTCACGGGCGGTCGGCTGCTGTTCAAGCACGGCACCCACCGGGGACCGCTACGGTGACCGGGTTCGACCATCGGGTCGATGTCGGAACCCTCGAGCGCTCACCGGTCGACCGGCTGGACTCAACGACCTCGGACGCGTCAGCTTGAGCCTGTCGACTCCGATCGTCGCCTCGCCCTACCGGGTTCACGCGAGAGCGGACGGCTGGTGTTGATCGACGCTGCCGACCACGCCACGGCCGCAGCCGCCATGATCCACGAACTGGAGCCCGCCTCCTGAGCCCGAGTCACACGGTCAAGGGGCGGCGCAGCCGCCTGGCGTAGACCCCGGCCACGGCAGCGGCGATGGCATCTCCGTGGTCGCGCCGGATGGTGAGACCTTGCTCGATCTGCAGGCCGCCGCCCCGCCGGCCGTGAGCCGGTTGACGATGTTGCACGGGTTGTCGCCGCCGTAGCGCTCGTCGGCGCGAGCGACGCGGACCACGATGCCCTCGACGGCGTCGGCGATGGCGTCGCGGACGCGCCGCTTCAGGGCCGGGGAGCACGCTCGCCGATGAGAACCTCATCATCCCGGAACCCGTGAAACGCCACGGCGTTGCGGAACCCTCGATCCATGAGCGAGTCCGGCCGGGGGAAGCTCACCGGGTCGATGTCGGTGGATGTGATGTGCCAGCGATCGAAGGCGTCGCCCCATCCCTTGCAGCGCCAGAGCGAGACGCCGGCCGCTGACAGGCACTCCGCCAGCCGTTCGGCCTGGTCGTCGGTGTGCGGCTCGATGCCACCGCCGTGAGGGGCGATGACGATGAGCCCACGGTGCACGCCATCGTCGTCGCGCCGTTCGATCAGCTCGCCGCGACCGCTGGCCCGGTCCTCGGAGAGGTTGGGATCGGCCGCCGGCGTGCTGGCGACGCCGTCGGATGGCTCGTCAGCGCCGAGGCGGCGGCGACCGAGGAGCCCGGCGCGCACGATCTCGGGACGTTCCTCGTCACGTACCTCGCTGACGGTGAAGAGGGCGTCCCGGCCACCGGTGCGCCGCAGGCGCAGCTGGCCGCCGAGCCGCCCGCCGACGGCAGCCAGCAGCCGGGGGTCGGCCGAGCAGTGCTCGGAGTGTTCTCGCAGGTCCTCCTGCGTGGGCAACGTCAACTCGATGCGAGCGTCATGGATCATGGCGACACCTCCACGCAGGAAGCGTGACACCGCCGTTCCACCGCTGGAACACCCTGCTGGTAGGAAACGGGTGTGCTCATCTTGTTGCCGGCATCCGAGTCGAAGACCGAGGTCCGTCGCGGCAACCCGCTGGACCTCGACAGCCTCTCGTTCCCGCCGCTCGCGCGAACCGCGCCGCCGTGCTCGACACGTTGATCGAGGTCAGCGCCGAGCCTGACGCGACCGACCGTGTGTGCGCACCCGCCACCATGCGTGACGTCGTGCGCCGCAACATCACGCTGCGTGAGGCGCCGACGGCGCGTGGAAGCGGTCTACTCAGGGGTGCTGTTCGACGCGCTCGGGTTGGACGACCTCGAACCCGCGGCTCGGCGCAGAGCGCGGGCCTGGATCGTCATCATCTCGGCGCTGTGGGGCGCGGTGCGGCCGGGGGATCGCATCCCGCCGTACCGGCTCAACATGTGCGGGCGGCTCCCCGGCTTGGCGCACCTCCCGCAGGTCTGGCGCGAACCGCTCACCGACGTGCTTCCCGCGGCGGCTGGCCACGGTGTCGTCGTCGAGTGCCGCCAGGCCGAGTACGCCACCGCCTGGCGGCCGAGCGGGGTGCTGGCCGAGCGAACCGTGACCGTGAAGGTGCTCCGCAGCCTGGAGACCAAACGCGGAGCCGGAGCTCACAGCGCCAAGCACACGCAGGGGCTGCTCGTGCGCCGGATCGTCACCGACGCCATCGACCCGGATCGGCCCGAGAAGCTGGCCGACGCACTGTCGGAGTACTTCCAGGTGGAGCTTGTTGAGCCAGACCGCCCGGGCCGAACGTGGCGGTTGGACGTCGTCGAACCGCTCGCCTGATTCGCTGGGTTGGCCGCGTGCGACGCTAGGAGCATCCTTCTCGTCGACGGCAACAACGTGATCGGAGCAGTCGCCGACGGCTGGTGGCGCGACCGGCCGGCGGCAGTGCGGCGCCTGCTTGGCCGACTGCAGTGCCTCGGTGAGCCGCTGACACTCGTGCTCGACGTGGCGCAGCCCGACCTGCCGGAAGGTGATCACGGGGGCGTCGCCGTCCGCTACGCGACGAGGCGTGGCCGCGACGCGGCTGACGACCTGATCCGTGAACTGGTCGCCGAGATTCCCGACGCGACCGTGGTGACGTCGGACCCGCGCTTCGGCGCGACGTAGAAGCGGCCGGCGCCGCGGTCATCGGCGCGGGGACCTTCCTCAGTCAACTCGATGCGGCGGGCTGCTGACCCGACGATACATTCTAACCCAGGGCCGCCCCCCCGCCCCTTCCACCCCCCTGGAAAACCCCCCACGCCCCCCCCCCCCCCCCCCCCCCCCCCCCCCCCCCTCTCCCCCTCCCCCCCCCCACCCTCCCCACCCCCGGCCCACTCCCCCCCCCCTCCCCCACCCCCCCACGTCGACGACCACCCCCCACACTCCCCTCCCCCCCATCAAGCGAATCACCGGCCATCCCCCCCCCCCCCCCCCCCCCACCCCGACCCACCACCCCCACCCCCACCCCCCCACCCCCCCCCCCCCAACAGACCTGACCGGACGCTCCGCCACCCGACCCCCCCCCCCCACCCCCCCCCCCCCCCCCCCGGGCCCCCCCCCCCACCCCCCCCTCCCCCGGCCCCTCGCAACCCCCCCCAACCCCACACCCCGCCCCCCCCCCTCCCCACCCACTCCCCCCCCCCCCCTCCCCCCACGACCACCCCCCCCCTCAACCAGCCCCCCCCACCCCCCCCCCCCCCCCTCCCCATGCCCCTGCCCCCCTCACCCCCCTCCCCCCCTCGCCCTCTCCCCCCCCCACACCCACCCCCCCCCCCCCCCCCCCCCCTCACTCCCACCCCCCCCCCCCCCCCCCCCACCCCCCCCACCATCCCCCACACCCCCCCCCCCCCCCCCTCCCCCCCCCCACCCACCCCCCCCCCCCCCCCTCCCCCCCCCCTCCCCCCCTCGCTCCCCTCCCCCTCCTCGCTCAGCGGCCCTCGAAGCGCGCTGGACGCTTGTCGAGGAACGCCTGCCGACCCTCGATGGCGTCGGCGCTGCGCCACGCCGCGAGGCGAGCGCCGGCGACGTCGGCATCTGGTAGCGGCGCCGGTGCCGATCGCTCGAGCGCCAGCTTGTGTGCGGCAATGGTCAAGGGCGCGAGAGCGGCGATCTCACAGCCCAGCCCAACGCGTCGCGGAGGTCACCGAGACGGTGGATCCCGCCTGCCGAGTGCAACGCCGCGGCGTCATAGGTCTCCGCGGCGACCAGCATCGCTCTGGCGACCGGCCAGCTCAGCTCACGGGCGAGCCGCTCCACGGTCCAGTGGTCGACGACCAGACCGAGGCGTGCGGCGGGGATGCCGAAGAGGCTGCCCGGTGTGGCGACCCGCAGATCGCACGCCACGGCGAGTTGGGTCCCGGCACCGAGGGCGGGACCGTCCACCGCCGCCATGGTCACGATCGGCAGTTCGGTGAACCCCCGCAACACGGCGGCGAGCGTTTCGGCGAACCGGCCCTCCTCGACCCCGGTCAGGTCTGCCCCGGCACTGAAGGCCGGGGGTGCGCCGGTCAACACGAGCACGCGGGCGGCGGACGCCTCACGCTGGGCGTCGAGCAGCCCGAGGAGCGTGGGGTGGTCGACGGCATTGCGCCGTTCCGGCCGGTCGAGCGTGACGACGAGCACGTCGCCGTCCCACGCCACGCGTACCACGAAGCGACTCTAGGGCTGCCGTCGACGCGAGCCGCGGCGGTTGTGTCTCGGCGTCGGTGGTGGCAAGGTGCGAATGGACCATGTCGGACATCTCGCCGTTGCAGTTCCACGTACCCGAGCCATCGGCACGCCCGGGCGAGCAGCCGGACTTCTCCTATGTCGCCGTACCCGACGCCGGCGCCGTACGTCGCCCGGACGTCCATGTCGACCCGGCAGAGATCCGCGACCTCGCCTACGGGCTGATTCGCGTGCTCGGCGAGGACGGCCGCGCCCACGGCGAGTGGGCACCGCAGATCGACACCGACTCGCTACGTCGCGCGCTGCGGGCAATGGTCAAGACGCGCGCTTACGACGATCGGATGCTGCGGGCGCAACGCCAGGGCAAGACGTCGTTCTACATGCGCTGCACGGGGGAGGAGGCGTTCGCCGTCGGCCAAGCACTCGAGCTGGGTCCCCGCGACATGTTCTTCCCGACGTACCGCCAGCAGGGCTGGCTGATCGCCAGGGATTGGCCGCTCGTGGAGATGATGTGCCAGATCTTCTCGAACGAGAAGGATCGGCTGCACGGGCGACAGATGCCGGTCATGTACTCGGTGCGCGAGGCCGGGTTCTTCTCGATCTCCGGCAACTTGGGGACGCAGTACATCCAGGCCGTCGGCTGGGCCATGGCCGCGGCCATCAAGGGGGATACCTGCATCGCCGCAGGTGTGGTCGGTGAAGGCACGACCGCCGAGCCCGACTTCCATCACGCCCTCACGTTCGCCGCCACCTATCGCGCCCCGGTGATCCTCAACGTCGTCAACAACCAATGGGCGATCTCGTCGTTCCAAGGGATCGCCGGTGGCGAGGCCACGACGTTCGCGTCTCGGGCGCTCGGCTACGGGGTCCCGGCGCTGCGTGTGGATGCAAACGACTACCTCGCCGTGGTCGCGGCGACTCGGTGGGCCGCCGAGCGTGCCCGCACCAACGGAGGTCCGACGCTCATCGAGTGGGTGACCTACCGCGCCGCCGCCCACTCCACCTCCGACGACCCCTCGAAGTACCGCCCAGCCGACGAGTGGGTCGCGTGGCCGTTCGGCGATCCGATCGATCGGCTCAAGCAACACCTCGTCGTCGAGGGCGCGTGGTCGGATGAGCAACAGGCTCAGCTCCAAGCGGACGTCGAGGCCGAGGTGCGCGACGCGGCGAAGGAGGCCGAGAGCTACGGCACCCTCCTCGATGGTCGTCTGGCGAGCTCGAAGAGCATCTTCGACGACGTGTTCAAGGAGCCTCCGCCGCACCTCCAGCGCCAGCGCCGGCAGTTGGAGGGCTGAGCCGTGCCGACGATGCCGATGAACGTCGCCATCCGTTCGGCGCTCGACGTGATGCTGGCCCGAGACGACGACGTGGTCGTGTTCGGTGAGGACGTCGGGTACTTCGGAGGTGTGTTCCGCTGCACCGAGGGCCTGCAGGCCACGTACGGAACGAACCGCGTCTTCGACACGCCGATCGCCGAGGGCGGCATCATCGGCGTCGCCATCGGGATGGGCGCGTATGGGCTGCGACCGGTGGCGGAGATCCAGTTCGCCGACTACGTCTACCCCGGGCTGGATCAACTGATCTCGGAGGCGGCCAGGTTGCGCTACCGCTCGGGCGGCGAGTTCACCGCCCCGATCACGGTGCGCATGCCGGGCGGTGGAGGGATCCACGGTGGCCAGACGCACAGCCAGAGCCCCGAGAGCCTGTTCACGCACGTGTGCGGGTTGAAGACGGTCATCCCCTCGACGCCCCGTGACGCGAAGGGGCTGCTCATCGCCGCCATCGAGGACGACGACCCCGTGATCTTCATCGAGCCGAAGCGGCTGTACAACGGTCCGTTCGACGGGCATCACGAACGTCCCATCGTGCCGTGGACGGCCCACCCGCTCGGTGACGTCCCCGATGGATACTTCACCGTGCCACTCGGCAGCGCCGCAGTTCGCCGGCCCGGTGAGGACGTCACCGTGCTCGCCTACGGGACGATGGTGTACGTGGCCGAGGCCGCCGCCGACGAGACGGGCGTGGACGCCGAGATCATCGATCTCCGCTCGCTGCTGCCGCTCGACACCGACACGATCGAGGAGTCGGTGAGGAAGACCGGCCGGTGCGTGATCATCCACGAGGCGACCCGCACCAGCGGCTTCGGCGCCGAGCTGGCGGCAACGGTCCAGGAGCTGTGCTTCTTCCACCTCGAGGCACCGATCGAGCGGGTCACCGGGTGGGACACGCCATACCCGCACGCCCAGGAGTGGGACTACTTCCCGGGCCCGGCCCGGGTGGGCGAAGCGCTGCGACGGGTCGTCGACGCATGAGCGAGCGGAGCGAGCGAAGGCCGGCCGACCGTGCGACCGCCAGGGAGCCGGGCGGCGATGGGGTTCGGGGGCGCAGCCCCCGGGGTGTGCCGTCATGAGCGAATACGTGATCAAGATGCCGGACGTCGGCGAGGGAGTCGCCGAGGCCGAGGTCGTGGAGTGGCACGTGCGCGTCGGGGACGCCATCCACGAGGACGATGTGATCGTCGACGTGATGACGGACAAGGCAACCGTCGAACTGCCCTCACCGGTCGACGGCGTGATCCGCTGGCTCGGCGCCGAGGTCGGCGATCTGGTCGCCGTTGGCACTGAGATCGTCCGTATCGACACCGACGGTGCTGCTGCCGCGGTCGACGACGAGACGGAGGTGGCAGCCGAGACGGCGGCCGAAGCACCAGTCGAGCCAACCGAGACGCCGGCTCGAAGACCGACCGACGACGCCGCTCGTGCCCGCCGTCGAGGAGCGAGTTGCCTCGACCGACCGCCCGACGGCGGCGCCGACGGCGGCGCCGGCGGTGCGGGCGCGGGCCCGCCGCCTCGGCATCGAGCTCGCCGACGTCACCGGCAGCGGCCCCGATGGCCGCATCGTCCACGACGACCTCGACGCCTTGCTCGTCGAGCGGCCACGGACGGCGCCTCTGCGACCGCGTGACGACGCCCGCCCAGACGTTGAGCACGTCAAGATCGTCGGGCTGCGGCGCAACATCGCCGAGCGGATGCAGGCCTCGAAACGACGCATCCCCCACTTCACGTACGTCGAGGAACTGGATGTGACGGCCCTCGAGGAACTGCGGGCGGAGCTCAACGCCACGCGCTCTCCGAGTCAGCCGAAGCTCACTGTCCTCCCCTTCATCATGCTGGCCGTCGTGCAGACGGTGCCGGATCATCCGGAGATGAACGCCCGCTTCGACGACGAGGCCGGCGTCGTCGACCGTCATCGCGCTGTCCATCTCGGCATCGCCGTCCAGACCCGACGCGGGCTGATGGTGCCAGTCGTCAAGGACGCCGACCGCCGCGACATCTGGTCGTGCGCGGCCGAGGTGGCCCGTCTCTCCGAATCGGCGCGTGACGCGAGCGTGACGCTCGAGGAGCTCTCCGGCTCGACCATCACGATCACCAGCCTCGGCGCGCTCGGTGGCGTGGTCTCGACGCCGGTCATCAACGCGCCGGAGGTAGCCATCGTCGGCGTCAACAAGATCATGACCCGACCCGTGTACGTCGACGGTGCGCTCGCGGCGCGGCAGTACATGAACCTCTCGTCGTCGTTCGATCATCGTGTGATCGATGGCCTCGACGCCGCCGAGTTCATCCAGGGCATCAAGCGGCTCATCGAGACGCCGGCCCTGCTGTTCATGCACTGAGAGCGTGCGCCGGTAGGCGAACGCTCTCCAATCGTTCGGCGCGAGGAGCGAAGCGACGAGCAGCTCAGAGGACGAGCGTCCGCAAGCGCTCGTCATGCGCACGGACCTATCCGCTGTCCTCTGAGCCCGACCGGCGGCCGATTCCTTCAAGACGGAGGCCTCGTCGGTGCCGCAGGATGGAGGCGTGAATCCTGATCTGACTGCTGCCACCGCGTTCATGGCGACGCACGCCCGCTTGCTCGATCGGCGACGATTCGAGCTGCTGTGCGGGCGGGGTGAGCCGACCGAGGTGCTCGCCGCATTGGACGGGTACCGCAACCCCGACGGGGGATACGGCTGGGGACTCGAGCCCGACCTCCGCTCCCCGGAGAGCCAACCGGCTGGAGCGCTCCATGCCCTCGAGGTGTTCGCCGAGGTCGGACCGGTCAGCTCGGCCCGTGCCGTTGCGGTGTGTGACTGGCTCACCTCAGCGACACTGGGTGACGGCGGCCTCCCGTTCGCGCTGCCGGTGACCGATCCGGCCGGGTGCGCACCGTTCTGGGCGAACGCCGACTCGGAGACGTCGTCGTTGCACATCACCTCGGCGGTGTGCTCGATGGCCCATCGGGTCGCTCGTCAGGACCAAGCGGTAGCTGCTCACCCATGGCTGGCAACGGCGACGCAGTTCTGCCTCGACGCCATCGATCGCATCGCCGAGCAACCCCACGCCATCGAGCTGATGTACGTGCTGCACTTCCTCGACGCCGTCGTCGACACGCGTGCCGAGGGCGACGAGCTGCTGCGGCGGACCGTGGCTGCGTACCTGCCGCCCGATGGCTCGATGGCTGTCACCGGGGGTGCCGAGGATGAGCGGCTGTGTCCGCTCGACTTCTCCCCGGAGCCCGGGCGACCGCTGCGTGCGTTGCTGCCCGCCGATGCGGTCACCGCCGATCTCGCGCGCTGGCGCAGCTCGCAGCAGGGCGACGGTGGTTGGCGCGTCGACTTCGCCAGCTCGTCGCCGATGGCCGAGCTCGAGTGGCGGGGCTACGTCACGGTGCACGCCGTGTCGCTGCTGCGAGCCCATCCCGGCGAGCCGGGACGCTGATCGCGATCTCAACAGCCTGACCGACGTGAAGTCACGCTGGACGGACCGACGCTGTTTGTGTCACCACAGACGTCGAATGTCGACGTGTGCGGTGACACAAACGTGGCCCGACAGTCCGGTCGCTCGTCGGCGAAACGTGAACTCGACGAGGCCGCGTGGCGTCTCGGAAGTGTGGCCGGGTCCAGGTAGTACTGTCGATCCACGGCCACAGCACGAAGCTCGGCGTCCGTGTGCTCGGTGAGGCGATGAACGGCCAGCCGACCGCTGCGAGGCCCCAGGATCTCCGCGCTCGATCATTCCAGCGAGATCGGCGCCCGCATCAGGGTCGAGTTGGTAGGTCCGGGTCGCTCGTCATGATCACGACGTCCGCTGCTGCTCGCAGGTCCGTTGCGGCGCTTGATCAGCAGCGAGCCTCGACATGGCTGGCGCAAGCACCTCGCTGACGCCGGACTCGCTCAAGGCGTGACAGACGATCCAGTGGCATCTCGGCCGCGACGCATCGGTTCAGCGGCGCCGGTGCCGTCGGTGGCCACGGTGCATCGGATCCTGGTCCGCCGCGGGCCGTGCTGCCGGCACCCGAGCAAGCGCCCGAAGTCGTCGTGGCGCCGGTTCGAAGCGCCGGCGCCGAACGAGTGGTGGCAGATCGCCCCGATGGACTGGGTGACGCCGCGGCGCCCGACCCGGTGAAGATCGTCAACATGTGTCGGTCGCCCAGCCGCGGTGGTCGTGCTCGTTCCGGGCCGTGCACCGACGCGACTATTCGAGCAGGCGTGGACCGACGTTCTGTCATCGCCGCCGACGTCGTGGGAGCTGCCGCGCCGGGGTGCTGTCGCGACAACGGGCTGTGCTTCTCCGGCACGCCCGCGCGGCTTCGAGGTGCTGCACGTGGCCGGACTTGACCCGACGCCGGCATGCCGCCGTTCACCGGGCCGACCCTACCATCGCGTGACCGACCGGCACCGTCGAACGGTTCCAGCAGACCCTGAAGCGGTGGCTTCGCCGCCAGGACCGCCGCCACGGCTTCGCCCGTGATCTTGCTGCAGCTGCAAGCCCGCCTCGCCACGTTCTGTCGCTGCTACAACGAGCAACGACCCCACCAAGGCATCGGACGGGTGACCCCGCTCAGCCGCTGGCTGGCCAGCACTCGCCACTACAACCGCGGCGAGCCCGCTTGCCGCCCCCGATCGCCACGACCCGACCCCGCACCCGATCACGGTCAACGCCACCGGCGTCGTCCGCTTCACGAACTGGGTAATCGACGTCGCTCCGATGGGCTGGCTGCGACGTCTCCGTTCCCCGACGGGCGCTCACGCCACCATGTTCCACGACGGCCAGCTCGTCCGCCACCTCCGCATCGACCACACCCGCAGCTACCAGCCCACCGAGAGACGTGGGCTGGACGCTCGCCGACGCGGCATCGACGTCCAGAGGTGTCAGGTTGCTCGGTACTGCGCACCGCGACCTCGCCGACCTCGTCGTAGATGGCCGCGTTGCCTTCGACGTGTCCGCCCTCGTCCTCAATGGCTCGACGCCGTAAGCGGAGGCGGAGGTCACACCGGCAATAGTTGACAAGTTTGGTCGGGAATAGGACGATGGCGTCGTGGTGATGACTGACGTCGCTGTCGACCTCGCCGTCGAACCCTCACGATCCGACCGATCCGATCGATCCGAGCCGCTCGTGACGGCCATCGCCGAGGGACTTGCCGCCGTTGCAGTGCCCTGGGAGTCGGCCACGGGTGAGTCGCCCGACGAACGCCGGTACGAGCTGATCGTCTCCACTGACGCCTACGACGCATGGCTGATCCACTGGCCTGCCGGCAGCGCTCTCCCTGCTCACGACCATGGAGGGTCAGCAGGCGCGTTCGCGGTGGTGTCCGGCTCGCTCGAGGAGCGCAGCGTCATCGGTGGTCTCGAGATGACACGGCGCGTCGGTTCCGGCGAGTCGGTGTTCTTCCGCGCCGATCACGTGCATGCCGTCATCAATCCCGACGAGGCGGCAGCGACCAGCGTGCACGTGTACACACCGCCGCTGCGATCGATGGGCTTCTACCGGGCCGAAGGCGGCGCACTGTTGCTCGACCGCGTCGACGTGCTCGACGGCGCCGGCCTGCTGCAGACTTGAGGCAGGCTGCACGCTGAACAGCAGCGAACGGATCGGAGGCCGCGTGCCGGAAGAGTTCGAAGGGGACCTTGCGGAAGCCGTGTTCTGGGGCGCCGACCTCAGCGGCGCCCGCTTCCGCGATGTCAACCTCACCAACGTGAAGATCAGCCATGCCTGGCTCGTCAACGTCGACATCGACGTGCTGGTCGACAACGTTGTGATCAACGGCGTCGACGTGACGGCATACGTCAACGAGCGCGACGAGTGGTACCCGCTTCGCGCGATGCTGCGCGCGTCGAACCCGGACGACATGCGCGCGACGTGGGCGGCACTCGAGGACGAGTGGGCGCAGACGCTGACGCGGGCGCGAGAGCTCCCGGAAGAGCGGCTGCACGAGTCCGTCAACGGAGAGTGGTCCTTCGTCCAGACACTCCGACATCTCGTGTTCGCGATGGACAAGTGGTTCACGGCGCCGATCCTGGGACAAGGGTTCCATCCCATTGGAATGCCGAACAGCGGCTCTGTCGATTTCCCGTGGCCCGACCTCGATGGCGAGCTGACACCGTCGGTGTCGGAAGTCCTCGCCACGCGCGCTGATCGCGCGACTCGATTTCGCGACTACCTCATGACCGTGACGGCAACCGATCTGGAACGGCAGGTCGACGTGCTCGAGAACGGCACGAACCCTGTGCAGGAGTGCATCTTCACCGTCTTCGAAGAAGAGTTCTGGCACAACCGCTACGCACGACGCGACCTCGCGCAGCTCGATTCGGCGACCTGATGCTCAGCGGTTGGAGCGCGGCTTCCGACGCGGCTGCAGCTTCTCCGTGAACCAGTCGAGGATGATCTCGGCCCGCATGCGGCGGTGCAGCGGCGAGCCGGAGCGGGACAGCTCGTGGCCCTCGCCGGGGAACCGGTAGAACGTGACGTCCTTGCCGAGCAGGCGCAGCGCCACGAACAGTTCCTCGGCCTGCACGATGGGACAGCGCAGGTCATCTTCGGAGTGGATGAGCAACATCGGCACGTCGATGTCGCGCACGTGGATGATCGGCGACAGCCGCATGTACTCGTCCGGATCGTCGAGGTGCGATGGGCCGTGCTCGATGCGGAAGGACGTCGCGAAGTCGCTGCTCCACTCCTCAGACAGCATGTTGTTGACGGCTCGCTCGCTGCAGATCGCCCGGAGGCGGCCGCCGTGGCGGGCGGCCAGGAGCGTCGCCATGTAGCCGCCATAGCTGCCGCCGAGCATGCCGACGCGATCGCTGTCGCAGAAGCGGTAGCGGTCCAGCGTCGCGTCGATCACGGCCAAGATGTCGTCGAGGTCGACGGAGCCCCAGCCCTTGCCAGGAGCCACAGGGTGTTTGGGACCGAGGATCGCCTGACCCCATGCGGTGTCCCGGCCACTGCCGCCGCGCGGGTTGCTCATCACCACGACGAACCCGGCCGCCGCCTGCAGTTGAGCCTCGTCGAAGAACGTCTCGCCGTACTGCGTGAACGGCCCGCCGTGGACGTTGACCAGAACGGGGTACTTGCGGCGGGACTCGAAACCCTCCGGCCGCATGATCCAGGCGTCGATCTCGTCCGTGCCGTCGAGGGTCGGCACGCTGAAGCGTTCCCAACCGAGGAAGCTGCGAGTCACCGAGGTGATCGGTCCGTCCAGCGTGACGATCTCGCCGGGGTGCTCGACTGTCGCCTGAGCCATCGCGATGCGGCCTCCAGCGGCATCGAACGAGTGGATGGTGTGTGGGCCGCTGGTGAGGCGCTCCGGAGGCGACGAACCGTCGGCGGCAAGGCGGTATAGGTGCGTCTCGCCACGATCCTCTGCGGTGGCCAGCAGCGTCTCGTCGTCGAGCCACACCGGTGCTCGCACGCCCGCCGTCGAGGTGAACGTGCGGTCGAGCGCTTCGGAGATCCAGCGGTGCTCGCCGCCGTCGATCGACACCACGCCGACCTTGGCGTTCTGCGGGTAGGTCGAAGTGTCGTCGATGCCGAGGAAGGCGACGGACCGGCCGTCTGGCGACACGGACGCCGCGACGTACTGCCCCGTCTGCTTCGTCAGCGCCCGCAGGTCGCCCTCGAGCGGCACGACGTACAGGTCGGTGCAGAGGTCGCGGTCCCAGGTGTCGTGGCGCTGTGCCGACGTCACGACAGCTGACGAATCGGGCAACCAACTCACGCCGTCGTGCTGGAACGGACCAGGCGTGAGGTTGCGAACGCCGCCGGTGCCGTCGACAGCGACGACGTACACGTGCTCAGGTCTGTCGAGGATCCAGCCCTCGTCATCGAGACGGCTGAAGAACCGCTCGATCTTGCGTGGCGGCTGCGAACGTTCGTCCTTGGCCTCGTAGCGGGCATCACGCGTGCGGCTCGTGAAGGCCAGCCAGCGACCGTCGGGGGACCACGCCACGCTGCTGACGCCGTCGGGCAGCGTGGCGACGGTGCGCACCTCGCCGGGGCCTACGACGGGCAGCACGTGCAGCGTCGTCTCGTGCTCCTTCTCGCCCCGGCGCGACGTGAAGGCCAGCCAACGTCCGTCGGGCGACCACACTGGACCGCCGTCGTGAGGCCCGCTGGTGAGCGGGGCTGGTGACCCGGCGGGGTCCGTCAGCCAGACCCGGGACGCTGTGGTGTTCTTCTCGAGATCGATGGTCGCCACCACGAACGCGATGCGTGTGCCGTCGGGACTGAGCATCGGCGACCCGGCGGCCGAGCGTCCGTCGAACAGGCGGACGGCGACATCGCGGTGCGGCGAAGGCGGTGCGTCGGTCATTGTGCGAACGTACCCTCTGACCGTAGAGGGCCCGGCCGCGCTGCGTCAGACCGAACCGAAGCGGGCCTGCAGCTTGCGCATGCCGGCCAGCCATCGGTCGGGGTCGTCGGCCTTGCGCCGCATGAACTCGTGGACATCGGCGTGCGGCAGGATCAGGAATCGCTCCTCCCGAATGGCCTCGGCGACGATGTCGGCAACCTGATCCGGTTCGAGCACCACACCAGCAGCTCGCACCACTTCCGTCCCGACACCGAGCCCGTCGCCGCCACGCAGCATCTCGGTGTTCACGCCCTGGGGGCAGAGGCAGCTCACGCGCAGTCCCCGGTCGCCGTAGGTGACAGCGAGCCACTCGGCAAAGGCGACGGCGGCCCGCTTCGTCAGGGTGTACGGGGCCGAGCCGATCTGGAGCAGCAGGCCCGCCGCCGATGCCGTCGAGCAGAAGTACCCCTCGCCACGAGCCAGCCAGCCGTCGAGCAGGTGCTTGACCGCCCAGCGATGAGCGTTGACGTTGACGTCGAAGGCGTGCTGCCAGTCCGCCTCGGACGTGCTGAGGTCGGTCCCGCCGCCGATGCCGGCATTGGCGAAGAACAGGTCGATCGGGCCGAACGCCGCCTCGGCCTGCTCGATCAGCGCGACGTTGCCGGCTTCAGTTGAGATGTCCGCCTGCACACCCAGCCCGTGTGGGAGCGCAGCGGCGACAGGTTGCACATCCCCCAGGTCGGCCACGACGACTCGCGCCCCATCGGCGGCGAAGCGCAGGGCCAGGGCGGCGCCGATGCCCCTCGCCGCACCGGTGACGACGACGTGGCGGTCGGTCAGGTCCATCGCACGACCTTACGGTGAGCCAGGTGAGCCGGGCATTCCCGTCCGGTGCGTGACATTGGCCGCAGAACCATGCCCGCCGGCGACGGCCTGTTCCCTGTACCGTGACATGTGATGACCGACCAGCTCGAGGCCCCCGCCCCGACCGAGGCCGTGATCGCTGAGGCGCTCGCGGTGATCGACCAGGCGTTGCGCCAGATGGTGAGCCGCGAGCTCGTGTCGTCCGACGAGGTCGCTGACCTCCTGCTCGACGTCCGCAGCGCCCTCACCGCCGCCCCCGCCGACCAGTCCTGACGCCCGCCCGCGGCGCGCGGGTTCAGGCCTTCTGCAGGTCTTTGAACGCTTGGTCGACGAGGTGGGCCAGGCGGGCGGGGTCTGCGACGGCGGCGGCATCGGTGTTGAGGCCCATGTCGAGGTTGCCCAGGTATGAGAGCAGCGTCAGGTTGAAGGCGACTCCCGCCAAGGGGCCCATGGGGTAGTTGTGGAGCAGCTGGGCTCCGGCGATGAACACCGGGACGGGTGCCCCACGGACGTTGGACGTGGCGAAGTCGACCGTCTGCGCCTGCTGGCGGGCCAGACGCGTCACGAGTGAGGTCGGCAGCGCGGCGGCGACGGTGGCGAGCGTCGACAGAGATGCCATCCCCGTGCCGCCCCGTGCCTCCTGCGAGATCTCCTGGATCGCCTTGAACCGGTCGGCGATCGGCATCTCACCTGTCGGTACGAGCATGCGGGCCAACGTGAACGCGTTGGCGCCCGAGTCGTCGGTGCGCACGCTGACCGCCATCGACGCCCGCAGGACCTCGACCGGCTCACCGAACTCGCGGTGGTAGCGGGAGGCGGCCTCGGCGGCCGCAGTGAGGAACGCGGTGTTCAGGGTCCCGCCGAGCCGCCTCGCGGCGTCCTTGGTCGGCCGGAACGACGCATGCGCCGTCTCGAACCGCCGCTTCAGGCTGCGCTGCGTCCACAGCGGTGAGTGCGCGACCTCCGTGTCCGACAGCTGCGACACCACGCCGCGCACGGAGTCGATGGCCGCCGTGCTGGCGGTGGGGATGGCCATGGGGTCCGAGAGCAGGTCGCGTACCTGCTTGGCCACGCTGAGCGGCAGCCGGAACCCGCCGACGAACAGGTCGCGCAGCGCCTCGGCGGTCGACGGCGACGGCGGACCCCCGACGAGCTCCTGCTCCGTGCGCTCGAGCGGCGGTGGATCGGGGGCGTCACGTTCGAAGTCGAGGTACTGGAGCGACATCTGCACGCCGCCCTCGCCGTCGGTGATCGTGTGATGCATCTTCTGGATCAGGGCTGCCTTGCCGCCGCGCAGGCCCTCGACGACGATGAACTGCCACAGCGGCCGGGTGCGGTCGAACGGATCGACCACGAGGAGCGTGGCGAGGTCGAGCAGCTGGCGCATCGTCCCGGGCTTGGGCAGGGCGATCCGCCGCACGTGCTGGTCGATCTCGAAATCGGGATCGTCGACCCACAACGGCGCCGACAGGTTGACGGGCGCCGGCTGGACGCGCCAGCCGAGGCGAGGCACGGCCACAACGGCTCGCTCCATGCGGGCACGCAGGCGGTCGAAGTCGGGCGGGCGATCGAGCAGCGAGACGGTGCCGAACGTCGACGTGAGGTAGGGATCCTTCTCGAGGCGCCACATCAGGCCCTCGGAGTCGCTCATCCGGCGGTCGTCGATCTGCCCCTCAGCCACAGCCACGCGCCGAGCATCGCACAGAGATGGTTCAGCGCGGTATGGACGTGTGCTTGAACTCGTTGAGGATCGGCCAGTCGATCTGGTCGAGGACGCGGTCGACCGTGGAAATCGCCAGCTCACCGTCACCCTCGGGCAGCGACATCAGGCGCACGAACACGGCGCGGTCACCGACGATGAACGTCGGCACGCCCCACATCGTGTGGGACTCGGCGTACGCCGTGTGCTCCTTCTCGATCGTCGCCAGCGGTCGACCGCTGTCGACCTCGACCCAAGCCGCCGCGGCGTCGGAGCCGGCCTCGGTGAGGACCGCCGAGAGAGCCTCGCGATCACGCAGTTCACCGGCACGGCCGTGACGGTGCTCGAACAGACCGTGGTGCACGGCGAGGAACTTGTCGGGCTGGGTGTCGCGCACGGCCAGCGAGGCCTGCAGCGCCAGCAACCCGCTGTCCTCGTCTGGGCGCACCCACACCGGCGGCTGTCCCTCCTCGACGTGCACCTGCGCCAACGAGAACGGGATGAACGTCACGTCCCACTCGGCGCCGGCGCGCAGGCCCTCCAAGACGTGCTCGTGGACGATGCGGGCCCACGGGCAGCGGTAGTCGAAGGACACGGCGAACGTTCTGATCATGCCTGCGTCAACGACGGTCATGGTCAACTGATTCCCAATCGCCGCAGGACCCGAACCGCCGTCAGTCCGAGCACGGTCCCGACGGCCATGCCGGCAACGACGTCGGAGGCGTGGTGGATGCGCACGTATGCCCTGCTCTTCGCCACCGTGCCGGCGAGCGTCCACCACAGCGGCGCCGATCGTGGGCCGTCCCAGGCCGTCAGGATCGTGGCGGTGAACGCGGCGGAGCTGGCGTGTCCGGACGGGAACGCCGACGTGAGGGGCTTGCGCACCGGGAGCCGCGGATCACCGTGGACCGTCGGGCGCTGCCGCCGGAACAGGCGCTTGAGACCCTGGTTGACGACGAGGCTCTCGATGCCGAGGGCGATGGCGAGGGCAGGGACCTGCCTGGCCCGTCGATCGCTCGTCAGCCCTCGCGTGGTGTTGACGAGGTGCCAGATCAAGCTGAAGTCGCCGAGTCGCGATGCGGCGAGGAAGACGGCATCCGGGACCGTGTGTCCACGTACTCGCTCGAGCGCCTGGTCGGCCCATCGGTCGAAGCTGGCGACCGCCGGCCCGAGGGTGCGTCGCCCAGGCGGGCTGGGCGGAAGCGGCGGAGCGTCGGGCGGCGCCGGCTCGATCTGGCCGGAGGTGGTCACGCGCCGGCAGTCACCAGGAGGCCACGGTCGGTTGCCAGCGGCGCCTCGACCGCGGCCAGCGCAGGGTCACCATCGAAGCTCGGGCACCAACGCTGGAAGCTGCAGAAGTCGCAGCGCGCTCCTGGCCGCGACTTGAACTCGCCGGTCGTGCAGGCCCGCTCGACGGCCTGCCACACGGCAGTGGTGCGCGTCGTGATGAACCGCACGGACTGCTCCGACGGCGTGGCCTCGATCGTCTCGCCGCTGCGCAGGTAGAGCAGCCGGATGACCGCCGGGCGGCGACCGAAGACCCGCTCGCACAGGAACGAGTAGAAGTGCACGCCGGCCATGCTGCGTTGCTCCCAGTTGGGCGACGGCGCCCGGCCCGTCTTGTAATCCGTGACCACCAACTCGCCGTCGCGCAGCTCGAGGCGGTCGATGATCCCGCGCAGCGACAGCGCGCCGACGTCGGCGGACAGGCGCAGCTCCAGGCCGATCGGATGGATCTGGCGGGGGTCCTCCATCGTCAGGTACGTCTCGACGAGGGCCTTGCACTCTTCGTCGAATGCGGCTGCCGCGTCGTCGTCGAGGTGCAGGCCGACGAGGTCCGGGAGCTGGAGGTACTCCTCACGCGCCTGTGCGAGGCTGCGCCGGAACAGCTCGGGCACCCTCTGCGGCGCCGGGTACGCGTAGGCGAGCTCGAGGGCCCGGTGGACGAGCGAACCCCGAGTGGCGTGGATGGACGGGGCCTCTGGCAGCTTCTCGATGTTGGCGAAGCGGAACGCCAGTGGGCAGGAGGTGAACGACTCGACCCTGCTGGGCGACAGGCTGGTCGGCACCTCGAACACGCCACCATCGTACGACGGGGGTGTCACAGTCACCGGGGACCACCTTCGAGGACGAGCGCGGCGACGCCCGCCGGGTGCGTGAATGGCCCGAAGTGGTCGAGTTCGTCCTCCAGGATGAACTGACCGTGCGGCAGCTGGCGGGCCACCGCCTCGGCGAACGACGAGGGCTGCAGCTCGGCGACCTTTCCCGACATGACGACGACGGGGACCTGGACCGACGACAGCGCATCCCAGGTGTGCTGGATGCGGCCCAGCTCGAACGTTCTCGCCTCGATCTCGGGATCGCACTTGATGTGGATGCCGTCCGCCTCTGGGCGGAATCCGTAACGCACGTAGGCGTCGAGGGCGGCCGGGTCGAAGGCGTTGAGTGGCGGCTTCGAGGAGAAGTTGGCGATCGCGTCCTCGATGGACGGAAACGTCCGCCGCCGCCGCCGTGCTCCGGCGATCAACGACGCGGGACCCTCACCGGGCGCGAGGGTCCGCGGCGGGTGGGCGATGGGCTCGAACACGACGAGGAGGCGGAACGCATGCGGGCGACGGGCCGCGGCGACGAGCAGCGAGGCGCCACCCATCGAGTGGCCGAAACCGACGATGCCGTCCTGGCCGCCAGGCATCGTGAGGAGGTGGTCGACGACCGCGATGGCGTCGTCGGCGTACCCGCCCCAGTCGACGTCGACGCCGGCGGGCTGCGGCGTGTCGCCGTGGCCGCGGAAATCCATGCCGAACACCTGGAACGGTGGTGCGAGGTGCGCGGCCAGCGGCAGGTACGCACAGCCGTGGAAACCGGTGGCGTGGGCGACGAGCAGGAGCGGGGATCCGCCGCGCCGGCGAGCTCGTGGACCACGACACACTCGTCAGAGGAGCGAACGCGGAACATCGAGCGGCGGGCGAATCAGCGTTCGTCGCGACGGCGACGGGAGCGACGCCACCACACGGTGACCAGCCGGTCGAGGATGACGCCGAGCACGATGCCGATGCCGATGGCGACCCAGACGGGCGTCTGGCGCTCGAAGAAGAGGAACTCGACCGACGCCCTGTTGCGGTTCTGCAGGATGAACACCACGAGCAGGACGGCAACGATGGCGGCGCCCACCAGCGCCGGCGACAGTCCGCTGCGGGCCTTTCGTACGCTGTCGTCGCGTGGACGGCCCTCGTACATCGAGGTCAGCTTGGCAGATGAGGTGCGGCAGCCCGGGCTTTCAGGGCCCGGTAGTCGAGCTTGCCGTTGGCGGCGCGCCCAACGTGTCGACCGGCATCACGCGCTTCGGCGCCTTGTACCCCGCCAGGTGCTCCTTGACGTGGGCGATCAGCACCTCTTCGTCGACGGGCGCCCCGGCGTGGGGCTCGACGAGGGCGGTGACCGCCTCGCCGAAGCGCTCGTCGGGGACACCGACGACCGCCGCGTCGGCGACGCTCGGGTGCAGCTTGAGCACCTCCTCGACCTCTTCCGGGTACACCTTCTCACCGCCGGTGTTGATGCACTGGCTGCCTCGCCCGAGCAACCGCACGGTTCCGTCGCTGTCGACCGAGGCGAAGTCGCCCGGGATCGAGTAGCGCACGCCGTCGATGATGCGGAACGTCACCGCCGACTTGTCCGCGTCCTTGTAGTAGCCGACCGGCGTGTTGCCGCGGATGGCGACGAGCCCAAGTTCACCTGACCCGGGGACCACGTCGCGACCTTCCTCCGTGACGACCCGTGTGTTCGGCCCGAGCTGGAACGAAGCCGTCGGCGCCGATCCGTCGGCCGTGACGATGCTGGAGGCCATGCCGATGGCCTCGCTGGAGCCCAGCGAGTCGACCATGATCAGCCGACCGTTGTAGCGCAGCAGACCGGCCTTCGTCTCTGCCGACCACATCACACCGCTCGAGACGATCACCCGTAGCGAGGAGACGTCCCAGCGGTCCGGTTGAGCATCGAGGGCCCGCAAGATCGGCTTGGCGAAGGCGTCTCCGACGATCGACATCGAGTTGACGCGCTCGGCTGCGACCGTGTCGAGCAGCTCGACGGGATCGAAGCGCCGTCCCTCCATCGTGATCACACTGCCGCCGATCATCAGATTGCTCAGCGCGTTGAACAGGCCGGTGCCGTGCATCAGGGGCGCCGCCGGCAGGTTGCGTGGACCGGGCTTGGTGATGCGCTCGGCGGCCGCCGAGAGGTCCTGTTCGGGCGGCAGGCGGTTCCGGTTGGCGGCGTCGAGCGCGCCGAACAGGTCGTCCTGGCGCCACATCACGCCCTTGGGCTGGCCCGTCGTCCCGCCGGTGTAGAGCAGCAGCAGGTGGTCGCCGTCGCGCCCCCATGGCGCAGCGGTGCGTTGCGCCGGCGAGGACGTCGCGGCGGCCTCGTAGTCGAGCGCCCACGCGGGGCGAGGTCCACTGCCGTCGTCGACCCACAGCCACGTGTGGATGCGCGGCAGGCGGGCGCGCAGCTCCTCGATGCGCTCGGCGAACGAGCCGTGGAAGACGACGGCGACGACGTCGGCGTTGTCCCACAGGTAGACGAGCTCGTCGGCGGTGTAGCGGTAGTTGGTGTTGACCGTGGCCAGCCCCGCCTTGAAGGCGGCATAGACGGACTCGAGGTACGCCGGCGCGTTGTAGAGGTACTGGGCCAGCTTGTCCTGCTCGACGACGCCGCCCGCCAGCAACGTGGCCGCCAGGCCATCGGCGCGCCGGTCGAACTCGGCCCACGTCGTCGACCGCCCACCTTGACGCTGGGCGAGTGCGTCCGGCTGTCGGTCGGCCACGGCCTCGAACAGGTCGGCGAAGTTCCAACCCCGCGACATGCGCGGCGAACCTACCTGGGAGGGCCCTCGCGAAACGGTCCTCGGCGGCGAGCACCGGCTGGCTCTCGTTGATGGCGCCCCACATGGACTCGATCCACCACGTCGCACCGGCGTCCGCCCAGGCGGCCGGTGAGTGTTGCGATCCCTCGCCCTCGATGACGATGTCGAACGGCCGGTCGCCGATTTCCACTCGGACCTTCTCGACGTGCTCGAGTGTGATCGAGCCGCCGTCGACGACCTGCGGCAGGAGTCCGTCCCACCGGAGTGCCCGCTCCATCGAGCGCGGCCGGTCGAGCGCACCAACGCACCAGATCGGCACCCGCGGCTGCTGGACGGTTGAACCGATCGTCGGGAACGACGTCGGCTCGATCCGGTAGTGGTGCCCGCTGTAGGAGAACGGCTGGCCGGCCCACAGCCCGGTGATGACGTCGAGGCACTCGTCCACGAGCTCGGCGCGGGTGCGTCGGTCGGTCACCTCGCCGAAGGCGGTAAACCCGCTGTCGATCGCGCCGAGCCCGACCGACAGGATGACCCGGCCCTGCGACAGCCGGTCGACGGTCGCCACCTGGCTGGCCAGCTCGGCGGGACGACGCCGGGAAGGCGGCGTGAGCATCGTCCCGAGTCGGATGCGCGAGGTGCGCACGGCGGCGAGGCCAAGTGAGATCCACGCGTCGACACCCCAGACCGGCTCCCACACGAACAGCCCGTCCCAGCCGGCGTCCTCGGCGGCGGCGGCGAGATCGGCCACCTCACCGGCGTCGGCCCACGGCACGACGAATCCGTACCGGACCGTGGCCGATCCTAGATGCGGCCCCGTGCTGGCGATCGTTCGGAGACTTGGTGTCGCTGAGCGCAACCAAGTGTCGTCAGAATCGGAAGATGGACTTCGAGTTGCCACCGGCTGACGATCCTCGGCGGGTGGCGGTGCGGGAGTGGATCGCCGACCACCCGGCGCCGAGCGGTGAGGAGCTGGCGCGGGCGGGCTAGTGGCACCACAGTGGCCGCGGCCGTGGGGTCTGGACGCCGATCCGATCAACCAGGTGCTGATCGACGACGAGCTGGCGCGGGCCGATCTTCGTCGGCCGGTCAACCCGATCGGCATCGGCTGGGCCGGACCGACGATCCTCTACGCCGGCACGAAGGAGCAGAAGGACCGCTACCTGTGGCCGATCCTCTCGGGACAGGAGTTCTGGTGCCAGCTCTTCTCCGAGCCTGGAAGCGGCAGCGATCTCGCCAACCTCGGGACTGGGGCGGCGCGCGACCTGGCCACGAGTTCGTCGTGAACGGTCAGAAGACCTGGACCAGCGGCGCCCAGTACGCCAGGTTCGGCATCCTTCTCGCCCGCACCGATCCGGAGCTGCCCAAGCACAAGGGAATCTCGTACTTCATCTGCCCGATGGATGCCGCCGGCATCGAGATCCGGCCGATCACCGAGATGACCGGCGGCCACACGTTCAACGAGGTCTTCTTCACCGACGTCCGCATCCCTGCCGCCAACCTGGTGGGCGATCTCAACGACGGTTGGCGCCTCGCCAAGGTCACGCTCGGCAACGAGCGCATCTCGCTGTCGTCAGGCGGGGTGCTGTGGGGCAATGGTCCCACCGTGCTCGACCTGGTCGAGGCCGTCAAGCGGCGCGGCCCGCTGACCGACGCGACGCTGCGCCAGCGGGTCGCCCAGATCTACGTCGAGCACACCGTGCTGGAGTTGATCCGCATGCGCACGCTGTCGGCGCGGCTGAAGGGTGAGCAGCCCGGACCCGAGGCGAGCATCCGCAAGCTGCTCGGTGACGAGCACGGTCAGCACGTGATGGCCCTGGCCCGTGATCTGATCGGCGCCGCCGCGTGCTGCTCGCCGGAGATGCCGCGCCGGGCACCGAGACCAGAGGACTCTGCCTCAGCGACCGCCGGCCGACCTCGATCACCCGGCCTGGTACGACGGGTACCTGTTCTCGCAGGCGTTGACGATCGGCGGCGGCACCGGCGAGGTGCAGCGCAACAACGGTTGGCCTGAGCGTGTCCTCGGCCTGCCGCATGACGTTGATGTTCAGCAGGGGTTGAGTTGGAAGGATGCGAGCGAGCGAGCGCTAGCGAGCGAGCGGCCAGCGACGGCCTGCGTGGCCGGGGAACGCAGTGATGGCTGATCTCGTCGCCGCCGTGGAAGCGCTCGCTCCGTCGGTCGCTGCCGGTGCGGACGAGGCCGAGCAGGCTCGCCGGCTGCCGGCGGCGACAGTCGATGCCCTCATCGCCGCCAACCTGATGCGGATGGGGCTGGCGGCGGCGTACGACGGTCCGGAGGCCGACCCGCTGACGATGTTGACTGGCGATCGAGATCCTGTCGAGCGCCGACGGCGCCGCCGGATGGTGCTCGATGATCGCGTCGACGACGTCGACGCAGTCGTTGTTCTGCAACCGTCCGTGGCCCGCGAGGTCTACGGCGAGCCGACGACGGTCACCGGCGGCGCGTTCGCGGTCATGGGCCGCGGTGTCGTCGAGGGCGACAACGTGACCGTCACGGGGCGGTGGCAGTGGGGCAGCGGAACGCAGCACTGCCAGTGGATCCTCGGCGGCACCATGTGCGACGACGACACGTTCCGGCTGTGCTGGTTCCCGGCCGAGGAGGTGACCTTCCACGACACGTGGTACAGCGCCGGTCTACGCGGGACGGGCTCGCTCGACTTCTCGGTCGATGGCGTCGAGGTTCCGGCGCACCGGACCTACGAGCCGTTGAAGGCGGCGTCCGTCCTCGACGTGCCGCTCGGGCTTGTTCCTCGAGTTCACGTTGCTGGCGGCGTGCATCTCTGCGGTCAGCCTCGGTATCGCCCGTCGCGTGATCGACGAGCTGGTGGCGATGGCGGAAGGCAAGCGGCCGCTGTTCTCGTCGAAATCGCTGGCCCAGAGCGCCTTCGCGGAGATCGAGCTGTCGAGAGCCGAAGCAGCGAGGCGTTCGGCACGGGCGTTCCTGCACGACGAGGTCGGTCGGTGCTGGGAGCGCGTGGCTCGCCGGCGACCCGATTCACGTGGCCGACCGAGTGGGCATCCGCCTCGCCGCCACGAACGCCGCGTTCATGGCGGCCGCGGTGGCGGACCAGCACGTTCATGCTGGCGGGCGGCTCCAGCGTCTACACGTCGAACGTCCTCCAGCGCTGCATGCGCGACGCCCACATCCCGACTCAGCACCTTCAGGTCGCCCTCCGGTTCTACGAGACGCTCGGGCGCATCCTCCTCGGCCAGGACGCCGACACGCGGATGCTGTGACTCAGGGGGCCAGGGCCTCCAGGGTCCGCCTGCCTGCCGGCAGGTCCAGCGGTGGCACGACGAGCGTGATCTCCTGCACGCCCGCCGCGGCGTAGGCCTCGATGCGCCGCCGCACCTCCGCCTCCGTGCCGACCAGCGCGACGGCGTCGAGCAGGTCCTCGGGCAGGCGCGCGGCCAGCTCCTTGGGGTGTGGTCGCGTCCGGGCAAACGCCACGAGCTCGCCGAACCCGGCCTCCTCGAACATCTTGGTGTACCCGGCAGCGCCCAGGTAGGCGACGTACCCGAGAGCCATCCACGCCCGCTCCTCGTCCGTCGGATCGACGGCTGCCGCCAACCAGACCGCCGTGTTGGCATGGTGCGCGGCGAGCCGTTCGGCCGCCGCGACCGTCACCATGTTGAGCACCATGCGATCAGCGGACGCCGCGATCTCGACGGCGTGTGGTCCGAACGCGGCGACCGTCACCGTCGCTCCACGCGGCGGTTGACGCAGCCGGAACCCGTCGACGCGGTCCCCTGCGAGCAGCGCGCGGAACCTCCGCCACCGCCGTCGCCAGGGTCGCTGCGGCGCCGGGGCGCGGACGATGGTGCCATCGCGCCACGGCGGCGCTCGACGTGCCGAGCGCGACGTGGGTCCTGCGCCCCGACGATGCGACCGTCGTGACTGGCGAGTGCGATCTGGGCAGGGGAGCGCACGGTGACAGGGAGCGGTCCGATGCAGGGCTCGATGCGCCGGATCGCCGTGACGACCATCGCCGCTGCCGCAGATGCGTCGACCTTCGCCATCTCGCCATCGAGACCTCGCCGTACCCGAGCCGGTCAGCGGCTACCGCGACTTCGAGATCGGCTTCGATTGGGCGGTCGAGCCACTCCCCGAGGACGATGCTGAGCCGCACCGCGGTCGACGGTACTTTCGTCGCATCGCGCCGGCAGTACCGTCGCCGCGCGTGCAGACGATCCGCCTCGAGCACCACGACGACGGCCGCGTGCTCGTCGCGACGATCGCTCATCCGACCTCGCCGGTCAACGCCGTCGACGGCGACCTGCACCACGACCTCAGTGAGCTGTTCAGGACGCTGCGCACCGAGTCGAAGGCGCGCGCCGTCGTGCTCACCGGCGCCGGCCGGGCTTTCTCGGCCGGCGGCGACATGCAGTGGTTCCCGACGCTGCGCACCGTCGAGCGAACGCACACGCTGCGCCGTGAGGCCAAGCAGATGATCTGGGACCTCCTGGACATCGATGTGCCGATCGTGTGCGGGCTGAACGGTGCCGCCGCCGGGCTGGGTGCGTCGGTGGCGCTCCTCTGCGACGTGGTCGTGATGGCCGAGGACGCGGTGATCGTCGACCCCCACGTGAAGGTCGGTCTCGTCGCCGGTGACGGTGGCGCCGCGATCTGGCCGCTGCTGCTCGGTCCGCTGGCGGCCAAGCGCCACCTCCTCCTCGGCGACCCGCTGCGCGCTGAGGACGCCCTGCGGCTCGGTGTCGCTGCCGAGCTGTGCCCGTCCTCAGCGGTCGCGGATCGTTCGATGCACTGGGCGCGCCGGCTGGCCGATGGTGCACCGATGGCGCTGCAGGGCACGAAGCAGGCCGTCAACGCGCAGATCAAGCAGGCCCTGCTGACCAGCTTCGATCTGTCCATGGCGCTCGAGATGCCGTGCCTGCTGTCGAACGACCACGCCGAGGCCGTCGATGCCTACGTCAACGGTCGCCAACCGACGTTCGAAGGACGCTGAGTGGGATCGCCAGACTCGAACCCGACGATCGAATCGCTCATGACGACTCGCGCCATCCGCCGATTCACCTCCGACGCGGTCAGCGACGATGAGCTGCGGACGTGCCTTCGCGCAGCTCAGCAGGCTCCGAGCGGGGGCAACGTCCAACCCCAGCAGTACGTCGTCGTGACCGATCCTGAGCGGAGGGCGGCGGTCGCGCGTTGGTACCGCGCCGCCTTCGACCGGTACGAGGCCACATTGCCCGAGCCGACGGAGTTCCGTGACGAGGCTGTGGCGGCCTCGTGGCGCCGCACACGCGACGCCAGCCGCTACCTCGCCGACCACCTCCTCGAGGCGCCGGCGCTCGTGCTGTTCCTGCAACCGCTGATCCCGTGGACGCCGCGTGACGATCAGGGCGAGATGGACATCGGCCGCCTCGACGCCAGCGTCTACCCGGCGGTTCAGAACTTCTGCGTGGCGGCCCGCTCACTCGGTCTCGGAACGGCGCTGACCACCGTCATCCGGATCCATACAGCGGAGGTTCTGGCCGAGCTGGGTGTCCCAGAAGGAAGGTTCGAGATCGCCGCCCTCGTCCCGGTCGGCCGCCCGGCCGGCCGGTTCGGCGTGGCGCCGCGCAAACCCGCCGACGCGGTGACGCACTGGGACGCGTGGGGCGATCGCCGCTACCACACGCGATGAGCGACGGCTACACGCGGGTGACGGCTGAACAGCCCCGCTCGGCCAGGAGCCGCTTCACGGCGGCCGGTCCGTGCGACCGCTCGCACGTCGCCGCCAGTGCTCGCTGCGCGTCCACGTCACCGCCGAACGCCTTGATCGACAGCGCCGGCTCGACGTTGGCGACGGCGAGGATGGCTCCCGTCGCGCCCAGCGGCCCGGCCGCCGACAGCAGCCACGGCGACCCGACGTAGAGCGCGCCGTCGAAGCGTTCGAGCGTGCGGACGAGCCGTGACGCGTCGCCGGAGGAGTCCTTGAGGCCCACCAGCCCGAGCTCCCCGAGCCGCGGGAGGAGCTCCACGTCGATGCCCGGAGATGACATGCCGGGGAAGTGGTACCCGAACACCGGAGCCCCACTGGCCGCCGCGATGACGTCTCGGTAGTACCGCTCCAGGTCGGCCGAGCCTGGTGGCGACAGCGCGAGCACGCCGTCGGCTCCGGCTTCGAGCGCGGCGGTGGTCAGTCTCGCGGCCTGCCGCGCCGATGGTGCGCCCGTGCCTGCGAGTACCGGCACGCCAGCCGGAACGGCGGCGCGCACGGCGGTCACCAGGTCCACCCGCTCAGCGGGATCGAGTGTCGCCGCCTCCCCGGTCGAGCCGGCGACGAGGATGGCTCGCATCCCCTCGTCGGCCAGCGATGCCGCCAGCGCAGCGGTCCCTGCGGCGTCGAGCTCGCCACCGTCGTCGAACAGCGTCACGATCGCGACGCCCACACCCTCGAAGATCACAACCCTGACGTTATGTGGAACTCGGTGGCGCGGATCGGCGGGTGTGACGGGCGGCACTACATTCCCGGCATGACGATCAGCACCCTGGGAGACATCCTGCGGACGCATGCTGCCGAGCGCGGCGACAGCGTGTCGCTCGTGCTCGGCGACCGAACGGTGACGTGGTCCGAGCTGTACGACCGGGCCAGCCGTGTGGCCGCCGGACTCGCCGCCGCCGGCGTCGGCAACCAGGATCGCATCGCCTTCCTGGACAAGAACAGCATCGAGCACTTCGAGGTCTTCTACGGCGCCGCCCTCGCCAACGCCGTGTGCGTCGACGTCAACTGGCGCCTCGCGCCACCGGAGGTCGAGTTCATCGTCAACGACGCCGAAGCGAAGGTGTTCGTCGTCGGTCCGGACTTCGTGCCGGTCCTCGACGCGATCGCCGACCGGTTGACCACGGCCTCGACGATCCTCGTCATCGGCGGGCACGAGAAGTTCCAGGACTACGAGGAGTGGGTCGGCCGTCACGAGCCCATCGACCCGCACTCGCCGAGCAGCTCCGACGACGTCGCGTTCCAGCTCTACTCGAGCGGGACGACAGGTCGGCCGAAGGGCGTGATGTTGTCGAACAACAACTTCTTCGCCCTGCTCCCGCTGGCCCAGGACATGTGGGAGTTCACGCCCGACAGCGTCAGCCTCGTCGCCATGCCGCTGTTCCACATCGGCGGCGGCGGGTGGGCCACGGCCGGCCAGTACGTCGGGATGAAGAGCGTGATCATGCGCGATCTCGATCCGTCCGCACTGGTCCACCTCATCCCGGAGCAGGGCATCACGCACGCCTTCGCCGTCCCCGCCGTGCTGCAGTTCATGCTGATGGTTCCGGGCGCCGACGAGGCTGACTTCAGCACCCTGAAGGTCGTCGTCTACGGCGCGTCGCCGATCAGCGAGGAGGTCCTCGCCCGCAGCGTGGCATTGCTCGGATGCAAGTTCTGGCAGGCCTACGGGCTGACCGAGACGACCGGGGCGATCGTCAACCTGGCACCCGAGGATCACGCCCTCGACGGCCCGCACCGCCATCGCCTCCGCTCGTGCGGGAAGGCGGGGCCGGGTGTCGAGCTGCGCATCGTCGAGCCCGACAGCGGCACCGACGCCGCGACGGGCGAAGTCGGCGAGATCTTGATCCGCGGCGGCCAGGTGATGAAGGGGTACTGGCACAACGACGAGGCGACGCGTGAGGCGATCGACGAGGACGGGTGGTTCCGCTCCGGCGACGTGGGCTACCTCGACGAGGACGGCTACCTCTACATCCACGACCGGGTGAAGGACATGATCGTCTCCGGCGGGGAGAACGTGTACCCGGCGGAGGTCGAGAACGCCCTGATGGCCCATCCGGCCATCGCAGATGTCGCCGTGATCGGGGTGCCACACGAGAAGTGGGGCGAGACGGCCAAGGCCATCGTCGTGCGCGCCGAGGGGACGGACCCCTCTCCCGAGGAGATCATCACCTTCGCCCGTGAGCGCCTCGCCAAGTACAAGTGCCCGACGAGCGTCGATTTCATCGATGCGCTGCCGCGCAACCCGAGCGGCAAGGTCCTGAAGAAGGACCTGCGCGAGCCGTACTGGGCAGGTCACGACCGTCGCGTGTCGTAGCCGCCCACGTCACGGGGTATCCCCGATGTAACCGCGGGTAGCTCCATGTCACACTGCTAACGAGACGGCGGAGCAAGCAATCGACCAGCGCTTCGGGCGCGCCTGCGGACGGCGCCCGGACGCCGGACCCGAACCGCTCCGCGGGCCGGAACTACTGTTCGCGTCGTGCGGGCGAGCGGCATGTTGGCGCGCCTCAGCTCTCAGGACCGGGACGAGTTCGTCGCGCTCGGTCGACCGCGCCGCTACCCCCCGGGGCGTGTGCTGTTCGGCCAAGGTGATCGGTCCAACCACGTGGTGCTGATCACGAGCGGCACCGTCAAGGTGTTCTGCACGACCGAGGATGGCCGGGAGCCGCTGCTCGGGATGCGCCACGAGGGCGACCTCGTCGGTGAGCTGGCGGCGATCGATGACACGGGCGAGGTGCGCGGGAGCGACCGTCGTCGCGAGGGGTCAAGTGACAGCGCAGGAGATCGGAGCCGCCGAGTTCCGGTCGTTCCTCGAGACGCATCCCGCCGCAGCCATGGAGCTGCTGCGCATGGTGGTCGCTCGGCTGCGCACGTCAGATCGTCGACGGGTCGAGTTCGGAGGCTACGAGACCACGGCGCGGCTGGCTCATCTTCTCGCCGAGCTGGCCGACGACCAAGGTGCCGCGGCGGGCGAGGACGTCGAGATCCCGTTCTCGCAAGAGGAGCTGGGATCGATGGTCGGCGCATCGCGTGAGTCCGTGGCGCGGGCGATCGTTCGCCTGCGCACCGAGGGGCTGCTCGAGACGCGCCGCCGCGGCGTCGCGTTGCTCGACGTCGAAGCGCTACGGCGCCACAGCCGCATGCCCTGAGGTGGTGAGACGCACGACACAGGTCGTGGCTGTCGTTTGACACGGTGCTGAGACCCCCGGCGTACGCACGTTGGCGCTACCGCTCATCCCGGGCGCAACCGCAGGAGGTCAACCATGTCCCACAAGTACCGCTACGTCGCGACGGCTGCTCTCGCAGTCGTCCTCGCGGCTGGCGCTGCCGCCTGCGGCAGCGACAGTGAGCCACAACTGCGCAGTGAGGGTCCCAGCGTTCAGCAGAACGTGGCCGCCGCTCGCGGCAGCGACCGTCACCTCGACATGGCCGCCGCCGAGTCTGCTCGGACGGCGCGCATCGCGCAGGCCGCGAGCTCGGACCGCCACCTCGAGAACCTGGCCGCCGAGGCCGAGGCCTCCGTCAACGCTCGGATCGCCGAGGTTTACGGTTCCGACCGTCAGCTCCGGACGCTCGCCGCCGAGGCCGAGCAGGTCGAGGCGCGGGTGGCGCACGCCGCCGGCTCCGACCGGCATCTCGACAACCTCGCCGCCGAGCTCGAGGGTGCGGCCCCCGTGGCCCGCATGCCGATCTACCGCTTCTAACTGGGCGCCGATCCTGCCAACAGCGGTTCTGGGCGGGTTCTCTGACAGGGGGTGTCAGAGAACCCGCCCAGTGGCGCGCCCGGGCTCGGATCGGCGGTGAGACGGACGGCACACCGCCTCCCCGTCAAGTGACACAGCCGGGTCAGCGGTCCCGAGCGCACGATGCCGAGGACGCTCACCCCTGGCGAGACCCATAGGAGGTCACCATGTCGAACACCCCTCCCCAGCACAGCCGGAAGGATTCGCGGCGGCCTCCTCGTGGCCGTCGACCACACACCGTTGTCTGGCGTCATCGGAAGCCTGGACAGCGCCGAGAGCAGCAGGTGACCGCGATGCACGAGTACTTCACACGCACCGTTGTGGCCGATCGGCGCACCCGCTTGGTCGACGAAGCCGAAGCCCATCGCTTCAGCGGCTCTGCTGCCGGCGAAGTCCCGGCGACCGTCCTTCGTGCTGCGGCTGATGTGGCGTCTGTCCCACGCTCGCCGGGCTGCCCCGGTCACCGTGTCCATCCCGTCCGCCGCGACGCCCAAGATCACTGCACCGACGACCTGACATTCGCCGGGAGGGCACGGACCCACGGGTCGGCAGCTCGACACCACGAGCTACCGACCCGTGGGCCGCGGCGCGTCCGAGGTTGTGAGAGCCCGGTCTGCGAGTATCGGGAGGTGGAGAGCGTCATGGCGGGAGACGGCTTCTACAGCGCACACTCCCGCAGCCAGCACGTGGCGGACGCGTCGCCTACCCGTACTTGACGGCGGCAGCCGAATCGGTTCCGCTGCCTGCCGGCGGCGTACCGATGACGATCGGTGACTTCGGGTGCGCCGGCGGGGCCAACGAGATGACCCCGATGGCAATCGCGATCGATACGTCCCGGGAGCGGACCACGAACCCCATCGAGGTGGTCCACACCGATCTCCCGCAGAACGACTTCGGCTCGTTGTTCGAGCTGCTCGCTAGTCCGTCCGGCTATCCGGCGGGCCGCCAGGACGTCTATCCAGCGGCGGTCGGACGCACGTTGTACGGGCCGTTGCTCCCCGAGCGTCGACTGCACATCGGCTGGTCCGGCATCACGCTCCACTCGCTGAGCACCGTCCCCGTCGCCGTGCCCGATCAGATCTACCCGAACCTCGTCACCGGCGCCGGTCGAGAGCGCCTGCGCCAGCAGTCGGCGGAGGACTGGAACCGGTTCCTGACCGAGCGTGCCCGTGAGCTCGTCGACGGCGGCGAGCTCGTCCTGGTGGCGGGAGCGTCGCAACCCGACGGCCTGTCGGGTGCCGAAGCGCTGATGCACCTGATCGGTGACGTGTTGCAGGCGATGGTCGACGGCGGCGTCGTGCGCGCCGGTGAGCGGGCGAAGATGTTCTACCCGACGTGGAACCGGACGCCCGAGGAGTGGCTGGAGCCCTTCGGTGGGCCGTTCGCCGCCACGTTCGAGGTGCTCGACCAGCGCTTCGACGCGGCCCACGACTCGGTGGCCTACCCGCAGTACCGCGATGGCGGTGACGCGGCTGCCTTCGCGCAGACGTACGCGGGCTTCGTGCGTGCGATCAGCGCAGTGCCGTTCTTCCGCTGGCTCGACGCCGATCGCGACGACTCGGCCAGGCACGACATCGTCGAGGAATCTACGAGCGGATCGAGGTCGCGCTGCGGGCGAATCCCGATGCGGCGGCGGTTTGGCACACGATGACCTTGCGGATCCGCCGTCGACGGCGCGCCGCTTAGGAGCCTCCCCGCAGGTTTCGCGATGCTGGCCGCGTGGATTACGCGCTGCCGCCCGACCTCGTCGCCTACCTCGGCGTGCTCGACGACTTCATCGAACGCGAGATCAAGCCGCTCGAGAACGAGAACGACAACATCCGGTTCTTCGACCACCGGCGGGAGGACGCGCGTACCGACTGGGACCGGGGCGGCCTGCCCAACGAGGAGTGGGAAGCATTGCTCGCCGAGGCCCGCCGGCGAGCCGATGCGGCGGGGCACTACCGCTACCCGTTCCCCAAGGAGTACGGCGGCCAGGATGGCTCGAACCTGGGCATGGCCGTGATCCGGGAGCACCTCGCCGCCAAGGGCCTGGGACTCCACAACGACCTGCAGAACGAGCACTCGATCGTCGGCAACAACGTCGGGCTCCTGCTGATGCTGGAGTACGGCACCGACGAGCAGAAGGCGCAGTGGATCGACGACCTCGCGCGAGGGACGTCGGGGCTTCGCGTTCGGGATCACCGAGCCCAACCACGGCTCCGACGCCACCCACATGGAGACGACGGCCGTGCGCGACGGCGACGACTGGATCATCAACGGCGAGAAGACGTGGAACACCGGGATCCACAAGGCGCAGTACGACCTGATCTTCGCCCGCACGAGCGGCCAGGCCGGCGACGGACGTGGCATCACGGCTTTCCTCACCCCGACCGACTCACCCGGATTCAAGGTCGAGGAGTTCCTCTGGACGTTCAACATGCCGACGGATCACGCCCACATCTCGCTGACCGACGTGCGTGTGCCGAACGCCGCGATCTTCGGCGGGGAGGGACGTGGTCTCGCCGTCGTCCAGCACTTCTTCAACGAGAACCGGATCCGCCAGGCCGCCGCCAGCCTCGGCGCGGCGCAGTTCTGCATCAACGAGTCGGTGGCCTACGCCAAGGAGCGCAAGCCGTTCGGCAAGCCGTTAGCGACGAACCAGGCGATCCAATTCCCGCTGGTCGAGCTGCAGACGCAATGCGAGATGCTAAGGGCGCTGATCCACAAGACGGCGTGGCTGATGGACACGGAGGGCGCGTTCTCGCAGTCCGACAAGGTGTCGATGTGCAACTACTGGTCGAACCGCCTCTGCTGCGAGGCCGCTGACCGGGCGATGCAGGTGCACGGTGGGCTCGGGTACTCGCGCCACAAGCCGTTCGAGCACATCTACCGGCACCACCGCCGCTACCGGATCACCGAAGGGGCGGAGGAGATCCAGATGCGGCGGGTCGCCGGGTACATGTTCGGCTTCATGTCGCAGCAGGCGCCGAAGGGCGTCGACAGCGTGACCGGCCAGGTCGCCGCCGCGGCCGGCTCCTGATCGTCTGAGCGGCTCGTGCAGTTCCCGCCAGAAGCAGCCGACCTGCTGGCTGCGATCGCCCGGCTGCTCGACGAGGACGTGCTCGGTGCCGTACCGCCTCAGCTCCAGCATCCCGTGCGTGTCGCTGCTCACCTGAGCCACGTCGTCGAGCGTGAGCTGCGTCTGGCGCCCAGCACGCGGCCAATGAGCGGCTCCTCTTGACCGAGCTCCTGGGCGCCGACGTCGAAGACCCCGCGGCGACGTTGGCGGCGCGACTCCGCGCCGGCGACGCCCCCGAGCTCGAAGCGCAGGCCTGGCCGGTACTGGTTGAGATCGCCAGACAGGATGTCGCTGTCGCCAAACCCGGCCACGACTCGTGGGAAGGGGAATGACCGTCGATCTTGTCGCAGGACTTGCCGCGTACCTGTCGGAGACGTGGGGTTCTGAGGTCATCGTCGGTGACATCTCGACGACCACGGCCGGGGCGCGTCGGAACAACGTCATCTTCGACGCCATCGTCGAGGGGTCCACCCGTCGACTCGTCGCGACGATCGTCCCGGCGGGCGAGACGATCCTCAACGAGATCGACGCCGAGGCGGGGGTGCGGTCGCTGGCGGAGAGGGGAGGCGTGGCGGTGCCACACGTGCACCTGTGCCGGACCGACGGAGAGTTGGTCGGCGGGCCGTTCATGGTGTCGGACTACGTCGCCGGTGAGACGGTGCCGCGCCGCGTCCTGCGTCTCGTTGCCGAGCACGGGATCGGCGACCTCGTCGCCGAACAGCTCGGGGAATCACTCGCCCGGCTGCATGCCATCGATCCCGCCGAGGTGCCCGTCCCGCTGCGGGAGCTCGATGCCGACGATCCGACCGGCGCCGCCCTGCGGTTCCTGACCGAGGCCGTCGATCAACTGCCGCAGCGTCGGCCGGCCCTCGAGCTCGGGCTGTGCTGGCTCGAGCGTCACCTGCCGCCGCCACCCGACCAGGTGTCGATCGTGCACACCGACGTGCGCAACGGCAACGTGATCGTCGGGCCGGATGGGCTGCGCGCGGTGCTCGACTGGGAAGGTGCGTTGGCCGCCGGCGATCCGATGCAGGACGTCGCGTGGCCGGCGCTGCGGATGTGGCGATTCCGGGAGGACCACCTCGAGATCGGTGGCTTCGCGAGCCGCACACCGTATGTGGTCGGGTATGAGCGCGCCGGTGGTCGCTTCGACGAGGAGCGCTTCCGGTGGTGGAAGGTCGAGGGGACGCTGCGGTGGGCCGTCGGCCTCGCCAGCCAGACCGCGGCCTACCTCGAGGTCGCGTGCCCAGCATCGTGATGGCCGCCAGCGGTCGTCGCGTCCCCGAGCTGGAGTGGGACCTACTGATGCTGATCCGCCCGCGCTGAACCCCTTCTGTCCGTAAGAACCGCATCACAACGATCGATATCTACGGACAGAAGGCGTCGAGCGGGCTCTGAGGGTTTCTAGCGATTTCGCTAGAGACTTGCAGAACTGGATAGGATCGACCCATCGATCCGATTGCCAACCCGTACGCGCCAGGCGCCGGAACCCCGCCACCGTTGCTGGCCGGGCGAGACGGCCTGATCGAGGCGTGGGACATCCTGATCGGCCGTGCCGCCGCCGGCAACTCATTCCAGCCGATCGTGCTGTCGGGCCTCCGCGGCGTCGGCAAGACCGTGCTGCTCCTGACGTTCCGGGCGCACGCCAACGAGGCGGGCTGGCCGGTCGAGCTGTTCGAGGCGCGCCCCGGGGGTGATCTGCGGACGCAGGTCGGCGAGGCGTTGCCGCCGATGGTCCGCACCGTCAACCGCCAGTGGCGCAACAAGGAGCGGGCGCGGCGCATCGGCCGCATCGCGGCGAGCTTCGCCAGAGCCGTGGCGGCGACGCTGTCGCGCAGCGGGTTCCGCCTGGAGATCGAGCCGGAACCGGGCGTCGCCGATTCGGGAGACCTCGAGACCGACCTGACCGAGCTGCTGGTGGCGCTCGGCGAGGGCGCCCAGGACGAGGGTGTCGGCGCGGCACTCCTGATCGACGAGTTGCACGAGGTGCCGCCGCTCCAGCTCAGCGCGCTGGTCGGCGCCGCCCACCGCGTCAACCAGGATCGCCTGCCGGTCGTGCTGTCGGGTGCGGGGCTGCCACCGGTCGGCCGGGTGCTGTCGGAGGCCCGCTCGTACGCCGAGCGGCTCTTCAGCATCCGTCCGGTCAACGCGTTGGACGACGACGACACCCGTCTGGCGTTCGAGCAGCCGGCCGCCGAGCTCGGCGTGACGTTCGAGTCCGACGCCGTCGAGGAGCTCGTCAGATTGTCCGGCGGGTACCCGTTCTTCATCCAGAGCTACGGCAAGCACGTGTGGGACGTCGCCGACGACTCGCCGATCGCATCCGACGACGTGGACCTGTCGAAGCCCCGCGCCTACCGCGAGCTCGTCGACTCGTTCTTCCGCCCTCGATACGACCGCGCCACGCCGGCCGAGCGTCGCTACATGCACGCAATGGCCGAGCTCGGCGACGGCGAGGTGTCCTCCACCGACGTCGCCGCCCGGCTCGGCCACGACCAGCAGAGCCGCGTCTCGCCCCAGCGCGACGGGCTCATCACGAAGGGATTGATCTACGCCCCGGATCGCGGCGTCCTGATGTTCACCGTCCCGCACATGGCTGACTACCTGCGCAAGCTCCCGTATTAGTTCGGGCTCAGCTCGCAAACAAGTTGCTCGCTTCGCCTACCGAGCTCGCCGCCTCCGCTGCGCTCCGGCGTCTCACCCAGCTCACGCGCATGCGCCGCGACGCATGGCACACTCGACGAGGTGATCGCCGTCGACACGAAGCTGCAGGCGCTCCAGGCGGAGCTGCTCGAGCTCGACCGCATCGTCGTCGCGTTCAGCGGAGGCGCCGACTCCGCCTTCGTCGCCGCCGTCGCCCACCAGACGCTGGGGCGGGCGCGGGTCCACGCCGTCACCGCCGTCTCGCCGTCACTTGCAGGCCTCGAGCACGACGACTGCGCGGCTCTCGCCCGCGAGTGGGACCTGCGATGGAGCGCCGTGGAGACCGACGAGCTCGCCCGCGCCGCCTACCGGGTCAACGACACCGACCGGTGCTTCCACTGCAAGGCGGAGCTGATGAATGTGCTCGCACCGATCGCCGCAGCCGAGAACGCCATCGTGGTGCTGGGCGTCAACGTCGACGACCTCGGCGACCACCGTCCTGGCCAGCGGGCGGCCGAGCTGGCCGGTGCGATCTTCCCCCTCGTCGCCGCCGGGTTCACGAAGTCCGACGTGCGCTCGGCGTCCAAGGCGCTGGGGCTGCGCACGTGGGACAAGCCGGCGGCGGCGTGCCTCGCCAGCCGGGTGCCGTACGGAACGGAGGTGACGGTGGCCGTGCTGTCGCGTGTCGAGCGAGCCGAGGCGGTGTTGCGCGATCTCGGGTTCGCGCAGGTGCGGGTCCGGCACTATGGCGACACCGCCCGCATCGAGGTCGACGTGGAGGATCTGCCGCGCGTCGTCGCCGCCAGAGCGGCGATCATCGCCGGTGTGCGCGGCGCCGGCTACCGCTACGTGACGCTCGATCTCGAGGGCTTCCGGTCGGGGAACATGAACGGCTAACGGCTGGAACCAGTACCGTCGCCACCATGAAGCTGGCGACGATGATCAACTACTCGGGCGACTTCCACGCCGACGTGGCACGTGTGCAGCAGCTCGAGCAGGCCGGCCTCGACCTGGTGTGGGTGCCCGAGGCGTACTCGTTCGACGCCATCAGTCAGGTCGGCTACCTCGCCGCCAAGACCGAGCGGTTGGAGATCGGCACGGGCATCATCAACGTCTTCTCGCGGACGGCCACGGCTGTCGCCCAGACGGCTGCCGGGTGCGACCACGTCAGCGACGGACGCTTCGTCCTCGGCCTCGGCGCCTCGGGGCCGCAGGTGATCGAGGGGTTCCACGGTGTGCCGTACGAGCACCCGATGCCGCGCATCCGCGAGTACATCGAGGTGTGCCGGATGACGTTGCGGCGCGAGCCTGTCGTCTACGACGGAGTCGCCGTGCACATCCCGTTGCCGGCCGGTGAGGGTACGGGTCTCGGCAAGCCACTGAAGCTGATCAACCACCCCAAGCGCGCCGACGTCCCGATCTTCTGGGCCAGCCTGATGGGCAAGAGCGTGACGAACACGGCGCGCCATGCCAACGGCTGGTTGCCGGTCTTCTTCGACCCGGAGAAGTTCCGTGACGTCTGGGGGGACGAGCTGCAGGCGGGGCTCGCCGATCGAGATCCGACCCTCGGCCCGCTGCAGATCTCTGCGGGCGGGATGGTCGCCATCGGCGACGAGTACGCCGGCGACGGCGGCGACCGCGTCCTCGACATGGCGAGACCGCAGGCCGCGCTGTACCTCGGCGGGATGGGCGCGCGCGACAAGAACTTCTACAACACGATCGCCAAGCGTTACGGCTACGTCGATGAGGCAACCCAGATCCAGGACCTCTACCTGTCCGGTCGCAAGGAGGAGGCGGCCGCCGTCGTGCCACGGCAGCTGCTCGCGTCGACGCACCTCATCGGGCCGGAGTCGTTCGTCGCCGAGCGCATCGCCGCCTACCGCGAGGCAGGTGTGACGCACCTGGCGGTCAACCCGGTCGGCCCCGACCCGGTCAAGACGGTCGAGACGCTCCGGTCGATGCTCGACTGACCGTCAGACCATCCCGCGGAGCCACCAGAGCGCCAGCGCCCAGGCAAGCGCCAGCACGCCGAGGGCGAGCGCCGCCCACCGCCACGTCAGCTCGGTGGTCATCTCGATCTCCTCACCCAGGGTCTCACCGAGGCTGTCCTGGATCCGCGCGTACGCGTCTGCGAGCTCGGTTCCGGTCGCCGCCTCGTACGCCGCGCCGCCCGTCTCCTCGGCGACGCCCTCGAGCGGGGCCGGCTGCACGGGCACAGGGATCGTGTCCCCGCTCTGGGGCTCGACGATCGTGCCCTCGGCCGTGCCGAAGGCGATCGTGAACACCGGAACGCCGGCCTCCGCGGCGGCTCGGCCACCCTCGTCGGTCGGCCGGCCGACCGTCGTCTCGCCGTCGGTCAACAGGACCATCGCACCCGGGGCGATCTCGTCGCCCTCGGTCGGCGATCCGTCGCCGTTCGAATCCTCGGCCATGCGCGACAGCAGCGCGGCGCCGGTGGCCAGCGCGTCGCCGATCGCCGTCGACTCCGCCAGCTCGAGGCTCTCGATGCCTTGATCGAGCTGGGATCGATCAAGCGTCGGCGGCACCTCGACCCCCACCGTGCCACTGAACGAGATGAGCCCCACCTCGATGTCCGGCGCGACCTGATCGACGAAGTCACGCGCCGCTTGCTTGGCGGCCTCCAGCCGGTCTGGCTCGACGTCGGTCGCCATCATCGACAGGGAGACGTCGAACAGCACGAGGATGCGGCCCTCGCTCTCGGTCCGTTCGGTCGTCGTATCGATCGGGCGGGCGATGGCGACGACGCCGGCGGCAAGCCCGGCGAGCTGCAGGGCGGCGACGACGTGGCGCCGCCATCCCGGCCGGGACGGTGCGACGCGATCGAGCAGATCGACCTGCGTGAAGCGGATCCTTGCCTGGTGTCGCCACCGCAGCACGAGCACGTAGGCGACGGCAAGGGCGGCAACAGCCAGGAGCCACCACAGGCGCCCCGGGTTGAGGAAGCTGTCGCCGGTCACTGGCGCCCCGGGTTGAGGAAGCTGTCGCCGGTCACTGGCGCCTCAGCACTTGGGCGTTGACCGCCTGCACGCGCTTGCGTCGCACGTGCTGGACAATCGTCGCCAACCAGTCGGCGTCGGTAGAGAGCTCGATGAGGTCGGCACCGGCTCGACGGATGCCGTATCGACGTGCCTCGACCTGCTCCGCGGCCGCTTCGGCGAAACGCCGTTGGACCGCAGGCGTCACCCGCACCTCGCGCCGCCGGCCCGTCGCCGGATCGACGACCTCGATCAGACCGACCGGGGGCACGTCGAGCTCGCGAGGGTCGTGCACCGTGATCGCCAGCAGGTCGTGGCGCAGGCCCAGCCGGGCGAGGGGATCGACCCACGTGTCGCCCGCGAAGTCCGAGATCACGGTCACGAACCCGCGCCGCCGGCAGACCACCGCCACCCGATCGATGGCCGCCACGAGATCGGCCGGCCCGAGCCCTTCCGCCGGTGGTGGCGACGCCACCGACGTCAGCACCGCGCGCACCTGATCTCGGCCGAAGCGCGGTGGCATCACCTTGAGCCGTGGCCCGGCGACGAGCACCGCTCCGAGGCGGTTCTGGTTGCGGGCGGTGAGGAAGCCGACTCCGGCTGCGGCGGCCAACGCGATCTGGGACTTCTCGGAGACGGTGGTGCCGAAGCGCATCGAAGCCGACGTGTCGACGATCAGCCACGCCTCGAGATCGCGGTCGGCGATCTGCTCGCGCACGTGCGTCTCCATCGTCCGCGCCGTCACGTTCCAGTCGATGCGCCGCACGTCGTCACCCGGCTGGTACGGCCGTGCCTCACCCGGCTCGCTGCCGTGTCCGGGCGTGATGCCCTGGTGATTGCCGTGCAGGAAGCCGTCCAGCCGTCGGTTGATCGTCAGCTCCAGCGAGCGCACGAGCTCGGCGACGTGCTCGGTTGGTGGTCCCGCCGGCCAGTCGACCGGTCCGGTAATGGCGTGCATCGTGGGAGCGGCGCCTTAACCGAGCGCGTCGTTGGGTTTGGGCGAGACCCAGGTCGCCGGCACGGTCTCGAGGATCCGGTTGACGATGTGGTCCGGCGTGATGTCACGCGCCAGCGCGTCGTAGGTCAGGAGAAGGCGGTGGCGCATGACCTCCGGCGCGACGTCGAACACGTCCTGGGGCGTGGCGTACGTGCGGCCGCGGATCAGCGACAGCGCCCGCGATCCGCGCACGAGGTTGAGGCTGGCCCGCGGGCTCGCGCCCAGCGCGATCGAGGGCGTCAGCTCGCCGAGACCGAACCACTCCGGGTTGCGCGTCGCCTGGACGAGATCGACCGCGTACTGCGCGACGCTGCGGTCGACGAACACCGCGTCGCAGCGCCGCTGCAGTGCGATCAGCTCGTGGAGTTCGATCACCTGCGAGGCCACGGGCGGGTTGACCGCCATCCGGTCGATGATCGCCAGCTCCTCGGCCGCCGACGGGTGACCCATCACCACCTTCATCATGAAGCGGTCACGCTGCGCGTCCGGCAGCTGGTACACGCCCTCGCTCTCGATCGGGTTCTGCGTCGCGACCACGAAGAAGGGCGTCGGCACCGGATGCGTGATGCCGCCGATCGTCACCTGGTGCTCCTGCATCACCTCGAGCAGGGCCGATTGCACCTTCGCCGGCGCACGGTTGATCTCGTCGGTGAGGAGGAAGTTGACGAACACCGGGCCGAGCTCGACGTCGAACTTCTCGCTGCTGCCGCGGTAGATGCGGGTGCCGACGATGTCCGAGGGCAGCAGGTCCGGCGTGAACTGGATCCTGGCGAACGTGCCGCCAACGACGTTGGCCAGCGTCTCGGCGGCCAGCGTCTTGGCCAGCCCGGGGACCGACTCGAGCAGGCAGTGCCCGCGAGCGAGCAGACCGACGAGCAGCCGCTCGAGTAGGCGGCTCTGACCGACGATCACCTTGCGCAGCTCGAAGAAGATGCGCTCGACCTGCTCCGCAGTGCGGGCATCGTCCATCGGCGTGACGGTGGGCGGCGGCGGTGCCGGCGCCGTGCTACCGGCCGTTGTGGGTGGCATGGCGGTCATCGAACTCCCGTCATCGAGGCTGCGTCATCGGGTCCGGCAGGCGTGAGACGGTACCAACGGCTGCGTAAGTTCCTGGTGAGGAGCAGGTAGGTGATGCCAGCTGTCGCGGCGGCGGCCCGTGCAGGCAAGCATGGCGACGTGATCGCCGGCGTACTTCGTCGCTACGGGCCCGGGCTGCTCGTCGTCGCTGTCGCGGTGCTCCTGGCGTTCCGGCTCGGCGACATCGTCGACATCTCGCCGCTCGTCGGCGGTGTCGTGCTGGGCGTCATCGTCGCCAACGTCGGCCTGATCCGACCGGCGCTCGCTCCGGGGCTGACGTTCGCCACGAAGCGGCTGCTGCGCGCGGGCGTCGTCATGCTCGGGCTGCGGCTGTCGGTCGACCAGGTGCGCGACCTCGGACTGATCGGCGCCGTGACCGTCGTCGTCGTCGTGGTGGCGTCGTTCTTCGGGATCCAGGCGCTGGCTCGGGTGATGGGTGTCCGACCGGGCTTGGGGCTGCTGGTCGCCACCGGCTACTCGATCTGCGGCGCCTCCGCGGTCGCCGCGATGGAGCCGCTGGCCGACGCCGACGAAGAGGAGGTCGCCTACGCGATCGGTCTCGTCACGCTCTGCGGCAGCCTCTCGATCATCGTCCTGCCGGCGATCGGGCACGCCCTCGGTCTGTCGTTCGAGCAGTTCGGGACGTGGGCCGGTGCCGGGGTGCACGACGTCGGCCAGGTCACCGCCACCGCCTCGGCGTACGCGGAGGCGTCGCTGCCGCCTGCGTTGCTCGTGAAGCTCACACGCGTCGTCCTGCTGGCGCCGATGGTCGCCGGCGTCGGCGTATGGCGCCGCCGCCAGCACGCCGCCGTCGCGGAGGACGGGCGGCGCCCCCCGATCGTGCCGCTGTTCGTCCTCGGGTTCCTCGCCGCCATCGCCCTGCGGGCGACCGGGTGGCTCTCGGCGGACGCACTGGACACGGCGAAGAACATCGAGCAGGCGCTGCTCACGGCGGGCATGTTCGGCCTCGGCTGTGGTGTCGCGTTCGGCCGGCTGCGCCGCCTCGGAGGGCGGCCGTTGGCCCTCGGCCTCGCCTCGTGGGCGGTCATCGCTGTCGTCGCGCTCGCCGCCTCGTACGTCGTATCGTGACGGGATGACGGACCCCCTGTCCGCCGACGAGCAGGACGACCCGTCCGACTCGTACGCCGACGCCGATCGTGCCCGCGTCCACGCCGCCAACCAGCTGGCTCGCGATCGCAGCATGGTCGAGCACGGTCGGCGCATTGGCGGTGCCGCCGGTGCCGCCCTGGCCGGGGCGATGATCGCCATCCGCGACGTCTACGAGGGAAAGGCGAAACGCGACGACGGCCAGGTCGTCGTCGATGCGCCGTCCGAGCCGCACGACGTCGACCGCGATGGCGTGACACTGCCTGCCGCCGAACTCGGCGGCCTCGACGACGTTGCAGTGCCGGCGCAGCCCCGCCGACCTCCCGTCGTCAGCCGCGGCGCCGCAGCCGCCGGCGCTGACGCTACTCGGGGGCTGCGCAGATCAGACCGGGATCGCGGTGCGGTCGTCGGCGGCCGTCATGGTGACGGCCGGCTCGTCAACGGCGCGTCTCGTGA